>CACNKX010000001.1 GCA_902621165.1 uncultured Alphaproteobacteria bacterium
GCTCAACAAAATCGTCATTGGGATTTTAATATGGAAGAGGGTTTTCTTGATACATCAAGATTAGCTAAAATTATTGCTAATCCAAATAATAAATTAAGCTACAAAATAGAAAAAGAAGTTGAATTTAAAGATACTATTGTGAGTCTTCTAATTGATAATTCTGGTTCAATGAGAGGCAGACCAATTACAGTTGCAGCTCTTTGTTCAGATATTTTAGCAAAAACATTGGAAAGATGCTTAATTAAATCTGAAATATTAGGGTTTACAACCAAAGCTTGGAAGGGAGGTAACTCTAGAGAAAAATGGATCAAAAATGGAAAGCCTTCTAACCCAGGTAGGTTAAATGATCTAAGACATATTATCTATAAATCTGCAGACTCACCATGGAGGAGATCAAAGAAAAATTTGGGCTTATTATTGAAAGAGGGAATTTTGAAAGAAAATGTCGATGGAGAAGCTTTATCATGGGCTTATAATAGATTATCTTTTAGAAAGGAAAAAAGAAAAATTCTCATTGTTATAAGTGATGGTGCTCCAGTTGATGACTCAACACTTTCTGTAAATCCAGGTAATTATTTAGAAAAAAATTTAAGAGATATAATTGCTGAAATTGAAAAAAAAGATGAAATTGAATTAATTGCTATAGGCATTGGGCATGATGTTTCAAGATACTATAGTAAGGCTGTAACAATAATGGATGTCGATCAATTAGGTGAAGTATTACTAAATCAATTATCTGCTACTTTTCATTTAGATAATTAAGAATTTAGCCATTTCTTTTTTGCATTATCAAAATCATTGTTATCAATTGAGCTTCTAACTTCTTTCATAAGATTATTCATAAAATATATATTATGATTAGTAAGCAATTGTAATCCTAGTAATTCTTGTGCAGAAAAAAGATGGTATAAATATGCCAGTGTAAAGTTCTTACAAGTATAGCAATTACATTCATTATCGATTGGGTTTAAATTATTTTTATATTTAACATTTTTTAAGTTTATTTTTCCCTGTTTACCTTTAACTAAAGCTGATCCATGTCTAGCAATTCTAGTTGGACTTACACAATCAAATGTATCGATTCCATCTGCAACAAAATCCCATATATCCATTGGATCACCTATGCCTAGTAAATGTACTGGACGAGTATTATCTAATTTAGAAGAAGTAAAATGAACTATATCTTTCATTTCATCTTTATTTGATCCTAAACTTCCACCAATAGCAATTCCAAAAGTGTTGATTTTTTTTGTACTAAATTCAATGCTTTCTTCTCTTAAATCTCTGTAAATTCCTCCTTGAATAATACTATACATTTCTTGTCTACCAGCTGAGCCATATTTAGGATTATAATTAAGTTTAGAGTTAAAGGCATTGATTGATCTTAAAGACCATCTATGACTTCTTAACATAGAATCAGATGTGTACGTTTTATCCACATTATAAGGAGTACATTCATCAAAAACTAAGATGAAATCTGCACCAAGATTTCTTTGAACCTCAATTGATTTTTCAGGAGATAAAATGTGAGTAGAACCATCTATATAGGACTTGAATAATGCGCCCTCTTCATTCAAATTTATTAAAGTTTTTTTATTTTTTGAATTTGTTTTTCGCCCTTTTATTTCATCAGCAACTGATCCATGTCCAAGAGAAAAAATTTGAAATCCACCACTATCTGTTAACATAGGACCATCCCAACCCGTAAATTTATGAAGACCTCCATGTTGAGCTATTAGTTCACTACCTGGCTGAAGCATTAAATGGTATGTATTAGATAATATAATTTGTGTATTATTTTTTTTTGCTTCAAGTGTAGTAAAAGATTTTAGTGCAGCTTTTGTTGCACAAAAAATAAATGCTGGAGTTTCAATATCACCATGTGGTGTAGAAATTTTTCCTGTTCTTGCTTTATTATTTTTATTTGTTTTTATAACTTTCCAAGAAAAGTTAGTCATTAGTTTTTGGGACAAAAAACTTAGCTATATAAATAAAAGGAGTGTCAAGTAGGGCTATAAATATTCTAAGAAAATAAGTGCCTAAAATATAAATCATTATGACATTATACACACTTACTGGTTCAGGATTTAATAATATCCAAGCAAATATACTAAAGACAGTGTTGTCAACCAAAGAGGAGGTAATAGTAGATAAATTATTTCTTAACCAGAGAGACTTGCCTGATAAAGCTTGCTTCAAATAGTTAAAGAACCAAACATCAAAATATTGGCTTATTAAATATGCTATCATACTAGCTATGAAAAATCTTGTCATTGGAGTAAATACATTTGATAAACTCTCTTGTACCCAATCAGCATCTGATGGTTGAAAACCAATAGTAATTACCATTAATAAAGTCATAAATAAGAATGCGCTGAAACCAATTAAAATATTCATTCTAGCTTTTTCCTTGCCATAATATTCAGATAAAATATCAGTACATAAAAATGTGGAAGCAAAAAGTATAGTTCCTAAAGCTACTGGCTCGGGTGAATAAAAAAAATCTACTGTTTTTAAAACTTGAATATTTCCTGTAATTACAGCTAGTGCAGAATAGATAAAAATTCCTATATATCCAAATATCCTTAAAAAAATAAGGATAGAAAAAAAACAAAAAAGGAGCATTATGAACCACATTAGTTCAGTGCTAAGGGAATTAAGTATTGTAGTTAATTCAAAGAAAAATCCCATTACAAAATTTAATTAGATTTTGATAGAATAGTTTTTTTTAATTTTTTTGCTTTTAACGGTAATTTAGAATTAGGTGTATTAATCAAAAATTCATCTAAACCACCTTTTTTTTCAACTGTTCGAATTGTGCTAACAGCAACTTTCAATTGGAATTTTTGACCTAAAACTTCACTAGCAAAAGTTATATTCTGAAGATTTGGTTTAAAACGTCTTTTCGTTCTGTTTTTAGCATGACTGACATTATTACCAGTTTGAAACGACTTTCCAGTTAATTCACATCTCATTGACATAATAGTTTGCATGTAAATATAAAAATTACTTTGTCAAGTATTCTAAATACTAAATTTATCTATGATATAAGTTGGGACTATTTGATGATTTTTAATTAAATTATTTATTTGAGTTAAATCTTTATGAATACCAGATTTTACTAAAACACTATCTATTTCAAAATTATTAGCACCTTGAATGTCATGAAATAATGAGTCTCCAATAGCTACTGTTCTCTTTTTTTCTAAATTAATTTGGTTTGTGGTTTCAGTGTAGATGGCTACATCAGGCTTACCTTTTATAATAACTTTTCCACCCATTTTTTTGTATATTTCGCCAATAGCCCCCATACAGAAGACATTTTTTTTACTATTATTTTCAACTGTTTCAAAGTCAGGGTTTGCACAATACATTGTTATTTCTTTTTTATAAGCTACTTCTAATAATGGGACGTAATCTATTGGTTGTAACCTTAGAAAAGGGGTGCAAGCTAAAATTAAATCTGATTCTTCTACTTTTTCTACAAAATTAAAATTTAAACCATCTCTAAAATTGAGACCATCCTCTTTTTGTTCATCAAAAATATGAAAACAATTTTTTTTATTTTTATCATCTAAATATTTTTTTTTTAGTAATTGCCAAATCATTTCTCCACTTGTAACTGTATTTAAAAAAGAATTTTTTTTAAAACCAAGCTTTGGCAATCTATCTATGGATGTTTTTGATCTTTTTGATGAATTTGAAATTATAAACAAATTTTTATTATTACTATTTAGAATATTTATAGAATTAAAAGCATGATCATATCCAAATGTTCCATCATGCATAACACCCCATTGATCAATTATAAAGTTGTCATAATCATTAATTATTTCTTCAATTGAGTTTATTTTTTTCACTGCTATACTGATTTACCAATAAGTTCAGATACATTTTTATATCCATCTGTTTTAATTAGGTCAATCAAGTCACTTTTCATACTATTTATTAAATTTGGACCAGAATAAACCAAGGCAGTATATAGTTGAACTAAAGAAGCTCCAGATTTAATTTTTTCGTAACAGTCCTTTCCACTTGATATACCACCCACTCCTATTAATGGTATTTGACCATTAGTTAATTCATACATTTTTTTCAAAATTATATTTGAATTATCATATAGAGGCTTGCCACTTAAACCACCTTTTTTTCCTTTATTTACAGAAATTAAATTACTCTCTCTCTTGATTGTGCTATTTGTAAGTATTAACCCATCTATGCTATTAGCTAGGGAAATTAAAGCTATATCTCTAAGTTGATCCTCATTTAGATCAGGTGAAATTTTTATTAATATTGGCTTTGTTTTAATATTTTTTATCTCATCTCTTTTCTTTATAATTTTTTTTATTAATTTTTCTATCTTTCCTCGCAATTGTAGATCTCTCAAACCTACAGTATTTGGTGAGGATATATTTATAGTTATATAACTTGCAAAATCACCTAACTGTTCTAAACCAATTAGATAATCATCAATAGCTTCAGTTGAATTTTTATTTTTTCCAATATTAACTCCTACAATTTTATTATTTAAGTATGATTTTTGGTGTTTAATTAAATTTTTTTTTACTTTTTGAATACCCTTATTATTAAATCCTAAACTATTGATTATAGCTTTATCTTCACATAATCTAAATACTCTAGGTTTAGAATTACCACTTTGAGGTAATGGAGTAATTGTGCCAACCTCAAGAAAACCAAAACCAAATGAAAACATGGAATGCATAACTTCAGCATTTTTATCGAAACCTGCAGCGAGTCCAATAGGATTTGGAAAATCTAAACCCATTAAATGTTGTGAAAGAATAGAGTCCTCAATATTTTTTTGTCTTACTTTGAAATATTTTAAAAAATTAATTGTAATAGTATGCGATAACTCGGGAGGTAATAATCTTAATATTTTTAATGAACTATTGTACAATAAATTAATTATCTATTAATTTTTTTAGATAATCAATAGTTTCTCTTAAACCAAATAATTTAAAAAATGATCCTAGTCTTGGACCTTGATCTTGACCAAGCATAACTTGATATACTAATTTAAAAAAATCTTTTAAGTTTTCGAATTCGTGCTTTTTTCCTACTTCGTATAATAATGTTTGAATATCTTCAGATGAACTGTTTTCAGTAACCTCATTTTCTAAAACATTAATAATATCAATAAATACCTCTTTATTACTACTATCGATCTCTAAAAATTTCTTTTTAGGCAAAATAAAATCTTCATAGTAATTTAGTGCAAAGTCTATGAGACGGTCAAATTCAGGATTATTTTCAGCATTAATTTTATCATCATATTTATTAATAAAAGACCATATAACTTTTTTATCTTTAGAATTAGAAACATTTACTAGGTTAGTTAGAGTATTAAAATTTATTTCTGATTTAAATTCATTTGGTTTTCCTGAATGAATATGCCAAATAGGATTATCATACTGTTTATTTTTGTCTAAACTTGAGTATGAATTATAATGAGAAAGATAATCATCTACAGTTTTAGGAATAACATCAAAGTGAAGTTTCTTTGCTGATTTTGGTTTTTGGAACATATAGAGTGCGAGACTTTCAGGAGATGCATAACGCAGCCACTCATCCACACTAATACCATTTCCAACTGATTTAGAAATTTTTTCACCTTTTTCATCCAAAAACATTTCATAAATTAGATTAGTTGGTGGTTTTTTATTTAATACTCTACAAATCTTGGATCCTAAATCAACACTTTCTGTAAGATCTTTACCGCACATTTCGTAGTCAACATCAAATGACATCCATCTCATTGCCCAATCAACTTTCCATTGTAACTTACATTTTCCATTAATTACTTCTGTTTCAACTAACTTGTCTAAAGATGGATCTTTGTAAATAATTGTTTTTGAATCCATTTTATATTCTTCAATTTTTACCTGAAGTACCTCACCTGAATTTTCACTTATTGGTAGAAATGGACTGTAAGTTTCTTTTCTCTCTGCTCTTAAGGTAGGTAGAATAATATTTAATATTTTTGAATAGTTTTCAAATATACTTAATATTGTTTCATTAAAATCTCCATTTTGGTATTTTTCTGTTGAACTAACAAACTCATAGTCGAAATTAAATTCATCTAAAAAACTTCTAAGTTTTGCATTATTATGATGTCCAAAACTTTCAAATTTATCAAATGGATCTGGTATTGAAGTAAGTGGCTTGCCTATATATTTTTCTAACATTTCTTTATTTGGAACGTTTTCAGGAACTTTTCTTAATCCATCCATATCATCAGAAAATGTAATTAGTTTTGTTGGGCAATCAACTATAGAGCTAAATGCATTTTTTACCATTGATGTTCTGACAACTTCACCAAAAGTTCCAATATGAGGTAAACCAGATGGACCATAACCAGTTTCTAGTAATACATATCCCTTTGATGGAACTTTAAAATTTTGTAAACCACCATTTTTTTTTATGATTTGTAATGCTTCTTTAAAAGGCCAAGCTTTTAAGGATTGTGCTAATTCTTGATCAATCATTTAATTTTGCTCTAATTCTAATTTTTTTACCCAATAACAACTTTAATGAATTTGTGAAATTAAAAATTTCAGATCCTAATCTATTAAATAATTCATTTTCTAGCTCAATTATATTATCAATGATATTATTAATTAAATCATTCCCTGCTGCTGTTAGAATTAAACTATCAGATCTTTTATCTTGTGGCTGTTGTTTTGATATTAACTTCTTTTCTTCTAGATTAGAAACACGTAAGCTAACAACTGATCTATCAATAGACGAATTTTTACATATATCCTGTTGAGTAATATTTATGTTTTCTTGCTGTAATAAATAAATTGTCTCAAGAATAAGATATTCATTTAATGTGATTTGACTCTCTTTTAATTTATGTCTTACTTTAGATTGCCATAAGTTTGATGTTTGCCAAATTAATAATGCTAATCTATTCTCATTAAGAGAAGTATCTGCCATAGTTTTTATACAAACTGTTTGTATACAAATTAATAATTTATGTCAATACTATTCTGGTGCAATTTCTATCTCTAGACCATCAAGCTCTTCAGAAAGCTCAATTTGACAAGATAATCTGGAATTATTTTTAACATCAAAAGCTTGATCAAGCATAGATTCTTCATCATCATCCATATTTTTTAGCTTGTTCGTCCATTTTTCATCAATATAAACATGACAGGTAGCGCAAGCACAACATCCTCCACAGGAAGCTTCAATATCGTAGCCATTGTCTCTAAGGGTTTCCATTAATGTAAAATTACTATCATATTCAATTTCAGACTTTTTACCTGATCTATCTGTGATAATTAACTTTGGCATTAAACGCCTAGTTTTTTTTGAAGTTCTTTGGAAGATGTTGTGTATCTAAAAATGTTTTTCTTATCAGGAAAGCAAAACTTAAATACTTCTTGAGCCATTAAAGCAGACTCATGAAATCCTGATAGAATAAGCTTAAGTTTTCCTGGGTACCAATTTATGTCGCCTATCGCAAAAATTGAAGGTGTAGAAGTTTGAAATTTTTCAGTGTCCACTTTAATTAAGTTCTCATGTAAGTTTAGACCCCATTCCGCAATTGGACCTAGTTCCATTTTTAAACCAAAAAATGGTAAAAGATAATCTACTTCAATATTTGATTTTTCATCATCATTTTCGTATTCTAGCATTATTCTACTATCTTGAATTTTAGAAATCTTTTTTATTTGGCCCTTTAAAAATTTAATTTTTCCTTTTGTTTCTAGTTCTTGCATTTTTGAAACAGAATCAGGTGCTGCCCTAAACTCTTTTCTTCTATGTATTAGAGTTATATTGGAATCCTTAGATAGTTCGTTTGTCCAATCCAAAGCAGAGTCTCCTCCTCCTGCAATTAAGATTTTTTTATTCTTAAATATTGATTTATCTCTTATTGCGTAAAAAACATTTTTGTTTTCGAAATTCTCAATATTCTCAATTGGAGGTTTTCGGGGCACAAAACTTCCCGCCCCTGCTGCCACTACTATACATTTTGCTTCAACTTTTGTTCCAATATTAGTTTCTACAATCCAACCATATTCTGTTTTAGCAATTTTCTCGACTTGTTGGTTGAGATGAAATTTAGGTTTAAAAGGGTTTATTTGTTTAATTAACTCGTCAGTTAATTCTTGTCCTGTTACAACTGGTCTAGAGGGAATATCATAAATTGGTTTTTCTGGGTACAATTCAGCACACTGACCTCCAACCTTATCTAAATTATCAACCAAATGACATTTTATATTTAAAAGACCTAATTCAAATACAGCAAATAAGCCTACCGGACCTGCACCTATGATTACTACATCAGTTTTTTCTGTCATATGTGAAAAATAACAACTTTTTTTATTATTTCTAGGGATTATATATAATCTAAATGAATTACGCTAATACTTCAAAATATTATAATCCTGCGATTTATATATGGCTATTAACAATAACCGCAATGGTTTTATTAATTATAGTAATAGGAGGTCTCACAAGGTTAACAGACTCTGGACTTTCTATGACTGACTGGCGTCCAATTTTAGGCGTAATTCCTCCACTGAGTTTAGAAAGTTGGTTGGTTGTATTCGAAATGTATAAACAAACACCAGAATACAAAATAGTTAACAAAAATATGACGTTAAATGAGTTTAAATATATTTTTTGGTGGGAGTGGTTTCATAGAATATTTGCAAGAGCCATAGGAGTTGTTTTTTTAATACCATTAATTTATTTTAGTTTTAAAAAGCAAATTCAATCATCATTGTACATAAGGCTTGGTATTGTCTTTGTGTTTGGTTTGTTTCAAGCAGTTATTGGATGGTGGATGGTAAAGAGTGGTTTGACAGAAAATCCTTACGTAAGCCCTTATAGACTTACTTTTCATCTTTTAAATGCTCTTATAATATTCTCTATACTATTATGGATAGCAATGGATTACAGGTATTCTTCTAATATAAGTTTTTTATCTAATCCAAAGACAATTGAATTTTATATTTTAGTTGCTGTAATCTTAATATTTATAACAATTGCAACAGGTGGATTTATGGCAGGAACAAACTCTGGACAATCTTTTAATACTTTTCCACTAATGAATGGAAAAATTATACCTGATGATTATGTTATTGATGATTTAGGAATTTATAATATTTTTGAAAATACAGTTGCAATAAATTTTAACCACCGCTGGTTATCAATTTTTGTTTTTTTTTATATCTTATTTGTGTGTTTCAGATTTATTAAATTTGATAATAAAAATGTTTCAAGTACTCTTGTGTATTTAGTCATTTTCTTTCTAAGCTTACAAGTAATTTTAGGTATTATTACTCTTTTAAGTAATGTCTACTTACCAGTAGCAAGTTTACATCAAACTAATTCAATTTTGTTATTATCAACTTTGATAATTAGTTATCATCAAATTAAAATTAGAAAGGTTAAAGATGTCTAACAAAAATATATTTGTCTTTGGGGGCACGGGTTCTATTGGAAAATCATTATCAAAAAAACTGAAAAGTAATAACTATGATCCAATAATTATTTCTAGAAATGAAACAGAATTAAAACAATTATCTGAAGAAATTGGATGTGAATACAAAGTGTGTGATGTTTTAGATTTTAATAAAGTTAAGAGTATTTCAGAAGAATACAAAGATCAATTAAGTGGTATTGCTTTTTGTGTTGGCTCTATAAATTTAAAACCTCTTAAAATGACTAAAGATGAAGATTTTATTGATTCTTTTAAAATAAATACACTTAGTGCTATAAACGCGATTAAGTTTAATCAAGAAACTCTTGCTAAAAATAATGGCAGTATTCTTCTTTATTCAACTATTGCTGTAAAACAAGGTTTTACTAATCACACAATAATTTCTACCGCAAAAGGTGCCATTGAGGGGCTTACTTTGAGTTTAGCTGCTGAATTTGCTCCAAAAATCAAAGTAAATTGTATAGCGCCAAGTTTAACTGACGCAAAAATGACACAAAAGTTGATTAGTAATGAAACTATTAAGAAAGCAATTGAAAATATGCATCCTCTACCTAAAATTGGATCTGGTGATGATTTCTCTGATATTGGAAGTTTTCTATTAAGTGATAAAAATAGTTGGATAACTGGACAAATATTTCATATAGATGGGGGAAGATCATCATTAAGAATTAAATCGTGAAATATATCTTTATAATTTGTTTATCTGTTTTTTCTTTAAGTGTTTTTAGTCAACCATTTCCAATACCAGAAGATAATGAGGTGAGTTATGATGTTATTAGAAAAAAGAAAAATATTGGAAGCTTAATATCAAAATTTGAAGAGAATGAAGATAGTATCGTTATACATTCAGTCTTAAAGATAAATGTTAAAGTTTTATTTATTCCAGCATACAAATTTTTTCAAGAAACTAAAGAAACTTGGAAAAATGGTGAATTTGTATCAATAGATGGATTTACAGACTTCGAAGATGATCGAGAATATAAAATAATTGGAAATGATGAAGATAATTTTTTTATTGCTAGTGGTATGGATGGAGAATTAAAATTAGATAAAAATATAGTCCCATTAAATTATTGGAATATTGAAATGTTAAATGAGAAAGAAGTATTTGACACTCAAAAAGGTATTGTAAGAACTATAGAAGTAAAGCAACTTGAAGATGAAAAAATAAAAATCAATAACATTGAAATATTAGCTAATAAGTATGTTTTCAATGCATCAAAAAATCCAAAAGATAAAGGGCCATTTCCTGAGTATACACTTTGGTATTTTGAAAAAGAGCTCATGAAAATGGAATTCAAAAATCCTAATGATAAAAAAAATATTATAACAATAATTCGTAATGATTGGAGTCTATAGTTGCAAACAATATGGATTACTGGTGGATCTTCAGGTATTGGTTTTGCTACAGCAAAAGAATTTATAAATAATAATTGGCAAGTTGTAATTTCTTCAAGTAATAAAATAAAACTTGAATCTGCAAAAAAAAAATTGGAACTAAATAATAATAAAAATTTAGTTCATGCTATTGTTTGTGATATTTCTTCAAAAAATAATGTTGATAAAACGATTAATTCTATAGAAAAAAATATTGGTAAAATTGATATAGCATTATTAAATGCATCAGCTTATAGTCCTAACAAAAATCAAATATTTGATATTTCAAACTACGAATTGCTTGTAGATGTAAATATCAAAGGCACTTTGTATTGTGTTAACAAATTAAAAGATGTTATGAAAAATAGAAATAATACGATTGCTATTATTTCTTCACCGTTGGGATATAGAGGTTGGCCAACAGCTGGGGCGTATGGAATTTCTAAGGCAGCTCAATTAAGCTTGAGTGAAAGCTTGTATTTTGACTTCAAAAAGTTGAACATTAATGTTAGAGTCATATGTCCAGGTTTTATTGATACCGAAGCAACCCAAAAGAATAGCTTCAAAATGCCTTTTTTAAAAAGTGCTGAATATGCAGGAAAAAAAATATTTGATAGGTTAACTAAAGGTAAAGAATTTGAAATAATTTTTCCCTATTTGATTGTATATTTTTTTAAATTTACAAGAATATTACCTTACAAAATATATTTTTATATATGGAAAAAATTAGGGAATTTTTAGTTTATTTCACCAATATAAATTCCAAGTCCTTCAGCTACTTTAATCAAAGGATCATTTTTTTGAACAGTTTTTGAATATCCAGCAACTTGACTAAGCATCAAATCTTGTACTCCTCTGTCTTTCCATACAACCACTCTATTAAATTTTTTCTTTGCAATTAAATCAACAGCATAAACTCCAAAGGCACTTGCAATTAAACGATCTCTATGGGTTGGTTGGGCACCTCTTTGAACATGTCCCAAAACTGTAACTCTTGTTTCAGAGTCAGTTATTTTATAGATTTCATCACCAAGATAATTTCCAATCCCTCCTAGACGCACCTCTCCATCAACATATTTCACTGTAGCCTTTTTACCATTTTCTTTTTTTACAGCTTCTGCGACAACAATTAATGCATGATTTCTTCCTTTAGACCTAAGTTTCTCAATATGATCAGCAATAGATTTTATTGAATATTGAATCTCTGGAATCAAAATAACATCTGCTCCTCCAGCTATCCCTGCATTCAAAGCAATGTGGCCAGCATCTCTACCCATTACTTCTAAAATCATTACTCTTCTGTGGCTAGCTGCTGTTGGTTGAAGCATATCCAAGGCATTTGTTGCTACGTCAACTGCGGTATCATATCCTATAGATAGCTCATTATGCTTTACATCATTATCAATAGTCTTTGGAATACCTACAAAATTTATATTTCCTTTTTTTGTAATACTTTGAAGGATTTTTAAACTTCCATCACCGCCAATACCTATTAGTGCATCTATTCCTAATTTTTTAAAGCCTTCTATAACTAGATCGGATGAGTCAATTTTTTTTCCATTCCGTATAATTTTTTTAAAAGGGTTGCCTTTGTTATTTGATCCTAAAAAAGTTCCACCCATTCTCATTAAGCTACCCTCAAAATTTTGCGGATCTAATTTGATGACATCTAATGGTTCTTTTAACAAGCCTAATGTTCCATCCTTAATTCCATAAACTTCCCAATTGTACTTATTATGTGCTCTTAAGGTAACAGCTCTAATTACTGCATTTAAACCTGCACAATCTCCACCGCTTGTTAAAATTGCTATTTTTTTCACCACAGGGCGTTTATATACTATTATTATATTTTTACTTATTTATTTTCATGGATGACATAAACAAACTTATAGAAATTTTAAAAAATTTTGAACAAGAACATAGAGATCTTGATGAAATACTCGTTAGGCTTCAAGAAAAAAATACTGTAGATTTTTTACAAATTCAAAGGTTAAAAAAAAGAAAATTAATACTTAAAGATAAAATATTAGAAATTCAAAATAAATTAGAGCCAGATAGTATAGCTTAAGCTAAAAAACTTTTTAGAAATTTAGGAGCGTTATCTTTAATAAAAGATATTCTCTCCTTAAATTTTGGAATTTTTGATATTCTCTTAAGATTTTTATCAATATTTTCTTCAACATACTTCATTTCTTTTGAAAAAAACGCAAATAAGGCATTAATATATACCCCAGATAAAATAAGTCTTTTTGTATAAAAATTGAAATCTGTTGAATTATCTCCAGCCAAATACCACATCGTATTAACTGAATTATATAAGCTCTTTTTAGATATTTTATTATTTGTAGGAAGCAAAAGATGGTTAAAGGTTTTTTTATAAAACTCTTTATCTTCATTTAATATATCAAATCGTAATAATAATATTTTTTTTATTCTTTTGTTAGTTGGAAAATTAATCAAATTAATTTTTTTTAATTTATATTCAAGTTTTTCATTAATATTTTGTAGAGCATATTCTAATAAATCTTTATATCCATCTGGAAAAAAAAAGAATAAATCATTTTTTTCTATGTTTTGTTTTTGTAATTTTGAAAATATTTCTGATGACCAGCCTTCAATTGATACAATTTTTTTTGTTTTTTTTAGAATATCTTCTTTTTTTTTATTTTCTGTTTTGTTCATTTTTCCAATATGTAGTTATTTCTTTTTCAAAACCAAAAGCATTTTTATGAGCTAAGCGTGATGTGTACAAAATGCCGTTTAAATGATCTACCTCATGTTGTACTACTCTTGCATGTAATCCTTCAACTTCATTTTCAATTACTTTACCATCAAGATCATATCCAGAATATTTAATTTTTTTAAATCTTCTGACTAAACCCTGCATACCAGGAATTGATAAACAACCTTCCCAATCATCCTCAGTTTCTTTTCCCATGGGTGTAAAAATAGGATTTATTAATGGTGTTATCTCAATTTTATCTTTCTCTTCATTATCAGGATTACGAAATACTATTATTTTCTTTGAAATATGTACTTGAGGTGCAGCTAAACCTATACCGTTATAGTCAAGCATTGTTTCAGACATATCATAAACTATTTTTTTTAGAGAATCTGAAGAGAATTCTTTTATCTCAGAACATTCTTTAAGCAAGATTGGATGACCGATCTTTGATATTTTGAGAATAGACACATAATAAATATAAGTATTTTTTCTAATATACCAATAGATTAATTCAATATATTCGTTTGCAAATAATATATGTTTGTGTTACTAGCCCGTCTCAATGACACTTTTTGTAAATGTAAAAGATAATAACGTAGAACAAGCAATTAGAACGCTTAAAAAGAAAATGCAGCGTGAAGGTTTGTATAAAGAAATGAAACTACGTAAACATTACGAAAAACCGTGTTTGAAACGCGCTCGAGAAAAAGAAGAAAATATTAGAAGAGCTAGGAAGTCTGCAAAAAGAAATAGCGACTAAGCAGAAAGACTTTTTACGATATCCTCACACATTTTTTTAGCATCTCCAAATAGCATAGTTGTATTATCTCTATAAAACAACTCATTATCAACGCCAGAATAACCAGTAGCCATTGAACGTTTTACAAATAGTACGCTCTGAGATTTTTCTACATCTAAAATAGGCATGCCAAAAATAGGAGAGGACTCATCCGTTTTTGCAGCTGGATTTGTTACATCATTTGCTCCAATAACAAAAGAAACCTCTGTCATAGGAAAATCATGATTAATTTCATCTAGCTCCAAGACTTCTTCATAAGGAACATTAGCCTCAGCTAGTAAAACATTCATATGACCTGGCATTCTTCCAGCAACTGGATGTATTGCATATCTTACTTCAATTCCTTCTTTTTTTAATATATCACCCATTTCCCTTAAAGCATGTTGAGCTTGTGCTACAGCCATTCCATATCCTGGTACAATAATTACAGAGTCTGCGTTTTTCATTATATATGCCGCATCCTCTGCATTACCTTGTTTAACAATTTTGTCTGAATTATCCTTACTAGCACTAGTATCTTGCTCACCACCAAAACCTCCTAGAACAACATTAATAATGGATCTGTTCATTCCTTTACTCATTATATAACTCAATATTGCACCAGACGCTCCAACAAGAGCACCAGTTATAATTAAGAGATTGTTACTTAGGGTAAATCCTATGCCACAAGCTGCCCAACCTGAATAAGAGTTTAACATAGAAACGACGACTGGCATGTCAGCTCCACCAATAGGAATTACTACAAGAAATCCTAGTAATATTGAAACAATAACTATTGTCCAAAAGATTGTTGGAGATTGATTAATTACAAATAATACAATCAAGAAAATAATAAGAAGGAAAATTAGTGCATTTATAAAATGCTGGAATTTAAATACTATTGGCTTTCCTGAAATTGTACCTTGTAATTTTCCAAAAGCTAAAACTGAACCAGAGAAAGTGATAGCACCAATAAATGTTCCAATACTCATTTCAACTAAACTAGCAGTTTTAATCGATCCAACTTTTCCAATACTAAAAGCTACGGGATCATAGAATGCAGCAGCAGCAACAAATACAGCAGCTAAACCTACTAAGCTATGAAAAGCAGCTACCAATTGAGGTAAAGCGGTCATCTCAATTCTGAGAGCAATAAATGAACCTATAGCACCACCAATAAGTATCGCGGCACCAATTTCATAATAACTAAGAACTGATTTGAACATTAGCGTTGTGAACACCGCTATAATCATACCTATAACACCAAAAATGTTACCCATTCTTGAAGATTCAGGGTGAGATAAACCTCTTAGAGCAAAGATAAATAATAACGCAGAAATTAAATATAATATCGCAACCATGTTAGAAGACATTATTCTTTTTCCTTTGTTTTTTTAGTTTTTTTCTTAAACATCGAGAGCATTCGATATGTTACTAAGAAACCTCCAAAAATATTAACTGAAGCTAATACAACACCTATTAATCCAAAAATTTTTGAAGTATCAAAACCTTGAGGACCGGCTGCCAATATTGCCCCAACTATAATTACACTTGATATTGCATTTGTCACACCCATCAATGGACTATGTAACGCAGGAGTAACAGACCAAACTACATAATAGCCAATAATACAAGCTAGGAAAAATACTGTTAGTCCTATAACAAAAACTTCTGAAGAATGTGCTTCCATATTACTTAAATTGCTCCAATCTTACATCCCCGTCATGCGTTAGCAAAACAGAATTAATTATTTCATCGTCAAAATCAAAATTTATTTTTTTATTTTCTTTGTCTATTAATAAACTTAAAAAGTTAAATATATTTTTAGCATACAGTGCTGAAGCATCTTTAGCCACTCTTCCAGGAACATTTCCATATCCAACAATTTTTACTCCATTATGTACTACTATTTCATTCATTTTACTTAAAGGGCAATTACCTCCAGCTTCCACAGCCAAATCAATTACTACTGAACCTGGTATCATCGAGGAAACCATTTCTTCTGTGATTAAAACTGGAGCTTTTTTGCCAGGAATAAGAGCTGTACAAATTACTATGTCTTGTTTTGAAACTGTATCAGCTATCAATTGAGCTTGTTTTTTCTTATAATCTTCACTCATTTCCTTTGCATAACCACCGGCGGTTTCAGCATTTTCAGCTTCATCATCTTCAACCATTATGAATTTTCCACCAAGACTTTCAACTTGTTCCTTAGTTGCTGCTCTTACATCAGTGGCAGACACTACTGCGCCAAGTCTTTTTGCTGTTGCAATTGCTTGTAAACCAGCAACTCCTACACCAAGTATCATAACTTTTGCTGGATTTACTCTTCCAGCAGCAGTCATCATCATTGGAAAAGCCTTTCCAAATTGCTCCGCTGCATCAATTACACTTCTATACCCCGCTAAGTTAGCTTGGGATGATAGAACATCCATACTTTGTGCTCTACTTATTCTAGGAATTAATTCCATACAACAAGATGATATTTTGTTTTTATTTAAATTAGAAAATTCAGATTTATTTTCATAAGGGTTTAAAATTCCAATAAGTAATGAATTACTTTTTAAGTTATTTATGTCATCAGTGCTTGGCATTCTAACACATAAACAAACATCAGCCTTCAAGCATTCAGATCTAGTAACAATTTTTGCTCCAGCTTCTTCATAATTTGAATTTTGATATCCTGAATTTTCTCCAGCTCCATTTTCAATTATAACTTCAAAACCCAGTCTAGAAAAAAGCTTTACTGATTCAGGGGAGATAGAGACTCTTGTCTCATTGTTATCATTTTCTTTAATGGCAGATAAGAGCATGAGTTCTTATATTGATAGGTCAGCTAAATTTAAAGCTTTTTGTTGGTTTTTCATTAATTTTTTTGAGTTAAAATCTTCAATGAGCTCATGGAATATTCTGTACCAATTAACTTCAGCTTTTAAATGCATAAATACTGAACCTAGTCCAACTGCTGCTCTATCCATGAACACAAATTCTTTTGGAGGTTTAACACCGCCTAGTTTTTTAAGCTCTTGATGAACTTCAGATGCAATTTGTGCTCCATATATACCACTATCGCTTTCTTGTATTTTTTGAACTTTATCTTCCATCAAAGGTGAATATAAAAATCCTGCCCATTTATTTAATACTTTTAATTTCTCTTTGGTAATATCAGTAAATCCCCATTGCTCATATGCATGAACTGCCTTTGAATTATCTTTTTCTTGAAGAGCAAAATATAAGTCAATTACACCTTGAATGAAATTACCATTAAAAATTCTCATACAACCAAAGTCATATATATTAATACTAAGGTCTTTTTTTTGTACAGAATAATTTCCTAAATGTGGATCTCCGTGAAGCACCCCATATTCAAAGAATGGTTTGTACCACGCTTTATACATATTAGCCGCTAAAGTATTTCTTGTTTCTTTAGGAGATTTTTTAAAATTTAAAATAGGCTCGCCATCTAGCCAGCTCATGGTTAGTAATCTTTTTGTAGATAATTTATCATAGGTTTTTGGGACATGAACAAAATTTATATTTGAAAATATATTTCTAAATACAGCCATTAATTTTTTTTCTCTTTCGTAATCTAGCTCTTCTTTGAGTCTGTCAGTAATTTCTTTATATACTTCATCAGTCTTAATCGCTTTATTATAAGACTGATAAATTGAAAAAATCATTTTTAATTGTGAAAGATCAGCACTAACTGCTGAAGCCATATCTGGGTATTGGAGTTTGCAAGCTACAATATCATCATTTTGTATTTTTGCTTTATGAACTTGTCCAAGAGAAGCTGCTCTTGTTGCTTCTTTATCAAACTCGATAAAATTTTTTTGCCAGTCTTGTTTTAATTCTGCAGCCATTCTTCTTTTAACAAACAACCATCCCATCGGTGGTGCATTAGACTGTAAATGCATAAGCTCTTGTGCATACTCATCAGGAAGTAAGTCAGGTATGGTTGCTGATAATTGTGCCACTTTCATCAAGGGCCCTTTAATACTTCCAAGAGCAGCTCTTATTTCTGAAGCATGTTTTTCTTTATCTAACTTAACACCTAAATATCTTTGACTTGCAAGTTTAGTGGCTAATTTTCCAACAACTCCACCAACTTTAGCGTACCTGGTAAGTTGTTTAGTTAGGGATTTTGCTTCTTTATCTTTCATCAATTTTATTCTTCTAATTGGTCAATCAGATTCTCAATAACATTAACTCCTTTTTGCCAAAAATCTTTTTTCTTGGGATTTAACCCAAAAGGTTTCAATAGTTTATCATATGTATCACTACCACCACTCTCTAACAAAGTAATGTATTTGTCTTCAAATTTAGGGAGTTTACTTTCGTAAACGTTAAAAAGAGAATTAACAAGACAATCACCAAAAGCATATGCATAAACATAAAATGGTGAATGAATAAAATGAGGGATGTAGCTCCAGAAATATTTGTAATCATCATTAAATTTTATTGAAGGTCCTAAGCTTTTCTTTTGAACATCAATCCAAATTTCACAAATTTCGTCAACACTTAATTCTTTAATTTTTCTTTGATGATGAATACGTTTTTCAAATTCAAAAAATGCAATCTGCCTCACAACAGTGTTTAGCATATCTTCGACTTTGTTTGCTAAAAGCCCCTTACGTTCATTTTCTTTTGAAGTAATAGATAAAAGAGATTTAAAAGTTAACATTTCTCCAAAAACACTTGCTGTTTCAGCAAGCGTTAACGGTGTTGAAGAATTAAAATAAGTTTGTTTTCGCCCTGCTAAATATTGATGAATGCCGTGTCCTAGTTCATGAGCAAGAGTTGCTATATCTCTTGCTTTACCCTGGTAATTAACAAGTATAAATGGATGAGCTGATGGAACAGTAGAAGCAGCGAACGCACCGGGAGATTTTCCTGGAATGACTGGAGCGTGTATCCATGAATTATCAAAAAATTTGTTTACAATATTTCCTGCCCTCTTATCAAAATTTGAATAAGCATCAGTTACAATTTGTCTTGCATCTTTCCAAGAATAAATACTCTGTGATTGAAAAGGAAGAGGTGCATTTCTATCCCAATACATTAAAGATTTCTTTTTTAGCCATTTAGATTTTATTTTATAATAACGATGAGCAATTTTTGGATAATTTTCTTTTATTGTTTCAGTTAAAGCTTCTACAACTTCATCTTCAACAACATTAGATAAATTTCTTGAACTAACTGGATTTGGCAATCCTCTCCATTTATCATTTATTGATTTATCTTTTGCAAGATTATTAGTAATAGATGTAAACAAACTAATGTTATCTTTTAAAACAGCAGATACTACCTCAGCTGATTTTTTACGATTTGATTCTTTTTTATCAGACAGAAAATTAAAAATTTCAGCACTAGATAAATTTTTTCCCTTAAAAGGAAATTTTAATGATGCAATTGTATCATCAAATAGTCTGATCCAGGCTGATCTAGAAGTAATACTTTTTTCTTGAAGTAATTTTTCTGTTTTAACATCTAATTGATAAGGTTTGAATTTTCGAATATTTTTTATCCAGTTTTTGTAAATCTTTAGTTTTTTATCAGCATATATTTTTTTTAAATTTTTTTCAGAAATTTCATTTATCTCAAGACTAAAGAAAACAATTGAGGAGGCAATATTTGTTATTTGCTCCTGCATTTGTTGATAAAAAATTTTATTCTTTTCATTATTACCATCCTCTGCAACTAATAAATGTGAATAAGACATAATTTTATCTATTTTTATATCAATATCCTCTAATTCAATAATGGCTTTTAAGAGTTGATTAGAACTAATCTTGGTGATTTTGGATGCGTATTTTTTCTCAAATTTTTTAGTTGATATTCTGAGCTTATTTAAATCATTATTCAGCTTCTTGGCTTTTGGGGATTCATATAAATCCTTTAAATTCCAAATGGGTAGTTTACCAAGGGTATTTTTTGTTGAATTTTGATAATTTTTTTGTTTCATATTTTACTATTTCGATATAGGTCTAATATCAAAGCTTTGTAGGGAGGATAGAAAGCATGATTGTTAATTTTGACGAATTTAATAGCATACCGGGTATATTTTATCATCAAGCAAATGATCTAAAAGATCAACCATATTTATGGAAGAAAGAGAATGACAAATATGTTTCTTTAAGCTGGTCACAAGTAAAAGAACAAGTCGAAAGTCTAGCAACATACTTAAAAGATCTGGGAATTTTAGAAGGAGATAGGGTACTAATTTTATCTGAAAATAGGCCTGAATGGCAAATCACTGATTTAGCAATAATGTCCATAGGAGCAATTTCAGTTCCTGCTTATACAACGAGTACAACCAATGATTATAAATATATTATTGAGCATTCTGGTGCTAGATGTGCCATCGTATCATCACACGAGTTAATGAAAAAAGTTCTACCTGCAATAGAAAAAATTTCACATTGTCAAAACGTAATAAAAATTAATGATGATAATGAAACTTATACAGAAGTTGTAAATATTTTATCATACAATAAAATTATAAATGATAATTTAGAAAAAAGTAAAAATTCTAATGAAATAGAAGAATTATCAAAAAATTTTAAAAGAAAAGATACAGCATGTATTATTTATACATCAGGTACTGGAGGCAATCCTAAGGGAGTGATGTTAAGTCATGGAGCAATGCTGAGAAACTGTGCTTCCTGTGATAAATTACTTGAGAGTCTTACTAGTGATTTAACAAAAGAAATTAGATATTTATCATGGTTGCCTTTATCTCATTCATATGAACATACTTTACAATTTTTAGAAATGGGACAAGGCGCACAAATCTATTACGCTGAAAGTATAGATAAATTATTAGTAAATATGGCTGAAGCAGCACCACATTTTATGACTGCTGTTCCAAGGTTTTATGACTCTTTACACACACGTATTTCACAAGGTCTAAAAAACCAAAGTAAATTGAGTCAACGCTTCTTTGCAATTACATTAAATCTAGGAAAGAAAAAATATTTTGGTGAGCAGATGAGCTTCTCTGAAAGATTTATGAATGGATTGATGGATAGGATAGTAAGAAAAAAAGTTAAGAAAAGATTTGGTGGAAGTCTTAGAGCATTGATATCAGGAGGCGCAGCACTAAATTTTGAAGTTGGATTATACCTAAGCGCCCTTGGCCTTCCACTACTCCAAGGATACGGACAAACTGAAACAGCTCCTGTTATTTCCGCAAACCCTCCTGAAAAAATTAAGTTAGATACTGTTGGAAAAGTTCTTCAAGGCAATGAAGTGAAAATTTCTGAAGATGGAGAAATTTTAGCTAGTGGAGAACTAATTATGAATGGTTATTGGAATGATCCAGAGTCAACTAATAAAACTATAATTGATGGATGGGTTCATACAGGTGATATTGGTGAATTTGATGACGAAGGCTATTTAAAGATAACGGATAGAAAAAAAGATATTATTGTAAATGCTGGTGGAGATAATATTTCTCCTTCAAGAATAGAAGCAAAATTAGATATTGAACCTGAAATTGCTCAATCAATGTTATATGGAGATTTCAAAAATTACCTAGTTGCGATATTGGTGCCTAATAAAGATCTAGCTTTAGAATGGGCAAAAGAAAATAATGTTGAGGGCGATTTGAATAAAATAATTCAAAATTCTTTATTTGATAAAAAGATGAAGGAGGTTGTAGATAAAGTCAATAAAAGCCTCTCTAGTATTGAACAAATAAGAAAATTTATTCTCATTGATCACGAGTTTACAATTGAAAACAATATGATGACTCCTTCCATGAAAGTAAGAAGGTTTAAAGTAAAAGAGATGTATGGAGAGAATTTAGAAAAACTATATTAAGTTTTTCCTTTATCAAACTTTTCTTTTTGTTCAGGAGTTATTTCTTTTTGAAATTTTGTTTTCCACTCTGAGTATGGCATGCCATAGATCATTTCTCGTGCCTCATCGTATGAAATAGAAATATTTTTCTTCTCTGCAGCACTAACATACCATTTTGAAAGACAGTTTCTGCAAAAACCTGACAAATTCATTAAATCAATATTTTGAACATCTGTTCTATTTTTTAGATGATGAATCAATCTTTCTGCAACATCAGCAAGTAAATCTCTATCAAAGTTTTTGGTCATATTACGTAAATAAATTATATAAATCTTTTTTTGTGATATATATATAATAATTAATGAAACGTAACAGAAAAGCTAAAATTTTAGCTACCTTAGGACCTGCATCATCAGATAAAAAAATAATAGAAGATTTATTTGTGGCTGGATGTGATGTTTTTAGATTAAATTTTTCACATGGTGATTTAGAAACCCACAGAAAAAATTATGAAACTATTAGATCTCTTGAAGAAAAACATAATCATGCATCATGCATATTAGCTGACTTACAAGGACCCAAGCTAAGAGTAGGTACATTTAAGAATAAAAAAGAAAATTTAGTCAAAGGTCAAAGTTTTGTACTAGATCTTTCAAGTGAACCCGGAGATAATAATAGGGTTAACTTTCCTCATGAAGAAATTTATGATTTTTTAACACCTAATTCTATTTTATTAGTAAATGATGGAAGAATAAGGTTACAAGTTGTTGAACGAAAAAAAAATAGTTTAATTACAGAAGTTTTAAATGACGCTGAAATCTCAAATAACAAAGGTGTAAATATTCCAGATGTTATTCTTCCAATAGACGCTCTTACCAAAAAAGACAAATCTGATCTAATTAAGGCATTAGATATGGGAGTTGATTGGGTTGCACTTTCTTTCGTGCAACAAGCAGAAGATATTCACAAACTAAAAAAAATAATTAACAATAAAGCACTCGTGATGGCTAAAATCGAAAAACCTTCAGCAGTAAAAAATATTGATGATATTATAAATGCTGCAGATGGTATTATGATAGCTAGAGGTGATTTGGGTGTTGAAATGCCAACAGAACAAGTTCCTATAGTTCAAAAAAATATTATTAAGAGATGTAGGCACTTTGGTAAACCAGTTGTTGTTGCTACACAAATGCTTGAAAGTATGATTGAAAATCTTGTTCCAACAAGAGCTGAAGCATCGGATGTTGCTAATGCTATTTACGACGGAGCAGATGCTGTAATGTTATCTGGTGAATCTGCCGTTGGAGCACATCCAATAGAAGTAGTAATAACTATGAATAAAATTATAGAAAATGTTGAAAACGATAAAAATAATTATGATTTACGAATTATACAAGAAAATATTGATGATGTTGATAATACAGATGCAATAACATTAGCAGCGTACTCAATTGCAAAAAAATCAGATGCAAAAGCAATAATTACATTTTCTGTAAGTGGAAGAACAACGACCAGAATGGCTAGAGAAAGAGCGCCAGTTCAAATTGTTGGTTTATCTCCAAATATTAATACTACAAGAAAAATGCAATTATACTGGGGTGTAAACTCCTGTCATACTCAAGAAGATGCTCAAAATGCACAAGATATGGTTAATATTGCATGTTCAATTGCAAAAAATAAAAAATTAGTAAAGCCAGGAGATAACGTAGTTATCTCGGCTGGTGTTCCATTTGGAAGTGCTGGAACTACTAATCTACTTAGATTAGCTGAGATAATTGCTGATAAAGATCTTAAGTAAGCTTATTACAAGCTTCTTTTATTCTATTGCACGCATCTTCTAGAATTGCATCACTAGTTGCATAAGATAATCTAAAATAAGGCGATAAACCAAATGCTGCACCATGAACTCCTGCTACCCCTTGATCTTCTAATAGGTATGTCATGAAATCTTCATCATTGGAGATATGTTTTCCATTTGGTGTCTGTTTTCCAATTATACCCTCACAATTTGGATAAACATAAAAAGCTCCCTCTGGTTTTTGACATGTAATTCCATCAATATCATTTAATTTATTCAATACTAAATCTCTACGTATCAAAAATTTTTTATTATGCTCGTTTATAAAATCCTGCGGACCACTTATTGCTTCAACTGCAGCAGCCATTGTAATTGAAGAAGTTGATGTTGTACTTTGTGATTGTATTTTGTTCATAGCAGCAATAATCTCTTTTGGAGCTCCACAATATCCAAGTCTCCATCCTGTCATGCAATATGATTTTGAAACACCGTTTAGTGTCAAACATCTGTTTTTCAGTGAAGGTTCAATAGAAGCAAGAGTGTGAAACTCTACTTCATCGTAAACAATTTTTTCGTATATATCATCACACATTATAAGAACATTAGGATACTTTTTTAAGATAAGAGCTAAATCTTCTAGCTCTTTTTTTGAATAAACTGATCCAGTTGGATTACTAGGACTATTTAACATTAACCATTTTGTTTTAGAGTTTATATTTTTTTCAAGTTGTTCTGGTGTAATTTTAAAATTCTGTGATTGAGGACACTCAACTATCACTGGCTTCCCTTCTGCTAATAAAACAATATCGGGATAACTTACCCAAAAAGGAGCTGTTATAATGACCTCATCTCCCGGATTAATTGTTGCCATCATAGCATTATAGATAATATGTTTGCCTCCGACACCGCATATGATTTCATCTAATTGATAATCAATATTATTATCTTCTCTGAATTTTTTCTGAATTGCTTTTTGTAATTCTGGTGTACCTTTACCTGGTACATATTTTGTTTTACCCTCTTCCATCGCTTTACTAGCAGCATCTCTTATATTTTTTGGTGTGTTAAAATCTGGCTCACCTGCTGCAAGAACAATTACATCTTTACCCTCGTCCTTCAAAGCTTTAGCTTTGACATTTATACCTACAGTCATTGAAGGTTTTATTTTACTTAGTCTATCTGCAACAAAATTCATTTAAATTATAAAATGTTCAATAATTAGACTAGCACAAGTTAACAACAAAAAAATAGCAAAAATCTTTCTTAATACTAACTTATCTATATTTGATGAAACTTTTGCACCAATTCCAGCAGTAAATATACTAGTTATCGATATAAAAAAAACTATTATAATATTTACGTAACCAAGCGAATAAATGGGAAGTTCATTTATATTTGACCCAGTATACATAAATGTAAGTGTTCCTGGAAAAGCAATTAAAAAACCAAAAACAGCAGAGGTTCCAACTGCTTCATGAATCTTTTTTGAAAACATTGTTAAAGTTGGAACACTAAAACTGCCACCACCTATACCAATTGTTGCAGATAAAAAACCAATAGAAGAGCTTATTGCAAAGTTAATTATATTAGATGATGGTATATTGTTACTTACAATTATTGGGTTTTGTTGAAACAGCATATTTAATGAAATCAAAAATGCTAGAATTACAAAAAGAATTACTAAACTCTGTCCTGAAATAGAACTCGCTGTAAGAGAACCTACAATTGATCCTATTATTATTCCTATTGCCCATTTTTTTACAATTATTAAATTTGTATTTTTAAGCTTAACATGAGATCTTATGGAAGAAATTGAAGTAAAACAAATTACACCAAGAGAAGATGCTACAGCAACATGCATCACAATTTCAGAGCTGTAACCAAGATTAAGTAAAATAAAGTAAGTTACAGGTACAATTATTATTCCACCTCCAACTCCTAATAATCCTGCAATAAAACCAGAGACTAGACCTGTTAATAAAAAAATAAATACTATTGAAGTCAAATAAATTTCCGTATTTTAAGTTTCATTAATGTAGTAAACAATTTAATATAAAAGTAAATAAGACTATGAAACATGTACATTGGATAGGAACTGGACTTTCTTCTATACCCGGAATTAGAAGATTAGCTAAAAATTTAGATAATTTTACAGTATGGAATAGAACATTAGATAAGGCTATAAAGAGTATTGACCATGTAGATAAAAACAATGTGAACGCAAAACAGTTTGATGTTGATTTATTATTTAAAGAAACAAATCCTGGTGATATCGTGATTTCTCAACTACCAGCAAACAAACATTTAGAAATAGCTAAACTTTGTTTAAAACATAAATGTCATTTTGCATCTACTAGTTACCTTAATCCAGAAATAAATATGCTAAATCCAGATGTAAAAAAAGAAAATTTAGTATTTATTAATGAGGTCGGTTTAGACCCAGGTATCGATCATTTTTTTTCCCATTTACTTGTCAGTGATCTTAAAAAAATCTCGACTGAAAAAACAGAAGTGGTTTATGAATCATATTGCGGCGGTTTTCCAGCAATTCCAAATGATTTCAAATATAAATTTAGTTGGTCTCCAGCTGGAGTAATCAAAGCCTTAAACAATGATGCAAAATATATAACAAAAGGAAAAATAAATACTGTAACCCCATACAAATCTATTAGTTCTTATTCAATATCTGATGAAAATTTTGAAGCTTATCCAAACAGAGATTCAACACCATATGTAAGTGAATACTTGTTTGATGAGAAGTGGACAGTCAAAGAGTTCGTAAGAGGAACTTTGCGACTTGATGGTTGGAAAGAGGCATGGCAGGATATTTTTTCAATGCTTGAAAAAAGATCGAATAATATAGAAGCTGAGATCAATGAAAAAAGTGAAGAATTATTAAAAAAAAATAAATATTTACCTGAGGAAGAAGATCGCGTTGTACTTTCTGTAAAACTTAAAGCTTTTGAAAATGATAATAAAATTTTTGATAGTTCTTATTTTCTAGATGAAAAAGGAAGTGGTGAAAATACCGCAATGGGTAAACTTGTATCTATTACTTTATCAGCTGCGATTGATCTAATTATGGATTATAAAATTGAGTCTGGTGTTAGAACTGCACCACATAAAACAGAAGATATAATGTATTTTTTTAAAATTTTAAAAGATTATAAAATTAATATCCAACAAGAGAATGGATAATCAATTAACCAATATTGGTATTGTTAGAGAGTCTAGAAATGATGAAAATAGAACTCCTCTAGTCCCAGAACATATAAAAAAATACAAAGAAAGTAATCCAAATGTTAATTTCATTATTCAGCCATCAAATAATAGATGCTTTTCTGATGAAGAATATGAATTATCTGGAGCTAAAATTAATGACAATTTAAATGAATGCTCAATAATATTTGGAGTTAAAGAAATTGATTCAAATATTTTAATTAATAATAGGACATATCTTTTTTTTTCTCACACCTTTAAAATTAATAAACAACAAAAAAATATTGAAAAAAATAAGAAAGACTTACTATTATCAATTTTAAATAAAAAAATTACATTGATTGATTATGAAAATATCAGAAGTAAAAATGGTAATAGGTGTTTAGGTTTTGGAAGATTTGCAGGTATTGTTGGTTGTTATAATACCTTAAATTTATTACTTAAAGTTCTTGGAAAACAATCTCTTGCTAGTGCCTATAAAATTAATGATTACGAAAGATTAGTATTAAATTTAAAAAATTTATATTTTCCTAAAACTAAAATTCTAGTTACTGGTGATGGTAGAGTTGCAAAAGGAGTAATTGAACTTTTGAATGAAACAAACATTAAAGCAGTATCAAAAAAAGACTTTTTGGAAAAAAAATTTGATCAACCTATTTTTTGTAATTTGGAAACTAAAGATTATGTTACAAATAATTCTTCCACTAATTTTAATCTTGAGCATTTTATTAATAATCCTCAAGATTATTCGAGTTCTGCATTACAATATTTAAAAGAAACTAATATACTTATAAGCGCACATTACTGGGACCCATCTTCTCCAAAAATATTTGAGAATGAAGACTTAAAAGTTTTACAAAATCTAAAAATTGTTGGCGATATTACTTGTGATATTAATGGTTCTGTCCCAACTACAATACGATCAACAACAATTGAGAAACCAAATTATTGGATTGAAAGATATAATTTAAAAGAAATAGACAAAAATAATGATGGAATTGCTGTTATGGCAGTTGATAATTTACCATCTGAATTGCCACGGGATTCAAGTACAGAATTTAGTGAAGGTATTATCAAAGAAGTTCTTCCTTTTTTATTAAAAGAAGATGATGGAAGAATATTAAATGGAACAATAACAACAGATGGTAGTTTTTTAGAAAAGTACAATTATTTAAATAATTATATTAAAATTAATGAATAAAGCAGAAAAAAAACATCATCTCTCTCCCGAAATCACAACACCTTTTAAAATTGTCAGTGATTTTAATCCAAGTGGTGATCAACCTGAAGCAATTAAAAGTATTGTTAAAAGTCTAAATGAAGGAGAACAAGAACAAGTTCTTTTAGGTGTCACTGGATCAGGTAAGACATTTACAATGGCTAAAGTAATTGAAAAAGTACAGAAACCTACTTTAATAATGGCGCCAAATAAAACATTAGCAGCACAACTTTATGGCGAAATGAAAAATTTGTTTCCAAATAATGCTGTTGAATATTTTGTCAGTTATTATGATTATTATACACCAGAAGCATATGTACCAAGAACTGATACATATATTGAAAAAGAATCTTCAATAAATGAACAAATTGATCGTCTAAGGCATTCAGCTACTAGATCTTTAGTAGAAAGAAGAGATACAATCATAGTAGCATCAGTTTCTTGTATTTATGGTATTGGATCAGTTGATGCTTATTCTTCAATGTCTTTTACTTTAGATAAAAATCAATCAATAAGTAGAGAGATAATTATCAGAAAGTTGGTAGAACTTTTATACAAACGTCGTGACATGGACTTTAGAAGAGGTAGCTTTAGAGCTAAGGGAGATATTTTAGAAATTTTCCCTTCTCACTATGAAGATATTTCTTGGAAAATTTCTATGTTTGGAGATGATATAGAGAGTATAACACAAGTGGACCCACTTACTGGAGAGAAGCTTGGAGAACTTGAACAAATAAGAATATTTGCAAACTCTCACTATGTAACCCCAAAGCCAACAATAAAAAAAGCGATTACTATGATTAAAAATGATCTAAAAAAACAATTAGAGATTTTTGAAAAAGAAAAAAAATATTTAGAAAGACAAAGGTTAGATGAGAGAACTACATTTGACTTAGAAATGATGGAAACTACTGGAAGTTGCAGTGGTATTGAAAATTATTCTAGATATTTGTCAGGAAGACAGCCGGGGGAGCCTCCTCCTACACTTTATGAATATATTCCAGAAGACTCTTTGTTGTTTATAGATGAAAGCCATCAGACATGTGGTCAAATAGCAGGAATGTACAAAGGTGATTTTTCTAGAAAATCAACTTTAGCTCAATATGGTTTTAGACTACCAAGTTGTGTTGATAACAGACCTTTAAAAAGAGAGGAATGGGACGCAATGCGTCCACAAACTATATTTGTAAGCGCAACACCAGGAGATTATGAACTTGAAAAGACAGGTGGTATCTTTGTTGAACAAGTAATTAGACCCACTGGTTTAATTGATCCACCTATTGAAATAAGGCCAACTAAACATCAAATTGATAACTTAATTGATGAATGTAAAAGGACTATAGATAAAGGTCATCGTGTTCTAATCACAACACTTACAAAAAAAATGGCCGAAGATCTTACTGAATATATTAATGAAGAAGGATTAAAAGTACGGTATCTTCACTCTGATATTGATACATTAGAAAGAATAGAAATTATTAGAGATCTAAGATTAGGAGTTTTTAATGTTTTAGTTGGAATAAACCTTCTTAGAGAAGGTTTAGATATTCCTGAATGTGCTTTAATGGCTATATTAGATGCTGATAAGGAAGGTTACCTACGTTCAAGAACTAGTTTAATTCAGACTATTGGTAGAGCTGCAAGAAATGTTGAGAGTAAAGTCTTAATGTATGCTGATAACATTACCACTAGTATGAAAGAAGCAATCGAAGAGACAGATAGAAGGCGAACTAAACAACTAGAATATAATAAAATAAATAAAATTACGCCAATCAGTATTAAAAAGAATATTCAAGAAATAATTGAGAACACAGCTGAACAAGATCATGTTACAGTTGAAATTGATAATGCTAAAGAATTAGTTGGTAAGGATCTTGATAAACATATTAAAAATTTAGAGAAAAAAATGAATGAATTTGCTTCAAAACTTGAATTTGAAGATGCAGCTAGATTACGAGATGAAATCAATAGATTAAAGGCGAAAGAAGTGGGCCTTTCTAATAAAGTTTTGCAGTTTAAAAAGAATTAATGGATATTGTATTTTCAGAAACTAACCAGACTGGAATCATTAAACTAAATCGACCTAAAGCTTTAAATGCTCTCAATTTAGAAATGGCAAAAAAATTCCATGACAAATTATTAGAATGGGAAGAAAAAGATAATATCTTAAGAGTATTGTTAGTTGGAGAAGGTAAACATTTTTGTGCAGGAGGTGATGTAAAATCTCTTGTTCTTGCTGGAAAAGAAAACTCTTTAAAACATGATTTTTTTAAAATTGAGTATAAGCTTAATTATTTAATAAGCCAATTTAGTAAAGAATTTCTTTCAGTTTGGAATGGTGTAGTGATGGGAGGTGGGGTTGGTTTATCAATCTATGGTGATCACAGATTGGCAACAGACAATTCAAAATTTGCAATGCCAGAATCTGCCATTGGTTTTTTTCCAGATGTTGGTGGAAGTTATTTTTTATCAAATCTTCCAGGTAACATTGGTAAGTATATTGGTTTAACGGGTGAGGTTTTAGGGTTAAATGAATTAATTTTTTTCGGATTAGCAACTCACTACTTTAAAAGTAATAAAATAGAAGATGTTAAAGAAAAATTTATTACAAGAGGAGAAATTTTACACGATAATTTCGAAGTAGAGAATGATACATATCTAATTGAAAATATGAATTTAATAAATGAACTATTCAATGGAAATATTCAAAAAATCATATCAAATTTAAAAAGTCATAACTCAGGGCTTTCAAAAAAAATTTTAGATATTCTTTTAGTTAAATGTCCAATGAGTCTTGCGATAAGCGCTAAACTTATAGATGATGCAAAAGGTAAATCGTTAAAAGAATGTTTAGAAACTGAATTTCAATTAAGTCAAAAAATAGTATACCGTAGTGACTTTGATAACGGTGTAAATTCAGTGCTAATTTCAAAAGATCATAATCCTATTTGGGAACCATCAAAAATAGATGAAATAAATATAGAAGATCTAGATTTTTATTTTGAAACTCATACTGAAAATCTTTATCTATAATATTACAAATGAGTAATAGAATTCCTACTTCTGCAAAAGTAGTTGTAATAGGCGGTGGTATAGCTGGATGTTCTGTAGCTTATCATTTAGCAAAATTTGGATGGAAGGATGTGATCTTGCTAGAAAGAGATCAATTAACTTCTGGAACTACTTGGCATGCAGCAGGACTGATTGGTCAGATTGGTGCATCAGCAACCATTACAAAACTTAGAAATTATTCGTTAAATTTATATAAAGACCTGGAAAAAGAAACAGGAATAGCAACAGGTTTAAAACAAAATGGCTCTTTAACTATTGCAACAACTAATGATCGATTAGAAGAATTAAGGAGACAAGCTACTTTTTCTCAAAGATTTAATATAGAAGTTAATGAATTAGAAAAAAATCAGATTAAGGATATTTATTCTCTTATAAATACTGATGATATTGTTGGTGGAATATTTATTCCAAAAGATGGTCAAGCAGATCCTGTTGGTATAACAAATGTTCTTGCTAAATCGGCAAAAATGCATGGTGCAAAAATATTTGAACATTGTTCTGTAAATAAAATCCTTACTAAAAATGGATCAATAGAAGGTGTAGATACAAAACATGGAAAAATTAAATGTGAGTATATTGTTCTAGCATCTGGAATGTGGTCAAGGCAGATAGCAAATGAAATTAACGTTAGTATACCGCTATATCCAAATGAACACTTCTATATATTAAGTGAACCGTTAAAAGAAATTTCTAAATCACTTCCAGTTCTTAGAGATTACAATAATTGCTTATATCTAAAAGAGGATGCTGGAAAAATTTTAGTAGGAATTTTTGAGCCTAATGCTAAACCTGCATTTACTGATACGTATAAAGTGCCCAATGATTTTTCTTTTGGAGAACTACCTGAAGATTTTGATCATTTTGAACCGCATTTAAAAAATGCTATGAAAAGAATACCAGCCCTTGAAAATGTAGGTATAAGAAAATTCTTCAACGGTCCTGAAGCTTTTACTCCAGATACAAATTATCTATTAGGAGAAACACCAGAAGTAAAAAACTTTTATGTTTGTTGTGGATTTAATAGTATTGGTATTCAGAGTGCTGGTGGTGCCGGTAAAGTAACTGCAGAATGGATGATGAACGGTGAGATTAATGAAGATCTTTACTCCTTAGATATTTCAAGATTTGAAAAATTTCACTCTGAGACAAAATTTATAACTGAGAGAGTTACTGAATCATTAGGAGATTTATATGCAATGCACTGGCCTTACAAACAACATAAATCTTCAAGAAATATTAAAATGCTTCCTTTTCATAATGATTTGAAAAAAAAAGGTGCATGTTTTGGTCAAGTGGCGGGCTTTGAAAGACCAATGTGGTATGCCCTAAATGGTAAGAAACCAGAATATGATTACAGTTATGGCTATCAAAATTGGTATGATGCAGCAAAATATGAAACAACAAACACAAGAAAAAATGTTGGTTTATTTGACTTAAGTGCCTTTGCAAAATTTGAAATTAAGGGAGATACTGCCTTCAACGATCTTCAACGAATATGCTGTAATAATATTAAAAATAATCCCGGTGATATAACTTATACTCAGATGCTCAATTCAAATGGTGGCATTGTTGCTGATTTAACAGTTACTTGTATTGATAAAGATTCTTTTCGTATTGTGACGGGTTCATCTGTGAGAGAACATGATAAAAAACATATTTCAGAAAATCTAAGTAAAAACACAACTTTAATTGATAGCACTGAAAGTTTAGCTTGTTTTGGTGTTTTTGGTCCTAAAAGTAGAGAAATTCTAACGGAAATATTTGGAGAACATTTTTCAAACGACAAGTTTAAATTTGGAACTGCTAAAGAAATATCATTGAAAAATAATAAATTAATCTTCCAAAGATTATCTTTTGTTGGTGAACTTGGTTGGGAAATTTTTGTTCCTATAAATATATCCAGAGAAATTTATTTAAAGTTAGTTAAAGTTGGAGAAAACTATAACCTTTCGCATGCTGGCGCTCATGCACTTGATATTATGAGAATGGAAAAAGGATATTTACATTGGGGTCATGATATTTCACCAGCTGAAAACCCATTTGAAGCTGGATTAGAATTTACTGTTAAATTAAATAAAAAATCAGATTTTATAGGTAAAGAAGCTTTAAAAACAAAAAATAGAATTAAGAAGAAACAACTAACAAATTTTGTTTTAGAAAAATCTACTCCAGGAAATCCACTCTTATTACATGATGAGCCTATTTATTATAAAAATAAGATTGTGGGAGAAACAACTTCAAGCAATTATTCATTTTATTACAATAAAAATATGGTCTTTGGATATATAGACTCAGAAATAGATTTAAAAAAATTAAATGGCAGCAATTTTGAAGTTGAAGTTGCTAAAAATAAATATGTTATGTCCGTTCAATTTAATCCATTGCATGATCCTGAAAATAATTTTACAAAAATATAGTTTTTTACAATCTAATATATGAAAAAAATTAGATTATTTTTTTCTATATTAGTAATTATTTTAATAATTTTATCTATCTTTATTTATATTTTTCTAAATAATTTTGAAAAAGAAAAAATAATTAGTGACATCGAAAAGAAATTTGAAATTAAAATTAATGAAAAAAATAAAACTAAAATCAATATTTTTCCAATTGTAAAGCTTAACACAAACTTAGAAATTTTAGATTACAAAAATAATTTATACTTTGATAATATTAGAATTGATATTTCTCAGCCCATATTTCAAGTTTCAGGAAATTTAAATATTCTAATTGATAATTTGAATATTAATAATATTAATTTTAGTGAGGTAAATATTAATGGAAAAGTAAATTATATTGAAAATTATCTTAAATATACTGATAATTTAGAAAATATATTTGACTCAATTTATAAAATTAATGGAAAAATAACTTTAAAAACAACTAATGAAGAAAAATTTCTTATTTCATTTTTAAAATTATTCTTTGAAAAATTAGAAAATCAAAAAAATCAAAAATTTGCATTTTCTGAATTAATAAATGCTTTTGGTAATGGAAGTTCTAATTTTAAAGGCGCAATAAATAAAAATAAAAATATTTTAGAAACTAGCAAAATAGAAATTAGTAATAAAAACAACAGAATTCTTATAAAAGGAGAATACAATTACAGTAATAATTTTATAAATATTATTTTAAACTTATCTCAAAATAATGAAATATATTTAACTACTTTGATAAAAGGAAACTTAAATAATCCTAATATAAGTTTTGATGAAAATTCAAAATTTTTTCAAAATTCAAACTCAAATGAAAATAATATAATTGAAGAAAGCGTCATTCAATTTTTAAATAACTTTTTTGATTTCAATGATTGACTTGTTAAATATAGTTAGCAGTGTCTTTGGATATATTCTTTTTGGATTTTTAGTAAATAAATTACAAATACTTCCAAAAAAATATATTGATTATTTTGATTTTACAGGTTTCAACATTCTTTTACCCTTAGCTTTAATAATATATTTTTGGCAAGTCTCATTTCCTCAAATTAATTCTATTGGCCTGATCATCTCATTTTTTGCTTCAGGAATTTTTATATCCATGAGTGGATTTTTAATTGGCAAACAATTTTTAAATTTTAAAACAGATGACTCTGCACTTTTTGGATTAGCTGCTTGTTTTGGTAATACGGTGGCAATGGGAATACCTCTTATGTATGCAGTTTTGGGTCCAATAAATACAATTCCTTATATGATATTAGTTTTTTTTCATGGTATTGTTCATTTTAGCTATACTGTTATTATAATAGAAGTTTATAGAAATAGAAAAAAAAGCATTGTCGAAATTTTTTATCAAATATTATTAGGTATAATTAAAAATATTGTACTTTTTGGAATGATAATTGGAATCATTCTCAATTACTCTAATCTTATTGTTCCATCTATTATGAAGCAACCTTTAGATATTTTTGTAAACCTAGCTCTTCCAATGGTTCTTATTTCTTTAGGCCTTGCATTAGGAAATTTTAAAATTAGAGAAAATATTTATGGTGCAATACTATTAACTATCTTAAAAAATTTTATTCACCCTATAATTGCATTTTGTTTAGCACATTTTATATTAGAGCTTGATAGTCTCTTAGTAATTATTGTTACTATGGCTGCAGCTTTACCAAGTGGCTCACAATCATATTATTTTGCATATAGATATAATTCACTAAAAGCTGTAGTATCTTCAAATGTAGTATTAAGTACGTTTGTTAGTTTTTTTACACTATCCTTATTATTAGTATTTTTTGATATTACGTAGATTGAGAAATAAACGATTTTATTCTTTCTTTCTTATCCATAGTTTTGACACTAAAAGGAAAAATCTCTAGCATCTTATCATATACATCAATTGCTTGTTGAAACTGGCCTTGATGAATAAAAATTAGACCCATTCCATCTAGAGCACCAAAATGTCTTGGTTCTAATTCAAGAGTTTTAATTATGTCTTGCATTGATTGATCAAAATTACCCATCATAAAATGAACTGTTGCTCTCTTATTCCAACCCTCTGCAAAATTAGGATCTTCTTCAATTAAATTATTAAAAAATCTTATTGCTAGTGGATAATTTCTCAAATTCATAGCTTGAATACCTTTCTCAAAATATTCAATTACTTTTGGATCATCAACTTCGTACCATATATTCCAAATGTCAGATATCAAATCTCTTATCTCATCCTGATTTTCAGTCTCATTTAATTTTTTAAACAAATTATTTAGCCGTGGATCATTTTGATCTGCTAATGCTATCTTACTAGCAAACAAAAGACTTATACTGACAATTAATATTTTAGAGATAACTCTCATATTTAAATGATTTTTCCGATAGATTTCTTTTCTTTTCATGCTTTCTAGTTCTCCCTGTTACTCTAGTTCTCCATAACTTAAATGATCTAGGTTTCAGATTTTTTCTCATTATTTTTATAACCTCTGATTCGGTTACACCGTGAATTCTTTTTATTTTTTCAAAAGAGGTTTTATCGCACCAGGCTAATTTAATAATATTATCTATATTCTCCTGCATATTATGAATATAGTTCTTAATTAATTAAATTCTAAAAAAAATGATTGATTTGTATTCATCACCTACCCCTAATGGTCGAAAAATTAGCATTATGCTTGAAGAATTAGGTGTGGATTTTAATCCTATTTTAATAAATTTAGATAAAAAAGAGCAGTTTAGTGAACAGTTTTCAAAAATATCTCCTGCAAATAAAATTCCTGTAATTGTAGATAATGATAACAACCAAACAGTATTCGAATCCGGTGCTATCCTTCTTTATCTGGCAAAAAAATATGATAAATTTCTAAATAAAGATAAATATTGGGAAATAATACAATGGGTTTTTTTTCAAATGGCTTACGTTGGGCCAATGCTAGGCCAGGCTCATCAATATTTATTTTATCATCCTGGTAAAAGCAAATTTGCAGAGGATAAAACAAAAGGCTATGCACAGCATATATATTCAATTTTAGACAAAAGACTTTCTAAACAAGAATATTTTTCGGATACCTATTCAATAGCTGATATTTCAATTTGGCCTTGGACCGCTCGTTATGAAAGACATCAAATAAATTTGCATGATTATCCAAATGTGTTGAGATGGTATAAACAAATATCAATAAGACCTGCTGTTATTAAAGGATATAATTCTCTTGGTGAATTTTATGAAATTCCTAAGCCTTAAGCGTTGTAAAATAAAACTGAGCCTGCGGTTATAATTAAAAGGATTGCTAAAAACCATTCAACAATTATTTTTAATTTTTTATTATTAAGATATTGTCTGATAACACTTCCTCCATATGCCCATATACTAATAGAAGGAATATTTACTACTGTAGACATAATGACCATAAATAGTGTTCCAATTATTATATTTTCATCTTTTGGATAATATAATGTTACTGCAGTTGAACAGATTACCCAAGCTTTTGGATTTACAAATTGAAACAAAATTGCTTCATGATATTTTAATGGTCTTGATCTATCTTCAATCTTTGAAATATTTAAAGACCCAAACATTTTATATGCTAAATAAAGAATGTAGCCTGCGCCAACATATCTTAAAATATCATAGAGTATAGGATAGGTAATAAACAAAGATCCAAGACCGAGACATACAAGTGCTAATTGCAAACCATGACCAGAAGGAATGCCAAAAATATTAGGTATAGATCTTATAAATCCAAATTTTATACCTGATGCAGTTAAAATACTATTATTTGGACCTGGTGTTACGTACATAATAAAATTATACACTGCTAATGCAGCTATTAATTCCCATGTAATCATTTTTAATCTCTAAAATTTACAAATTGGACTGGTATACCTATCTTAGCATCCTCAATAAGCTTCATTACACTTTGTAAATCATCTTTTTTCTTTCCTTCAACACGAAGTTCATTCCCATTGATCTTTACTTGAACTTTTAATTTAGAACTTTTGATATCAGAAGTAATTTTTTTACACAGTGATTGCTCAATTCCTTCTACTAATTCATACGTCTGACGAATTTTATTCCCCCCAGCTTTTTCCATATCATTTTTTTTTAAACATAAAGGATCAACTTTTCGTCTAACAAAATGAGTAACCAGCATGTCATTTACTTGACCAGCTTTCATTTCATCATCAGTAGTAACAACTATAGTATTTTCTTTTTTTTCAATTGAAGTATCTGATCCTTTAAAATCGTACCTAGTAGTAATTTCTCTTGTAGCATTTCCTAATGCGTTATCAATTTCTTGATGATCTAATCTGTTTACAATATCAAAACTAGGCATTTATTTAGTTTATTACATCGTCATTTATATCTGGCAACTGTTTTTTAGTGCTTAATCTTCCTAATTTTTTCATCTTTTCTACTTTTTTAGTCAAACTTCCTGAACCATCTTGCAATCTTTGTTTAGCTTCATCCATTTTTGATTTAGCTAAATCTATTGACTGATTAGCTTTTACAAATGACTCATATACACTGACTGTTTTATCATAAATATCTGATGCAGCTGATGCTATATCTTTTATTGTTTTAGATTGTTTATCAACCCGCCACATATTTTCTACAGCTTTAAGTAAAAAGGGTAAAGTTGATGGCCCAACAATAATTATTTTATTGTTCCATGAATCTTCTATAAGTTTATTTGCCTCATTATATAAAGTAAGCAGCGCTGGTTCTATTGGAACAAACATTAAAACATTATCAATTGTATTGATTCCATATATTTTTGAATAATTATCTTTATTCAAACTTCTAATCGAAGTTTTTGTTGAATCCAAAAATTTTTTCAAAAATATCTTCTTTTGTTGATTGTCATTTGTATTAGAATAATCATGCCAAGAATCTAAGGACACTTTTGAATCTATAATTATGTGTCTGTTACCTGGCATATGAACAATTACATCGGGTTTTTGTAAATTGCCATCTTCATCTCTAAAAGTTTTTTGAGTTGAGTACTCTTCTCCTTCTCTTAAACCAACACTATCTAAAATATTTTTAAGTACAAATTCTCCCCAAGGACCTTGTTGAAGCGCGCCACCTCTAATTAATGTATTTTCAATTCTATCTTGAGCTAAATTAAAATTTTGTAAAGATTGCTGAATTGATTGCATGTGATTTTTTAAGGAAGTAAGATCAGTATCATCTTTTATTTCAGAACTTTTTGGTTTGCGAAGAAAAAATAAAATTGCTAAAAAACCAACTCCAGATAAAAAACCAATAATGAAAACAAATATAAGATTTTCAAACATCACTATTTAGATAAGATATAAATATATTATCAAATATCTAGCAATTTTCCCAATAGATACAAATATTAAAAAAAAAGTAATATTATATTTTACTGTACCTGCTGCAAATGCGATTGGATCTCCAATAATAGGTACCCATGAAAATAATAATGACCATTTTCCATACTTTTTGAAAATATCTGTAGCTTTCTGTAATAAGTATTGATTTACTGGAAACCAAGGTTTCTTAATAAGAAAATTTACAAAGTAACCACATATCCAACTGATTAGAGATCCTAAAATATTTCCTGCTGAAGCAAAAAATAATAATAAAAATGGATTATACTTATTAGATAATAATAGTGCTGATAAATATGTCTCTGAAGCAAAAGGAAAAAAAGTGCCTAAAGATAAACAAAAAATAAATAATGATGAATAGATCAAAGTATTTCTTATTGTTAATTTATGTTATTGTTATGTTACTTATCAATTTATGAACGATTTTCCAAAAGAAGAATTTATTTCCAGAATTGAAAAAATACAAATACATATTGAAAAAGAAAATATTGATGCTGTTATTATAACTTCACCATCAAATTTTAGATATTTCACTGGACTTGATAGTAATTTTTGGGAGAGTCCTACAAGACCCTGGTATTTAATTATTTCAAAAAAAAATCCAATTAAAGCTATAATACCATCTATTGGTATTACAGCTATGCAAAACACATTAGTCAATGATATCGAAACTTGGGAGTCTCCAAATCCGAAAGATGAAGGAATATCTTTATTGAAAAAAAACATCAAAAGTTTTCCTAAAAATTCAAATATTGGTTTTGAATTAGGAAATGAAATTTTTTTGCGAATGAGTATTAACGATTATCAGGATATTCAAAAAAATTTATCAGAATATAATTTTGTTGATACTAGTAAAATACTTTGGAGTATAAGAAAAATAAAATCTGAAATAGAGATCAGTAATATTAAAGAAATTTGTTCTATTACAAGTAAGGTGTTTGATAATTTTCCTGAAAAAATTAATTTAGGAATGAGTGAAAAACAAATTACATCAATATTTAAAAAAGAATTAATTGAGGGTGGTGCAGATTATATTCAATATATGGCGTGTGCTTCGGGACTTAATGGTTATAATCAGATTATCTGTAACCCAACAGAAAGGGCAACTAAAGATGGTGATATTCTAATTATTGATACCGGTGCAACTTTAAATGGTTATTTTTCAGATTTTGATAGAAATTTTGGCTTTGGAAGAATTAACAAACAAGTTCTAGATGCATATAATAAATTGTGGGAAGCAACTGAGAGAACTTTAGAAATTATAAAACCTGGAACTAGTTGTTCAGAAATATATTCTAAATTATCTTATAGTTTAACAGCTAACAACATATCAGTTGGAAGGATGGGTCATGGTTTAGGCTTACAACTGACTGAGCCGCCAAGTATTATGAAAAATGACAAAACATTACTTGAGGAAAATATGATTATAACTCTTGAGCCATCAATTGAAATGGACGAAAATAAAATATTAGTACAAGAAGAAAATTTATTGATAACTAAAGATTCCTACAAACTTTTAAGTACTAGAACTCCTGAAAATTTACCTATTGTTAATTAATTAAATAATTGATTCAATTTTAGGCATAAGTCTGATTAATTCCTTCGTGTATTCATGCTCAGGATTATTAAACAATTCCTCTGTATCTTTTGTTTCACAAACAGCACCATTTTTTAGTACAATTATTCGGTTACACATTTGGCGAATTACAGGAAGATCATGGCTAATAAATAGCATAGTGAGATGAAGTTCATCTTGTATATCTTTTAATAAATTCAATATTTGAGCTTGTATACTTACGTCTAATGCAGAAGTTGGTTCATCACATATTAATAATCTTGGTCTTGTTGCCAAGGCACGAGCAATAGATATTCTCTGCCTTTGCCCTCCTGAGAATTCGTGCGGGTATCGATCTAGAGATTGTCTGGTCATTCCCACAATATCTATTAGGTCATAAACATTTTGTAAAAGATTATTATTGCTAATATTTTTTTGAAAAAATTTAATTGGTTCTGCAATAATATCCTTAACTTTGAAACGAGGATTTAGAGATGAGTAAGGATCTTGAAAAATCATTTGAATTTGACCTCTACTATTATGAATTTGATATTTTTTATTTGAATTATATAGAGGTTGATTATTATAAATTAAATTACCTTTATTAGGACTAATTAATCCAGTAATAATTTTTGCAATAGTTGATTTACCTGAACCAGACTCTCCAACTAATCCAAGTGTCTCACCTTCGAATAATTCAAAAGATACATTGTCTACAGCTTTAACTATTTTATCATTCGAACTTTTATTAGAAATAAATGAAAAACCACTACCTAAAGAATTATCATCAAAAACTTTTGTCACTTCCTCAAGTTTTAATAATTTTTGATTTTTATTTTCCCTTATACCCCATGTTTTAATAATATTTTTAGTCAAATCCTTGGAACTAGATGTTATTTCCTTACCTTCGGGGTTAATCAATTTAAATCTATCAATTTTCTTATTTGTTGGTGGCACTGAAATTACTAAGCTTCTTGCTTCTGTTGATTTTGGATTTGTTAATAATTCTTTAGTCTCACCTTGTTCAACAATATGTCCGTATCTCATGACAATAACTTTATCAGTCGTCTCTGCTATGACTCCCATATCATGGGTAATAATTATAACACCAAGATTTCTTTTCTTTGTAAGATCTTTAAGAAGTTCTAATATTTGATATTGAATACTTACATCTAAAGCTGTTGTTGGCTCATCTGCAATTATTAAGTCTGGTTCACAACATATCGCTAAAGCTATCACAACTCTTTGACGCATACCGCCACTAAATTGGTGTGGATAGTCTTCAATTCTTTTTTCAGCGTTCTCTATTCCAACCTCTTTAAGTAGTTGAATTGATTTTTTAAGTGAATCTTGATAACTTAAATTTAAATGAGCCTGAATAGTTTCAATTAATTGATCTTTTATTTTAAATAGAGGGTTTAATGAAGTTTGAGGGTCTTGAAAGACAAATCCTATTTTTTTTCCTCTAATATTTTGAATTATTTCTTCATTACTTCTTAATTCAATATTGTCTATTATTATTGAGCCATCTGTGATTTCACCTGGAGGATCAATCAAGTTAATTATCGCATTTGCAATTGTAGATTTTCCAGATCCAGACTCACCGACAATTCCTAATATTTCGCCTCTTTCTAAAGAAAATTCTACATTTTTGCTTGCAACAATAGTTTCCTTTCGTGTTGGATAACTTATGTTTAAATTTTTTACTTCTAAAAAACTCATCTCTTTTTTAATTTTGGATTTAAAGCATCTCTCATCCAATCCCCTAATAAATTAATTGATAATGCTAAAACAATTAAGAAAATTGCTGGAAAAAAAGTAATCCACCACTCTCCTGAAAATAAAAAATTATTTCCAAACCTTATTAGAGTCCCAAGAGAAGGCGTTGTTGGTGGAACGCCAACACCTAAAAAACTTAAGGTGGACTCTGTAATAATTGCAAGTGCTAATCCGATTGTAGCAATTACTAATATAGGCCGAAGTATATTTGGTAAAATATGCTTAAACATAATTAATATATTTGATAATCCAATAATTCTTGAAGCTGAGACATACTCTTTATTTTTTTCAACTAAGGTTGATGCTCTCGATACTCTTGCAAACTGAGGCCATTCTGAAATACCAATGGCGAAAATCAAAACATAAATTGCCATTTCGTCATGCATTGATTGTGAGATAATTGCCCTTGCAATACCATCAACAAGTAAAGCCATTAAAATACTTGGAATAGTTAACTGCACATCTGTAAAGCGCATTACAATAGTCTCATACCTACCACCAATATATCCAGCAGTTATTCCAAGAAAAACTCCAAGTATCATTGCAAAAATTATAGATGCAAAACCAACGATCAGTGAAATTCTTGAACCATAAATCATTGTTGAAAACATATCTCTTCCTTGCTGATCAGTTCCTAATATGAAGCTAAAACTTCCTCCCTCCGACCATACTGGTGGGGTAAAGGCATCCATTAAAGAAACTGATGCTGGATCAAAAGGATTATAAGGCGCAACTATCCCAGCAAATACAGAACAAAAAAGTATAATAAAAAAAATTGTTGAAGAAATTACTGCTAATTTAGAATTAAAGAAACTGTATCCAATATCAGTATCGTATATTTTATTGTACGTTTTAAGTAGCATTTTAACTACCCTCTTCCTTCAGCCTAATTCTAGGATCAATAAAATAGTATGTGATATCTACAATAAAATTTATCATAACAAATATAAAAGCTACCATAATCATGTATGCTGACATAATTGGAATATCGACAAAGTATACTGCTTTGATAAATAATGACCCCATGCCTGGCCATTGAAAAACTGTTTCTGTAATAATTGAAAAAGCAATTAACGTTCCAATGTTAATACCTGTAATAGTAATAACTGGAATTAATCCATTTTTTAGCGCATGCTTATAATTAATAACACTCCTTTTTATACCTCTTGCTTTTGCAAATTTAATATAATCTGTTTGTAAAATTTCCATCATTTCAGCGCGTACTAATCTAATAACATAGGTCATTTGAAATAAACTTAACGTAACTGATGGGAGTATCAGTGCTTTTAAACCAGAAATAGTTAAAAATCCTGTACTCCAAAAACCTAATTGTGTGACTTCACCTCTTCCAAAGGATGGAAGAATTCCTAAAATTACTGAAAACAAATAAATTAACATTATTCCTATAATGAATGTAGGTAATGAAACCCCTGCTAGAGAAATCACAAGAATAATATTAGAAATAAAACTGTCTCTGTAAATACCAGTATATACACCCAAGATAACACCGCTGATAATTGCAATTAAAGCAGAGACGAAAACTAATTCTAAAGTTGCAGGCATTCTTTCTGCAATTAAGTCTGAAACTTCTCTTTTTAATTGGTATGATATTCCAAAATCACCTTGAATTACATTTCCTATAAAACGTGAAAATTGAACGTAAACAGGATCATTTAAACCCAATACTTCTCTAACCTCAGCACGTCTTTCATCTGAAGCATCTTCTCCAGTCATACTATTTACTGGATCACCAACAAAATTAAATAAGGAAAATGAAACAAAAGCCACAACAATCATTACAAGAATAGATTGAAAGAGTCTTTTAAAGAAATAGCTAAACATGGTTTAATTTCTGGCCAGATTACTGGCCAGAAAATATAAAAATTATTAGTTTACGTTTGCAAATCTAAATAATGGCTCGTTGTTCATTCTAATTGGAACATCGACATTACTTTTTGATGCTTGGTTGACAACTTGGTGATGTAAAGGAAGATATGTTACATCATCTTGAGTAATATCCCAAGCTTCGGCAATCATAGCATTTCTTTTATCTTGATCTGTTTCAACACCCATTGCCGCTACTAACTCATCAACTCTAGCATTACTGAAATTAACTTTATTCCAGCTACCAGCACTATCAAATAAGTACGAGTATACGTAATGACTATCAAAAGTTGGAACACCCCAACCTAACATGTACATGTCACTTGTCATACCGTTTGCGTCACCTTCTTTAACTTCTGAGAAGTGTTGACTTTTAGTTTTTGCATCAAGAGTTACATCAACTCCAATTTTAGCAAACATACCAATTGCAGCAACACAGATTGCTTCATCGTTTATGTAACGATCATTTGGACAATCTAGTGTAACTTCAAATCCATCTGGATAACCAGCTTCTGCTAATAGTTTTTTTGATAGCTCTGGATCATAAGGTAATCTTTCATCACGTGCAGCTGTATGACCATTTACACCAGGAGCAGTGATAATTCCTGCAGGAACACTTTGTCCCCTCATTACCTTATCCTTAATAGCTTCCATATCTAAAGCATGGTACATAGCTAAACGAACTCTTTTATCTGCAAAAGGATTTTTACCTTTGATATTAGATGAATTTAATTCAGCAGAACCTTGATCCATTCCAAAAAATATTGTTCTATTTTGAGGAGTCATTTTTACACCATGTCCAGCAGAAGATTTGATTCTCTCAATATCTTGAACAGGAACAACGTTTGTGTAGTCAATTTCTCCAGATAGAAGTGCTGCAACTCTTGTTGCATCATTTGCAATAGGAAGTAATTCAATAGTATCTACATTGAAAGTACTATCATCACCCCACCAATCATTATTTTTTTCAAAAACAGTTCTTACGTCCTGTTCTCTAAAAGTAATTTTGAAAGGTCCAGTTCCATTTGCATTAGAAGCACAATAAGATGTTTCACCTGCATCCCAGTTGTATGAAACTTCACAACCATTTGCTTTTGCCCAATCTTCAGACATAACAAATATCTGAGTTAATTGATTTAAAAGAATTGGATTTGGTCCATCTGTTACAATCTGAACTGTGTGATCAGTTAATGCTGATGCTGATTTAATGCTTTTAATTAAATCTACCATATCAGATGGAGCAGTTTTTGCTCTATTGATACTAAAAGCAATATCACTAGCTGTTAAATCTGATCCATCATGAAATTTTACGCCCTTACGAATTGTAAATATCCAAGTGTCATCAGCAGTTGTTTTCCATGATTCAGCAAGCTGAGGAAGTATTTCCATATTAATACCTGGAGTTACTAAACCTTCATATACTTGACGCGAAACCATGTGAGTTGGTCCTTCGTTTTGTGCATGCGGATCAAGAGTTAAAGAGTCACCAGGCATTGACCATTTAATACTATTTGCAAATGCTGGTGAAAAAATACCCATGAAAAGCAAAGACAAAACAATGCTTAAAGTCTTTTTCATATTATTTCCTCCATAGAAATTTGATGGTAGACCCATACAACTTCAATAGAAATATTCAATATTATTAGTATTAATAAGTGCTATATTTTGTCATAATTATTAGTATTAATTTAGACATACCCTTGGAGGAGGCTTGATATAGTGAAAAAAATAGAGAAGGCACAAGAGATATCTAGAATACTAAATCGTATATACAGAAAAGTACCTATTCCTCTTAACCACAAAAATAAATTTGAATTAGTTGTAGCTGTACTTCTTAGTGCTCAATGTACAGATGAAAGAGTTAATCAAGTTACGCCAATACTATTTAAAAAAGCAAACACAGCTATAAAAATGACAAAAGTGCCAAAAAAAACAATTTATAATATTATTCGCCCTTGTGGTTTGGCACCTCAAAAATCAAAAGCAATTTTTGAACTATCAAGAATTCTTGTAAAAAAATTTAAAGGCAATGTTCCAGAAAGTTTTGAAGAATTAGAAAAGTTGCCAGGTGTTGGTCACAAAACAGCCAGTGTTGTTATGTCTCAAGGATTTGGTCATCCAGCATTTCCAGTTGATACGCACATTCATCGTTTAGCTCAACGTTGGGGTTTAACAAATGGTAAAAATGTTGTCCAAACAGAAAAAGATTTAAAATATCTTTTTCCAAAAAAATCTTGGAACAAACTTCATTTACAAATAATATTTTATGGAAGAGAATTTTGTCAGGCAAGAAGTTGTTATGGTTTAGAGTGTGAAATATGCAAGGTTTGTAATCCAAAGAGAAAAACGCCTATTAAAACAAAAAAGTAGTAATTAAAAAGGCTGAAATACAACAAGTATAAGTATAAAAATCAATATTACTGCTGGCGCTTCATTTGTAATTCTAAAAAACTTAGTAGAGTATTTATTTTTATCATTTTTAAAATCATTAAGACATTTTAAACAAAAAAAATGATAGCCAGATAATAAAATTACAAATAAAATTTTTAAAAGCAACCAAGTATCAATACCCACATAATGTGTAAGTGTAAAACCTGATATCCACGTCACTATAAAAGCTGGAAACATAATTATTCTGTACAATTTTCCTTCCATTAGTTTGAATGTTTCTGAGGTTTCTTTTGTAATTTCAGGATTAGCATGATTTACAAACAAACGTGGCAGATATAAAAGTGCAGCCATCCAAGCTATGATACTAAAAATATGAATAACTTTCAGAGTATTAAATAACATTATTTATTCCCATACCGCGTGAGGAGGCATTGACATTAATATAGCATCAACATTCCCACCAGTCTCTAGACCAAATTTTGTACCTCTATCATATAATAAGTTAAATTCAGCATAGCGACTACGCTTAACTAATTGTATCTTTTTTTCCTCTTCATTCCACTCCTCATCCTTAAGTGCAATTAAAGTATTTTTGATAAACTGATGAAAATAAGTACCTACGCCTTGGACAAATTCAAAATCTTTTCCCCAATCGCCAGTTTGAAGGTAATCAAAAAATATTCCTCCAACACCTCTTGGTTCGTTTCTATGTTTTAGAAAAAAATAGTCATCACACCATTTTTTAAATTTAGGATAATATGATTTATCATATTTATTACACAAAACTTCTAAACCACGATGATATTTTTTCTCATCCTCAAATATTACACAAGGTGTAATATCCATGCCTCCACCAAACCATTCCTGAGTGGTTTTAATAAATCTCGTATTAAAATGCATAGAAGGAATTCTAGGTGAAACAGGATGTAAAACAACACTGATGCCAGTTGCATTATAATTTGGATCTTCTTTAGCACCCGGAATAGCATCTCTCATATTTTCGTTAAATATCCCAGAGACGGTAGAAATATTTACTCCACCTTTTTCAATAATATTACCCTTAATTTTACTCATTTTACCACCACCATCACCTTTGTGATCCCAGTTACTTATTTCAAATTGATTTTCATCAATGTTTTGAATAGTTTCAACTAAGTTATCTCGTAATTTTTCAAACCATTCTTTTGCAGTATTAAATTTGGGATCAGCAATCATAATGGCCAACCTTGAGTATGTTTTTTTATCAGATTTACAAAAACATCTATGTGATCATCGTGATCATTCAAGCAAGGTATATAATGATAATTTTCTCCACCTGACTCCATAAAATATTCTTTATTTTCTTCTTCAAGTTCTTCAAGTGTTTCAAGACAATCACTGCTGAAACCAGGAGATATTATATGTATATTTTTAATCCCTTGTTTTGGTAATTCTTTCAATGTTTCACTTGTATATGGCTTTAACCATTCCTCTCTTCCAAATCTACTTTGGAAAGTAGTCATTATCTCATCATCGGATAATCCCATATATTCTTTAACAAGTCTTGTGGTTTTAAGACAAAAGCAATGATAAGGATCACCATTCGTCAAATACCGTTTTGGTATACCATGATAACTAAAAATAATTTTTTGTGGTTTTGAAGTTTTTTTCCAAAATGACTTTATTGAATTTGACAATGCTTCAATATAATTTTTTTCTTCAAAGTACTGATTGATAAAACGCATTTCAGGTATCCAACGCCATTTTTGCAATACATTTGTTACTTCATCAAATGTACTACCTGTTGTTGCAGCACAATATTGCGGATACATAGGTAGAACTAATAATCTTCTTACTTGTTTTTTTTGAAGTTTTAACAAAGCATCTGGAATAGATGGATTGCCATAACGCATCCCAACTTCAAAAACTATATTTTCATTTTTTGAAGAAAAAGATGATTGGATTTTATTTAATTGTCTGTTTGCGATATCTAAAAGTGGAGAACCCTTATCAGTCCAAATTTGTTTATATGCTTCTGCTGACTTTGATGGTCTTATTTGTAAAATTACTAACTTCAATATAATTTGCCATAAGATTTTAGGTAATTCAATTACTCTAGGGTCTGACAAAAATTGATTAAGATAAACTTTTAGTTCTTTTTTATTTGGAGCATCTGGAGTGCCTAGGTTAGTAATTAAAACACCAATTTTTTCTTTACTCCCGTGCTCATAATCTTTTTCACCTATATATTTAACCATATCTATTAGCTAAATTCTTTTCTAATATTTTCTATAAATAAATGAACATTTTTTTCTGGAGTATTTTTGTTAATTCCATGTCCAAGGCCACAAATCCAGCCATTAAGATTTTCAATTGATTTCATTTTTTCAATAAAATCTTTTAAATCACTAAGAAATATATCTGTTTCGCTTAACATTAATTGTTCATTGAAATTTCCCTGAATAAATCCATGTTTTTGATTTTCAAACATAGATATTAGATCTATTGTGTGATCATAGCCAAAACCAGCAAAGGGAAAACTGATAATAGAATTTAGATCTGTTGAACTTTTACCTCTTGAATAAAAGCCAACTTTATTTGGAAAAGAAATTGCAATCTCTTCCAAAAATTTGGAATAAATTTCATGAAAATTTATTTTATCTAAATCATACAAGGAACTATCAAAAATCATGACAAGTTCAACACCTGCATCTAATTGTAATTGAATATTTTTCTTTAGAAGGGGTAAGAGAATTTTTGAAATAAATTCTAAATTCATTTTAGTGTCGATTAAATCAGAGTTATTATTTCCAAATGCATATTTTGATAATGTCCAAGGTCCGCCAACAAATCCAATTAAACTTTTATTATTTGGCAATTTCTCTTTTGTTATTTTTATAGCTTCAAATTGAAATTGCATATGCTCAATGCCGCGATCAATATTACTATAATCATTAATGTTTTCTGAATTTATATAAGTATTAAATTTAGGTCCTGGGTCAAACTTTAATTCTAAACCAAGTCCTTCTAAGATGAATAAAATATCGCTGAATAAAATTGCAATATCGTAATCAAACTCTTGTATTGGACCAAAAGCAACTTCTGCGGCTAGATCCGGAGTTTTACATAGTTCTTCAAAAGTATATTTTTCTTTGAGCTTGCGATAATGCGAATGGTACCTTCCAGCCTGTCTCATAAACCAAATGGGTGGTGTTTTTTGAATATTTCTTTTGAGGGCATTTTCGAATAAAATATTTGTCATTTTTAAGCTTTTAGTAATTTTTTCTTCCAACTATCATAAGATAGCTCAACAAAAAGATTTTTATCATTACCTAATATTTTACTAATCTCATTGTATGTATTTCCTGGGCCACAAAAATGATATTTTTCTATAATTTTAGGATATTTATCAATACTCGCCTTAAAAGCTGAACTGCTCATCCAATAAAAGTACTTTTTCTTTTCTATATCTATTTCAAAATCAATAGACTCCAATTGATACGTTTCAATTTTATTTTTTATCGAACTTTCAGGAGATTGAGAATGAGTTAACTTAACCCAAGAATTATTTGTAAGTGAATTAATATCTTTATCAAAATCCTCACCAAGACCATCTGAAGTTCCATTAACCCAAATACCTCTTTCAGATAAATTTTTCCATGTTCTTAAACCACTAGTCCAAATAACATTATTTGATTGGATTTTTGACTTATCTGGGATTGAGCTAATTCGTGAAACATAAATACATTTATTTTGTAAATTATTTATATCATCAACATTTTCATTTAATTGTTTTCTAGAAAATATTTTATAATTTTTTAAATTTTCAGGATAAATTTCATCTGTTGTATTACTAGAAAAACTTATATCTTTTGGATCAATAAAATCCCAGCTCTCAAAATGATTGCCATTTTCATCTTCACCTCTTTTAGATACAACTAATCCTAATTTATGTGAGATATAAGATACTCCTATTTTTTGGTGACATCCTCCTCCATAATTTTTTAAAATATTTCTTTCTTGAATAACATTTGAATAATCTTTGGAATAATTAATATCATTTAAAATTTCGTTAAGTTTATTATCTTTAATTCTTGTTTCAATCGCTAGAGCTCCTTGTCCAGGAGAACAAGGGTTTATAGACAATGGTAAAACAGACCATAGACATTCATTAATATATTTTTTTAGAGTTATTTTTAATTCATTAAATTCAGAATAATTATTTAAAAGTAATCTATCAATTGCTGCCTTAGCAACAATAAAACCATCACTATTAGGATCTTCCAAAAATTTTTTAAATCTTGTGGGTATGTTACCTCTTATATTTTCAAAGCAAACTTCATCAAACTTTTGTGGAAGATAATTTTCAATAAAATTTTCTAAATTATATTGTCTTCGAGGTGATGAGCAAAGAATAGTAATTTTCTTACTATCTAATGTTATGTTTTTTTTTAAGAATAATATATCTCGTTTATCAGCACGTTTTAATGTAGCAGCAATTTTAGTTTTCTCTCCAACTTCAATTGGAAGATCTTTCCAAGAATGGACAATTAAATCACATTTATTATTTATTAATTCATCTCTTAAATCATTAGTAAAAACACCTTCTGTTGGCATTGCAGAAAGAGGTGTTTTTAAATCTTTATCTCCTGAAGTACTTCTTGTTAAAAATTCTATTTCTACAAAAGGATATTTTGATTGCAAATAATCGGAAAATTCACGTGCTTGAATTATTGCCAAGTCACTTTTTCTAGATAAAATTCTTATTTTCATTACTTATATTTCTATAAATAACACTATATTGTAAAATTAGTAATGGTTGAATTTAAAGGTACAAAATCTTCTTGGGGCTTGGTTGCAAAACTTTTTCATTGGTCATTGGCACTTCTTCTTTTTTGGCAAGTTGCAACAGGGATTAGCCTTCATAATATGGAATTTTCTCCACTTAAAATGGGTTTTATTATTACTCATAAATTTTTTGGCACCTTAGTCTTTAGTTTAGTCGTGCTTAGATTAATGTGGAAATACATATTTAATACTCATCCTAAATATGAAAATATTCCTTTATTTCATAAATTGGTTTCAAATTTAGTCCATTTTGTACTTTATGTTTTAGTTATTCTTATTCCTGTTCAAGGTACCTTTATGACATGGCTTGGAGGAGAAGATGTTCATCTCTTGGGATTAATTAAAATACCACCTTTAATCGAAGAGAATTTTTTTTTATACCCTCAAGCTTTAGCTATACACTACTACTCAGCAATTATGTTAACAGCTCTTTTTTCACTTCATATAACAGCAGCGTTGTATCATCGATTTATAATTAAAGATAAATATGGTGTCTGGAGGAGAATGTCTTTTAGTAGAAATAAGGTGTGACAATTCATTCAATTAAACACTTACAATTAAAGATTGGGTAAGATATCTAACATTTATGCAATACAAAAATTTCTTTAAATCTGAATTAAAAAATTTAAAAGATCAGGGTCTTTATAGGGACTTTAGAAACATAGATAGACCTATAAAAAGTTTTCCAAATGCAGATGAAAGTTTCAAAAATAAAGAGAGAGAAGTTGAGGTTTGGTGTTCTAATGACTATCTGAACATGAGTCAGCACCCAGAAGTCGTAAATGAAATTGTAAAAACACTACTTGAATATGGATCTGGCTCAGGTGGAACAAGAAATATTTCTGGTACATCAACCTATCATACTAAACTTGAAAAAAAACTGGCAAATGTTCATAATAAAGAGGCGGCATTAGTTTTTGCTTCTGCTTATACAGCAAACCAATCTACTTTATGGACTTTAGGAAAAAAAATTAAAGATATTGAAATATTTTCTGATGAATTAAATCACGCATCTTTAATACAAGGTATTAAGAATAGTGGAGCTAAGTGTAATATATTTAAACATAATGACATTGATCATTTAGAAAAGTTACTAAAAGAGTCAAATGTAGATAATCCTAAGTTAATCGTTTTTGAAAGTTTATACTCTATGGAAGGTATAAGATCGCCTATAGTTAAAATTGTAGAGTTAGCAAAAAAATATAACTGTATGACATATTTGGATGAAGTTCATTCAGTTGGACTTTACGGTGAAGAAGGTAAAGGTATTGCAGTAGAAATGGGAGTTGAAGATAAAATAGATATTATTAATGGAACTTTAGCAAAAGCATATGGTCAAATGGGAGGGTATATTGCAGCTAGTTCAGAAATAATTGATTACATTAGAAGTTTTGCTCCAGGTTTTATTTTTACAACTTCAATCTGTCCATCAATTGCTGCAGGAGCAGCTAAAGCAATAGATATTGTTTCTCTGGCAGAACAACTAAGAATAAGAATAAAAGAAAATGCAGCTTTAATAAGAGAAAATTTAGATTCCTTAGCAATCCCTTATTTGGATACAAATTCTCATATCGTAGCAGTATTAATTAATGATCCTTTTTTATGCAAAAAAGTGTCTAAAGATTTAATTGATGATCATGGAATTTATGCACAACCAATTTTTTACCCGACTGTACCAAAAGGTTTAGAAAGACTAAGAATAACTGTTACCCCAAAACATAGAAAAGAGCATATCGAAAAAATGATTAAGGCTCTTGATACAGTTTGGTCTAAAAATAATTTACCAAGAAAAAATATTAATAAAGTTACAGCAAATATTTAAGTTTTAATATTGATATCAATCTGCCTAGCAGCAAAACCATAATAAACTACAGCTAACGTTATTATTAAACCTCCAATTATTACAGTTGTACTTGGTACTTCATTAATTCCAAAAATAGGAAGCCAAACCCACAGAACTCCTCCAACAACTTCCATTAACGATAAAAGTGCTAGCTCAGCTGAGGGTAAATATTTTGCTCCAAGACTGTAAAGTATTAAGCCAGCTGCAACAATTATTCCATGAAGTATACTTAGATAATTATTTATTTGAGGCATTAAAATAAAAGGTTCAAAAGAAAATCCTAAGATAAAGAATGCAAATATTGCACAAAATATTCCTGCTAAAACAACTGTTGTAAATTTTGGTGTTTCAGGTTTCCATCTTATTGTTACAGTATACAAAGCAAAACCAGTTGCAGAAATAAATCCTATTATTGCACCTAAAGCAGTTCCAGAAATACTGTCATTTATAATCATTACGCACACACCTATAAATGCTACAACCATAGCAATTAATGTTGATCTTTTTAGTATTTCGCCAAGAACAAAATAACCAACAATGGCTGCAATAAATGGCATCGCTGCTAACATAAATAATGTTACGGCAGCCGTAGTCATAGTAATAGAAAAAATAAACCCAGTAAAAGCTGTTGCTAGAAATAAACCTCCAAGTATAGATGGTATTCCTATTTTGAGAAAATTTTTATAAAAAGCAAATCCTTCCAGAAAAAATAAATATATAAGAAGTATAATTGAAATAGTTAGACCTCTATAAAATAAATATTGGAAAACATATTGATGACCATCCACCATATATCTAACAGTCAACGCTCCAAAACTCCAAAAAATTCCTGCAAGAAAAACTACACTAAAAGCATATAGATAAGAATTTTGACTCATTGTTTAAAGGTCAAATCATTAATTTAGATAAAAGTAAATTAATAATTTAGTTATTTATTTGAATACCAGTTTCTTTACTTCCTGAGATCTTTAAATTCACTTTATTATCATCATTTTTTTGTATTTCAGATACGTCTGACATTTTGCAACTGGCAATAAAAAGAAATAAAATAATTATTGGCAACTGCCTATAGAACCAAGAGCACATTTTTTACCGTCTATCCATATAGCATTTGACAAATTTGCTTCATCAAACATTGCTCCAGAAATATTAGCACCAAGTAGATTTGCCTCATATAGATTTGCACCTTTAAAAGTCGCTCCAAAGAGATTAGATCCCTCAAAGTTTACTTTTGCAAGGTTTGCATTATCAAAGTTAGCATTATTACAATTAGCTCCCTGTAAATTTGAAGCATATAAATTTGAATTACTGAAATTTGAGAAGATAAAATTACCAATAGATAAATTTGAATTATTAAGTTGAGATTTTTCAAAATTAGATAAAGATAAATTTACTCCTGACATTTGAGAATTTGCCAAACCAGTACCAGAAAGATCGAGATTTTCTACAAAATTACAATTAGTCCAATCCACATCATTTGCTGGTTGATCACTGCATGCAGCAAATACAGAATATGAACTAAAGAAACTTAAAAAAAATAAAATTAAAAATCTCATACTTAATTTTTATGATCAGTTTATGTTAAATTTAAGGCAAATTAGCGTGAAGTGAGTTTTAATTCAATCCTTCTATTCTGTTGTAGATCACTCTCAGTTTCTCCATTACTGATAGGATAAAACTCTCCATATCCTGCAGATGCTAATCTATTTGGTGGAAAACCAAGATCAAGAAGAAGTTTTAAAACTGTATTAGCTCTAGCTGAAGATAATTCCCAGTTAGAAGGATATCTAATTGTTTGTATGGGTTTTTTGTCAGTGTGTCCTTCTACCATGATAATCCAATCAATATCTGAAGGAATATCATTAGTAGTCTCTTTTAAAGTAAGGCCAATTTCACTTAACTTTTCTTTGCCAGATAGTTGTAAATCTGCTGAAGCAGAATCAAATAATAGCTCTGATTCAAAAATAAATCTATCTCCTACAATTTTAATGTCTTTTCTATCACCTAAAATAGATTGTAATTTTCCGAAAAACTCAGATCTATATTTTTGGAGCTCAAATACTTTCGATGTAAGGGCTTTATTTAACTTTTCACCTAGCACCTCTATTTCTAAATCTTTAATCAAAGCCTGGCTTTCACTAGCTTCTAGAGCACTATTAAGCAAAGCAATTTCTTTTTGCAGAGTGTCAATTTGATTAGAAAGAATTTCTACCTGTTCTAATGTTTTTGAAGCTTGTATTTCCATATTTTTAATTTCTTCAAGTGATGTTTCTTTTTGAGTTTGATTTTCTTGCTCTAATAATGCAATTTGATTTTGAAGTAGCTCAAGTTTATCAAGTTGTTGTTTTTGTTTATCTTCTGACAAAGAAAGTACATTATTCAGTTCAGATATTTTTCCTCGTAAATTAAAAATAGTGCTATCTTTCTGAATTAAATCTTTATTTAATCTTGCTAATTCTTCATTTTTAAACCTAATTGCATCAAGTTGTTCATTAAGTGATGCATCTTTTAAGCCAAGACTATCATTAATTTCTAAAAGATCATTCATTAGTTCTTGATATTGGGATATTTGACTTTGTAATTCTTCATCTCTCAATGATAGTTCAGTGTTTGTCTTTTCTAATTCATCATTTAAACTTAGAAGCTTTTCATTTTTATTTTTAATTGCAAGCAATTGCTCTTCAATTCCTCCTTCCTCTAAACCCAGACTTTCGTTAATGGCCATTAAATTTTCATTCTTCTCATTTAATTCTGCTATTGTAAATTTGAGAGATTCTTCACTTTCAAGTAATTTAAAATTAGCATTATCTAATTCTTGATTAAGTATTTTTAGTTGATCAATTCTTGTTGCAAGTGCTTTATTAATTCGTTCTCCAAGTCCCTCGGTTTCAAGTATAGTAATTTCTTGTCCTTCATATGTTTCTAATGCATTTGCAACTATTCTCAGTTCTTTTAAAAGACTACTAATTTGCTCGGATAATGCTATTATATTTTGTTCCTGAACAAATATTTCTGATCGTTTTTTTGCAACATCAGTTTGTAATTGCTCACTTAATAATTGCTCACTTTGTAAATTTAATTCTGTATCTTCAAGTTTTTTCTCAGTTTCAGAAAGAGTTGAAAGAGCTTCTTCTTTATCTTTAGTTTCAATAACAAGTATTTTAGATAATTCATTTATTTGTGTTCTTAAATCTTGAAGCGCCTTATCTCGGCCGGATATAGCATCACTCAGATATATTTGCGAAACAGTAAAAACCATTAGCACAAATATGATGACTATTAAAAGAGTAGCTAGAACATCGACAAAACCGGGCCAAATATTTGTTGTATCAGCAAGTCTATTTCTTAAAGACCTAGTAGACATTATTATTTTTTAATTTTCTTTAGTTCTTTTTCAATTTTCTGAAAATATTCTTTAACTTTTTTTGCTTCTAATATTCCATTTTTGCTCAAAGCTTCTGTAAGGTTCATTAGTGAAGATTGTGTGTTTAATTGTGAAGATAAGAAATTTGATAATTGCTTATCAAGATTTGAAGAGTTGGAATTGATTTTGTTAAGTATTTCATTAAACTTCTCTAAATTGTTTGAAATTTTAGTTTGATTGTCAGATGATTTTTTAAAAGCATTTAGGAGGTTTTCTAAGTTGTCATAGATTTTTTGAATTGCTTCTCCTGTAGGCTTATCTTCTACTTTAGAAAAATCTGGAGAAGAATTGTTATTAAGGATTTTTTCAAAGTATTGACTAAATTTATTTTGAGCTTGTCCAAGATTTAAATCAAGTAATCCTAATATTAAAGAGCCAGCTAAACCTAATAAAGAACTGCTAAATGCAATACTCATTCCTTCAAGTGGAGCATTTAATCCATCTTTAAGAGAATTAAAAAAACCTGCAACATTTGTATCATCTATACCTAGGCCGCTAATAACATTGCCAACTGATCCAATGGTTTTTAGAAGTCCCCAGAAAGTTCCAAGGAGTCCTAAAAAGACTAGCAAACCTACCAGGTAACGAGAAGTTTCTCTTATGCTTATCAAAGTCATATCAGAATTCTCTATCAATCTATTTATTGATGAACTTTTAAAAACAAATTTTCCGTCAAGATTTTTTAATTCAAGAGAAATATTTTTGTCTTGCCCTCTTAAAGTTGAGAATGCTTCTATAGAATTTGTAATATTAAAGTTCGAGAAAGATATATATTTGTAATTTAAGTTAATGAGATGAAAAAAATTAAATACAATTCCAGTTAACAGGGCTAATAAAATTATAATGTTAATAAAAATATTTGATAAAAAAGCATTTTGTAAAACTGGGTATAATAAAACAACAATAACAAAGACAGCGACTAAGAAAATTGATGCTCTAATTATATAATTATTTAGGGATAGCGCCATAAACGAAAGATTATATTACCTGTCTTAGAAATTCAATAAATATAAACTGTTTAGTTGTAGATATAATTTCTTGTGAGAGGCAAATTGTTAATATTTTTTGCAATTTGTATTTGGAAAACAACATTACCCATATTTACAAAGGAATACTTACTTGCTAATAGATAAAACTCCCACATTCTAAAAAAACGCTGATCAAACATATTTATAATTTTATCTTTATTTTCAATAACATTTTGATACCATTTGGAAAGTGTGTGAGCGTAATGTAGTCTTAATACTTCAACATCTGTTACATTTATATTAAGTTTTTGTGTTGCATTCATTACTTCAGATAATGATGGAATATAACCACCAGGAAAAATGTATTTTCTTATCCAAGGACTTGTAGCAGTTGGTTTACCCCTTTGACCAATTGTATGCAAAAGAAAAACACCATTTTCTTTTAGAATATCATTAGCTTTACTTAAATAAGTTTTAAAATATTTAACACCAACATGCTCAAACATACCAACTGATACAATGCGATCATATTTTTCGGTCTCATTTCTATAATCTTGTAGTGCAAAAGAAACTTTATCAGCCAAACCTTCTTTTTGTGCTCGCTCAGATGCAGTTTTAAATTGATTTTCTGAAAGTGTAATTCCTTTAACTTTGGCACCAGTAGATTTAGCTATTTCAATTGCCATTCCTCCCCAACCACACCCAATATCAAGAACATCCATATTTTCTGTAATTTGAAGTTTTTTAATTATATGTTGTTTTTTATCTTTCTGTGCTTGATCTAAACTCATATTGGGATTGTGAAAATATGCGCAAGAATATTGCATATCCTGATCAAGAAATAATTTATATAAATCCTCATTTATATCGTAGTGGTGTGCTACATTTTTTTTTGAATTTACAAGCTGATTAATCTGCTGAAATGGCATGAAAATAGAAGATAAATATTCATAAAATTTATAAAACTTATTGTTAGAAATAAAATCATCGTAACAATTAGTTATTAAATTAAGAAAGTCTTCTATAGTGCCTTTTTCTACAACTAACTCCTCATTCATATATGCTTCACCTATATGCAGATTAGGGTTTAAGAATAGTTTTCTTTCAATAGATTTGTTTTTCAGTCTTATACAAACGTGAGGGTTTGAATTTCCAAATTTATGGGTCTTGCCATTAGAATCTATGATTTCTAATGTTCCATCAAAGTTAAGTTTTTTCAGTACACTGAATAACATGTTTTTTTATTTTAAGAAAAACGTCTCTTATGTCAATAACTCTAAATTATTAACATTTGATGAGAAAATAATTTGTAAAGATTGACTTAAGCAGCAATGCGACGATTTTTTTGAGCTTCTTTTTCTTTTTTAAGCTCTTTTTCGTCAATGTATGCAACATCACAGTGACTCTGACAATAAGGCTTCCCAGCAACGGTATCGGCTTCACAAAAATGAAAATCTTTCTCTTGTGGATCTCCAATTGGCCATTGGCAACTTGAGAAACTGTGCATCACACTGTTTTGTTTAAAATAGTTTTTTAATATAGACATAATAATTTTATTAATTTCGAGGTAGTTTATATTTATGAAAAAACCAGTATTCAACATTAAATATAAAAAAGTTGTTAATTATCAATATGTTAGTATCTTAATCTTTTTGACCTACTATATGTTGATACATTATTTATAAGAAAAACGAATCGGTTTATCGAAAAAATAAAATTATAAACAATAGTGCCAAAAAAAACAGATAGGATTTGATTATAAAACTTTTAGTTAATTTGGATTTAGGAGGTTTTCTTAGATATATAAATAAAACAATAGTACTCCAAAATAATAAAAGTATTACCCACCCTGTTAAAAATGCGTAATAAAAATCGACAGACATTAGTTAGTTAAAGAATTAATCTATATAGCGCAGTGTAAACCTGTTTTTTGGATATATTTTTGATGATATTCTTCAGCTTTATAGAATTCCTTAGCCTCTGATATTTCAGTAACAATATTTAATCCAGCACTTTTAGCATATTCATTTTTAGAATGAATAGATTTATTTTTTTGATCTTCGTTATAATAATATATCGCTGATCTATATTGCGTTCCAATGTCGGGACCTTGTCTATTAAGGGTGGTAGGATCATGACACTTCCAGAACACCATCAAAAGTTCCTCATAAGATATTTTAGAACTATCAAATTCAACGTAAACAACCTCAGTGTGATTTGTATTTCCTTGGCAGACGCTTTCATAAGAAGGATTAACGGTATTACCCCCAGAATAACCAACTAAGGTATTTATTACACCAGCAGTTTTATGAAAAGTTTCTTCCACACCCCAAAAACAACCTGCGCCAAATAAAGCTTTTTCCATAATTATAAATATATATGTAATATAAAATATATCAATTTTTATGAGCTCAAAATTTAAAATTTTACATAAGAAAATTATTCACAATGGTTTTTTTAAGATGAATGAAGTTACTCTTAAATATCAAAAATATGATGGAAGCTGGAGCAACGAGGTAAAAAGAGAGTTATTTGGCGGAGCTCAAGTTTCTGCTGTCTTGCCTTATGATCCTCTAAGTAAAAAAATAGTTCTAATTCAACAATTCCGACCAGGGACCATTTCTAAAGAAGGCAATAACTACTTAGATGAAATAGTTGCTGGAATGATAGATCAAAATGAAAAACCTGAAGATGCTGCTAAAAGAGAGTGTTTAGAAGAAACTGGATGCAAAGTAAATAAACTTACATCTATACAAGGATATTTTCCTGCTCCTGGTTCTTCAGAATCTTTCTATCATCTTTTTTTAGCTGAAGTAGTTGCTCCCAGTAAAGAAATTATTAGAGGTTTAGAAAGTGAAAATGAAGATATTTTAGTAAAAAGTTATAATTTTGAAGAAGTAAAAGAAAAAATAAAAAATAAAGAAATTTTGAATGGTATTACTTTGGTTGCGCTACAATGGTTTTTTTTAAATATTTATAATTCTTAAGTTCCTAAACCTCTTTCATAAGGTTGTACCAATTCTTTGCAAATTAAATTCATGTCTAATGTTTCAACATTTTTATCTATAGTTTGATATTCCTGACACTCATATAATTGTTGATCTTTTTGGAGTACCGTGACGAATAAAATTATTGTTAAACCATCTCCAACTTCTATATCGCTTATAGCGTAGCTCTTTACTTCGAATCCTTCATTAATAAGATCTTTGTATGATTTTTCTGACTCTAACCATTGATCTATATTCGGGTTAGCAATTGATAGATTACAAAATAATAAAAAAACTGAAAATAAAAAAATATTTAGTTTGCTTTTAGCCATTCTAAAACTTCATTTATATGTTTGTTAGGAGGAAAAATAGGGTAGAATACTTTTTTAACAATATTTTTTTCCACAATAAGGGTTAATCTTTTAAAATAAATTTTATTTTTAATTTCAAAGTAGGGGATTTTTAATGAATTTAGTAAAATATATTCTGAATCACTTAAAACATCGTAAGGGATTACTAATCTATCTGTCATTTCCTTAATATAATCTTTTGTTTGAGTGGATATTCCAATAGGCAGTGAATTTAGTTTGATTAACTCTTCATAATTATCTCTAAAATTACATGTCTCCACAGTACAGCCAATGGCTCCTGGAGTTTGATTCCAATTTTTAGGTAAATTTTCATTTGGATTACCTGTCATAGGATAAAAATACAAAATTAAACGAAAAGTGTCAGATCTTTTTATTTTTAATAGATTTCCCTGTTGATTTTTAAGAGAAATATCCGGCAAAAACTTATTTAAAAGATGATCAGCTTTTCCATCATTTTGTGGTTTAGGAAATTTGCTATAATCCATACTAATTTGTCTTGTATAATCCAATTCTATATACCATAAGATAGTTTTATGACTCAAATTAAACCTCTATCTAGTATGGAAACTCCTCGCTTTGCTGATGTTGCTACTTTTTTTCGATTACCTATAGTTAAAGATTTAAATAAATTAGACTACTGTGCTGTAGGTGTGCCATGGGATGGAGGAACTACCAATAGACCTGGTGCAAGACATGGCCCTAGAGAAATCAGAAATGCATCGTCACTTGTAAGGCTTTATCACCCTGTTTCACTTAAGAGCCCTTATGATAAATTTAATATTGCAGATATTGGTGATTGTCCGGTAAATCCAGCGAGTCTAAGTGATAGTTTAGATAAAATAGAAAAATTTTACTCAAATATTTATAATTCCAAAACAATACCATTATCAATTGGAGGTGATCATTTAATTAGCCTACCAATTCTTAGAGGTATAGCAAAAGAAAAGCCAGTAGGTTTATTTCAGTTTGATTCTCATTCTGATACTTGGGACACTTATTTTGGAGGATTTAAATATACTCATGGCACACCATTTAGAAGAGCTATAGAAGAAAATCTAATTGATCCAAAAAAATATGTAATCCTTGGTCTTCGTGGAGCTTTATATGATCCTGAAGATTTAAGTTGGGCTAAAGAACAAGGTGTAACTATTATTACTATAGATGATTATTATGAAATGGGATTTAATAAATGTATTGAAAAAATTTATGAAGTTCTAGTTAATACAGATACTTATTTTACATTTGATATTGATGGAATAGACCCAACTTTTGCACCAGGTACTGGAACTCCAGAAGTTGGAGGTTTTAATGTGAGAGAGGCACAAACTATTATAAGAGCACTAAACAAAATCAATTTTGTAGGAGGTGATGTTGTAGAGGTATCACCACCATTTGATGTAAATAATATGACTTCATTAGTAGGAGCAACGATTGCCTTTGAAATGCTTTGTACTATGACAAAAGTAAATTAAAACTCTTCAAAATTTGAAGTTCCAACACATAAAACATTTTTTAAATCTAGATATTTATTAATATTATCTTTATTGACTCCACCTGTTGGAATAAATTTTATATCCTTTAGAATATTTTCAATTGATTGTAATTTTTTTTGCTCTCCATTTAAATTTGCTGGAAAAAATTTAATTATTTTATAACCTTTGTTATATAGATATATAAATTCACTAACTGTTTCAGCTCCAGGAATATATAATAAATTATTAATTTCTAAAACCTCATCAACAATTCCAGGAGAAACAAAAAAGTTAAAATTATGATCTTGACCTTTAATAAAATCTTCTTTTGTTAAAACTGAGCCCAACCCAAATTTATGTTTAGTAAAATGTTTTTGTAATTCTAATGCTATATCAAAAGATTGATTTTCTCTCAGTGTTACTTCAATATATCGAATAGATCTATTTTTCTCTAAATATTTGCTTAAGCGATCAATATCATTGCTTAAACTTGTGGTATTAAGAATTGGTAAAATTTTTTGTTCTTTTAGTTTTAATTGTAATTCGCTATTTAACATCAACTATTGCTCCTTTTTGCATGATTATCTTCGAGCCCAGAAGACTGGCTTCTTTCAAAGCTAAAGCTGGATCGTTATGAATAATAAAATTTGATACGTAGGCAGCATTAAATCCATCTCCAGCTCCTGAAGTATCAATTACTTTTCTAATAAATTTATTTCTTATTGTATATTTTTTTTTATTTTGAATTGAGTAAGTTAATTTAGCATTTTTTCTAAATATACCATGATCTATTTTGTATTTATTTATTAATTTTTCAAAATTACTTAAACTATTATCATTTTTCCAAAATTTTAGATCTTCACCTGACACAAAACAAATATCAACAAAATTTAAAATGGAATGCAAAAAATTGTTTAAATTTTTTTTAGTCCATCGATTGATTCTAATATTAAAATCAAAGATAATTTTTACTTTTTTATTTTTTAATAATTTTAACAAATTAACAAAATTACTTATTTTAGATGGATCAATAATTGAAAGTGTAATTCCAGAAAAATAGATATAATCAAAATTCTTCAATTTTTTAAATAATGAAACAAAATCTATCTTATTAAAGTAATTTTTTGCTGCACTATTATCTCTCCAATAAAAAAATTGTTTTTCTCCGTTATTTCTATTCTTAATTAAATATAAACCAATTTCATGACTATTAACTTGCTTGATTAATTTTGTTGAAATTTTTTTAGAATTTATGAATTCCAAAACTGATCTGTTTATACTAGTTTTACCAATGGCTGTAAGAAAAGAGACATCAAAATATTTTTTATCAATATAGTTACAAAAATTTAGAGTATCACCTGCAAATGATTGTTGAAATATATTATTCTTAGTATTGGCAATTTCAATCATACATTCACCAACTGAACAAATTTTTGTTTTCATAATTAACTTTAGTCGTGATGAAAAACTTCTTCCATACTAGACCACCATTCTCCTTTTTTTCTATTTGGGTCTGGAATTTGACATGGTCCACAAACACTCCACCACTCTTGAACTTTAGGGTTTGAAGCCATTAGCTTGTTATCTCTTTCAAGATTGTCTCCGTGATATTCAAGATATCCAAAAAGAGTATTTTTATGCAAATATATAGAATAATTCTTAAAATTAAGTTCTGTTAAATTTTCTAAGACTTCAGGCCAAACATTTGCATGAAGTTTTTTATATTCTTCTATTTTTTCCTCTTTAATTCCAAGAGTCATACCTAATCTAATCATTTATAAATATTCCTTTCTTGTTATTTTGAAACTGTATGCATGCTCGCATGGTTTATTATCTGGTCTTGTTATATGGAGTCCATCTCTGGTATGTTTCCATTCTACTTTATCAGTACTTCCTAATAATTCTACACTTTCAATTTCATTATCAAAAAGTTTATATATACTTTCTATCGTAAAATCTTTGCTAGGCCATCCTAATGCAGTTGCATACAAAAAATTATCTTTTGTAGTGAACCTAAAATCTTTAGCAGTATAAATTAGTTTTGCTCGATTATCTGAAAAAGGTCCTGCTTCATTCATTTTAGTTGGGCCTTCTCCATATTGATCCCATGTTTCTGTTTCAAATATTGCTTCTCCATTTACATCAAGCCAATTTCCAATACCTTCTAAAAGATTTTTATCTTCTTCTGGAATTGTTCCATCAGGTTTTGGCCCAATATTTAAGAGCATGTATCCATTTTTACTAACATTATCTATTAAGTAGTGAACTAAATCTGTCGTAGTTTTATATTTTGAATTCTTCATATAAGCCCAAGCACTTCCATCGTGGACTGTGGTATCAGTAATCCAATCATAGTGGGTTAATTCTGACTCTCTTCCTAGTTCAAGATCTAATAATCCAGAACCGGGGGGAAGATCATGCCATTTATAAGATACAACTACTTCATTACCCCACTCAGTTTCTTTATTATAATAATATGAAAGAAAATCTTTTTTATACTTTTCATGAATAAATCTAATTCCAAAATCAAACCAGATATAATCTGGTTTATAATTATCTACTACTTCTTTTAATCTATTTAACCATCTATCATGAAAAGCTTTACTAGGCTTGTCTTGATGTTCATTTTTTCTACCCCAATGATCCGGATATACAGCCTGATTTCCTATTAAATTTAAATTGTGAAGTTCACCATATAAACTTTCATATTCCTTTTTTGATGTATCAAAATCATTATTCCAGTGTGGAAAAAAAAACCAGTTTTCAGCATGATGCATTGCTACCATATATTTCATCCCTTTATTTCTAATTGCTTTTGCAAGTTCTCCAACAATATCTCTTTTTGGCCCCATCTTGGATGCACACCATTCGGTATCAGAACAATTCCACATTGGAAAACCATCATGATGCTCTGCTACTGGTCCAGCAAACTTTGCTCCAGATCGATAATACAAATCTGCCCACTCTTCTGCATTAAATTTTTCAGCAGTAAACATTGGTATAAAATCTTTATATCCAAATTTAGATGGATGACCATAATGTTTACAATGATAATCAAACTGAGGACTAGGTGGTCTATACATCCAATAAGGATACCAAGTTACATTAGGTCCAGCGGCTGGAACGGAATAGATTCCCCAATGAGCATAAATACCAAACTTTGCTTTTTTAAACCAATTTGGTGTTTGATGTTGTTTTATTGATGACCAAGTTGACTCAAAATAGTTTTGTTTCATCACTTAATTAAATTTAAATTTATATAATCTTTTAAAGACTATAAAATTGAGTTGCATTTCGAGAAAATATTTTATTTTTTTCTTCTTCAGAAAAAGAATTGCAATAATTCATTGCTAAATCAAACCAATTTGAATAGTTATCTGCCATTGTCAAAACAGGCCAATCACTTCCCCACATTAATTTATCAGATCCAAAAGTATTAAGAATAAAATCAATATAAGGATCAAGCTGTTCTTTTGTATAATCTGGACCAACTTCAGTGAGAATTCCAGAGAATTTACAATAAACATTACTTGCATTTGATAGTTCAGTCATATCTTTTTTCCATTGGTCAATTTCAGACTTAGTAATCACGGGCTTAGCAATATGATCAATAACTATAGGAAGGAAATCATATTTTTTAACAAATTGTATAAGATGTTGAAGATGATTTGGTCGAACTAAAGCATCAAAAGTTAAATTTTTTGTATTTAAATAATTTATATTTTCTTTTAGGTGATCATTTAACATCCAAGCATCATCTTGAATATCATGTATCATAGGTCTAAAACCTTTTAAAAATTTATTCTCACACAGTTTATCAATGTCATCTTTAGCATTGTTACTATCTAAATCAACCCAACCCACGACACCTGCAATAAATTCATATTTTGATGCTAAACTTAATGTAAATTCTGTTTCAGCAACAGTGTCAGCAGCTTGGACAATTACTGTTTTAGTAATATTTTTTTGTTTTATAAGTGGCTCAAGATCTTCTGGAAAAAAATCTTTATATAAGACTTTCATATCTGGAGTCATCCATGAGTAATCTCCTCTTGAAAGTTTCCAAAAATGTTGATGACTATCTACGTACATTTATTTCCAATAAGTACCATTATTATAATCAAATTCATTAAGAGAACTATCTTTAATTTTTACAGAATACCCTGGATTTATAGGCGTTACATATCCACCATCTTTAATTATTGCTGGATTTTCAAAATGTTCAGAACAGCTTTCTGCATATTCACTTAATAATAAATCATGATTTGAAATTATAAACTTGTTGATTAGATTTAAATGCTGAACATATTCACATAAACCAACACCACCTGCATGAGGAATAACGGGAGTATTAAACTTACTAGCTATTAAAAGAACTGGTAAAATTTCATTTATACTTGCTATTCTACAACTATCAATTTGGCAGTAATCTAAAGATTTGTGTTCTATAAATTGTTTAAACATAACTTTATTTTGTATCATTTCTCCAGTTGCAAGATTAACGTCAGGATGTGCATCTTTAATTTTTTTAAAACCTAATACATCATCAGGGTTGGTTGGTTCTTCATAGAATAAGATATCGAACTGTTTTAGTTTTCCAATATTTTCTATAGTCTCATTTACACTCCAGATTTGATTGGAATCTACCATTAATTTATTTTTATTACCTATTAATTCTCTTACTAACTTACAGCGATGGATATCCCTTTCTATATCTTGACCAACTTTCATTTTAAAATGAGTCCAGCCCTTACTTAAATTTTCTTCAACTAGTCTTTTCATTTTTTCATCTGAATATCCTAACCAACCAGCTGCTGTTGTATATGCTGGAAAAATAGTGGAATTTAAATCGTCTAAATTTGAAGGTAAATTTGTTTTTTTCTGATCAATTATTTTAGCTGCTTCATTTTTAGTAATTACATCGTCAATATAAGAAAAAGAGAGTTTATCTAATAAATCTCTTGTTTCTAATTCTATTATGTATCTCCAAAGAGGTTTTTTATGAAATTTAGAAATTAAATCCCATATTGCATTAAAAAAAGCTGCAGCTGCAAGATGTGTTACACCTTTTTGTGGTCCTACCCATCTTAATTGACTGTGGTTTGTAATTTTTTCCCATATGGATGAAATATCCTTTTCTATTTCTTCAACATTTTTTCCAATTATAAATTCTTTAAAATATTCTATGACGGTACAACAAAGATCATTACCTTTTCCAATAGTAAAGGTTAATCCAATACCATTTAAATCTTTTTGATCAGTAAATATTGTAACATAAGTTGCAGAGTAGTCACAATCAACATGAACAGCATCAGTTCCCAAATTATCTTTTGATGTTGGAAAACGAATATCCTGAGTTTTAATATCAATTATTTTCATATTGAACATCTTTCATCAATTAGTTTTTCATTAAGTAAATCTTTCCACAAATCTTCAGGGATTGGAAAATTTAAAAAAGCCAAGTTTTGCTCCACTTGCTCAAGCCTATCCATGCCTAAAATCATGGAGGTGACAAGTTTATTAGTATAGCAAAATTGTATTGCTGCTGCCGGAACAGGCACATCATATTTTTTACAAATATTTGCAATTTTTAAGTATCGTTGTTTAACTTCTTCTGGAATTTTATCATAAAAATAAGTAATATTTTCACCTACACCTTTAGCTAAAATTCCTGAATTAAAAATTCCCGCAAGAATAATTCCTATATTATTTTTTTCAGCAATAGGGAAAAAATCATTAAGGGCGTTTTGATCCAATAATGAATATCTGCCTGCAAGAACCATACAATCAAAATCGCCTGCATTTGCAAATCTTGCACATATATCAGAGTCATTTACTCCTACTCCAATAGCTTTAATTACTTTTTCTTCTTTTAGTTTTTGAACGGCTTTATAGGCACCATCCATTGCTAATTTAAAATAATGATCAACCTCGTCACCAAAATTAAATCGATCTACATCATGAATTAAACAAATATCTACTTTTGAAACAGCTAATCTTAGTAATGATTGCTCAAATGCTCTCATCACACCGTCATAAGAGTAATCGAGATTAGGAGAAAAATTTAAACTTCCTGCAAATCTCCCTCTATCTATATTTTCTTTTTTTGCTGGTGTAAGATATCTTCCAACTTTGGTTGATAAAAAATAACTATCCTCATCTACAGTTTTTAAAAAATTTCCTAATCTATGTTCACTTAATCCATATCCATATAAAGGTGATGTATCATAAATATTGACTCCTTTTTCAAAGCTTTTTTCAAGTATGTCATAGCAATTTCGTTCATCAAGATTTTCAAATAAATTGCCTAAGGGTGCTCCGCCAAAACCAATAGCTGTTAAGTTTATATCAGTTTTTCCAAGCTGTCTTTTATTCATGAATATTTCCCATAATTGATGAACTCATTTCTTCATAGTTATGATTATTGATAGTTTCACCAACTACCTTAAAATCTTTCATTGTTATAATTCTATCTGCTAAGCTAATCATTTCAGGCATATCACTGGTAATTAAAATTATTGATGTGCCTTTTAAAGATAGTTCAATAATTAATTCATGAAGGTAAGATTTTGTTTTTATATCTATACCAACTGTGGGTTCATCAATAAATAATATATCAGTTCCAGAAGCTAGCCATTTAGCTACACTAATTTTTTGCTGATTACCTCCAGATAAGTTAGAAACGATTTGTTGGTATGAAGGTGTTTTTACTTCAAGTTGTTTCACATAAGGATCTACTTTATTGTAAACAATACTGTCATTTAAAAATGATAATATTTTTTTCAAATTTGACCAGACTGTTATTCCTGCATTAGATAAAACATCATGCATTAGAATTAACCCCTCTTTTTTTCTGTCTTCACTTATGTATCCAATTTTATATTTTTCTAGTGCATCTTTTGGAGACTTAATTTTAATTTCTTTATTGTTGAGTAAAATCTGTCCAGAATTAATTTTATCTAACCCCAGTACACATTTTATTAATTCTGTTCTTCCTGCACCAACTAAACCGTATAATCCAAGTATTTCACCTTTTTTTAAATTTAAATTAATATTTTTATGACCAAGGTCAGTGTTTATTGATTGTAGATCTAGTAAACTTTCATCTGTAAAATCAATATTTTTCTTAGATTTAATTATTTGTTCATCTCTACCAATCATTAATTTAACAAGTTTCTGTCTATTAAGATTAGTAATTTGTTCAGACTCACAAGCATTTTTACCATCTCTCAAAACAGTAACTTCATCACAAATTTCAAATACTTCCTCTAATTTGTGACTAACAAAAACTATACTCACATCTTGTTCAGCAACTAATCGTTTAAGTAATGCAAATAAATTTTTTGTATCTTGTGGGGATAATGATGAAGTTGGCTCATCTAATAATAGTATTTTTGATTCTAAGGATAAGGCTTTTGCTATTTCACATAGTTGCATTTTTGCAACTGTTAAATCTGATACTATTGTATTTGGATCTATATCCAGCTCCATAATATCGAGCCATTTTTTTGATTCTTTAGCAACAGTATTATAATCAATTAATCCTAAATTATTTTTAGGAAGGTTGGTTAACATTAAATTTTCACCAACTGAAAACCTCCTAATTAAATTTCTTTCTTGGTGCACAACTGAAATTCCAGCATTCATTGCTTCATTGGGTGAAGAAAAAGACTTCTCTTGATTATTTAAAAATACCTTTCCTTCATTTTGATTATATACTCCTGTAATAATTTTAATTAATGTAGATTTTCCAGCTCCATTTTCACCAAGAAGTGCATGGATTGATTTTTTTTTCAGTCTAAAGTTTGCATTATCAAGAGCTTTAACACCAGGAAAATTTTTTGTAATGTTATTGAGTTCTAAAATATAATCACTCATCTGAAAAAACCTTTGTTCTTCTCTCTTCTCTATATTCTCTGTATCTATTTATAAATACCGCTAATAAAATCATAAATCCTAAAAATATTTGAACAAAAAAAGGATCAATTTTAAAAATTACTAAAGCTTGAGAAATTATAGAAACTAATATCACACCAAAAGCAGTAGCAATAACATCTACTTTTCCACCAGCAAGTATAGCGCCTCCAATTACCGGAGCAGCAAATGAAGGTAATAGCCAAGAATCACCTATATTAGGTGTCCCAAGTTGTAATCTACAAACCACTAACATTCCACCGATAGCAGCTAAAAGGCCTGATATAACATGAGCATAAATAACTATTTTTGTTGAAGATATTCCTATTAGTTCTGACGATTGTACATTATTCCCGTATGCCAGCATATACCTTCCAAGTGATGTTCTATTCATTAAAATCCACATCAGCACAGTTATAATAATTGGTATAATAACTAAATAAGGTATAGGGCCAAAGATTTTTGCATTTCCAAAAAATTTAACAGCCTCAGGAATTTCATAAAAAGGTTGAGCCTCTGTTATTCCTAAATTCATTCCTTTAAAAATGTAAAGTGTAGCAAGGGTAATAATAAAAGCTGAAATGCCAGTTTTAACAGTGATGTATCCATTTATAAAACCACAAGCAAGACCAATTAATAATCCAATGAGAACAGCAGGTAAAATAGACATGCTATAAACTTCCATTAAGCCAGTAAATGAAATCGCAACTAAGCCACCAATTGCTCCAACTGATAAGTTCATTTGACCAATTGCAATGATTATCATTTGTGACATTGCCACAACGAGCATCAAACTAACACTCAGCATTAAAACATATAAATTAAATGGAGAAATAAATGCAGGCTTAAACAATGAAATTAAGATTGAACCAAAAATTAAAACTAAACCAAGTCCAAACCAATCTTTTTTTAAAAGTGCGCTCATGAAACAATTGAATTTTTAACAGTAAAATATTCTCTAGCTCTATCTAGCAGAACAGCTCCTAATAATATGATCCCAAGAAAAAATCTTACCCAGAATTCACCAACGTCGATTAAGTATAATCCATTATTTATTAATGTGACAAGAATTGCTCCTAGCATTGTTCCAAAAACTGTAACCTTGCCACCAGAAAGAAGTGTTCCACCTAATACTGGAGCTAAAAAAGCAGGTAATAACCAATCAAATCCTAGATGACCGGCCATAGACGGTATTGCAGCACCAATTCTTGCTGTTAACATAATACCTGCAAGTGCTGCTAAGAAGCCTGAAAGCATATGACAATAAATAAACATTCTATCTACAGATATACCTGATAATTCTGCAGCATCAGGATTAGCTCCAGCTGCGATAAGCTTTCGGCCAATATCAGTGTATTTAAAAATGTAATAAAGTACAAAACAAGTCAGCACACTAATAATTAGTAATGGTGAAATATATTTATTGAAAAGTTTTAAACTCCCAAAATCAGTAAAAGCCTCTGGTAATTTTCTAAATGCTTCTGCTTCAGTGAGCAAGGTCATGAAACCAAAATAAATACTCATCGTTGCCAGCGTAACAATGAAACTATGAACACCAGTTCTGACAGTTACAAATCCATTAATCCAGCCTAGAAATGAACCAAAAGCTAAAACTAAAATGATTGTAATAGAAATAGGAATTCCCATACTTTCCATACACCAACCACCAAACATTGCTGCAGAAACACCTAAAGCACCTAGAGATAGATTTAAACCTCCAGTAAGTATAACTACCATCATTGCTAAACCAATCATTATATCTAGAGCAACTACTCTTGAGAGAGCATAAATATTGAATCTTGAAGTAAATCCATCAGTTGAAAAGGAAAAAATACAAATAAATACAATTACCAATATAAGTAAACCAAACTGATTGGTTTTTACAAAATTAGGAATTTTATTATTCATAAAAAAAGGGGGCTTGATGCCCCCATATTATTTTAACTTGGACAGTTTAGATATGTGCTATCAAAAGTTTCTAAAATTTCTAGAGAAATTCCTCTCATAGCCATAACGTATGTATCAACATCGCTAATATCAACAAATACAGTACCTGAATCAATAAATTGATCAGTTTGTGCAGTTGATTTCCAAGGTGCATCAGCTTTGAACTCACAACCTTGTCTAACTTTGTCCATTACATATGAACCAATGTAACCTTGGCCATATGGGTTTTGAAGCATAGTTCCATGAACATAACCATCTTTAATAGCTTTTAAAACTACTTCGTCATGATCAATACCAACCATTTTAATTCTTTTATCGCCCATATTAGTTAAAGCTTGTGCTGCTACAACAGCAGGAACCCAAGCAGTAGTAACAATACCATCTACTTCACTTCCTTGAGCCGCCATGAAAGCATTAATTTTTTCATCAGCTGGTTCATAAGCATCAATATCAGCAATAACTTGAATAATTTCTACTCCACCGCCTGCTTCTGAAACAGCTTGTTCAACTGCATTGATTCTTAGAGTTGTATTTGGATCAACTAAGAAACCAGTAAAGTGAGCAATTTTTCCTTTGCCACCTAAAGCTTTAATTAATTCTTTTGTACCAAGATAAGCTGAGTGACCAGTGTCAGTTCCAAAACAAAATTTTGCTTGAGTTGGTTGTTCAACACATCCTGCTAAAGCAGCTGTTGGTATACCAGCATCATCTAGTTCACCTAAAATTTTATTTGTACCAACTGCATCACCAGGAAATACAAGTACTGCATTGTAACCTTGACCAACTAAACTTTCAATTAACTCGTTTTGTTGACTTAGATCCCACTCTGCAGGGACTCTGTAATCTGCTTTTCCTAAACCAAAGTCTTCTACAGCATCTAAACCTGCTTGTTCCCACGCAGCAAAATAAGGGTGCGGGCCACCAGGGACTAGAGCTACTTTAGTAACACCATGACCACCTGCAAAAACAGGTGATACTAGTAAAGCAAAAAAAGAAGTTAAAAATATTATAAATTTTTTCATCATTCCTCCTTAAATTTATTTTAATGTAAGCAGAATTAGAACTTAAATCAACAAAAATAAAATAAAGTATTTATTTATAATTATATTGATTATACTATTGTCGCATGCTGTATTCATTTAGATGGTTTGGTCATAATGATCCTTCAAAATTAGATCAAATTCGACAGATAGGCGTTGAAGGAATCGTATCATCACTAGCACAAATAAAATATGGTGAAAAATGGTCTGCATTCGAAATCAAGAAAAGGAAGAAATTTATTGAAAGTTTCAAAATTAATAACAATAAAAATTTAACTTGGAGTGTTGTTGAAAGTCTTCCTGTCCATAATGACATAAAAAAGAGGTCAGGGAGATATAAATATTACATAGATCAATACAAAGAGTCATTGATAAATTTAGGAAAGAATAAGATTAAAAATATTTGTTACAATTTTATGCCATTGATTGATTGGGTGAGAACAGATTTAAATCATCAACTACCAAATGGAGCATTTGCTCTAAAATACAATCATCTTCATGTCTGTGCATTTGAAAATTTTATTTTGAAATCTAAAACAGCAAAAAAAAGGTATTCATCCAAAGAAATCCATACTTCAAAAAAAATATTACAAAAAATGAATTCTAGTGATTTAAAAAAACTTAAGATGTCTTTACTTGGAGGGTTAGCTGCAAACGATAGAAAGTATACAATTAAAGATTTAAATTATGAGATTGATCAATTTGCAGAATTAAATCATAGTGATTTACAAAATAATTTAAAAGATTTTATAGAAGAAATTTATCCAATCATAAAAAAATATAATATTCATTACAATATTCATCCAGATGATCCTCCATATAATGTTTATGGATTACCAAGAATTGTTTCTAATGAGAAAGATATTAATTTTATTGTGAATATAAAAAAAGATACAAATGTAGGTTTAACTTTTTGTACAGGATCCCTTGGTGTTAATAAAAAAAACAACTTAGTCAATATAATTAAAAAATATGGTTCTTATATAAATTTTATTCATTTAAGAAATATAAGACACATTCCAAAATCTCTCGATTTTTATGAAGATGATCACCTTAATGGAAGCCTGGACATGTTGTCTATTGTTAAAGCAATATTAAAAGAAGAAAATAAAAGGAAAAAAAGTAATCATCCTATTAAACAAATTCCTATGAGGCCTGATCATGGGCATACAATACTTCATGACCAATTTAATTCAGTAATACCTGGATATTCATTATTAGGCAGAATGAAAGGGCTAGATCAGCTTAAAGGTGTAATAAAAGCTATAAATTAATTTTTACCTTATATTTATTTGCTAAAAATAAAAAATCGGTTTTTAATTCCTTATCTATTGGAATACCTGTTTTTAATCTTTTTTTAGAAGTAATTTTTTCTTTTTCGCCTGGATATAAAATTGGATTATTATTTTTTTTTGATTTTTGTTTTTTTAGATCACTCATATAGTTTTTCATACCTTTAAAATATTGTTTTTTTGTTGTGAAAGCATTTAATGAAATGGCGATTAAGAAATGTCCTAACTTTCTTGGTGTACTAAAATCTGGTCCAATCATTGATAATAAACGGTATCCATGAGCCATACCAATAAGAGGTCCGCACATTATTTCTACTGAAGAAGATAATCCAAAACCTTTATGTCCATATTCTTTACCTCCAAGTGGAGCCAAAGAAACAGCGTTATAAGGGTTAGTTGTGTAGTTGCCGGATTTATCAAGTGCAATCTCAGAATTTAATTTAGTAGAATTTGCTCTGGCTCTCATAACTTTATTCCATGCTATCGAAGTTGAAGAAAAATCTGCATGTAAAAAGTCTTTATTACCTATTGGTGCTGTAAAAGAATAAGGATTAGTCCCGTGAAAAGGTTTCTTACCATTGTACGGTATGGCAAAAGCATCTGAGTGTGTAAATGAAAAACCAACACAGTCGTTTTGTGCAATATTCATAGAATATACACCTGCAGCACCATAGTGTGAGGAGTTTATTATGCCAATTGAAGCAATGCCATTCTTCTTTGCCATAGATGATACTATTGCTGATGCCTTTAAAGCTGCTACATGCCCTAAGCCATCATCAGCATCATAGACAGCTACACCTCTATTTTTTTTTACAAGCTTCATTTTAGGTTTTGCTTTTATTCTTCCGTTTTCAATACATTTTACGTAATGAGAAAATAATCTAATACCATGACTGTCCACGCCTCTAATAGAAGAATCTAAAAGTGATTTAATAAGTAAATTTCTATCTTTTTTTTGAACAGATAGTTTTGACAAAATGCTATCAAAAAATTTATTTATTTTGTTATGTAAAATTTTCATCTTATGAAATTATTTCTTTTAATAATGATTTTAAAGGATTTTCTTTCATTAAATTTAGATTTTTTTTGACTGCTGTTAACATTTCTTCTTTTTTATTTTCAGAAAGATTAAAAATATTTTTATTATTAATTATTTCTTCAAAAAAATTATCCTTATTATTTTTATAAACACTGTAAAAGTATTCTTTATTTGCATCATCCAGTCTATTTTGATCTTCTTCAATAATTTGAAATAAGAAAAATAACCAAGAGGCTATGATAAATTGAATATATTTAGCTACTCCTTTATTATTTTTGTAGGTATCAAGTATTCTTATAGGTATTTTTAAAGAACCATCCATAGCAATTCTTAACAATTTATCCTCTATGTAAGTATTTTTAAATCTTTCTAAAATTTTCATTTTGTACTCATTAATATTAAAGTCATCTTTAATTTCTAAAGTGGGTAACACTTCTTGGTCTAAAAAATTTAAAATAAAATTGTAAATATTTTTATCCTCTATTGCTTCATGAACATATGTATACCCACACAAATGACCAATGTATGCTAAAGCTGAGTGGGACGCATTCAGTATTTTAAGTTTATTATTTTCATAAAATTTTACATCTTCGACAAATTTTATTTTATTATTTGATAAAATATTTTTTAGCTCATCATTATTTGATTGAATATACCAATCTCTATAAGGTTCAGTAACCACAATTGTATTATCATTATATGGCAAGTTAAAATATTCAGATTGTTTATTATTATTTGGAACAATTCCATCAACCATAGATAATGGGAACTCAATATTATTATCAAACCAATCTAAACACTTTGGATATTTTTTTTCTATAAATTGTTTAACTAAATTTTTTAAAATTGTTCCATTTTCAGACAAATTATCGCAACTTAAAACGATTAATTTTTTTTTGTTTTTCTTATATCTTTCTATTATTCCAAAACTTAGATGACCTATCAAAGTTAATAACTCTTTATCCTCTAGATCATTAATAATTTGATTCGAAAAATTTAATTTTTTATTTTTATCAAAATGATATCCCTTTTCTGTAACAGTAATTGTAATTAATTTAATTTTTTCAGATACAATTAAATTTCTTATTTCATTCTTGTGTTTTAAACCAAATAAAACTTTTTTAATTGGATTTAAAATATCAACTTTTTTGTAATTATTTGATATCCTTACCAAAGAATACAAGTAGTCTTGTAATTGCATTTTATTATTTGTTTCTTCAGACCTTAAATTGACCCCAATTATGGAAATGTTTTTATTATTTTCTAATATTTCATGAATATATAGTGCTTGGTGAGCTCTATGAAAATTACCAATACCGAAATGAAGTATGCAATCTTCATTATTATTAATATTATAACTTGGAAATGATTGTTCTTTTAAAAGATTTGTATTTATGTTTTTATTTAATTGCATATTAATAATTAAAATATACTTAAACAGAAGATGATCAATAAAATATATAAAAGTGTGCTTATAACTGGTGCATCAAGTGGTATTGGCTTAGAAACACTTAAAAGATTTTTAAAAGAAAATGTAAAAGTTTATGCTCTTGATAAAAACGTTTCAATATTAGAAAAATTGAAAAAAAAACATAAATTTGAAATCATTCAAATTGATCTCTTTGACACGGATCAAATTTATAAAAAACTCTCCAAAGTAAAAGTTGATATTGTAGTTTGTAATGCAGGCATTGGAAGAGGGGCTGAAGGTATATTAAAAGCGTCAAGGCAAGATATTGAATTATCTACAAGATTAAATGTCGAGTCTTATCTTCATACTTTAAAAGCTATTGTTCCAGGAATGATAAAAAGAAGAAAAGGACATGTAGTTTTAATGGGGTCTCTTGCAGGTCTATACCCACAAATGAGTACTGTTTATGGCGGTCAAAAAGGTGCTATCCATAGAATCGCACAAAGCTTAAGAATTGAACTTAGCGGTTCAAGAGTTAAAGTTTCTGAAATATGTCCTGGAAGAACTAAAACAAATTTTGGTAATGCTGCATTTACAGATAAAAATAAAGCTAAAAAATTTATGTCTGGTTTTACTCTTCTCGAGCCAAGAGATATTGCTGATGCTATTATGTTTGCAGTAAGTGTTAGATGGCGAAGCAATATAAGCACTATTGAAATTTCTGGCACAGAACAATCCCCAGGCGGAGTGCCGATTATTCCAGTAAAAGATCCAATACTTTCATAAATTAATTAAATATTTTTTATTTTAATATAATAAAATTAATTATGGAAAAACCTGTAAGATATGGTGTTATTGGCATAGGAGGTATGGGAGCAAATCATGCTAAAAAATTACAAGAGAATAAAATAGAAAATGCTATCTTAGCCGCAGTTGCTGATTCAAATGTAGAATATAAAAATAAATATGAAAATATTCCTTTTTTTGAAAATACTGATAATTTTTTTAATAATAAAATTATAGATGCAGCAATCATTGCTACACCTCATAAATCGCACATAGATCTAGCGAAAAAAGCTCTCGAAAATAATATTAATGTTATAATTGAAAAACCCTTAGCAATAACTAGTAAAAAGTGTCGAGAATTTATTAATATATCACAAAATTTTAAAGCAATTTTTACTGTTATGCTCAATCAAAGAACTAATCCTGTTTATGTTAAGATAAAGGAACTAATTAATGGAAATGAATTAGGTAAAGTTCACCGTTTTCAATGGACAATAACTAATTGGTTTAGAACAAACTATTATTATCAGACGTCTAATTGGAAAGCTAAATGGGAAAGTGAAGGTGGAGGTGTTTTAATAAATCAGAGTATTCACCAACTTGATTTGTGTCAGTGGTTATTTGGCATGCCTGATAGTGTATATACTGATTTGGGATTAGGTCGCTTTCATGAGATAGAAGTTGAAGATGAAGTAACTTCAATCTTTAAATATAAAAATGGATTAAAAGGTGTATTTATTACAACAACAGGTGAAGCACCGGGTGTAAATAGATTGGAAATTGCATCAGATAAGGGTTTAATTACAATTCAGGATAATAATGTTACATGGGAAAAAATAGATTCATCTACTGAATTTATTAAAAACTCTAAAACGCTTTTTGGGATGCCTAAAAAAGATAAAATTAATTTTAATTTTAAGGCTGATTTGGATCAACATATTGAGCATCAAAGACTTATTCAAAACTTTACAAACTTCCTCCTAGGAAAAGAAAAACTGTTAGTGAATGGAAAAGATGGTTTAAATTCAGTTGAATTAATTAATGCGATGGTTCTATCGGGATTAGAGGAAAAAAAAATAGAGCTTCCTTTAGATGAAGTTAAATATGAACAAAAATTAGAAGAAATGATAAGTAAATCAAGATGAAAATTAATCAAATTGCAGTTACACTTTATACCATTAGAGATTTTTGCCAAAATGAAAAAGATTTATTTGAAAGTCTAAAAAAAATCAAAAATATTGGATATAGTAGCATTCAAATCAGTGGTGTTGGTTTAATTAATCCTAAAACAATAAAAAGCATGTGTGAAGATTTGAGTTTAGTTATATGCGCTACACATGAACCAAATGAACAAATTATAAATAATACTGATGAAGTTATTAATAAGCTAAATATTTTTAATTGCGAATATTCAGCTCTTCCTTATCCATTAAATGTAGATATGAAAAACTTAGAAGAAATTGATAAATTCATAGAAGATATAAATATCGCTGGCTCAAAGTTTCAGGCAGAAGGAAAAGTGCTATGCTACCATAATCATGCACTTGAATTCCAAAAAATTCAAAATGAAATAATTTTAGATAGAATTTATAAAAATACAGATAGTAGATTTATACAAGGAGAGCCAGATATTTATTGGATACAAAAAGGTGGTCAAGATCCATTAATGTGGTGTAAAAAATTAGACCAACGAATGCCATTATTACATTTAAAAGATTTTATAATGATAAATGATCAAGAAAGTTTTTTTGCAGAGGTTGGCTTAGGTAATTTAGATATCAAAAATATTGTTAAAACAGCAACAGATTCAGGTTGTAAGTGGTTTATTGTTGAACAAGATGAATGTAATGGCGATCCTTTTGATTCACTTCTGATTAGCTATAATAATTTAGTAAAATATGCAGTTACTTAAGAAAAAAACTTTTTGCGTTTTGATTTAATAAATTATTAATATCCCTTTCTATTATAAATTTTGATAACTCAAAATTTTTCTTAGAAAGATCTTCATAATATTCATATAAAATTTCATTTAAGATATTTTTGAAATGAGACCATTTATATATAAGTTGATCTGTAACTCTTGCATCGGAATGCTGAGGTATAAATGCAAGACCTAGCATATCAATCCTCATTTTTAGAACAATTTTTATAATACTTGGCTGGTTCATAAACCACCAAAAACCAAATATTTTTAAATTAGGATGTTTACGAGCTAAGACAGTTAATTCGTGCTGATCATTTAAAGATAAACAAGTTACAAGAAATTTGTTTTCTGGAAAAGAATTACATAATTTACTTAGTTCTTTGAGATTAATATCACCAATCCCGTCTCCAGCTAGACCAAAACTACTATTTACAGCTCGTTTAACACCTAACATTAAAGACAATGGGATATTTTTTTTATTTAACCATGATAAAATTAATTTCCAAAGAGGATCATTTAAGATTTCTTTAAAATTATCTGAATTTGCTGAAATAGCTGCATACACTGGATTTGATACTAAAAAACAACTATCTAAATAATTTATTACAATATCATCTGCTTTTTGATTTATCTTAGTCTGATTTTTTGCAACCTCAGTTGCTTGGGAATTGTTAATAATTAAATCATCCAGTCTTAATGATGATTGAAATATATTTCTATCCCAATCATTATCTTTATATAAATTCCATTCATCAATATCAAATGGATTATTTGTCATTACTAAAGAAGAAACGTTTGATAATTTTAAAATTTTTTCATCTGTAAGAGATTTATTTTCATATTCATTGTTTAGTTCTTGAAAAGTTTTATTATTATAATTAATATCTAATTTTTGAAGTACAGTTAGCACTCCTTTACACGCTTCAGAAATTGGTGTTCTTTTTTGAAATAATTCTTCCCATATAAGTTTTGCTTTATTTAAGTCATCCAGAGAGTAAAACTTTTCTGCACTTATATTTGCATTGGTTAATAATTCTGCAATTAAATAATGATAGTTTAATAAATTAATAAAACCAGAAAGAGAATGACTTTTAAAGGCAGATGGAAATAAATGCGTATGAATATCAAAAATTTTTGTATTATTAATAACGTCTTCTAAAGTATTGGATAATTCCTGATTAGACATATTCATCACTTAATATTGCCAAGCCTAATCGCATTTTTTTGAGCTTTGATTGCCAATTCCATAACTTTTAAACAATGTGATTGATCCATTGCAGTACTAGTTCTGTTTACAACATCACCCATTAGTCTCTCAAAATATGTTAGGGGTTCTTTAGAAGCATTTTTATATTCATATTTTTTATTATTAACTAAAAAAAGGTGATCTGTACCCTCTCTACCAACAAGATCGACATACTTTCTTAATTCAATGTATCCTTTTGTACCTAAAATGGTCAATCTGCCATCACCCCAATTAGGTAAAGCATCAGGGGTGTACCAGTCTACCCTAATGTAACCTCTACCCTTATCTCCATGAATTAAAATTTCACCAAAATCTTCAAACTTATTATGTTCAGGATTTGAAAAATTACCTGTTGAAGAATTTATAATTTCTACATTTTTAGATCCAGTAAAAAATAAAAACTGATCTATTTGATGTGAAGCAATATCACATAAAATACCACCATATTGATCGTAATCAAAAAACCAATCAGGTCTAGTTTGAATATTCAATCGGTGAGGTCCCATTCCAATTGTTTGAACAACATCTCCAATTTCGCCCGATTGAATTAAATCATAGGCAGCTTGAACTGAAGGGACTTCAAATCTTTCAGAAAAATCAATTGAAAATATTTTTCCTGTTTTTTTTGTAGTATTTTCAATTTCTTTAAGCTGTTCTAAAGTTGTAAAACCAGGTTTATCTAACATTACATCTTTCCCAGCATTCATGCACTCAATAGCTAAAGCTGCTCTTTTAACTGGAATGTCTGCTATCAATACTAATTCAATTTCTTTATTTTTTAATAAATCCTCTTTATCTGTAAAGCGGGGTATATCAGGATGTTTTTCATTAAAATCTTTCGTAATATTATTATCCGTTTCATTCCACCAGCCAACACATTCACATCCCAAATTTAACATGCCATTTAATTGTCCAAAAATGTGTCTATGCTCAACACCCATTGCAGCAACTTTAATTTTTCTCATGATTAAATATTTTAGTCCATTGTAATTAGTATATTTTTTTTAGATGATTCTATCATTGCATCAATTAGATAATGAACTTTCAATGCTTCTTTTCCAGTAATTTCAAATTTTTTATTTGTATTAATTGATTTTGCAAAATTAAGTATAAGATCTTTATGCCAATCAAATGGAAAAGCCATAGGATCAGCACTACCGCCAGTTCCAGATTCCTCTCCAAACTCTTCTTTTTTACCGTTCCTCCAATTAATAATAAGTGTTCCTGCTTCAAGTTTGACTGTTGCATTTTTACAATGAAGAACAATTGACTCTGATGAGCCTGGAAAAACGCTCGTTGAAGCGAATAAAGATGCAATTACGCTATTTTTAAATTTAATACCACCAGTTACAAAATTTTCTGACTCCATTTTATGAAACTTTGTAGTTTCCGCCATTACCATCACGTCTTTAACATCCCCTAAAAGACTGATAGCAAGATCAAGTGTATGAATAGCTTGGCTTATAAGAACTCCTCCACCATCTCTCTTGTATGTTCCTCTACCTGGTTCATCATAATAGGACTGTTCTCGCCACCATGGAATATTGATTTGAGCTGAAAAAATTTGACCAAATTTATTCTCATTTATTAATGATTTTAATTTAATTGAGGATTTTCTAAATCTGTGTTGAAAAACTATACCGAGGTTAACTTTATTATTTTCACAAATTGAAACTATACTTTTTGCATTTTCTAAAGTTCGTTCAATTGGTTTTTCCATTAAGATATGTTTTCCATGTTTACTAAATTGCTCTACTAGTTCTAAGCGTTGATTTGGAGGGGTGATGATATCCACCATTTCAACTTCAGGATTATCATAAATGCTATCAATGTCTTGAAATGAATTAAAATTATAATTTTTGGAAAAATTTTCTCTTTTTTCCTTATTTCGAGAAAAAACTCCAACTACATTAATATCATCCTTTAATTCATTTAAAGCCAAGGCATGGGGTTTTGCAGCCATACCCGTACCAATAATGGCAAGTCCAATTTTTTTAGAACTCATTAATTATTTTTTTTTGATACAGACATGCCATTCTCTTCAAAAAGATGAACTGAATCTCTTTTAAAACGAAGATATAATTCTTCTCCCTTATTAATTTTATATTGCCCGGTATGATGAACAATTAATTGTTTTATTCCTTCACCCTGACAATAAAAGTAAGTTTCACTTCCGAGCTGTTCAGTAAAATCAACATGTACTTTCAAATCTGAATTTTGCTGTTCACAAACTTCTATATGTTCAGGCCTTATCCCAAGAGAATAAGGTGTATTATTTTGTAAATTTTTATGATTTGTTTGTAAATTCAATGCATCTGAAACTAAATTAAATGAACCAGACTTATCAATTGCATTAACTTTTATAAAATTCATTTTTGGAGATCCAATGAAACCAGCTACAAAAATATCACTGGGATTATTATATAAATCAAGTGGTGCTCCTGCTTGTGCAACATAACCATTATTTAAAACTACTATTTGATCAGCTAATGTCATTGCTTCAACTTGATCATGTGTAACATAAATCATTGTACCACCAATTTTTTCATGAAGTGCTGATAATTCTTTTCTCATTGTTACTCTTAACTCAGCATCAAGATTAGATAAGGGCTCATCAAACAAAAAGGCTTTTGGATCTCTAACTATTGCTCTTCCAATAGCTACTCTTTGTCTTTGACCACCAGAAAGTGCTTTTGGTTTTCTTTGAAGATACTCTTCAATTTGTAAAAGTTTAGCTGCGCTATTAACTTTTTCTTCAATTGTTTTTTTATCAATTTTTAAATTTTCCAATGCAAAGGCCATATTTTTAAAAACAGACATGTGAGGATACAAAGCATATGATTGAAAAACCATAGCTAAACCTCTTTCTGAAGCGGGTATATTACTTACTTCATTTCCGTCGATTAAAATTTCTCCTGATGTAATTCTTTCTAATCCAGCAATAATTCTTAATAATGTTGACTTACCACATCCAGAGGGGCCGACTAAAACTAGAAATTTTCCACTTTCAACTTTCAAATCAACTCCATGAATTACTTCTGTTTGATCATAACTTTTAAAAATGTCCTTTAATATGATTTCAGTCATCTATCTCTTCTCATTATTGCTTTGTCAGGGTCAGCATGTTGTAAGTGTATAGGCGGCATCCCATTCAAGATTTTTTTTATATCATTCATCATCATAACTCTTATATTTTTATATGAATAATCTAAAGCACCTGCAACATGTGAAGTAAATAAAATATTAGATTTTTTTCTAAAATTTGAATCTGCTGGCACAGGCTCGACTGGATATACATCTATAGCTGCTCTAAAATATTCATTTTCAGCAAGTTCAATAAATTCGTCAAAATCAACAACCTCCGCTCTACTGACTAGAATCACTGAACTATTTTTTTTAATTAATTTTAATTTATCTTTACTAATAAATCCTTCATTTTCAGTAGTAACTCCAGCTAATATGAATATAAATTTATTGTTAGATAATAAATCATCAATCGATACAGGGTTTACACCCTGGCTTTCTAAGTATTCATTAGATAACCATGGATCAAATACTGAAATTTTACAGTTAAATGGTTTTAACAAAGGAAGTAAACTTTTTGCTAAATTTCCAAACCCAATTAACCCAACATTTGAGTTAAAAAGTGTATAAGCAAATTTATTTTCTTTAATTCCATATTGCTCTTCAGAATTTAAAAATTTTTTATAAACTCCCAAAACATTTCTAGAAAGTGAGATTGCGTAACCTATACAAGCTTCAGCAACAGCAGGAGCCATGGCAGGTGCAGCTGATAAAACATAAATACCTCTTCTATGTGCTTCATGATAATCAATATTCGGTTCCCAATTTGCTTTGACATTTATAATTGCTTTAATTTTTTTTGATTTATCTAAACGTTCTTTAGGCATAGCAGTCTGTCCAACTAATATTTCAATTTCTTCAATATTTTTATCTACAAGTTCATCAGGAGCTCGACTACCAAAGTGATAGATTAAATTAGATATTTTTTCTAATTCAGTCTTAACATCATTGGTAAAAACCATTTCTTCATTTCTTGGATAAGGATCAAAAAAAATTAGAGGTTTGTCTTGCATTATTTCATACCTGTACTTGCTATTCCTGTTGTTATAAATTTTTGTAAGTAAGCAAATATAATTGCTATAGGTAATAAAGTTACCATAGTCATTGATAATACATAATTCCACTGACTAGTAAGTTCTCCATGAAATGCGTTTAATCCAATTTGCAATGTATAAACTTCACTTTTTGATAAAACTATTAAAGGCCATAAGAAATCATTCCATCTCCACATTATGGAAAAAATTGCTAAAACTGCAATAGCAGGTATAGATAAAGGTAGAACAACTCGCCAATAAATTGCCCATTCACTTGCGTGATCCATTCTTGCTGCTTCTATAAGCTCTCTAGGCAATGTAAGCATATATTGACGAAGTAAAAAAACTCCTGTTGGTGTTGCGGCACCTGGAAGAATTACACCCCATAATGAATTTATCATTCCAAAGTTTGCAACAACATAAAAAACTGGAACCAAAATTATCGTTAATGGAATTAATAATGTACCTATAACAAAAACAAGTGCAAAATTTTTCCCTCTAAACTCATATATAGAAAGTGCATATGCTGCCATTGAATTTATTATTAACGTTATTATTGTTGCTACAACAGTAATGAAAGTTGAGTTTTTGAAATAAAGTAAAAAATCATACTTTCTTAAAGGATCAACATAGTTTTGCCACTGAATTTTAAATTCTCTAATTTTTTCTCTTTTATCAATCGGTACTTTTACTGTTTCTCCTGGGTTTAGAGGATCAACCATTTTAGCATTAATTCCAATTCTTTTAATTTGTGCTAACTGCTTTACTGAACCATCTTCTTGTGTCACATTAAAAATTGGTAAGGGTTTATCGTATCCTTCAACATCAACTTGAATTTGAGAAAGTGGTAAAATTGTTGGAGGATATTCTTGTATACCTGCTAATGTCTTTAATGAAGATAATCCTAACCACACAACAGGACCAAACATTAAAAGAACACCTAGAAATAAATAAAAATAAGAAAAATAATCTGTCCAATGATATTTATTTTTATATCTTTTTTTTGTAGCAATTTTTATTATTCTTGAAGTTGTTTCAGACATATTAGATTTCTTGATGTTTACTTTCTTTATTTCGACTGAAATATAATTGCATAAGTGTTAAAAATAAAAGTACAACACCGAGAACCATAGATGCGGCGGCTGCAAGACCAAAATTTTGAACAGATCCAGATGAAGCAAATCCTGTGGTAAAAATATATTGAACAATCAATGATGTAGATGTTCCAGGCCCTCCACCAGTTAAAACATATATTTCATCAAATGTTTGAACACCTTTTATTGAGGCAAGAATAAATACAACTAATAAATTTGGCATTAGAAGAGGTAGAGTTATTCGAAAGAAAATTCTTTCTCGGCTAGTTCCATCCATTTCGGCTGCCTCATATAAATTTGGAGGTATTGCTTGAAGACCCGCTAATACAATCAGAGTGTAAAAACCCATATGGGCCCATATTGATACAAAGATTACAGATGCCATAGCCCATGATGGATCCGTTAAAAATGATACTTTGTCTCCACCATAAGATTCAATTATAGCATTGAAAGCTCCATTTTTTAGCAGTATCCATTGCCAAATCAAACCAACAACAACTGGTGACAATAAAACAGGGAAAAAAAATACCGATCTAAAAAAGCCTCTGCCAATAATTTTCTTATTTAATATCACGGCAGTCAAAACCGAAAAGAAAATCATTAAGCCAACTTGAAAAACAACAAAGAATATAGTGTTATAAACTCCTCTCCAAAAAAAATCTTCTGTACATGTATTTGGGTTTAAATAACTCTCACAATCAAATAACTGATCATATTGTTTTGTTGTAGGAAGTTCTCTCTCAGCAAATAACAGTTCGTCACCAGATGATAATGAAAAGAAAAAGTTTGCACCAAGAGGGATTATTACAAATAATCCAAAAAAAATTAAATTTGGAAGCAAAAAAATATATGGCATATTTCTTACACCAATAATTTTTTGAATTGGCCACATGATTAAATCAATAGCATGCATTAAAAATGCAAAGGGAATGTTTAAAATTCTAAGGAAAAAAATTTTTGTTTGATTTCTAATATTTTCCATTAAATGATTTCGAAAAAAAGCTGCTCAAAATGAGCAGCTTTATATTATTATTATTTTGGATGTAATTATCCGCCGTATTTTTCTTTAAGTTGTTTTTCAACATCTTCATCCATACGCGTCCAAGCTTCTTCCATTGTCATTTCACCAACAATAGCTTGTCCTAATCTTGAGATAATTGCGTTAAACATTATACGGTTGTCAACGTGTGCCTGAAGATCAAAAGCGACTTGATCAATAGTTGGCACTGCGCCAGCAAAAGTGTTTAATGCATGTTTTGCGTTTGGATCATCAGTTTGATAGTCAACTTGTAGATCTAAGTGTCCAGGGATAGCAAGAACTTGACCAATAAAACTACTTAGTTGTTCTTTACTAGAAAGATAATCCATTACCTTTCCAACAGCTGGATTAGCATTGAATGCTAATAGTGCATTTCCACCTGGCATTCCAGTACATGCAGCAGGACCACATGGAGCTGGTACAGCCCACCAATCAAAATCATCTCCTACTTCATTTGCAAATCTTCCAATTTGCCATGAACCACTCATCATGAAAACTACCTCAGCAGCATTCCACCAATCATTTGGAGCATGATATTTAGATCCTGAAACTGATCCCCAAAGATCTTTACTCATTGTACCTGCTTGGTGCCAGTCATAAAGCATTTGAGTCATAGCTTTTAATCCATCATCAACTAATTTTGGATCACCATTTGAATCAAAATATTTCGCACCCATAGAAATCGCAGGGCCTGATACACGGTGACCTGATCTATCCCAAGCCATTGGTATAGGAGTACCTGTTTTTTCTGCTACTTCAATTGAAACTGCTGCCCATTCTTCCCAAGTTGCACCAGGGCCTAATAGATCTACACCAGCTTGTTCAAATAGAGTTTTATTTACATATGGACCAGTAACGGTCATTGTAGAATGGAAACCATGAATTGAAGTTGTGTCTCCAGGCTTACGATACCAATTTAAAAAAGGACCGAAGCTTTTTTCATAGTAACTTGGATCAGCTACATAAGGCGTAATATCAGCATAATATTTGTTTAATCCACCAAGATCAGTAACACGAGCAATGTCAGGACCTTCACCAGCAGCAAGCTGGATAGGTAGAGTGTTCATTATTGCATCATATGGTACAATATCTAAAATTACATTTATATCTGGATTAGCTGCATTAAACTCATCAATTTGTGCTGCAATTGGCACATTTTCTTTGTCTCCATCTCCATACCACATAATACGTACATCTGTGGCAGCAAAAGAAACTGCAGAAATTAAAGTTAATGAGAATGAAACTAAAGCTACAGATATTGCTTTTAAAATAAACTTAAAGTTCATCATTTATCCTCCAATTTTTTTCAGACTTAAACATATTAAATTATTATATACAAGTAATAAAAACCTAGAAATAATAGCAAATTTTGAAATTAAATAATAATATTTTGTAAAAAAATATTATAAACATATCAAAATTCAATGATTGGTTATTTAGCATTAGCAAGAAATACATTTGATATAAATTATGCTTTAGATAATAAAAAAAAGTTTGAAAAATTTATAGATATTTTAGACATTAAATACTCACATTTTAAAGAATTAATTACAGATGATGAAACAGGAAAAAAAGCTATTAGATATTTTAAAAAACTAAATTGTAGCAAATATATTATTGCTCAAACAACTTTCACTGATGCAAAATTTATAACAAGTTTTGCTAAAACATTTAATAAACCAATACATTTAATAAGTTTTAAAGAGCCGAGAACAGGTAAACGGTTAAGATTGAACTCTTTATGTGGTGTAAATCTTGCTATGCATTCTTTAGTTAAATTAAAATGTAAGCCAGAATTTTCAATATTTATTAATAATAAATTATTCGAAATGGAAAAAATTAATAATTTTTTAAAAAATAAAAAAATTTTAAAAAATAATACATTGAAAAAAATAAAAAATTCTAAAAAGAAAGATGACATTATTTTTTCAAAAAAAAAGAATTTAGGACTTGTTGGAAAAAGACCAGATGGATTTTTTACCTGTGATTATGATAATAGAGAAATAGAAAAAAAATTAAATTATAGTCTTAAGAAAATTAAATTAGAAACTTTGTTTAAAATTTCTAAAAATGTTAGCACTAAAGATATTTCAAAAACTAAAAATCAAATAAAAAAAGATTTGAAATCAGTCTCTAAGTTGAATGCAAATGAATTAAATAAAAGTATTTCAATTTTTCATGGGTTAGAAAAAATAAAAAATGATAACAAAATTGATACTTTTGCAATTAAGTGTTGGCCTGAAATGTTTACTCAATTTGGATGTGCATCATGTGGTCCAATGGCTATGATGAATGAAAAGGGAGTTAGCAGTGCATGTGAAGCTGATGTATTAGGAAGTATAAGTTGCGATATTTTAAATAAGATAAATAACAGACCGTCACTTTTAGTAGATGTTGTTGATTGTGATCCCAAAACTGATACTTTAGTTTTTTGGCATTGTGGATTAGCTCCAATTAGTATGGCAAAAAAAAATACAGCAAGTGCAACTGTACATTCTAATAGAAGGAAAGCATTGCTACATGATTTTGCATTTAGACCTGGAAAAATAACAATATTTAGAGTTTCAAAATCAGAAAACAAATTAAAATTTATTGTTATTAAAGGTGAAGTTTTAGATAAAAAAAATTCATTTTCAGGTACTTCGGGTGTTGTGAGATTTCAAACAAATACCTATCAAAAATTAGTTAGATTATTCACGTCTGGTGTCGAACATCATCTAGCATTCACATATGGAGATGTATATTCAGAAATAAAAAAACTAAGTGCGCAATTAAATATTCCAATTTACACAACATGAAAACGAAAATTAAATATGGAGTTGTTGGAAGTGGACTAATGGGTTGTGAACATATTTCAAATATTAATCTTATAGATTCAGCTGAAGTAGTTGCCATCTCAGACAGTAATGAAAATTCAATAAATAAAGCTAAAAATCTTATCTCAAATGATATTAAAATCTATTCAAATAATAATGAAATTTTTAAAAATAATGAAGTGGATGCTTTTATTATTTCGACTCCCAATTTTACCCATCATGAAATTATTAAAGAAGCGTTAAAAACAAAAAAACATTTATTAATTGAAAAACCCTTATGTACAAAATTAGAAGATTGTCTTGAAATTAAAAAATTATCAACTTCATATCCATCAGTAATATGGGTGGCTATGGAGTATAGGTACATGCCACCTGTTCAAAAAATGATCCAAGAAATAGATAGTAATAAAATTGGTAAGCTTAAAATGCTTTCAATTCGTGAACATAGATTTCCATTTCTCAAAAAAGTAGATGATTGGAATAGATTCCAAATAAACACCGGTGGAACATTAGTAGAAAAATGCTGTCATTTTTTTGATTTAATGCGCCTAATTACAAATAGTGAAGTTACACAAGTATATGCAAGTGGTGACCAAAGTGTAAATCATCTTAATGAAAATTATAATGGAAAAGTTCCTGATATATTGGACAATGCATTTGTAATTTTAGATTTTAAAAATGGAATAAGAAGTTCTTTAGAACTTTGTATGTTTGCAGAAAATTCAGAAATGCAAGAAGAGCTATGTGTTGTTGGAGATAAGGGTAAAATAGAAACAGGTGTGCCAGCTGATGCATCTGGAAAAAACTCTTCAGAAGTTAGAATAGGTTTAAGAAACTCTAAAAACGCAATTAAAGAATTAGTTGAGGTAGATAAAAAAATTTTATCAGCTGGGCAACATCATGGATCGACTTATTATCAACATTTAGAATTTATTAAAGCAATTAATAATAATTTAAAACCACAAGTTTCTATAAACGATGGTCTTCATGCAGTGGCTATTGGAGAAGCAGCAGAGAAATCAATAAAAGAAAATCGTGTGGTTAAGATGAGTGAGTTTAATCGTTAAAATTTTCAAAAAATTTATTTGTTTTATCAATTATAAAATTACTTACTCTAACGTTTGATTCAGCAGTTACACCTGCAATATGAGGTGTTAAGATGCAATTCATATCATTTGTAATGTTGTTATAAAATGCTTCATTTACTGGTTCATTTTCAAAAACATCTAATGCGAAACCAGAGATATATTTATTTTTATAAGCATCAATTAAGTCTTTCTCATTGATGACGCCACCCCTAGAAGAATTAATTATAATTGGTTGTTTTTTCATTTTAATAAAAGCTTGTCTGTCAAATAGATACTTTGTTTCATTATTTAATGGGACATGAATAGAAATTATGTCAGCCAAATTAAGAATTTCATCAAATGAAACTTTCTTAACATTTTCTGTCTCCATTTGTTTCAAAGTTATAAAAGGATCATATGCAATACAGCTAACATCAAAAACATTTACAAGATTTAAAACTTTTTTTGAAATATCCCCAAAACCTATTAGACCAAGAGTCTTTCCTTTAAGTTCTTTTGTAACAATTGATGTCCTTGGCCATTTTCCTTGTCGAGTTTGTTCTTTAATAATGTGAGTTTTTTTTAATAATGTAAGAGAAGAATTCACAACGTATTCTGCAACAGAGTCAGAATTCATACCTGTTGCTGGCTGAACAATGATATTATTTTTTTTACAGTATTCTGTATCTATATTATCAAGACCAACACCTAATCTTCCTATAAACTTTAAATTTGACGCATTTATTAAAATTTTCTTATCTAAACTTGTTTTATTCCTTACGATGATGCCATCAAATTTCTGAATTTCTCTTTCTAAAAAATCTTTATTTTGCCAGGCATCTTTTTTATAAATTACATCGAATTTTTTATTTATATTTTGCAAAGATTGTGAATCTATAAATTCTGTAATTAAAATTTTTGTCATTTAATTTTTCTAATTTTTAATTTTTTTAAAAACTTTTTTACGTTGTTTAAATTTGGTATTGAATATATGCCTCCAGCTTTCATGCATTTTAAAGTTGCAGTAGCTGCTGCCAATTGAATACTTTGAGAGTTTGATTTATTTAATGATAGAGCTGTTGCAAAAGCACCATGAAAAACATCTCCTGCACAATTCGTTTCAACTGTTTTTACTTTTGGAACATTACAATGATATAATGAGTTATTTTCAACCCAATAAACACCTTTTGATCCCATAGTAACTGCAACAAATTTATTTGTTTCATTGAATATTTGAAAAAGAGCCTTTTGCATATTGATGTTTTTTTTATAAGTTTTCAAACCTTCTTCAGAAAATATAGGGTGCGAAGCTTTGTGAACAATTTCAGAAATTTTATTAGAATTTTTAAAATTATCTAGATCAGCAACACATTTAATATTTTTTTTATTGGTATTAATAGCAATATAAGAGGCCATATCTATCCATCTCATATCTATTGAATAAATATCCCTTTTTTTAAAATTTAATTTGGGTATTTTCTTATAATCAAGTAATTTTGGATCATTGTATGCTGCTAGTAATCTTTCACCTTTTGTATCCTCAATTACAAAGCTTTGCGAAGACTGACATTTTTTAATAAAAATTGATTTACTAGTATTAATAGAAAATTTTTTTAATTCATTTTTTAAAAAGACTGATGAATCATCATCTCCAAATTTTCCTATGAATTTTGATTCAGAACCCAAAATTTTTGCAGTAAATGCCGATACTGCTGCTGAACCACCTAATCTTTTATCAATACCTTTAGATAAAACTTTAATTGGTTTTTTTGGAAATTTATTAATCCTACTTATGTAATCTGTAAATATTGATCCTGCGCAAATGATCATAAAATATTAATTAAAGGTATTTAACTTTACCAATAAACTTTCTAAACCTATCTCTTATAGTTATAGGATTGAGTGGAATGGGATCAATTTTAACATTTCCAGAATTGATCTTTGAAATTATTACATATGAATTATCTTTATCATCAATGGCTTTGTTCAATTCATTAACTGTTTCCTCGCCAGAACATTCAATCACATTTTTGCAGCCAGCTCCTAATGCAACATCCTTTAAGGAAGTTTTCTCATCAGTAAATGTTCGTTGATCTCCTGTTGATCCATAAGAACCATTATCAATTATCAATAAAGTATAGTTTGATGGCGCTCTATTACCTATTGTTGCTAGGGTATTCATATTCATTAAAACTGATCCATCACCATCTATACTAATAACGTGTTTATTTTGGGACAGTGCTAAGCCTAAGCCAATAGAAGATGATAAGCCCATACTGCCTAACATATAAAAAAAATTTGGTTGATCACTAATTTTATATAATTCTTGAGATGGAAGACCTATATTACAAATAACTAAGTTATCTTTAAGAATATTTTGTACCTTATTTAACAAATCAAAACGGTTCATTTATCATCTTTCATTAAATTGAAGTCACATAAAATAGCTACTGGTGATTCAACAACTTTGGCATGTTTGCTAAATGTTGAAATTTTATCTAATTCTTTTTCAGAAGAGCAATGCAAAATAGGTATTCTCAACGTTTGTAAAATATCTTCAGTAATCTTCGCCATTCCACCTTGCGCTCCTACTGGCTCACCAGGTGTACCCCTGTAACTAATTAAAAAAACAACAGGCATTTGATATAATTGTAATAGAGAAACAATTGCATTCACTGAATTTCCAATCCCTGTATTCTGCATCATTATACACGGGAATTTATTTCCTAAATAAGCTCCAGCACAAATACCCATACCTTCTTCCTCTCTTGGTACAGCCGAATAATAAATATCTTTATCATTTTCAAGAATATCAATCATGTTGGCTAATAACTTACAAGGAACACTTAAGTAAAAATCTACTCCACCTTTTTTTAAATTATCTATGATTTTTTTACTGATTTTCATTTATGCGGATGTCTATAGATATAAAATTATAAAACAATAAATTAATTTATTTAAAATCATTTCTTAATTTTATTTTTGTATTTGAATTATATGTTTCGCCTACTTTTAATATAGTTGATGGAAAATTTGGTTGATTAATAGCATCTGGAAAAATTTGCGTCTCTAGACACATACCATATTGTAATCCATAATTTCGATTATGTTTGCCATGATATGAATCTTTCATCATATTACCAGTATAAAATTGTATTCCAGGTTGATCAGTCGAGTATTCAACTCCCATACCAGTAATATTACTGTAGATGGCAGCTATAGATTGATCAATAGAATGATCTTTGAGAACATAATTGTGATCAATACCACCGCCATCTAAAAAAGATTTATTTATTTCAAATGAATTATTAAGATCATATTTCGTATTAACTACATCGAATAATTTACCAGTAGGAATTGATCCCTCATCAGTTTCGCAAATTTGATTAGATGATATTCTTACAACATGGTCAGTAATATTTTTATAATTATCTTTATGGCCATGGAAATTCCAATAGTTATGATTAGTCATATTAACAATAGTATCTTGATCTGTAGTAGCATTAAAGGAAATTAGAATTTCGTTATTATTATTAAGTTCGTAAATAGTTTTACAATTTAGGTTGCCTGGATAATTTTCTTCTAAATGTTTAGACTGGTAAGTGAGCTCTACTTTTATACTTTGGCTCGTTTTTTTAATATCGGCTATTTTCCAAATCTTTTTATTGAAACCTATCTCTCCACCATGAAGATGATCAGGTTCAGTATTAGAATATAAATTATATTCTTTCCCATTAAGAGTAAATTTACTTTGCCCTATTCTATTACAAACTCTTCCAATAATTGAATTGAAATATCCATGAGCTTCCAAGCAATCATCTAAATTACCATAACCTAATAAAACATCCTCTGTTTCAGAAACATTCGAAGAAATTGGAATACAAACTTCACTCATATAACCACCATAAGTATAAAAACTAAAACTATAATTGTTTGAGTTAATAATATTAACTATGTCAATATCTAAGCCTTTATCATTTTGAAGTTTGGCAATTTTATATTCCATTATGTTTTCCTTAATCTTTGAAAATTATTTTTTCTTTGTTGAAGATAAATGATTAATCCACCTAAAACTATGAAAAAAGCACCTGGCAAAAGTTGATCAACTGGCCATTCTGCAAAAAATATCCAACCTAAAATAAGTGCAAAAAATATCTCGATATAATCAAATGGCATAATTTTACTAAGTTCTGCTTTTCTAGCACCATATATTAAAAGTAAAGTTCCAGATCCTCCTGCAATCCCCATTATACAAACTACTAAGAAATCATTTATACTTTTGAAATTTTCCCACATACCAAAAAACACCACTAACATACATGCAACTATGATTGTCCCTGTTTGACCATACAAGTTGATAAGTGGTGAAGGAACATGATCTTCAAAACTTAAGGATGTTACCCTTGCTAATGAATATCCAAAAGCAGCAAGTATAGGAAGTAATAACATATAATTAAAGTCTGATGACCAAGGTTGCATAATTAAAACGATACCTACAAAACCAGAAATTACTGCACTCATTTTGTACCAACCAAATTTTTCACCTAATAAAGGAATAGCAAGAAGGGTGACCATCATGGGCCCAGTGTATTCCATGGTAGCGACTAAAGCAAAAGGTAAGTAAGCATAAGAAGTATAGAGACATAATTGAGCCAATGCTACAAATACTCCGCGGAACAATCCTAACTTCCATTGCGTTATTTTTATTTGTCTACCGTTTTGATACCAATCATGTGAAAAATATAAAGCAATAACACAAGGGATCATTCCAAATAAATTTCTAAAAACAGAAAGTTGAGCTGCTGGATATTCGTTTCGTAAAAACTTTATCGCAATCCCCATACAATCCAATAAAAACAAACCTGAAAGTGATAATATAACGGCTAAAAATAAATTATTTTTCATTAATCATAATCTATTATTCTAAAATAATTTCTTTTCCTACTTCATGACTTTTATAAATTCCATCTAAAATTTTCATTACTTGTAGAGAGTGTTCAGCCGGAATAGTAACTGGTTGGTCGTTTGCAACAAACTCTGCAAACTCGATACATTCTTTGGCATGAGGTTCAATAGTGTCTTTTAAATTTCCTTCAATTTTTTTAGTTATGTGAGTTTGAGAATTGATATCATTTTTTATAATCTCACAATTAGGCCAATGCAAACCAGCTTCTCTTCCGTATAACCATACCTGCATATCTTCTATTTTATCTTCTGGTAGTTTATGATGAAGCATCCATGATACTTCAAGCATCAAGGTTGCACCATTTTTAAACCTAACAAATGCAGCTGCAAAATCTTCAACGTTCATTGCTTTCTTATCGTACTCACCATTGTAACTAAAAGAATTTGGCTGCTTTGCTAATTCTGTTTTTGACACACCTGTCACAGAAAGTGGTTCTGGATTGTTCATAAACCAAAGAGTTAAATCTAATACGTGCACCCCTATATCAATACAAGGCCCTCCTCCTGAATTTTCTTTTTTTAAAAAACCAAGTGAGACTGGTAAAAAATTTCTTCTTAGCATCCAAGAACGTGCATGATATATCGAACCAATTGATTTGGATTGATCTTTTATTAATTGAGAATCTTTTCTAAATCTAAAGTGTTGAGCACACATTAATTTTTTTTTCTTTTGATCTCTTACTTCAATCATTTTTTTTATTTGTGAGGCATTTGGAGCTAAGGGTTTTTCACATAAAACATCTTTGCCTGCTTGCATTGCTTTAATTGCTAAATCACAATGATAGTTATTAGGTGCACAAATATCTATTACATCTATATCTGGATCATTAATCATATCTAAGGGATCAAGATATAATTTTTTTATTTGATTTATATTGCCCCAATCTTCAAGAATAGAATTATTTATATCGGAACCTGCTATTAATTCTGCATGTTCTGACATGCGCCAACCAGGTACATGTAACTTTGCAATACCCCCAACGCCAATAATGCCAACTTTTATTTTACTCATATTTATATTTTTAATTTAGATATTTATCCATTTTTTTTCTTTTTCTGATTGGTAAATTGATTCCATTATACTACTTCTCAATGCTGCTTCTGTAGGAGTAACTAGATTTTTAGTATTGTTATCAATTAATGAATTGAGAAACAAATCAAATGCATGAGGTAATGTTTCTGGTAAATTTTCTTCTATTCTTTCTATTTTTTTACCCTCCTTATTTTCGTTTATAATTAATTGCTCATTCGTTGTTCTTGCGTGAGCTTTCGTTCCACTCACAAAAATAGTATAAGGCTGCGCTATATCTATCCATCCCGCAGCAATACTAGCTATCAACCCGCTTTTAAATTTTATTAAAGCTTCTCCACTTTCTTCACAATCTGGATATTGATTATATACTTTTGTAAAGGTTGCGCTCACAGACTCAACATCAGAAAAAAACCATAAAAGAAGATCTAAAACATGTGTTCCTAAATCACCAAAAGCTCCGACTCCTGCAACTTTAGGATCTGTCATCCATTGATAGTTTTTGAAAATATCCCTCATAATACCATCGTGACAATTAATGAGTCGAATTCTTGAAATTTCGCCAAAATAATTAGCAGTAATTAATTGTTTAAGCTTTATGTAAACAGGGTTGCTTCTCATGAAATATCCAGTTTGAAAAATAATTTTTGAAGACTCAATAAGATTTGCCATTTCAAAAGAGTCTTTTTTTCCTATCCCCAAAGGTTTTTCTATAAAACAGTGTTTTTTATTCTCGGTAATTTTTTTAACTAATTCATAGTGCAAATTAGTTTCTGAACATACTATAACACCATCTAAATTAGGTTCTTTCAATAAATCAACATAGTTATCATAATTCTTACATTGCAGTTTATCAGAGTCACTTTTTGACCTATTCTTGTCTTTGTCCCAAACACCAATACAATTAATTTTAATGTTTGAAATTACCTTAGAAATAAAATTTGGTGTATGAATATGAGAGGTTCCAATAAATGCTATATTTTTCATTACATTTATAAAAACTACTTATAGAGCACAACACTGATCGACCCAGTGACCTGGTTCAACTTCAATAAGGCTCATTTTTATTTCTCCACCTTTGCAATCTACTCCAGGATTAGGACATCTGGTTTTAAACACACAACCTGGAGGTGGATTTAATGCGCTCGGAATTTCTCCCTTTAGTTCTATAGCTTCAGATCTTTTCTCTGGATCAATTGATGGAATAGAAGATAATAGTGCTTTTGTATAAGAATGTTTTGGGTTCTTAAATAATTCTCTTGAGGGTCCCATTTCAACTATGTGCCCCAAATACATAACTGCAACAACATCACATACATGAGCTACTACACTTAAATCATGACTTATGAATAAATAAGTTAGGTTAAGCTCGGTTTGAAGTTGTTTTAAAAGGTTTAATATATCTGCTTGTATTGATACATCTAAAGCAGCAACACTTTCGTCTGCTACTATAAATTTTGGATTACTTACTAAGGCTCTTGCAATTGATATTCTTTGTCTTTGTCCTCCAGAAAATGCATGAGGAAATCTTCTTAAATGCTCAATATTTAATCTACATTTTGAAGCAATATCTCTTACTCTTTCATCAGTTTCTTGTCTTGAGTTTGTTATTTTCATCACCTCTAAAGGCTCTGCAATAATATCCCTCACTGTCATTCTTGGACTTAGAGCAGCATAAGGATCTTGAAAAATTAATTGAGCTTTTTTTCTATATTCTTTTAAATCTTGTTTGTTCATATCTGTTAAATCATAATCTCTTTCATCATCATGAAAAATAACATTCCCAGAACTAATTTTATTAGCTCCAAGTATTGCTCTACCAAGAGTAGTTTTTCCTGAACCAGATTCACCCACTAAACCAAAAAAAGATCCTTTTTTAATTTTGATATTGATATTGTTTACTGCATGTATTTTTTGTTTTTTTGAAATAAAATTTTCTTGATAATCAAAATTTACTGAAACATTATTTACTGAAATTAAATTATCACCCATTTTGACCACACTTAATTCCACATTGATCAACCCAGTGACCTGGTTCAACTTCAATTAATTTCATTTCTATTTTACCATCTTTTCCTTCTGGATTATGATGGGGGCATCTAGTTCTAAATACACACCCTGTTGGTCTATCTAATGGACTTGGAATATTTCCAGGTATTGGAGATAACGGTGCGTCTAAGTTATTTATGTCAGGTAAAGCTTGTAATAACCCTTTTGTATAAGGATGTTTTGGATTTTTAAGGATCTCATTTACTGGACCTTTCTCCACTACACTTCCCAAATACATAACCGCTACATGATCAGCTACCTGTGCAATAACACCTAGATCGTGAGTAATAAATATTACTCCCATTTGATATTCTCTAATAATATCTTTAATTAGGTTAATTACTTGAGCTTGAATTGTTACATCTAAAGCAGTTGTTGGCTCATCTGCTAATAAAAGTTTAGGCATTGTTGATAGTGCCATAGCTATCATTGCTCTTTGACGCATTCCGCCAGATAATTCAAATGCATATTGATTAAACCGTTTTTCTGCATCTGCTATGCCTACTCTTTTTAGCATGTTAATGGATATTGATTTTGCTTCCTCTTTATTAATATTTTTATGAATTAGTAATTGCTCAACCATTTGTGCACCAATTTTTATTGCTGGAGCAAAACTTGCCATAGGCTCTTGAAAAATCATTGATACTTTACCACCTCTTATTTTTTTTAAGTCTTGCTTAGAGGTAAATTGAAGAACATTTTCATTGTCTAAAATTATTTCTGCGTCTTCATTATAAGAAGTATTACCTGGATTTAATTTCATAATCGATTTAGCAGTCACAGATTTACCTGATCCAGATTCACCAACTATACCAAGTACTTCACCTTGATCTACAGAAAGAGAGATATTTTCAACTGCTGTAATTCTACCTTCATCAGTATCAAATTTTACATCTAAATTTTTTACTTCTAATAAATGACTCATATTATTTTACCTTATGAGGATCTGCTGCATCACGTAATCCATCTCCCACATAGACAAATGTTAAAATTAATACGACTAAGAAAAATACAGGGATAAAATACCATTGATAGTTTAAAAGTACGTCAGCCTTTGTTGCATTTTGCAAAAGTACACCTAGAGAGTTTACTGGCTCTCTCAAACCAAGTCCTATAAAACTTAAAGCTGTTTCAGATAATAACATGTATGGGAAACTAATGACTAAATCGACAATAATATAGCTCGTGAAACTTGGTAACAAGTGTCTAATAATAATGTGAGTAGATGATGCTCCACAAAGTTTTGCAGCAAGAATATATTCTTGACTTCTTTCACTAAGTAAATGTGTTCTTACTCTTCTCGCAAGAGTTGGCCATGAAATTAATCCAAGCAAGCAAGATATAAAAAAGAACCGTAATTCAGAACTCCATTCTAATGGCGCAAAGGCAGCAAGACACATAAACAGAGGTATAGGTGGAACCGTTCGAATTGCATCAGTAAACATTTGTAATACGCTATCAATCCAACCACCATAGTAACCTGAGATCCCACCTATTATTAGGGATAGAACAAAAGATATAAATACACCAAGGGTTCCCACAGCCAGTGAAATGTAAATTGCACTTAAGGTTCTACTGAATAAATCTTTTCCTGCCTTATCTGTGCCAAATATATGGATACCACCTTCTTCAACTCCAAATAAATGAGTATTAAATGTAAAACCTGGAATTTTAAAATCTAAAATTTTTCCTGGAAGATTTATATTAAAATCAAAAACTTTATATTCCCATCCTTCAATAAAAAAATAAACGTATCTTCTTTTTTCAGTATCAACTTTATAAACCCATCTAAAATTTGTATCTGCTCCCCTATACTTTTCTAATGTGTGTAAAAACGGCCTAGCAGAAAATCCGTTATCATCCCAAAACATTGGAATTTGAGGTGCTCCGTTTTCATAATCTTTATCTCTCCCTTTAATTGTTGGATCATAAGGTGATAAAAAATCAGCAAAGAGACTACAAATAATCATAAACAATAAAATAGAACCAGCAATCATAGCTGATCTATTTCCAAAAAAGCGTGTTCTTACTAACTGCATCTGTGTTGCAGTGTAATAAGCTTCTTTTTTTTGATTACTAACCTCCACCCATAACTCCTTTTCTTATTCTTGGATCAATTATAGCTAAAATAATATCCGTTATAAAATTCACAAAAACAATTGTTGCTGTTAGAAGAAAAATAATTGCACCTGCTAATTGCTGATCATTTGATCTTGCTAGAGCTTCAATCAACAATGCCCCAGCTTCAGTAAGAATTAAAATTAAGGCTACAATCGGCAATGCACTAAATATACGATTAAGGTCGAAACCTATAGAATTGATTACTGGACCTAAAGAATGTTTTGCGGGATATCTCCACAACAAACTCATCCCTGATATTCCTCTAGCCCTTGCAGCCATTACATATAGTTTATCATTTTCATCTAGCATTAGTGCTCTAACTGTTTGAAGAGCAAAGGCAGTTGCATTCCAACCTAAAACAAATATTGGAAGCCAAGCTCTACTTAAAAAATCAAATAGTTTTGCTGATGACCAGGGTTCGTTTTCATATTCTTGAGAAAATAAACCTGTCATGGTATCGCCATAGTAAACAGTCATAAAAAGCATAATGCAGAGTGCTACTAAAAAATTGGGAAGTGCGATTCCAAGATAACTAATAAATTTAAGCGTATTATCTAATGATGCATATTTTGTCGTGGCCGATATGATCCCAACTGGTATGGCAATTAAATATGAAAATATTAGTGCAACCAAACATATTGTTAAAGATAAAGTAAATCTTCCACTTAATAATTCATTAATATTCATTCTTAGAATACAACTATCACCAAAATCTCCATTAAAAACTATATTGGAAACCCATTTGCCATATCTATACAAAAAAGGTTTATCTAAACCTAAACGAATTTTTTCTTTTTCTATGTCTTCATAAGTTATTTGTGATCCCTGTGTATTTTTAAATGCTAGATATCTTTCAGCACAAGTTCCGGGAACTAATTCCATTAATGAAAAAACAATAAAGCATACAAGAAGCAAAGTTATAATTGCAAGTCCTGCTCTTGTGAGAGTAAATTGTATAAAATTAATCATATAAAATAATTAGGAAACAAGAATAATTAAAAAAAGAAAAGCGGCAATATATAATTGCCGCTTTTTTTATTATTATTTGAGTTAAATTACTCGTCTAACCACCATTGAGTAGCTAGGTATGGGTATGTTCTATAATACTCATACGAAGTAGTTTTAAACTGCGTAAAGTTTTTCAAAGCATTTCTATGATAAGTTGGGAAAGGTGCTTTCACCGTACCAATCAATAGACTTTGCTCTGTTAACATTGTTGCAATTTTTTCACCCCACTCATTAGACTCAGCAGTACCAAGAGCGTAAGATTGGAATTTATCAATTCCATCACTTAAGTCATATACCCACTGAGGAGGTTTAGTACCTTCGTCACCATTACTATCAATGTATGCTGCCCAATCTAAACCTTGTGTATGGTTAAAGTAGTTACCAAACGGAGGTTTAAATGTTTCTGGATTACCAGCAACAATTGCTAATGGTTGACCTTTATCCCAAACATGAACGTCAAGTTGGTTAGCAGCTTGCGAACCACGATATTCATCTGGAGTTACCTCTTTAAAAGTAGTTTTTACTCCTACTTCATTGAAGTATCTTGCAACAAGTTCAACTTCAACACCACCAATACCTTGAGTAGCATAGTCAATGTTAATAGCTAGAGCATCACCATTTGGTAATTCTCTAAATCCATCACCATCAACGTCTTTTAATCCTACTTCATCAAGCAGAGCATTTGCTCCATCTGGATCGTATTGAGTCATATGCATTTTTATACTTTCAGGAACGAAGTCAGGTGCAGGAGAAAATCCTACAAACTGCTCAACTTTACCTAAACCGTAATATGCAACTTCGTTGATCTCGTCTCTATTCATAGCAATTGACATTGCTTGACGGAAACGAATATCTCCATAGACTTTACGTTTTTCAGGATCAGGATGTGTTACATTAAAACTAAATAATGCAGCACCACAACCTGGATTGATTTGAACTTGATATCCACCAGACTCAGCACCATCAAGTAATTGAGGAGCGGACTCTAATTGAACAGACTGTGATTTATAATCAACTTCACCATTAACAAGTTTTAACAATCTTATTTCATTTTCATTGATGTATCTTTCATTTTGATAATCAATGTATGGTAATTGATTTCCAGCTGTATCAACTTGGAAAAAGTATGGGTTAGCTGCATAGACTCTACCTTCAGTAGTATCTTCAATAGTCATGTAAGCTTCTAAAGAAGGATAAGCTGCATAAGGTAATCCAGCAACTAGATCTGGTTTAGCTAGTAAAGGAGTTGGAGTATCAGTCCAACCTGAGTTACCATAATATGCTGCTAAAGCATCATAACCATCTGCAAATCCTAATGCCTGAGCATTTGCATCAGCATTTGAATCAATTTCCGGATGGAATTGTTCTAGGAAATGTGAAGGCATGAAGAACTGGTTATATGACCAAGCAATAGTAGCAGTTAAACCAGGGAACGGAGATGGTAAGTTAAATCTTACTGTTTGATCATCAATTACATCAACAGTCATTGGCTCACCACCAACTAAAAGATATGGATATGGTTTTTCACGAATCTTTGGATTCATCATCAAGTCTTCGTACCAAAACTCAACATCTCTAGCCACAAAAGGTTCACCATTTGACCACTTGTGACCTTTACGTAACATGAATGTTAAAGTAGTAAAATCATCATTCCACTCATAATCTTTAGCAACGTTTGGAACAATTGTAGTTAAATCATCAGCAAAACGTAATAAGTTTACGTGTCTTGTAGATAGCATATCAGAAGTTCCAGCTTCAGTTGCATTCGATAAGAAGTTTATTGTATTTCCATATTTACCAATAGACTCATATGGTACTACAACAAGTGGCTCATCAGGTAATCTATCCTCAACTGGAGGTAGACTTCCTGGGTTACCTTGTATTGTAGCGTTTATGCTAGCAATATTTGGATTATCTGAAAACTTCATAGTACAGCCGGCTGCACTTTCATATTCTGATAACTCATATTGCTGAGGATATTTTCCGCCTGTCTGTGCATCGTTCATTGTTGTACCTACGCAATGACCACCTGCAAAAGAGCTTCCACTCCAGACAAAGGTTGCGGAAGAAAATACTAACGCTATGAATAGTTTTTTTAACATATATTTTCTCCTATAAGATAAATTTATCGTATGATTTTGTTTGTAAACAATTTTGATTTTTTAGCAAAAATATTTGACGTTTTTATTACAATTTTTTTAAAAAAATTGTGTATTTCTTCTTAATTAATTACTTTAATAATCATTAGTAAATATGGAAAAATCCAAAAAATCTGTTCTTTTTATATGTGCTGATCAATGGCGTTTTGACTGCTTTAGCTTCCTAAATCATCCATATGCTCTAACACCAAACTTAGACAAACTTGCAAAACAAAGTGTAGTTTTTAAATCACATTTTGCTGGAATTGTCCCTTGTGGCCCATCTAGAACTACTATGCTTACAGGTTTATATCCATTTATACATCGTTCAGTATATAATGGTGCTCCTCTTGATAAAAGATTTACAAATATCGCTAAAGAAGTTCGTAAACTAAATTATAATCCAAGACTTTACGGATACACTGATACTTCTTGGGATCCAAGATACTTGGATCCAAAAGATAAAAAAAATTTTACATATGAATCACCGATGGAAGGGTTTGATGATGGTTGTGTTTTACCAGGAGGAAAACCTGAGCCTTGGGCTAACCATCTTAATCAAAATGGTTTTGAAATTAATAAAGCAGAAGATTTGTATAAAGGAAGAAAGCCTAAAGATGATCAAGCGTATATTTATGAACCATATTATATTCCAACTGAATTTTCAGACACCGCATTTTTAGCAGACAAAGTTGTTAACGACTTAAAAAAGGTTAAAGATTCATTTTTTATGCATGTATCTTTTTTAAAACCACACCCACCCTTTCATGTAGCTGATCCATGGTTTAGTAAATTTAATCCAGATAGTATTAACTTATCTAAAAATGATATTTCACTGAAAGAATTATCAAAAAAACATCCACTACTTGAAGAGTTATGTAAAAAATTTTTACTAAAAGAAAATTTCTCTGAAATTAATTATGATCTTTTAAAAGATCAAGATATCAAAAATATTATGAGTGTCTATTTTGCTATGTGTGCAGAAGTTGATTTTAATATTGGTAAAATTTTGAATGCTCTTAAAGAATCAGGGCAAGAAGAAAATACAATGATAATTTTTACTAGTGATCATGGAGAGATGTTAAATGAAAATAATTTATGGGGGAAATTAGGTTGGTGGGACTCTTCTTATAGAATTCCATTATTTATTTATCTGCCTCAAAACAATCCAAAAGAAATTAACCATTTAACAGAATCTGTAGATGTTGCTCCTACAATTTTAGAATGGCTTGGTGGTGACATCCCCATTGATTGGAATGGTCAATCACTGATGCACAATATCAATCATAAATACAAAAAATCAGCTAATAAAGAATATGTTGTTTTTGATTATGATTTTAGAGAAAGTACTTCATTTGTTAAAGATAAAAAATTAGCACCCGAACAATGTAATCTATCGGTCATTAGAAATAATAAATGGAAATATGTTCATTTTCCTTCATTGCCATGTTTATTATTTGATTTAAAAAAAGATCCTGAGGAAATAAATGATCTATCAGACTTAAGAGAATTTCAAGATATAAAACATGAACTAGTATCAAAATTGTTAAGTCACCGCATGATTCATCAGGAGCGAGAATTATCAAACACTAAACTTTCCAGTTCAGGTGTTAATACAAATTCTGGACCATTTAGCAGAAAAATGGAATAAATAAGATATGTTAACAACTGTTATAGGTGCCTATCCAAAACCAAGCTACTTAAAAATAACTGATTGGTTTAATGCATCTGGTGGCACAGATACAGAATATCCAACTAAATTTTACGAAGATGAAATAAAAAAAATAGGCGAGAATGTTGAAGAGTTATTTAATAAAGCTACCAAAGAAATAATTAGTGATCAGGAAGAATGCGGTATTGATATCCTAACCGATGGTGAAGTTAGAAGAGAAAATTATATTCACTATCATTGTAGATATTTAGAAGGAATTGATTTTGCAAATCTCACAGAAAAAGTTGCTAGGACAGGGAATTATAAATGCTGGTTACCAACAATAACTTCAAAAGTTAAAGCAAAAGAATCTTTTTTAGTTGAAGAGTGGAAAAAAAATCAGAGTTTAACCAATAAAGATTTAAAAATTACTATTCCTGGACCAATGACTATAACAGACACCATAGCAAATACATTTTATGATTCAGATGAACATATGGGTGAAGACTTAGCTGATGCTATTAATGTAGAAATTAAAAGATTGGTTGATGCAGGATGTAAATATATTCAAGTCGATGAACCATTGTTTGCTAGAAAACCAGAAAATGCTCTTAATTTTGGAATCAAAAACCTAGAAAGATGTTTTAAGGATATTAATAATAAAAGTATTGAAAAAATTACTCATATTTGTTGCGGCTATCCTGATAAATTAGATGCAGTAGATTATCCAAAAGCGCCTTTAGATTCTTACAGTAAAATTAGTAAAGCTTTAGATGAGTCAATTATAGATACAGTTTCTATTGAAGATGCTCATCGATATAATGATTTAAATTTTTTAAAAGATTTTAAACAAACAAAAGTTATTTTTGGTTTGGTAAAAATTGCAAGCTCTCAAGTTGAGACTAAAGAAGAAATTATCTCAAGAATAAATGATGCATTAAGGTTTATTGATAAGGAACAATTAATTGTCGCTCCTGATTGTGGCCTTGGTCACTTACCTCGAGATTTGGCAAAAATAAAATTAAAGATAATGGTAGAAGCTTCTAATAGTTTCTAGTGGACTAAAGTTTCTGGATTAGCATAATCATAATTTAAATCATCAGCAATAGCTTTATATGTAATGGCCCCTTTAAAAATATTTAAACCATTCATAAAATTTTTATCATTTTTTAAAGCATCTTTAAAACCATTGGAAGCTAAGTTTTGAATAAATGGCAAAGTGACTGCATTTAAAGCAAGAGTGGAAGTTCTAGGAACTCCACCTGGCATATTTGCAACACAATAATGAACAACATCATCAACAACATATGTAGGGTTTGCATGAGTTGTTGGTTTACTAGTTTCAACACAACCACCTTGATCAATTGCAACATCAACAATTACAGATCCACTTTTCATCTCTTTGATCATATCCTTTGTTATAATCTTAGGAGCATTAGAACCTGGAACAAGTACGCCACCAATTAGTAAATCACATTCAGAAATATAATCTTTTAGATTTATTTTATCACTGTGTAGTGGTTCTATCTTATCACCAAATTTTTCTTGTAATTCTTCTAATCTTTTTACTGATTTATCAACGATGAAAACTTTTGCTTGCATACCTGTAGCAATTATTGCTGCATTTTCACCTACAACACCTCCACCTAAAATTAAAACATTTCCAGGTTCAACCCCAGGCGCACCCCCTAAGAGTAAACCACTTCCACCCTTATGTTTTTCAAGTGAATACGCACCAGCTTGAATCGACATTCTGCCGGCTACAGCACTCATAGGTGCAAGAAGTGGTAATTTATTATTATGATCACTTACTGTTTCATAAGCTATACAAATCGAATTTGAATCAATTAAACCCTTTGTCAATTCTGGAGCTGCTGATAGATGTAAATAAGTAAATAAAATCTGGTTTTCTCTTATCATTGCTACTTCATTCATTAGAGGTTCTTTAACTTTTACAATCATTTCAGAATCATTGAAAATATCCTCTGCTGAATTTACAATTTTTGCACCTGATAATTCATAATCACTATTGGAAAATCCGGCACCAAAACCAGCATCTTTTTGAATTAATACTGTATGTTTATTCTTTACTAATTCTTTAACACTTTGCGGAGTAAGCCCGACCCTAGACTCCTGAGCTTTAATCTCAGAGGGAACACCTATTTTCATTATCTGTCATGCATATAGTTTGAGATACCTGTTCTTAATTTTTCAATTATCTCATCAATATGTTTTTTTTCACAAGTAAATGGAGGAGCAACAATTAAACAATCACCTGTTGCTTTCAAGCTTAAGCCTGCTTCAAATAATTTTTTAAAACAAGCATATCCAGCTTTGCCTAAACGCTCATCCATTTTAATATCAATTCCTCCCATCATTCCATATCCTCTTATATCAGTAATGATATCTAAGTCTTTCAAAGTAAATAAACCATCTAAGAAATATGGAGACATATCTTTTGCTCTATTAAATAAATCTTCTTTCTCAATTATATCTTGCATTGCTAAACCTGCTGCCATTGAAACAGGTATGGCAGAATAAGTATAACCATGAAAAAATTCTATAGCTCCTGTAGGTGAAGCATCAACAATAGTATCATAGATATGATCACGTGAAGCTACTGCTCCTAAAGGTACGACACCATTAGTAATTGCTTTAGCCATTGTCATTATATCAGGACAAACGTCAAAAGCTTGCGCTGCAAATGGAGCACCCATTCTTCCCCAGCCAGTAATAACTTCATCAAAAATTAAAAGAATTCCGTGTTTGTCACAAATTTCTCTTAGTCTTTTTAAATATCCTTTTGGCGGAACTAAAGTTCCTGTTGATCCTGCTACTGGCTCAACAATACATGCAGCAATATTTTCAGCACCTATGTTACCAGCAATCCTTTCAAGATCATCTGCTAGATCAGCACCTGTTTCAGGTTCGCCTTTTACAAATAAATTTTCAGGTAAATGAGTATGTCTTAGATGATGAACATTTGGCATGAGAATATTTGAGAAAGTTTTTCTATTAGCAATCATTCCACCAACAGAAATTCCGCCAATATTCATTCCATGATAACCTCTTTCTCTTCCTACTATGTGAGATCTATGACCTTCTCCTTTTGCTTTAAAATATGCTATGGCCGTTTTAATTGCTGTTTCAACAGCTGATGAACCACAAATAGTAAAAAATATTTTATTTAAATCTTCGGGTGTATGTTTTGAAACTTTTCTAGCTAAATCAAATGAACCACCAAAACCTTGTTGAAATGGTTGAACATAATCTAATTGCTCTAATTGTTTTGATACCGCTTCTCTTATTTCCGGTCTTGAATGACCCGCTGGACTACAAAATAATCCTGAGCTAGCATCAATTAATTTATTTCCATAATGATCAGTATAATAAACACCTTCTGCCTTAACCATTAATCTTGGACTATTTTTATAGTCTCTATTAGATGTAAATGGCATCCAATGTTCTTCTAATGAATTAGGTATTTCAGTTCTTTTTTCTAAGTCCATTTTTTCCTTATTAAAGATTGAGTATATGAAATTATCGATAAATCAAAGAATATTTCTTACACAACAAAGAAATATCATAGGAAAAAATGTAGCAGTGGTATAGAGAGAATAGCAAATATGAGCAGATTACCAGCAGATCTTAAAAGTAAAGCTTTAGAGACTCCTAACATACCCGCAGCTGTTGTGTGTCCCAATCAAGAAAGTATCTTATCAGCTGTAATTGAAGGTAAAAATATGAACCTCATCGATCCAACTTTAATTGGAAATAAAAATTTAATTGCTGAAACGGCAAAAAATTTAAGTTTGGATATTTCGAATTTTAATATTGTAGAGGCTAAAGATGAAGAGGATAGTGCTTCAATAGCCTGTCAAATTTCTAATGAAAATAAAAGTAAAATTATAATTAAAGGGAATCTACATACTGACATTTTAATGCGCTCTTATTTAAAAAAAGAATTTAATTTACTTGATGGTAGAAGATTAAGTCATATTTGGCATATGACTACACCGAAGCTTAAAAAACCCCTTTTTATCACTGATGGCGCCCTGAATGTTTTACCAAGAGTTGATATTAAATTACAGATTCTCAAAAATGCTGTTCAGTTTTGTAATAAATTAAACATCAGCAAACCAAAAGTGGCAATTTTATCAGGTACAGAAGATCCGATTGACAGTATGCCAAGTTCAGTTGATGCCAAAAAGGTTATGGAACTGGCGTTAGAAGAAAATATTAATGCTTTTATTCATGGACCACTTGCTTTTGATAATGCTGTTTCTGAAGAAGCGGCCATAATAAAAGGAATCAAAAATGATGTGGCTGGTGATGCTGATATACTATTAGTGCCTAATTTAGAAACTGGAAATTCTTTATCTAAAATAATGGTTTATTTTATGAACGCATGTGCTGCAGGAATAGTAATAGGTGGTAAAGTACCAGTTGTGGTTCCTAGTAGAGCAGATAGTAAATATTCTAAACTTGCATCAATTATGGCAGCTGTTGTTGCTGCAAATAATTAATAAATAAATTTTAAGTCAAATGCTTTTAAGACATTACTTTTTAATTTTAATAATTACTTTTTTATTTGGAAGTGCTTACCCAGTTCAGAAAGTTATTTTTAATGAAAATGTACCCCCATTATTAATGGGAAGTTTAAGAATGTTAGTGGTTTTTATAAGCCTTTCACCTTTTTGGAGATTTAGAATTCCTGAAAAAAAATACTGGCTACCACTTCTCTTTTTTTCAATCTCTATGGGTTTTTTAGCAAATGTCTTTATGACATTATCATTAAATGAAGCAAACATAGTTTCTCCAATAATTATTGGTTCTCAACTGGCTGTACCATTTGCAATACTATTAAGCTCATTTTTTTTAAAAGAAAAAGTAAGTATTAAGAAATGGATGCTAATATTTATTTCTTTTTTTGGTATTATTTTATTGGGCTTTGATCCATTAATAAGAAATGAAATTTATGCGTTAATCTTAATTACCTTGATGGCATTCTTCTATGCTAGTGCACAAGTATTTTCTAGATACCTAAAAGATTTAGAAGTCACACTCACAAATGCGGTAATGGGATTAATTGGATTTATATTATTAATTGTCTCATCATCAATATTTGAAGGACAAACATTAAATGAAATAAAAAATATTAGTTTTCAGTCATGGTTATTAATTTTACACTCCGGTATATTTGTTTCAATCGCTGCACACATGTCGATGTTCTATTTATATAGGATGTATCCTGTAAATAGAGTATTTCCATTTTACGCTTTATTTCCTGTATTTGGCGTGTTGTTAACATTTATAATTTTTTATGAAATACCAACTTTAATTACTTTTATTGGTGGTATAATTGTAATCGTAGCAACTTATTTTATAAATAAAGAAAATTAAATTTTGATTATTTAGCTGTCCATCCTCCATCAATTACTAGTGAGGAACCAGTCATCATTGATGCAGCATCTGAAGCAAGATACACTACGGCACTAGCAATATCACTTTCTGTTGCTACTTTTCCTAAAGGTATGTTTTCAATTACAGATTTTTTAAAACTTTTATCTTTAAAAAATTTTTTGACCATTGGGGTTTCCACAAATGTGGGACAAACGGAATTAACTCTAATATTGTGCTTAGCCAAATCAATAGCCATCCCTTTGGTAAGACCTTCAACACCAAACTTAGTCATATTATAAACACTTCTAAGAGGAGCTCCTACTTTACCTAACTGAGAAGAGATATTTATTATTGATCCACCAATTTTTTTTCTATTTTTTGATTTAAGCATAACTTTTGTGGCTAATTGAGCAATATCGAATGACGCTTTAATATTAAGATCAACCACTTCACTCATATCTTTTCTTTTAATTTTGGTGAAATATTCAGGTCTATTTGTGCCAGCATTATTTACTAATATGTCTAATTTATTGATTTCAGAAAATATTTTTTTTATTTCTTTTAAATTTGTTACATCACACACATAATAACTACATTTCTTTTTGAGTTTTTTAATTTTGTTTTGAACAATTAAAAGATCTTTCTCTGTACGACTAAGAATAATTACATTTGCACCTGCTTCTGCTAACGCTATAGCACATGCTTTACCTATGCCTTTGCCTGACCCTGTCACAAGAGCAGTCTTATTTTTTATATTTAAATTTTTTAGAAACATTTGATCTGATTATTTACAATGAAAAAATAGATTGATCTAATAAATTCATTTTTTTATTACACATTTGAAAACTATCTTCCAAATGGTAATTACCTGGAAACCCAATGCATTTAATTCCAGCACTTACGGCAGAATTACTACTTTCTTCAGTATCCTCTATTGCGAGACAATCTTCTGGCTGTAAATTTAATTTATCCAATGTAACTTTATAAATTTCTGGATGTGGTTTTTCATTTTTAACAAATGATTTATTACCAATGAATTCAAATTCTTCTTTTGAAATTTGACCAGAAAGACTTTCAAATACTGCATCGACATTATTTAAAGTTGTGGAAGTTGAGAAAGCAAGTTTGATATTATTATCTTTTGTATACTTAATTATTTCATCAACACTCTTTCTTAATTTTTGTTTATTCTGAATAATGTACGAGCTAAAGATTTCTGTTTTTCTATTTCTAATTTGTGAAGCATTTACATTAACATTATTTTTTTCAGCAAAATCTTCTACTCTTTTTGTCCCACCAGATTTTTTTAACAACATCTTATAATCTTGCTCATCCCAATACCAATCAAGTCCAGCTTCTTTAAAAGCTTCATTAAATGAGTTACGTTGAATGTTAGAAGATTCAATTAGTGTCCCGATAGATCCAAATAAAAGTGCTTTGTATTTCATAAGATTAGAAATTTATTATTATCCTTTTACTGCTCCAGCAGTTAAACCACTTATTAATTGTCTTTGGAAAAACATGATTATCATAAAAAGTGGTGCTGTTGCTGAAACAACACTTGAGACTGCCCACATATAATTTCCACTATGTTCAATTGTGCCCAAATAAGCATTAATTTTAGGGACCATAGTATAATTCTGTTGATTTAAAAGAAGTGAAGTAACTGTAAAATCATTATAGGCTAACATCATACTGAATAAACCTGCTGTAACAACTCCAGGCCACATAACAGGCATTATAACAAAGCGAAACGCTTGAAAATATGAACAACCATCAATTAGTGCGCTTTCATCTAACTCTTTAGGAACTGTTTTAAAGAAGGAATAAAGTAACCATAATGTAAAGGGTTGATTGATTGCAACTAAAACAATTATGGTAGTTGGAAGTATGCCCCAAACGTTCAATTGGAAGAAGGGAAACAGATAACCAGAAACTAATGTAATGTGTGGCATCGCTCTAAAAATCAAGGCAGCTATTAAAATCCAAAAAGTATATTTATATGTCGATCTAGACAAAGCATAAGCACCTAATGTTCCTAAAAATAAAGAGATCGTAACAACTGAAACAGTAATAATAATTGTGTTCATTGTTGCTTTCCAAAACTCACCTTCAGTCCAAGACTCTACATAAGCCTTGACTGTAGAAGTATCTCCTGTTTCAATTAAAGTATTAACTCCTGTGACTGCAAACATCCAATCAGCTCTTGAGAAAAAGTCAGCTTTTACTTTAAATGATCCCCAAAAGGTCCATATAAAAGGAAACACGGAAACAATTAACCAAGCAAGAATAAAAAAACTATTTATTAAAATTAGTTGTTTTGAGTATCTATTAATTTTTGATTCCATATTATCTTTCTGTCCTAAATTCTCTCCATGTTCTTATAAGTACTGGTGTTAGTAGAATTGCTACACCAATGATAGTTAACATAGATGTTGCTCCTGCAGACCCAAATAACATTTTGTTTTCACTTCTTAAGTCGTTATAAATCATCCAAGAAAGTGATTGAGCAACTCCTTCAGCAGCAAACCCAATTATTGGCTCAAGAACCCTAAAATTATCCATTAGACAAATTAATATAATAAATGTTGCTACCGGATAAAGATGTGGAATAACAATGTGTCTGACTCGTTCATATCTTGAGGCGCCATCTATGATCGCTGCTTCAATTGGATCTTGAGGAACAGTTTGTAATGCAGCATAAAAGACAACAAAAGCAAATGGTGTATTGTGCCAAATCCCATAAATAATCAGAGTAATCCAAGTCAATTGACTTGAGGACTTTAGTGATAGGTTTGGATCATCAAATAAGAATTGAATAAATGAACCTAATATTCCCTTAGCATCAATCATCCAAAATAAAACAAGAGATCCAATCAATGGTGTTACAATCATAGGCAGTATAACACCAAAAATGGTTGGGCCTTTTAAACTTTTTGTAATTGTGTTTACACTTAAAGCAACGATGAAACCTAAAACCACAACTGGTGGTGTAACGGCAAAACAAAATGTAAGTGTAAATAAAAGTGCTTTGTAAAAAGGTAAATTTAGTAAGATATCCGTAAACTCAGCTATGGATGAGGAATTAGTCCAAGCCTCTTTAATTTCATCAAAAGCCAAATGATTTCTATCGCCGTATGTTCCTAAACCATTGAATCTTCCAAGAGGTTGTTCTTCTTGTAATTTTGTTGTTGCTTCAATATCAACTTTTGTCTCTGTTTTACATCCAAATGGATCACATTTTTCTACTTCCATTAAAATTTGTTCAGGCTCAATGTGAAGAGATTGAAAAAAACTAGAAATAATTGGAAGGCCAATAAATAATAGCATTGCCAATCCACTTGGAAAGAAGAACCAAAAAAATGTTCTGTGGGGCATCTATTTCTTACTAAAAAAAAAGTGGAACATAATAATGTTCCACTTTATCATAAATATTTATACGTTTTATAGAAAACCTTGCTCAGTAGCTTTTGCTACATACGCAGCTTCTACATCCGCTAATGCTTTTTCAGCAGACTCATTTCCTTGAAGGAATTCAACAAGTTCTGTACTCAAAGCACCATGTAATAGACTCATGTATGGTAAGCTTGGGTAAGGTGTTGCACCTCTATTAGCAGCGTCAACAACTGGTCCTGCTGTATCTCCAGGCGAATAACCATCAATCAACCAAATTGTTGCATTTGGATTAGCATTTGCCATTTCTGTTGAAGTTGCTGCACCTAAAAGAGCTCTAAAAGATGCTTCTGCATTTTCATCAGAAGTGTTTGTTGCAATTCCAAATCCATCCCACCATAGAGTTGTTGCTGGTTTACTTCCACCACCTACAGATGGAGAAGGAGCTAATCTAGTATCAGCTTTAATTGCTTGATCACCTTCATCATCTAACAATGAAGCTGCACCTGAGTTCCAGATATGCATTAATGCTACATTACCAGACTCCCATTCTTCTTTAACTGCATTTGTATCTTGAGTTAAGAAATCAGGGTTACTTACTTCTGTTAATCTTTTAAGCATATTAAGAGCAGCTACACCTTTAGCGTTATTTACACTAACTTCAGCTGTTCCAGCTTTAAAGAAATCACCTCCATGACCTAGGTACATGTTTACAAACTCTTGACCTAAGTTCCATCCAGATTTGAAAGCACCAGCATATGGGTTAGCCATTTTACCAGAAGCTTTAATTTTTTCTGCAGCCGCAATTACCTCTTCATATGTTGAAGGAACTGCGATACCTAAATCATTAAGAATACTTTCTCTGTACCAAAGATGTTGAGCATTAGCCATAAATGCTACTGCATAAATTTTACCATCAATCACGATTTTTTGATTGTCTTGTAATGCACTTCCGTATTTAGCAACTAAATCATCAAGTGGACGAATTAAGTTATCATTCATTAAAGTTGTAATTGAACCATTAGTTACAAGTTTAGCAGAGAATTCAGCTGGGTTAGCTGAAAGTGCTGCAACTTGTAATTTATTATGATCAACGGAATGTGTTACAGAAAAATCTGCATCAGGTCCTGCACAACTTTTTACTTCATCCATGAAAATTCTGTATGTTGTAAATTCGTTTGCTAGAATCTTTATTGATCCATCTGTTACTCCACAAGGTGAGTGCCCACCGGCATATGCACTTGTGCTAACAAATGTGAACAATAGAGCTATTAATAGTTTTTTCATATATTTCCCCTTATTAATAAAGTGTGAAATTCACATTTAAGTATAAATCCTTTATATTGGTATTAGAAAATAATGCAATAATATGAATTGATATTCAAGATTTTGAATATTGAAATGGGGGGATAATTCATGAGTTTTAAAAAGACTGCGACATCACAGGACGTAGCAAAACTAGCAGGAGTATCCCAATCAGCTGTTTCTAGATGTTTTACAAAAGGTGCTAGCATTTCTAGTAGAACAAAATTGAGAGTCTTGGAAGCAGCTAGGAAATTAAAATATAAAGCACCTAATATATCTTCTAATTCAATATCTAATGACGATAGCGGATTAGTTGCTGTCATTTTGCCTTACGTTACAAGCAGATATTATCCAGAAGTTTTAATAGAGTTACATGAAGCACTTAGGAATGGGGGGTTTAGAATTTTATTAATTACAACTGATGATGGAGAGGAATTAGATGAAAAATTAATACAGCCATACTTAAAAGAAAAACTCATTGCAATAATATCAGCAACAAAACCCACTGATAAATTTGTCGAAGATTGCAATCAAAAAAGAATACAATTTATTGCTTATAATAGAAGTTGGAATATACCTACGATAAGTTCCGTTGCATGTGATCATCGTAACGGAGGAGAATTAGTTGCAGAATATTTTACAAAGAAAAATCATAAAAATATTGGCCTCATTGAAGGACCAAAAGGATCTTTTGTTAGCGATGAGCGATGCAAAGGTTTTAAAAATTATCTTAAAAATAATAAAAAAATTAAATTAAATATTGAAAAAGGTTTTTTTACTTATGAAGGTGGATATCAAGCAACAGAAAAAATTTTCAATAAAAAGATAAGTGCAATATTTTGTGCTGATGACACAATGGCATTTGGATGTTTAGATTATATTAAAAAAAATACTTCATTAAAAACACCTTCTCAATTAGAAATTATTGGTTATGACGATATATCAATGTCAGCTTGGGAGTCATATAACCTTACAACTGTCAGACAACCTATTAGACAAATGTCAAAAATAGCAACTCAGTTAATAAATGAATATATTAAAGATCCAGATTTTGAACCTATAAATCATATTGTACAGGGAAGACTTATAAAAAGAAAAACTACAAAATAATTTACTTAAATTTTAATCCCATCTGTTCGAAGACACCATGATTATCTACCATAACGTAATTATCTAAAAATTTTCCATCTTTAATGGTCCAAAAATCTGAAAATTGCATTTTGATAGATTTACCTGTTGGCTCCACTCCAAGATATGTTCCACTGTGTGTGCCTGTTAGAAATCCCGTTGCACTAATCCACTCACCTTCAGCAACCACAATGTCATTTTTTACATGATAATCTGGAAATGCTTCATAAAAAGGTTTTAGAACTTTATATTTAAAATTTTCTATACCATGGATATCACCAAAACCTGGAGGACCGTGCCAAACCATATCATCATGCCAGTACTTATGTTGTGCTTCTAGATCTTGAGCATTAAGTGCATCATACATATCAGCTAATAATTTTTTACTTTCATCTAAAGTCATTTTTTATCTCCTAAAATTTGCATTAGAATTGCAAGCTCATTAAAACCAGTCCACTCTTTAATAATTTTATTATTTTTAATTTCCCATTGAGTGATACCCCACAAATACACTTCTCTATTAGTTGGTTGGCCATATGAGCCATTACCTCTATGAGTTCCTACAGCGCCCCAACGAACCGATACTAAGTAACCATCTTTTGTATTTCCCATCCAGTATAAATCTTCAATACTGAGTGCAAGATCAGGAAATGAAGCTAAAAGTGATATTATAAATTTTCTTAATTGCAAAACTCCTTTAAATTTACGACCAGTTGAACCTTCAAATTCTACATTACTAGAGTATGCTTTATTTATTGCAGAAAAGTTTCGTCTATTCCAAATTGTATCATAAACTGCATGAACAAACTCTCTTACATTTTTGATTTTATCTGGAATATCAAAACTAATTGGTTTTAATTTAGTAATATTTCTTGTTGGCTTAGAGTTTTTAAAATGAGGAGCATAGGGCCCTGCGATTCCCTCATCAACAAGTTGCTTGGCAACTTGATTTAAATCTAATCCGAGTTGTTTAATTAAGCCTGCTGTATCGTAAACAACATTTTCGTAATAAATTTCATTATTTTTTGCTACACAATTTGCAATACAAAATAATCTTACTTTTTTATTAGTTGGTTTAGAAAATTTACTAAATCCCGTATTTGTTCCAGTAATAATTGTTCTATGTGAAGTATGAAAACTTGCATTTTCATCCCCTGCCCAAATAACTTCATCTGCAAATAATCGAATATCTGGAAAAGCGTTGTTTGTATGTACAGTATCAGCTACAATTTTTTCAGATCCAGATTGTAACCCAAATTCATCCCAAACTCTGCAATCTTTACTGTAGGTGTCATAGATGTAGCCAATATTTTTTTCTTCCCATATTTGATACGTAATCCTTACAATATAATCGATTATATTTTTATACTGATCCTCAAACCCCTTCATTGATTGATGTTTAAGTTTTTTGGGTTTTGGATTTAATGATTTAGCTGTTCCTCCACCTCCATATGCTTTTAATGAAATATCATAACTCTTAGGCATATGATTGTCTTGAAGAGCTTCTGGTCTTTTATCTGTAATTTTATTAAATTTCATAATTTGTATTTGTAATGAGATACATTTAAAAATATTTCAAAGCAATGAAATTTTATTCAAAAAAATGAATATTGTCTTTTTTAGTTTATTAATATAATCAAAATGAAATGACTGATCTCCAAGCAGAAAAAAAAGTAGTATTAGATTATTTCAATGAAATAGATAGTTGCAACATTAATACATTATCTGAAGTTATATCCAAATACGCATCAGAAGATTTTAGTATGAAATGTACCCACCCATTCAACGAACTAGGTAGTATAGATCTTGTTGCTAATAATCTTTGGAAACCAATTAAAGATTCATTTTCACCTATACAACGTCGATTAGATATATTTTATGCTGGGATCAATTCACTAGACAAAAATAAAGGGAAATGGATCTCCAGTATGGGTCATTTCATGGGTGTTTTCAATAAGCCATTTGTAGGCCTTAAACCAAATAATAAATCAATTTTATTAAGATTTGCAGAATTTTACAAAGTGGAAAATAACAAAATTACTGAAGGAGCTATTTTTTTAGATTTAATGAATTTAATGCAGCAACTAGGTCTTTCTATAATTCCTGAATCTACAGGTCTCGTTTGTGTAACACCAGGACCAATGAATCATAAAGGTTTAAAATTTGATATTTCTAATCAAAGTGAAAGTCAAAAAACATTAGATTTAATTCATAGAATGCGCGATCGACTTGTTAAAGGATCCAAAATGAAATCTTATAAAGAAGAATTAGAATTAGATTGGCATAACAATATGATTTGGTGGGGACCAGGGGGTATAGGAGCTTCATATACTATTGATGGTTATCAAAAAGGTCACACAAAACCATTTCAAGATGGTTTAGAGTTTGTTCGTTTCAATGGACACATACTTAGTAGTTCTGAAGATGATCTTGGAGGTTGGTTTGGTTGGCCAAATTTAATTATGAAACCTAAAGGAGAATATTTAGGATTAACAAATGCAAGTGATATTGAATCAGAAATGAGAGTTGTAGATTTATATCGAAGGGATGGAGATAAACTGGCTGAAAACTGGATCTTTATTGATCATTTACATTTTTTAAAAAAACTAGGAGTGGATCTTTTAGAAAGAGCAAAATTTTTAAATCAGTAATTAGATAACTTTTGAGGCAAGTTTAGTACCCTCAACTAATGCATGAAGCTTTTCATAACAAATTTTTTCATCAATTTTTCCAAAACCAGCAAATGTACTAAAACCACAATCTGTCCCTGCCATTAATTGATCTTTTGGAATGACTGTAGAAAACTGAATTAATCTATCTGCAACAACTTCCGGATGTTCTACAAAATTAGAGGTTGAGTCGATTACACCAGGTACTAGGACTTTATCTTTTGGCAACTTTATATCTTGAAAAACTTTCCATTCATGTGCGTGCCTAGGATTAGAAGATTCAATGAGAAAGTATTTTATCTTTGATTTCAAAATGATAGGTAATATTTTCTCTAGAGCAATATCGTGTGTGTGGGGTCCTTCATAATTACCCCAACATATATGCATTCTAGTTTGTTCAACATCTACATTAGATAATGCTGAGTTTAAGCATTCAATTTGAAGCTCTGCACGTTTAATAAACTCATCTTCAGATAAATTTTTAAAATTCATATGTCTTGCTAAAGCAAGGTCTGGGCAATCTAATTGAACTTGGATATCTGATTTTGTTATTAGCTCATATTCTTTAGCCATAATATTAGATAATTTATCTAAATATTCATCTTCGGTACTATAAAATTTATTTGGCATAAAAACATTTATGACGCCAGGTGATGCTGAGTTCATAAATGCATCTCGGTGATTTAGTTTATCAAGTGAATTTTTAAAATTATTTATATCCTGTAGAAGAGAAGTTTCATCTTTTACTTTTAATTCGTTTGTACAACATGGTCTGGTATAAGTTGGTGTGCCACCACTTTTAGCAATCTTTTCTTTGTATTCTGGAAAATCATCAAGATCAGCAGGTGCTCTTCTTTCGCTTTCACCAGAGAACCCATCAATTCTGTCTTTAATATATGTAGCGTAGCTAATTTTACTCATCTCGCCATCACTGACAAAATCAATTCCAACATCAAGTTGACTTTTAACAACACTTTGCACGTTGTTTTTTAATACTTCATCAAAACTACTTTGACTAAATTTTTCACCTTTATCTTTTGCAAATAGAAATTCTGAAAGTTCTTTTGATCTAGGAAGGCTTCCAACATGTGTTGTCAAAATATTAGACATTAAATTAACCTGTTTTTAATAAAATCTGTTTCCAGATCATAGTTTCATCATAGAGAACCCATTCATTTTTAATACCTCTTTCTCCAAATTCAACATGATTAATACCCATTATATAAATTTTCGAATTAGAGGCTTTCCCAAAAAGACCATTTCCTTCATGTTTACCTACCATAGACCATCGAACTGAGGCTTTTTTAGGTTCATATTTTTTTTCAGTAAAAGCAATATGCTCTACTGAGAACAATGCGTTAGGAAAAGCATTTCTTAATTGTTTCCAAAATTTTTTTACCTCATCCCTACCATAGTGAGTATTTCCTCCTGGCTGAAATTGCTGTATGGCTCTGTCATAACTTTCATTTATTGTTTTCTCTAAATTAATGTTCATAATAGAGGTTAAGATATTTGCATATAATTCTCCAATGTTACCTGATGCTAATATAGGAGATTTATAAATTGATTTAACAGGTGTATTTTCATCAAAGGGTTTACTAGCTTTTTCAGAACCACCTTCATCTTTAATAAGATTGCTTGCAAATTTCTTGGGGTCAATTCCAATTTGTCTCACAATTGCTCCTTGATCTCTCACAAGCCACTCATCATAAACTTGATTATTCATACATGCACAATCAGCGATAGTTCGGTAATATAGTTTTTTTCCTGTTGCTTTCCCATACATCCCATCAACAGAATGAGTAGAGGTTGATAAAATTCGATGTGATGAAAAATATCCCTCATCATCATTTCCTGTCCAAATTACATCTTCACCTAAAAGTGTTCTGTCGGGAAATAATTTTTTACTAGCATAGGTACTTTCAATTACTGGGTCTGCACCATAAATTACTCCAGATGGAGATCTTGTAGGTGTGGGGAGGCTTACATTTGGAGTATCAGCATAATAATCTCTTATTGCTTCAACATCATTGTTTTCCCAAATTTGATATGTGATCTTTAAAATATAATCAGGAAAATCTTTGAATTGTGCATCAAATCCTTTCATATAATTAATATTTAATTAGTTTGTCGTATTATAAATAAATTGCCATCATGATCACTTATCTGTCTGATTGAACGAAGTGAATTTTTTGGAACAGAAAAAGTATCTTTTTCTTTAATTACAACTTTGTCTCCATCACAATCTATTTCCCATTCACCAGATAAACAATGATAAACCTCTGATTTCTCGAGCTTGTATTGACGTATCTGAGCACCCTTGCCATTGAGAAGTGAAAGGCTAAAGCCTGTGGAATGTGGTATATTTGGAGCAAACGATTTATCATGAATTTGAAACTGATCGATATAGTTAATAATTTTATTAGATTGATAGTGATCATCTTCAATAATGTATTTATCTTTATCATTAAATCGAATTACAAACTTTTCTATGTCTTCTGAAGAGTAATGATCGAAACTTTCTAACTCATTATCTTTTAGTGGTTGAATAATTTTAGTCTCATCTGTTATTTTCTGTTTCTCTGTATCAATTAAAGAATTATCTTTCATTAATACCATGCCAGATTCTTTTGCATCTTTTAAAAGTTTAGGCGTCCAAGTAATAACACCTGGATCATTTTCACCAAGTACAACAAACATTAAAGCTTCATCATCACTTACATTTTGAAAACCTCTGAACATGTTTATTGGAAAAGAAGCGATGTCACCTTTTTTTAGTATTACTTCTCCTTCTGTGCCATCAACACCCCAATAAAAACGCCAAGCACCTGAGTGAATTATAAAAACTTCTGCTGTTGTGTGACTATGTAATCCAGAGCCATTCATCGGCGCAGCACTGACAGCACCAATATTAAAGCCATGTTCTTCAGCTATTTTAACATTTTGTTTAGCATCTTCACTTACTCCAGGTCCTATAACTGAATAATTTTTCCTATCTTGATGACCTTTTAGTTTTCCCTCAACAAATGGTATATTACTAGGAATAAGTTCATCGAATTTGGCTAATCTAGATGTAATATTAATTGACATATTGTAATGATCTTTTATTCATTTTTTTTGAATATTATTCAAAATAATGAATAAATCAATTATTATTTAACAATAGTGTTATTAAATTATTATGGCAAATAAAATACAAAACTTTGATACAGGTGAGAAAGATAACTCAAACATAATTCATTTAGATCTTGATCCAAAGATAAATATTGAAAACAAAATATATTTTAAAAATTTATTAAAAAAAATTACCGAGTGCTCTTTAGATGATTTAGAAGAAAATCTTGAAAATTTATATCACGTAGATGCTGAGTTTAATGGATTTCATCCGATTAATGAAATTAAAGGAATTGAAGAAATCAAAAATAAATATTTAATACCTTTAAAGAAAGCATTTCCTGATCTCGAAAGAAGAAATAATCTAGTTATTGGAGGAGCATTTAGAGATAAAGTTTTTGTTTCATTTATTAGTCATTTAACTGGAACTTTCACAAATGAGTGGTTGGGTGTAAAGCCGACTAACAAAACAATTTATCTTAGAACATGTGAAGCACATCAGATTACAAATAATAAAATAATAAAATCTTATACATTAATTGATACTGTAGATTTTATCCGTCAGGCTGGATATTGGCCTATAAATAAATCTCTTGGAGTAGAAGGGATGTGGCCTAGTCCAATCACAGGTGATGGAGAAAATAATCAAAATCTAGATAAGGAACTGTCTCTACAATCTTTGAATCAAGATTTAACTATGCAGAGAAGTTTAAATATTAAACCCGAGACTGAACCAGGTCTATCAAAAGATCAAATAAGGGAGAAATTAATTAATCATCCTCAACAAGATTACTGGCATCCTAAAATGATGTGGTATGGGCCAAGTGGTATAGGTACAGCTAGAGGTTTAGATGGTTTTGTTGATCATCACCAACTCCCATTTAGACTTACATTCAAGGACAGAGATTATTGGAAAATCGGTCATTATATTGAAATTGGAGATGGAAATTATTCTATGACTGGTGGTTGGCATAGTATTCAGTGTGTTCATGGATCAAGTGATTGGCTAGGATATGAACCTACTCAAAAAAAAATAACAATGAGAGTCATGGATTTTTATTTACATCATGAAGGTTTAATTAGAGAAAATTGGGTACCAATCGATATAGCACACATATTAGATCAAATAGGTATTGATATCTTTAAATTAATTCATAAAAAATAATTATGGCAATAGAATATTTAAAAAAAGGTTTAGATGAAAAACAAAGAATTGAAGATAATGATAAAGTAAAAAAAATTGTTGAGGAAACGTTAAGTAAAATTGAATCAGAAGGCGATAAACATATTAGAGAATTATCTCAAAAATTTGATAACTATTCTCCAAATAGTTTTAGATTAAGTGAAGATCAAATTAATCAATTAATGAGTGAAGTCTCTGATGATGACAAAGAAGATATTAAATTTGCTCAAAAACAAGTGCGATCATTTGCGGAAGCACAACTTAAAACTTTAAGTGAGTTAGAAGTAGAAACGCATCCAGGCGTGATTCTTGGTCATAAAAATATACCAGTACAAGCAGTTGGATGTTATGTACCTGCTGGAAAATTTCCAATGGTAGCTTCTGCTCATATGTCAGTTGTTACTGCTTCTGTTGCTGGGGTTCCAAGAATTGTTGCTACTACTCCACCTTTTAAAGGTAAGCCAAATCCAGCTGTCGTTACAGCGATGAAAATCGGTGGTGCTCACGAAATTTATGTTTTGGGAGGAATGCAAGGAGTTGGTGCGATGGCTATTGGTACAGAAACAATTAAGCCTGTAGATATGCTTGTTGGACCTGGCAATGCATTTGTTGCTGAAGCGAAAAGACAATTGTATGGCAAAGTTGGTATCGATTTATTTGCTGGTCCAACTGAAACAATGGTAATTGCAGATGAGACTGTTGATGGTGAAATATGTGCAACAGACTTATTAGGACAAGCTGAACATGGATATAATTCTCCTGCTGTGATGATAACAAACTCAAGAAAACTTGCGGAAGAAACATTTAAAGAAATTGATAGAATTTTAGAAATTTTACCTACTAAAGAAACAGCAAGTACAAGCTGGAGAGATTATGGAGAAATAATTTTATGTGATACTTATGAGGAGATGTTATCTAAAGCAAATGAAATAGCTTCAGAGCACGTTCAAGTTATGACAAAAAAAGATGATTGGTTTTTAGAAAATATGACATCTTATGGAGCTCTATTTTTGGGCGCTAGAACTAATGTTGCTAATGGTGATAAAGTGATAGGTACTAACCATACACTTCCTACTAAAAAAGCTGGAAGATATACTGGTGGTTTGTGGGTTGGTAAGTTCATTAAAACGCACACTTATCAAAAGATTATGACAGATGAAGCTGCAACTCTGATCGGAGAATATGGATCTAGACTTTCACATTTAGAAGGTTTTATAGGTCATGCAGAACAATGTAATGTGAGAGTAAGACGATATGGGAAAAAAAATGTTGGATATGGGAAACCAGCAGGAGAAAAAATTTAGCTTATTTTAATTCCCCTTTAACTCTCATTTCATTTCTAATTTTTGTTGCCGAGATATCATGTATTTCTTTTCCTAAATCATGTTCTGTAAATGAATAACCAACTCCTCTTCCATAAGAAATATCAATAATGTTTGGAACCTTAACAACTACATATTCTTTTCCATTAGTAAAACCATGTTGAGCTAAACCTTCATTAATTTTTGCTTTTACTTGTTCAAATTGAAATGGATTGTCAGCTTGACCTTCTACACCTGCATCTACACCTCCCACATCACGATACATAATACATACCTGACCTGTTTTCTGAAGTGCTCTTTTAAATAATTCTGTATGTCCGTCATGCCATGGTTGCCATCTACCTAACATTTGTACTGTTGGTTTTTTCCAATCAAACATTTTTAATCTCCTTTGCTAGATTTTCTATTTCTTCATCTGATAAAAATTTAGTTATTTTGATGTCAGTTTTATTTGGTTGTTCAAACATTTTATTTGTATCTTCAAACCTACCTTCTTTAATAGTATCCAGCCAGATAACAAAATCAGGCTCAAAAGCTTCTCTTGCTTTTTCAGTTGGTGCTACAAAGTCACAAATTACCCATCTTCCATTTTGTTTTTCGAAATCGGCAAATGTTTTCATTCTATTGGCTTGTCGTATTCTACCTTGCATCGTAAAATCCCAATCGTTTGCTGACTTCCTGACTACATCTGCGTTATACCAAGCACAATTATCAATTACTTTAATAAGCCTTTCTGCTAACCAAGTTTTGCCAGCACCAGGAAGACCACAAATAAGTATTTTCATATGATTATAATTTATATTTTAGCGATGAAATTAGGGTTAATAACACTTTCTTTCGTGTTGTATAGTAATATATTTTTATTAAAATCTTTAACTGAACCTCCTGCCTCTTCAAGAATAATATGTCCCGCAGCAATATCCCATTCTGAAGTTGGACCTAGTCTTGGATATATATTTGCCTTACTTTCAGCTAAGTAACAAAATTTAAGAGAACTACCAATTTGGATTAACTCAAAATTATTACAATTATCTTTCATCCAATTATCAAAATCTTTATTAGAATGTGATCGACTACCAATAACCTTTGTTAAATTACTTTTGTCTTTTACTGAATTTATTTTTATAAAATCTTTAGTTGTTTCAATATTTGACTCTGTAATTAATTTATATGCGCCATTTTTTTTTAAAGCATAATAAAGCAAAGACTTAGCAGGCGCATAGATAATACCAAATATTGGTGAATTATTTTTTATTAATGCAATATTAACTGTAAATTCTCCATTTTTTTTTATAAATTCTTTAGTTCCATCTAATGGATCTATTAACCAATACGAATTCCAAGTTTTTCTTTCTTTCCATTCTATTAGACTTTCTTCGCTTAATATAGGAACATTCGGGCTAAAAGCTTTTAATCTATTTAAAATTAAATTATTTGATTTTATATCAGCTTCGGTAATAGGTGAATTATCATCTTTTATTTCTACATTAAAAGATTTTTTATATACTTTTTGAATTTCCTTACCTGCATCTATAGCAGTATTTAATATTTTTAATAAATTTTTTGATTTATGTAGTTCTAAGTTCATGATTCTTTTAACAGAATTTTTTTATTAATTAATATTATATGTAAATGAAATACATGTATCCAAAATACAAAATTAATCCAATAATTCCATAAATACGTCCAATTTTTTTTGCAAAGATCATAAACATTAAAATTAATGCTGTAATTGATAACATGAAGTATAAGTCTTGATTTGCTAAAACTGCAGGAACTTTAAAATTACCAAAAAATGAACTAATACCTAGAACACCCAAAACATTATAAATATTAGACCCCAGAATATTTCCTAAGGCGAAATCAATCTTTTTTCTTAAGGCGGAAACAATACCAACTGCAAGTTCTGGAAGGGAAGTTCCAAAAGCTACTAATGATAATCCAATTACTGAAGCTGGAACATTATAAGTTCTTGCAATATTAATTGCTGAATCAACAAGTAAATCTGCACCAAATACTAAACATGCTATACCTATTATAATTAATATTAATGAGATTGTTATTGAATAATCGTTTTTATCTATTTCTAAATTATCAATTTCTCCTTTTTTTATTTGAACATACATTAGATAAATCAATGATGTAGTTGCAACTAATCCAAAAATAAAATTAAAATAAAAAAAAGTCATAATAATTAATACAAATCCTAAAATAATATTTATCCAAGCTTGGTTAATTTGATTTTTATTTATATTTACAATTGGAAATATTAATGTTGTAGTGGCCATTACAAGTATTAAGTTTGCAATATTACTTCCAACTACAGCGCCTAAAGCAAGATCCGAAAAATCATTAAGAACTGCATTTATGCTGCTTGCCAATTCAGGTAATGATGTTCCCCCAGCTACAATTACAACACCAATTGCAAACAATGAGATATTAATCTTTCTTCCAAAACTAACTGAACCTCTTATAATTATTTCAGCACCTAAAACTAGAAGCCCTAATCCAATTATCGAAAATAAAATATCCATTGAAAATTTTTAATTATTTAAGTTAGTTATATGTTTAAATTAAATAGTATATAATAAATAAATTTTTCTAAATTATGAACCAAAGTTTTGACTATATTATTATTGGTGCAGGTACAGCTGGTTGCATATTAGCAAATAGACTTTCAGAGAATGAAAACATTAAAGTACTTTTGATTGAGGCTGGAGGAAAAGACACTAATCCTTGGATACATATTCCAGGTGGTTATTTTAAAACAATGCATAATCCTAAAACTGATTGGTGCTTCACAACTGAAGAGGAAAAATTTTGTAATAATAGAAAAATGCTTATTCCAAGAGGAAAAACATTGGGTGGAAGTTCATCAATTAATGGGATGTTATATATAAGAGGTCATGCAAATGACTACAATTACTGGAGACAATTAGGTAATATTGGATGGTCTTGGGAAGACGTATTACCGTACTTTAAAAAATCTGAAGATTACAGAATTTTTAAAAGTGAATTTCACGGTACCAATGGACCCATCAAAGTAGAGAAAATTAGATCAAATTTTAAATTATTGGATTTATTTTTAGAGGCCTCTCAAGAATTTGGATACAAAAAAAATGAAGACTTTAACGATGGTGACAATGAAGGAATGGGTTATTTTCCAATGACAATTGATAAAGGGTATAGATGTAGTGCTGCAGTTGCTTTCTTAAATCCTATAAAAAATAGAAAAAATTTAAAAATTATAACCAAGGCACATGTTAAAAAATTAACAATTGAAAATTTAAAAGTAAAAACTGTAAATTTATGGAAAAACAATGAAGAATTTTCATATTCTGTAAATAAAGAAGTTTTATTGTCTGCAGGAACAATTGGATCTCCTCACATATTACAAGCTTCAGGTATTGGTCCAGGTAAATTATTAAATGAAAATAATATTAATATTGTGAAAGAAATTAAAGGTGTTGGAAAAAATTTAACCGATCATTTAATGTTAAGACCAGTTTACAAAATTAAAAACTTAGAAACATTAAACGATATATATCACAGTTTTACTAAAAAATTTTTAACAGGATTAAATTATTTAATTTATAAAAAAGGACCTTTAACAGTTGGAGCAAGTTACTTGTGCGGCTTTATTAAAAGTGATTCGTATTTAGAAAACCCTAATCTACAATTTCATATCTCGCCAGCTAGCACTGATTTATTAGGAAAAGCAGACCTACATAAATTCCCAGCATTCACTCCTACAATAACAAATATTCGTCCAACAAGTAGAGGTTCTATAGAAATTAAATCTTCAGATACAAGAATTTATCCTCAAATAAAAATGAACTACTTATCTACTGACGAAGATAGGGAAATTGCAGGTAAGTCTATTAAAATAGTAAGAAAAGTTGTTTTAGAATCAAAGGCATTTAAAAATTATGCGCCTGAAGAATATAGACCTGGGATACAATTTAAAGATAATGAATCTCTGGCAAAAGAAGCGGGTAAATTTGCAAATACTATTTTTCATCCAGTAAGTACCTGCAAAATGGGTAATGATGAAAATTCAGTTGTAAGCGATAATCTTAAAGTAAAAGGAATAAACAACTTAAGAGTTGTTGATGCTTCAGTGATGCCAACTATAACATCTGGTAATACTAATGCCCCTACTATGATGATTGCTGAGAAAGCATCAGACTTAATTATTAGAGATCAGAAATAATTATTGAACTACTGTATCTTTAGGATCAATTCCTGCAACTTCAACTGGTGCTTTCATAGCATCTCTTCTAAAAGGTTCTCCCAGTTCTTGGTTTAACATTACTTCTATAAAAGTAGTTATACCTTCCATTTGATCCTTGCAAGATTGTTGTAAAGCATCTGTTAGCTCCTCTTGAGTGTGAACTTTAACACCTTTAAATCCACAAGCTTCTGCAATCTTTGCATAGCTTAATTTAGGATCAAGTTCAGTTCCGACAAAATTATTATTATACCAAAGTGTAGTGTTTCTTTTCTCCGCTCCCCATTGATAATTTCTAAAAATTATCATTGTGATATTTGGCCAACCTTCTCTATTGCATGAAGTCATTTCACTCATACTAATTCCAAATGCGCCATCACCGGCAAAGCCTACCACTGGTGTATTTGGGCAACCTATTTTTGCTCCAATTACAGATGGAAAACCATAACCACAAGGTCCAAATAAACCAGGTGCCAAATACTTTCTACCGTTCTCAAAAGTTGGATAAGCATTACCGATTGCACAATTATTTCCTATATCACTTGATATGATTGCATCTTCAGGAAGACCTGCTTGAATAGCTCGCCATGCCATTCTTGGTGACATTTTTTCTGGTTCTCTATCTCGTGAGTCTTTGTTCCAAGATGTGCCAGGATCATCTTCTTCATGATCAAGGCCAGTTAATGTTTGTAGCCAAGCTGACTTTGTTTTATGAATTAACTCCTCTCGTTCTTTTCTATCTTTATCACCTGCATTTGTTGTAAGGTTTTCTAAAATTTGTTCTGCGACTAGTTTTGCATCTCCACAAATACCAACGCTTATTTTTTTTGTTAAACCAATTCGATCAGAATTGATATCAACTTGAATGACATCTGCATTTTTTGGCCAATAATCTATTCCATAACCTGGTAAAGTTGAGAAGGGATTTAATCTTGTACCAAGTGCGAGAACTACATCTGCCTTAGATATTATTTCCATTGCTGCTTTAGATCCGTTATATCCTAAAGGACCAACCGCAAGTGGATGTTTACCAGGAAAACTATCATTATGTTGGTATCCGCAAGCAACTGGAGCACTTAATTTTTCAGCAAGTTTTTTGCAATTATCAATTGCATCAGCTAAAATCACTCCAGCACCAGATAAAATTACTGGAAATTTTGCATTAGATAAAAGGTCAGCTGCTTCTTTAATTGCTTCTGTTCCACCTGAAGGTCTTTCAAATTTTATTATAGGTGGCAAATCAATATCAACAACTTGAGTCCAAAAATCTCTTGGTATATTTAATTGAGCAGGAGCAGATCCTTTAATGGCTTTGGAAATAACTCGATTTAAAACTTCTGCAACTCTTGAGGGATCTCTTACTTCTTCTTGATAGCAAACCATATCTTTAAATAAATTCATTTGCTCAACTTCTTGGAAGCCCCCTTGACCGATAGTTTTGTTAGCTGCTTGAGGAGTAACTAAGAGCATTGGAGTATGATTCCAAAAAGCAGTTTTTATAGGTGTAACCAAGCCAGTTATCCCAGGTCCATTTTGGGCAATACACATTGCAATTTTACCAGTTGATCTTGTATAACCATCAGCCATAATTCCGCCGTTTGACTCATGAGCAACGTCCCAAAATGTTATTCCAGCTTTTGGAAAAAGATCTGATATTGGCATAAAGGCCGATCCAATTATTCCAAAAGCGTGTTGAATACCGTGTTTTTGTAAAACTTTTACAAAAGCCTCTTCTGTTGTCATTTTTGCCATAATAAATCCTTAATATATTATTCTTAACTACATTAAATTAATTATTAAATGAACTACAATAATCTTGTTAGTTATTTATTAATTTTATAAAATTCCTATTTAATGAAAAAATAATTAATTACGATTGATAAAATGACGCTTCTTGGACAAGAGATTATTAAGGCTACATCTAAAACTTTGCCTAATCAACCTGGTGTATACCAAATGCAAGATGAAAAGGGTAACATTCTATATATTGGAAAAGCAAAAGTATTATCCAATAGGGTAAAGAATTATCTATCTTTAAATAATCTAACTAGAAGAATTCAAAGAATGGTTAGTCTAACTAAATCAATGAACTTTTTTGTTACAAATACAGAATTAGAAGCAATCATCCTTGAATGTAATTTAATTAAAAAACATAAACCAAGATTTAATGTCCTTTTAAGAGATGATAAATCATTTCCTTATATCTTTATTTCATCAGAGCATGATTTTCCTAGAATTGAAAAACATCGAGGTCCACAAAAGAAAAAGGGTAGATATTATGGACCATTTGCAAGTCCAGATGCAGTAAATAGAACTATTAATACAATACAACGAATATTTCTTTTAAGATCATGCACAGATAAAGAGGTAAATGCGGGAAATAAATTGTGCTTTAATTATTATCTTAAAAGATGTTCGGGTCCTTGCGGAAGAAAAATAACAAAAGAAGCTTATTCGAAATTAATAGAAGCAGCAGATGATTTTTTAAGTAGTGGCAATTCTCAAAAAATACAAAAAAATTTTACAGATCAAATGTATAAGGCGTCAAAAAAAAATAATTTTGAATTGGCAGCATCTTTAAGGGACAGACTCAAAGCTTTAAAACATATTGAGCAAAATAATTCAATTAAGATTAAGGATATTAAAAATGCTGATATTTTTGCAATAACATCAAATGAAGGCAAAACATGTATTTATGGAAGTTTTTTTAGAAATAATACTTCTTATGGTGGTAAAGCGTTCTATCCAGATCATGATAACCTATCGGATCAAAAGGAAATAATGTTAGGTTTTTTAAATATATTTTATGCAGAAAAAGATATTCCAGAAACAATTATTACTAACATATTTGTTGATAAAAATAATAATTTACAAATTTTAGGAAAAAATTTTGATAAAACAAAATTTATTAAACCATTAAAAGGACCAAAAAAAAATTTACTTAAATTTGCAGAAAAAAATTCTAAAATAAATTTAGACATCAAATTAAATAAACTAAAATCTTTTGATAATTTTAATGAAGAAATTAAAAAAATATTCAAACTCAAAGATGAAATTATAAAAATAGAAGCTTACGATAATAGTCATACTTTTGGGAAACATCCTATAGGTGTAATGGTTGCGTATAATGAAAATGGATTTATAAAATCAAATTATAGAAAATTTAATATTCGATTTGATCTTGAAGAAAACAAAAATAAAGTTGATGATTATTATATGATGAAAGAAATGCTTACTAGGAGATTTAGTAATTTAAAATTTCAAGATGAATTAGATTTGCCGAGTTTATTACTTATAGATGGAGGCAAAGGTCAATATAATTCTGCAAAAAAAGTATTAGATAGATTAAAAATAGATATACCAATTATTTCTATGGCAAAAGGTGAGGAAAGAGATGCAGGTAGAGAAATTCTGATACATGATAAATTTACACATAGATTAAACGAAAATAATCCACTTCTTCATTTTTTACAAAATATTAGAGATGAGGTTCATAGATTTGCAATAACAACACATCGTTCAAAAAGAGCAAAGATGAGCGTCAAATCTGTATTTGATGATATAGAAGGAGTAGGTCCTGAAAGAAAGAAAATTTTAAAAAAACACTTTGGTACTGTTGAGAAATTAAAATTAGCTAGTTTAGATGAGCTAAAAGAGGTTAAGTCTATACCTGAGTCAATTCTTACAAAAATTTATGAATATTTTCATAGCGTTTAAAAAATTCTTCATCTACAAAGAATAGAAATGAATATATCAAATATTCTAACAATAATTAGAATTGCAATAATCCCAATTATAGTTTTTTGTATATATCTTACGAATCCGTACTTTGGCTGGATTGCCTTTATATTATTTTGTTTGGCTGGAATAACGGATTACTTTGATGGATATTTAGCAAGACTAAGAAATGAAGTAACAAATTTTGGAACATTTTTAGATCCAATTGCAGATAAATTATTAGTAGCAGCAGTTATTCTTATTTTAACATCTAAAGGTGTAATAAAAGATTGGGATACTATTCCAGCCCTAATAATACTATTAAGAGAAATAACAGTATCAGGTTTAAGGGAATACTTAGCTGGGATAAAAATTAGCATACCAGTTTCAAGAATTGCAAAAGCTAAAACCTTCCTTCAACTAGCTGCACTTGGATTACTTATTTTATCCGAAAGTAATTTAAATTTATTATTTATTATTTATTTAGGTAAGACTTTTCTATGGATTGCTGGAATTCTAACTCTCTATACAGCTTATGATTATATTAAAGGGTCAATAAAACATTTTTGAAATGAGAATTCGATACTTTGCATGGATCAAGGATATAACAAATAAAGATGATGACATAATTGATATAAATCACCCTAAAACCATACAAGAATTAAAAAAATATCTAGAAAATTTATATCCTGGGTTAAAAAAACATTTTTTACAAGACGTTTTAAGATTTGCAGTTAATCAGGAATATGTTTCAGAAAATTTGAATTTAAAACCAATTGATGAAATTGCAATCTTTCCACCAGTTAGTGGTGGGTAATGATAAAAATTCAAAAAAAAAATTTCAATTTAGAAGAAGAAATAGAGAAAATTAAAAATAAGCATTCAGATATAGGCGCACTAACTTCTTTTGTTGGATATGTTAGAGATTTAAATAACAATAAAGATGTTAAATATTTAAATTTAGAAGTTTATGAAGAAATGGCATTTAAAGAATTATCAAAAATTGAAAACAACGCGACAAAAAAATGGAACTTAATCGATACTTTGATAATTCACAGATATGGAAAATTAATTGTTAATGAAAAAATTGTTTTAGTTTGTTGTTTTTCACAGCATAGAAAAAATAGTTTTGAAGCTTGTGAGTTTATTATGGATTATTTAAAAAAAGACGCTCCATTCTGGAAAAATGAATTTTATTATAAAGATGATGAATGGTTAGAAAATTCTAGCTAGCGTTTTTAACCATATCGCTGAAATCATTCATAAATTTAAAAGTAGTAGTATTATCACCGGTATTATATTTAAAATCATCAATGGATTTAATAGGAGTAATTTCTGCAGCAGTACCTGTTAAAAAAGCTTCATCATAATTTCCAATTTCGTCAGGCATTAAATGCTTTTCTGTTATTTCAAAACCTTGATTGGTTGCCATTTCAATAACTGTTTGACGCGTAATCCCATTGAGAAAACAATCTGGAATTGGAGTATGGATATTGTTATCTTTAATAAAAAAAATGTTTGCTCCTGTTCCTTCAGCAACATAACCTCTGTAATCTAGCATCAAAGCATCGTGATAGCCTTTTTTTTCTGCAAATTCTTTTGACAGAGTACAAATGATGTAGGGTCCAGAAGCTTTTGCTTCATATGGAGCAGTATCTGGTGCCGGTCTTTTCCAGGGAGAAGTAATTAATCTCAAACCTGCTTTTTGATCTTCAATTTTAAAATAAGTTGCCCAATCATCCCAAACAGCAATGGCTACATTGATATTCGATTTACCTGTTGATAAACCCATTTGATCTCCACCTCTCCAAGCAAGTGGTCTTACATAACAATTTTTATAATTCATTTTATCAATAAGTTCGTATTTTGCTTTATTAATTTGATCATGTGTGAAAGGAATTTCCATTCCAATAATCTCAGCAGATTTAAAAAATCTTTTAGTATGCTCCTCTGATTTAAAAATTTTACCATTGTAAGCCCTTTCCCCTTCAAACACTGCGCTTGCATAATGAAGACCTTGGGAGATTACATGGGAATTTGCATCCTGCCATGGAATTATTTTACCATTCATCCAAATCCATCCATCTCTATTTTCAAATGATTTAAGCATATTTTTTATTAACTTTTTTTTAATGACAATTGACTATCAGTGATGCATAATTAAGTCAATATGGCTGACCTAAATAAATTGCTAACACCACTTTTTCTAAATGAAGGGGAAATTAGGAAGATTATTGAGCTTTTATTTTTCTCATATAGAGATTTTACAGAAGGTCCTGATAAAATTTTGGAAAAAATAAATTTTGGGAGAGCTCATCACCGAGTGATATATTTTGTTGGAAAGCAAAAAAATCTTACGATTAAAGAACTCCTTTCAATTTTGAAAATAACTAAACAAAGTTTGTCTAGGGTATTGAACCAACTTGTAAACGAAAAATATATTATATTATCTGTTGGTGAAGATAAACGTACTAAGAAATTAATACTTTCAAAAAAAGGTCAAGAATTAGAGAGGAGATTATCTGAAATTCAAATAAAAAAAATACGTAATGTTTTATTAAAATTTAACGAGATGGATATAAATGGTTTTAAAAAAATACTGTATGAAATGGTCGATGATAAAAATAAAGAAAAGTTTGATGAAATAAATAAATCATAATGAATAAAAATATTTTGATTGTTGATGATGATAAAAGATTGAGAGAACTGCTAAAAGATTATTTAATTGAAAAAAATTTACAAGTCTATCAAAGCGAGGATTACAATGAGGCAAAAGAAATTTTATCTCTTGTTTTGTTTGATTTAATCATTCTCGATAGAATGATGCCAAGTGGCGATGGTATAGAGCTTATTGAACATATTAAACAATTTTCTAATACGCCCATAATCATGCTTACAGCAATGGGAGAGGACAGAGATAAAATTGATGGATTAAAAATTGGTGCTGATGATTATTTATCTAAACCATTTGAGCCAGAAGAATTATTTTTAAGGATTAAAAATTTACTAGATTTATTTGAAAACTTTGAAAGCAAAAAAATTAAGATTTCGTTTGGAGAATTTACATTTGATACATCTAATTTTAAATTACAAAAAAATGATAGATTAATTTATTTAACAGAAGGAGAAAATAATTTACTTGTAAAATTAATAAATAAAAGAAATGATATTGTTTTAAGAGAGGAACTAGCAAATCAGGAATTTGATGAAACTGAACTTAGAAAAGTTGATGTACAAGTTACGCGTTTAAGACAAAAAATTGAAACGAATGCAAAACAACCTCAATTTATTAAAACTATTAGAGGTAAAGGATATAAATTAATTTGTAATGAAATTTAATGATTAAAAAAATAATACCTTCTACACTAATTGGAAGATCCATAATTATCATCTTTGTACCTATAATTATTATAGTCCTACTTACTTCTTTTGTTTTCTATCAAACCTCATGGAGTATTATTTCTAAAAGACTAACGGAATCTGTGTCTGCAGATATTAATGTTTTAGTAAAATTAATTAATAGTGATCTTACTGATAATGCAATTAATATAGCAAATCAGGATTTTAAAATGAAAATCAGTATCATTAAAGATAAACAATTATTGTCTTCAAAATTTAGTTTAAATTCAGGAATACTATCTAAAAGATTAAATCAATCCTTAAGTAATTTGAAAAAAAAATTTGATTATGATTTATCTAATCTTGAAGAAGGTGTTCTAATATATATTCAAATTGAGGAAGATATTTTAGAGATTAATGTTGATAAAGATAGACTATATAGTGAATCTGCTTTTGTCTTTCTACTTTGGATGATTTTTGCCTCTATTATTCTTTTTTTTATGTCTTACTTTTTAATGAATAGACAATTAAGACCCCTTAAAAGACTGTCGATAATCGCTGAGACATTTGGAAGGGGTTTAGATGCTCCAGATATTAAGAGTGCTGGCGCATACGAAATAAGGCAAACGGCAAATGCTTTCAATCAGATGAGGACAAGAATTAAAAGATTTTTAAAGCAAAGAACAGAAATGCTAGCTGGTGTTAGCCATGATCTCAGAACTCCTTTGACAAGAATGAAATTGCAAATTTCCTTACTGAAAGATGAGAAAGCAAAATCTGAACTAGAAGTAGATGTTAATGAAATGACTTCAATGTTAGATAGTTATGTAAGTTTTGTAAAAACAGAATCACCTGAACCAATAGAAACAATTATAATTAATGAATTAATTGGTGATATTGTAAAAACTGTTGAAAAAAATGGTGTTGAGATAACTATAAAAGAGAAAAACACTATTCAAACTTCTGGAAGACAGATCCAGCTTAAAAGAGCTTTCAATAACATAATTGATAATTCTCAAAGATATGCAAAAAAAATTGAAATAATTCTTTATACAAATGAAAAAGATTGTGTCATTGAATTTAATGATGATGGTGAGGGTATACCAAAAAATCAATATGAAGATGTATTTAAACCATTTTTTACTTTAGATCCCTCCAGGAACAAACTTAAAGGAGAAAGTGGTTTAGGATTAACTATTACAAGGGATATTATTAGATCACATGGAGGTGATGTTAAATTATCTGACTCAAATCTAGGAGGTCTTCAACTTAAAGTTTTACTTCCTCTTTGATTTTAAAATAATTTACCACCATTATTTACCAGTTTATCTGGAGACAATAAAACTGGTTCATTTTCTAAATCTGGCACACCAAGAACTAAAACTTCTGAAATAATTTTACCAATTTGTTTAGGTTTAAAATTTACAACAGCAATAACTTGTTTATTAATTAATTCATCACTTTTATAATATTTTTGTAATTGTGCAGAGGTTTTTTTTATACCAACTTTTTCACCAAAATCTATTTTCAAAATTATGGATGGTTTTTTAAGTTCATTATATTCATAGGCTTCAATTATTGTTCCTATTCTTATATCTACATCTTCAAATTCTTTGTAATTTATAAAATTATGAACGCTCATGAAAATTTTATTACTTTTTCAATAGTGTTTAAATATTTATCTAAGGTACTCATAGTTTTTTCTAAACTTTCATTTTCATCATTAAACCAAGTAAATAGTGTTATATAATAAAGAGAAAAAATAATTTTTATTTTTATAACACCCTGAATACCACTAGGATTAATATTTGCAAAAGTAGCAATTAAAATTTTGCTCTCAATTAATTTAGGAATAAGTTTTAGTACTCCTTGTGGTCTAGATATAAAATGATTAATAATATTTTTTACAGAAGTTCTGTATTCATTCAATATATCATAACGTGCCATCATTATTTCAAACAACATATCTCTTTGCGATGACTTTTCTATATTAACAAGATTTTTTTTTAATTGAAAATCAAAGAAGTCATTAATATTCAGAATTAAATCAATTTTGTTATTCATATTTGGAACTTTTGTATTAGATAATAAATTTTTAAGGTTAATGTCTCTTAATTTTTTTTTCTCTAAATATTGTAAAGTCTTTTTTGCTAGAGATATTTTATTTTGATTCACTTACCTTCACCTTGTTGTTTTGCTCTTGTATATGCTGCCTTAAAAACTTGATTAAAGATATTATCAACGTTATTTATTTTCATTTTCTTGATTCCTGCTTCAGTTGTACCACCTCTAGTTGCAACAGTTTCAACCATTTTTTCAGCAGAAATATTATTAGAGTTTAGTAGATTTAGTGAACCTCTAAAAGTTTGATTAATTAAAATTTTAGCTGTTTTTTTGGAAAAACCTAAATTAATTGCAGATTTTTGCATAATATCAATTAATTGAAATATGAAACCCGGGCCACTCCCTGATACTGCTGTTGCTTTGTCTATAAAATTTTCACTATTAAAAAAAAGAGTTTTGCCACTCAAAGAGAACAATTTATCAATCTCTTTAATTTCTTTTTTATTAATAGATTTATTCGTATAAATGCAATGAACGCCCTCTCCTATTAAAGCAGGCATGTTTGGCATTACTCTTACAATTTTGCTAATATTTAATAAATTTTTTTTAAAAATTTCTGTTTTTTTGCCAGCTATTACACTTATTGCTATAGATTTTTTATTAAAATTTGCATTTTTTAATTCTTTAAAGACATTTGTTAATTCAAGAGGTCGAGTTGCAAATATTATATAATCAAAATTATTTTGATTATTAATATCATCAATTGATTTAAAAAATTTTATTTTCTTATTTCTATTTCTTTTTTTAAGACTTGCATATTTCTTTTTATCTATAATACTGATGGTGTAATTCTTAGAGTTAGACCATCCAGACATCAAAGATCCTCCCATATGACCACATCCAATTAATAAGATATTTTTCATCTATCTATAATATAGCAGTTTTATTATAAAAATTAAGCTCTACCAATAACTTCAAAATTAGAAAATTTTATAGCTTCTTTAGGAGGAATATCGTCAAAGAGAACTTGCTGAAAACTTGGATAAAATTTTTCACATTCATAAATTCCAATATCAACAAGATCTTCAAATTTTTTGTGTAATGTTTCTGTTGAATTATTTGATAATAAAGTATGTCTAAAAGCTGGAATACCATTTTTACTTGTTATATCAAAATGCCCAATCCATAAATTCTCATTTATAAGTCCTAGTAGTTCGTACGCCTTATTGAGTTTAGTTTCAGGAAACTTAATATCAAAAGTTATTGAAAAACTTAGCGCATTAATATTTTCTGACCAAGTGAAATATAATCTGTAAGCGCACCAATGGGATGCTATCTCAGCAACCAATTCATGATCAGCAGCTCTACTAAAATTCCATTTTTTTTGATGAATAACATCTTCAATGATATCAATGGGATTTAACAATATATTCTCATTTTCCATACACTATATAGTCATGGCACATATAATTAGTACTATATCTTGATTACTAGATTGGACTCGTATTTTGCAAGGCAAAATCTATAAAAAATGTGAATTAGTTGAGGATTCCTACCTTTTTGATTTCTTTTTAATAGTTTTTTTCTTTTTAACTGTTTTTTTCTTAGATTTTACTGATCTTGAAGATGTTTTTTTTAATTTTTCATTTTCCATCATTACTTTTTGCACCATTTTTTTCAGTGCATCAAATTCATCTTTTTTAACAAGATTCATTTTTTTTATTATTTTATTAACTCTTAAAGATACAATTGTTTCAATTTCTTCTTTAACACCTGAAAAAGTGCTCATAGCATCAACTGCAAATTTTGATAAATCGGAAAGTATTTTGTTTCTATCAACCATGTTATAATATTAAATATAGATAAATGAATTTTATTCAACCATCAATAGATCCTGTCATCTTATCAATCGGTTTCATTGAGATAAGATGGTATAGTTTAGCTTATATCTTGGGATTTCTATTAGGGATTTATATTATTAAAAGATTAAACAAAATTTATGGAAATCAATACAGTAATAAAAATATAGATGCCTTTCTTATTTGGGCAGTATTAGGTGTAATTATCGGAGGACGAACAGGTTATGTTATTTTTTATCAACTTAATGAGTTTTTAACTAATCCTTTTTATCTATTTAAAATTTGGAATGGAGGTATGTCATTTCATGGCGGGTTGACTGGTATAATAATAAGTACTTTAATATTTGCGAAGATTAATGGAAAAAGTTTTTTCTACCTATCTGATTTAGTTTCAATCGTTGCTCCTATTGGATTATTCTTTGGTAGAATTGCAAACTTTATCAATACAGAACTAATAGGCAAGCCAACCGATTTTTATATATCAGTTATTTATCCATCGATAGATAATATACCAAGACATCCTTCTCAAATATACGAAGCTTTTCTTGAGGGAATTATTTTATTTCTCATATTATTAATCTATTTTTATAAGATAAAAAAATACAAAATTTATGGATTAATTAGTGGTCAGTTTTTAATATTTTATTCAATATTTAGATTTTTAATTGAATATGTAAGAGAACCAGATTTGCACCTAGGATTATTTTTTAATTTTATTTCAATGGGTCAAATACTATGTATACCTTTTTTTATTTTTGGAATATTGATAATTCAAAATGTTAAGCAAAAGAAAAATTAATAAAATAAAACTACTTAACAATAAAAAAAATTTGCGTTTAGATAAATTTATTGACTTGGCTCTTTATCAAAGAAATGGTTATTACCTAAGCAAAAAACCCATAGGAAGAAAATTTGACTTTGTTACATCTCCAGAAATTTCACAAATGTTTGGAGAAATTATTGGTGTGTATTTACTTTATCATTGGAAAGAAAAAATTAATTCGAAATTTAATTTAATTGAATTGGGCCCAGGAAATGGCACTTTATTTAAAGATATTGAAAGAACTGCAAAGATACTTCCAGATTTTTTTGAAAATGCTGATGTTTATTTTATAGAAATAAATAAAGAATTAAGAAAAATACAAGAAAAAAATTTAAATTATTTTAAAAAATCAAAAATTAGATGGTCAAAAATTTTAAATTTCAGATCTAAATTGCCTTCAATAATATATTCAAATGAATTTTTTGATTGTTTTCCTGTAAGGCAATTTTTAATTGATAATAATCATTGGTGTGAAAGATATGTAAAATTTAATGAAAAGGAAAATAAATATTATTCTATAAATAAACGAGTAATTAGTAAAAAAATATTAGATTATTTAAGTAATTACAAAAGACAAAAAATTTATGAGGTTTCTTATTCAAGAAATAAGTATTTTGAGCAAATATGTAAATATATCAAAAAAAATAGAGGTATATGTATTTTAATTGATTATGGATATAATAAGAAAATAAAAAACTTTACGTTACAAGCAATATATAACCATAAAAAAACCAGTATATTTGAAAATATAGGCCAACAAGACATTTCAAGTCATGTAAATTTCAATGAATTAATTGAAATAGCAAAACAAAATAAATTACAAATAAACGAATTTGTTTCACAAAGAGATTTTTTAAAAAAATATGGAATATTAGAACGAAAGCAAAAATTGCTAACTAAAAATTCAAATTTAAATAAAAATTTATTGGAAGAAGAAGTGGATAGATTAATTAATGTTGATAAGATGGGAAACCTATTTAAGTGTCTTGTTGTTTCTAACTTATGATTATTAAAAATTATTTTACACATGCAAAAACTAAATCATTTGTTAGAGCTGGTTTTTTTACTAGAAATGGTGGAGTATCAAAAAAAGAAAACTATTCACTTAACTGTAGCTTAAACCGCAAAGATACTAAAGTTAATGTAAATAAAAATATTGATATTTGTCTAAAAAATTTAAATATCAAAAAAAATATTAAATTTATTAGTCAAATACACTCAAACAAGATTGTAGAAATTAAACAAAAAAATATAGGTAAAAAATATTCTGGAGATGGTTTAATCACGAGCAGTAAGCAAATAGCTTTAGGCGTTTTAACAGCAGATTGCTGTCCAATTTTTATTTTTGATAAAAATAAAAGATATATTTGCGCCCTTCATTCTGGCTGGAAAGGTGCATTAAAAAATATAGCTGCTAAAGGTATAGAATATTTTGTTAAACAAAAAATAATTAAAAAAAATATTGTTGTTCTTATTGGTCCTTGTTTGAGTTTTAAAAACTTTGAAGTATCAAAAGACTTTAAAAGTAAGTTTATAAGCAAAAATAAAAAATACTCTATTTTCTTCAAATACAAAAATAAAAATAAAGATTTATTTAATTTAAGAAGATTGATTAACTTTCAATTTAAGGAATTGGGTATTAAAAATATATATAATATTAACAAAGATACCTTCTCAAATAAGAGAGTTTTTTTTAGCCATCGAAGGGAATCACAAAAATTTAGAGATACTGGAAGAATGCTCAATATCATTGCATTTAATGATTAATTTTAGTTGATCTATTATTATTCTAATATAGTAATTAATTTGATTATATGAAAATAATCGCCTGTAATAGTAGCAAATCCCTAGCAGAAAAAATTTCTAAACATATTGATGTTCCATTAGCAGATGCCTCTGTCAGAACTTTTAACGATAGAGAAATATTTGTTGAAATAAACGAAAATATTAGAGGTGAAGATGTTTTTATTATTCAATCCACGTCACATCCAGCAAATGATCATTTAATGGAACTTTTAATTACAATTGATGCTGCAAGAAGAGGGTCAGCAAAAAGGATTACTGCTGTTATCCCTTATTATGGATATGCAAGACAAGATAGAAAGACTGGGCCTAGAACACCAATCACTGCCAAACTTGTTGCAAATTTAATTACATCCGCGGGCGCTGATAGGGTATTAACAATGGATTTGCATGCTGGTCAAATTCAAGGTTTTTTTGACATTCCTTTAGATAATATTTTTTCTGTAAGACCGATAATCGATGATGTTAAAGAAAAATTTAATGGAAATAAAGACTTAGTTGTTGCTTCACCTGATGTTGGGGGTGTTGTTAGGGCTAGAGCTTTTGCTAAGAGGTTAGAGGCTGGACTAGCAATTGCTGATAAAAGAAGAGAAAAAGCTGGTGAGTCTGAAGTAATGAATATTATTGGAAATGTAAAAGATAAAACTTGTATCTTACTAGATGATATAGCTGACTCTGCAGGCACGTTATGTAATGCTGCAGAAGCGCTAAGTAAAAATGGGGCTAAAGAAATTTATTCTTATATTGTGCATGGAGTATTATCTGGAGATGCGCTTAAAAAGATTGAAAATTCAAGCATAAAAGAATTGGTCTTAACAGATACAATTGAGCCTTCTAAAGAGGTAAAAAGCACAAAAAACATTAGACATATTAGTATTGCTCCTTTAATGGGTGATGCGATTAAAAGGATTAACACTGATACTTCAGTGTCTGCCCTTTTCGATTAAACTTTTTATTTTATGAGTGATTTTAAAGCGATAGAAAGAAATAAAGACATTGGTTCAAATCATAGTCTTTTGATAAAAGGATTGGTACCTGGTATTATTTATGGCAAGGGAACTGAACCTAAGAAAATCGCTTTAGAAGATAAAATACTCAAAAAATTAATGGGTACTGGTTCTTTTTATTCAACTATCATTGATCTTGATGTTGATGGAAAGAAAGAAAAAATACTTCCTAAACAATTACAATATCATCCTGTAAGTGATCGACTTATACATTTTGATTTTCTAAGAGTTCAAGAGAATACAAAAGTAAATGTTGAAATTCCAGTTGAGTTTTTAAATCAAGATAAATGTCCTGGTTTGAAAAAAGGAGGAGTTTTAAATACTGTTAGAAGACTAGTTGAACTAACATGTAATGCTAATAATATACCTAGCAAACTAGAATTTGACTTAATTGAAAGTGAAATAGGTGATGCAGTTAAAATTAGCAATATTAAACTACCTGAAGGAGTTGCTCCTACTATATCAGATAGAGATTTCGTAATAGCTACTTTAGTTCCGCCAACTGTAGAAGTTGAAACTAAAACTGAAGAAACAACTGAAGAAGGTGCGGCAGAAGGTGGTGAAGAGAAATCAGAAGAAAAGAAGGAAGAATCATCTGATAATAAAGAAGAAAATAAAGAATCTAAGTAACCTTACTTTATATTTCACTATATGTTTTTAATTTGTGGACTTGGGAACCCAGGTGTAAATTATAAAAATACCAGACATAATGTAGGGTTCCATTTAGTGGATAATATAATCTCGTATTTTAATTTTGATAAAATCAAAGAAGATAAAGTGAAAGAATTATATTCAGGTCTAATAAATAATCAAAAAATCTTTGTGTTAAAACCTCTTACATTCATGAATTTATCTGGAAAAGCTGTTTCAGAAATTATAAATTTTTATAAAATAAATTTAGACCATACTTTTGTTATACATGATGACCTAGATTTAAAATTATCCAAAGTAAAAATAAAACAAGGTGGTGGAAACGGAGGTCATAATGGATTGGAAAGTATTGACCAATTTATAGGAGAAAATTATTTTAGAATACGTATTGGAATTGATCATCCTGGGCATAAAGATTTAGTTTCAAGTTATGTTTTAAATAAATTCTCAAAATCAGAAGAAGAAATAATAAATAAAAAAATTGATAAAATGGTTAAAAATATAGAATTAATATTTTCAGATATTCCTCTATTTTTAACAAAAATAAGTGAGCAAAATTAATTATGGGATTTAAGTGTGGGATAGTTGGGTTACCAAATGTTGGTAAATCCACTTTATTCAATGCTCTTACCCAATCAAATAAAGCAGAAGCTGCAAATTATCCATTTGCAACAATAGAACCAAATATAGGAAGAGTTGCAGTGCCCGATGACAGATTAGATAAACTTGCAATCATTGGAAAGAGTGAAAAAATAATTCCCTCTTTTATGGATTTTGTTGATATTGCAGGATTAGTAAAAGGAGCCTCACAAGGAGAAGGTTTAGGAAATAAATTTTTAGGACATGTTAGAGAAGTTGACGCAATAGCACATGTTGTTAGATGTTTTGAAGATACTAACATTACCCATGTATCATCAAAAATTGATCCACTAGATGATATTGAAACAATAAATTTAGAATTACAATTGGCTGATCTTGAAAGCTTAAATAATAAAAAAACTAGTTTAGAAAAAAAATTAAAAGCAAATGATAAAGAAGCTAAACATCAATTCGATATAATAAATAAAATCTTACAAATGCTAGATGCTTATAGTATCTTAAAAATTGATGAATTTTCTATTAATGAAATTGACTTTGTAAATAGTCTTAACTTAATTAGTCTTAAGCCTACTATGTACATATGTAATGTAGATGAAAAATCTATTCACACTGGAAACGAGTTATCAAAAAAAGTCATAGAGTTTGCCAAAAAAAATAATCATTCTGTAGTTTTAATCTCTGCATCAATAGAAGCACAAATAGCGGAATTAGATAATGAGAAAGAAAAACTTGAATTTCTAAAGGAACTTAATTTAGATCAAACAACATTGAATAAGGTTATAAAATCAGGATATGAACTTTTAGGTTTGATAAACTATTTTACATGTGGTCCAAAGGAAACAAGATCATGGACAATAAAAAAAGAAACACTTGCACCACAAGCTGCTGGAAAAATTCACACTGATTTTGAAAAAGGATTTATTAGAGCAGAGACTGTCTCTTATGACGACTATATAGAAAATAATGGTGATGCTGGAAGTAGAGATTCAGGAAAGCTAAGACAAGAAGGTAAAGATTATATCGTCAAAGATGGTGATGTAATGAACTTTTTATTTAATGTCTAAGATACGTCTCGCCAAAGTCTGTTTTTTGCTAAGTACACAATTGTTCCAAGAATAATAAAGAATAATATTACTTTGATTCCTAAATTTTTTCTTTCTTCCATTTCTGGTTCAGCAGCCCAATGAAGAAAATGTGTTACATCCGCCGATAACTGTTCTGCATTATTATCAGTGCCATCATCATAATCTACACTTCCATCAGCTATAGGTGCTGGCATAGCTATTTGATTTCCAGCCATCCATTTATTATACCACATTCCATTACCGACCTCCATTCCCTTTGGAGGTTCAACATACCCTAGAAGAAGGTTATAAATATAATCAACTCCATATTTTCTAGCTTTTGTAATTACACTCAAATCTGGAGGATAAGCTCCATTATTATTTGCTCTTGCCTCGTTATCATTAGCATATGGATTGACAAATCTGTCTGCTGGTCTAGCTGGTCTTTCAAACATTTCACCATCATCATTTGGACCATCTAATACAGTATATTCAGAAGCAATTACTTTTACTTGAGCCTCGGAAAAACCAACATCAATAAGATCTCTGTAATACAGAAGTTTCATTGAATGACATCCTGCACATACTTCTCTATAAACTTTATAGCCCCTTTGAATTGCAGCTCTATCAAAAGTTCCCGTTACACCTTTAAAAGACCAATCATGTTTTGGCATTTTTTCAGTACTCATTTCTGCGCCAAATAAATTTGAAGAGAATAATAAAAAAACAATAAGTAATAGGCGCATTATAGATTTGTATCTTTTTGCATTGCTGGTGAAGGAATTCCTTTTTCTCCTCCACCAATATTAGGAGCTATATTTTTAGCATAAACATCACTAATACTGAGCGGTAGCTTACTTGGCTTCTCTATCCAACCAACAAAAGGTGTAATGATAAAGAAAAAACCAAAGTAGTAAAGTAAACCTACTCTAGCAATTAAAAGATATAAACCTTCAGCAGGAAGCATACCAACGTAGCCTAATGCAAAGAAGTTAACAAAAAAGCCCATCATAAACCACTTATATATTGGTCTATAATTACAGCTTCTCACTTTTGATCTATCAAGCCAAGGTAGAACAAAGAGAATTACTATCGCACCAAACATTAGGAGAACCCCTCCTAATTTATCAGGTACTGCTCTTAAAATTGCATAAAAAGGTGCAAGATACCAGTTTGGAACAATGTGAGCTGGAGTAACAAGTGGATCTGCTGGAATATAATTATCAACTTCAGCCATAAGATTTGGTCCAAAGAATATTACTGCAGAAATAGCAACACCAAAAGCACACATAGCTACTGTATCTTTAATTAACATATATGGAAAAAAGTTTACTGAGTCATTGTTAGTTTTAATATCAATCCCATCAGGGTTATTTGAACCATGAACATGGACTGCAGCAACATGTAATCCTACAACACCAAAAATAACAAATGGTAAAACATAATGAAGAGCAAAGAAACGATTTAAAGTAGCATTTCCAACATTGTAATCACCAAGAAGCCATGTCTTTAATCCCTCACCAATAAATGGAATTGCACTAAATAAATTTGTTATAACTGTAGCTCCCCAATAAGACATTTGTCCCCACGGTAATGTGTAACCAAGAAAAGAAGTTGCCATCATTAACAAAAATATAAATACACCTAAAATCCAATTAAGCTCTCTTGGATATTTGTAAGAACCAAAATACATTGCTCTTACTATATGAATGTAAACTATGATGAAGAAAAAGGCTGCACCATTGGAATGGATGTATCGCATTAACCAACCGTAATTGACATCTCGCATTATTCTTTCAACACTATCAAATGCCATATCAGTGTGTGGTGTGTAATTCATTGCAAGAAAAATTCCGCTTACTATCATTGTAACAAGCGTAATTGTTGCTAATGCACCAAAACTCCAAAAATAATTACAATTTTTAGGCATTGGATAATCACCGTATTCTTTTTTGAAGTAAGAAATAATTGGTAAACGAAACTCTATCCAATTAAGGACGGGATTTTTAAACTGATGTACTTTTCGATTCTTATCCATATTATCCTATCTTTATAGTATTATCATTTAAAAAGGTATAGGGCGGAACGTCCAAGTTTTTGGGAGCTGGTCCCTTTCTTATCCTACCTGATGTATCGTAATGTGAACCATGACATGGGCAGTACCAACCATCGTACTCACCTTTCATATCAGAAACCTTCTGACCAAGTGGAACACAACCTAAGTGTGTACATACTCCCACTAAAACTAACCATTCTTCTTTTTGTACTCTATCTGAATCATCTTGTGGATCTCTTAATTCAGAAGCTTGAACCATTTTAGCTGCATCAATCTCATCTTTTGTTCTTTTTTTAATGAAAACAGGTTTTCCACGCCATTTTATTGTTATACTTTGACCTTCTTCAATAGCACTAATATCTACTTCGGTTGATCCTGCAGCTAATGTGTCTTCTGCCGGACTCATACTTTTTAGAAAAGGCCATATAAAAGCAGCTGTTCCGACTGCACCAAGCGTTACAGTGCTAAGTTGTAGGAAATCTCTTCTCTTATTTTTGAGTTTTTTAGCCATTTATTTTGAATTTCTTATATCTTAATTACTCAAAAAAATACTTTTTAAATATGTGCCAGCGTGACGCAAGTAATAAAATAATATAGTAAAAAAACATGAGAATTGCTCTATTTGAACCCGACATACCACAGAATGCAGGAAACATATTTAGACTAGGTGCCTGTCTTGGAATACCAGTAGATATAATAGAGCCAACTGGTTTTGTGATTGATGATAAGAGACTAAAAAGAGCATCAATGGATTACTATGATTATCTAGAATTAAAAAAACATTTAAGTTGGGAAAAATTTTATGTTTGGTCAAAAGATAATTCATATCGACTCGTTCTTCTAACAACAAAAACTAAAAAAAGTTATTTTGATTATAAATTTCAATCAAATGATATTATTTTATTTGGCAGAGAAAGTGCAGGAGCACCTGATTTTGTCCATAGCTCTGTCGATGAAAGATTAACAATACCAATGATAAAGGGGCCTAGATCGATTAATCTTAGTAGTTCAGTTGCTATTGTAGCTGGCGAAATGTTACGTCAATTAACTTAAGCTAAGCTTCCCATCTTTCCTTCTTGATAGTCCATCATTGCTTGTTTGATTTCTCCTTCAGAATTTGCCACAAAAGGACCATAACGTGCTACAGGTTCTTTAAGCGGCTTACCTGCTAAAACTAGGTAGGATCCTTTTTCTGATATTGATGTAAGTTGAATCTCATCACTTGACTGATCAAAGAAAATCATATCACCTTTATTAGCGATTTTATCTTCCTCATTAAATTGTAATTGACCATCGATAATATAAATCATAAGATTTTGTTCTTTATCAACATTAAACTTTGTCATATCTGGTTTTGAAAATTGAATATCAAATATTGATACAGGTGAATATGTTTGAACTTTGGATTTGGTTCCATTTATTTCACCCACAAGAACTTTAATTACTATATTTGCGTTTTCAGTTACTGATGGAATATTATTTTTCTTAATATGTTGATACCAAGGTTTAACTTTTTTATTTTTTTGTGGAAGGTTAACCCAGATTTGTAATCCTTGCATTATACCACCACTTTTCTTAAATTTTTCTGTTACTAATTCAGAGTGGATTAAACCTGATCCAGTTGTCATCCATTGTACATCACCAGTTTCAATTTCTGCTTGTCCTCCAAATGAGTCTCTATGCTCTACTTCACCACCAAGCATATAAGTAATTGCCTCAAATCCACAATGAGGATGTGCTGGTACACCAGTTGCCCCTCCTGGTTCATAATTAATTGGGCCGAAATGATCAAAAAGAAGAAAAGGATCATTTTCTCTCATTCCAGGGACAGGGAAAGCTCTCGTTACAGGTATCCCGTCACCCTCGAAAGTCTTCATACACTCTTTAATTTCTATAATTTTTCTCATAAATTTGTTTAAAAATTATTCAGATATAGATATAGGTAAGATTGTGAAAAATCAAAATCCAAACCCACCAAAGTGTGGTTGCAGTTGTAGCTGTTGCTGTACTTGTGAAGGTGGAGATTGCTGCTAATAAATTATTTTAAATTTAATAATTTAATGAGTGTGATTTGTTAGAATATTAATATCTGACTCCTCTATTTCTTCTATTGATTTCGCTACACGCCAATTATTCATTGTGCCATCATCATTTCTTGCAGTAATTACAGTTTCAATAGGTGGACAATCAGGCTCATGACAACTGAGCTCAGCAATACTTATTATAGTATTTTCTGGTAATTTATATTTCTTGGAAATTAACTGTTTGAGATTTCTTATTTTTTCAACATTTTGAGTTTTACGATTAAACATATTTTCTCCTTTAATTATCTGCCCATAAGGATGATAAAAGAATAGAACCTTTCATATCGCCAATTAATATTTGTGAGTTATCATTAGATATAGCTATTGTTGAAACTTCTGCACCTGTCGAACTTCTAATCATAATTGGTTTTTTACTTTCATCAATTTCTGCTAATAAAACTGACCCATCTGTGTAACCGGTGAAAACAGCTTTTTCTCCATTAAGTGCTTTGACAAATGTTGCAAGTTCTTTACCACCGTTTGCAACAACAATTGGCTTTCTCCCCATTGGTCCTTCTTTACCATCGAATGGCCAGCAAACTGCATCACTGGATCCAGATGTAACCAAATACGGTGTATCTCCAACCCAAGTAAAACTTTTTATTTTTGATGGATAGCCCCTCATTTCTAAATCAGCTTTATCGTTTATGCGCCAACCATGAATTTGATTTTCTTGCATCGCTGTTACAATATACTTTGTATCTGGACTAAAAGTTACAGTTCCATGCGATCCTTTCCAAGTATAATTTGATGATGTCCATTTATTATTATTTAATTTCCACACAGTTACTCCACCGTATCTCGAGACTGCAAGGCGCTTACCTTTATCATCAAATGCTAATCCAGCAACTGTACTTTGATGATCTAAAGTTTGAGGTTTGTCTCTATTTTTTGTCCAGACATAAACAGTTTTTCCTGATGAACAAACTTTAGTATCTTTGTGGGAAGCTACACAGTCAACCCACTTTGAACCAAAATTAAAAATTTCTTCAATATTTCCATCGGATGATATTTTTAGAAAACGTCCATCGTCTCCACCTGTTAGTACATCGTCCGCATACTTAGCCATACTCAACACTACACCTTCATGTGCTTTGACTGTTTTAGGCTCAAATCCAGATTGAAAAAATCTTACAGTGCCGTCTCCAAATCCAACCGCTATTTGATTACGAATTGTAACCGATTCTATAGCTGGAGCTCTAATATTGAAAATTGAGCCTCTTCTTTCAAGTTCAGTTTTATTTGATTTTTGAAATGTTTCTAGATCAGCATTCATGCTGATTTACAATTTTCAAAGCCTTCCTTAAGGTTCATGTTATCAAGGTCACGACCAATAAAAACTACTCTAGAACTTCTATCTTTTCCTTTTGGCCAAGGTCCCATTGGAGAAGCATCCATAAGCATGTGTACTCCTTGAAATACATATCTCTCATCTTCGCCTTTAAAATTCAAAATGCCTTTTGATCGAAGAATATCCTGACCCTTAGTCCTCAGTAAATTTCCAAACCAATCTTGAAACTTATCCATATCTAATGGTGTATCAGATACAAAGGATAGACTAGTAACATCATCATCATGTTCATGATCATGATCTGATTCAAGAAAGTCAGGTTCAATATCTAACACTCTATCTAGACTAAATGCATTTAAGCCTACGATTTCATCAAGAGGTGCATCACAACGTGTTGTTTTAATAATCTTTGCAAAAGGATTAATTTTTCTAATACGATCATTAACTTTTACAATGTCATTATCTTCAACAAGTTCAACTTTATTTAACAAAATTACATCGGCAAAAGCAATTTGTTCTTCTGCTTCATGATGATCTACTAGTTGAGAACTTAAATGAACAGCATCAGCAACTGTAACAATTGCATCTAGTTTTGTTCTATCAGCAACATCTTGATCAACAAAAAATGTCTGCGCAACTGGGGCTGGATCAGCCAAGCCAGTTGTTTCAACTATAATTGCATCTAGTTTATCAGCACGTTTCATTAAACCACTAAGAATTCTAATTAAATCACCTCTAACAGTGCAACAAATGCACCCGTTGTTCATTTCAAATACTTCTTCATCAGCATCAACAACAAGATCATTATCAATACCTTGCTCACCAAATTCATTAACAATGACAGCGTATTTCCGTCCATGCTGTTCAGTTAAAATTCGATTTAAAAGTGTTGTTTTTCCGGCTCCAAGAAACCCTGTTAAAACCGTAACTGGAACCTGAGAAGTATTTTCCATATCAATTTCCTTATAATTAGTTCTATAAATTCCACCTTATTACAAGGTGGAATTTATTTAAATATTTAAAATTAACAGCCTTTAAGCTCGTCCCCGAGATTACTAATCAACGTAAAGTAAAGTGACTTACTAGCATCGATATTAGCACCTAAAGGATCAAAAACTCCTGTTTTGATATTCATATCCTCAGCTATTGTTGTAATAATCTTTGGATTAAATTGAGGTTCAGAGAAAATACATTTTATTCCCTTATCCTTAATAACATCCTGAATATCAGCTATTTGCTTTGCACCAGGTAAAACATCAGTATTCAATGTTAAAGCTCCTGCAGCTCTTACACCAAATCTTTCTTCAAAGTATTGGTATGCGTCATGGAAAACGACAAATTTTGCATCGGAATTAATATCCTTGCTAACGTCATTTATCAATTGGTCTAAAGCTTTGATTGTTGCATCAGCATTTGCTTCATATTTCTCTTTATTGGCAGGATCTAAATCACCTAACTCATGAGCAATCTCATGAACCATTTCTTTAGCATTCATTGGATCTAACCAAATGTGAGCATCAAATTCACCATGTGCATGACCGTGGTGGTCGTGTCCACTGTGATCGTCGTGATCGTCATGATCATCGTGATCGTCATGTTCGTCATGATCATCGTGATCGTCATGATCATCATGGTCGTCATGGTCGTCATGGTCGTCATGATCATCGTGATCGTCATGATCATCATGGTCGTCGTGATCGTCATGTTCGTCATGGTCGTCATGGTCATCATGATCGTCGTGATCATCGTGGTCATCGTGATCGTCATGATCATCGTGGTCATCGTGATCGTCATGATCATCGTGGTCACCAAATATAGATTCTTCTCTAAATTTTAATTTAGCAATTGTTTCAACTTCCATAAACTCTACGACTTCAGCACTTTTTGCTATTGACTCCAGAGGTTCTTCTAATGATGTCTCAATACTCTCACCAATCCAAAATACTATATCTGCTTCTTCAAGCATTTTTGCATGAGATGGTTTCATAGTAAAACTATGTGGAGATATGCTTCCTTCAATTATAAGTCCAGGTTCACCAATTCCATTCATAACATTAGCAATCAATGAATGAAGTGGTTTAATAGTCGTTACAACTTTTAGTTCTGCTCTAACAGATGCAGTTGCAACAAGAATTCCTGAAAACAAGATAATTTTAAAAACATGTAGAAAAATATTCATTTGTTTCATAAAAGTATTCCTATTAGATTTAAGTGTGTTAAAGTATTGTAATGTTATAATATAACATTTTAAGTTGTAAATAATAAAATGACAGAAAATAATAATTTATTGGTTAAACTAGATAACTGTGGTGTGTACAAGTCATCCAAGTGGATTGTACGAGGAATAAGCTTGGAAATTCACAAGGGGGAAATTGTTACTCTAATTGGGCCTAATGGTTCTGGAAAAACAACTTCAGCTAAAATGATACTTAAGATACTTAAGTCTGATGAAGGGCAAATAAAAAACTTTGCTTCTAAAATGGCTTACGTACCACAAAAAATTAATATTGATTGGACAATGCCTCTTCGTGTCGTTGATTTTATGAAATTAACAAGTCATATAAATAATCTTGAAATTGTTGATGCTTTAAAATTAACTGGAGTAGATAACCTTCTCTATAACGATATTCATAATTTATCTGGCGGAGAATTTCAAAGAGTCTTAATCGCCAGAGCAATCGCAAAAAAACCAGACTTACTTGTTTTGGATGAACCAGTTCAAGGTGTAGATTTTAATGGAGAAATTGCACTTTATAATCTTATTAAAAAAATTTGTTCAACACTTAATTGTGGAATATTACTGATATCACATGATCTTCATTTTGTTATGTCAGCTACAGATCATGTAATTTGCTTAAATGGTCATATATGTTGTTCTGGAACGCCAAGATCAATTGTAAAGAATTCGGCATACATAGAATTATTTGGTGAACATAACGCCACAACTCTATCACTTTATCAACATGATCATGATCATTCTCATGGAACAGATGGGAGAGTAACAAATAATGTTTGATGATTTTTTTACTAGAGCTCTCATAGCTGGCATCGGTATTGCAATAATTGCCGGACCTCTCGGATGTCTTGTAATTTGGAGAAGGTTATCCTATTTTGGAGATACGCTGTCTCACTCGGCATTATTGGGTGTAACTTTAGCTTATTCTTTTAGCTTTAATATTACATTTTCAGTTTTTATAATTTCAGCTGTTGTTGCTTTACTATTAATTAATTTACAAAAAAGAACAAAACTAGCAGGAGACTCATTACTCGGTCTACTTGCTCACTCTACACTTGCTATAGGTTTGGTATTAATTGGGTTTCTTACATCAATTAGATTTGACCTTATGGGTTTATTATTTGGAGATATACTTGCAGTTGATGTAGAAGATATAACTATAGTTTATTTAGGTGGTGCTACAATATTATTGATTTTGTACTTTATTTGGAAATCTTTATTTTCAGCAACGGTAAATTATGATTTGTCAGCAGCAGAAGGAATGCGGCCGGAAGTTTCTAATTTTATATTCACACTCTTATTGGCAGGAGTAATTGCTTTATCTATTAAAATGATTGGCGCTTTATTGATAACTGGTTTACTTTTAATACCTGCAGCAATTGCAAGAAATATTAGCAGCAGTCCTCGTCAAATGGTTATAATTGCAACTTTAGCAGGTGTCGTATCAGTAATCGCAGGATTGTTTGTTTCTCTTGAGATTAATACTTCTTCAGGGCCTTCTATAATTGTAGTTGCATTATTATTATTTATTATTTCACTTATTCCTCTGGAGATAAAGGGTCAGTTGCAAAAATGAAAACTATTTGTTAATTAAAATTATGGCATTAGCATCAGAAAATTTAACCAAAAACCAGAAAACAGTTCTTGATATTTTAGAAAACTCATCAGAACCTCTTAAAGCATATACAATCCTTTTTGATATTCAAAAAAAAGGTATTAAATCTCCTCTTCAAGTTTATAGAGCTTTAGATAAGCTTATAGAAATTGGCAAAGTACATAAAATAGAAAGTAGAAATTCATATGTTGCTTGTAAGCATGAAGGCTGTAATGCAAAAACCTCTACATCTTTTTTGATATGTGAAAACTGTGATAGTGTTACTGAGCTAACTGGAAATAATTTGTTTTCTTATTTTTCAAAACAAGCAGAAAAAAATAACTTCAATTATAAAAAACATAATTTAGAAATATTTGGTTTGTGCGAAAATTGTAAACTAAAAAACTAATTTATTAAATTATCAATCTTATTCAGACATTTATTTAATCCAAGATCATATTTTGTTCGAATAAAATGCTCTTGTACTATTTCAACCCATTTAAATTTTTGTAACGTTTGATGAGATATATAAAAACAATTTAAAGGAAAAGACATATTAAACATTTTTAATATTTCTTGCCTTATTACATCGTTGGTCAACACTGCTAAAGATTCGTGAATATATTTTTCTACAATTTTTTGATCACTTAAAGATGTTTTAGGTAAATTAAATAAACCTCTAAATCTAAAGTATCGATAGATTCTTAAGTAATCTTCTTTTATTCTATCCTCTATTTCACCAATAAAAGAAATTTTACTTTCATTTAAATCTGATTGGCCATTGTAATAATCATGTAGTTTATTATTGTTTCCGACATATAAAGCATTGAAAGTAAAATCTCTTCTGGCTGAATCTTTTTTCCAGCTGTTGGTGTAAATTACATTTGTATGTCTTCCCATTTGATTAATATCTTCTCGTAAAGTTGTAATTTGTATTTTTCGATTATGAGGATAAGCAATGATAGATCCATATTGAATAGCAAAATCATCATATTCAATATTGTTATCTTTTAGTAATAACAAAACATCCTGAGGCTCCAAAGTTGTTGCTGTATCAATATCTTTGATTTCCCTTTCAAGAAGAGCATCTCGTATACATCCCCCTACTAATCGAATTTCAATATTATTTTCTTCAAAGATAGATATTAAAAACTTAACATGCTCCAGATTCAATAAATTCGTAATTTTATTTATTTCCATTATCTAGCTATTTCTTCAAAACAATTTATATTACAATAATAATGTCGACTTCTTCAAAAGAAAATGCTCCAGAAATATTTGAGGATATAAAGAAAAATTTAACTAGAGGAGTTAAAGATAGAAAACACGCATTTCATACACCAGTCTTTAGTAATACTGATAGTGAGGGTGGAATAGATTCTAGAGTTGTAGTCTTAAGAAAATTTGATCCCAGTGGCATGACACTAAATTTTCACACAGACTTCAGATCTCCCAAAGTCCCTAATTTAAAAAAAAATAGTAGTTCTCAATTTGTGTTTTATGATCATAAATTAAAAATTCAAATGCGAATCAAAACAACGTCTTTAGTTAATAATCAAAATGATACAGCTAAAGAAATGTGGGATAAAACAAGATTGTTTAGTAGAAAATGTTACTTAACATTGAAAGATCCAAGTTCAATCACAGAGTTTCCAGAAGATGGTATCCCTGAACACTTAACCGGCAAGGAGCCAAGTCATGAAGAAAGTGAAAAAGGATATAAAAATTTTACAGTAGTTGAAAATAAAATTAATGAAATTGATTGGCTTTATTTAGAAATTTCAGGTCATCGTAGATTAAAATTAACATTTAACAATAGTGAACCAGAATATAATTGGTTAATACCTTAATATAACTTAAAATTGTCAATAATTCTTATATCACCAATATATAAAGCAATAAATAATCTAGCTTTAGAATAATTTTTTGTTATTTCTAAATTATTTTCATTTCTTATCTCTAAATAGTCAATTTTATTTATATTATTTTGAAGAAGCTCTATTTTTAATTGATCTAAATTATTAATTTCATTTTGCGTTAATAGATTAATATGTTCTTTAATTTTATTTCCTAATACATTGAAAATTTTTAATTGATCATTAGAAAATTTAGAGTTCCTTGAAGATAAACTCATACCCATTTTATCTCGTACAGATGGACATTGAATTATTTTAATATTGTGATGATTAATTTTTACTAAATCTTGTATTATTTTTACTTGCTGAAAATCCTTCTCACCAAAATAACTGTTCGTTGGTTTAATCATATTAAAAAAAAGATCTACAACGGTAGTAACTCCATCAAAATGACCAGGCCGAAATTTGTCACACAAGATACCTCTAAAATTATTTACAATTTTTTTCTTTTCTAATCCGTTAGGATAAATATCTTGAATTGAGGGTAAGAAAAGTAAATTACAGCCAGTTTTCTCTAATTTAGAAATATCATCATCAATTGTTTTTGGATAAAAATTGAAATCATCTTTATTATTAAATTGTGTAGGATTAACAAATATAGAGCAGATCACAAATTCGTTATGTAATTGTGCTTCTCTAATGAGAGATAAATGTCCATCGTGTAAGTTTCCCATTGTTAAAACTAAACCAATAGACTGACCTTTGTCTTTGATTGAAACTAAATTTGGCACTAATTCACTAGCTTTTCTGAAAATTTTCATTGATTATATAAGTAAATATTTGACTTATATATAATGAATTCGTATTAGGCCCAGAGATTTATTATGAAACGCACATACCAACCTAGTAGAGTAATTAGAAAAAGAAGACACGGTTTTAGAGCTAGAATGGCAACTAAAGCAGGTCGTCAAATCATTAATAGAAGACGTGCAAAAGGAAGAGCTCAATTAAGCGCTTAAAAAAGGCCAAATGGCCCAAACATTATTTACAATTAAGAAAAGATCGACTTTCGTTATGATACGAAACCAGGGAGAATTTATAAAAGGTAAAAATATGAATATCCAAATTTTACACAATCAAGATCTAGAAAATTCTATAGGTGTAGGATACACAGCTTCAAAAAAAATTGGCAACGCAGTAAAAAGAAATAGAGCAAAGAGAATAATGAGAGAATTAGCTAGAAAAATTATTATTAATGGTAAAATTAATTCATATTATGTGTTAATAGCTAAAACGTCATTGCTCGAAGAGAAATTTGATAAACTTTTATTAGAACTTAAGGGAAAGATAAATGGTTAGTAAATATATTTCATTGCCTTTAATCATAATAATTAGATTATACCAGTTATTGATTTCCCCAATACTAGGGCAGAATTGTCGGTATTTACCAACCTGTTCTGAGTATTCTATTAAAGCATTAAAGGAACATGGGTTATTTAAAGGATTAATTTTATCGGTGAAAAGAATTTCAAAATGTCATCCATGGGGTTCACACGGATTTGATCCAGTACCAAAAAAATCTGAGTTAAATAAATGAACGAACAAAGAAATTTATATTTGGCTATCGGTATTTCAATTGCGATAATTATTTTTTTTCAATTATTATTTCCAACTCAACCAATTCAAACAACATCCTTTGAAGAAGATGAAGTATTAGAGCCTGCAACATCCATTGATGGACAAAGTAGCCAAGCTGTTTCAGAAATACAAAGTAGAGATGAAGCTTTAATTCAAACCGACAGAGTTATTTTTGAAAATGCATCTATTGAAGGTTCTATAAATCTAAAGGGAGCAATTTTAGATGACCTTGTATTATCAAAATATAAAACTAGCTTAGATCCTGATTCGAATAATATCCAGCTTTTGTTACCAGATGGGACTGCTAATCCATATTATATTGAAACAGGTTGGAAAGAGCTAAAAAATTCTAACATTGAATTACCTAATTTAGAAACAAATTGGAAAACTAACTCTACCACTCTAAGCCCCTCAAGCCCTGTTACACTTAGTTGGACGAATAATAAAAACATAACCTTCAAAATAAACTATCAAGTTGATGATGAGTATATGTTTACAATTACACAAGAAATAGAAAACAACAGTGGTGAAGATATTGAAGTTTTTCCATACAGATTAATCAAAAGAATAAACACACCAGATACAATTAATTTTTTTATACTTCACGAAGGTTTAATTAGTTTAATAAACGATGAATTGTTGGAAAAAAATTATGATGATATTGCCGATGATTGTAATTCATCAATGCAAACAAAAAAAGAGTTTTGCGATAATAAAACACAAGGAGGATGGTTAGGTTTTACAGACAAATATTGGATGTCTGCTTTAATTCCTGACGCTGATCAATCTATTAACGTCAATTATAGATACGGTAATAATGGACGTGATAGCTATAGAGCAGGTTATGTTGGTCAAATATATAAAATTAACTCAGGTGAAAATATATCTTATGGCGGAAAATTATTTGTGGGTGCAAAAAAATTAAATGTCTTAAGTGCTTATGACGAAAATCTCTCTATACCAAGATTTACTGATGCAATTGACTGGGGTTGGTTTAGCTTTTTAACTAAACCTGTTTCTTATGCTATTAATTGGTTTTTTGGTTATGCAGGTAATTTTGGTCTAGCAATAATTGCCTTTACCATTTTAATGCGTTTAATTTTATTTCCACTAGCGCAGGCATCTTTTAAATCTATGGCGAAGATGAAAAAACTTCAGCCTGATATGCAAAGACTAAAAGAAACCTATCCAAATGACAGACAAAAAATGCAGCAAGAACTAATGGCCTTGTATAAAAGAGAGGGTGCTAATCCTGTTGCGGGTTGTCTACCAATTTTAGTGCAAATACCAATTTTCTTCTCTTTGTATAAAGTGTTGTTTGTTACGATAGAGATGTATCACGCTCCTTTTTATGGATGGATTCATGATCTATCTGCACCAGACCCGTTAGGCTTAATGACAATATTTGGATTAGTTCCTTGGGATGTGCCTCCTATACTGTCAATAATTGATATTGGTATCCTTCCTATCATTATGGGTTTCACTATGTGGTTACAACAAAAACTAAATCCTGCTCCTGCTGATCCAACACAGGCAAGAATTTTTGCATTACTTCCATTTGTGTTTACTTTTGTACTAGCTGGTTTTGCAGCTGGTTTAGTTTTATATTGGTCAGTGAACAATATTTTATCAATTGCACAGCAATGGTATATTCAAAGAAGAATTTTAGCCAAAAATGGCTAAATTAAATAAAAATTTAAATAACTTTTTTAATAATAATAAGTTTTTAGGTTCCTTTCAGTCATTTAAAGACATTCCTTATTCAGATATAAAAAAAGAATGTTGTTTTATAGGCAGATCTAATGTTGGAAAATCTAGTTTAATAAATTCATTAACTAAAACAAAAAAACTAGCAAAAACCAGTAAAACTCCAGGAAGAACACAGGCTATAAATGTTTTTCTAATTAGTGAAAAAATAAATATGATTGATTTACCCGGTTATGGTTTTGCCAAAGTATCAAAAGTTGCACGAGAAAACTTAATGATCTTGATTGAAGAATATATAGAAAATAGAGATACACTTGATCATGTTTTTTTACTCATTGACTCAAAAGTAGGTATCAAAAATTCTGATATTGATATGTTGGATTTATTGAGTGATTGCTCAAGAAAATTTTCCATAATTTTAACTAAAATAGATAAAATATCTAATAACCATTTAGAATATCAAAAAAAATCAATTTTAAGTTTAATGCAAAATTATAAAAAATCATTTACGAAAATATATCAATCTGAGACCAAAAAAAATAATGGTATTACAGAGATTCAAAGATCTATATACGGGTTATCACAATAAATATGAAATTTGATTTTTTATCAGAGAGTGATCAGGCTTATTTTATACATAAAGCCTCAACCTTAGTTGAAGCTCTTCCATACATTAGAGAACATAGTGGTGATACCATTGTAATAAAATACGGTGGACATGCAATGGGAGATAAAAAACTGTCTGAAAGTTTTTCAAGAGATATTGGATTATTAAAAGAAGTAGGTGTGTCACCAATTATTATTCATGGTGGAGGGCCTCAAATTGGCGAGAGACTTAAATCAAAAAATATATCAACGCAATTTGTTGAAGGATTACGAGTTACTGATAAAGAAACAATTAAGGTAGTTGAAGAAGTATTATCTAAGGATATCAATTCAGAAATAGTAGAATCTATAAGTGCCTCTGGAGGAAAAGCGATAGGAGTATCTGGTAATGATAACTTAGTCACTGCAACTAAATTGAACGTGGGAATAAAAGATAGTGATTCAAATATTGAAAAAATAGTTGATATTGGTTTTGTTGGACAACCAAAAAAATTAAACAAAGATATGCTAAATAGCTTTATAAAAAATGGTCAAATACCTGTCATATCTCCTTTAGGTAAGGATGAAAATAATTTTACATATAATATTAATGCTGACACTGTTGCGGGTTTTATAGCGGGTGAGTTACAGGCAAGTAGATTATTATTACTAACAGATGTACCAGGAATTTTAGACAAAGATGAAAAATTAATCTCATCAATAACTTTAGAAGAAGCTAATAGTATTGCTAATAAAGAATATATTTCTGGAGGTATGAAGCCGAAAATTAATACATGTATTGATGCAATGAAAAAAGGTGTTAAAAAATCTACTATTTTAGATGGAAGAATTCCTCATTCAGTAATATTAGAGTTATTCACTGAACATGGAATTGGTACACAAATAACAAGTAATTAAATGAGCTTTAAAGATAACATCAATACCTGGATATTTGATCTAGACAACACACTTTACTCTGCAGACAGTGGAATTTTTCAGCAAGTACATAAGTTAATGGGTGAGTTTGTAGCTAAAAATTTAAATATGGAATTAGCTGAAGCAAAAAAACTACAAGCAAAATATTACAAGCAACATGGCACTACATTAAGAGGTATGATGGATAATCATGGTGTAGATCCTGATTATTTTTTAGAAGAAGTTCATAAGTTAGATTACTCAATTGTTGGTCCAAATCAAAATCTTAATGATGAATTATATAAACTTGAGGGAAGAAAAATTATTTATACAAATGCAAATAAGCAACATGTCTTAGATGTATTAGAGAAAATAAATCTAACAAACTTTTTTGATGAAATATATGACATTAAAATGGCTGATTATATTCCTAAGCCAGAAATTTCTCCCTATGAAAAAATTATCGACTTATTTGATATCGAAGCAAATAAATCCGCAATGTTTGATGATATTGCAAAGAATTTAGTTCCAGCAAAAAAAGTTGGTTTTACACCTGTCTGGGTTGATGCTGGTTATGAGAATTTTTCTGATGATATTGAAGCATCTAAAGAATATTTAGATTTTCAAACAAGAGATTTGAGTTTATTTTTAAAAGATGTAAATGAGGGTAAAATATGAGTGATCTGGAAAAAATTATAAATGATGCCTTTGAGGAGAGAGATAATATTAATGTCAATACTGCAGGTGATATTAGAAATGCAGTAGATGAAACTTTAAACAAACTTGATAGTGGAAGCTTAAGGGTTTGTGAAAAAATTAATAATGAATGGCAAGTTAATCAATGGATTAAAAAGGCAATTCTTTTAAGTTTCAGATTAAATGATAATGAAATCATTAAAGCATCGCATGCTACTTGGTTTGACAAAGTAGAAAGTAAAACTGCAAATTGGACTAAAGATGATCATCTGAAAGCAGGATTTCGATATGTACCAGACGCTGTTGTAAGAAAATCTGCATTTATTGCTAAAGGTGTTGTTTTAATGCCTTGTTTTGTAAATCTTGGTGCATATGTTGACGAAGGAACAATGATTGATACTTGGGCAACAGTTGGATCATGCGCACAAATAGGTAAAAACTGTCATATTTCTGGAGGAGCTGGTATTGGCGGTGTACTTGAACCTCTTCAAGCAAATCCTGTGATTATTGAAGACAATTGTTTTATTGGAGCTAGAAGTGAAGTGGCTGAAGGTGTTATTGTTGGTGAAGGTGCGGTTTTATCAATGGGTGTATTTATTGGAGCATCTACAAAAATAGTCGATCGATCAACTGGGGAAATTCATATGGGAAAAGTTCCAGCGTATTCAGTTGTGGTACCAGGTACATTACCAGGAAAAAAAGAAGGAGATATTAATCCTTCTTTATACTGTGCTGTTATTGTTAAAAGAGTTGATGAAAAAACTAGAAGCAAAACATCAATCAATGATCTTTTAAGAGATTAATGTCAGAAATTAATTTTGATCCAGTTACTCTTACACAATCCTTAGTTAAATGTGCAAGTGTAACTCCAAAAGATGAGGGAGCTTTAACAGTCGTTGAAAATCATCTAAGTGCTATAGGATGTGACTGTCATCCATTAATTTTCTCTGGAAATAATTCTTATGAAGTAAAAAATTTATTTGCAACGATAGGAAATGAAGGAAAGCATTTTGCTTATGCTGGTCACACAGATGTAGTTCCAGTAGGAAATGAAAATTCTTGGAAATATCCTCCTTTTTCAGCAAGAATAGATGATGGTAAACTTTATGGAAGAGGTAGTGAAGATATGAAAAGCAGTGTTGCTTGTTTCATCAGTGCCGCTAAAAGATTTGTAGATAAATATAAAAATATTCCAGGTAAGATTTCATTTATTATTACAGGAGATGAAGAAAGAGATTCTGTGAACGGCACACCAAGAATTCTAGAATGGGCAAGTAAACAAAATTATAAATTTGATCATTGTCTTGTTGGTGAACCAACTTCTAAAAATGAGGTCGGCGATAAAGTAAAAATTGGAAGAAGAGGATCAGTTAGTTTCTTTTTTCAGGTAAAAGGTATTCAAGGACATACGGCGAATTCTCATTTAGCTGAAAATTCTTCACATCACTTAGTGAATTTATTAAATAGTATATTAGAAGAGCCGCTAGATGAAGGTAATGAAAATTTTTTACCAACATCAATTCAAATTGCTACTATTGATATTGGCAATCCTGTTCAAAATGTAATTCCGGAATTAGCTAAAGCAACAGTTAATATTAGATTTAATGATATGCACTCATCTGACTCACTTATAAAATGGATTGATAATAAAATAGAAAAGATTTTCTCTAAACTGGAAAACGCTAGTTGCACTTATACTTATGATGCAACAGCTGAGTCATTTTTGAATAAAGCCGGTGATTTATATAATATTATTTCAAAATCAATTTCTGATATTACAGGTAGAAATAGCCCACCTGAGCAAGCAACCGATGGTGGTACATCTGATGCAAGATATATAAAGAACTATTGTGAAGTAGTAGAGTTAGGTCTTAGAAATCAAACTCTTCATAAAGTAGATGAATTTGTTTTTGTTGAAGATATTATTAAATTAGAAAATATTTATTTTAGAATTTTAGAAAATTATTTTGATGTTAATTAATATCCATCAGATGGATTAACATCTGATTTTATATTTTTATTTTTTCTTAGTTTTTTATATTTGGTGTACATATATTTAACAGATGGCTCTATAGCTGTTACACCTGCGACGTGTGGAGTAATAGTTACATTTGGCAGTTTCCAAAATTGACTACTTGATTTTAAAGGTTCATCTTTAAAGACATCTAAATAAGCATAAAAATTTTTGTTTTTCTTTAAATGATTTAGAAGATCTTTCTCTTCAATTGCATTTCCTCTGCCTATATTTATTAAACAAGAATTTTTTTTCATATTCTTTAAAAACTTTTTATCTATTATGTTATTTGTTTGAGGTGTTGATGGTAGAATAGAAATAATAACATCAGAACTTTTGATAAAATTTATAATATTTTTAACAGTATATATTTTTGCATTTTTTACTTTTGCTCGATTTTTTTTATAAGCAATAACATTATAATTTAATTTATTTAGTAATTTTGCAATATGATTTCCAAGAAAGCCTAGACCTAAAATACCTACTGTTAAATTTTTATTATCAATTGGTGTCCTTTCTCCAGACCAGTATTTTTTGATTTGAGAATTTTGAAAAATTTTAAAATTTAATTGATAATTTAGTATTTGAGCTAAAGAATAATTGGCAATTCTCTCCCCCATTTCTTCATCTTTTATTCTGATTATGGGGATTTTTTTATTATAATTTTTAAGTTTTAGAATGTGATCTACTCCAGCTCCCATAGAGAAAATTACTTGGAGATTTTTTAGTCTTGAAAGAATATTATCTGGTAGATTCCAAATAATTGCACAATTTACATCATGAAAATTTTTATAATCTTTTATTGAAATTATTTTTTCATTTTTAAAATATTTTTTTATTGTTTTTTTCCAAACATCAATTTTATCAAAAGTTGTGTTATGAAATAAAATAGTCATTGAATATCATCTATTAACTTATTGTATTTTACTACTTGTTTTTCCCAGATTAATTCGTTTTCTGCTCTATTTTTTGCATTTTGTCCTAATTCAATTCTATTTTGTTTGTTCTCAACTAAATTCTTAATTGTTTCATCTAATTCATTAAAATTATTAATAATTAAACCTGTTTTATTATGCAATACAGCTTCAGGAGTACCTCCAACATTTGAGGCAATTGAAGGAATTCCATATTGTGCTGCTTCAATGTAGGCGATTCCAAAACCTTCAATAGAATTTGCATGAATTTCATCTATTGTCGGCATGATCATAATATCAGTCTTAGAAAAAATGAATTTTTTTTGATTTTCATTTATTGTTCCAACTAACTTCACATTTGATTCTAGATTATAATTTTTTATTTCTTTCTTTATATTCTCTAACTGATCACCTTCACCAGCAATTATATATTGAATATCCGGATAAATTTTTTTTAAATTTAAAATAGATTTAAGAATATACGAATGTCCTTTTCTTTTTTCTAGTCTGGCAAGGGTAAGCAACGTTGGATAACTATCGTCTAAATCTATTGCTTGTTCTATAATATTCTTAGTAGATTTTACACCTGGATAGATAACCTCAATTTTTTTAAAGTTTTCACTTATTTTTGAAAGTAAGTTTTTAGTATATAATGAATTTACCACTAATGCGTTTGCTAATTCTAAAACTTTCTTTATTCGTTTATGATGATTATCATTTTTTATTATTATTTCGTTTCCATGAACAAGACTAATAATTGGGATTTTTTTTTCTTTTAAAAAATTAATTGGTAACTCAAGACTTTTCCAGCTATCAGTGATGACTGCTTCAATATTATTTGAAGAACAAATATTTTTAAGTTGATTAAATTTATTTTTTTTTCTTAAAAATTTTAAACCCTTAAATCTTAATATTGAAAAATTTTTATTGTTTTTATCAAATTCCAAATCTTTAGCACTGTCTTGTTGGTCAGCTAAGACCTTTACATCGTGCTTGAGACTTAAATTTAATGCTATGTCATACATTAATGTTTCAATTCCCCCTACTCTAGATGGAAAGCATTGTGTTAAAATTATTATCATTGAAAGTTAAAATATTTTAAAATTTATGAAGTATTAATTTACAAAGTCAATCAGGAACAATTAATTTTAATCATTATTAAAAAATTTAAGTACATTTAAATTTTTAATATATTTATATATGCATTTTTTGCATATTAAAATTCATATTTTTATACTTTGATTGCATAGAATAATTACTATCTTATAATTGAAAGGAATAAATAATGATTAATGTTTTTAACTTTTTTAACAAAGTTTACGAGGATTTAAGTGACAAAAACTACAATTATGATGAGGATTTAGTTAAATATTTCAAATCTGAATATGGAAAAGAGTGGAAAATTGAATTAGATAAGCATCTCCTAAAAACTGAATTTGATATAAATAAGAAAGCCGCATAATCAGCGGCTTTAATTAAACTTCAGAAGTTACCTTTTTAAGCCAATCTCTTTCTTGATTATCAAGGTGCGTGTGCAATGTTTCATACACCTTTCTATGATATTTATTTAGCCAATCTCTTTCAATTTGATCAAGCATGCTACTCTCAATGAGATCCAAATCTATTGGACACCACGAGATGTTTTCAAAATATAATTTCTTATCATTATTCTCTTTTATCACGACTAAATTTTCTGTTCTTATACCATATTCATTTTCTTTATAGTAACCAGGTTCATTGGATAAAATCATTCCTGGAAGCAACTCAACGCTATCAAACATTGATTTTTTTGCAATACGTTGTGGGGCTTCATGGACACTCAAAAAACTTCCTATACCGTGACCGGTACCATGATCATAATCTAAATTAATTTCTTGTAGACTTTTTCTTGCTAGATAATCAATATCAGTTCCTTTTGTTCCCTTTTCAAAAACATGATTTGATAATGCAATATGACCTTTAAGAACTCTCGTAAATCTATCTTTTTGTTCTGTTGTTGCTTCACCTAAAATTATAGTTCTTGTTATATCGGTTGTTCCATCAAAATATTGCCCTCCTGAGTCAACAAGATAAATATTATTATCTGAGAAAGATGATTTTCCTTCTTCAGTAACACGGTAATGAGGAAGGGCTGCATTTTGATCAATTGCTGATATTGTATCAAAAGATAGAGAATGAAATAATTCATTTTTTCTTCGCAGATTTTCTAAATGATGTGCAACACTTATTTCATCATTTGATTTAGGATCCATGATATTTTTTAACCAATAAATATATTTGGTAATACTAACACCATCTCTTATATGTGCTTTTTTTGCCCCATCAAGTTCAGTTTCATTTTTGATAGCTTTTAACAAAATACATGGATTTGCTAGATTTTTAGTATTTATTTTTTGTTTTCTTAGAAGATCTAAAAAATAATAAGTAGTGGAATTGAAATCTAAACCAATTGATTCAGATAAATTAATGTTATTAAAAATTGATCCGATATTTTCAATATTATTAATATTTATTAGTGTTTGGATTTCTTTTTTTAGAATTTCTGGCATTGAAGACTCTTTAATATACAAAGAGTGTTTATTATTTTTTGAAATTAGAAGATAAGAATAAAGCAGTGGTGTATATTTAATATCATCTGCTCTTAAATTTAATAGCCAAGCAATATTATCAAGTCCAGAAACAAAGTAATGATCAATTTCATTTTGATCTAAAAATTTTTTTAAAATATCTAATTTTTCACGTCTGCCCTGACCAGCAAAACTTGTTTGGTGATCAAATATATCTGTATACTGAGTTTTTGGTTGATTTTCCCATATTAAATCAACAAAATTTTTATCTATTAGTTGGAGTTGAGATGTTGAATTCTCTAACATTTTTTCCACTTTTTCAATTTCTATAATTGAATGAAGAGTTGGATCTAATGCAATTTTATATTCTTTTTCTAATAAAATTTTTTCTAAATCTTTCCAAAAGCTATTTAAATGTTTTGCCTGAATCTCTTTGGCATTAATTTGAGTATTTGCTTGAAAAGTATATCGTCCATCAACATACAAGAAAGCATCTGTTGGCGTTATAATTGCTCTTCCTGCTGAACCAGAAAAATTTGTTATAAAATTTAATCTTTCTGCATTTGGGGAAATATACTCATTTAAATATTCATCACTTCTATTAATGACAAAAATATCGATATCTTTTTCTTTTAATAGATTTTGTAATTTTTTTAAATTTGATTGATTCATTATAACTTATTAAATAAACTTAGATCAATATTACCACCAGAAATCATAACTATAATTTTTTTATTTTTAACATCAATTTTATTATTTAATGCTGCTGCAGCTGCAACTGCTCCTCCTGGCTCCACAACTATTTTAAGTTGTTCAGCTAGCAAAATTATAGTTTTTGTTACTTCTTCATCAGAAACACTTAGTCCTCCTTCAAGATTATTTGAATTAATTTGAAAAGTTATATTACCAGGTTGTGGTGCCAATAGTGCATCACAAAAAGATTTAGCATTTTTTTTATTTTCTATAAGTTTACCAGCTTCTAAAGATCTTTTTGTGTCATCAAATTCTTCAGGCTCTACAGAATATGATTTTATATTTGGGTAAATATGTTTTAAGTATGTTGATGTTCCTGCAATAAGTCCTCCACCTCCACAACAACATAAATACAGATCAGGTTCAATTGATTTCTCTTTCAAATCATTTACAATTTCGATAGCTGCAGTTCCCTGACCAGCAATTATATCTTCATCATCATAGGGTTTAATTAAAGCTCTATTATCCTTCTTTTGAATTTCATTTCCTATCTCTTCTCTACTTTGAAAGTAAGTGTCATATAATATTACCTCTGCTCCATATTTTTTTGTATTTTCAATTTTTATTTGAGGTGCAGTTTTAGGCATTATTATTTTTGCACTAATAGTATTAATCATAGATGCATAGGCAACAGCCTGTGCATGATTACCTGATGAATATGCTACTACACCTGAGTCTTTTACAGTTTCTATTAATTTTGTAATTTTATGTGTAGCTCCGCGTAGTTTAAATGATCCAGTATTTTGTAAATTCTCAAGTTTAAAATAAATTTCAGCATCTAAAAGATTATTTATGTAATCATTAGTTACCAAAGGAGTTTTTGTTACCTTTTGGTTGATTAATTTATAAGCATTATCAACATTTAAATAGCTAAAATCAGTCATAATTTTAAAGTTTTACATCGTTTTAATGGAATAAACTAAAAAAAAATATATGTATATTATCATGGAACAGAACAAAGTAACTTCGCCTTGCATTAGCGTATGTAAAACTGACCCAATCTCAGGGTATTGCTACGGTTGTGGAAGAACCAATGAAGAAAAAGATATTTGGAAAGATGAAAATACTTCTAATGAATGGAAACAAAATAATTTATCTGAACTAAAATCTAGATTTTCAGATTGGCAGTTAAAAGCATTTGAAGAGTCATATAAATCAAAAGTTGAAACGGGTTTATCTCTTATCAAAAAAAAATTAGCAGAAAATCGTAAAAATTGAAAAGTTTAATAATATTTGTTTTTATTTTATTTTTTTCATTCAATCTTCAATCTCAGAATACAATGATACTTGATAACTTAGAAACACCCGGAATTTCTTCTCAAGGTCAAAATTGGGCCTTTTTTACTGATGGAGTAATGGGTGGATTATCTCAGGGTACAGCGATCATATCAAAAGTTAATGATGTTAATTGTTATCATATGACAGGAGATGTCACGACTGAAAATAACGGTGGTTTTATTCAAATAAGAAATCAATTAAAACCTTCAATATCAACAGAAGAGTTTGAGGGTGTTTATTTTAAAGTGTTTGGTAATAATGAAGAGTATTCAATTCATGTAAGAACCGCTTTGACGATGGCTCCATGGCAATATTATAAATATAGTTTTAAAACTAATTCTGAGTGGACAGTAATAAAAGCACCCTTTAGTGAATTTAAGAAATCAAATGCTTATCAACCAAAAAAGTTAGTTGGTCAGAATATCAAAACATTAGGGCTAGTTGCTGGATTTAAAGATTTTCAGGCAGATATTTGTTTATCAGAAATTGGCTTTTATTAGTAATCTATTTTCAATAAATATAATCCTTCAGGTGGTGCAGTAACTCCTGCATGTTCTCTTTTTTTGGATTGAATAATTTCTGAAATAGATTTTTCTATTTTACTAAGTCCTATATCAACCAGTGTACCGACCATGATTCTAACTTGAGAATGTAAAAAGGATTTAGCTGATATTAAAAAATTTATTTCATCATGATTAAAATTTATATCTAGTGAATTAATAGATTTAATTGGTGATTTCGATTGGCAATTTATTGACCTAAAAGCAGACAAATCAAATTTGCCTATAAATTGTTGTGATTGTTTAATTATTTTTTCAGCATTTATTTTTTTATGTACACACCAAACTTTGTTCTGCTCTAACGTAATTGGTGATCTTCTATTTAAGATCTTGTATTCATACCATCTCAATTTTGCTGAAAATCTTGAATGAAAATCTTTATCTACTTCTTCAGCATGTAAAATAGATATGGGTTGGGGTCTTAGATAATGATTAATACCATCTCTGATAGTATCAGTATCAAAATGTTGCTCTAATTCAAAATTAGCTACTTGTCCTCTTGCATGAACGCCTGCATCTGTTCGACCAGCTCCAAAAAGTGTTATTTTTTGTTTTGATAGTTTTTCTATAGCCTCTTCAACCAATTGTTGAACGGAAGGACCATTTTCTTGACGTTGCCAACCAACATAATTAGTTCCATCATATTCTAATGTTATTTTGTAGTTAGGCATTTATTACTTCATTAACCTTAAAACTATATCCCCGAAGAAAATCATCTTTAGAAATAGCATTTTTTCCTTCTCTTTGTAAAATTAGTGGTTCAATACTTCCATCATTGCACCCAATATCAAATGTCTCGTTAAGAATTGTCGATGCATTACCGTTAGAGTTTGATTTTCTTGCTTTAATGATCTTAATTCTTTCATTTTGTATAGTAAACCAAGCACCAGGTTTAGGTGAATGTGCTCTTATAAGATTTAAAACTTCATTTACAGATTTATTAAAATTAATTTTTCTGTTTAGTGAAGAAATTTTATTTGCATATGTTGCATAATTATCATCCTGATCAGAATAAGAAATTTTTTTATCAAATATAAGAGGAATAGTGTCCACTAATAGTTTGATTCCAACCTCTGTTAATTTTTGACTTAATTCATTTTTATTACAATCATCTTCTATATCTACTTTTTTTTGATTAATAATTGGTCCAGCATCTAATTTTTCGATTAGCTGTATTATTGATATACCAGTCTCTTTATCGCCATTCATTAAAGAATGTTCTATTGGGGCGGCACCCCTCCATCTAGGCAATAAAGAAACATGGATATTGATACAACCAAATGTTGGTAAATCTAAAATATCTTTTGGCAATATTTTACCGTATGCCATGACAATAATTAAATCAGGATTTAATTTTTTCACTATCTCAATAGTATCTTTATCAAAAGTATTTGGACAAAAAACCTCAATTTTGTTCTCACTTGCAAGTTGATGGACTTCAGATTCAATTATTTTCATTCCTCTAGATTTCTTTTTTGGGGGTTGTGAAAATACTGCGGAAATTATGAATTTACTTTTAATTAAAGCCTCAAGATAGTCAGAGGCTATTTTTGGTGAACCCATGAAAATTATTTTTTTATTATTCATTATTTTTTGTTTTTTAAAAATTTTTGTACTTTTTTGATCATTATATTCCTTTTTAATGAAGAAAGATAATCTACAAATAACTTTCCAGAAAGATGATCAATTTCATGTTGTAAAATTCTTGATTCCACTCCACTAACTTCTTTTGTTATTTTTTTGTTATTTTCATCTAAGTACTCAACTACTATATTTTGAGGTCTCTCAATTTCTGCAAATTGTTCAGGAAGAGATAGACAACCCTCTTCCATTACAGTTTTTTCTTGAGAGTATGAAACAATATTTGGATTAAATAATGTATATTGTGTTTCTTTTTTAGTTTCTTGATCTACAAAAAATATAGTCACAATTTGTTTTAGAATTCCAATTTGATTTGCTGCTAAACCTACGCCTGGTGCTTTTATCATTATTTGCATCATTTTTTTGGCAATTTCTTTTTCCTTAATTCCAACAGACTGAATTTTAACTGCTTTTTGGCGTAATAGTGGATTTGGTACGTAAAGTAATTTATCCATTTTTATTTATGTAATTTTTTTTCTAGATTGGAATGCTGTATTTAATGTGTTTTCATCTAAGTAGTGTACTTCTCCACCCATAGGAATGCCTTGCGCAAGTCTTGTTACATTTAAATCTTTAAATTGTTCTAGTTTATCTGCAATTACAAAAGATGTTGTTTGTCCTTCCATAGTTGTACTTAAGGCAAGAATAATTTCTTTAACATTATTTGTTTCAATTCTCTTTAGGAGATGTTCTATTTTCAATTCATCAGTTCCTATACCTTGAATTGCAGATAATGAGCCACCTAAAACATTATAGAGGCCACGATAAAATCCTACTTTTTCTAATGTCCACAAATCTGATACATCCTCAACAACACAAATAGTTGTTTTATCCCTTTTAGGATTTGCACAAATATTGCATGGATTTACCATATCTATATTTCCACATTCTGAGCACTCAATAATTTTGTTATAAGATAAATTTAAACTCTCAATTAAAGGAGATAAATTTTTATCTTTATTTTTTAATAAAAAAAGAGCAATTCTTTGAGCTGACCTTCTTCCTAATCCTGGAAGTTTTGAAATATCGTTTATTAATTTATCTATTGGGGATTGCTCCATTTTTAAAAAGGAAGTTTCATTCCTGGAGGTAATGGTAGACCACCTGTGAGATTTTTCATTTCTTCTTGAGCTGCAGCCTCTCCTTTTTCTTTGGCATCATTAATTGCAGCGACAATCAGATCTTCAAGTATTTCTTTCTCATCTTGTTTGATCAAGCTATCGTCAATTGAAATTCTTTTAAATATACCTTTTGCTGTAGCTGTTACTTTAATAAGACCTCCTCCAGAAGTACCCTCAACTTCAATATCATTTAGTTTATTCTGTGCTTCAGCCATTTTTTTTTGCAACTGTTGAGCTTGCTTCATCATATTACCTAAATTAACCATTATTTCTCCTTTTTCATCTTTGGTTGATTTATATCTACTTCATCATCATTTATTTCACCTAGTTCTGTAATAGCGTGAATTTTACTTTCAGGAAATTCATTTAATATTTTTTTAACTTCTGGATGATTTTTCATTATTTCAATTTCTTTTTGTTGATTAATAATATCCTCATCATGTAAACTTTTTCCAAGATTACTTGTAGATGAATGTACCTGCCATATTCTTCCAGTCCATTTAGAGATTAATTTCGCAACAGTTCTATTGAAGCCAGTGTCATTAATTTTAGATGTATTTATGGTAACTTCTCCTTCTTTAAAAGAGACTAACTGTACATCATTGTATAACTTAGTGTGAAGTAATCCTTCTCTATTTTTAAAAAACATATCGACAAAATGTCTGAAGTCTTGAACATGTTTTATATTTACATTTTCTTTTGGTAAAATTTCTTTTTTATTTTCATTAAAGTTTAGAACTTTGTTACTTTCATTAGATTCATTTTGTAGTTCAAGATTTTTTTCTAAGGGTTCTTTTTTTACTACTTCTTTGTCCATTTTATTAATTAGATCTTCTGGACTTGGACCATCATGTAAATAAATAATTCTTAAAATAATCATTTCTCCATGTTGGTATAAATGAGAACTATTTTGTAATTCTTGATAACCTTTGAATAAAATTTGCCAGATAATATTCAGATTATTTAATGTCATTTTTGATGATAATTCAGCTCCTTTATTTCTTTCAAATTCAGGAATATAAATGTCATCTTTTAAATCTGGTGCTATCTTTATTTGAACAAGAAAATGTACTACGTTTAATAGTTCATCAAATATCATTGCTATATCTGCCCCTAACTCATACAACTCTTTATACTTATTAATTGCACCAAGGGCATCTCCTTCTAAAATAATTTCAACTAAGTTAAATATTTTTTCTCTATCAGCTAATCCCAGCATGCTTATTACAGTTTGCGAGTCAACTTTTTCATTTGGACTAGTTATTGCTTGATCTAATAGACTAAGACCATCTCTTACAGATCCATCTGCCGATCTAACAATTAACGAAATAGCGTCTAAATCAATATCGATATTTTCTAGTTTGGAAATTTTTAATAAATGATCTGATAAAATTTTATTCTCTATTCTATGTAAATCAAATCTCTGACACCTCGATAAAACAGTTATTGGAACTTTTTTAATTTCTGTTGTGGCAAAAATAAATTTAACATGTTCTGGTGGTTCTTCTAAAGTTTTAAGCAGCGCATTGAATGCACTTTTTGAAAGCATATGAACTTCATCAATTATAAATATTTTATAATCTCCAATAACGGGTTTATATTTTACATTGTCAATTATTTCTCTAATGTCATCAACACCAGTATTCGATGCTGCATCAATTTCAATAACATCAAGATTGCTATCTGAAGTTGTTGATTTGCATGAATCACAATTTCCGCATGGTTCACAATTTTTTTTATCCCTATTTTTACAATTAATACTCATTGCTATAAGTCTAGCAGTTGTGGTTTTTCCAACACCTCTAACACCGGTTAGAATATAAGCATGAGCTAGCCGATCATTATTTATAGCGTTTGATAGAATTTTTACTAATAATTCTTGACCAACTAAATCTTCAAATTTTTGAGGTCTGTATTTTCTAGCTAAAACTTTATATTTTTTTTCTTCTATCATTATAATCAATGGAAGGAGTTGAGACCCAAACAAGATTGTTACAGCTGCTTCTTTTCAGATCTGACTGGATTAGCAATTTATTTGCCCTCAATCCTCCCTGTAGCAATATAACATTAATGTAAATAAAATATAAATAGACTTTTCAAAAAATCCTATTTTTTCCTGAATGAAGATTTCTCATATACTCCAAGAATTTCTATCTTCTTACAAAAAAATTTCATCTCTTCTAATGCTAATTTTACAGAAGTATTTTCAGGATGTCCCTCAAAATCTATATAAAATTGTGCAACATCAAAACCCTGTGGGTGAATGTAACTCTCAAGTTTAGTTATATTAACACCATTACTAGCAAATCCACCAAGACATTTATATAAAACCGCTGGAATACTTCTAACTGTAAATACTAATGTTGTAAGAATATCCTTTGTTTCTGGATTTATATCTAATAAATTTTTTTTCATAACAAGAAATCGAGTAACGTTATTTTGAGTATCTTGGAAATTTTTTTCCAATATATCAAGATCATAGATCTTAGCAGCAAGTTCAGATGCGATAGCTCCATCTTCAATATTATTTAACTCTGAAATTAATTTAGCAGATCCGGCTGTATCAGCTTCAACAATCATTTGCTTATCTAATTTTAAAATTTTGTTTCGACATTGAGCAATTCCCTGTTCATGACTTCTTATTCTTTTAATATCTGATATTTTCGCACCTCTAATTCCAAGTAAGTTATGATTTACTTCATGAAAATATTCATAAGTTATTTTTAAATCAGAGTCAGGTATCAATCTTTGAGTATCCGCTACTCTTCCTGCAAGAGAGTTTTCTATTGGAACCATTGCTGCTTCAGATTTTCCTGATCTAACATTTTCAAACATATCTTCAAAAGTTGCACACGGTATACTTGTTGCGTTTGGAAAAATATTTTTTCCAGCTTGTTCACTATAAGCACCATTTACACCTTGAAATGAAAAACTATCAACTTTTATCATTGTACTCTCTTATATTAGTTTCAATATTTATTAAATCCTCTTTTGTATCTACACTCATTGGAACTTCAGGAACAAACGTAACTCCAATTGGAATATTAGAATCCATAGCTCTCATTTGTTCTAAACTTAGATGTATTTCATTTTTTGATTTAGGTAGATTGATAAATGTATTTATTGAATCTGGAGTATAACTATAGATACCAACATGATGGTATAAGTTTTTATTTTCTATCGTAACTTCTCTATAAAAACTTAACGCCTGCGCTGTTTCATTTTTTTTAAAATCAACTTCAACTTTTGTTACATTGGGATTATTTAATTCATTATCATTTAAGTTTGTTGCAAGTGTGCCAATGGTAAAATTTCTTTTTATTGGGTCAATGACTTTAAGAATATGTTCTGGATTTATAAGAGGCATATCGCCTTGTAGATTGATTATTACATCAATGTCTTTGTTATTTTTTATCTTTAAAAAAGCGGAGTGAACTCTATCAGTTCCAGAGGGGAGATTTGGATCTGTCATAATAGCTTTGCCACCATTACTTACAATTAAATCATGAACTTCAATTTCCGAGCAAGCAACAAACACTTCTCCAATATTTGACTCAATTGCTTGTTGCCATACTCGTTGTATCATTGGAATACCATTTATAGCCATTAATGGTTTTCCAGGCAGTCTAGTGGAAGCCATTCGTGAAGGTATAATTACAACATTTTTCATAATTTATGCGACAATTAGGCTAGAGAATTTAAATTTCATACTTACGACAAATATATTCTTTCTTCTAAAAAATCTGTATATGTACTTATACATGTCTGGGCTTGAAGTTAATAAAATTTTAGCATCTATTATATTAGCAGTCTTAATTGTTACCCTTATCGGGCATTTTGGAGATTTAGTCATTGATATTGATCATGATGAGAAAAAAGAAACTGCTTATAAAATAGATGTCCCAGAAGATTCTACTGGTGTAGGAGTAATAGAAAAAAAAGAAGAGGTAATTGAACCAATTTCTATTTTACTAGCAAGTGCTTCTCTTGATAATGGAGAAAAATTATTCAAGAAATGTGCAACATGCCATAACTATGAGAAAGGTAGTGCAAATAAAGTAGGCCCTCACTTATGGAATATTATCAACAGACCAAAAGCAAATGTTGAAGGTTTTGCATACTCAAAAGCTTTAGCTGAATACGGTGGAGAATGGGGATATGAAGAATTGGCAGAATTTTTATATAAGCCAAAAAAATATATAAAAGGAACAAAAATGAACTTTGCAGGTTTGAAAAAAGTAAAAGACAGAGCAGACTTAGTTTATTTCCTAAGAGAGCACTCAGATAATCCAGCACCACTCCCATAAATTTAAGCAATGATTTTAAACACAGAAGAGTTTTCAAAATTTGCAAACTCTTTAGCAGATGATGCATCTAAAACTTCGATGCATTATTTTAGAAATAAGATTGAAATAGAAATTAAAGACGATGAAAGTCCTGTAACTTTAGCAGATAAAGAAACAGAACAAGTATTAAGAGAGAAGATAAGAAAAGAATATCCTAATCATGGAATTTTAGGTGAAGAGTATGATAATGAAAAAGTAGACTCTGAATTTTTATGGGTATTAGATCCTATAGATGGAACAAGAAGTTATATAGCTGGACATAAAGATTTTGGTAATTTAATTGCATTACTTCATAACAAAAAACCAGTTTTAGGAATTATTAATTGTCCAGCACACAATGAGCGATGGATAGGAATAAAAAATCAAAAGACAAAATGTAATGGAAAAGATGTTCAAACTTCCACAATCAAACAAATCAAAGATGCCTATCTTTTTACATCTGGATTATATTTTGATGAGCCTCAAATTAAAAAGGGGTTAGAGTTACTCAAAGAAAAATCAAGATACTATAGACTTGGTGGTGATTGTTATATGTATGGGATGTTAGCCTCTGGTTTAATTGATATTGTTTTAGAAGATACATTAAAAGTGCATGACTATATGGCTCTTGTAAATGTGATTGAAGGAGCTGGTGGAATAATTACGGATAAGTTTGGACAAGATATATCACTAGACTCAGATGGCAGTTTAGTTGCCTCTAGTACAAGCTCTCTTCATGATGAAATAATTGAATTAATAAACTAAAATTTATTTTAATTTCTAATAAATAGACATATATTACAAGTATGAAAATACTCACATTGATCTTTACGCTTACTCTAATTTTTCAATTAAAAGCACAAGCAAACACTAATATTTCACATGCAATTGCAATGCATGGTGAACCAAAATACTCAAAAGATTTTGAAAATGTTGAATACATTAATCCAAATTCAATAAAGGGTGGATCAATAGTAAGAAGTGCCATTGGAACCTATGACAGTTTCAATCCATTTATTTTAAAAGGTACCTCAGCAGCTGGAATTGGAGGGCTGTATGAGACATTAACAACGGGATCAAGTGATGAAGCATTCACGGAATATGGACTATTAGCAGAAACGATTGAATGGCCCGAAGATAGATCTTGGGTTTCATTTACATTAAGAAATGAAGCATATTGGCACGATGGAAAAAAAATTACAGCTGATGATGTTGTGTGGACATTTAATACCTTGATGGAAAAAGGTCACCCATTTTATAAATATTATTATGGTGATGTAAAAGAAGTTATTAAGGAAGAAGAGAATAAAGTAAGATTTAATTTTACAACAAATACGAATAAAGAATTAGTATTAATTGTTGGCCAATTACCCGTACTACCAAAACATTATTGGGAAAATAAAAATTTTGAAGAAACATCTTTAGAAGTCCCAATTGGGAGTGGTCCTTATAAAATTAAGTCGTTTGATAGTGGAAGATCAATTACTTACGAACTAGATAAAAATTATTGGGGTTTTGGTGCATCAATACCAATAAAAATTGGTAAAGATAACTTCGGCACAATTAGATATGATTATTACAAAGACAGAGGTATTGAAAGAGAAGCATTTAAATCTGGTGAGATTGATTTCTTCTCTGAAAATTCATCAAAAGAATGGGCAACTGCGTACGATATAAATGCTGTGAATGAAGGTCTAATTAAAAAAGAATTAATAAGTCATGAAAATCCTCAAGGTATGCAAGGTTTTGCATTTAATATTAGAAAAGATAAATTTAAAGATAGAAGAGTAAGAAAGGCTCTTTCTTATGCTTTTGATTTTGAATGGTCTAATAAAAATTTATTCTTTGATGCATATAAAAGAACAGATAGCTTTTTTGAAAATTCAGAACTTGCCTCCTCTGGTCTTCCTTCAAAAGAAGAATTAAATTATTTAAATCCATATTTTGATGTACTGCCAAAAGAAATATTTACAGAAGAATATACAAATCCAGTCACAGATGGTTCAGGTTATATGAGGATGCAATTGCAAGAAGCGTCAAAACTTTTAGAAGAATCTGGATGGGAATTAGTTGATGGCAAACTTCTACATTCTAGTACAAAAGAACCTTTTGAATTTGAAATCTTATTACGGTCACCAGCTTTTGAGAGAATAGTTTTTCCATTTAAAGATAATCTTGAAAAATTAGGAATAATTGCTGAGGTAAGAACAATCGATAGTGCTCAATATCAAAAAAGAATGGAGACTTTTGATTTTGATATGGTTGTGCAAACATTTGGACAATCATTATCACCAGGTAATGAGCAAAGAAATTTTTGGGGTTCTGATGCTGCAGACACTGATGGCTCTAGAAATGTTGTTGGTATTAAAAATTATGCTGTAGATGGATTAATTGAAAGTCTAATTAATGCTGGTGATAGAGAAGAATTAATTACAATAACCAAAGCTCTTGATCGTGTTCTTCTATGGAATTACTATGTTATTCCTCAATGGCATATTTCATCATATAGAGTTTTATATTGGGATTTTTTTGATCAACCAAAAATAAAACCGAAATATTCTTTAGGCTTTGATACATGGTGGATTAATCAGAATAAATTTGAAACAATCCAATCAAATAGAACATCAAACTAATTATTAAAGTTTATTAGAAATAATATAAAATAGCACAATATGGGTGCGTACTTAATAAAAAGACTTCTTTTAATTATTCCAACTCTTTTTGGGATAATGGTTATAAATTTTGCAGTAATTCAAATTGTTCCGGGTGGCCCAGTAGAACAAATGATTGCACAAATGACTGGAACAGCTGTTGAATCAACAGCTCGATTTTCTGGCGGTGGTGAAAGTGAAACTTTAGAGTTTAATCGAGATAATTCTACATCAGTTAATGATAGTAAATATAGAGGAGCACAAGGTCTCGATCCAGATATTATAAAAGAAATAGAAAAGATGTATGGAATGGACAAACCAGCATATCAACGTTTTATAAAAATGTTAAAAGATTATTTAACCTTTGATTTTGGAGAAAGTTTTTTTAGAGATCAAAAAGTTACTTCTATCGTTTTAGATAAAATGCCAGTTTCAATATCACTTGGTTTATGGACAACTTTATTAGTATATTTAATATCTATTCCTCTCGGTATAAGAAAAGCGATAAAGGATGGATCAAAGTTTGATATAGTATCAAGTTCAATTGTAACAATTGGTTATGCAATTCCAAATTTTTTATTTGCTGTAATACTAATAGTATTTTTTGCAGGAGGAAGATTTTACGATATTTTTCCTCTAAGAGGTTTATTTTCTGAAAATTTTGATGAGTTAAAGTTATTTCAAAAAATAGTAGATTACTTCTGGCATTTAGCACTACCTTTAACTGCGATGCTGGTAAGCGGGTTTGCTGGCTTGACTTTTTTAACAAAAAATTCATTTCTTGATCAAGTAAATCAACAATATGTAATTACAGCACGGTCTAAAGGTTTAACTGAAAGAAAGGTTCTTTATGGTCATGTGTTTAGAAATGCAATGTTAATAGTAATTGCTGGTTTTCCATCAGCATTTATTGGAATTCTTTTTTCAAGTTCTCTGTTCATAGAGGTTATTTTTTCTTTAGATGGTTTAGGTTTACTAGGATACGAGGCTGCTCTGACTAGAGATTACCCAGTTATATTTGCAACACTTTATTTTTTCTCATTACTCGGATTGGTTATGGGAATAATTGGTGATTTTATGTACTCAATTATTGATCCACGTATAGATTTTGAATCAAGACAATGAAGAAATTATCAAAATTAAATCAAAGAAGACTGAATAATTTTAAGAACAATAAAAGAGGTTATTATTCTTTTTGGATATTCAGTTTTTTGTTTATTATATCTTTATTTGCTAATTTTATTGCAAATGAAAAACCCTTATTAGTAAAATATAACTCAAACTTTTATTATCCAATATTTTCTTTCTATTCAGAAACAACATTTGGAGGAGATTTTGAAACAGAGGCAGATTATAAAGATCCATATGTTAAAAACTTAATTGAGGAAAATGGTTGGATGATTATGCCTATAATTCCATATTCATATAATACTATAATAAGAGATTTATCAGCTCCAGCTCCTTCACCACCTTCGAATAAAAATTGGCTTGGTACTGATGATCAAGCAAGAGATGTACTATCAAGATTAATTTATGGTTTCCGAATATCCGTATTATTTGGATTTACTTTAACATTTTTTTCGATGATTATAGGAGTATCTGCAGGAGCAATACAGGGTTATTTTGGTGGAAAGACTGATTTATTCTTCCAAAGATTCATGGAAGTCTGGTCAGCCATTCCAACTTTGTATGTCTTAATAATTTTGGCTAGTGTAATTCAACCAAATTTTTGCTGGCTTTTAATTATCTTATTACTTTTTAGTTGGATGGGTTATGTTGGTGTAGTTCGTGCAGAATTTTTAAGAGCAAGGAATTTTGACTATATAAGAGCTGCAAAAGCACTAGGTGTTTCAAACATAAGAATAATGATTAGGCACATGTTACCTAATGCTACTATTGCTACTGTTACTTTTCTTCCATTCAGTTTAAGCGCTTCTGTAACTGCATTATCAGGTCTTGATTTTTTAGGTTTTGGCTTACCGCCAGGGTCAGCATCATTGGGAGAAATGGTAAATCAAGGAAGAAATAATTTACAAGCTCCATGGCTTGGAATTACAAGTTTTTTAACCTTAGGTTTGATGTTAGGTCTTTTAGTTTTTGTAGGTGAGGCAATTAGAGACTCTTTAGACCCCAGAAAGACTTTTAATTAAAATGGATAAAATAGTTTCAATACAAAATCTTACAATTGAATTTAATAGAAAAATTGAAGTAGTAAAAAATATAAATCTAGATGTTATAAAAGGAAAAACTACCGCTATTGTTGGTGAATCAGGTTCAGGCAAAACTTTATCTGCACTAAGTATTTTAAAGCTACTTCCTAATGGTGCTGAAATAAAAAATGGTAATATATTTTTTAATAATGTTAATTTATTGAAATTGAATGAAAGTGAAATACAAAAAATAAGAGGAAATAAAATTTCTACAATTTTTCAAGAACCCATGACAAGTTTAAATCCCTTGCACACAATTAACAAACAAATTGAAGAGATCATTACTACCCACAATGTAATTACCAAGAATGAAGCTAAGATAAAAACTATAAATTTATTAAAAGAAGTGGGTTTAGATAACATTGCAATGAGACCAAAAATATATCCTTATGAATTATCAGGTGGACAGAGACAAAGAGCTATGATCGCAATGAGTATTGCTAATAACCCAGAAGTTCTTATTGCTGATGAGCCGACAACTGCATTAGATGTTACGATTCAACTACAAATTTTAGAACTGCTAAAAAATATACAATCAAGACTGGGTATGTCTCTAGTTTTTATAAGTCATGATTTATCAGTAGTAAAAAAATTATCAGATTATATTTATGTAATGAAAAATGGTAAAATTGTAGAATTTGGTACAAATGATGAAATATTTAATAATCCAAAAAATGAGTATACAAGAGAATTAGTTTCTTATCAGAGTAATATTAAAGAGAGCAAAAATTTTGATTCAGATTCTATCTTAAAAGTTGAGGATTTAGATGTATGGTACCCAATTAAAAAAGGTCTTCTAAAAAGAACTATTGACTATGTAAAAGCAATTAAAAATGTCAGTTTTGATTTAAAAATTGGTGAAAGTATTGGTATCGTTGGAGAGTCAGGTTCAGGAAAAACATCTCTTATTTTAGCAATTTTAAATTTAATAGAATCAAAAGGAAAAATAAAAATAAATAAAAAAGATCTTAATCAATTGAATAAAAAGGAAATGCTAAATTTAAGAAAGGAAATACAGATTGTCTTTCAAGATCCATTTTCATCATTAAGTCCAAGAATGAACATAGAGGATATTATTTCTGAAGGTTTGTTAATTCATTATCCAAGTATAAGTAAAAAGGAAAAAGAAGAAAAAATAAAAAATATATTAGATAAAGTTGGATTAGAGTATAAAAATACAATTGAAAAATACCCTCATGAATTTTCAGGAGGTCAACGTCAAAGAATTGCAATTGCAAGAGCTCTAATTTTAGAACCAAAAATTTTAATATTAGATGAACCTACTTCAGCTTTAGATGTAACAATACAAAATCAAATAATAAATCTTTTAAATAAACTACAAAAACAACTTCAGCTTAGCTACATATTTATTAGTCATGATATGACAGTCATCAAAGCAATATCGGACAGAATAATTGTATTAAAAGATGGTTTAATTGTAGAAGAAAATACTAGTAGTAATTTATTTAGTACTCCTAAATCAGAGTATACTAAAAAACTTATTTCTTCTGTTGTATAGATGAATCCAATAGAGCCATCAGAAAATAAAATAAAAGAATTAATATCATTATTTGATAAAAAAAAATTTGATCAACTTTTGAAATTATCAAATGAACTAATAGATGAATTTCCTAACTCTATTCTTATTCAAAATATACAAGGCGTAGTACACACAGAACTTAAAAATTATAAATTAGCAAAAAATTTATTTATCAAAGTAGTTAATCTAAGCCCAAATTATACTGATGGTCATTATAACTTAGCTAATGTTTACAACAAATTAGATAAAAAAGAGAAAGCAATAGAAAGTTATAATAAGGTTATAGAACTAGACATTAATTATTTTAAAGCTCATAATAATCTAGGAAATATATATAGAAAGAAAGGTTTAAATAAGAGGGCTATTGAATGTTATTTATCAACTTTAGAAATCAATTCAAATTATAAAGTAGCATATTACAACTTAGCAGGGGTACTTCAGTTTTACATATTAGATGAAGAGAATAAAAATATTAATAAATATCTTTTACATCTTTTAAAAGAAAAAATTATTGTTAGACCAAATTCTATTGCTCCTAATATTTTAAATGGTTTATTTTTAAATACAGATCTGAAGAATAACTTATCTTTAATTAAGGATAAAATAACTAATGAAGATTTTAATTATGTTTTAGAAAATTTACAAAAGAACTCTCTTCTAATGCAATTTATGAAAGTTTGTCCTATTCCTGATTATTATATCGAAAAAAAATTTGTTAAGATAAGAAAAGAAATTTTAAACCAAACATACAAATTAAATATTGATAAAAATCACATTAATTTTTTAATTTCTTTATCTATGCAATGTTTTCTTAATGAATACATATATGACCAATCAAAAGATGAGATAGAAAAAATAAAAAAAATTGATGAAAGAATTAAAAACAATTTAAAAGAAAATAAAAAAATTAGTGATTTAGAAATATTATGCCTATCATGTTATGAGCCTTTAAATAATTTCAGTTGGTCTAATAAAATTGAATTTTCAGATAAATTAAAAGAAATATTTGAATTACAAATCAAAAATAAAAAAATTGAAATTCAAATATCTAAATCAATAAAGTCAATTTCAAAAGTAGAAGATCAGGTTTCTATTAAGGTAAAAAAACAATATGAAGAAAATCCCTATCCTAGATGGGAAAATCTTGGATTAAGTATTGAGCCTAGAAAAATTAAAGATGTAATAAATGATAGCAATTTGAACTTAAATTTAAAAAACATAACAAACTCTGAAAATCCTGAAATTCTAATTGCAGGTTGTGGAACTGGCCAGCATGTCCTTACAACCGCTTCAAAATATAAAAATTCAAAAGTACTTGCATTGGATTTAAGTTTTAAAAGTTTATCTTATGCAAAAAGAAAAGCGAATGAACTTAATATTAATAATATTGATTTTATTCAAGGTGATATACTAGATTTAGAATCAATAGGTAGAAAGTTTGATGTAATTGAATCAGTCGGTGTTCTTCATCATATGGACAATCCATTTAAAGGATGGAAAATATTAACGTCATGTTTGAATGATGATTCTTTAATGCTTATTGGATTATATAGTGAAAAAGCTAGACAGCATATAACACAAATTAAAAATAAAATTAATAAACTTAAACTTCAATCTAATTATAAAAACATCATTAAATTTAGAAAAGATTTAATTGAGAACAATAAAGATCAATGGAATCTTATTAAACGAAGCCCTGATTTTTATACAGTTAGTGGAGTAAGAGATTTATTATTTCATGCTCAAGAACATCAGTTTACAATAAGTAAAATAAAAAAACATTTAGATAAATTAGGTTTAATCTTTCTAGGATTTGAAGATCAATTGGTCAAAGAAAATTTTAAAGATAATGATACTAATAAAGATGATTTATTTGATCTTGATGAGTGGGAAGAATACGAAAAATTTAATCCTAGAATCTTTGCAGGAATGTATCAGTTTTGGTGTAAAAAAAATTGATTTTAAATATTAGATGGCGGAGAGAGAGGGATTCGAACCCTCGGTAGTATTGCTACTACACACGCTTTCCAAGCGTGCTGATTAAACCGCTCTCACATCTCTCCAATTATTTTTCATAAACAAATTTATAAAAATCGAATTTTGATCCTATATATTCTGAGCCACTTATAGATAAATGCTCGTTATCTCTATAAATATATTTATCGTCAATATAAACTTTACATACTTCTTTAGTGCATAAAATCTCATCCATTAATACTTTTTTATAATTATTTAATTTTAAAATGAATTCTTTACCTTTTAAGAATCTAGGCTCAATATCAATTTTTTTAAAATTACATTTATTTGGATTACTATTAAATATTGTTCTCTTCTTTAAACATTTGTGTACGTTTAAATTTATAGGTGAAGGAATAGAGGAAACAATTATGGGCTCAATATTATTTTTTTCTAATTCAGAAAGTGTTAAAATTAGTTTTTCTCTTAGTGAGTTATAATCCAAAAAAATATCTCCATTTTTATTTGAATAAAATTTAGATTTTAATAAATATTTTTCAAAAGCCCCACTTAAAACAACGTATTTTATACTTTTTGTCTTATTTATATAATTAATAACATCTTGATTAAAATTGATACAATCATTACCCCATTTTTTTTCTTGAGGTGAATCATAAGTTTTAGGTGCAACATTTAATATTGGCAAACACGTATTTTTTGTCAGTTGAACTAATTTTACATTTTTATTTGATTTTATAAATGATTTAACTAAATGCATTGCATGTGAGTCACCCCAGATAACTACTTCTGGTTTTGAGCTATTTGAACACTTATTATCTATTACACCATGAATACAAATTTCATCAAAACCAATACTAGGGGCCATTTTTTGTTCTAATTCTTTAATAGTCAAATTATTAGATATTTTTCGATTCTGTTGAGTATCTGTCATTAAAAAAAATAATGAGTAGGTAATAAAAATAGTCATAAAAAACGAGACAGATTTGAGAAAATAAGGTTTAATTTTTTTAAAGAATTTATCGTCTCTAAAAGGTTTTTCTATGTACTGCCAAGAAAAAAATGAGATTATGAAAGTAAATACTAAAAGTATTAACTTTGTTAATAAATTATTGTTTTCTATCCATCTAAATTCCCAAAATATCAATATCGGATAGTGCCATAAATATAAACTATAACTTATTAAGCCAATAAATACTAACCATTTAAAAGATAAAAGCTTTCCAATAAATGTATTCTTGTTTGAAAATAATATTACTAAAACGGTCCCCAAAGTAGGTAATAATGTTATTAAATGAGGATATTTAATATTATTTTTTATAAAAAAAATAGAAATTAAAATTACAATAATGCCTAGAAATGAAAAAAATTCATTAGTTAATTTGTTAAAATTAAATTTCTTTTCTAAAAAAAATGCTGATAATACTCCCAAGAAAATCTCCCAAACTCTTGAAAATGTAAAATAGAAATTTGCTCCTCTATAAGTTTCACCAACATAAAGTGCTATAAAAAATGAAGATATGGCAATAAATAATATTAAAACTTCGACATAATATTTTAAAAATCTAAATATAATAATTAAAAATATTGGAAAGATTAAATAAAATTGTTCTTCAATACTTAAACTCCATGTGTGTAGTAATGGATTATTTTGAGCAATATCTGCAAAGTAATGTTGGTGATTGAATATAAAAAAAAAATTTGAAATAAAAAATAAAGAATAAATTATTGTTTTAATATAATTTTTGAAATTAATAATATCCATCCATAAGAAAGCAAAAGGAAGTGAAAATAATATTACTGCAAATAATGCTGGTAGAATTCTTCTAGCTCTTCTAAGATAAAATTCTTTCAAAGAAAAATTGTTATCTTTAATTTTATTTAATATGATAGATGTAATTAAATATCCACTTATTACGAAAAAAATATCTACACCAATGTATCCACCTGAGAAAGTTTTAAACCCTGCATGATATAAAATTACAGGAATAATTGATATTCCTCTTAAACCATCTATTTCACTTCTGTATTTCATATTATGATAAAATAAATTTATGAATTCTTTTTATTAAACAATCTTAATCTTTCATTTTTAAAGCGTTTAAAAAGGTATTTTGAGGGATATCAACTTTACCAAATTGTCTCATTCTTTTTTTACCTTTTTTCTGCTTTTCTAACAGTTTATTTTTTCTTGTTACATCTCCACCATATAGTTTTTGAGTTACATCTTTTCTAAATGATGCCACTGTTTCTCGAGCAATAACTTTACCACCTATCGCTGCTTGAATTGCAACTTTAAATTGTTGTCTAGGAATTAAGTCTTTCAATCTCTCACATAGGGCTCTACCTCTTTGTTCAGATCTGTCTTTATGGACTATTAAAGATAATGCATCAACTGGATCCCCATTAATAAGTATCCCAACCTTAACAAGATTATTAACTTCGTAACCAGTAATTTCATAATCAAAGCTTGCATATCCTTTAGTTATTGATTTCAATCTGTCATAAAAATCAAATACAACTTCATTAAGAGGAAGTTTGTATTCAACTAAAGGTCTGCTGCCTGCATAGCCCATGTTTAACTGAATACCTCTTTTAGATGTACATAATTCTAATACTGATCCTAAAAATTCTTCAGGTACTATTATTGTAGCCTTAATCCAAGGTTCAGAAATATTTTCAACTTTTACTGGATCCGGCATGTCAGTAGGATTATGAAGATTCATATTTGATCCATCTTTCATTAAAATTTTGTAAACAACTGATGGTGCGGTAGTTACAAGTTCTAAATTAAATTCTCTTTCAAATCGATCTCTAATAATTTCTAAATGCAATAAACCTAAAAAACCACATCGAAAACCATAACCTAAAGCAGGGCTTACTTCTGGTTCATAAGAAAAACTTGAGTCATTCAAAGCAAGTTTAGACATGCTATCTCGCATATGTTCGTAGTCATCTGAGTCAACTGGAAACATTCCACAAAAAACCACAGGTTGGGATGGTTTAAAACCTGGAAGCACTTCTTCAGTTGGAAGTTTATCGTCTGTTATTGTGTCGCCAACTTTACAATCAGAAACACTTTTGATACCAGAATTTATAAAACCTATTTCTCCAGGCCCTAGTCTATCCACTTCAGTTGCCTTAGGAGAAAATATTCCTACTCTATCAATTGTGTATGTGGCACCTGTTGCCATAAATCTAATTTTCTGACCTTTTTTTAGTTCTCCATTTATAACCCTTACAAGTACAACAACGCCAAGATAGCTATCATACCAACTATCAACTAACATACATTTCAATTCTTTACTTTTTTCACCTGATGGAGATGGAAGCAGTGTTATAATTTTATTTAATAAATCTTCAATGCCTACACCTGTTTTTGCCGAAACAAGAGAAGCATTGTCAGTTTCAATGCCTAGCACATCTTCAATTTGTGTTTTTATTTTATCTGGCTCAGAGGAAGGAAGATCAATTTTATTTAGGACAGGCAGTATTTCATGATCATTATTAATTGCTTGATAGGCATTAGCTAATGTTTGAGCTTCAACACCCTGCGTAGAATCTACTATTAATAAAGATCCCTCACATGCAGCTAAGGATCTGGATACCTCATAAGAAAAATCAACATGCCCTGGGGTATCCATAATATTAAGTATGTAAGTCTTGCCATCATTTGATTTGTACGAAAGTCTCACTGTTTGAGCCTTAATTGTAATACCTCTTTCTCTTTCTAATTCCATTGAGTCTAAAACCTGTTCTTTCATCTCTCTATCAGTTAGACCTCCACAAAACTGTATGAGCCTATCGGCCAACGTTGATTTTCCATGATCAATATGAGCAACAATTGAGAAATTACGAATAGAACTAAGTTCTGTCATTATTTTCTTATAGATGCATCAAGCGATTGAGATATTTCATCTATTATTTTTTGAGATAATTCTTCAATTTCTTGATCGTTGAAGGTTTTATCTTGAGGTTGTAGTAAAACCCTAAAAGCAATACTTTTTTTATTTTCTGGAAGTTTATCACCCTCATAAACATCAAATATCGTTACATTTTGAATTATATTTTTATCTATTTTTTTTACTTTTTTAATTATTTCACCAGCCTTTACTTCTTTTGGAAAAAGAAAAGCAAAGTCTCTTTCAACCATTTGATAGGGATTGTTAGTAAAACCTCCTTTTGAAGAAGATTTATTCTCTTGAAATTGTGAAATATTGCCCAAATATATTTCAAAACCGCACACCTTGAAATTAACATCCATTGTTTTTAATAGAACTGGATGTAATTCTCCAAAATTAGCTATTTTGTTTTTACCAAGCCTCAAAGAAGATGATTTGCCAGGATGATAAATTTTACCTTCTAATTTTTCATATAGCAAATTATCTATAGGTACATTTAAATCAGCTAAAATAGAAAATAAATCAGCTTTTATACTAAATACATCAATATTTTTTTTATTTGATAACCAATTTTGTTCATCAGATGAGCCATAAGCTATAGCAGTGGCAACATTTTCTTGTTGGTCAGGTAGTGATTTAGAAAAGTTTGGACCTACTTCAAATATTTTAGCCCTCAAGTACATTCTTGCTTTATTTTGATTTATTGCTTCTAATAAATTTGGAAGCGTAGATGGTCTCATCGTATTTAAATCGGTACTTATAGGATTTTTTAAACTAATTATTTCATCTGATATAATTTTAGCATTATTTTCATCCATAAACGACCAAGTTACAACTTCAGAATATCCATTCAGAGCCATAATTTTTTTACTTTTATAAAAAGTTTTTATTTTTGTATTTAAAATCTGCTTTTTTTCTTCTTGATTAGTTACTTTTTTAAGAGGAATTTTATTATAACCATAAATTCTAATTATTTCTTCGACGATATCTGCCTCACCAACAATATCTGGTCTAAAAGTAGGACTTTGAATTTCAAATTTTGATTTTTTTTCATTAACAGAAAAACCAAGTGAAACTAAAATTTTTTCTTGTTCCTCATTATTGATTTCTATTCCACCGAAAGTCTTCACTTTATTTGTATCAAACATAAATGGTTTACTTTTTTCTATATTAATTTCTGAAGAGACAAATTCACTAACTTCACCACCACATAATTCTAAAATCATTTGAGTTGCAGCATCTACACCCCAATAGATGGAATCAGTATCTATCCCTCTTTCAAAACGGTAACGTGCATCACTTTGAAGATTAAGTTTTCTTCCGGTTTTAGTGACAGAAACTGGATCAAATAACGCAACTTCTAGAAAAACATTTTTGGTTTCCATACTACAACCACTATCAAAGCCACCCATGACCCCGCCAATTCCATGAAGTTTATTTTCATCATCAGAAATTACAATCATATCACTATCACATTTATAATTAACTTCATTTAGTGCTAAACACTGTTCATTTTTATTGGCTAGTCGCATTTTTAAATTGCCTGAAACTTTGTCAGCATCATAAACATGTAGCGGTCTTCCCAAGTCATAAGTAATGTAATTTGTAATGTCAACAAGAGCTGAAATAGGCCTTAATCCGATTGCAGTTAATCTATCTTGAAGCCATTTAGGGCTTTCTACATTTTTGACATTTTTAAAATATCGACCTGCTACTCCAGGACATAGATTATTATTTTGAAATTCTTTTTTCCACGTAATTGGACTTTTGAATGATTCTTTTGATTTTTTATAATTTATGTCTTTTAATTTACCAATTCCTGCTGCCGCTAAATCTCTTGCGATACCTCTGACCGATAAACAGTCAGATCTATTTGGAGTTAAATTAATTTCAATAATAGGTTCATCTATTGCAAAAATTTTACTAAATAAATCACCAATTTTATAATTATCTTTTACTTCAATAATTCCATCATGTTCATCAGAAATACCCATCTCTCTTTCTGAGACAAGCATTCCGCAAGACTCAACTCCTCTAATTTTAGTTTTTTTTAAATTTAAGTCAGTTCCAGGAATATAACTATTTTCTGGCGCAAAAATTCCAAGCATACCTTCTTTTGCATTTGGAGCACCACACACAACTTGATAATTTCCATTTATTGTTTCAACCTGACATACTTTAAGCTTATCTGCATCTGGATGTTTTTCTGCTTTTATAACTTTAGCTACTGTAAAATTCTTAAATATTTCTGATTTATCTTCTACACTTTCAATCTCTAAACCAATATTGGTTAAAGTATCTGTTATGGTATTTAAATTTGCAGAAGTATCTAAATGATCTTTTAGCCAGTCTAGTGTAAATTTCATTTATAGCCCTGATCGTGTTTGGTTATCCAAAATACTAAAACCATAATGATCCAACCATCTATAATTTGGATCAAAAAAACTTCTTAAATCTGTAATGCCATATTTAAGCATCGACAAACGCTCAATTCCCATACCAAAAGCAAAACCCTGAAACTGTTTTGAATCGATATTACAATTATCTAAAACTATAGGATTGACCATTCCACAACCCAATATTTCTAACCATTTATCTCCTTCACCAATTTTAATTTTATTATTTACTTTGGTATAAGCTACATCCATTTCTGCACTAGGCTCGGTAAAAGGAAAGTAACTAGGGCGAAAACGGTATTGTAAGTTTTTTACTTCGAAAAATTCTTCTAAGAATGAAACGAGTGTTGATTTTAAATCAACCATAGTAGAACTTGTATCAACGACTAAACCTTCTACCTGATGAAACATAGGAGCATGTGTAGCATCTGAGTCACTTCTATAAGTTCTGCCAGGCACAATAATTTTAATAGGTGGTTTTGTGTTAAGCATAGTTCTCACTTGAACAGGACTGGTATGGGTTCGAAGAACATTTTTGTCTCCATTATCCTGAACATAAAAAGTATCCTGCATTTCTCTTGCTGGATGATGTTCTGGGATATTTAAAGCTGTAAAATTATTAAAATCTGTTTCTATATCTGGACCTGTTTCCACTGCATAATTTAAATTTCCAAAAATTTCTATAATATTAAATATTGTTTGACTAATTGGGTGTATTTTTCCTTTTTCAGAAATATTAGGTGGTAGAGTAACATCAATTGATTCTAAATTAATCTTGTTTGAAATTTCAATATTTTCAATTTCTGTTCTTTGGTTTTTAATACCTTCTTCAATTTCTTTTTTAATAATATTTAATTCCTGTCCTTTCGATTTTTTTTCTTCAATCGACAAAGAGCCTAATCCTTTTAAAGCTTCAGGTATTAATCCTTTTTTACCTAGATAATATAGTCGAAGTTTTTCTAAATCTTCGAAGGATTTTGAAGCTTTAATTTTTTTTAGAACATCAATTTTATTTTCAGCAAATGCCATCAATATCTATTATATTTTATTAATTAAAATTATCTAGCAGATTGAGCTTTATCAACTAAAACTTTAAAAGCCTCTGGCTGGTTAACTGCAAGATCCGCTAAAATCTTTCTATCTATTTCAATAGATGATTTTTTAAGACCAGATATAAATTGCGAATATGTTAAACCATGAAGTCTAACACCAGCATTGATTCTTTGAATCCATAAACCCCTAAAATCACTTTTTCTTTTTTTACGATCTCTATAAGCATATTGCATACCTCTTTCGACAGCCTGCACAGCAACTCGAAAAACATTTTTTCTTCTACCGTAATAACCTTTTGCTCTTTTAATTACTTTTTTGTGTCTAGCTCTTGCTGTAACACCTCGTGATACTCTTGCCATTGATTTCCCCTTACTTGTTGTATGGTAACATATGATCAATCAAAGCAGAATCACCTGGTGACATAATTGCAGATCTTTTCGTGTTACGAATAAATTTATTGGAACGTTTACTCATTCCATGTCTCTTTCCAGCAGGTTTAAATTTAATTTTACCAGTACCTGTTCTAGAAAATCTTTTTTTTAAACTACTCTTAGTTTTAAGCTTGGGCATTACTATCTCCTATATTGTAAGTTTTCCCGTTAGGCTGCCCCGCAGGCCATAACAAGTTTTGAAGGCTTATACTGATAATTGAGTATTTTGCAATATGTAGAATTATTTAGCAACTTGAGGGACAAGTATCATCATTATTTGTCTTCCCTCAAACTTAGGAGCTACTTCAACTTTTGCATATTCTTCGACTTCTGAAGTTAGTTTTTTTAGAAGATCAAAGCCTAAATTTTGATGCTCCATTTCACGTCCTCTGAAACGCATAGAGACTTTAACTTTATTACCACCACCTATAAACTTTGAGAGTGCTTTAATTTTAACATTATAATCGTGGGTATCAATGCCAGGTCTCATTTTAATCTCTTTAACTTCAATTGTTTTTTGTTTCTTTTTTGCTTCTTTCTTACTTTTTTGCTCTCTATATTTTAATTTACCATAATCTATAATTTTACAAACTGGTGGATTAGCTTCAGGAGACACTTCAACTAAATCAAAACCTTCATCTTCTGCTTGAATTAGAGCTTCACGAATGCTTAAGATCCCCATTTGTTTACCACTACTAGATATTAGTCTGACTTCACTTGCAGTAATCTGCTCATTGATTCTTGGACCAGTATCTTTCTTTGTTTTGAAATTTACAGCCAAAATTATATAGAGATTGAGTTAAAGCTATTAATTAATAGCATATTAGGAAATTAAGTCTTTTGTCATATTTTGTTAGGATATAATCTCAAATGAATTTAAATTCAAGGGCTGATTTTAAAAAATATAAACTGTTTTTTAAGTTATTAAATACACTTTATGAAAATTTGTTTAATTAGAAACGATAAAATGGGAGATATGATCCTTACTCTTCCAGTTGTTCAAGGGTTAAAACAAGCTAATCAGGATTGTAAAATTGATATTGTATGTTCTCAGAAAAATCAAAAAATATGTAAAAAATATAAATCTATTACCAAAATTTTTTTACTTCAAAATAAATTTTATCAAGTCTTGAAAATAATTTCAAAATTAAGAAATGAAGATTATGATTATATTTTCACATTTAGCCCTGGTATATTAAGTATATTAATATCAATTTTTTCTAAAAGTAAAATAAAGTCATTATTAATTTTTAAATCTCGATACAAAAATAATTACATAAGTAAATTTATTGATAGAATTTTGGGTAAAATCTTTTTTACTCACTGCTTAATAATCGATCGTCAATTAAGATATTCCAAAAAAATCCCAATTCATCAAACAGAAATTATGATGGAGTTAGTTACTAAAAGTGGATTAAGTTATAATAATACTGCAGAAATTAAGAATGAATTAGGATTTAATAAAATAGAAATAAGTTCTAAGAAATTATGCTTAATTCACTTGTCTTCAAAATGGATCAATAAATATTTTTCAGAAGAAAATTTTATTAAACTATTAGATAATCTTAAAAATTTGAAAATCAATATTGTAATGACAACTGATGGAACATCAAAAAATGTATTCTATGAAACATTTAAAAAATATGAAATTATTACTAATGAAGAGTTTGAAAATCTTAAAAGTATAAATAATATTTTAATCTTAGATAAATTAAATTTTGATAATTGGACATCAATAATAAACTCTTCAACATATGTAATTACACCTGAATGTGGATGCACACATATTGCATCACTTTCTGAAACAAAACTTTGTGTTATTTATGATTCAGATAATCTTCCAGGTATGATTGCAGAAGAATATGCGCCATGGAAGAAAAAATATACTAAACTATTCTCTAACAACCAAAATTTAGAAAAAGAATTAATTTCATTTATTGATTAATTTACTATCTTGTAAAAAATCTAAAACTTTTTTTACTGAAATTGAGTCCATTGTATCGGTCAGAATCGTATAAGCATTTTTATATTCAGATAAGTTTGATTTTGAGATATCATTATCTTTAGCTAAAAAAAGAATAGGTGAATTACTTAGAGCTGCTATATGACCTGGGCCAGTATCATTACTAATTATAAAATCACTTTTTTTAGCGATGGAATAGATGATTTCAGGAGGTGATTTATCGCTTAAATCAATAACCTTCTGACATGCATTATTGATCGTTTCTACTGTTTGTTTATCTGATTTTTGCCCAATAACACAAATATGATATCCTTTTTTTTCTAGAGTACTTGCAAGTATTGCAAATTTATCTGGTGACCATTGCTTGTCCTTGCCTGATTTAGAAACACCAGGTATCATTAAGATTATTTTATCTTCATTAATTGCCGTAATATCTCTGGAAAGCCAATCTACATTTTGATAAATTTCATTTACTCCAAGTAACTTTAGTTGATTGTATAAACCTTGTTGTGGAGATTCAGTTCCTTGTGGAGGAATTACATATTGAATATCACAATTAGAACGAGATCCGTTAACTTTTACTTCTGAAATAAATTTTAAGAATGACCAATAATTATTTGTTCTTTTAGAATTCTGTAAATCTATGATTAGATCGTATTTATTTTGATTAATTTTTAATATAACCTTAAGTGAATCAATTATTCCTTTTCTATTATCTTTAAAAATCGAATTAAAATAATTTGAATTGCTTAAAAAATTTGCATATTTTTCTTCAGTTAGCAAGTCAATAGTGGCATTACTAAAAAATTGCTTAATTGATGCCATAGCAAGTATAGAAAATGCAATATCACCAAGTGATCCATGCTTTACAACTAGTATTTTGTTAAATTGACTGCTGTTCATATAAGTCTACGTAACTTTGTACCATTTGGTATTTTGAAAATGTTTTTGATATATAGTCTTTACTTTCTAATGAAATATTAGAAAATTTTTCTTTATCTATTTTTATAATATTTTGAAGTTTTATGTTTATTTCATTATATTTATGTGGATCTACTTTATAAATATCATCTAATTTATTGAGCTGATCTTTAACACCACCATAGTTAAAGGCTAGTACCCTTTTTTTCATTATTAATGCTTCGCTTATAATTCTTCCAAAGCCTTCAGCTTGTAAAGGAAAAGAGGTAATAATTGATGATAGGTAATATAAAGTTTTTAAATCATCTCTTGGTAGACTGCCTATAATCTTACATTTATGACCAAGGTTAAAACTTTGAATTTTATTTTGTAGTTTCTCTGTATAAGATTGATTTTTTGTATCACCTGCAAAATAAAGTAAAAAATTATCATTTTGCATCTTATTAAACATATCTAAAAACTCAATTTGACCCTTCCAGTTTGTTAGCCTTGCAGGATATAGAATAATATTTTTTGAGGTATCAATTTGATACTTATTTATTATATTTTCTATTTGAGAATCTAAAATTGGTTTTTCAAAATATTTAACATCAACTCCTCTATTAATCACTTTAATTTTATTTGAATCCAAATTGTATTTTTTACTAATTTCATTTTTTACATAATTTGAAATAGCAACAATCTGATCAACTTTGGATAATTGCTTATTATAGATTTTTTTAAAATAAAAATTACCACTATACACATTATGAAATGTAGATATTGTTTTGAAGTTTCTATTTTTTATAAAACTTAAAATCCATGCTGGTGCTCTTGATCTTATATGAACAACATTAATATTTTGATTAAAAATTAATTTTTTTAATTGATTAGCAATTAATGGATAAATAAAAAAATTTTTTGAGTTAACTGGTAATTGAAAATGATCAGTATAATTTTTATCAATTTCCTTAATTAAACGCCCTCCATTTGAAATAATATTATTTTTTAAATTTAATTCAGATAAATAATTTGCAACTTCAATAGTGCCTCTTTCGACACCACCAGAATCTAAAGAGGGAAGAATTTGAGCGACATTAAATGATGACATTTTATTAAAATATAAGTATTTGTATCAAAGATGCCTTACTTTATTAATAAGAAAAAAGAAAGAATTCGCTATAAATCTATAAAGGGTAAGGGGCCTGGTATCATCTTTATACATGGTCTTAACTCAGATATGAGTGGTCAAAAGGCTTTGTCTTTAGAGAGATTTGCGCGAAAAAATAAATTGCGGTTTATCCGTTTTGAATGCCGTGGTCATGGTAAATCTGATGGAAAATTCGAAGATTTTACAATTTCAGATTGGAAGAAAGACTTAATTGATATCATTGATAATATTGCAAAAGGACCACAAATACTGGTTGGTAGCAGTATGGGTGGATGGTTAATGTTTTTAGCTGCCAAAGCAAGACCAAAAAGAATTGCTGGATTAATTGGCCTAGCGGCAGCACCTGATTATATCGATGGGTTTTATAAAAAACTACCTTTAAAGAAAAAACAAGAAATGAATAAAAAAGGAATTATTAAATATTCCTCCTACGGGTTTAGTTATCTTATAAAAAAGAACTACATTGTTGAAGGTAGAAAAAATAAAATTTTAAATAAAGAATTCAAATGGAATAAGCCCTTAATTTTAATACAAGGACTAAAAGATAATGTTGTCACTCCAGATGTTCCAGAAAAAATAGTAAAAAAAGTTAAAGGTAATCAAATCGAAATAAAATTATTAAAAAATAGTGATCATAGATTATCCGATCCATTTGATTTAAAAATAATGAATGATTCTATTCAATCAATAATAAAAAACTAAGCAGATTTTTCTTCTTGAATTAATACAGGTTGATCAAATTTATTGATCATTTCTTTTGGAACAATCTGCCAGAAGAGTAATTTCTCATTTTCCCAATTTTCGAGTAAATTTTTTGCGTACATTGAATTTGTTTCCTTGATATGTTCTTCAATTTTTTGATGTAACACTTTTTCCCAATAATTTGTCATTTGTTGTTGATAGAAAATATCCTCAAGATTAATTCGAAGTGGTAGAGTTCCTTCTTTATCGTACACAAATGCCATACCTCCAGTCATTCCAGCTCCAAAATTATTTCCTATTTCACCAAGAATAACTGCACTTCCTCCAGTCATATATTCACATCCATTATCACCACATCCTTCAATAACAGCATGTGCGCCAGAGTTTCTAACAGCAAATCTATCACCAGCAGTCCCAGCTGCAAAAAGTTTACCACGCGTTGCTCCATATAGGACAGTATTCCCAATGATAACATTTTTGTTTGTTTTTAGTTGTGAAGATGAGTTTGGTTGAATAACAATTTTACCCCCTGATAATCCTTTTGCAACATAATCGTTAGCGTCACCAAAGACTTTAAGAGTAGTTCCTTGCACACTCCATGCTCCAAAAGATTGCCCAGCAGAACCATGAAAATTAACTGTAAAGAAATCCTCTGGAAGAGAACTCATTCCTTTTGTAGTAGTAATTTCTGATGCAAGTCTTGTACCAATAGCTCTATCAGTATTTTTGATATTATAATTTAGTTCAATTTTTTGATCTGTTTCAAAGAAAGACTTAGCGTCCCCTATGATTTTAATATCAAGGCTATCGCTAACTTTATTAATTGTATTTTTCTTTATGTCAAATTCTCCAACTGATGAATCAATGGTTTGAATAATTGGATTTAAATCTAAATCATCAAGATCAGAACTTCCTCTACTGACTTGATATAAAAGATCAGATCTTCCAACTACTTCATCAAGAGAAGAAAAGCCTAGTGATCCTAAAATTTCTCTAACTTCATCAGCAATAAAACTAAAAAGATTTATTACTTTTTCTGGTGTTCCGGTAAATTTTTCTCTAAGTTTTGCATCTTGTGAGCAAACTCCAACGGGACAAGTATTTGAATGACATTGTCTAACCATGATACAACCCATAGCAACTAAACTTGCTGTACCAATTCCATATTCTTCTGCCCCAAGCATAGCCGCAATAACAATATCTTTTCCTGTTTTCAAACCCCCATCAGTTCTAAGAACAACTTTATCTCTTAAGTTATTTAGAGATAGCACTTGATGTACTTCACTTAATCCGAGTTCCCAAGGAAGTCCTGCATACTTAATGCTTGTTTGTGGGCTTGCTCCAGTTCCACCATTGTGACCAGAAATGAGTATCGTATCAGCTTTTGCTTTTGCAACACCAGCTGCGACTGTTCCAATCCCTGACTGAGCAACCAACTTAACGCATACTTTAGCTCTTGGATTAATTTGTTTCAAATCGTAAATAAGTTGAGCTAAATCTTCGATAGAATAAATATCATGATGAGGAGGAGGACTAATAAGCGTCACACCTTCGGTTGAATGTCTTAGTTTAGCAATTAATTCTGTAACTTTTCCTCCTGGCAATTGTCCACCCTCACCAGGTTTTGCACCTTGTGCAACTTTAATTTCAATTTCTTCACAATTATTTAAATATTCCGCTGTTACACCAAATCGTCCACTTGCAATTTGTTTAATTTTTGATGATGCGTTATCTCCATTTGGCTTAGGTTTAAATCTAATCGGATCTTCACCACCTTCACCTGAATCAGATTTAGCTCCTATCCTATTCATTGCTACAGAAAGAGTTTCATGCGCTTCTGGACTCAGGGCTCCAAGTGATATTCCTGGTGCAACTAGCCTTTTTCTAATTTCTTGAGAAGGTTCTACTGTGTTAGAGTTACTATTATTGTTATTTTTTTTGAAGTCTAAAAGATCACGAATATTTATAGGATCCATTTCATCAATCATCGAAGAATATTTTTTAAATAAAGAATAATTATTAGAAGTTACTGCAGTTTGAAGCATGTGAATTGATCTTGCTTCAAAAGCATGTTTTTCGCCACCAAATCTGTAGCGATAGTTTCCTCCAATTGGTAGCGTAATAACACTTTCTTGATAAGCCTTGTCATGAGCTAATCTAGATCTTCTTTCTATACCGCTGATTCCGATACCAGATATTTTAGAACTCATAGAAGGGAAATATTTGCTCATTAAATTTCTACTAAGACCAATTGCTTCAAAGTTACAACCACCTCGATATGAATTAATCACTGATATTCCCATCTTACTCATTGTCTTTAGCAAACCATTATTTATAGAATTAATGAATCTCTCTACACATTCTTCATATGAGAGATTTTTAAATAATCCCTTTTTATGTCTTTCCGCTATAGCTTGTTGTGCCATATATGCATTCACACTTGTTGCTCCTACTCCGATAAGCACTGCAAAATATTGTACATCTAAACATTCTGCAGATTGAACATTTAAGGAAATAAAAGTACGAAGATTTTGTTTAATTAAATAATGATGAACAGAACTTGTAACTAATATCATAGGAAGAGCTATTCTTGTTTTAGACATTTCTTTGTCACTTAAAATTATATGAACATACCCCTCTCTAACAGCTTGTTCTGCTTCTAGGTTAATTCTTACAATTTCTGTCTCAAAATTATTTTCAGTATTTGTTTTATCCATTGTAGTGTCAATGATCTTGACAGTATCTTTCATATATCTACGCATAGATTTGAATTGCTCAATTGAAAGAACAGGGGAGTTCAATTGTAAATGATCACATTGATCTTCATCTTCATCAAGAATATTACTTAAGTTTCCAATTCTAGTTCGAAGACTCATAACAACTCTTTCTCTTAATGAATCAATTGGCGGGTTTGTAACTTGACTAAAATTTTGTCTAAAAAAGTGATGTAGTCCTCTATATTTATTTGAAAGTACAGCTAACGGAGTATCATCTCCCATCGATCCCGTTGCTTCTTTTTTTTCGGCAATCATCGGATGAAGTATTAATTCGATGTCTTCTACTGACCAGGCAAAGCATGCCATTCTTTTTCGTAGATCTCCAGAGTCTAAATCTCTAAATTCCTCATCAACAGATTGAACAAGTTTATCAATATACGTAATTTTTTTAGTCCAATCACCAAATGGTTTAGTTTCTGCCAAATACTTTTTTATCTCATGATCTTTAAAAAATTTTTTCTCTTTAAAATTGACTGCTATTAATTGACCTGGTCCTACTCTACCTCTTTCTACTATTTCATTTTCTTTAATATCAACCATTCCAGTTTCAGAACCCGCAATAAGAAGATTTTTTGTCAGTGTATATCTTATAGGTCTAAGGCCATTTCTATCCATTCCAGCAATAGCCCAATCACCGTATGCTCCACATATTGCTGCTGGACCATCCCATGGCTCCATAACTGCTCCACCATAAGCGTATAAATCTTTTATTTTTTTTGGAAAATCTCTTCTGTGGGACCAAGCTTCTGGAATCGTGATTATTTTAGCCATAGGTAAAGAGCGATTAGCTTTAACTAATAACTCTATTGTTGAATCTAAAGCAGCAGAGTCAGACGCTTTAGAATCAATTATGGGTTTTAAATCATCTACATTATTGCCAAAATTTTTATGTTCCATTCTTGGCTCATGAGCAGCCATCCAATTTTTATTACCTTTAAGTGTATTTATTTCACCATTATGCGCAATCACTCTAAAAGGCTGTGCTAAAGACCATGTAGGAAATGTATTAGTAGAATAACGCTGGTGATAAACTGCATATCTAGAAATAAAATTCTCATTTTGGATATCTGGATAAAAATTGGAAAGCTGTTCTGCTAAAAACATACCTTTATAAACAATAGACTGACAAGATAGTGAGCAAATATAAAAGTCTGAAATATTTTGATTTCTAATTTCTTTTTCTATTCTTTTTCTAATTATATAAAGTTTATTATCAAATTGCTTTTCATCTTCTAGTTCTTCGTTACAAATTAGTATTTGTTCTATTTCAGGCCTTGTTGCTTTTGCTTTGTCACCAATAATCGATGAATTAATTGGAACGTGTCTCCAACCATATATTTTCAAACCTTCTTTAATTATTTCAGATTCAACAATTGTACGAGCATTTTCTTGAGCGGCAAAATCTGTACGTGGTAAAAAAATCATGCCAACCCCGAAAGGTAAATCATTCGGAGTGTGACCCGTTCTTTCTATTTGTTGAGTAAAAAAATTCTTTGGTATGGATAACTGTATTCCTGCACCATCACCTGTTTTACCATCAGCATCAACTGCTCCCCGGTGATACAAAACTCTTAAAGCTTGAACCCCTAACTCGACTATTTCTCTTGTCTCAGATCCATCTAAAGATGCTATTAATCCAACACCACATGATGAATGTTCATCTTGTTGATTATAAACGTGATTTTCTTCTAAGAATTTTTTATTCTTTTTATACTTTTCAATAAAGTGATTAGGCATTTATTGCTTTCTTATTAATATTATTTTGATAGGAAAAATTGTTTCCTAAATATTCATTAATATTCTTTGCTGCATCACGACCATCCTTGATTCCCCAAACAACTAAACTTGCACCACGAACAATATCTCCAGCAGCAAATACTCCATCAATTGATGTCATCATATTTTTATAATTAATTTTTAATGTACCCCATCTTGTAACTGTTAGTTTGTTATGACCAAAAAGCTTTGGTAAATCTTCAGGTTCAAAACCTAAAGCTTCTATAGCTAAATCAACATCTAGGTCTTTCTCCGTACCTTCTTTTGGCTCTGGCTTCCTTCTACCTGACTCATCAGGTTCTCCAAGTTGCATTAAAACGGTTCTGATATTTTTCAATGATCCATTTCCCGAATATTCAGTTGGTAAAGTCAACCATTGAAAATCTACGCCCTCTTCTATTGCATTTTGAACTTCTCTTTGCGAACCAGGCATGTTTGTCTTATCACGTCTATAAAGACACTTAACAGATTTTGCTCCTTGTCTTACAGCTGTTCTAACGCAATCCATAGCGGTATCACCGCCGCCAATGACAACTACATTTTTTCCATTTGCATTTAATCTTCCATTTGTAAAATCTTCAACTTTATCTTTTAAACCAGTCTTGTTACTTGCTATTAGAAAATCTAAAGCTGGTACAACATTATTAAAATTAGATGTATTTAGATTGATTTCTCTAAATTTGTAAACTCCGGTTGCTATAAGAACTGCATCATGCTTAATTTTAATATCTTCAAAAGTAATGTCTTTGCCAATATCGCAGTTTAATTCAAACTTAATTCCACTTTCTTTAAGTCGATTTGTTCTTCTTATAACAATATCTTTTTCTAGTTTAAAATTTGGGATACCATAAATTAAAAGACCTCCTGGTCTATCGTAGCGATCATATATTGTAACTTGAAATCCTTTTTTACGAAGTTCTTCTGCTGCAGCTAATCCGGCAGGACCAGAACCAATAATTCCAACACTTTGATTTTTTTCTTCAACTGGTTCAATATTTTTAACCCAACCTTCTTCCCAAGCTTTATCTGTAATATATTTTTCTATTGATCCAATAGTAACAGTACCGTGGCCAGATTGTTCAATTACACAGTTACCTTCACACAATCGATCTTGGGGGCATATACGACCACAAATTTCAGGCATGTTATTTGTAGAGCTGGAAATTTCAAACGCCTCCTGCATTCTATCCTCAGCAGTGAGCTTTAACCAATCTGGAATATTATTGTGTAAAGGACAATGAACTTGGCAAAAAGGAACACCACATTGAGAACATCTGGAAGCTTGTTCTTCTGCCTTTTGTGAGGCAAATTTAGCGTAAATTTCATCAAATGATTTAACCCTGTCTTTGGCAGATATTTTTTTAGGATTTTCCTTATTTATTTTTGTAAATTTTAGCATTTAGTTATCATTTGTTTACTATTTTATGTAGATCGAACCAAATACACATTCAAGATAAAAAAAGAAACAATAATTTTGTAAAAATAGTACAACTTATGTACTAAAACTTAGAAAACCCTTAATTTACAATAATATTTTTAAGTATTTCTAGTGTATCTTGTGGATTAATATCAAGATTTTGGAACGATTTATCGACATTTATGACAAGATTGTCCTTTTCAAATAATGTTAACTGTTCAGACGTAAGAGGCGAAATTGGAGTTTTTTCAGCAATATTTATAATAGGTTTCATAAATGCCATAGGAACAGGAACTAAAACCCTAGTTTTGTTTAAAAAATCAGAAATATAATTAAAGAATTCTTTGTAAGAATAAGTCCTTGGACCGGCAAGTTCATAAATATTTTTCCCTTTAATCTTGGACTTAATTATTTCATCAACAGCTAGAGATACATCGTCAATAAATACGGGTTGGAATTTTGTAGAACCATCTCCAAAAAGTGGGACAAAAAAAGAAGCTTTGAATATTGGCAAAAGTCTTTTCAAAAAAATATCACCACCACCTATAATAACGCCTGGCCTAATAATATTTACATTATCTAGTTGTTTAAAAGCTTCCTTTTCAGATTTATGTACTGCAACGCTTCTTGTTGAATTTTTATCAATATCTACACCAAGACCAGAAAAGAAAATGAATTGCTTTAATTCCTTACTAGATTTTAAAATTCTAATAAGTTTCTGATTAAATTTGTATATTGTATTGTTAAAATCACCCTTCTTTTGATCGTATGTAGTTTTCAAATTAATGCATACGTCGGCACTATTTAAAACAGATCTGAGCCTTTTATCTTCTAATGAAGAATAACGAAATGGAATTACCTGTCCTGTTACACCTAAAAGTCGGATTTTAGCTTCTTGTACAGATCTTTGATATGGAACAATGATTTTATGGCCATATTTAGTAAGACGTCTTATTAAATGTTTACCTATAAAACCTGCACCTCCAAAAATTACTATTGATTTCATGACCTTTAATTAAATAAGTGATATAAAGAAAAAATATAAAATAAACAGGCAATAAAATCAAAATGAAAATAAATTTCTATAAAGGAGATCTTCCAGCAAGTTTTAAAGCTACTAATATTATTGCATTGGACAGCGAAACAATGGGATTAAATCCTAAAAGAGATAAATTATGTTTGGTCCAAATTTCTAATGGTGATGAAGTATGTCATCTTGTAAAAATTGATTTATCTACTCAAAAACCTCTAAATTTAATTAAAATTCTTAAGAATAATAAAATTCAAAAAATTTTTCATTATGCTAGGTTTGATGTAGCTGTATTCAAACACAACTTCAAAATTAATATAAAAAATATTTACTGTACTAAAATCGCTTCAAAGTTAGTTAGAACCTATACTGATAAACATGGATATAAAGATCTTTGTACTGAATTATTAGGAAAATCAATTTCAAAAGCTGAACAGTCTTCTGATTGGGGTGGGGATTTAACAAAAGACCAGCAAAAATATGCTGCTACTGACGTTTTATATTTGCATAGAATAAAAGATAAGCTTGATGATATGTTATTAAGAGAAAAAAGAAACAAACTTGCTAAAGCCTGTTTCGATTTCATACAATATAGAACAGATTTAGATATAAGTGGATGGTCAGATCAAGATATATTTAAGCACTAATGAAAAATAATAAAAAAATAATAAATAGTGCAAAGCGAACATTAACAAGAGAATTAAGTAGCATTAAAAATCTAAAATCTACTTTTAATAATAATTTTTGCAAAGCTGTCATTTTAATTTACAATACAAAAGGTAAGGTGGTTATAACAGGTGTGGGAAAAAGTGCTCATATTGGTAATAAGATATCTGCAACTCTCACATCTACAGGGACTCCATCTTATTTTGTTCATGCTACAGAAGCAAGTCATGGTGATTTAGGAAGTATAAAAAAAGAAGATTGTGTGATTGCAATTTCAAATTCTGGAGAAACATCTGAGTTAAACAATATTATCCAATTTACCAAAAGATTTAATATAAAACTTATTAGCATTACCAGTAATTCAAAGAGTAGCCTACACAAGAAATCTACAGTAGGAATTTTGTATAAAAAACCTATAGAAGCTTGTCCTCTAAACTTAGCACCAACTAGCTCTACTTCTATGTCGATGATTATTGGAGATTGTATTGCGATTGCTTTACTAGAATTGAGAGGATTTAAAAGTAGTGAATTTAAGAGACTTCATCCAGGCGGTAATCTTGGTAAAGATTTAAAAAATCTTAGTGAAATAATGCATACATACAAAGAGTTGCCTTTGGCAAAATTAGGTGAAAAAATGTCAAAGGCTTTATTAACTATGACTAAAAAAAGTTTTGGCTGTATTGGAGTTATTAATAATAAAAATCAAATAGTGGGTGTAATTACTGATGGCGATTTGAGAAGAAAACTAAATTCAAAATTCTTTGAAAAAAAAGCATCAGAAATAATGACGAAAAATCCAACATTAGCAAATAAAAATATGTTAGTTGGAGAAGCAATAAACTTAATGAATACAAAAAAAATTACAAGCCTTTTTATATGTGAAAATAAGAGACCATTAGGAATAGTTCATATTCATGATTTATTAAGATTGACGAGTTAATTTGAATTTTTTTTTATACATAAATAAAAAATTAATAATTTATATTGGTCTTACTTTATTTTTAATTTTTCTCTCAATAATTTTTTTTAAACAATATAGACAAATCAATATTAAACTAAGCAATACTGAGAAAAATTTGCCTAATGTGGATATAGCAGAGCCTAAGTTTGCAATCAATAACGAGTCAAAAAAAATTTTTATAACAGCGAAAGTGGGAAATTTTTTAAATAAAGATGAAATTTTATTACAAGAAAATGTAAGATTTAAGTCAAATGATTTTAGTATAGAAACCGACAGAGTTGTTTTTGATAGAAATAAACAAACTGCTAATAGCAATAGTAAATCACTATTTAAAACAGAAAATACTACAATTTCTTCAGATGGTTTTAATATTTATGATAAAGGGGATAAAATAATATTTTATGGAAACTCTTTTATAGTTTTAAAATGAAAATAATTTTTAAGTTAATAATTATTATTATTGTGTTTTCAATTAAAGCCAATGCGAAAGAAGAGGGAGAGACAGAAATTACAACTGAAGATGGTATTGAAGTTTATCAAAATGAAAAATTTTATTTATTAAAAAAAAATGTCAAAATTAAAGCTGACAGTTTTAACTTGGATGCTGATAATGTAAGAATTGATTTTAATAAAAGTCTTTACGATATTACTGAACTTGAAGCAAAAGGTAGTGTGAATTTTATTTCTCAACAATTTAAGATGAGTGGATCTGGAGAAAAACTAAATTTTAAAGTTTTGATTGAAGAATTAAAAGTTGAAGGATTTGATTCTGAATTAATCACTGAAAATATCAAAATGTATTCAGATGGATATATAAAAGTTAATAATTTAAATGGAAATTTTGAGCTAAAAGGTGAAAATTCTCGGCTAATTAATGAAAATATTTTGATTTTAGCTGAGTCAATTGAAGGTATTTTTTCCAATAATAAAGTTAATAAAGAAATAACCCTCCTAGATGTATTTGATAATAAAATATCTTATGTAAAAAACAATGATGTAGAAATGTATGCAAAAAAAATAACCTTTGATAATAAATCATCTTTAATTGAGCTTTCAGACGAAGTTACAATAATTCGTGATGGAGAAAAAATAACTGGGGATTATGGAACACTTGATACTAAAAATAATTCATATAAAATTAAATCAAATAATGAAGCTAAGGTTAAAGCAATAATTCAGAACGATGAATAATAAATTCAGCATTTTGGATAACGGACTTTCTATAAATAAAATCTCTAAAACTTATGGTAATAAGCAAGTAGTAAGAGATGTTAGTATTTCAATTAATCGGGGTGAAATAGTTGGCCTATTAGGTCCAAATGGAGCTGGTAAAACATCAACTTTCTATATAATTGTAGGATTAGTTAAGCCAGATAGAGGCAGTATAATTTTAGATAAATTAGATGTTTCAAATCTTCCAATTTATTTAAGAGGAAAATTAGGAATTAGTTATCTGCCTCAAGAAGCATCAATATTTCGAGGAATGAGTGTAGAAGATAATCTTTTATCAATAATTGAAATAGAGGAAAAAGATAAAAATAGACAAATTATTTTATTACAAAATCTTCTCAATGAATTTGACATAAATCATGTTCGAAAATCTAAATCTATTGTTTTATCTGGGGGTGAAAGAAGAAGGTTAGAAATTGCTAGAACTCTAGCAACAAATCCAAAGTACTTATTATTAGATGAACCTTTGACTGGGATTGATCCAGTATCAATTGAAGAAATTAAAATAATTATAAAAAAATTAAAAAATAGAAATATTGGTGTATTAATTACTGATCACAATGTAAGAGAAACTCTAAAAATAGTTGATAAAGTTTACATTGTTAATGAGGGTGCAATATTCTATGAAGGCAATCCATTGTCTGCAATTAATGATGAAAAAATAAAGAAGTTTTATTTAGGTTCAAATTTTAAACTTTAAAATGATTAGTTATTCAATAAAAGAGGGTTTAAATGGAAATCCTGTTATACCTGGAGATAAATCAATATCTCATAGATCAATCATTATTCCTTCCATATCAAATGGTGTCTGTGAAATTAATAATATTTTAAAATCTGAAGATGTTTTGCATACTCTTAATGCATTTAAATCTATGGGAGTTCAAATTAAAGAGAAAGAAAAAAAAATAACTGTTTTTGGAAAAGGTTTAAATTCACTGAAAGAACCTAAGAAATCAATTTATCTTGGTAATTCTGGAACTAGTGCAAGATTATTAACTGGACTATTATCTTCGCAACCTTTTAGATCTATTTTAAAAGGCGATGAATCTTTATCAAAAAGACCTATGGAGAGGATTTCAGATCCTCTAAGTAAAATGAATGCTAGAATAAATACTACAAATGGATCTTTACCTTTAATGATTGAAGGAAGTAAATTAATTCCTTCTGAGATAGAATTACAAATTCCATCTGCTCAAATAAAATCAGGATTATTACTAGCAAGTCTAAATATTATAGGTGAAACAAAAATTATAGAAAATAGCATTACAAGAGATCATACAGAAATTATGTTGGAGTCTTTTGGAGCTAATATAGAAATTGAAAAAAAAGATGGTAAAAAATTAATAAAATTAGTTGGGGGAAAAGAACTAAATTCTAAAAATATAGAGGTGCCTAATGATCTCTCAAGTAGTGCTTTTTTTATAGTCTCTGCCTTAATTAATAAAAATTCAAATATTATTCTTAAAAACATTAATAATAATCCTACAAGAAATGGAGTTATTTTAGCATTAAAAAAAATGGGGGCGAAAATTGAACTGTTTAATCAAAGGTATAGTAATAACGAAAATATATGTGACATTGAAGTTACAAGTTCAGATTTATATGGATGCGAATTAGGAGAAGAATTTGCAGACTTAATGATAGATGAATACCCAATACTGGCTGTAGCAGCAGCTTTTGCAAAATCACCAAGTATTTTTCGTGGTCTTAAAGAACTAAAAGTAAAAGAAAGTGATAGATTAAAATTAATTCTATTAAATTTACAAAATTGTGGTGTTAAATGTAAGACAGAAGATGATGATCTTTATATTTATCCATCTAATCATTATGAGATTAAAAAAAATGAGATACAAACAGATTTTGATCATCGAATAGCAATGGCTTTTTGCATAATGGGATCTAAAATTGGACCTTTAAAAATTGAGGATGCAGAGTCAATTAATACAAGTTTTCCTACTTTTAGAAATGAATTCAATATGTTAGGCGGCAAGATTCTTTGAGAAACATAATAATTACAATAGATGGACCTGCGGCCTCAGGTAAAGAAAAAATTTCTAAATACATAAGTAAAAAATGGAAATTAAAGCATTTAGATTCAGGTATAATTTACAGAAGATTAGCACTAGTGTTGCTCAAAGATAAGGTAAATATTAAAAATGTTAATCAAATAAAAAAAAAATTAAAAGAAATTAGCAATGTTTCTTTTCAAAAAAGTAGAAGAATTAGAACTCAAGAAATTAGTAATTTGGCATCTAAAATTGCTGTATACAATTTTGTCAGGATTTTTGTTAATAAACTACAATATAAATTCGTAGAAAATAATAAAAATAATCAAGGTTTTGTAATAGATGGAAGAGATATAGGATCAGTTGTTTTCAAAAAAGCTAATTTAAAACTATATATAGAGGTAAAACCAGAAATTAGAGCAAAAAGAAGATATAAACAGTTGATTGATAGTGGTGAAAAGTCTATATACCGAAAAATTTTGAAGGAAATAACATTGAGAGATCAAAAAGATAAAGTTAGAAAACATTCACCATTAATTATTCCTAAAGGTGCATATATTATAGATAATAACGGTACTTTTAATAAAACAGTTAAACAAATAAATAAATTAATTGAAATAATTTAAATGAACCAAGAACATAACAACAAAATAACCAATTCCGAATATGACGTTCTAATTTCAAACTCCCTAAGTAAATCATCAGCTAGAGAAAAAAGTATTGCAACAGGTAAAATAATTTCTATTGAAAATGAAATTGTAACAATTGATGTAGGCCTTAAAAGTGAAGGTCGTGTTCCCTTGAGTGAATTTTCAAGACCAGGTCACAAAAGTGAAATTGAAGTTGGTGATGAAACAGAGGTTTTTATTGAAAATGTAGATAATGCAAATGGTGAAACATTGCTTTCAAGAGAAAAGGCAGTCAAACAAAAAGCTTGGCACAATTTACAAAATAGTTTCAATGAAAATCAAGTTGTGACTGGTATACCATTTAACAGAGTTAAAGGCGGTATGAGTGTTGACTTAGATGGGGTAGTTGCTTTCTTGCCAGGAAGCCAAATTGAAACTAGACAGATTATAAAAGATACTAAAGAATTATTAAACAAGCCTATAGAATTAATGATACTAAAAATGGATAAATATAGAGGAAATATCGTTGTATCTAGAAAGGCTATTACAGAGAATGAATTAAAAGAGCAAAGAGCAGAGCTTTTAAAAAATATAAAAGAAGGATCAATTATTGAAGGTAAAGTTAAAAATATTACAGATTATGGTGCTTTCATAGATCTTGGAGGTATTGATGGCCTTATTCATGTTACTGACATTTCTTGGACAAAAATAACTAATCCTTCAGATGTTTTAGAATTAAATTCAACTATAAAAACTAAAGTTTTAAAATTTGATGAGGAATTATCAAGATTAAGCTTAGGTATTAAACAACTTACAGATAATCCTTGGGATAAAGTAAATGAAAAAATTACAATTAACGAAAAGGTTAATGGTAAAGTGGTAAGTATGAACGACAACAATGTTCATATAATTGTTAATAGTGAATATGATGGTGTAATTTCATTAAATGAACTTAGCTGGTTAAAAAAACCACCACATCCATCAAAAATTTTAAGCTTAAATGAAGAAGTCGATGTTTTAGTTTTAGAAATAGATGAAGAGAAAAAAAGAATAAATTGTAGTTTGAAACAGATGAAGGAAAATCCTTGGAATAAACTTAAAGAAAACTTTAATGTTAATGATACATTTGAAACAGAAATTGTTAATATTGTAGATTTCGGAATTTTTGTCAAAGTTATAGATGAAATAGACGGTATGGTACATATTTCCGATTTAAGCTGGGATGAAAAAGATTGTGAAACAATGATTAAAAACTTTAAAAAAGGTGAAAAAGTTAAAGTTAAAATACTTGATATTAATGCTGATAAAGAAAGGATAAGTTTGGGTATCAAACACTTAAAAAATGATCCAGTTCAAGAGTATATAGAAAAAAATCCAATTAATTCCAAAATAACAGGCAAAATAATTGATATTGAGGAAAAAGGTCTTAAAATCGAATTAGATAAAGAAAATCAAGTTTACGGTTATATAAAAAAATCAAACTTATCTAATGATAAAAACGAGAATAAAACTGATAGGTTTGCATTAGAAGAAAATATAGATTCTATAATACTATCAATTGATACGAAAAGCAGAACCTTAAATCTTTCAATAAAAGAGCTCGAAATACGTGACGAGAAAGAAGCCTTGAGTAAATATGGATCAAGTACATCAGGAGCTTCTTTGGGTGATATTTTAGGATCTGTCCTTAAAAAATAGGACTGATGTTAAAATCACAAATACTTGAAAAGTTACAAATTAAACACAATAATCTTAAAAGTGAAGATATAGAAACTCTTTTTAATTTGTTTATTAAGAAAATGTCCAATTCTTTAAAAAATGGAAGAAATATAGAAATAAGAGGATTTGGTACAATAAGTAGAAAAATTAATAAAGAAAAATTTGTAAGGAATCCAAAAACAAATGAAAAATTATTTAAAAACAAAAGTTATAAATTACATTTTAAGATTGGTAAAATATTGCATAAAAAAATAAACAATTTAAATATTCCTAAAAAAGAAGATGTCTTCTAAAAGAATCATTGTTGCTTTAGATAGTAGCAATTTTGATAAAGTAAAAAAATTAGCAGAAACTCTAAAAAAAGAAGTTTATGCTTTTAAGATAGGTTATCAATTTTTTTTTAATTTTGGAATCAAAGGTTATAAAAAAATTCATTCAATTTGCCCAAATATATTTCTTGATCTAAAATTACACGATATACCAAATACGGTTGAAAAAGGCATGGATGCTTTACTTAAGATTAAACCAAAATTAACTACAATACATATTTCGGGTGGAGATCAAATGATGAAAGCAGCAATCAAAAACAAAAAAAATACAAAAGTTTTAGGTGTTTCAATTTTAACAAGTATTGATAATTCTCAAACTAAAAAATTTTATAATCAAAAAGATGTATCAATATTAGTTAGAAAATTTTCTAAATTTGCAAAAAAAAATAAACTAGACGGCGTTGTTTGTAGTCCTAATGAAATAAAATATGTGAGGAAAGAAGTTGGAAAAAATTTTATAATTGTAACACCAGGAATTAGAATTAATAATAAAATAAAAAGTGATGATCAAAAAAGAATACAAACTCCTAAAAAAGCTATAGAATTAGGAGCAGATTATTTAGTTATTGGCAGACCTATTACTGAGTCAAAAAATCCACTGAAAGTATTAAAAGAAATTAATAAAACTCTTTTATAAAATGATTATTAAGATTTGTGGAATTCAAAATAAAGAAACATTAATTTGTTGTGAAAAAAATAGTATAAATTTTTTTGGTATGATATTTTATTCAAAAAGTCCAAGGAATATATCAATTGAAAAAGCAATTGTTCTTCAAAAAATTTCAGAAAATTTTAAGATTAATGGTGTTGGTGTATTTGTAGATAGAAATATAGATGAGTTAGAGGAGATTATTAAAAAAATAAAATTGAGATTTGTACAACTACATGGATCAGAGGATGATACATATATCAAAAATATAAAAAAAAATGGAGTAAAAATAATTAAGTCGATTTCTATATCTAATAAAAACGATTTAAATCAAATTGATAAGTATGAAAATGCTGATTATTTTTTATTTGATTATAAACCACTAAAAGATGAACTGCCTGGAGGAAATGCCAAAAGTTTTGATTGGAAAATATTAAGAAAACTAGAAATTGAAACTCCTTGGTTTTTATCTGGAGGCATAAACACAAATAATATTCACCAAATACTTGATGATATAAATCCATTTGGCATAGATTTATCTTCTGGAGTTGAAAAAGAGCTTGGCATTAAAGATAATCGGATTATAAATAATTTTATCGAAAAATTAAATCATGCTTAAAAATACATTTAAGAGTTATCCAAATGAAAAAGGGTATTTTGGTCAATTTGGTGGAAGATATGTTTCTGAAACTTTAATGCCATTGATTCTTGAAGTAGAGAAGGAATACGAAAAAATTAAAAATGATAAAAATTTTATAGATGAATTTAATTATTATTTAAAAACCTATGTTGGAAGACCTAGTCCACTATTTTTTGCTGAAAGAATTACTAATGATCTTGGTGGTCCAAAAATTTATTTTAAAAGAGATGAACTTAATCACACTGGTGCACATAAAATTAATAATTGTATGGGACAAATTCTATTGGCTAAAAAAATGGGAAAATCTAGAATTATCGCAGAGACAGGTGCGGGACAACACGGAGTAGCTACAGCAACTGTATGCGCTTTATTTGGTTTACCTTGTATTGTCTATATGGGTGAGAAAGATATTGAAAGACAATCACCAAATGTATTTAGAATGAAATTACTTGGTGCAGAAATTCGATCTGTTTCAACTGGTTCAAAATCTCTTAAAGATGCTATGAATGAAGCTTTGCGAGATTGGGTAACTAATGTTCAGGATACTTTTTATATAATTGGAACCGCTGCAGGACCACATCCATATCCTGCTATGGTTAGAGATTTTCAATCTGTAATTGGCAAAGAAGTTCGTAAACAACTTGAAGAACTGGAAGGAAAGGCACCAGATTTACTAATGGCATGTATTGGTGGTGGCTCAAATGCTTTAGGGTTGTTTCATGAATTTTTAGATGATTCAAATGTTGAAATGATTGCTGTTGAAGCAGCAGGGCATGGGATAGAAACTGATAAGCATGCAGCAAGTTTAACAGGTGGTAAGCCAGGGGTATTGCATGGAAATAAAACATATTTATTACAATCAAAGTCTGGACAAATTCAGGAAGCACATTCCATTTCAGCGGGGTTAGATTATCCAGGAATTGGACCAGAACATTCATTTTTATTTGAAGAAAAAAGAGTTAAATATATGTCAGCAACAGACAAAGAAGCACTGGAAGCTTTTCAATATTGTTGTAAATTAGAAGGCATAATTCCAGCTTTAGAACCAGCACATGCATTAGCTGCATTAAAAAAAATAGCACAAAACTATAGTAAAGATAAAATTATTGTCATGAACATGTGTGGCCGAGGAGATAAAGATATTTTTACTATAGCTGATGAATTAAACATAAAGATTTAAATGACTAATTTAATTAGTCAGGCATTTAAAGATGATGAAAAAAAACTAGTAACATTTGTTACTGGAGGCGATCCTGATTTCGAAACAAGTTTACAAATTATTAAGACAATCATTAATAATGGGGCTGATATTATGGAAATTGGAATGCCCTTTTCTGATCCAATGGCTGATGGTCCAACAATTCAGTTATCAAGTAATAGAGCGATAAGTAAAGGAATTGATTTAGAAAATATTTTCTCTTTAGCCTCCGAGGCAAAGAAAACAAAAATTGATCTACCTATTATTTTAATGGGTTACTATAATTTGATTTTACATTTTGGAATTGAGAAGTTTGTAAAAAAATGCAAAGAAAATGGAGTTGATGGTTTAATAATTGTAGATCTACAACCAGAAGAAGATGAAGATTTGATTAATGAGCTTAAAAAAAATGAAATTGATTTAATTAGATTAATTACACCTACGACTGACGAAGAAAGACTTAAGTTAATATTAAAAAATGCTAGTGGTTTTTTATATTATGTAAGTGTTATGGGAATTACTGGACAAAAATCTGCTGATCTTAATGAACTTAAAAAATCAGTCGCTTTTATCAAAAAACATACGAACTTACCAGTTGTGCCAGGATTTGGTATTAAAAACTCAACTGATGTTAAAAATATATGCAAAATAGCTGATGGTGCAGTTGTTGGCTCAAGTATAATTAAAATAATTGAAGAAAATTTAAATAACAAAAATAAGATGTTGTCAGAAATTAATAAATTTTCAAAAGATTTGAAAGATGGAACTAAAGTATGAATTGGTTAACAAATTTTGTAAAACCTAAACTATCCTCGCTTGTAAAAAGAAGAAGTGTTCCAGAGAAATTATGGAATAATTGTGTGTCATGTGGAAATATGATTCATCATAAAGATTTAAAGGAAAATTTATTTGTTTGTGTAAATTGCAATTATCATTTTAGAATGTCTGCAGAAGATAGGATAAAATTGTTTTTCAAAGATGGTGATTATAGTGAAATTATCCCAGACAAAATCTCAGATGATCCACTGAAATTCACGGATAAGAAAAGATATAAAGATAGATTAAAAGAATACAGAAAAAAAACAAATAGAGATGACGCTTTTATTCTTATAAAAGGAAAAATTAAAGATAAAGAAATTATCTCGGGACTAATGAATTTTGAGTTCATGGGTGGTTCTATGGGTAGAGCAGTTGGTGGAGCAATAGTTAAAGGTGCAAAAATTGCTATAGAAAACAAATTGCCTTACGTAATTGTTACTTCATCTGGTGGGGCAAGAATGCAGGAAGGAATTGTAAGTTTAATGCAAATGCCTAGAACAATTGCTGCTGTCGATCTGTTAAATGAAAATAATATACCTTACATAGTTGTTCTTACTGAACCTACTACTGGTGGAGTAACAGCTTCTTTTGCAATGTTAGGTGATATAACAATAGCAGAACAGGGCGCTACAATTGGTTTTGCAGGTAAAAGAGTTATACAAGACACCATCAGAGAAGAATTACCTGTAGATTTTCAAAAAGCTGAATATCTAAAAGATCATGGGATGGTAGATATTGTTTCTCATAGAAAAGATCTTAAAGAAACTTTATACAAAGTATTAGATCACATAAGTTAATAAGTGAAATCTAAAACAGAAAAGTTGTTAGATGAGCTTGTTAAACTTCATCCTAAATATATTGATCTTTCATTAGACAGATTAAAATTATTATTAAAAAAATTAGATAATCCTCAAGATCATCTGCCAAAAACTATCCATATCGCAGGAACAAATGGAAAAGGCTCTGTACAAAGTTTTATAAGAAATATTTTGTTTAAGAATGGGTATAAATGTGATGCATATATATCACCTCATTTATCTAGATTTAATGAAAGAATAATTCTAAATAATAAAGAAGTCAGTACAAAGAAGTTGTACGAAACTCTTACATTTGTAAAAAAAATAAATAATAATAAACCAATAACTTTCTTTGAAATAACAACAGCTGCAGCCTTCATATTATTTAAACAATCAAAATCTGACTTTCTTATTTTAGAGACAGGATTAGGAGGCAGATTGGATGCAACTAATATAATACCAAAAAAAATTTGCAGTATTTTAACGCCAATTAGTTTTGATCATGAGGAATTTCTAGGAAAAACACTTAAGAAAATTGCTAATGAAAAATTGGGTATAGTGAAAAATTGTGATTTTGTTTTAGTTGGTAAACAAAAAAAAGAGTTAAAAAATCACATTCAAAAAAAATTAAATAAGTTTGAAAATAAATATTTTTATGGGAAAGAATTTCAAGTAACAAAATCATTAAAAAATAAGTTTGAAATGAAAGTAGATGGAAAAAAATTTCTCTATACTCAACCTTCATTGAATGGAAAACATCAAGAAGAAAACGCTTCAATATCTATATATTTTGCGAAAATCATGAAAAAAATGGGTTATAAATTAAATACAAAAGAAATTAATACAGCGATAAAAAAAACAGTATGGCCAGGAAGATTGGAAATTATTAATTATAAGAATAAAAAAATAATTCTTGATGGATCACATAATATTGATGGAGCTGATAAACTAAATGAATTTTTAAAAACTGAAAGAATAAAACCCACAGTCTTGTTTGGAATGTTGAATAATAAGAAAGCAAATTTATTTTTGAATAAAATAAAAAAAAGAGTATCAAAAGTTTTAGCTATAGAAATTCCAGATGAAAAAAATTCATTTAAAACTAAACAAATAAATGAAATCTGTAACTTTCATTCTATTAAATGTGAGCAAATAAATAATATAAATCATGCTTTAAATTATTTTAAATCTCATCAACAAAAAATATATTTAATTACTGGTTCTTTGTATTTGATAGGAAAAATTAGAAAAAGACTATTATAAATTGGATTGTATCCAGGTCTCTAATGCTGTTTTAGGAAGACTCCCAACCTTAGTATCGATTAACTCACCATTTTTAAAAATCATTATTGTAGGAATGCCCCTAATACCGTATTTTTGTGGTGTCATAGGGTTCTCATCAATATTCATTTTATATATTTTAACTTTATCTTTATTCTCAACAGCAATTTCTTCTAAAATTGGGTCAAGTACTTTACATGGACCGCACCATTCTGCACCAAAATCAACTACCACTGGAACTTCATTAGTAGATATATCATTGGCAAAAGTTTGATCGTTTGTTTTAAGAGTAGACATAAATAATATGTAAGAAATATTTATCTATTATCAAGCTAAATTAAATCTAATTTTCTAAAATTGTTTTTTTATCCCCAATATGTCTAATTTTAGATGGAATTGTATAACCTTTGATTTGATTGTTTTTTATTAATTTTGTCCAAATTTCATTCATTGGGAATATTTTTTTTCTATTATTAAAGATATTTTTAGATACGATTTGAAGACCGGAATAATACAATTTCTCATTTTTATTTTTCCAATTTATAACTATATTTCTTTTTAAATTAAAGTCGCCATTTTCTTTTTTTAAACCTAAAAAATTAATATCTTTAGACAACAACATTTTACAGTAGGATACATCTTGATAATTACTTAGAAAATTTTTGATATGTGATTTATTTTTTTTTGTCCAAAAAATATCAGAATTAACAACACAGATTTTATCTCTTTTTGTATGATTGAAAATGTTTTTTACTCCTCCTCCTGTGCCAAGTATAGTCTTTTCATAGATAATCTGGATGGGATATTTTTTAAAATTTTTATCCAAATATTTTTTAATTTTATGATGTAAGTAATGTGTATTTATTAAGATTTCATCACATCCAATATTAGTAAAGAAATCAATTGTGTTCTTTAACAATACTTTATTTTTATATTTTAATAAAGGTTTTGGAGTACTGCGTGTCAAATTTAACATTCTTGTTCCAAAACCTGCACATAAAATCATTAATGTAAAATTCTTCATAATTTATAAATACTTTTCATAAATTGATTTTAGTTCATAATTTTTAATATTATTCAATGTCTCTAGTGTTCTAGATTTAGTTATTTTTAAATAATCTAAGTATTGATTATCATTATTTGTGCTAAATATTTTTCTCCATCTACCAAGTAATCGAGTTTGTCGAGCTAAACTAAAAACATAGTATTGTTCCCGAAAAGAATTGAAATTTTCAATAATTGGCATGTTATTATAAAAATATTCAATTAATTTATTATTGTAATCTCTTGTAAAATTAATTCTTGGATTTTCTAATAATGATATTAAATCCGATCCTATAAATCCCATAAAAGCACTTTGAAAATCAATAATTCCACATTGTAAATGTGATTCATAATTTTCTAAAAAAAATAAATTAACAAATTCAAAGTCTTTATGAACAAAATTTTTCATATTATTATTTTGAGAATAAAATATACTTTTCCATAATTCATAAAATTTTGAAGTGGGAAAATTTGAATTTTTGTTGGTAGGAATATAATAAGTAACAAACTCTTTAAGTTCAATTTTTAAATCTTCAAAGGTATACTCTTTTAAATTTTTTAAATTATTTAAATTTGATTCATTTTGAATAACAATTATATTTTCTACAGCTAGTTTTAAAAGTTTATAAAGATTGCCTTTATTGTATATTTTATTAAATCTATTTTTTCCAAAATCTTGCATATATATTTTATATTGCTTTCGATTAACTTCATATATCTTGGGAATTGATATATTAATCTTTAGTAATATTTCATAAATATTAAGGAAATTTTTAAAATCTTGTTTATCTCTAGAAAAATCAATTATTATTTTGGTATTCTCTTTTTCAGTAACTCTATAAATTAATTTACTAGATAATCCGTTCTCGATTTTTTCTAAATCATAATGATTATAATTCATTAAATTATTGATTAAAACTAATATTAATTTTTCTTTTAGTTTCTGAAATCATATCTAAATTTATTAAATAATGATTTTTGTTTAGTGGTAAACCAATTAACATTTCAGGCCATTCTATAAATGTAATATTGTTATTTAAATTTTCGAAGAAATCTAATTCCTCTAATTCCTTTAGACTCTTTACTCTATAAAGATCATAATGATAAATTTGTGATGAATTCAACTCATATGTTATTAAAATAGGGAATGTTGGACTAGTAATAGAAGATGGTTTTGGTAAATTATTTAATACAAAAAGATTGTTAATTAATAATCTTACAAATGTTGTTTTACCAGCACCTAGTTCCCCTTGAAATAAGTAAATATCTCCAACAGATATTTCTTTACACAGATTAGTTGTAATTTCTTCAAGTCCTCGAAGATCTAAAATTTGATTACTTAATTTTTGCAAATTTTGTTATGCAATACCTTTAAGAGCTTCAACTAAATCAGTTTTTTCCCAAGTAAAATGTCCCCTGTCACTTGGCTGTCTGCCAAAATGGCCATAAGCAGAGGTTGGAACATAGATTGCATTTGTTAGTTTTAAATGTTCTCTTATTCCTCTTGGGCTTAGATCAAATAAATCTTGCACAGATTTTTCAATTTTCTGTTCATCAACTTTATTTGTTCCATTAGTATTAACATATACCGATAAAGGTTTTGATACTCCTATCGCATAGGATAACTGTATAGTACACTCATCAGCCAAATCCGCTGCTACAACATTTTTTGCTAAGTATCTAGCTGCATATGCTGCAGATCTATCAACTTTAGATGGATCCTTTCCTGAAAATGCACCGCCACCATGGGGCGCTGCACCACCATACGTATCAACTATTATTTTACGGCCAGTCAAACCAGAGTCACCATCAGGGCCTCCGATTACAAAGTTTCCTGTGGGATTGACATAGAATTCTTCATCCTTAAGACCTTCTAATAAGTTATTAGGTATACACTCATATACGTAAGGTTTGACTATTTCTTTTACATCCGCAGGAGATAAACCCTCTTTGTGTTGTGAAGAAATTACCAAAGAAGTAACTTTGCTTGGTTTTCCGTTTTCATAAAGCATTGTAACTTGGCTTTTTGAATCAGGTTCTAGACCAGACGCAGATCCATCTTTACGGGCTTGTGCCATTTTATATAATATTTGATGAGAATAATGTATTGGTGCTGGCATTAATGATTCAGTGTCTTTGCAAGCAAAACCAAACATGATTCCCTGATCGCCTGCGCCCTCATCTTTATTGCTACCAGAATCAACACCTATAGCAATATCAGCTGACTGCTCATGAAGAAAACTTTCAATATCACAATTCTGCCAATGAAAACCATCTTGTTCATAACCAATATCTTTAATACAATCTCTAACTTGAGATATAATCTGATCTTTAGAAACTGATGGACCCCTTACTTCTCCAGCTAAAACTACTTTATTAGTGGTAGTCAAAGTCTCACAAGCCACGCGTGTTTGTGGGTCACCAGATGATAAATAAGTATCAACAACCATATCAGAAATTCTATCACAAACTTTATCTGGATGGCCTTCAGAAACTGATTCACTTGTAAATAAATAAGATCTTTTCATATTAACTCCTAATATCTGTAAGTATTATCTTTAAATGGACCCTGCTTACTAACACCAATATATTCTGCTTGTTTATCAGTTAATTCTGTAAGCTTTGCACCAACCTTCTTTAAGTGTAATGATGCAACTTTTTCATCTAAATGTTTTGGTAAAACATAAACTTTGTTTTCATAATTTTTAGAATTTTTCCAAAGTTCAAGTTGCGCTAAGACTTGATTAGTAAATGATGCGCTCATAACAAAACTTGGGTGGCCAGTGGCATTTCCTAGGTTAACAAGTCTTCCCTCTGATAGTAATAATATTTTCTTCCCATCTGGAAATTCTACTTCTCTTACTTGTGGTTTGATCTCATCAGACTTGTAATTTTGAAGAGCTTCTGTTTGTATTTCGTTATCAAAATGTCCAATATTACAAACGATGGCACGATCTCTCATTTGTCTCATATGATCTTGTGTAATAACATCAAGATTACCAGTGGCAGTAACAAATATATCACCGTATTTACAAGCGTCATCCATTGTAACAACTTCATAACCTTCCATTGCTGCTTGAAGAGCATTAATTGGATCTATTTCAGTCACACAAACACGAGCACCTGCACCTCTCAAACTAGCTGCCGAACCTTTGCCAACATCTCCATATCCAGCTACAACAGCTATTTTACCAGCCATCATTACATCAGTACCTCTTCTAATTCCATCTACTAAACTTTCCTTACAACCGTATAAGTTGTCAAATTTAGACTTAGTAACTGAATCATTAACATTTATTGCTGGCACCTTTAATGTTCCATTTTTTTCCATTTCTTTCAAACGGTGGACACCAGTAGTTGTTTCTTCGGATAAACCTAAAATTTCTTCCAACATTTTTGGATACTTTTCATGAATTATTTTTGTAGCATCTCCACCGTCATCTAAAATCATATTTGGCTTCCAACCATCTGGACCTTCTAATGTTTTCTCAATACACCACCAAAATTCTTCTTCAGTCATTCCTTTCCAAGCAAATACTGGAATGCCCTTGGCAGCTATTGCTGCAGCAGCGTGATCTTGAGTAGAAAATATATTACATGAACTCCATCTAACAGTAGCGCCTAAGAATACCAGAGTCTCAATCAAAACAGCAGTTTGTATTGTCATATGTAAACAACCTACAATTCTTGCCCCATCTAGTGGTTTAGAGTCACCATACTCTTCTCTTAATGCCATTAAACCGGGCATTTCCGTTTCAGCTATTGCAATTTCTTTATCACCAAAATCAGCTAAACTTATGTCTTTAACTTTAAAATCTTCACTCATTATTGTATCCTTATATGATTTTTCTAACTTTTTAATGGTAATTTAATCAGAAAACAAGCACCTCTAAAGTCTAATTTGTCACTTTCTGTTAATTCAATTGAACCATTGAATGAATTGATTATCTCGTAAGATATAGATAGCCCAAGACCTGAGTGTTTGTCCCGATCATCTATTCTATCAGTGTAAAATCTATCAAAAATTTTATTTTTTTCTTTCAAATCTATGCCTTTTCCTTGATCATAAATTTTGATTTCAACACAATTTTCATTTTTTTTATTTGATGTAATTAAAATATTTGAATTATTTTTCGCAATTGAAATACTATTATCTATTAAATTTAGGATTACCTGCAAAAATTTATCTTTGTTAAGCAGTACTAAATTTTTATTATTGTCAGTTTGAAGTAAAATTTTAATATTTTTCTTATTAGTTGATTTTTCACTAAAATTTTCTTTAAGAAATTTGTTTACATTAGTTAGTTCAAAATTTTCTATTTCAATTTCTGCAATAGTTTTTGAAAAATGAGAAATGTCGGAGATCAATCTATTCATTCTGTCGATATCTTTATTAAAATTATTCATTACTTTGGTTCTATTTTCATTAGCTATGTTCTTGCTAGTTAATAATTCAATCGAAGATTTTATTGCAGTAAGCGGATTTTTTAGTTCATGCGCAACATCAGAGCTAAATTTTTCTAATTGATTAATTTGTGATTTCAATTCGTTTGACATAAGTTGTATTTGGTTTGATAAAATACCAATTTCATCAGATCTTAGCGGGTATATTAATTTTCTCTTATTTGTTTTATCTCTCTCAAGGACAGTGATTTTAGTTATTTGCCTTATTGGTGTTATCAAACCTCTCAAAAAAATAAATGATAATAAAATTGTAACTAAAATAAATAATAGAAAAAAATTAAAAAAATTCAAAGATTGTCTAGCCAGTTCATTATTATTTAGTAATAATTTATACTTTATTAGAACTACTCCATAGACGTTATTATCTTGGATTATAGGTGATGTTAAAATTCTAGTTATATCATTATTTTCATCTTCGAAAGTTTTAACGAGTTTGTGCTTTTCTTTAATAGTGTCAATAACCAAAATAATTTCATGTACATTTTTATCTAAATTTTTATTAAATTTATTTTTAAGAATGTATTTATTAATATAATTAAAATTATTAATATAAATTTTTTCAAATAAATTTGAGAAATCAGCTATATTTTCACGCGTTTCAGATAAATCTATTTCCTCAACATCTGTGCTCTGAAATAAATTGGATGAATCCGCAATTTTAATCCAATTTTCATTATAAATAATAGTGTTAAAATCTTTATCACCAAAGTTTTGAAATATAAATTGTTCAGTTGTAAACTTTTCTAACTCAGGTTCTGACAGTTCTATAGGATTAATATTATCTGCCAAGTCACAACTCTCCTTGTATGCTTCAATATCTTGAAGATATCTGCAACGATAATCATACTGAAAAATTGGAACTCTTAATATTGAAGTGTTTTCTAAATATTTTGTTATATTTGATAAATTTAATCTTATTGATTGATCTCTATCATCTATGAATTTATTATTTTGAATTAAGTTGAAATTGAAATAAGATAAAAATACTAAACCTAAAAATACAATAATTAAGTTAATTATAATGAGTTGAAATGTTAGATTATAACTTGATAAGGTAAATAATCTCTTAATCACGCCAAGAATATCCAGAGCCATATCTTGTTCTTATTTGATCAAAAGAATTATCATAAGATCTGAATTTTTTTCTTAATCTCTTTATATGGCTATCAATAGTCCTGTCATCAACATATATTGAATCACCATACATTGCGTCCATTAATTGATTTCTATCTTTTACTACCCCAGGATACTGAGCAAGAGATTTAATTAAATTAAACTCTGCAACCGTAAGTTCAATTTCTATACCTTTCCAAAAACATAATTGTTTATCTTCATCTAGTATCAAATCACCTTTTATAAAATTTTGTTTTTTAATATTATTATCTTTTTGTTCTTCATTTCTATTGTTATGAATTCTTAGCACTGTTCTTATGCGCTCATTTAATAATTTTTGTGAAAAAGGTTTTTTTATATAATCTGAAGCTCCCATTCTTAATCCAATTATCTCATCTTGTTCATGATCTTTAGACGTTAAAAAGATAATCGGAAGATCTTTTAGATTTTCAATCTTGCTCGAACGTACTTTTGAAAGAAGTTCATTTCCATCCATTTTTGGCATCTTAATATCAAACAGTCCCAAATCATAAGATTTGCTTTCAAGAGCTTCTAAGGCTTCAACTCCATTAACAAATGTATCTACTGTAAATCCCTCACTTTGCAGAGAAAGAGATACTGATGTGAGAATCGACTGTTCGTCATCAACTAATGCTATCTTCGGCATACTGTATTTTATTAATAATTTATGGCAGATTTAAGTTCAAAGAAAAAATGACTCAGTTAACAAAATGTGACTTAAGTTAATAAGTAAATGTAAATATTTCAATAACTTGTTTGCCTCATAAAAATATGAATTAAGTAAGGGATTGACATGATAAAAAAAATATTTATGTTCTTATTTTGTTCTTATTGCGATATTGAGCAAATGTTGTATTGTCCCTTTTCGGCGGCACTACATATTGTGTTTTTCGACAATAATTTTTTAAAAAATGGATAGAATTTAAATGGCAGACAATCTACAGGTATCAGCAAAAATCTCAGAAGAAAAAAGTGTAAATATTTTAACATTAAGTGTTGTTCGTCGTGACGGAGCTATTACTCCTTTCAAATCTGATAAAATTTCAAATGCTATAAAAAAAGCATTCTTGGCTCAAACAAAAATTAGAAATGATAAAAATAAGGAAAAAGAACAACAAGATGGAATTCATAAAACTGTTGAAGCTTTAACTCATAAAGTTGTCTCTGCTCTAACAAGAAGGATTGCCGACGGCGACATGATTCACATTGAGGATATACAAGATCAAGTGGAGTTAGCACTTATGAGAGATGAGCATCATAAAGTTGCTAGAGCGTATGTTTTATATAGAGAACAAAGAGCGGCTTCAAGATATCACACTAAAAAACTAAAAGAACAAGTTGGAGAAAAAGCTTCTTCAATGATGGTAACCAAAAGAGATGGAAGTAAAGAGCCAATTTCACTGGATAAAATAACCAATAGAGTCTCTGTGCTATCAACTGGTTTAAATATTGATCCAATTGTCGTTGTTCAAAAAGCTGTTCCAGGCTTATATTCTGATATTAGTTCCATTGAAATTGATACTTATCTTGCTGAAACTGCAGCCGCTTTAACAGTTGAACATCCAGATTATTCTTATCTTGCAGCAAGAATAAAAGTTAATTCACTACATAAAGAAACCCCAGGTTTCATAATTGCAACAAAAAATTTATACGATGATGGATTGTTAAGAGAAGATTATTATAAAAAGGTGATGGAGAATGCAGATTTAATAGAGTCCGTAATTGACTATGATAAAGATTATACTTTTGATTATTTTGCTCTCACAACACTAATAAGGGCATATTTATTAAAGTTCGATAATAAAACAATTGAAAGACCTCAAGACCTTTGGATGAGAGTGACTTTAACAGTTACCGGTAATGAGTTTAATTTAGATAAAATAAAAGAAACCTATAAAAGTTTATCAACTGGTATGTATACACATGCTACTCCAACATTGTTTAATAGTGGATTAAAAATGCAGCAATTATCTTCATGCTTTTTGATAGGTATGGAGGATGACTCCATAGAAGGTATTTTTAATACTATAAAAGATTGTGCTCTAATATCTAAAACCGCTGGTGGTATTGGCATGCACGCTCACAATATTAGAGGTAGTGGAAGTAGAATAAAATCAACAAACGGCAAATCTAATGGCCTTATTCCATTTTTGAAAATATTTAATGAGACTGCTAAATCAGTTGATCAAGGTGGAGGAAAAAGAAAAGGTTCTTTCGCAGTTTACTTAGAACCTTGGCATGCTGACATTGAGAAATTTCTAGAACTTAGAAAAAATACAGGTGCCGAAGAATTTAGAGCGAGAGATTTGTTTTATGCTTTATGGATACCTGATTTATTCATGAAAAGAGTAGAAAATGATGAAGAATGGACACTTATGAGTGAACATGAATGTCCAGGTCTTTCAGATGTATATGGTGACGAGTTTGAAAAACTTTACACTAAGTATGAAAATGAAATGAAGCATTTAGAAAAAATTAAAGCAAGAGATCTAATGTCAAAAATTATAGAAGCGCAGATAGAAACAGGACAGCCTTATATGCTCTATAAGGACTCAATCAATAACAAGTCCAACCAAAAAAATATTGGTGTTATTAAATCTTCAAACCTGTGTGCAGAAATAGTTGAATACTCTGATAAGAATGAAACATCTGTATGTAACTTGGCTTCTATAGCTCTGCCAAAATTTGTAAAAAAATCAGATAAAAAATTAATATATGACTATGATGCTCTTTATGAAACAGCAAAATTGGCCACAAAAAACTTAGATGAAGTAATTGATATTAATTTTTATCCAACTGATAAAACGGAAAGATCTAATAATAAACACAGACCAATAGGTTTAGGAATACAGGGTCTTGCAGATGTCTACTTCAAGTTAGGAATAGCTTATGAGTCTGAAGAGGCTAAAGAAATAAATAAATTAATTTTTGAAACAATTTACTTTGGAGCTTTAGAAGCTTCATGTGAATTAGCAAAAGAAAAGGGAGCATACGAAACATTTAAAAAATCACCAATTTCGGAAGGTAAATTTCAATTTGATCTGTGGAATGTTAACCCGTCTTCAAAATGGGATTGGGATTCGCTAAGAGCTAAAATTAAAGAGCACGGTGTAAGAAACTCTTTAACCACAGCTTGTATGCCAACTGCGTCAACAGGCATTATATTAGGTAACACTGAAACATTCCAAATACAAACCTCTAATATATATAAAAGACAAACACTCTCAGGTGAGTTCCTTCTTGTAAATAGATATTTGGTGAATGAACTTTCTCAAAGAGGACTGTGGAATAAAGATATGAGAGACAAAATAATTTTAGAAAATGGATCGGTAGAAAACATAAATGAAATTCCAGTTGAGCTAAAAGAAATCTATAAAACAGTTTGGGAAGTATCACAAAAAACTGTCATAGATATGTCAGCAGATAGAGCACCATTTATTGATCAAACCCAATCAATGAATCTTTGGCTTTCAACGCCTACATTTGGGAAAGTTAATTCAATGCATATGTATGCATGGAAAAAAGGTCTTAAAACAGGAATGTATTATCTCAGAAGTAGATCAGCAGTTGATGCTGTAAAAGTTACAGTTTCATCAGAAAAAGCAGCAAAAGATGCTTATATAAATACTGCTATTAAACAAAACAATGAACCAGAAGATTGCGAAACTTGCAGTGCATAAAGAAGGAGTAAAGAATGATATCAAAAGGCGTTAAATCAATATTTCCAATAAAAAACCAAGAAATTTGGGATAGGTACAAACAACATATTCAAGCCTTTTGGACAACTGAAGAAGTATCTTTGCAAGATGATTTAAGAGATCTTGAAACTTTAAATGATGGTGAAAAGCATTTTATTAAGCACGTACTTGCATATTTTGCTAACTCCGAAGCAATGATTAATGAAAACTTAGCAAGTAGGTTCTACAAAGAAATTTTAATTCCTGAAGCAAGATGTTTTATATCTATACAAATGTTGAATGAATCAATTCATGCAGAGATGTATGGTCTACAAATTGAAGCTTATGTAAAAGATGCAAAAGAAAAAGACATGCTTTTTGATGCAATACAAAACGTGCCGTGTATTAACCATAAAGCACAATGGGTATCAAAATGGCTCAATGGTAGTCAAAATTTATTAACAAGACTAATAGGATTTGGATTAGTTGAAGGTTTATTTTTTGCTGGCTCTTTCTGTGCAATATATTATTTCAGAAAAAGAGGTTTATTACCTGGTTTAGCATTATCTAACGACTGGATTGCAAGAGACGAAGGAATGCATTTTAGTTTCTCATCTCTTATGTTTAGAACTTTAAGAGATAAATTTAATAATAAAACATTAACTGATGCAGATATTAGTGATTTGTCTTTGATACCCTCAGATGTGCCTCAATCACAATTTGAAGAAATTGTTAGAGAAGCAGTAGCATTTGAAAAAGAATTTGTAAGAGATGCTTTACCAGTAGATTTAATTGGTATGAATCAAGACTTAATGTGTCAATATATTGAAGCTGTTGCAGACAGAATTGCTGACCTATTTGAATTTGACAGAGTCTTTAAAACAGAAAATCCTTTTGATTTTATGAGAGCTTTAGATGTACAAAATGTTACTAACTTTTTTGAAAAAAGGGTATCTGAATATCAACGACCTACAGATAGAGCTTTAAGTTTTGATGAAGCATTTTGATGGAAGCAGAGATATACTCTAAAACTAATTGTGGATACTGTGATAGAGCTAAACTACGGTTAGCTAAATTTAATCCAAAGATTTATATGCTTGATACAGATTATACGAGAGAAGATTTTTTTGAAAAGTTTCCGAACGCTAAAACCTTTCCTCAAATAATTTTAAATGGTGAAAAAATTGGAGGGTATCATGAACTTGAAAAATGGTTTGAAATGAATACCTTTGACGAAGAATTCTAAATAACCTTTTTTTTTCCTTTTCTTGAGTAAGTTTTTTTATTTCTAACAATTCTTTGTTTATATTTGGGTAGTTTTAAATCTTGAGCAAAGGGATTTCTTTTCTTAATTTTTTTTTTTATTTCCATAAAATGTATTCTAATGTGCCTGTCCCCAATGATCACCAGCACCAAAATCAACAGTGAGTGGAACTGAAAAGTCTTTGTATTTTAAATGTACAGACTCCATAATCTTTTTTACATTACTTACTAAATTGTCATATTTTTTAGTTTCGACTTCAAAGATTAGTTCATCATGTACTTGTAAAAGCATTTCAGCCTCAATATTTTTAAGTTTTATTTCCTTATGAATTTCTATCATTGCTAACTTAATAATGTCTGCTGCACTACCTTGGATTGGTGCATTAATGGCTTGTCTTTCTGCAAAACCTCTAACAGCAAAATTCTTATCGGCAATTCCCTTAATATTAATTTTCCTTTTAAAAATTGTTTCAACGTATTGATTTGTTTTTGCGAAATCAATTTGATGCTCCATATATTTTTTAATTTTTGGGTATTTAATAAAATACTCATTTATGTAATCTTTTGCTTCAGTATTGGAAATGTCAAGTTGTTTAGCTAAACCGTATGGACTAATTCCATATAGAATACCAAAATTAATTGCTTTTGCTTTTCTTCTATAATCATTATTTATTTGACTATCGTTTAGATTAAATATCTCTTTAGCAGTTGATGCATGAATATCTTCATTGTTTTTAAAAGCTTTAATAAAATTTTTATCACTAGAAATTTCTGCAGCTAATCTAAGCTCTATTTGAGAGTAATCAAAACTGACCAATTTTTTTCCTTTTCCACTAACAAAAGCTGTTCTTATTTTTTTTCCATTTTCAGTTCTAATTGGGATATTTTGAAGATTTGGATCCGTAGAGCTTAATCGACCTGTTAAAGTATTAGCTAAACCAAATGATGTATGAACTCTACTTTTACTATCTGTTAATCTAAATAAAGCATCTGTATAGGTTGATTTAAGTTTTGTTAATTCCCGCCAATCAAGAACGAGCTGAGCAATTTCAAATCCATCTAAGGCTAAATTATTTAAAGTTGAAGAATCAGTTGAATATGTTCCTGATTTTGTTTTTTTACCACCAGGTATTTTAAGATTAACGAATAATATCTCTCCTAATTGTTTAGGCGAGCCAATATTAAACTCTTCTTTTGAAAGTTTATAAATATTCTTTTCAAGTTTTTTACTTTCATTCTCAAATTCATTACTAAGACTTGTTAAAAAATCTTTATTTACCTCAATACCATTTGCCTCGATTGAAGATAATACCTCTACAAGTGGTAAATCAATATTTTGATAAACAAAATTAGCTTTTTCTTTTATTAAGCGAGGATAAAGATGATGAAAAAGCCTGAATGTTAATAGAGAATCTTCTGCAGCATAATTAATTGCTTTATCAATAGTTACTTTATCGAAAGTAATTTCATTTTTCCCTGTTCCAACAACTTCCTTATACTTAATTGTAGTATGATTTAAGTGATTAAATGATAGATCATCTAAATTATGTTTAAAAATTCCATTATCAATTGAATAGGAAATTAACATTGTATCTGCAATTGAATTAAAAGTTACTCCATACTTATTTAAAATTCTAATATCATATTTTATATTTTGCCCAATTTTTAAGATAGATTCATTTTCACATATTTTGTTAATATGATTAATCACATATTTTTCCTCTAACTGGTTATCAATTTTTTTAGAACCATCTAAACTGGTATGGTTTATAGGAATATAATAAGAAATATTTTCACTGCTACAAATTGATATACCAACTAATTTAGCTTTTTCTATATCGAGTGAATTAGTTTCAGTATCTATAGCGCAAATACCATTTTTTTTAATTTCACTTAAAACTTTTTCAAAATCATTCTTTGAATTAATTAATTGATATTTTGGTTTTATTTCTTTTTTTGGAACTATATGATCATTATCACTAGATATAAAAGAATTAGATTTTAATCTTTCAGATGTTGATCTAAAGCCCTGCTCTTTAAGAAAATTAAAGATATTATTATTTTCATTTTTTAATTCATTATAAGTTCTAATTCTATTAATGCTCTCAGGTATTTGGACATCGTTTTTAAGTGTTACAAGTTTTAAACTTAATCTAATGTCATTTTCTGATTCTGCTAAAATATTTCTTCTTTTTTCTTGTTTAATTTTATCAAGATTTTTAATTAAACCATCAATATCATTAAATTCATTTATTAACTGAGAAGCTGTTTTTGGACCAATTCCAGGAGCGCCTGGAATATTATCTACTTTGTCGCCTGTTAAAGCTTGGATAAAAATAACTTTATTAGGTTTAACTCCAAATTTTTCTTCAACGTCTTTAATTTCTATTTTTTTATTTTTCATTGGATCAAGCATTGTCACTTTATTACTAACAAGTTGCATTAAATCTTTATCTGAGGAAACTATGATAGTCTCAATTTCATCTTTTTCAGCCAACTTAACATAGGTAGCAATTAAATCATCAGCTTCAAATCCTTCTATTTCTAATTGAGGGATATTAAAGCTTTTTACGCATTCTCTAATTAATGGAAACTGTGGAACTAAATCGTCAGGAGCTTCTCCTCTATTAGCTTTGTATTCTGGGTAAATTTTATTTCTAAAATTTTCTCTTGCAGCATCAAAAATAACAATCATTTTATCATCACTATAATCTTCAATCAGTTTCACAAGCATGTTAGTAAATCCAAAAACTGCATTAATTGGGGTACCGTCAGCACGACTCATTGGAGGAAGACCGTAATAAGCTCTAAAAATATACGCTGAGCCATCAACTAATATTAATCTACTCTTTTTATTCATTGTAAATTTAAATATATAAGATTTTAATAAAATGTCAGATTATAAATATTCAATACAAGCTAAAAATGTAAATAAAACATTCTTAAAAAGAACTCAGGAAGTTAAAGCTTTAATAGATTTTAGTATCACAATCAAAAGAGGAACGATTCATGGCTTATTAGGACCAAATGGAGCTGGAAAATCAACTTTTATTAATGTTCTTGGAGGTCTAGTTAAAAAAAATTCAGGTAACGTTAGTATTTGTGGAATAAACATAGATAAAAATATCAAGTTGAGTAAATTCAAAATTGGTATTGTTCCACAAGAACTTAACATAGATCCGTTTTTTTCACCTGCTGAATTGTTAGAACTACAAGCAGGTTTGTATGGTGTACCAAAGAGAAAAAGGAAAACTGAAGAAATTTTAGAAAACTTAAAATTAACCGAACAAAGAAATGCATATGCAAGAACTCTATCAGGGGGTATGAGAAGAAGATTATTAATTGGAAAAGCTCTAGTACATAATCCAGAAATTATTATTTTAGACGAACCAACTGCTGGCGTAGATATCGATATTAGAACATCAGTTTGGGATTATATAAAAAGAATAAGCAAACAGGGAAAGACTGTGTGTTTAACTACACATTATCTAGAAGAAGCTGAAAATCTTTGTGATAATATCACAATAATAAATCATGGTAGAAAAATTATTGAAGGATCTAAAAATGAATTACTAAGTATAATATCTACTAAAACGGTTTCATTTGTATTAGATAAAAATATAATTATTCCCAATCAATTAAATGAATATAAACCCATTCTTACTAATAATATTTTAAAATTAAGTTATGATAAAAATAAAACTAACATAAAAAAAATTATTGATATTCTGACAGATAATAAAATAAATTTTAAAGAAATAAATACATCGGAAGGAGATTTAGAAGATGTATTTATAAAGGTGATTAAAAATAAATAGGAAACACAAGAATTAATTGTTTATTCTCTAGGAGCGTGCTTATTTAATATTCTCTGTAATGTGCGTCTGTGCATTCTTAATCTTCTAGCAGTTTCAGAAACATTTCGGTTACATTGTATAAAAACTCTCTGTATATGTTCCCATCTAATTCTGTCAGCTGTCATTGGGTTTTCGGGTGGTGGTGGAAGAACTTCTTTTGAGTTAGTCAAAGCATCATAAATTTGATCAATTTCTGCTGGCTTTGGTAAGTAATCTATAGCCCCAGATTTAATTGCGGCCACTGCAGTAGCAATGTTACCGTAACCAGTTAGGAGTAAAGATTTAGTATTTGGACTAATTTTTTGCAATTCTTTTACCAATTCTAATCCAGAACCATCCTCCAATCTCATATCGACTACAGCATAGTCAAAATTGCTTTCATTTACTTTATTTAAAGAGTCTTTAAAACCAGGCGAAGACGTAACTTCGAACCCTTTTTTTTCCATGGATCTTGTTAATCTCTCTCTGAATGGAAGATCGTCATCTACAATAAGTAATCTCATATTCATATACTTAAGATAGAGTTATCAAAATTAATTTCAACAACAGCATTATTTTCTTTTGAGTTATAAAAATCAAGATTACCTCCCATATTTTCAATCAAGTTTTTTGCTATAAATATGCCAAGTCCCATTCCCTGATTATTTTTTGAAACATATGGCTCACCTAGTTTATCAATTATATCTTTAGAAAATCCACTACCATCATCAGAGATTATAATATTAACAATTGATTTTTTATAATTTAATTCGATTTTTGTTATACTGTCAGAATAAAATATTGAATTTTGGATAATGTTTCCTAAAGCATACATTATTTCATCTTTATAAATTATTTCAGGTTCAGAGTCTGATGGTCTTATATCTAATATTAATTTTTTATTTTTGTTAAATTTATCAAAGTTTATTTTAATTAAATCAGAAATTTTTACTTTTTCTAAAAATTTATCTTTTAACTTTAAAGGATTTTTTGAAAATCTTTGTAATATTTCTTTGCATCTTTCTGCTTGAGATTTTAATAAAATGATATCTTTAACAATATTCTTATCTTCTTTTAATTTTTTTTCTTTAAGTAAGTCGTTTAAAATTAAAAAAATTGTGTTTAGTGGAGTCCCTAATTCATGAGCGGCAGCAGCACTAAGAGAACCTACCTCCGTCATTTTTTTTTGATTCAAAATTTGAAGTTTAGAAATAGATAACGCATTTGAAATTTGCCTTGAAGAACTTGCAAATAAATAAGCATAAATAGCGATAAAAATTACTGTAATGATTAAAGCTGAAATTAAACCAAAACTATATATCTCTGGTAAAAAAAATTTTGGACCTAGGTCTAAGGGAATAAAATAGAAATTTAATAATATAATAATTATGATTGATATTGTTGAAAGAATAACTGTCATCAATGCTGGCAAATATGAGGCTGAAGTAATAACAGGTGCTAAAATTAGTATTGAGAATGGATTAATGATTCCTCCAGTAAGAAAAAGTAAAAAGCCAAGTTGCAATGTATCAAATAGTAAATAAGAAAATGCTTTTTTATTACTAATAGTTTTGTTTTTTCTTTCTTCATAATAAGAATAAAAATTTACAACAATAGATAATAAAATTATTGATAAAGTTTCAAAAATAGGGATTTGAATTTTTATTACAAATGAAACAAAAAATATTGCTAGAACTTGACCAAAGATTGCAATCCATCTAATTTTAATAAGATTTCCAAGTAAAATTGTATTCATTAAAAATTAAATATCAAGATTTGCAACTTTTAATGAATTTTCAGCTATAAATTTTTTTCTTGCATCTGTCTCACCACCCATTAGATCTTCAAATGCTTTATTTGCAGCATCAACTTCATTTATTTTAACTGATAAAAGTACTCTTTCATTTTGATCCAATGTTGTTTCCCATAATTGATCTGGATTCATTTCTCCTAAGCCCTTGTATCTGTTAATTTGAAGACCTGACTTACCTATATCTAATATTTTATCTATTAAGTCTAGAGGTCCAAAGATCTTGAACTCTTCATTTTTATGATTTAGGACCCCACTTCCTGTTTCTTTAAGGCGATAAAAGTTTTCCATTAGTTGATCTTTAAGCTCATTCAATGCTCTTGCTTCTGGTGTAATTACAAAATTTTCATCAATAATATATTTTTCAGTAAATCCCCTTATTGTTCTTTCAAATAAAATTGAATTATTTTTATGAGCTACTTTCCAGTTTTTTTGAGAAATATTTGAAATTAAGTTTAATCTTTGTTGAAGATATTTTGCTATTTCTTGACCAATATTATTATCTATTAGGTTTCTAATATCTAAGGCTCTAACAATTGCTGCATGCTCGATAATATCACTATTATCAACTCTTCTTAACAACGGCATAACTAAATTTTTTGTTTTTTTTGAAAGATATATAATTTGTTTTAATTCTTCACCCGCAACTTTAGTACCCTGAGTATTTTCAAAAATAGAATTTTTTAAACCTTCTTGAATTAAATAATCTTCTAAATCACTATCATCTTTTTTATATACAGTAGAGTTTCCTTTTTTAAGTCTGTATAAAGGAGGTTGAGCGATGTATAGTTTACCTGTGTCTATAATTGGTTTCATATGTCTATAAAAAAAAGTTAACAGCAGGGTTCTAATATGACTACCATCTACATCTGCATCAGTCATAATGATTATTTTATGATATCGCATTTTAGAAACATCAAACTTGCCTTCAATTTTATTTTGATTATCATCATCAGTTGGATTCCCAACTCCTGCACCAATAGCTGTAATTAATGCTCCTATTTCATTACTTGTCAAAACTTGCTTATCATTTGCTCTTTCAACATTAAGTATTTTACCTCTTAATGGAAGAATAGCTTGATTTTTTCTATCTCGACCTTGTTTAGCTGACCCACCTGCTGAGTCTCCCTCAACTATAAATAATTCTGATAATTCTGGGTTTTTTTCTTGGCAATCAGCAAGTTTGCCAGGAAGAGAAGTATTTTCTAGACCTGTTTTTCTTCTAGTTAATTCTCTTGCTTTTCTTGCAGCCTCTCTGGCATTTGATGCTTCTATAATCTTATCAATTACTTGCTTAATTTCAGATGGATTTTCTTCTATCCACTGTTCTAATTTATTTAGACTGGTGGATTCAATTACTGGCCTAACTTCTGAAGATACAAGCTTATCTTTAGTTTGACTTGAAAATTTAGGATCTGGTAATTTAACTGATATTATACATGTTAATCCCTCTCGAGCATCTTCACCTGTAATGTTACTAGAATTTTTTACATTCTTATTTATGTAATTTACAATTGATCTAGTAAGAGCACCTCTAAAACCGGCTAAATGAGTGCCTCCATCCCTTTGAATGATATTATTTGTAAAACAAATTGTATTTTCATGATAGCTATCAGTCCATTGTAATGAACATTCAATAGAAATATCATTTTTTTCTCCATGAAAATATATTGGATTGGGATTAATGAGTGTCTTACCTTCATTTAAATATTTTACATATTCCTTAATACCACCCTCATATTTAAAATTAATATTCTTTTCTTCAGATTGTCTCTTATCAGTTAAAAAAATACTTATACCTGTATTTAAGAATGCTAGTTCTCTAAGTCTTTTTTCAATTGTTTTGAAATTGAAATTAATATCTTTAAAAATTTTTGTAGTTGGAAGAAAAGTAATTTTAGTACCCGTAAAAAATTGGTTATTAATTTTTTCTGAGTCACCAATTACCTCTAGTTCTTTAGTTACTATTCCGTTTCCAAATTCAATATTGTATTTTTTACCATCCCTATTTATTTCTAAATTAAGATATTCGGATAGAGCGTTAACGACTGATACTCCAACACCATGTAAACCACCAGATACCTTATAACTATTTTGATCAAATTTACCTCCAGCATGTAACTCAGTCATGATTAGCTGAGCTGCAGGTATTTTTTCTGTTTTGTGAAGATCTACAGGTATTCCTCTACCATTATCCGTTATTGTAGCTGTTCCATCAGTGTTTAATATTACTTCAATTTTATCGCAATAACCAGCCAATGCTTCGTCTATGGAATTATCTAGGACTTCATATATCATTTGGTGTAAACCTGATCCATCGTCGGTATCACCAATATACATACCGGGTCTTTTTCTAACAGCTTCAAGTCCTTTTAGTACCTTAATTGAATCGGATGAGTATTCTGAATTCATAATTCTGTTATATTATAAAATTCCGCATTTGTTGACACAAAAGAAAACATATTTTGATCAGTACCAGTCAAAAAAAATTGAATTTCAAATCTATTAATCATGTCTAACAAAATTTGACGATTATGCTTATCTAAATGTGAACCAATTTCATCAAACAAAAATATTGGGTTTATTTTTTTATGATTTACTAAATAATTGCATTGCGCTAGTAATATCATCAATACAATTGTTTTCTGTTGCCCTGTAGACAATAAAGACGCCTCAAATTCATTGTTAACAATTGAAATAATGTCTGATTTATGAGGACCAATTTTAGCTCCACCAAACTGCTTATCATATACACGTGAATTTATTAGATTTGACAAATATTCTTCAAAATTAATATCATTATTAAAAAAATCATCCTTTATTTCTAATATAATATCAAATTGAAAATTATAATCATTTTTCATATTACTTAGCTCAATATTGAGAGTTTTTAGTTGTGAATTTCTTAATTTATATATTTCTAATCCCAATAAACATATTTCGCTTTCAATACGATTCAACCAATCATCATCAGTATTATAAGATTGAAGTATTTTATTTCTTTCAAGTAAAGATTTTTTATATTTATTAATCAATTTATTGTAATCATTTCTACTAGAAAAAATTAATCTGTCTAAAAAATTTCTTCTATAAGAAGGTGATGCTTGAAATAGCCTTTCCATCTCCGGTAAAAATACTAAATATGAAATGGATTGATTCAGAAAATTAAGTGAATCTTTAGATGAATCATTATTTATTTTAATTATTTTTTTTAATTTTTCATTTTTTTGTTCAGAAAATATTTCTATATTGAAGTCATTTTTTTGTATTTCCAGATTATTTTTTATCAAAAAATTTTCTTCTTGTTTTTTTATTAAATTTAAAATATTTGAATTTCTTAATCCCTTGCCTTTTGCAATCAAAGAAATACCTTCTAAGATATTAGTCTTTCCACAACCATTATCACCAAATAAAATATTTAATTTATTGTTAAAAGAAGTCTTAAAATTTTTAAAATTTCTAAAATTATAAAATTCAATATGTTTTATTTTCGCCAAATTTTAAACTCTCATTGGCATCAAAACATACACAAGATTAGTATTTGAATTTTCCTGAGCTATAACGGGAGATGTATTATCCTTTAAATTAATTGATATTTCGTTATCTTCTAAATTATTAACTATATCCATTATATATTTCGAATTAAATCCTATTTCAATTTCATCTCCTTCATAACTAATGCTTAAATCCTCTGATGCAGTACTACTTTCTGTATTAATGGTATTTAAATTAAGAATATTTTGTAATAATTTAAATTTGATTACTGGTGATTTTTCGTTTGCTATAGTGCTTACTCTATCAACAGCTGATAGTAATTTATCTCTATTTATTTTTAAAATATTTTTATTATCATTAGGAATTACTCGTTTATAATCAGGAAAACTGCCATCAATTAATTTTGATATAAATATTATATCACCAACTATAAAAACTATTTTATTTGAACTAATTGATATATTTACATCATTATCAAATTCAGATAATAATTTTGACAATTCGTAAATTGTTTTTTTTGGTATAATAACACCGGAGACTTGGTCAATCTTTTCGTTAATTTCGTGACTAAACTTTGCTAGCCGATGACCATCAGTTCCAACAAGTGTTACAATATTTTTATTATCATCATTAGTAACATTAAAATATAAACCATTTAAAAAATATCTAGTTTCTTCATTAGAAATAGCAAATTTAGTTTTGTCTATTAATTTAAAAAGAATTTTTGAGTTTAAGATAATGTTGGTGCCCGAATTATCCTTTTCAATTATTGGAAAATCTTCTTTTGGAAGGCATGCTAGTGAGAATCTTGATCCTTCTGATCGCAAAGTGACCAATTTACCATTATTTGAAATAATTTCTATCTCACTATTATCATCAATCTTTCTTACTATATCATATAAAATCTGTGAGTTAATTGTTGTGGATCCATCTTCAAAAACATCACAACCAATCTTTTCAATAATTGAAATATCCATATCGGTAGATGATAGAATTAAATGATTATCTTTAGCTTCTATTAGAATATTTGCTAAAATTGGCAAAGAATTCTTTTTATCAACAATGCCCTGTAAATGTGATAATGTTTTGAAAAAGTTTGAACGTGATATTTTAAATTTCATACCTAAACATATGATAAAAAAAATTAAGAATCTATAAGTCTTTTTAATAATTCTAGATCTTCATTAAAATTTACATCCGATAACTTAAGTTCTTCAATTTTTTTAACAGCATGCATAACAGTTGTATGATCTCTACCACCGAATTTTCTACCTATTTCTGGTAAAGATCTTGAAGTAATTGATTTAGCTAAGTACATTGCTATCTGTCTTGGTCTAGCAACAGATCTAGATCTTCTTGGTGAGTGCATATCTGTAATCCTAATATTAAAATGCTCTGCAACTTTTTTTTGTATTTCCTCTATTGTAATTTTCTTATTTGACGACTTTAGTAAATCCTGGAGAACTAATTGAGCTGATTCAACAGAAATGGGAGTACCAACTAGTGTAGCATGAGCTACTAGCCTGTTTAAAGCTCCCTCCATTTCTCTCACATTTGAAATAATTCTATGAGATAAAAATTCTAATACCTTAGGAGGTATTTCTACTCCTCTTTTCTGAGCTTTTTCAATCAATATGCCAAGTCTCAATTCATAAGTTGTAGGATGGATATCAGCTACTAATCCACATCCAAGCCTGGATTTCAATCTTTCCTGTACTCCATCAAGATCTGTAGGAGTCTTATCAGCTGAAATTACAATCTGTTTATTTTGTTCGATAAGTGCATTGAAAGTATGGAAAAATTCTTCTTGGGTGTTATCTTTTCCACTTATAAACTGTACATCATCAATCATTAAAACATCGATTGATCTAAATTGTTCTTTAAACGCAGATGTATCTTTATATCTTAAAGCTCTAACAAATTGATACATAAACTTCTCTGCTGAAAGATAAATTACCTTTCTTTCTGGTTGCTGTTGTTTTATTTTCCAACCAATGGCATGCATCAAGTGAGTTTTTCCTAAACCTACGCCACCACATAAAAAAAGAGGATTGAAACTAATTTTATTTGCCTCAGATACTCTTTGAGAAGCTGCAAAAGCAAGTTCATTAGGCTTTCCAACAACGAAGTTTTCAAATGTAAACCTTGGATCAAGAGGTGCCCCAAATTCATTAGGATAAGTTGAAGATTGGTTCGATCGTAAATCCATAGTAGATTTCCAATGATTATCATTACTCTTTATGGTTCTAGTAGTGCCTGGAACTATTCTACCTCCAGAAGGTTTGACTACAAATTTTATAACATCAACTTTCTCTACTTGGTTTTTTGCTTCCGTTTTTATCTTATCTGAATAATTATTAACTATCCAATCTCTTAAAAATTTAGTCGGGACTGAGAATGTAATTGTTGAATCATCAAGTGATACATAGTTCAAGTGCTTTAACCAGTTATTAAAAGCAGAATCACCAACTTTTTTCTTTAGATTTTTTTTAAAGGATAACCATTTACTTTCGTCAAACATAGTAGATGAATTATCCATTTTCCCCCAACAAGACGATTTTTTACTAAAAACAATTTTACGAAAAAAATCAAAAGTCGTAAAATTAAATCACCAAATTAATTTACTTAATCAACACCCTTTAAGTATTTTTAGCAAGAAGAAAAGTGAAAAAATTAAAAAAAAAAATTATTTTTTTGAAATTTGTTTTGATAAGGAGGATAACTTTCTGGATATGTATTCTTTTTTAAAAATACCTTTTTTTGATGCCCTGGCCATGATTGAATTGACATTACTAAAGGATTTTTGGATTTCTTCCTCATTTTTTGTATCCATTGAAGATTTAAATTTATTTAGAGCGTTTCTAAATTTAGATAGGTATTGAGAATTAACAGTATTTCTAGTTTTGTTCTGTCTTGATCTTTTTTTTGCTGAAACATGATTAGCCATAAAGGTGCTATAAATTCAAAATAAATTAAGTCAATTAATATTTATTCTATAATTACTTATTATTTTGAATTTTTGGACAGTAAAACGTAGATCTACCATATTGGACAATCTTTTTAACTCTGTCAGTACCAATTTTTTTTCCTTCTTTATTATATACTTTAAAATTAGACTGAAAATTTCCTAATGTGCCGTCAGTAGATCTATAATCTCGTATACTAGAACCTCCATATTTAATTGCTTTATTTAAAATTTTTCTAATTGACTTAATTAGTTTCATAATGAGACTAATTTCTAAATTTTTACCTAAAATAAGAGGTGAAATTTTAGAGTCAAATAGAATTTCTGAAGCATAAATATTACCTATACCTGCAATTATTTTTTGATTAAGTAATATCTGCTTAATTGGTACCTCAGATTTTGAAATTTTTTGAAATATCATTTGTGGTGAAAGATTTGGGCTTAGCGCATCTATACCTAAACTCATAATATACTTTTTTTTTTGTAGATCTTTTGTTTTTACTATATCTATAAATCCAAATTTCCTTGGATCATGGTAAATAAGTATCTTTTTACTTAAAAAGTATAAAATAAAATGGTCATGTTTTATTCTTTTGTATGTTGATGACACAGTTTTTAATCTTCCTGACATTCCTAAATGCATTACTAGAGAATAATCTTTATCTAAATCTATGATAATGAACTTTGCTATACGTCTTAGGTTGGATATCTTGGAGTTACGTAGTATATTAATTATATTATTAGGAATTTTAAAGCGCAGTTTTGTTGTATGAATTTTGACATTAGATATTTTTTGATTCAATATTACTTTGAGTCCTTTAATTGTAGTTTCAACTTCAGGTAGTTCAGGCATAATGAAAAAGGATTATAATTTTGGTTATACAAAAGTAAACTCAAAACAAAAGACTAAACTTGTTCAGAATGTATTTTCAAGAGTAGCTCCAAACTACGATATAATGAATGATTTAATGAGTTTAGGCATGCATAGATTATGGAAAAAAAGATTTGTAGAGACAGTGGATCTGAAAGAAAATGAAATTATCTTGGATGTTGGTTCTGGTTCTGGTGATATTGCCAGCGAAATTTTAAAAGAAAATTTACCAACCAGTCTTTATCTTTTAGATCTAAATGCAGAAATGTTATCAGAAGGAAGAAAAAGATTAAAAAAAGAAAAAAATATAAAATATTTTATTGGTAATGCTGAAAGGTTGAATTTTGAAAATAATTTTTTTGATAAATATACTATTTCTTTCTGTTTAAGAAATGTGACGGAGTATTTATTATCTATAAAAGAGGCTTACAGAGTTCTTAAACCAGGTGGTAAATATTGTTGCTTAGAATTTAGTACACCTAAATCATCTATGATATCAAGTTCATATAAAATTTATAAATCAAAGATTTTACCTCTGTTAGGAGAAATAGTTGCCAAAGATAAGAATGCTTATAATTATTTGAGTGAAAGTATTGATTTATTTCCATCACAAGAGGAGCTTAGCAAAAATTTACATGATTGCGGATTTACTAAAGTTGAGACTATTAATCTATTTAATGGAATTGTAGCAATACACACTGGCTATAAACTGTAATGAATAAAATTTTATTAATAATAACTGGCTCTATTGCTGCATCTCGATGTAAAGAAATTATTACTTTGCTTAATATTAATGAAGTTAAAACTAGCTGTATTCTAACTAAAGAGGCAAAAAAATATACGCAGATATCAGATATAAAAAAATTACTTAAAAATAGAATATTTAATGATGAAGATGAGAAAAAAAATAAGATGCTTCATATTAATTTATCAAGAAATAATGACATAATAGTTGTGTGTCCCGCTACAGCCAATTCTATTTCAAAGTTTGCTAATGGATATGGAGATAATTTAGCTTCCAATACGTTACTTGCTTCAAATAAAAAAATTTTGTTTGTCCCAGCAATGAATAGCTTTATGTGGCATAATAAAATTAATCAAAAAAATGTTAGATTATTAAAAGATAGTGGTCATGAGTTTATTGGCCCAAAAGTTGGTAATTTAAAATGTGGAGAATTTGGTTTAGGTAGAATTGATAACTCAAAAAACATAGTAAATAAAATTTTAAGTAGATTAGAAAATATTAATTTATTAAAAGATAAAAAATGCCTAGTAACTGCAGGTCCAACAATTGAAATGATTGATCCAGTTAGGTTTATTTCAAATCAATCTTCTGGAAAACAAGGCTATGAAATTGCTGCACAACTTGTTTTATATGGAGCGAATGTAACATTGATATCTGGACCAACAAACTTAGACCCGCCACCAAATTTGAAATTTATTCAAATAAAATCAGCAAACGAAATGTATAAAAAAATTAGAAAAATTTCTAAAGTTGATATAGGAATTTTTACTGCTGCAGTATCTGATTTCAAAAATAAAAAAATCAATAAATTCAAGATTAAAAAAAATGAAAAATTAAATATTAGTCTTGATAAAAATATTGATATTTTAGAAAAAATTGGAAAAAGTAAAACTCAAAGACCTAAATTTTTAGTAGGTTTTGCGGCTGAAACAGGGGGCATTAATAATGCCAAAAAAAAATTAGAGGATAAAAATTGTGATATGATTGTTTACAATAAAATCGATAGTAAAAATAAAGTTTTTGGTTCAGATTATAATCGAATATCGATAATTACAAAAAACCAGACAAAAAAATTTAAGAAAATGACAAAGGTAAATTGTGCAAAGCAAATTATAAAACAAATTTATAATACTATATAGAGTTATGAATAATTACTCTGAAGAAGAATATGAAATTTTCAGCAGGTTATTTATTTTAAAAGAATTTTCTGAAGAAAATCTAAAAAAATTATCTAAGATTAAAATTGGTATTGTAGGTATGGGAGGTATAGGATGTCCTTTAAGTCAATATTTAGTAAACTCTGGTATTAAAGAATTGTTAATAGTAGATGGAGACATCGTTGAAAAAAGTAATCTTAATAGACAAATTTTGTTTAATTTAAATGATATTGGCAAAAAAAAGGTTGATGTAGCAAAATATAAATTAAAATTAATCAATACTGAATGTAAAATTAATACTATTGATAAAAATATTAATTCTTATAATTTAAATTCATTAAAAGAATGTTCTATAATAGTTGATGCTACTGATGATTGGTTCAGTTCTAAATTATTAAATGAATATTGTCTTAAAAACTCAATCGATTTTTTATATTCCTCTGCTTTAAGATACGATTTACAAATAATTCTTTTCAATAATTCAAATAAAAATAATCATCTGTGCTTAAATTGTATATTTCCTAACAAAGATGATATTGATCTTCCCAGATGTAGCGTAGTAGGTATTTCAGGCATTTCTTCAGGGTTAGCAGGTTTGATTGCTGCTCAAAAAATAATTAATTATTATTTAAATTTAAAGGATGAAACTAATATAATGACAATTTCTGATGGAAAAAAATTAAGCATTGATAATATTCTTATTAAAAGTAAACATGATTGTTATTTAAAATCAGTTTAAGTTAATTGATAAATACATAAAAAAAGTTTAATTAAAATTATGAAACAAAATTCATTTACCTACGATCAATTAATCGATTGTGCAAAAGGTGTTCTTTTTGGAAAAGGGAATGCTCAACTTCCAATGCCTCCTATGTTAATGTTTGATAGAATTACCGCAATCAATGAGACTGGTGGGGTATTTTCTAAGGGTGAGGTTATTGCAGAATTAGATATTAAAGAAGACTTATGGTTTTTTGAATGTCATTTTAAAGACGATCCGGTAATGCCAGGTTGTTTAGGTTTAGATGCTATGTGGCAATTACTTGGTTTTTATTTAGGATGGCTTGGCCAACCAGGAAAAGGTAGAGCTTTAGGAGTTGGTGAAGTTAAGTTTACCGGTCAGGTATTACAAAAAGTCAAAAAAGTAACTTACCATATATCTCTTAAAAGACTTATACTAAGAAAATTGATTTTAGGAGTTGGAGATGGTGTTTTAAAAGCTGACGGTGAAACAATTTATGAAGCTAAAGATATGAAAGTTGGTTTATTCTCACCTGAGAAATAAGTAATGAATAGAGTAGTAGTAACAGGTTTAGGTATAGTATCATGTATTGGTAATAACCAATCGGATGTTATAGACAGTCTTAAAAACTTGAAATCTGGGATAACAAGTGCAGAAGAGTATGAGGAGTTTTCTTTTAGAAGTCTTGTACACGGTAAACCAAATATAGATATTAGTAACGAAATTGATAGAAGATTACTAAGGTTTATGGGTGACGGAGCTGCCTACAACTATATTGCGATGAAAGATGCTATAGATGACTCAGGGCTAGAGGATAGTGATATTTCAAATGAAATGACTGGTATAATTGTTGGTTCAGGTGGTCCATCTACACAAAATTTATTTAAGTCTTCTGAAATTGGAAAGAGTTCGGGTTCAAAAAAAATTGGGCCATTTATGGTGCCAAGAGCAATGTCTAGTACAAATTCTGCAACTCTTGCGACTCCTTTTAAAATTAAAGGAGTTAACTATTCAATTACTTCAGCATGTTCTACAAGTTCACATTGTATTGGTAATGCGTACGAACTAATTCAGATGGGAAAACAAAATATTGTTTTTGCTGGAGGAGGTGAAGAGCTCCATTGGACTTTATCAATTTTATTTGATGCAATGGGTGCTTTATCATCAAAATATAACTCTACTCCAAACAAATCTTCAAGGGCATATGATGCAAATAGAGATGGATTTGTAATTGCTGGTGGGGGTGGAACTTTAGTACTTGAAGAATTAGAGCATGCAAAAGCTAGAGGTGCTAAAATATATGGTGAAATAACAGGATATGGAGCAACCTCAGATGGATACGATATGGTACAGCCTTCTGGAGAAGGAGCAGAAAGATGCATGAAGCAAGCATTAAAAAATATTGATGGTAAAATTGATTATATAAATACACATGGAACAAGCACTCCAATAGGAGATGTAAAAGAATTGGAAGCAATCAAAAATGTTTTTGGTTCAAATATTCCTAAAATGAGCTCAACAAAATCTTTGACTGGTCATTCTTTAGGGGCAACTGGTGTGCATGAAGCCATTTATAGTTTATTAATGATGAAAAATAATTTTATTAGTGGTTCTGCTAATATTGAAAATCTCGATGATAGTGCCAAAGGTTGTAATATTCTTTTAAAAACAGAAAATGAAGTTGAAATTGAGCATGTTATGTCAAATAGTTTTGGTTTTGGTGGTACAAATGCAACATTAGTATTTTCAAAATATCATGCTTAAAAATAAAAAAGGTTTAATATTTGGTATTGCAAATAATCATTCAATTGCATGGGGAATAGCAAAACAACTAGCTGAAAATGGTGCTGAAATAGCCATTGGTTATCAAAATGAAATATTATTGAAGAGGGTGAAGCCACTTTCTGAAGAAATTAATTCAAAAATATTAATAGAATGTGATTTTAATAATAATGATTCAGTAAAGAAATCTGTAGAAATTATAAAAAAAGAATGGGGCACAATTGATTTTATGATTCATGCTGTTGCATTTGCAGATAAGTCAGAGTTAAATGGTAGATATGTTGATACTACGAAGGATAATTTTATTAATTGTTTGGAAATATCATGTTTTTCTTTAACTAGTCTTGCAAGAAATTTTGAACCTATAATGAATGATGGAGGAAGTATTCTCACACTTACTTTTTACGGGTCAAATAAAGTAATACCAAATTACAATTTAATGGGAATTGCAAAAGCCGCTTTAGAAACAAGTGTAAAATACTTGAGCGTGGATTTAGGGACAAAAAATATTCGTGTTAATGCAATCTCAGCAGGACCTATGAGAACAATTGCTGGTGCAGCAATAAATAATGCTAGGGAGGTGTTTAAATTTACAGAAGAACATTCAGCATTGAAACGAAACGCAAAACTAGATGAAATTGGTAAATCTGCCTTATACTTTGTTAGTGATTTATCTTCTGCAGTTACTGGTGAAGTACATTATGTTGACTGTGGTTACAATATTATTGGAATGCCCAATAAGTTCTAAAATTTTCCCAATAAATCTAAAGGATTATCAATAAAGATACTGTCAACACCTATGGAGAAAATATCATTAGCGCTAGATAAATTTATATTTTTATCTGAATAAACAGTTATTGCTATATTGGATTCTTTAATTTTTTTTATAATATCAGCAGTAACAAGATCTATATTTAATCCACAAATTTTTAAATCATAATTAATAGATATGCTAATCAAATCATCAATATTATATTCTTTAAAATCGTCTAATAGAAAACTACGTATAGATTGAGGGTAAAGTTTTGAAATTTCTAAAATAGAAATCATATCAAATGAGGAGAAAAAAATATCTATTTGATTAATATTTTTTACAATTTTATATATTTGATAAACATTTTCTTTCTCAAAATTTTTATTGGGTTTTAATTCGATATTTAAATTACCATTATTATTAGTACACAAACTAAGAATATCTTCTAACTTTGGAACAAAAATATTTGTATTTTCTTTATAAAAAAATTTTCCCGCATCAAGTTTTTTTATGTTCTCATAATCATAATCAATTGCGAGCCCACTTCCATTAGTAGTTCTATCAAGAGTGTCATCATGTAATAAAATTGGAACTCTGTCTTTAGAAATCTTAACATCTATTTCTACAAAACTTAAACCTAAGTTGAATGCCTTTAAGATAGATTCTAAAGTATTTTCTGGACACAGATCTTTTACACCTCTGTGCCCAATTAATTTAGGTAATTTAAGTGTTTTCTTCTGCGTCAACTGCTTTCATAGAAAGTTTTATTTTTCCTCTTGAGTCGATATCCAATACTTTTACTTTAACGATATCTCCTTCACTAATAACATCTTCAACTTTCTCTACTCTTTCATTTTTTAATTGACTAATATGAACAAGACCATCTGTAGATCCCATGAAATTAACAAAAGCGCCGAAGTCCATTATCTTTATAACTTTACCATCATAAATTTTACCAATCTCTGGCTCTTCGACAATATCTTTGATCCATTCTAATGCATCATTTCCAGATTTTTGATCTACAGCTGCAATACTCACTAAACCTTCATCATTAATTTCAATTTTAGCTCCAGTTGTTTCAGATATTTCTCTAATAACTGCTCCTCCTTTACCAATAACTTCTCTAATTTTATCTTTGTTTATTTGTAGATTAGTTATTGTTGGCGCATATTGAGAAATCGATTGATTAGGTTTATCAATTGCTTTAGCCATTTCACCAAGTATATGGAAGCGTCCATCTTTAGCTTGCGCTAATGCTTCTTCCATAATTTCAGCTGTTATACTAGTTATTTTAATATCCATTTGTAATGAAGTTATTCCTTTAGAAGTTCCTGCAACTTTAAAATCCATATCACCAAGATGATCTTCATCACCAAGTATGTCTGATAATATCACATATTTATCATTCTCTTTAATTAAGCCCATCGCGATACCTGCTACAGGTCTTTCTAAAGGCACTCCTGCATCCATTAAAGACATTGAGGTACCACAAACAGTTGCCATAGAGCTAGATCCATTAGATTCTGTAATTTCAGATACTACTCTATAAGTGTAAGGAAACTTTTCTTTTGAAGGTAACATTGGGTGAATAGCTCTCCAAGCTAATTTTCCATGTCCTATTTCTCTTCTACTGGTAGAACCTATTCTTCCAACTTCTCCAACAGAGTAAGGTGGAAAATTGTAATGAAGCATAAAATTCTCTGTATATTCACCATCAATTGCATCTATTCTTTGCTCATCTTGTCCAGTTCCCAAAGTTGAAACTACAAGAGCTTGTGTTTCTCCTCTTGTAAATAATGCAGACCCGTGAGTTCTTTCTAAAACTCCAGTTTCACACACAATTGGACGGACTGTTTTTGTGTCTCTTCCATCAATTCTATTACCAGTATTGATTAATTCTCCTCTAACTATATCTTTTTCTACATTTTTTGTTGCATCTGAAACTAATACTGGTGAGAGTGTTTCAGTTACAAATTTTTCAGAAATTTCATTTCGTAACAAAGATAATTTTTCTGATCTTTTTTGTTTTTCAGTTATTTTATAAGCATCTATAAAATCTTTACCAAAGTCTTCGTTGATCTTAGATGGTAAATTTTTAATTTCTTCATCTTTTTCTTTAAGTTCCCAAGGTTCTTTTGCTGCTTTTTTTGCTAAGGAAATTATTGCTTCAATCACTTTTTTATAATTTTCTTGACCAAGAACTACTGCATCTAGCATTTGTTTTTCTGAAAGCTCATGAGCTTCAGACTCGATCATTAGTACACCTTCCTTAGTCCCTGCTAATACTAATTCTAGTTTAGAATTTGATAATTGACTCTTACTCGGGTTAACAACAAACTCATCGTCTATAAAACCAATCTTAATTGCTCCAAGTGGGCCTAAAAATGGCAAACCAGATAAAGTTAATGCAGCACTTGCTGCTACCATTGCTACAACATCTGAGTCATTTTCTTGATCATGTGATAATACAGTACAAGTAACTTGAGTCTCATTTTTAAAATCTTTATGAAATAGAGGTCGAACTGGCCTATCAATTAATCGAGAAACTAATGTTTCTTTTTCAGTTGGTCTAGCCTCTCTTTTAAAAAAACCACCAGGTATTTTTCCTACAGAATAATATTTTTCTTGATAATTTACTGTTAAGGGGAAAAAATCCATATCTGGATTTGCTTCTTTTGCAGCTACCACATTACACATAACGGTTGTTCCGCCATAAGTGGCTATAACTGTTGAGTCAGCTTGTCTCGCTATTTTTCCTGTTTCTAATTTAAGTTTTCTTCCAGCCCATTCAATTTCTACATTTTTTACATCAAACATAATTTTTATTTATCCTCTTTTTTAACCTCTAATATTTAATTTTTTTATTAAATCTGAATATTCAGATTTATTTTTTCTAAATAAGTAATTTAATAATTTTTTTCTTTTATTTACTAGCGATACTAATCCTCTTTTTGAATGATTATCTTTTTTATGAGTTTTAAAATGTTCAGTTAAATTTTTAATTCTTTCTGTTAAAACTGCTATCTGAACACTTGTTGATCCAGTATCTTTATCACTTTTAGCAAATTCATTAATAAGATTTTTTTTATTTTCTTTAGTTATCGACATCGATTCTCCTATATTAATATTTTATTTGGTTTAAACAAATTACCATCTAATTTGCCTATTGAGACTACGTCTCCTTTCTTAAATAAAAAAATATTTTTTTTATTTAAGTTAGCTGATGAAAAATTTATAATTTTTTTTTCATCAATTTTAATCGATCTCCCAAAAAATAAATTTTCTATATCTCTTTGTTCTTCAATTTCATAAGCCGAGATGTCGTCCAGCATTGAAATTGTTGGGGAAATACAATTAATTTCTTTGTGCCTTTGTCCTATTTTAAGTAGATCGTCCAGTAAAATCGATGTTTTTTCAGTAAATTTACCAACTTTTGACCTTTTTAATGATGAAATATGACCATATGTTTTAAGGTCTAAAGCAAAATCACGAGCAAAACTTCTTACATAAAAGCCTTTGCCACATATAATTTTAAATGATGTTTTATTTGTAGTATGATTAGTAATAATCAAATTTTCAATAAAAACTTTTTTTGGTTTAATTTCAAATATTTCATTATTTCTAAATAATTCATAAGCTCTTCTTCCATTGATTTTAACTGCTGAAACTTTAGGTGGTATTTGATCAATATAACCTAGATAATTATTAATTTTTTTTTCAATTTCTTTTTTTTTAGGAAAATAATTTGATGTAAATAAAATTTTACCTTCAGCATCATCTGTTGTTGTTTGGCTTCCCCATGTAATTGTAAACTCATATTCTTTATTAATAATGCTAATGTATGGGATTAGTTTTGTAGCTTTTCCTACAGCGATAGGTAACACACCTTCTGCCATAGGATCTAAGGTGCCAGCGTGACCAATTTTATCAATTGAAAATTTTTTTTTTATAGAATTAATTGCTTTGAAGGATGTAATATTTTTAGGTTTATATAAATTTATCCAACCTTGTTTTGAAATCATTACTTAATATCTCTAAGAACATTTTTATTTAACAATAAATTTTCAATCTTTTCTGCCTCATCGAAGGTATCATCTAAATAAAAATATAACTTTGGAGTAAATTTTGAATTAATTTTTGCTTTTGATAAAAATTTTTGAAAAATATATTTTCTATCTTTTAAAACTTCCAAAATCTGTATTTTGTCCTTACCGCCAAGAGGCATAAAATAAACATTAGCTATTTTTAAATCCTTGGTCATTCTAACAAATGATATTGTAATTGATGAGGAGTTGATATTATCGTCAAAAAAATCTTCTTTTAGTAAACAATCACTTAATAATGATCTTATAAGTTCACCAAATCTAATTTGCCTCTGAGTATCCATTGTTAAAAAACATTATAACTTTCTACTAGTAGAAATCTCTTCAAATGTTTCTATAATATCACCTACTTTAATATCACTGTAATTATCTAGCATTACACCACACTCAAATCCTGACTTAACTTCTGATACCTCTTCTTTGAATCTTTTCAGACTACTAATTTGTCCTTTATGAATCACAATATTATCTCTTAAAATTCTAATCTGAGATTTTCTAGAAATAAGACCATCTTTAACCATACAACCTGCAATATTGCCAACTTTAGATATATTGAATACCTCTCTAATTTCTACATTACCTGTAATGTTTTCAGAGATATCAGGTTTTAATAAACCGGTTAATAGATTTTTTACATCATCAATAAGTTCATAAATAATTGAATAGTATTTTATATCTACACCATCTCTTTTTGCTATATCTCTTGCGTGAGGCAATGCTCTTACATTAAATCCAACTATAAAACCTTTTCCTGAGCCAGCTAGAGTGACATCACTCTCAGTAATAGCACCTACTCCTTTATAAATAACATTTACTTTAACTTCATCAGTAGAGAGTTTGATTATTGAATTTTCAATTGCTTCTGCAGAACCTTGAACATCAGTTTTAATTACTACTGGTAGACTTGTTGCTTCACCTTTATTAATTTGAGCAAACATTTCTTCAACATTAGATTTTGCTACTGTATTTTTTTGAATTTGTATTTTACTAGATCTAAATTCAGCAACTTTACGAGCAATACTTTCATTTTCAACTACGATAAAATCATCACCTGCAAGTGGATTAGAATCAAATCCTAGAACCTCAACAGGTACTGATGGTTCTGCTTGCTTTATGTTTTTACCTTTATCATCAATTAGAGCTTTGACTTTCCCCCACTCAGCACCAGATACAAAAATATCACTAACTTTTAATGTTCCTTTTTGGACTAATACTGTAGCAACTGAACCACGACCTTTTTCTAGTTTTGATTCAATCACTGATCCTCGAGCTTTTCTGTCAGGATTGGCTTTAAGATTAAGAAGATCTGCTTGTAAATGAATTGCTTCCTCTAATTTATCTAAATTTATTCTTTTAGTTGCAGATACTTCGATATCTAAAACTTCACCACTTAATTTTTCAACAATTACTTCATGATTAAGTAATTCGTTTCTGACTTTATCTGGATCAGCACCTGGTAGATCAATTTTATTAATAGCAACTATTATTGGAACTTCAGCGGATTTCGCATGAGCAATTGATTCAATAGTCTGAGGCTTAATACCGTCATCAGCTGCAACAACGAGTATAATTATATCAGTGGTTTTAGATCCTCTAGCTCTCATATTTGAAAAAGCTGCATGACCTGGCGTATCAATAAATGTAATTTTTTTGTTGTTATTATTAATTTGATAAGCACCAATATGCTGTGTGATACCACCAGCTTCACCAGATACTACATTACTCTCTCTAAAAGCATCAAGTAAAGAAGTTTTCCCGTGATCAACATGACCCATAATTGTTACTACAGGAGCTCTTTTTATAAGAGTATCCTCTTGATCTTCAAAATCTTCGATATCATTTAAAACATCATCATCTTTAATTACAGTAACTTTATGACCTAGTTCTTCAGCAACTAATTGAGCTGTATCAGACTCTAAAGATTGTGTAGCATTTGCCATAACTCCCATTTTCATAAGAACCTTAACTACATCAGCAGTTTTTTCTGCCATTCTATTAGCTAAATCTTGAACAGTAATAAAATCAGGAATAGAAATTTCTCTAGAGATTTTGCTCTCATCTTCATCATTTACTGACTTAAGTCTTTCTTTTTCTCTAGCTCTTTTTAATTTAGCTAAACTTGGAAATTTATCAAATTCTTGTTCTTCTTGTTCTAATATTTTTTTTGCATCTGATTTACTAAAATCATCTTCAAGTGGTCTTAATGTTGATTTTTTTTGTTGGGTTTTTTTATCTATGTTTTTCTTATTTTTACTTTCAAAATTTCTAGTCTTACTAGGAGAGGAAAAATTTGGTTGTAGTGAAGAGTTTATACCTGGTCTAGGTGTTCTTAAACTAGATGACCCTCTAAAATTAGATTGAGTTGTTGATGAACTTTTTTGTTGGTTGTTTTTATTTTTAAATACAATTTGAATTGTTTTCTTATTACCACTACTTCTTGCTTTATCACCTGCTGGGCCTAGATTTTTTCTTATTTGTAATCTTCCTGATGAAGATAATTTTAGTGGCTTTTTCTTATTACCTTTATCTTTATCCAATTTTAATCCTTGTTTTGTTCTTCAGACCAGAAACTTCTTGCTTCCATTATCATACTATTAGCTATGTCCTCATCTAAATCTAGCTCCTTTAAAATGCCCTCTTCCTTGTCTATAAGTTCAAATGTTGCTAAATCGGCAAAATCATTAATATTGAGAATATTTGATTTTGCAAGTTTTGCCAAAATACTATTGTTCATACCCTTTAAATTTATTAATTTTTCATCATTAATATTTTCTTCTATAAGTTTTTTTTCAGATTCTTCTTTATCTTGCACAAAGCTTTTAGATCTATCAATTATTTCTTGAGCCAAAGAAGAGTCAAAACCTTCTATTTTTTCTAAATTTTCTAAAGACTCAGATGCTATTGATTCAACAGTTGTATATCCATCAGTAACAAGTAACTGTGCAATAACATCTTCAACATCTAGAGTCTCGGCTAATAATAAACTTTTATCTTTAAACTCTTGTTGTCTTCTTTCTGATTCTTCATCCTCAGTTAATATGTCTATTTCTAAGCTAGTTAAATTAGAAGCTAGTTTTACATTTTGACCTTTTCTTCCAATTGCCAGACTTAATTGATCATCAGGTATTACTACCTCAACTTTATTTTTTTCTTCATACAAGAAAATCTTACTGACTTCAGCAGGAGCTAGTGCATTTGCTAAGAATGTGGCTTGGTTATCGGACCAAGTAACAATATCTATTTTTTCTCCTTGCAATTCATTTACAACAGCTTGCACTCTTGATCCTCTCATTCCAACACATGCACCAACTGGATCTATAGTAGAGTCTTCAGTAAATACGCTAATTTTTGCTCTTGATCCTGGGTCTCTTGCGACACTCTTAACGACAATAATACCTTCAAATATTTCTGGAACTTCTTGGAAAAACAGTTTTGATAAAAATTGAGGATGCGTTCTTGATAAGAAAACTTGATATCCTTTAACATCATTTTTTACTTCATAAATGTAAGCCCTGACTCTGTCACCATTCTTAAATGTTTCTCTTGGAATAAGCTCTTCTCTTTTAATAATCGCTTCGCTTTTACCCAAGTCTATAATTAGATTTCCAAATTCTGTTCTTTTAACAATACCAACTGCTATTTCACCAACCTTATCTTTATATTCTTCATATTGGTTTGATTTATCGGCCTCTCTTACTTTTTGTATTATTACCCCTTTTGCATTTTGTGCTGCAACTCTTCCTAATTCAATAGGTGGAAGTTCTTTAGTAATGAATTCTCCTAAACTAATATCTGGATTAGTTTTTTTTGCATCTTCTAAAAGAATTTGTCTAGATTGAAATTCTTCTTCAATATTTTCAACAACTTCCAAAAAAGAATTGAGTTTAATATCCCCTGTGCTTCTATCAATAGATATTCTTATATCAATCTCTTGACCATATTTTACTCTTGCGGCTTTTTCTAATGCTTGTTCCATTGCGGAAAAAACAGAATCTTGATCAATATTCTTTTCTTGCGCTACATTCGATGCAACTTGAAGCATCTCTTCTCTAATTACATTATATTTTTTTTTAGCCATAGTTATAAAAAAAAGGTGGGATAACCCACCTTAATAATATTGCGTATATTAATATTTTGCAGAATTTCAAGTCTATAATTTTCTCAAAATGAATAAAGATGGTTTTCTTTGAGAATTGATTGCTTTTTTATAATATTTTGTCTCAATATCGAAATAATCTTTTATATGTAGATTCATTTCAGATTGGTTCAGCCAGGCAAAATAGTCCTTACAATTATAAATTGAGTTTAAAATAAATCTTACATATATTGTTGAATCTGTAGCAATATATATCTCACTGCTCTCTTTTAATGTATTATGAAGTTTTATTAAAAAATTACTAGTTATCAACCTGCGCTTTGCGTGTCTATTTTTTGGCCATGGATCAGGAAAAAATATCCACACAAGGTCAAAACATTCTCTTTCTATAGAATCTAAAACATCACATACATTTCCATTATGCAATCGAATATTTTTTATTTTATTCTTTTCAATATTTTTAAGTAAAATTATATTTCCATCAATATATTTTTCACAAGATATAACAACTTTATCTAAAAATCTATTTGCGAGAAATATACTAGTTTCACCATAACCAGTACCAATATCTAAAATATAATTTTTTTTTTTATCACAATTTTTAAACTGATATTTGGCAACTGTTTCATGATATTTTTTTAAATCAATTTTTTTCTTGCTTCTTCCTCTTGTCCTTCCAAATAAACGATTACTATAATTGTTACTAAGCATTTTTTCTTAAATAATAGAAAATACTAAATGTGAAAATAATAAATAAATATATTTTAAATATTAAATGAAAATTAACAAAATTATTATTTTCATTAAATAACAATTTGTGTTTAAAATTTTCAGTTTTATTAAATTGGGTTTTAATTAGCACAGCGCCATTGTTGTCTATAACTGCAGATATTCCATTATTTGAAACACGAATAATTGGCTTATTAAACTCTGCAGCTCTGATTTTGGTGAGATAGAAATGTTGATAAGGACCTAAATAATCACCAAACCAAAAATCATTCGTGATATTTACAATAAAATTACTTTTGTTATTTAATTTATTTAAAAGCTTCCAATAAAATACAATTTCATAACAAATGACAGGAATAAAACTTATATTGTTGGATAAATTAATTTTTCTTTCAATTTTTCCTCTTGAATAATCATTTTGACCAACAATAGTTTCTAAAAAGGTTAGTGAATCTCTCAAGGGTAGAAACTCTCCAAAAGGAACAAGAATTTTTTTATCAAAGTAAGTTACATTTAAAGAATTAATATTTATTAAACTATTATAGTAATTATTATCTTCAAATCTTGTAGCCCCAATAATTAAAGTTTGATTTTCTTTTAGAGATTCCTTTATAATTTTTAGTTCAAGATCATCTAAAAGATAAGGAAAGTTATTTTCACCGAAGATAAGTAAATCAGCAGTACTTTCATCTATATGTTTAATTATTCTTTGAAGTTTTTTTTCAGGTGTCAAAGATTGGTCATTATTTTTAAAATTTAATTGGAAAATTTCTATGTTAATTGTTTTAATTTTAAAATTATTTTTTTCTATGTTAAAATTCGTGGTTAATAAACTAAGGATTGGAAGTGCAATAAATAGTGACAGATATCTCAATTCTTTTTTAGAGCTTTCTTTAGTTAAAAAAATAAAGGGAATGCATAATATCTGAATAATTAAGTAACTTGAAAATAATGTTCCAAATGATTTTAGTGAGAATAATAAATACTCATTACTAGAGAGTAATAATGAAAATGTAAACCAAGGAAATCCATAAAAAAATATGGATATTATATATTCACTAGATGTGAACATAAATGGAATAAGAAAAATTATTGGAATTTTTTTTCCTAATTTAAAAATTATTGTAAAGATTAAACCAAAAATTATAGATAATAATATTATTAGTAATAAAAAAACGAGGAAAAAATTTTTAGTTTCTTCAAAAACAAAAAAAGGGTTCTTGATCCAAAATAAATAACTAATAAAAAAACCAAATCCAAATATTGAAAATTTTTTAAAAATATCTTTATCACTAGAATTTTCTTTATTTGAATCTAATATAAAACAAAGATATGGAAATATAATGAAACCTAGTGGTAAAAAAAAATATGGAGGGAATAAAAGTGAGGTTAAAAGTCCTAAAATTAAATAAATTAAAATACTCAATTATTTTTATTTACTTCAACTATTTCAATTTTTCTATTATTTGATTTAACAATCTTGATCCTAAGATCATTATTAAAATCTATAACCTCATTATTTTTTGGTATCCTGTTTATTTTTTCGTATACAAGTCCACCTACAGAAGATGTTTCATCATCTTCACTTCTTGGAATATTAATTGAAAAAAATTCTTCCAAATCTTCTACTCTATAACTAGCATCCACAGTTATTGAATTATCTGATTTTTTATAAACTAATTCTTCATCATCTTCTGCGTCATGTTCATCTTCAATCTCACCAACAATTTCTTCAACTAAGTCTTCTATCGTTACCAATCCATCAACACCTCCAACTCCATCAACAACTAACCCTATATGAATCCTAGATGATCTCATGGTTTTCAGTAAATCTAAAATCGGAGATTTGGGAGCAACATATAATACGTCTCTTATTATTTCACTCATCTGAAATGTATCCTGTGAAGATTTAATAAAATCTTTTATGTGAAAAAAACCAATTACATTATCAATATTTTTTTTAAATACTGGAATTCTCGAATGTCCCTCTTCCTTAATAACTTCTAAAATTTCGTTGTAAGATTTATCATGGTCTAAGGCTACTATTTCGCTTCTAGGTATCATTAAATCTTCAACACTTTTTTCATTCAAATTTACGATGTTTTTAATTAGATTTTTCTCATTATTATCATTTAGATCGTCAATATTTTTATTATCTTCATCATTAGCTATAAAATTTAAAATGTCTTCTTTTGTTGAATCATTGGATAATAATTTTTTAATTATCCAATTTTTCCAGCTCGATGATTTATCAGCGTTATTTGTGTTCATTAAATTGTGTAAGGATTGTTAATTCCAAATAATCCTAAAATTTTTATCTCCTCTCTTTTCATTTTTTTAAATTCTAAATTTTTTTTATGATTATATCCGTTAATATGCAATAAACTATGGATTAATAGATGGTTAAAATGATCATATATGCTAATTTTATTCCTACGTATATATTTTTCAATAGTATCAATTGAGAAAAAAATATCACAATATAAAATTTTTCCAACATTTTTATTTGAGTTCTTTGTAATAAAAGTAAGAACATCAGTATCTGTTTGTTTATTTTTATAGGTTTTATTAAGTTTAATCATTTTTGATTTATCTGTTAAAATTATATTCAGTTCAAATTTATGATCTCTTTTAAAATAAGAGCTCATTTTATTTATAGTCTTTTTTGTAATAGTCTTAATTTTAGGTATTCGCCTTGGCCATTTTTTTGATTCAGAAAAAAAATCAACTTTTATGTTTTTCATATGCATTAATAATTTTTTTGACTAAATCATGTCTAACGACATCCTTTTCTGATAATTCGATAAAACCTATATCGTTAACTTTATTTAATTTTTTTAATGCATCCTTAAGCCCGGAATCTTTTTCACTTACAAGATCGATTTGTGTAATATCTCCTACAACCACCATTTGACTATTTTTACCTAATCTAGTTAAAAACATTTTCATTTGTGTTTTTGTGGTATTTTGAGCTTCATCCAAAATTATAAAACAATCTTCAAGAGTTCTTCCTCTCATAAAGGCAATTGGTGCTATTTCTATTGTGTTGTTAAGTAATTTTTTTTCAACCTGTTCATAAGGTAGCATTGAATATAAAGCATCATAGATAGGTCTCAAAAAAGGATCTACTTTTTCTTTTAAATCTCCAGGAAGAAAACCTAATTTTTCTCCAGCTTCAACAGCTGGTCTGGATAAAATAATTTTATTTACTTTGCCATCTTGAAGGGCTGAAACTGCTTTAGCAACAGCAAGATAAGTCTTTCCCGTCCCAGCAGGACCAATAGCAAATGTAATATTTTTGGTATTTAGTAATTGAAGATATTTATTTTGTATTTCAGTTCTAGGTATAATTTTTCTTTTTTTAGTTTGAATAAATAAATCCATCTGTTTGTCTGACTTAATATTCATAGATATTAAACTTTTATTATCTCTAATTCTATCCTCATCTATTTCAGCACCATTTTGTGCTTCTTTAAATAAATTAAGAATAGTTTTCTTAGTTTCAAAAATTGATTTTTTATTACCTGATATTTTAATTTTGTTTCCACGGTATTGGATTTTAACTTGATTAATTTCTTCTATAAGAGATAAGTTTCTATCATTGATACCAAATAAGTTACTTAAAATTGTATTATCTTCTAATTCTAATTCTAAATTTTCGTTTTTATTTACTATATCTGACATTCAAGTGCAAAGTTAGTTGAGTTTGTAATTTTCACATTCATAATTTGATTTAAGAGATCTTTTTTAGAGTTAATAAATGTACTTTGATTGTAGATTGTACGACCTATAAATTGATCTTTATGCCTGCCTACCTTTTCAAATAATACTTCCATCCCTTTATTAACAAATGATTTATTAAAATTTATTTGTTGTTGTGTAAGTAAAGATTGCAAAGCGCTTAACCGTGCTTTTTTATCTAACAAACTAATATTATCTTTGTTTTGAGCAGGTGTTCCTGGTCTTGGACTATAAATAAATGAATAAGCAATAACAAAATTTACTTTTTCAATAAATTTCATTGTATCTTCAAAATCATTATCTGTTTCTTCCGGGAAACCGACAATAAAATCTGATGAAAGAGCAATGTCAGGGCGAACATTTCTTATTTTTTCAACTATTCTTAAATAATCATCAACTGAGTGTTTTCTGTTCATTTTTTTTAAAATTTTATCTGAGCCAGATTGAATGGGTAGATGAAGAAAAGGCATAAGTTTTGAATTATCAGCATGGGCATTTATGAGGGAATCTTTCATATCTATAGGGTGGGATGTCATATATCTAATCCTTTTTATTTCTTCGATTTCACTGATTTTATTAATTAAGTAAGCTAGATCTTTTGATTTTCCATCTGATGCTACACCGTGGTAAGCATTAACATTTTGACCTAGCAAAATTATTTCTTTTATACCATTTGATACATATTTTTTTGTTTCTTCTACTATATCATCAACTGGTCTAGAAAATTCAGGTCCTCTTGTATATGGCACTACACAAAAAGAACAAAACTTATCACACCCTTCTTGAATAGATAAAAATTCAGAAGATAAATTAGAAGAATTGAAAATTAAGTTTTTAAATTTTTCATTTTGTAAAAACTCACTATTTTCGATTGCATCGACTTTATCAATCATATCAGGTAATTTGTGATAAGATTGAGGTCCAACGACATAATCAACTGAAGGAGATCTTTTTTTTATTTCAAGACCTTCAGCTTGAGCTACACAACCGGCAACTACTAATTTCATATTTTGTTTTTTGTCTTTAATTTTTTTTACTCTACCAATATCAGAATAAACTTTTTCAACTGCCTTTTCTCTAATATGACAAGTATTTAAGACAGTTAAATCTGCTTTAGAAATATCTTTTGTTATTTTATATCCCTTATTTGAGAACAAATCTTTAATACGATTACTATCATATACATTCATCTGACAGCCATAAGATTTTATATAAATATATTTATCACTCATTATTAATATTTTTTATGAAGCATTTAGCATGAATATTTTTGTCATTATACCTATAATAGTTATGTCTAAAATTTAAAAAGACAAAGTTGTTTTTTTGATAAAAATTTATTGCTTCTACATTATCTTCAGCAACTTCAATGAAAATCTTTGAAAAATTAAGATTATTTGTTTCAATATAATTTAATAATTTTGTTGCAATTTTTTTTCTTCTTTGATGTTTTGATACAAATAAAATATGTAATTCTAAATTATATTCTTTATCATTTTTAATTGTATCACCAATTAAGACTCCTACAAGATTATTATCCTTAAAATATCCAAGAGAGTAATTATTATTTTTGCTAAAATGACTTTCAATATTTTTTATATTCCATCCTATGTTTTTAAAATAATTAAATTCATCACTATTATCATTTATAAAATTGATTATTGATAATAAGTGTTCTTTATTTATTAAGCTAATTCTATTCAATTTAGTAATTGATTATTTGATATATATATTGGTTCAATAATAATATTTTTTTTAAACGTAAAATTATTGTAATTGCTGTAAAATTCTTCAAAAAAAGAAAACTTCATTTGTTCTAATTCATTTTTTTCATTTATTTTACTTTTATTAAAAAGAATCAAATCGATATTTTTTGGAATTGAATATTTATTATTTTCAACTTTATAGTATTTCATGTTGTTATCTTTAATTTTATAACAAAAAAATTTCTGATTATTAGAAGAGGTTATAAAAACTCCCAAATTTTTTTTGGAATGTTTTATTGCGCTAAAGTTTAAGATATCCTCAATAGTTAGTGGGTAATATGGAATATTACGGGAAATCATAAGACCAGAAATAAATGCTGAACCAACCCTTAAACTTGTGTAAGAACCAGGACCAATAGTTGTAGAAATTTTTTTGAGATTTTTAGTTAAATTTAATCGTTTATCTATTTCTAGATAGGCTTGTATTATATTATCACTTAACTTATCTTTTTCAGATTTAGTAATTTTCTGTTGTAATATTATTTTGTTGTCATCAATTACACAAAATTCTGGTATTGATGATATAATATCTAGAAATAACAACATATGAAATTACATAACTACATTCTATTGCTATTTTTAAAAAGTATTTCTTTAATTTTTTTATTAGTAAGTAGTGCTTTTGCTAATGAAGTAAAAAACTCAGCAACTGTATTTATGTATCATAAATTTGGAGTTTCTAAATATCCCTCAACAAGTGTAACCATTGACCAACTTAATAGTCATATTGAAGAATTAACTAAAGAAAAATATACTATTAAATCATTAGATTTTATTATTGATACAATTATTAATGATGGTGATCTTCCAGCAAATACTATTGGCATAAGTGTAGATGATGCTGATAAGTCTTTTTTAGAAGTGGGATGGCCTTTATTTAAAGAAAATAATATTCCTGTTACCTTATTTGTAACAACAGGGACGATTTCAAATAATAAAAAATATATTAACTGGGATCAAATAAGAAAACTGAAAGAAGAAGGCGTAGTAATTGGTGCACACTCTCATACACATGCCCACATGCCAGATATTAGTATTGAAGAAGTAAGAGATGAAATAGAAACATCTAATAGAATCTTCTTAAAAGAGCTTGGGGAGATACCAACTTTATTTGCATTTCCTTATGGTGAGACAACAGATGAAATAATTGAATTAGTAAAAGAATTTAAATTTAAGGTTGCTTTTGGACAGCATTCCGGAATAATTAATGAAACTTCTAACATGTATTATTTACCGAGATTTTCATTAAATGAAAGGTATGGTGAAATAGATAGAGTAAAATTTGCTGCTTCTTCTAAAGGATTAGGAGTTTATGACTTTATACCTCAAAATCCAACTATTAAACAAAACCCACCATTCATAGGTTTCTCTCTTCTAGATGATAAAAAAGTTAAATCTCTAGATTGTTTTATATTTGATAGCAAAGGTCAGGTTGATAGAGAAATTTATAAATTTAACGAAAGAATTGAAATAAGACTTTCACGAGAATTGTCACCTGGAAGATCTAGAATGAATTGTACTGTTAAAGATGGTGAAGGAAATTGGAGATGGTTTGGTCACCAATTTTATTTTTAATTAATAAGAAATAGTTTTTTGATCAAAGATACCAAAGTTATTAGTTTTAATAACTTGTCTTATTGTTTTAATATAATTTTCATCTTCTGCGTAAGTGCTTAATTTATTAACAAGTAAGTTAACATTGGAAAAATTATTTCGTTTTCTCATTATATTTCGGATATCACGAAAATCTTTATATGCATAATGAGAGTTAATATTGTCAAAATATGATTCAACACTATTACTATATGAGCTAAATGCTTTTATTAGATGAGTATCACCATTTTCTCTTTCAAGTGGGATAACACCTTCCGAGTCATCATAAGTGTATTCCCCAAAAAGTGCATTGTATTCTTTTGCAAATCTAGACTTACCCCATCCGCTTTCAATTGCTGCTTGGGCTAATACTATTGAATTAGGTATTACATCAACGTTTGAAAGTATTTCGTTAACTAAATCTAATTTGTGTATATTTTGATACTTAATATTATACTTTTGGGCAATTTCATTAAGTTTTCTTATTTCATTATTATTGAGGGTTCTAAAAGTTTCTAACTTACCTTTGAGCTCATTAACGAAACTTCTAATCATTAAAATATTTTGATTTTCATTAATAATTATCGGTAAAACCGTTTTTACAAATTCTTTTTTATTTGAATCAAGGTAATCAAAATCTTTATCTGATAATGTTAGCTGCAAACTAGGATTAATTTGTTCTTCAATTTTTGATGTGATTATAGGATTAATAGGCTTTATTCTTACTTTAATAATTAATTTTTCATTCACTATTTCTGTAATAGGAGGGCCCTTAAGGGTAATTTCCTTTTCAGATGGTGTAATTTCTTTTTCAAAATATAATTTGTTTATTTGATTTGCGGTTTGAATGTTATTCTTATTATTGACAGTGTTATTTTCTACAAAGCCAACAAAGCCATTGCTTATAAAAATTAATCCAAGAAGTAATAGAGGAAAGCAAAAAAAATTATACAGTCTATCCATCAATAGGCCTTACTTCTTGTACTTCTGGAACATAGTGCTTTAACATATTTTCGATACCCATTTTTAAAGTAGCAGTTGAACTTGGACAACCTGAACAAGCACCTTGCATGTGGAGATATACGACACCATCCTTAAAACTATCATAAATAATATCACCGCCATCCATAGCAACAGCTGGTCTTACTCGTGTATCCAGTAATTCTTTAATTTGTTTTACAATATCGGTATCGTTTTCATCAATCTCTAATGATTTATCTTCACCTTTTTTAGTAATATTAATTGTTGCATCTCCAGAATTATAATGATCCATTATTGAACCTAAGATTAACGGCTTCATAACTTGCCAATCTAAAGATTGATTTTTTGTAATAGTAATAAAATCACTTCCAAAAAACACTCCTTCAACTCCATCGACATCAAATAAGCGTTTTGCAAATGGTGAGTCAGCTGCTTCATCAATATTTTGGAAAAAGGCCGTGCCATCATCCATAACAACCTTACCGGGTAGAAATTTTAATGTTTGTGGATTGGGAGTTTGTTCAGTTTGTATAAACATATGCACTATATATAGTTATTAATATGTCTTTAGTATGAATTTTCTAAAAAAAAATTTAATATTTGGGGAATTTTTAGGATAAAAAACCAATAATTTCTTTAGTTTTTTGCAAAACAGGTTCTGCTACTGCTATAGCATTCTCTTTGCCCTGATTTAAAATAGAATCGATGTAAGAAACATCACTCATAAGTTTATTCATCTCAGTTGTAATTGGTTCTAACTTAGATACGGATAAATCTGCCAAATCTTTTTTAAAGGTGGAGAATTCTTTCCCTGCATAATCTTTAATAACACTTTCAATGGTTGTATCTTGCAAAGAAGCGAATATCGAGATTAGGTTTTCTGCTTCTGGTCTTTTTTCTAAATCAGTTTTATCTTGAGGTAGTGGTTCAGGATCTGTTTTTGCTTTTTTAATCTTTTGTGTAATATTTTCAGCTGTATCAGTTAACATTATTCTCGAATAATCAGAAGGATCTGATTTACTCATTTTTTTTGACCCATCACGCAGACTCATAACCCTTGTAGCCTCCCCTAAAATTAACGGTTCAGGAATAGGAAAAAAATCTGTCTTAAAATCATTATTAAATTTTTGTGCTATATCTCTTGTTAATTCCAAATGTTGTTTTTGATCATCACCTACAGGAACGTGCGTTGCCAAATAAATTAATATATCTGCTGCCATTAACGTTGGATAAGAAAATAAACCAACAGATACATTCTCACTATTTTTACCAGCCTTATCTTTAAATTGTGTCATCCGGTTTAACCACCCCATTCGGGCAACACAATTGAATAACCATCCAAGCTGTGCATGTTGAGGAACTTGTGATTGAACAAAAATATTATTTTTCTTTGGATCAATACCAGAAGCAATAAATGCAGCTGTTACTTCTCGTGTTTTATTTGCTAAAACTTTTGGATCTTGCCAAACGGTAATCGCATGCAAATCAACAACACAAAAAAAGCATTCGTATTCTTTTTGAAGAGAAACAAAATTTTTTATGGCTCCAAGATAATTTCCTAAATGAAGATCACCAGATGGTTGGACACCGGACAGTATTCTTTTTGTTGGCTTTTCCATATTATTTTTTTAAATATTCTCTTAGCTGATTTACCGATAGGACTTTTAACACAATTACTAATCCAAAATAAATAATTATAGCTAAAAAGATCATCAGAAGTAAAAGTGTTGAATTTAATAACACTGAATTACCACTAATATTTGTAAAGAATAGTCCATTTAATTCGTAGATTCCTACAAATAATAGAAATGAACTTAGTAAAATTTTAATGGAATTCCTTACTAATAGATCATCAAATTTCATATGATTCCTAATAGCTAAAAAGAGGTACAGTAATAATGCATTTACCCATGCACTAATTGCTGTTGCAACAGCAATTCCCATTTCTCTCATTGATCCAATTAAAAGAAGCGATAACACAACATTAGTAATCACACTGACAATAGATATATAGAGAGGTGTTTTGGTATCTTCTCTTGCAAAGAAACAGGAAACTAGAACTTTAATTATAATGTATGCAGGTAGACCTAAAGCAAAGTAACTTAATACTTTAGCAGTATAAAAAGTATCTTCTGTTACAAAGGCACCTCGTTCAAATAAAATTTGAATAATGGGTTCTGCTAAAATAAATAATCCTATGGCTGATGGTAAAGAAATTAGTAATGAAAATTCAATAGATCTATTTTGAATATTATTTGTTGTTTCTTGATCTGATTGTTTAATTGCTTTTGATAAACTTGGTAAAAGAACAATGCCAAGTGCTATCCCAAAGATGGCAAGTGGTAATTGGTTAAGACGATCTGCGTAATAAATATGACTGATAGCACCAACTGGTAAAAAGGAAGCGATGATAGTTCCAATAACAATATTTAATTGAATGACTCCTGAACCAACAACACCCGGTAAAAATAATATAAAAAACTTTTTTAATTTTTCATTTAAAACTGGAATGCGAATTCGTGGTCGGTAAAAATTTAGAACTGCTCTGTATAAATATAGAAATTGTAATATGCCGCCTATCAACACACCGTAAGATAATGCGTGACCTGCAGTTGTCACAAAAGGTGTAAGAAAGAATAATGATAGAATAAAACTTATATTCAAAATGGCAGGAGCAAATGCACCAGCAGCGAAACGTTCATGAACATTATTAATTGAAGCAAAGTGAGCAGCTAAGGAAATAAAAATAATATAGGGGAAAATTATTTTTCCAAAGTGCACGGCAAGTTCATAGGCCTCTTTATTATTGGTAAAACCTGGTGCCAAAACTTGAATGATATAAGGCATCCCAAAAAAGAAAATGATTGTTAAAACGGCCGTAGCAAATAGTAACATTGAGGTCGTGTTTTCAACAAAGTCAGAAGCCTCGCGTTCATCTTTTGGATTGAGAACAACACCTGAGAAAACAGGGATTAATGCAGCACTGTATGCTCCTTCTGCTAGGACACGGCGAAAGAAATTAGGAATACGAAATGCTACGAAGAATGCATCAGCAATGACTGTCGATCCAAGATATCTTGCTATTAATATGTCACGAATAAAACCTAATACTCGACTTAAAAATGTATAGAAGCTGACAGTAAAGAATGATCTAAAAAGACTCTTCATATGGTGGTTTTATAGTTTGAATGGTGATTTGTATAAGTGAAATTTATGGCTTAATTACGAGCCAAAACAATATCCTGCTGATCTTACGGTTCTTATAAAATCTTCTTTTACGTCATTATTAATGGCCTTTCGCAGTCTTCTTATATGAACATCAACTGTTCGAGGTTCTACATGAGCCTCATTTTTCCAAACATGATTAAGTAATTGTTCACGGCTAAAGACACGACCAATATTTTCCATGAAGAAAGCTAATAAATTAAATTCTGTTGGACCAAGATGAAGAGTTTCACCATCTCGTGATGCCGAGTGAGATACAAGGTCAACTACTATTCCTTTATAAGTTAAAACTTCATCTACAAACATTGGTCTTATTCGTCGAAGAACAGCTTTTACTCTTGCCACTAATTCGTTAACCGAAAAGGGTTTTGTTATGTAATCATCTGCTCCAGTTTCTAAGCCGCGAAGTTTATCTTCTTCTTCACCTTTTGCTGTTAACATTATGATAGGAATATTCTTATGTTCTTTATGTTTTCTAATTCTACGACAAAGTTCAATTCCTGATAACTCTGGTAGCATCCAATCAAGAATAATTATGTCAGGTGGTTTATATAAGATTTTTTCTAAAGCAGTTTCACCATCCGTTGCAGTATCTATTTTATATCCTTCTTTATTAAAATTAAATTTTAAAAGATCTAATAATGCTTCTTCATCTTCAACGATAAGCATTTTTAGTTTCATGAATCTTTACTATTAAAATTTTGTTACAATAATATTACAATTTATTTCTTCTTTGGAAGAATTGCTTCCCAGGTTGGGTCTGGATTACCATCAAATAGGGGCTCACCAGAAACTGCATAATAAATATCTTCAGCTATATTTTGTACATAGTCACCTATTCGCTCTAGGTCTTTAACCATATATAAAAGACTTGTACATGCTGTGATTCTTTTTGGTTCTTCCATCATGTAGGTTAATAATTGTCTTAATATTCCAAGATATTCTTCATCAATTTGTCTATCCATTAACCAAACTTTTTTTGCGGCTTGATCTGAAAATTCTAAAAAAGCTTTTATTACTTCACTGATCATAATATTAACTTGTGCACCCATATTAATAATATCTCTCGAAGGTTTTTCTGGCAAAACTATTTCTGCTACTGCTACTCTTTTGGCAATATTTGTTGCATGATCTCCTATTCTTTCTAGATCTTTATTGATTTTAATTGCTGAAAAAATTGTTCGTAAGTCTGCAGCCATCGGTTGTCTTTTGCCAAGTATTTCAACTAAGCTTTGATCAAGAGTATTATATGCTTTATCAATTACATCATCGTTTTCTATAATTTTTTCGGCAAATTCTGTATCTTTATCCTTTAAACATTGAAGTGAGTCTTTTAGTTGATTTTCAACTAAACTGCCCATATCAACAATATTATTTTTAATGTCTCTAATTTCTTCATCATATGATTTTACAATATGTCCTTCTTGTTTCATTAACCAAATCTCCCTGTAATGTAATCCTGTGTTTTTGTATTATCAGGATTTGTAAAAATTTTGTTTGTCTCACCCGTTTCTATTAATTCTCCTAAATGGAAGAAACATGTTTTCTGCGAAACCCTGGCTGCCTGTTGCATAGAATGAGTTACTATAATAATTGTATAGTTTAATCTTAACTCATCAATTAATTCTTCTATAATAGCAGTTGCTATTGGATCTAAAGCAGAGCAAGGTTCATCCATTAGGATTATTTCAGGATTAACAGCAATTGCTCTTGCAATACATAATCGTTGTTGTTGACCGCCTGATAAACTTGTTCCAGGTTCATTTAATCGATCTTTTACTTCATCAAATAGACCTGCCTTTTTTAATGATGAATGTACAATTTCTTCTAATTCATTTTTTGAGTCAACTAAACCATGTATAGTTGGGCCATAAGCAACATTATCAAAAATAGATTTAGGAAAAGGATTTGGTTTTTGAAATACCATTCCAATTTTAGATCTTAGACTTACAACATCGGTTTTTTCACTAATAATTTCTTGGTTATCTACTTTTATTGATCCCGATACTTTACATATTTCAATTAAATCATTCATTCTGTTTATACATCTTAAGAAAGTTGATTTACCACATCCTGAAGGACCGATTAATGCCGTAACTTCTTTCTCCTTGATATCCATTGAGATTCCAAAAAGAGCTTGTTTGGATCCATAATATACATCTACACCATTTGCCAATATTTTAGAGTTACTCATGTTTTACCACTTCCTTTCAAATCTATTTCTTAAGAACACTGCAATGGCATTCATCATAAACAAAAATATTAAAATTATCATTATTGCTGCGGCTGATTTTTCTTGAAAACCTCTTTCTGCACTTTCCACCCAAAGATATATTTGAACAGGTAGTGCTGCTGAAGGTTCTGTTAAACCAGTTGGAATATTAGGAATAAATGCAATCATGCCAATCATTATTAGTGGTGCTGTTTCTCCTAATGCTTGTGCTAATCCAATAATAGTCCCTGTTAAAGTCCCTGGTAGTGCAAGGGGTACGACATGATGAAATACCGCTTGTGTTTTTGTTGCTCCAACTGCAAGTGCTCCTTCTTTAATTGAAGGAGGAACAGCTTTCAATGAAGCTCGACAGGCAATGATAATGGTTGGTAACGTCATTAAGGCTAATACGGACCCTCCAACTAACGGTGTACTCCTTGGAAGACCAAAAACATTAAGCAATACCCCCAACCCAAGTAGTCCAAAAACTATTGATGGGACTGCTGCTAGATTTGAAATATTTACTTCTATTAATTCAGTTATTCTATTTTTTGGAGCAAATTCCTCAAGATAAACAGACGCTCCTATAGCAATTGGAAAAGATAAAATAAAAACAGTAAAAAGAGTAAATAATGATCCCATAAATGAACCAGCTACACCAGCAATTTCAGGATGCCTTGAATCTGCTTTAGTAAAAAAGAAATTATTAAAAACTTGTTTAACTCTATTTTCTTCAACTAATTGATCAACATAACTTAATTGAATATCATTTAATTTTCTTCTATCTTCTGGCACATCCCTTCTTGAATTACCTTTTAATAGTTGATCCACATCACTATGGGCGGTTACCCAAATTTGTTGCTTAGTGTTAATAACTTCAGGATTTTCTAAGAAGTAGTCTTTAATTTCCTTATCTACATTTATAGAAAATAATTTTTTTACTAATTTAATATCTGATTTTGAGAGATCAGGGAAAAAATTTTCAATAGCCTGTTTTTTAACTCTAAAAAATTTTCCTTTTTCCATATCTTCATCTGAAGAGTCAGGTGTTAGTTTTAAAACCTCTTGATTATAATCAACTTCTAGGAGAACAATTGTTTTTTGGAAAGCAGTGTATCCTTTAGAAAATATTGTATACAAAAGAAAAACTAAAACTGCTAAAGATAAACACATAGCTGTAAAGCCATAATACTTAAATCGCATATCTTCTAAACTTCTCTTTTTTCTCAAAGAAACAATTTTTTCTTTAGCAACAGAATTATTCATAACGCTCCCTGTATCTCTTTACTATTTGTAGAGCTATAATGTTAAGAAATAATGTAATAACAAATAAAACTAATCCTAAAGCAAATGCTGATAATGTTCTTGGGTTATCAAATTCTTGATCACCTATTAAGGCCACAACAATTTGCACTGTAACTGTTGTTACATTTTCAAAAGGATTGCCCGTAAGATTGGGAGCCGTACCTGCTGCAACTACAACAATCATGGTCTCCCCTATCGCTCTGGATATTGCTAATAAAAATGCTCCTACAATTCCAGGTAAAGCTGCTGGTAAAATTACTTTTTTAATTGTTTCTGCTTTATTAGCGCCAATACCAAGCGATGCTTCCCTTAGACTTTGCGGGACAGAGTTTATTACATCATCAGATAGGGAAGAAATAAAAGGAATAATCATAACTCCCATTACCATACCAGCTGCAAGGGCGCTTGTTGGTGAAGCATCAATTCCAATTGATTGTCCAAATGCTTTAACGAAAGGAGCAACACTAACAAAAGCAAAGAACCCATAAACTATTGTTGGTATCCCTGCTAAAATTTCAAGAAGAGGTTTAACAGTTTTTCTAACTCTTTGACTTGCGTATTCTGCTAAATAAATTGCAGTTAATAATCCAAGAGGTACTGCAACACACATAGCTACTACCATAACTAAAAATGTTCCAGCAAATATTGGTACTGCACCAAAGGATCCCTCTGCAGCTGTTTGACCTTCTCTAATTGGAATAAAAGGGTACCACTCGGTACTGAATAAAAATTCAAATATTGATACTTCTGCAAAAAAGCGAAGGCTTTCAAATATTAGTGAAAAAACTATTCCTATTGTAGTAAAAATAGCAACAGATGAACAAAATATAAGTATATATTGTATATATCTTTCAATTGTATGTTGAGCATGAAATTCAGGTTTTAATTTTTGTGAAGCGTATAAGGCTCCAAGTAACATTATAATGATTATTGAGGTATAAAAAGATATTTGACTTATTTGTCTTAAGGAAGAATAATGAGATGCAGCATTAATTATTTCTATAGATTTACCATCAGCAAAAGAAGGGTTATTAGCAACATTTCTAATCTCTGCTAACAATAATCCTTCATTGTAGACCGCACCCTCAATAAATTCAAAGTTACTAATAACTATGTTTTGAATAATCTGCTCTTGAAAAATAGCCCATGAAAAATAAACAATTAGTGCAGGAAACAAACACCACATTAAAACGTATTGTGCGTAATAAGTGGGAAGAGATTTGCTTTTCGTACCTTGTTTTTTAGAGTTTAATTTAATTCTTGATCTACCGTATATAAAGGACGAAAAAATTCCGACTGCAATTAAAACTAAAGACCAAAAAAACATTTATAACTTAGTATTAAAAAAAAGGGGGCTTGTATGCCCCCATTTTATAAAAATTAAAGATTTTTATTTATAATTTGTTTGATTAGAAATAGCATCAAGAACTGCTGCTCTATCCGCAGGACTTAGTTGAACAAGTCCGGCATCTAGTAAGTAACCTTCTGTTGCTTCTTCACTTACAAACTCATTAACATAATCCATTAAACCAGGAATAACGCCAATGTGTGCTTTTTTAATGTAGAAGAATAAAGGTCTTGCTATTGGATATGAATAATCTTGGATACCTTCCATTGAGATTTCAACACCATTAATCATTGATGCTTTTACTTTATCAGAGTTATTAGATACAAAACTGTAACCAAAAATACCAAATGCGCCTTGTTCTTTGGTTATATGCTCAACATAAAGTTCATCATTTTCACCACCTTCGATAACGTGGCCATCTTCACGATATGCTTGACAATCACCATCAGCAACTAACATATCTTTAACACAACCCTTTTTCATTACAAGTGAGTCAAATGCATCTCTTGTTCCAGAAGTTGGAGGAGGTGCCATAATAGAAATTTCAACTTTTGGTAATCTTTTATCTATTTCATACCAAGTTGTTGGAGCGTTTGCATTATCTCTAGCCATTGCCTGCCAGATTTCTTCTTTACTTAAATCAATGCCACCTTTCATTGTAGCACCGTTAGTATATTTCCATTCATAATCTGCAGCGTATGCAAAAGCTATACCATCATTACCAACTCTAACTTCAATGATATCGGTTACACCACCATCTTGACAAAGTTTGAATTCTTTATCTTTTTGTGCTCTTGAAGAGTTAGTGATATCTGGATGTTCAACTCCAACACCTGCACAAAATAATTTGTGTCCTCCACCAGAACCAGTTGATTCAATTACGGGTGCTTTCATTCCTTCTGATGCCATTTTTTCAGCAACTAAAGTAGCGAAAGGATAAACTGTAGAAGATCCTACAATTGAAATATAGTCTCTTGCTGAAACTGAAGTAGTTCCAAATAAAGCAAGGACAGCAATTAATTTGATTACATTTTTCATATTAAGCCTCATTTAAAATAAGGTTGTCCTACAGAATATATATTAAGGATTTATTACAGTTTGCTGAAATACTGGTAAAGAAATAGTAAATGTTGAACCCTTATCCACCTTGCTTTTTATCGATAATTTACCATTATGCCTATTAGTTATATGTTTAACAATAGATAAACCCAAACCCGTACCGCCTTGATTTCGAGATCTATTTTTATCTACTCTATAAAATCTTTCAGTAAGTCTAGTTAAATGCTCTTTCGATATGCCTTCTCCCTTATCTATAAAACTTATTTGGCAAAAGGTGGTATTGTCATCAATTACACTCTCAAGCTCAATTTCAATAGTAGAATTTTCTTTGCTATATTTGATTGCATTATCAGTTAGATTTAAAAAAACTTGGATCAAAGCATCTTTGTTTGCTGATATTGTAGACTTATCAAAATCATCCTTGATTTGAACTTCAATTTTTTTTGCCATTAACTTGTTTTGTAAATTATCTACTACGCCATCAATTAATTGCCTTATATTCGCTTCTTGAAATTCTATCGGCTTATCTTCAGTCTCATATTTACTTAGTAATAATAAATCTTCGACTAATCTAGTCATACGCCAAGCCTGATCTTCCATTGTGTCTAAAAATTTACCAACCGTTTTGTCTTTGTTCTTATCTTCATTGAGTGAATTTTTAATTGTTTCAACATAGCCTAGAATTGAGGAAAGAGGAGTTCTCAATTCATGACTTACATTAGCCACAAAATCTGTTCGCATTTGTTCGTAGTTTTTAAGAAGACTTTGATCGTTTAGTGATATTAATAATTCTTCATAATCTTTTTCAACAAATATTAAGTCAGCAATAAAATACATATCACTAAAATTAGATGGGGTGAATTCAAACCTAAAATCTTCTTTCTCCCTAAAGGCTTTATCAATAAAAGTATTTAACTCTGTTGATCTAATAATATTATTGAGATCTCTTCCTTCATCTATAAATAAAAATTTTTGTTTAGCTGCATTATTGTAAAAAATTATTTCCTTATTTGTATCAATTGCAATAATAATCGAAGGTATCTTACTTAGACTTAGTCTTAGTTTTTTTTTCATATTTTTTTAATTTTGGCCAATCATTGTCACTTAAAATATAACCTACACAATTTCTAGAACCACACTTACAAATGTGATCCACAAAATCTGTATCAAAAGGATAACCATAGTTATAGAAAAGTTCGTCTCCTTTTTTTATTCGTTTAATAGAAGAAATCCAAATCTCATTATCTATGATGTCTACTTCACAATTCGGATTACATGAGTGATTAATAAATTTTGCAAAGTTATAATCAACATCACCGTCTATGTCGTATCGCTTGTTTAGTTCAAAAACATAGACCATGCCGTTATTTTTATCTTTTTTTGCTTTGCGGATTTGTTTATCTGCTCTTTTGTCACCCTCTCTTTTAGTAACTTTATCACCAATATATTGGATTACTTTCTGGCCTTTTTTAATATTAGTTTTTGCAAATAATCCAGAACCGTGAAGGGGTGATTTTTTTTTAAACCAAATTTTCTGCGTCATACTGTTATTTTTATACAATACACACATATAATAATAAATTGTATTATAAAATGATACTTTTATGTATAAGAACAAATCTTTAATTAATGAAATTTGAAAGTAATAAAAAATTTTACCGCACAATTTGGATTTCGGATACCCATCTAGGAACCAGTGGTTGTAAAAGCAAAATGCTTTTAGAATTCTTAGAAGAAACAGATTCGGAATATTTATTTTTAGTAGGCGACATTGTTGATGGATGGCGCATGCGTAAGAAAATGTATTGGCCACAAGAACATAACGACGTGGTTCAAAAAGTTTTAAAGAAAGCGAAAAATGGAACTAGGGTAGTGCTTATCCCAGGAAATCATGATGAAGTATTAAAAGATTTTACAAATTTTTCCTTTGGAGAAATTTCAATAAAAAATGAAGATACGCATCAATTAGCTGATGGAAGGAAAGTACTGATTACACACGGAGATGAATTTGATGCTGTGATAATTAATGCGAGGTGGTTAGCCAAAGTGGGATCAGCACTTTATGAATATTTACTAAAGTTAAATAATGTATTCAATTTTATTCGACGAAAGATGGGCTTGTCTTATTGGTCACTGTCTCAATATTTAAAAAAGAAAACTAAGCATGCAACAAACTTTATTAGTAACTTTGAGTTTGCTGTATCTGACAGAGCTAGAAGAGAAAATGCCGATGTTGTTGTGTGCGGGCATATACATAGACCAGAAATAAAGGAATTAAATGGTGTTCTCTATTGTAATGATGGTGACTGGATTGAAAGTTGCACAGCACTCGTTGAAGATGAAATTGGCAATTTATCAATTCTTAATTGGCCCGAAGAAAGAGAAAAATTAAAATTAATTTCTTTAGAAGAAAGACGAAAAATAAAAGAGGATGCAGCCTAAAAAAATCGCGTTAATTAGTGATGCGTGGGTTCCTCAGGTAAATGGCGTAGTTACGACATTTCAAAGCGTTATACCTATTCTAGAAAAAAAAGGTTTTGAAATTAAAATATTACATCCTGAGATGTTTAATAATTTTAGTTATCCTAGGTACAAAGAAATAAAAATTTCTTACAATACTAAAAAAGTTACTGAAAAATTTTTTAAAGAATTTAATCCAGATATTGTTCATATAATGACTGAAGGTCCAGTAGGTTTTGCTGGTCGTAAGTACTGTCTTAAAAATAAACTACAATACACTTCTTCCTTTCACACCCGTTTTCCTGACTACATGAAGCAAAGAGCTTTTATCCCAAAGAGATTTACATACTCCATATTAAGAAGACTACATAGTGATTCAGAAAGAGTTCTTGTTCCATCAGTTTCAATGCTAAATGAGTTAAAAAAATATAATTTTAAAAATTTAGTAGTTTGGAACAGAGGTGTTGATACAGAATTATTTAATCCAAATAAAAGAGACACAAACAGTAAAGATAGACAACTGACTTATGTTGGAAGAGTAGCAATTGAAAAAAATATTGAAGAATTTTTAAAACTTAAAGGAAATTATAATAAAATAGTTGTGGGGGATGGTCCTGAATTAGAAAAATATACTAATAAGTATCCTGAAGTAAATTTTGTCGGTGTAAAAACCGGAGAAGAATTAGCAAAGTATTATGCAAACGCAGATGTGTTTGTATTTCCTTCTAAAACAGACACTTTAGGAAATGTAATACTTGAAGCATTGGCTAGTGGAACACCAGTTGCTGCATATCCAGTAACTGGGCCTATAGATGTATTAACAGATGAGAAGATTAACACTTTAGATAATGACTTATTACAATCAATTAAAAAAGCGCTTAAAGTAAAAAGGGTTGATTGTAGAAATTTTACACTTAATTTAACATGGGATAAATGCGTGAAAGAATTTTTAGAATACATGGTAAACGTCTAGTTATTTAGAGTAATTTTGTAATGACATATTCTTTAAGACAAAAAATACTAGCAGAATTTATTGGGACATATTTTCTTGTACTAACAGTTGTAGGTAGTGGAATTATGGGAGAGTTAATGTCAAATGACCTTGGTATAATATTACTAGGAAACACAATTGCAACAGGTGCCATTTTATTTGTAATTATTTCTATGTTTATTAATATCTCAGGGGCATACTTTAATCCTGCTGTTGTATTAAGTGATATTATTCAAAAAAATATTCCTATTAATTATGGAATAATTTTTATTTTTACTCAGATTATTGCTGGTATATTTGGTTGTTTAACTGCAAATTGGTATTTTGAATATCCCATAATTGAATGGTCACTCAATGAAAGAGTTGGTGTATTTAAATTCTTTTCAGAAATAATTGCAACTGTTGGATTATTATTAACTATTTTTATATTAAAAGAGGTAAACAAGGAAAGAATAGCTATTGGTGTCGCTCTATTTATTACTGCAGGATATTGGTTTACATCATCAACAAGTTTTGCAAATCCAGCAGTAACCATAGGAAGAATGTTTACAGATAGTTTTAGTGGAATAAGTCCATCAAGCGTTATAGGTTTTATTTTAGCTCAGATTATTGGGGCTCTTATTGCTACAGTTACTGTTAGATTGTTTTTTAAAAATTAATTCAACATATCATGTAAATAACCTTCACGAATTCCATATCTTACAAAAATAATATTTTTAATATTATAAAATGAAGCAAGGCTAAATAAAATATATGTAGATAATTTTAATTTATCTAATCGATTGGGTTGAACAACATTCAATTTTTTAATTTGTTTTTTATCCATAGAGTATAATTTGTGATAGAATATTTCTAACTCTGAAAATGGTATCAGGTAGCCATGTAGTTTATTTTTCTTGATGCCATTTAGATGTAAATGTAGTTTTGCAAGATTGCGCCACATGCCTCCAATAACATAAATATTTCCGACGTTTTTAGAAAATTTAAGAGATTGGTTTTTAAATTTCGAAAATAAAAAATTATCAAATTTAATTTTAGTAGTTTTGTACATATCAGATTCACTTCTTAAGATGCCAATTTTTAAACTTTTAGTCTCAAGTATGTTCTTATTTTTTATTGAACTAAGTTCTAAACTTCCACCTCCCAAGTCTGCAACTAAACCGATTGGATTTTTTATTGAACTAATTACACCTAGGGATCCACATTTAGCCTCATTTTTTGGTGAGAGCACTTCTACTCTTACTGACTTTCTTTTCTTGAAAGGCTCAATAATTTCTTTTCCATTTATTGTTTCACGAATTGCGGCCGTTGCAATTATATGAATATCTAAGGACTCATAATCTTTTGCAATCTTAATATATTCTTCTAAGCATTTTATAGCTTCTTTTATTTTTATCGATGGGAGTTTACCTGTGTTAATACTTTCACCTAATTTTAAAAATTCTCTTTTTTGATAAAGTATTGGAAAAGGATAAATAGCTTGCGCGTATATAACCAGTCTAAATGTATTAGAACCTAGATCAATCACTGTTATGGGATTTTTGTTTTTCATTTTAGCCATGGAAATGTATATATCTAAAGTATTAAACTCGAATGCTACAAGTTTATTTATTACGTCATGCCAAATCTAGTTGGGATAATTTAGAGCTTGATGACATTGATAGACCTCTCAATAAAAGAGGTATGAGAAATGCAAAACAATTTTCTAAAATATTAGATAAAAGAAAATTTCAAATTGGTCAGATAATATGTTCTCCTTCTAAAAGAACAACTAGCACATATAATATAATTTCTAACTCGTTTGATCGCTCAGTAAAATTTACAATTGATAACGATATTTATGAATGTCCATCAAATATACTTGTAAGAAAAATTAAAAAATTAAAAAAAAATACTCTTATCATTGGACACAACCCTAGTTTGATAGAGTCAATTAATATTTTATGTAATTCAAATATTGAACATTTTCCAACCTGTGCTTTTGCTATAATATCCTTTAAAAATAGCTGGACTATTGATAAAATTTTAAAACCAAAAAATAAAAATTATTAAAGAAATATGAATTTTTTATGAACATGTTTTTTTTATACCTAAAAAATATAAAAAAAAATTATGTTAAAAAAAAATACCGCTTATAACTATGCAAACAGGGAATTGTCTTGGCTAAAATTCAATGAAAGAGTCTTAAGTCAGACATCTGATAGTAAAATTCCACTTTTAGAAAGGGTTAGATTTTTATCAATAGCATTCTCTAATTTAGATGAATTTTTTATGGTTAGAGTAGCAGGATTGAATGTTCAAAAATTTTCACGAAATAAAAGTTTTGATGGATTAACACCACAACAACAACTCAAGCTGATAGATAAAGAAACATCGAAGATGATTTCAAATATAAAATCAATATGGATAGATTTACTAAGAGAGCTTTCAGAAAACAAAATCCATATAGATGTAGAAAAAACACTGAAAACAAAAGATAAAACATTTATTAAAAATTATTTAGAAGAAAATAATTGGGGGGTTTTAACGCCAATTATTATTGATCCATCTCACCCATTTCCTTTTATACCAAATAAAGAAACAACCTTAGTATGTCGTTTAATGAATAATAAAAAAACTTTTTATGGAATACTAAGAGTGCCAGAGGGATTAGAAAAATTTATTAAATTACCTGGTAAAAAAACACGTTTTGTATCTATGGAGACAGCCCTACTTATTTCTTTAAAAGAAATTTTCCAGTGTGATAGGGTTTTGGATAAAGGTGTTTTTAGACCAATTAGGAATAGTGAATTAGAATTAGGGGGTGAAGGAGAAGATTTATTTTTAGTATTTCAAAAAGCTATTTTTGAGAGAAGAAGACAAGAGGTAATAAGAATTGATTTTGATGAAAGTATATCTAGTCACTTAATTAAATTCATAAATAAAAAACTTAACTATAAGGATGTAAATACATATAAACTGCCAATACCCGTTAATCTTTCGAGTATAGAGTCAATTTTTTTGAAAGATTTTAAAAAATTATTTTTTCCAAAATTTAAGGTACGATTTCCTGAAAGAATTAAAGATTTTAAAAATGATTATTTTAAAGCTATAGCAAATAAAGATATTGTTATTCATCACCCTTTTGAATCTTTTGAAGTAGTGACGCAGTTTATTGATCAAGCTGCAGATGATCCAAAAGTCTTATCAATAAAACATACTTTATATCGAACTACTGATGACTCACCAATAGAAGCAAGTTTAGTTAGAGCAGCACAAAAAGGAAAATTAGTAACTGTCATTATAGAGTTGCAAGCACGTTTTGATGAAGAGCGTAACTTAAAATGGGCAAAAGAATTAGAATTAGCTGGAGCGCAAGTTGTTTTTGGCAATATTGATATGAAAACTCATGCAAAAATTACACTTGTAACAAGGAAGCAAATGAATTCTGTTGTAAATTACGCACATTATGGAACAGGTAATTATCACCCGAGAAATGCAAGAGTTTATATGGATTTATCTTACTTCACCTGTGACAAAACATTAACAAATGATGCTGCAAAAATGTTTAATTATTTAACTAGTTATTCTGAACCAACAACAATAAAAAAAATAGTATATTCTCCAATAACTGCAAGAAACAAATTAAATGAACTAATTAGAAATGAAATTACAAATGCTGGAAAAAATAAACCATCTGGAATAGTATGTAAGTGTAATGCTCTTGTTGATAAACAAATTATTGATGAATTTTATAAAGCATCTCAAAAAAATGTAAAAATTGAATTGTTAATAAGAGGAATTTGCTCTCTAATACCTGGTAAAGAAAATCTATCAGAAAATATAGTTGTTAAAAGCATAATTGGTCGTTTTTTAGAACATACGAGAATATATTGTTTTTATAATGGTCATAAATTCCCTCATAGAAAAAATATCTTGTTTATTTCTTCTGCCGATTTAATGCAAAGAAATCTAGATAGGCGGGTTGAAACATTTATTCCTATTGAAAATGAAACTGTACATGAACAAATATTAAATCAGATCTTAATTGCCAGTATGACAGATAATACAAATTCTTGGCAAATGTTAAGTAATGGCAATTATCAGAAAAAAGAAATATCAAGCAAAGAGAAAAAATTTTCCTCTCACAATTTTTTTATCAAAAATCCAAGCTTGTCTGGGAGGGGTTCAGCAAAACTCAAATCTAGAGCTAAGTCTAATTTAAAAATTTGAAAATAGAATTTAATCCCACTCACAATAATTGGACATAAGCAGGAAGAAATAATACTGCGAGTGGTAAGATGTAATTAAATTTTATTTTTTACAGACGTGTTAATAGAATATTAAATTTTTATAAATTAAACTAATTTTTTAATTTATTGGTTTTCAAATAAATTTTTTAGTTCCTTCAATTTTTGAAAATTGAATCTCTTACTTCTTAGTAACTATAATTTTAAAATTAATTTTTTGCATTTACAACATTTGATAGAAATTGATTTGCACATTTATCCCAAGTAAATTGCATTGCAAATTTTCTACAATCTTTTCTATCAATCTTTAAGGCTTTATTAAGTGAGTTTTCAATATTATTATCAAGGCTATCAATTAATGAGTTTTTTAAAATATCTTTAGGACCTGTTACTGGGTAAGCAGCCACTGGTGTGCCAGAGGCTAAAGACTCTAAAATTACATTTCCAAATGTATCTGTTTTGGATGGGAATACCAATGCTTCAGCATTTGCATAATAGTTTGCTAGGTCTTGACCTTTTTTCATCCCAACGAAAGACACATATGGATATTTATTTTGTAATCGTTGCTTTTCTGGACCATCTCCAACAACAATTTTATGCATCTTAGTTCTTATTTCTAAAAACGCTTCGATGTTTTTTTCTAATGAAACCCTACCAATGTAAACAATATACTTTTTCATTCCCTTTTTTCTTTTTAAAGGATTAAATAATTCAGTATTAACTCCCCTTGACCAAATTTTAAGATTTTGAAATTGATATTTAGTTAATTCGTTACGCATAGATATTGTTGGGACCAATACATTACATGCATTTTTATGAAAATTTTTTAAAAAAGAGTACCCAATTATTTTTGGTATCATTATTCTTTGCTCTATATATTCTGGAAATCTCGTATGAAAAGAGGTTGTATATCTCAACTTATTATTCTCACAGAATTTTTTCCCCGCAATTCCAACTGGTCCTTCAGTGGCAATATGTATAACATCTGGATCATAATCACCAAAAAATTTTTCTGTTATTTTTTTTGTATTAATTGCTATTTTTATTTCCTTATACCAAGGATAACTAAAATTAGTAAACATCATTGGGTGGAGTACTTCAATTTGATACTTTTGTTTTAAAAATGGATTAATATGTTGGTATGTATTTACCACACCATTAACTTGGGGAAGCCAAGCATCGGTAATGATCGCTAATTTTTTCACACTAATACACTTTCTGCTAGTTTGTTATGTTTATGTTGAAAAATTTTTTCTCTTTCAATTGACCAGTCAATAAGGGATAATTGTCCCTCATTATTTTCCACTAGCGCAGAACAACTCTCAACCCAATCACCATCATTGCAATATAAAACTCCATTTAATTTTTTTATAATGGGCTTATGAATATGGCCGCACACAACAACATCAGCATTTGCTCTTTTAGCACTATCAGATACGGCAAACTCAAAGTTAGAAATAAAATTCGTGGCTCTTTTTGTTTGATTTTTGAGAAATTGAGATAATGACCAATAAGATAGACCTAGTTTTCTTCTGACAAAATTTAGATAGTTATTCAACTTTAATATAAATTCGTATAGAGATGACCCAATACTTGCCAGCCATTTAGCGTTTAATATAACTGCATCAAATTCATCACCATGTAAAACAAGGGCATTTCTTCCATCAGCTAATTTGTGTGTAAACTTATTTTTTATTGATATATTCCCTAGTGAAAAACTTGTGTAACTTTTCACAAGTTCGTCATGATTACCTGGGATAAATATTACTTTTGTACCTTTTCTTGCTTTACGCAAAATCTTCTGGATAATGTCATTATGAGTTTGATGCCAATAAATTTTTTTTTTCATTCTCCATGCATCAATAATATCGCCAACTAAAAATAAATATTTTGAATCTGTTGATCTCAAAAATTCAAGAAGCATTTCACTCTTGCTATTTTCTGTTCCAAGATGAAGATCAGATATCCATATAGTTCTATAATATGAAACTGATTGCTGATCTTTCATTTTATTAATAAATAATAGAAAGAATTTGTTAAAATTTTATTTCAATTACATTAACTAAATTTTTTTTTTACAGAAGTATTAATTAAATATTGAGTTTTTATTACTTGGATCTAATCTATAAGTGCTATTCCTTAAAAATTTTGTAATCTCAATAAGATTGCCAATTTCTTTTATGGTTTCAAAGGGTATTCTTTGTCCAATATGAACATCAATTTTTTTTCCCATTCTTCTTTTAAGTTCATATATCATTAAAGAATATCGAAAGACTTGCCCAATTTTATCAGCAACATGAAAAAGTTCGCTATTTTGTCCTTCAAAAAAAATTGGGAGGACAGGTGATTGAGTTTTCATTATTATTTTTGAAGTAAATTGTTTCCATTCACGATCTATTGCTTTGATTCCTTTTTTTAATTTTGGTTTCGTTGAAACTGATCCTGATGGAAAAATGATTAGTGCCCCATTATTTCTTAAGTGTTCTTCGCATTCTTTACGTGCAGCGATATTATTTATTAAAGCATTTCTATTTTTTGAAAAATCAAGAGGAATAATTTTATTCTTAATAAGATCTGCTCCTTGTAAAACTTTATGCGTAATAATTTTGTAATCTTGTCTAATTTTACTAATTAAAGAGCATATTGTAAGACCATCAGCTATTCCAAATGCATGGTTAGCGATTACTACAAGTTTGCCATTTTTAGGAATATTACTTTTAGAATGATAATGTGTCTGAATACGGAGACCTAATCTTTCAATTGCATCATGCCAAAAATTCTCTGGAGGTAAATTTTCTCTTAAATAATCCTCATACAACTTACGTAACTTAATTTTACCCGTTCCCAATTCGGTTAATTGAATAATAATCTTTCCAACAGGATTAACTTCGGAGTTAGAAAAGGTAAGCGCTGGTTTATTAATTTTCATAAAATTTACTTTAAATTCTTAATTTTATAATGTTAAACAATTGTTAAAGTACTCGAAAAAGGAGAAATAAAAAATTAATCCCACTCACAATTATTGGTAATTAGCAGGAGGAAATAATACTGTGAGTGGTAAGAAACATTTAAATTTTATTGTTTACAAATAGATTAATGGAATATTAAATTTTTATAAATTTAATTAATTTTTAACTTCATTAATTCTCAAATAAATTTTTTAGTTCTTTCAATTTATCAAAAATTGAATCTCTTACTTCTCTAAATTTATCTAATTGGTTTGAACTAAAATGATCTGATGCCGGATCATCAAATGGTATTGAAAATATCTGAGCTTTGGAATTTAAAACTGGACATACCTCTTCTTTACAAAGCGTAAAAACGGTATTTAATTCATCTCTAAATTTGTTGTCTAAACTTTCAAAATCTTTTGAATAATGTTTTGATATATCAATATCGATTTCACCCATAACCTCGATAGCATTAGGATTAACTTCTTTGGGCACTGATCCTGCACTTTGAATAATGCAATTAGGATATAATTTTTTTGCAATTCCTTCAGCCATTTGACTTCTTGCTGAATTAGCAACACACATAAAAAGAATATTTTTATTTTTCATGTTAGCAAATAAATATATCCAAAAATAAATAGTGGGAGTTGTAAACCAAAGTTTGTGAGCAGAGCTCTATCTTTTGTCATATAACCAACAATTGACCAACCAACAGCACCTGTACCGTGAATAATTATGTTAATTGGATACGCATTTAAATTGGTTAATAATATTCCTGATAAAATTAACGCGGTGCTAAACCACTTAATTCTATTAATTGATAAATCTGTCATATCTTCTCCTAAATTCTATATATTGCGAATATTACACTTTACTTAAAGATAAAGATATTAATCAAATTGTAACAAAAATTTAACATTTCTTTCTTTTTTTTTGAAAAGTTCTATAAGCACGCCATGTTTGGATTAAAAAGTGCATCATTATTTGGTGATACCAAAAAGCTTGAAAGAGAAATTGATGAGTTTGTTGATATTGTCTCTGAAGTGGGCTTAGTATTTAAATCGATAGTTCCAACTTATCTCAATCATTCCGCCAATGGTAAATTTGAGGAAATGGTTGAAAAAGTTAAAGAAATGGAAAGTAAGGCCGACAAAATTACAAAAGATGTTGAGCATACTCTTTATGAAGAAACACTAATCCCAGATGCAAGAAGTGATGTGTTACGACTTCTAGAACACATCGACGAATTAATTGGAATGTACCAAGGAAATTGCTATCACTTCTCTATTCAAAAACCTAATTTTCCAAAAGAATTTCATGAAGATCTTATTGAGTTAACAGATACTGTTGTAAATTGTGTTGAGTCACTTTGTTTGACTGTCCGATCATTTTTTAGAGATATTAAATCTGTTAGAGATAATGCTCATAAAGTAACTTTTTATGAAAAAGAATCTGATATAAAATTTAGTGCACTTGCAAGAAGAATTTTTGATTCTGAATTACCTCTAGATCAAAAAATGCATCTTCGATATTTTGTAGAGAAGATTGATCGTATTTGTGATCAAGCAGAAGACATAGCTGACGAGGTTCAAATTTACGCTATTAAACGCTCCGTTTAATTTTCAATGGAAATTACAATTCTAATTTTTTTATTTGGTGGTCTTTTTTTAGGTTGGTCACTTGGCGCCAATGATGCAGCAAATGTTTTTGGAACTGCTGTTGGAACACGAATGGTTAGTTTCACAAGTGCAGCAATTATTTGTAGTGTCTTTGTTATTCTAGGTGCAATTATTAGTGGAGCAGGAACAACAGAAACTTTAGGTAAGTTAGGTGCTATTAATGCATTACCTGGTGCCTTTGCAGCATGTGTGGCTGCAGGCATATCCGTTTATTTAATGACCAAAGTTGGCTTGCCTGTTTCTACAACGCAAGCGATCGTTGGAGCAATTGTTGGTTGGAATTTATACACGGGATCTTCGACTAATCTTCAAGTTTTAATTACTATTTTAGGAACATGGATACTCTGCCCTATCATTGCAGGAGTTATTGCAATGGGTTTATTTACTTTTACAAAAAGAGTTATACTCAATAGAAAATTACATATTCTCAGACTTGATGCCTATACAAGAACAGCTTTACTTTTAGCGGGTGCTTTTGGTGCTTATAGTTTAGGTGCAAACAATATTGCTAATGTAATGGGTGTCTTCGTACCTATATCACCGTTTACTGATGTTACTATTGGAAATTTATTCGTCTTTTCCTCAAAAGAACAACTATTTCTGCTGGGTGGTTTAGCCATAGCTGTTGGTGTTTTTACTTACTCGAAAAGAGTTATGTTTACCGTGGGTAATGATCTCTTAAAAATGACACCAGTGGCAGCATTTATTGTTGTTATATCGCATTCTATTGTTTTATTTTTATTTGCATCCCAGGGCATAAGTGCTTTTTTACAATCTATAAATCTTCCTTCTATACCTTTGGTACCAGTATCAAGTTCCCAAGCTGTTGTTGGTGGCGTAATTGGAATTGGTCTTTTAAAAGGGGGAAAAGAGGTTCAATGGTCAATTGCAGGAAGAATTTCTTTGGGTTGGATGACGCTACCTATAATTGCAGCTTTAATTTCTTTAATTGTTTTATTTATTCTAGAAAATATTTTTAATTTAACTGTCTCTTTTTAATTAACTGCTCGATAAGAAAAAATAAAATCTTCCTGTATTTTAGATTCAATAGCTCCTTTTCTTCTTGATCGCACTAAATCAATAGCTTCTTGTTTTTCATAATTAAATTCAACAAGTAAAATAGCAGCTATAGTGCCAGCTCTTCCTTTTCCTCCACGACAATGTAAGACTATATTTTTACCATCTATCAATTCGTTCTTTAATAAAACTTTTGTTGTTTCCCATTTATATTTAAAATCTTTATCTGGTGCTCCCATGTCATAAATGGGTAAATGGTACCAATGTAATTTATGTTCATAAATATTTTTGACAAACAAAGTTTTATCACACAATTTTTCAAATTCGCTATCTTCAACAAAAGAAGTAATAGAACTACAATTATTATTTTTAAATATTTCTAATTCGTTTGCTAAAATTGTTTCTTCAAATAAACCATTAGAGTTAAGACCTGGGAAAGAAGTTAATATAATTTTTCCTGCAAATGACTTAGAGTCAATAAAATCATAATTGCTAAATTGCATTTACGCTTGTTTAGCTAAAAAAGACTCTCTTGCTTCTTCTAAATAGGGACGGAAATGTTCAACATCGGGAGTTTTTTTATCTAGAACTTTTGCTAAATCATCAAATCTCCTAAGCTCTATTGCTTCATCCATAAAAGGTTTGCTTATAAATGCATCTGCTTCTTCTTTTGTGAAAGGACCGCCTTGAACTTTTAATGAAAGTTTCGATGCTTCTGATAGGCTATCATAATAACCCTCTTCAACACTTGATAAATATCTTTTTGAGTCAACATGTGCTCTAATTGGTAAAATAACATCCTCACCAAAATATTTTTTTAAAAAATCAGCACCTAAATTTTCATGATGACCATCTTTGCCTTCATGAATGGGATCGCCGTCCTCATAGATAAGGTGGCCAACATCATGCAGTAATGCTGCAGCAATTGTTGGTCCTGGTAATTTATTTTTTTCAGCAAGTTCAGCGCATTGGAGTGCGTGCTCAAGCTGTGTCACATCCTCATTACCATATTGAATATCAGCACCTTTTGTTTTCAAAAGATCTAAGAGATAATCTACAATATTTTCTTCCATTCTCATTTATAATTAACTTATTAGAAAATAAATTCAATTCCAACTTTAATAAGATTGATCAAATTTATAATAATATTTATTAAGTAAATATTTAATGGATAAAAAATTATTAACCCCTGGGCCTCTCACGACATCGATGTCAACAAAAGAGGCAATGCTTCATGATTGGGGTTCGAGAGATACAAAATTTATTGATCTCAATGCATCAATTAGAGATTCCCTTGTTAAATTAATAGACGGTGAAGATAAATATCAATGTGTTCCAATGCAGGGAAGTGGAACTTTTGCTGTAGAGTCGATGGTGAGCTCTCTTACTCAAAAAGATTCTAAAATTCTGATTCTGATCAATGGTGCTTACGGACAAAGAATGAAAAAAATGTGCACATATTTAGGGAGAGATTTTATTGAATATGAAGTTGCTGAACATGAAGTACATGACATCAATAAAATTGAAGAGTTAATTGATAGCAACAACTTAACACACGTCTTTGCTGTATATTGTGAAACAACATCGGGTATTTTAAATCCTATTGAAGACATTGCAAAATTGGTTGAAGGGAAAAATTTATCGTTATTCATCGATGCAATGAGTGCCTTTGGTGCATTACCCTTAAGTTCTAAAACAATTACTTTTGATGCTGTAGCCGCTTCATCAAACAAATGCTTAGAAGGTGTGCCAGGTGTTGGTTTCATTCTTGTAAAAAATGAAGTTATTCAAAATGCAAAAGGCAATAGTCACTCACTAAGTCTAGACTTGTATGATCAATGGCAAGCAATGGAAAAAAATAAACAATGGCGATTTACACCTCCAACACACGTATTAGCTGCATTCAACCAAGCTATTGAAGAACATAAAGAACAAGGCGGTGTAGAAGGAAGAGGTAAAAGATATAAAAAAAATTGTGAAATTATTTGTAATGGAATGAAAGAGTTGGGATTTGAGCAACTACTTCCTGATAATTTACAAGCACCAATTATTATTACTTTTAAACAACCTAATGATCCTAAATTTAACTTTGACCAATTTTATAATGCTCTTAGTGAAAAAGATTTTTTAATTTATCCAGGAAAACTAACAGTGGCAGAAACTTTTAGAATTGGGTGTATTGGTAATTTAAATGAACAAGACATGATGGATACAATAAAAGCTGTAAAAGAAGTTGTTACTGAGTTGGGACTAACATTAAACTAACAAAACAATGACAAAAGAAATTGAAATACCTTTAGTTAAAGCAACAAATGAAAATCTTAAAGGATATGGGTATTTAATCGATAGTTTTGAAAATAGTGATATTGAAATTGTTACTTGGCCAAAACAAGGATGGCGTGACATAGAAGAGGGAACTGGTAATGAAGGTGGAACTACCGAAGGTTCTTTTGATACCTGGTGGCAAGGTGACGTGCTTTATGGGCAAAATAATGCTGTTCAACATAAGAGCGATTATGAAGTAGATGGAAAATATATACTGGGTTATGCCAATAATCCTGATCAAGAATTACAAAAAGATAAATATTCAGATCCAACAAAAATTTTTTTATGGCATGCAAATTATCATCCTGATGGAGGTCAGCTTTTCTTTCCTGAAGAAAATAAACCATTTATTTGTCCTTTAGCCTTACCTACAGACGACATTGAACCAGAACATTTTAAAGCATTTTATTGTGACGGATCAAAAGGTTTGTATATTCATCCAAATATTTGGCATGAAGGGGTGTTTCCAGTTACAGAAAAACAATCGTTTCAAGGAAAACAAGGTAAAGTACATGCAAGAGTTAGCATCGACTTAAAAGAGGAATTTAATAAGTATATTTATTTTAAAACTGCGATCTAATTATAAATTTATATTTAATAATGAAAATTATTCACCTTTCAGACCCTCATATTTATATTGATAAGATTCATGGCATAGATCCTGTCAGTAAATTTAAAAAAGCATTAACTCATATAAAAAATAATCATGGTGATGCAGATTTATTTGCCATCACAGGTGATATTACAGACTTAGGTGATAAAGATTCTTATCAGTTATTTTTAAAAATAATTGATGAAGCAGGTCTGCCGAAGAATTTAAATCCTCAACTAATTATAGGTAATCATGATAACAGAGATGAATTTAAAATAAACTTTCCTAATATTGAAACCGATCCAAATGGATTTATTCAATACTTTAAGGATATAGATAATAAACGTTTAATTTTTATAGATACTAATCTGATTAACACTCACCAAGGACATTATTGTGAAGAGAGGCAAGAATGGTTAAATAATATTTTAAGTAAGACTAATACGGATACGTACATCTTTATGCATCATAATCCACTGGCATTAGTAAAAGAGGAAAGTGATGGAATAGGATTACAACAAAAAAAAGAGTTTCAACAAATTTTAACTAAAAATAATAATATAATAAAACATATTTTTTTTGGTCATCAACACATTACAAGTTCTGGCTCTTATTGTGGTATTACTTTTTCCTCCCCAAGAAGTACTTGGTCTCCTCTAATACCTAACTTTTCAAATGAATATCGTTTAGGAACGGCTAATACAGATACAAATTATAATGTTGCAATAATTCGATCTGACGCCTTAATTATTCATACAGAGGATTTTTTAAAAACAGAAGTTAATTGGTTTAAATAAAAAATTATTTTTTTTCGATTACAAATATTTCATTGTTAAAATAAAGACCTTTATTTTTAGCAACAATGTTTTGAACAATTTTTTCATAGTTTTTAGTTTTTTCTACTTTCATTACTTTGTCGTCATCCATTTGATTGACATATATGGAGGCATTCCAAGCAGAAAAAACTAATGATGTCGCTATACCTCCGCTGATTTCTGTTGGTAGAGCTCTCAATTTACATTTAATAATTCTTTTTTCTCCAAAAGATAATCTTCTTAATAAATCTTTATCTAAATTTTTCTTAAGATAAGAAATGATACTATTTCCAAGAGAAGGAAATGGGTCCTCTTTTGGCCAAATTTTACGAATTATTTCATTAGCAGGATCTTTTCCTGAAGCATGAATAGTTAATAATTTCCCTTTTGATTTTAACGCTCTAATCATTGGTTCGATGACATATTTTGATTTCTTTTCTGCTGTGATTCTTGAGCGATAAGGCTGTGAAGCAATAATAAGATCAAATTTATTATCTGATTTTTTTTTGGTAGGTATTAATTCATTTACATTAAATTCTTGATCTTCGCGGTAGATAACCATGACTGAAGGCTCTTTATAAGTATGGTTACCTGACTTTTTATTAATTTCTATATTCCATTTTTTTTCTAAAAATTCATTTTGTTTTCTTAATTGTTGGGCAAATTCAAGAGAGGTATCTCCTTTTAATTTAATAATATTCCAATTAATTTTTTTCTGTTTAACTTCATTTTTTGATTTTAGGTTTGCAGCTTCAGCGTAGTGTAGATTTGAAATGACAAAAACCGTATTCTTATGTTCAACAAACCTATCGGGTAATTTTTCTAAACCTAATCTTACATCTTCTATGCTTATTTCTTTTGTACAAACTAATAAAGGTACGTTAGGCTTAGCCTCGTGGCACTGACGCATAACATTCATAAGTAAGGAACCATCACCCATACCAGCATCAAATATTTTTATACCAGGTTTTTGAGGTTTAATTTTATTTACGTGAGGGCGTATCGCATCAGCAATTTGATTTTTTTCATTTGTTGTTGTGACAAATAATAAGTATTTTTGTCTGTTATCATAAAACCTGAAATTTTTTTTCATTACTAATAAAGTCCCATTGATTTAGCAGAAGAGATGAAGGCTTCTTTATTGCCAATAAAGTTTTTACCTCTTTCCCCTAAAAACGCATCATCTACTATATTATTCCATTCTTGAATAGGAACTTTTATTTCATTTAAGTTAAGAGGAACCTCTAAAGAACGCATAAATTCACTCAGATGATTTGCGGCATTCTCTAGGTTATCGTTAAAAATTAGTTTTAGTCTTTCTTCAGCTACACTATCAATTCCAACCATACTTTTAGTAATCATGGGTAATGTAAATGAGCAAGCAATACCATGTTGAATGCCGTAATTGAGCGTCACAGGGTATGATAGATTGTGCGCAATAGCAGTTTTTGTATTGGAAAACGCTAAGCCAGCATGAACGCATGCCAGTGCAATGTTTGAACGTAATTCAACGCTTCTTAAATCTTTAGCGAGAAGTGGTAAATTTTCTAATACTAATTTTGATGCTTGTATTGCATGAGAAGCAGAAATTGGGTTTGCATTAATATTCCAAATACTTTCCATTGAATGAGAGAGAGCATCTAAACCTGTTGAAATGGTCAAGCCTAAAGGCTTATCAACCATAATTGATGGATCGATAATTGCTTTTTCTGCATAAAGAGATTTATGCGCCAAAGATAATTTATTGTTTTTTTCTTTATCCCAAATTGTGGCCCAACACGTAAGCTCACTTGATGTTCCTGAAGTTGTAGGTATTGCAATAATCTTGATTGGATTTTTGACTCTTGGACTTTTCTTATTGCGAACGAAATCTGTTAGATATTCTTGTTTATCTTTAAAAGCAGCAATTGCTTTAGCTGTGTCTGTAACAGAGCCACCACCTATAGCTAAAATATAATCTACCGATTCATTGATTGAAGAAAATTTTTTTTGTAGCTCTAAAATATCCTTATAATCTGGATTAGGCTGAACATCCGTCATAATGGATAGTGGTGGATTTGAAGAAGATTTTAATTCATCGCTATATTTTTTAAAAATTTCTTCTGGATGAGTGATTATGATGTAGTTCTTATTTTTAAGAGCATCATGTACTTCTGTAAATCTATTTTCTCCAAAGATAATTTCAACAGGATTAAAATAATTCCACATTACATTAAATTGATTTTGCCGCTTTAGTTAAAATTGTCATTTTCTCAATTGCTTGTTCTCGAGTAAAGAAACCTAAACCACAATCTGGTGCAGCTATTAAGCGGTGTTCATCAATATGTTCAAGTGAATCTTTGATACGAACTCTTACTTCTTCAACAGATTCCATTCTGCTTTTTGCAATATCAATAAATCCAAAAATTACTTTTGTTTTAGTAAATTTTTCTAAAAGATTTAAATCATTATGCCTATGTGAATCTTCTAAAGATACTTCATCAATAGTTGAATCATCTACAAGTGATGCAATTCTATCATAAGCATCTAAATCAGCCTTTTTATAACCTTGTGAATCTAATGAATTAGGATAACCACAACAAATATGGCAAACACGTTGCACTTCTTTAGGTATACCATGCATCATTCTTTCTAAATTTTCCATACCATATGAATGAGCTTCATCGGGCTTTCTAGCAAATACTGGTTCATCAATTTGAATATACTGACAACCTGCATCCACAAGTGCCTTAATTTCTTTATTGAGAGCTAATGCTAAATCAAAACCAAGTTTTTTCATGTCATCATAGTAATTGTTAGCAATTGAATCTGTAATTGTCATTGGTCCAGGTAGCGTAATTTTAACTGGGTTTTTTGTAAATTGTTGTGCACTCTTCCAGTCTAAATGCATACGTATTTCTTTACTTGAAATCGGTGCAACAATAGTTGGAAGGTCAGCTTCGAACGCACCTTGTCTTACTGACTTATGTGTAACTTCCTTAAAACTTACTCCATTTAAAAATCGGCATTGATATAATACATAACTCTCGCGTCTGACTTCTCCATCTGTTGGAACATCAATACCCGCATTTACTTGATCAGTTATAACTTCTTTAATTGCTGCTAAAAATAATTTTTCAGCATCTGCACCTGCAGACTCTAATGCTTTTTCATATGCGCCAGGTGACCAATTTGATAATAATCCTTTTGACGCTTTTCTCTCTTCTTCTGATTTTGTCCCTAAAAACCAATCTTGAATAGGTGTTTGTTTCGGTTTTGGATAAGCACCTATTGTAGTTGTTTTAAGAGGCATCTATTTTTACTCCCATTTAAATTTAAAATAAAACAGCGGCTTTTATAAAGCCGCTGTAATAAAAAGTTAATAATAAATAATCTCAAATTACATAAGATCGTTTATTTCTTCCATCATTTCTTCTTGGAGATCACCCATATCATCAGCGTCGCCTGTAGCAATTTCTTCTGTGTAATCATAGATTACCTGCGTAACAGCTAATCCATTTTCTCCAGGATATGCAAACCAATCTGCAAGAAGTGGAAGTTGTTCAACTGCAGTAAGTTTATTAGGGTTTTTACTATAGAAATCACCTAATAATTCATTCGCTGCTTTGTTTGGTGGAACATATCCAGTTGTTTCAGCAACTAATGCAGCACCGATACCTGATGTAATGAACTTTAAGAAAGTCCATGCAGCATCAACTCTTGCTGGATCATCAGATGTAGACACTAACATTGCAGCGTTTCCACCTGCTGGTAATCTTGCAGGTGTTCCATTGTTAACTCCAGCCATTCCAGGGAATGGTGCAGTCTTTAAAACAAAGTCTGCCTTTGCAGCATTAACTGAACCCAAGCTTGAAGTAGACCAGAACATCATACCAATTGTACCTGCGTTAAACGCAGCTTGACCATCAGCAATTGAATAGTTTGGCATATTACATCCGCTCATGATTGCTTTCATTTGCTCTAACGTTGCAAGTCCTGCATCACCACCCATATTTACAGCTCCATCTTTAACCATTGGAACATTCTGAGTGTGCATTAATGCTTGGTGGAACCAGTTACCTGTGATGTTCCAACCAAAGTATAGAGTTCCTTTACCTGCTGCTTCCAATTTATTACATGCTGCAATAACTTCGTCCCAGTTAGTTGGAATACTATTTACACCTGCTTCAGCTAATAAATCCATGTTATAATATCCAACTGGCGTTGATACAGAAAATGGTAATCCATAAACTTCACCACCAAATGTTGAAAGACTTAACATAGCAGAATGGTAACCATCTTTTTCAAAAGCAGCTTCTTTTGCAATAAATGGCTCTAAAGACTTAGCAATACCTTTGTCAACTAGAGGTGCTTGTCTGTTAAGACCTTGCATTGTTACATCTGGTAAATTACCTGAAGTAGACTCTCTGAAGATTGTTGCAGTTGCATCCTCATAGTTTTCATAAGTTGCTCTAAATTTAACTTGAATATCTGGATGTGCTTTTTCAAACTCTGGCATAATAGCTTGGAAAGTTACATCGAATAATCCTGAATAAGGATAAGCTACTTCTATTTCAATAGACTTAGCTGAATTAACAGAACCATAAAAACCAAAAGCTAATACGGCTGCAAATCCTGTAATTAATTTTTTCATTTAATCCCTCCGATTCAAATATAATATTAATCTAACACGTAGTCTCAAAGGGTTACAATTTTATTACGAAAATATTACTAAAAAATAAGCTTATTTTTCCACAGCATTAAGAAAAATTAGAGAAAAACTGGTTTATTTACCAAGGTAGCGAAAAGGTTTTTACATTAGTAAAACTTTTCATTGCTTCAATAACACCCTCTTTGTAACCAAGACCTGAATCTTTAATTCCTCCAAAAGGAGACATTTCAATTCTATAACCTGGAACCTCCCAAATATTTACCGTACCAACATTTAAACCTTGAATATATTTTTTTGCTCGCATGAAGTTATTTGTACATACACCAGATGATAATCCGAATGCGGTTGAATTAGATATTTTCATTACAGCTTCATCGTCATTAGGCACACGAATGATTGGGATAACTGGACCAAATGTTTCTTCTAAAACTAATTCACTTTTAGGATCAACATGATCTACAACTATTGGAGGTAACAAAGCACCCTTTCTTCCAGGGTGATATAAAATTTTTGCGCCGTCTTCTTCAGCCATAGAAACTCTTTTATCAAAAAGTTCTGCAGCTTGAGCATTAACAACTGTACCTAAGTCTGTTTCCATATTCATAGGATCACCAAATTTAATTTTCTTAGCACGCTCAAGAGCCATTTCAACAAATTGATCTGCAATAGATTCTTGAACCAGTATTCTTTTAACAGCAGTACAACGTTGACCAGAATTTTTCGTTGCTCCCGTAACAGCTAGCTCAACAGCTTTTTTAAGATCATCACCATCTAAGTCATTTAAAACAATTAATGGATCATTACCACCTAGCTCAAGAACTGTTCTTTTGTATCCAGCTTGTTCAGCAATTAATTTTCCTACACCTACACTGCCTGTAAAAGTAATGAGATCAATATTTGGATTCTTGATCATTTCTGATCCGATATCTTGAGGCCATCCAGTTACAACTGAAAACATTTCGGGTGGCAGGCCTGCTTCATATAAAACATCAGCGAGTACCATTGCTGTTAAAGGTGTTAATTCTGTCTGCTTACATACTGTACAATTATTAGTTGCAATTGAAGGAGCAATTTTATGCGCTACCATATTCAAAGGGTGATTAAATGGAGTGATTGCTGAAATTGCCGTTAAAGGTTCTCTTATGGTAAATATTTTTCTCGCTTTTCCATGCGGAGTTAAATCACAAGAAAATATTTCTCCATCATCAAGAATACAAAGTTGAGCCGTTAAAGAAAAGACATCAAAAGCTCTTCCTACTTCGTATAGAGAATCTTGTTTTGAAATACCAAGTTCTAAAGTAATAATATCAGAAATTTCTTCTTTTCTTTTAACAAGTACTTCTGCAGCAGTTTGAAGAATTTTTTGTCTCTCGTATCTTGTAAGTTTAGGTTGGTAATTTGCAGCAATATCTAAAGCCTTTCTTGCATGCTCTGCAGTACCGGCTGGAACCGTTCCGATTACTTCACCTGTAAAAGGGTACTCAACATTTATTGTTTTATCTGAAGTAACTTTTTCTCCAGCAATACGCATTGCTTCATTAATCATTTTTTTGTGCATCATAGGGCTCCATTTATTGCATAGTAAAATGCATCATAGTTATATAATTGTTTACTAGTATCTAAGTTTTGTAATTTTAAATTTGATATGAATGGAACTTCTCTTTCATGGAGTCCTCCATGAGAACGTAAAGGTTCATTTAATCCAGAAAGATTGTGTTTATCTTCCGATGAACCAATAGTCATAAATTCTGAAGACATACATATAATATCCCCCATTCTATCAGGAGGTAAATTATAAGTAGAGCATCCTTCATCTTTTGTTAAAACAACTTCTATATCTTTTATTTCTTTAATAGCATTTACAACTGAATCTACCCTGCTCTTGTCTTCTAAATAAATTGTTGCAAAAGAACCAAGTGAACCATGATGAACGACATATGGATCTGTAATTGGTAGGATGACTTTAGCCATGTTTGGTTCAAATTTTTTATCTAAATAATCTTGTAAAAATATTGCATTAGGTGAACCATCTTCTTTTGATTTTGGTTTCATTCCGTGATCTGCTGTGATGATTATAGAAACATTCTCCTTATTTAAAAGACCAATATATTTATCAAACATTGCATAAAATTTATTTGCTGTTTCATTTCCCGGTGCATATTTGTGTTGAATATAATCCGTAGTCGATAAATACATAATATTTGGTTTAAACTCTTCAAGAAGTTTTACACCTGCAGCCATTACAAATTCAGAAAGTCCTTCAGAGTATACTTGTGGCACTGGCATCCCTAACCAATCGTTTACATTATCTATACCATTGAGATCTTTTGTTGCTTGATCAGATTTTTCAGCAGAAAAACAAATAGCTCTCTCATCATCAAAACTTAATCCGTTTCCTAAAAGTGTTCTCAACTTGTCTTTTGCAGTAACAAGAGCAATTTTAGAACCAGAATTGTAAAATTTTTCAAAAATAGTTGGTGCTCGCATATATTTTGGGTCATTCATCATTACTTCTTCACCCGTCTCAGGTGTATAAAAGAAGTTTCCGCATATACCGTGTACAGAACTTGGTTGGCCTGTCACAATCGAAATATTATTAGGATTTGTAAAACTTGGAATAGCACTGTGAACTAGTAGATTTTCACCACTTGCAATTAATTTATCAAGATTTGGTGTAAGATTTGATTTTGATGCTTCTTCGAGATACTCTTTTTGACTACCATCAAGGCATATAACAACTGCAGTTTTTGAGAAAGAGCTTGGATATTCTCTTTTATTAATTTCTAAATTATCGGACACTATTTCAACTAATATATATTATTAAAAATACGAATTTATAGTTATCTGCTAATTAAACTCAATCATAATTTGAATATTTGTTAATAAAATTGAAATAAAACTGAAATAAATAGATTTAAAATATTCTCAAATTTAATAAAATTTTGTAGATTAAAGTTAAGATACAGGGGGAATGAGTGGGGACAATATCACTTAAAAATATTTCAAAGTCATTTGGGTCTACACAAGTACTTAATAATTTGAATGTTGATATAAACGATGGAGAATTCTTAACATTAGTTGGCCCATCTGGTTGTGGTAAATCCACGTTACTTAGAATAATTGCAGGATTGGAACAGCAGACTTCAGGTGATGTATTAATAGATAATAAAAATGTAAATAGAGTTAGAGCAAGTGAAAGAGATTTGGCAATGGTCTTCCAATCATATGCTCTTTATCCTCATCTCACAGTCAGAAGAAATTTAGAAACTCCATTAAGACTAAGAGATTATAATTCATTTGAAAGACTGCCCTTGATTGGTAATTTTTCTCCAAGCAAAAAAGAGAAAACAGAATCTATAAATCAATTAGTAAATAAAACTTCTGAAACTCTAAAAATTTCAGAACTATTGGATAGAAAACCAGGACAATTGTCAGGCGGTCAAAGACAAAGAGTTGCTCTTGGTCGTGCTATGGTTAGAGAGCCTGTTGCCTTTTTAATGGATGAGCCTCTTTCAAATTTAGATGCAGCTTTGAGAGTTCACATGCGATCCGAACTATCTGAACTTCATAATTCACTTAAAACTACTTTTGTGTACGTAACACATGATCAAGCAGAAGCGTTAACTATGTCTTCTCGAATGGCAGTTATGATTGATGGAAATTTATTACAACTAGATACGCCTCAAGAAGTATATGACAATCCTTCTTCATTAAGTGTAGCTCAATTTGTTGGAAGTCCAAAAATAAATATATTTAAAGGAACTGCGGACTCTGGTGGGATGGTAAGTTTTCTCAACGTTAATCTAAAAAGAAAAAGTTCTGAAAGTAATACAGATTTACATATTGGTATTCGACCAGAACATTTAGAAATTACAAATGAAAGTAATGAAAATACATTTAGTGGAACAGTTGCATATAGAGAAAATTTAGGTTCAGATATTTTCTTTCATGTAAATATTGAAGACGGTTCAAATAAAATAATTGTAAGGGGTTTACCTCAATTTACACACCAAATTTCAAACGATTCTAATGTGAATATTAAAAGAGTTTCAGATAAAGCATTACTATTTAATCAAGCAGGAATGAGAGTTCAATTTACTAATGCATAATTCAAAAGCTCACATATGGTTTATTGCACCAGCAATAATACTGATGATAATTATTTTAATCTTTCCTCTTTTTCTTGCAGGAGGAATTTCTTTTACTGACTATAATTTAGGAAACAAAACATTCGAGTGGGTTGGACTAGAAAATTATGACAAAATGTTCAATCGAAAAACATATGTCAAAATGATTTGGGCCACAGCGACGTATGTTATTGTTGTAGTTCCAATTTCTGTTGTACTTGGATTATGTGCTGCTATGCTCTTAAATTCACTGAGGTTTGGCGCTGATATATATAAAACAATTTTCTTTCTTCCAGTTATGGCAACTCTTCTTGCCATGGCAATTGCATGGGAATTTACTCTTCATCCAACATTAGGAATTGTAAATAGTTTTTTAGCAAATGGGTGTGGAGGAGTTAGAGAATTCATTCTTGGTTTTCATTGGTTACCGTGGGTAGACTCACAAGAAAGCTGGTATGCTGTAGCATGTGCAAACAACATGGATTTTCCATATTGGTTAAAACAAAAAAATACTGCGATTTGGACAGTATGTTTCATAGGAATTTGGCAGGCTTTTGGTTTTAATATGGTTTTATATTTAGCTGGCTTAACAAGTATACCAAGAGAGTTATACCAAGCTGCGGAAATGGATGGTGCTAAATCTACATGGGAGCAATTTAAACTTGTTACATGGCCAATGCTTGGTCCAACAACGTTGTTTGTTGTGACTATTACTACCATTAGAACATTTCAGGTATTTGATACAATCGAAATACTGACCAAAGGTGGTCCATCAAAAACAACGTATGTCATGATGTATGCTATTTTTGAAAAAGCTATTCAACAAAACTTAACAAGTATCGGTGCAGCAATCACTGTTGTCTTTATTGGATTTATTCTTGTGTTAACGTTTTTCCAAAGATATGTCATTGAGAAGAGGGTTCATTATTAATGGAAGCTAAACAATATATTGGGGAAGGTTGGAAGCATGCAATCTTAATTATTGGTGCTATCGTAGTGATGCTTCCTTTTTATATGATGGTTTCAATGTCATTAAAATCTCAGCAAGAAATCCAATCGATTTCTGGTGGTCTCATTGGTGCGCAAGAAACTCAAACGTTTCCCGTATGTGTTAAAACTGGCTATTCAGAAGAAACATGTACAATGAAGCCATATCAATACAACTATTGGTTTGCATTTGAAAAAGCTCCTATTCCTAGATACTTAATGAATGGTGTCATTGTTACTTTATCAATCTTCATCATTCAGGTTCTAGTCGCCTTACCGTGCGCGTATGCACTAGCCAAGTTACGGTTTTACGGACGAGAATTTGTTTTCTCGATGGTTTTATTTTGCTTGCTCATTCCAGTTCACGGAATTGCGCTTCCATTATATGTTATGTTGGCCCAGGCAGGATTAGTTGATACCTATTCCGCCTTAATACTCCCCTGGACAATATCGGTGTTTGGAATTTTTTTAATGCGGCAATTCTTTATGACTGTGCCCGATGAATTAATTGATGCCGCCAGGATGGATGGCATGGGAGAGTACGCAATTGTATGGAAAGTAATGCTTCCAACTGCAATACCAGCGTTACTTGCTTTTGCAATATTCTCAGTTGTTGCACACTGGAATGATTATTTCTGGCCTCGTATGGTAATAACAGGAAATAGAGATCTCTTTACTCCACCACTTGGTATAAGAGAATTTAGAGGTGGAATTGATAGTGACGAATTTGGTCCTATGATGGCTTCGATAGTTACTGTAACTGTTCCTCTTATTGTTGCTTTTATAATCGCGCAAAAACGATTTATTGAAGGAATTACTTTGACAGGCATGAAGTAAATTCTTATCTACTGATTACATTGTCAGTAAATTTTATTTTTATCTTAATTCTTGTATCTGCTCTATGTCATGCAGTTTGGAGTGCTATAATAAAATCAAGTAAGAACCCTTTATCGTTATTGGGTATAACGTCTGTCTTAGAAGTTATAATTTTTTTACCTTTAACTTTTACTGTACCATTTCCAACTTTAGAAGTTTGGTATTTTTTAATTGCAACCGTCATCATTCATGTCTTCTACAGACTAAATGTTATCTACTCATATAGGTACGGTGATCTCTCTTACATATATCCAATTTCTAGAGGAAGTTCATGTTTGTTTGTAGCGATCATTAGTATTTTATTTTTAAGTTCTGATATTAGTGTTGCTGGTTTTGTTGGAATATTAATTGTTTGTATTGGTTTATTTTTAATTTCTTATTCTAAAAATTTATCTTTTAACTTCAGAGGTTTTGCTCTCGCAATATCAACGGCTATTCTAATTACTGCTTACACTTTAGTTGACGGGGTCGGGGTTAGACTTTCTGAAAATGGTTTTTCATATATTTACTGGCTCTTCACACTTAATGGAATACCTCTACTAATTATTGGTTTGATCTCGAAAGATGGTTTACGAAAAAGAGAAACATACACTTTTAGATCGGGGATTGCTGCTGGTGTCTTTGCAACAAGTAGTTACGCAATTGTTGTTTGGAGTATGCAATTTATAGAAATAGCTTATGTCTCTAGTATTAGAGAAATAAGCATCGTGTTTGCTGCAATTATTGGAATGCTTTTCTTATTCGAGAAAAATGCAAAATCTCGAATAATACCTTCTATTTTAATAGTGAGTGGTGTTTCGGTTGTTTATTTTCAAATTCTATAAGGAAAAAATATAGACTTTTTACACGAAAATTTTATATGACTTTTATGACTGAGGATATTGTGGAAGTAGATCCAAAAACCGAAACTATCTCTTGCGATGGTGGTGAAGATGGTTTAGGACATCCCGCAGTTTATTATACCTTCAATAATGAGAACAAAATTGTTTGTGGTTATTGCGGTAAAATATTTATAAAAAAAGAAGAGTAGAAATGTACAAAGAATCTTGGGGTTTAAAAAGAATATGTCCAATGTGTAGTAAGCAATACTACGACTTAGGAAGAACGGAACTGGAATGTCCTGAGTGTGGTAAAGAAATTGAAGTTACTACCATGACTAGACCAAGACGTGGAAGAAAACCTGGAAGTACTAATGCTGCTCCTTTAACTAATCCTATTCCTCCAAAACCAAAAGAAAAAGATGATGATCTTGATATCGATAATTTGGATTTGGATAACAACGAAGACAATCTTGAGGATGATACTGTTTTATTAGAAGATGAAACAGAAATTGATCCAATAGCCGAAGGTATTAAACCTAAAGAAGACGGCGAAGAAGAATACTAAAATTTCAATAAAAAATTAGAAGATGTTTAAGGTACTACAAAACACTTGGGCCCTTTTTTTTGGCTTTGCTTTAATTAGTCTTGGTCACGGTTTGCAAGGAACACTAATCGGTGTTCGTTCTGTTTTAGAAGGTTTTAGTTTTTTTGCATCAGGACTTATTATAGCTGGTTATTACGTTGGATACTTAACTGGCGCGTTAACAATTCCAAGTTTTTTACAACGTGTTGGTCATATAAGAGTTTTTGCCGCTTTAGCATCGCTTGCTTCTATCGCTATACTATTACACTCAGTATTTGTGCATCCTTATTCATGGATGTTTATACGAATATTAACTGGTTTAAGCCTTGCTGGAATTTATGTGATCATGGAGAGCTGGTTAAATGAAAAATCAACTAATCAAACTCGTGGTCAATTACTTTCCGTTTACATGATTATTACTTTTGTGTTTGTTGGAGCAGGGCAATTTTTATTAAATTTAGGTGATCCAGCTAAGGTTGATTTATTTATTTTAGTATCAATCTTATTATCATTCGCACTTCTTCCTATTCTTTTGTCTTCAACAGAACAACCTAATACAGAAAGTCCTAAATTTTTTTCTTTAAGAGAATTTTATACTGTTTCACCTTTGGGTTTTGTTGGTGCCTTAGCAACTGGTTTATCACATAGTGCAGTTTTTGGGTATGGTGCAATTTATGCTTCATCTATTAATTTAAGCTTATTTGAAATTTCTCTGTATATGATGATTATAACGTCAGCTGGCGCTCTATCTCAATGGCCTATTGGATATTTGTCAGATAGAATTGATAGACGTGTTATTCTTATTGGTGTTTCTTTTATGGCTTCAGGTTTGAGTTTATTTTTTGTTTTTGCAAACTTTATGCCGCTAACATTATTCTTAATTTTTACTGGTCTTTTTTCAGTTGCATGTTTACCAATGTATTCACTTACAGTTGCTCATACAAATGACTTCTTACAACCTAATGAGATAGTATCAGCAAGTGCAACCTTTGGTATACTTATTGGTATTGGATCAATTATCGGACCTTTGTTAGTTTCTACTTTCATGGAAATTTTGGGAGCGGTAGGTTTTTACATCTATTTATTTTTAATACATGGACTACTAGGGCTGTTTGGTTTGTATAGAATGACACAAAGAACTAAACCGCGTGATCTTGAATCACAATATAATCCTTTACCACGAAATATTAGTCCTGCTGGTATGGAAATGAACCCCGTTACTGAGCCAACTGAGGACGAGTAAGTCTTTTAAATATTCTGTGAAGTAACAAGAGGATAATTATTCCCATATAAATGACTGGTTCAGTTTTATCAGCGCGAACTAAAACATAAAAATGCATACTAGCCAGAATGGCAACTGGGTAAATTAAATAATGAATTTTTTTCCATAATTTAAAACCTAATCGCTTAATCATATTGTTTGTTGAAGTGCTAGCAAGCGGTATTAAAAAAAGAAAACTTATAAAACCAAAAGTTATAAATGGTCTTTTTATAATATCTTGTATGATAAATTGTATATCTAAAAAATGATCTAAAACTATGTAAGTGGAGAAATGCAAACAGACATAATAGAAAGCGAAAAGTCCAATCATTCTTCGTATGACAACTATCGATTTTAAAGGTTTAATATTTGATAGAGTAGTAATCATTAGAGTTATTATTATTAATCTGAGTGCCATTAGACCTAACTCATCCATAAGTTTTTCAATTGGATTTACTCCAAGATTCCCAGTAACAAATTGGTACGCCCAGAGTAGACTAGGAAATAAAATTAAAATAAATAAGACAGGTTTACTGCGATTAAAATTTCTTGTTGAAAACATTCATTAATAAAATTTAGTTAAATCTAAATCTTTATAGAGATGTGCTACTTCTTCTTCATAGCCATTAAACATTAGTGTTTCTCTTCTTTTAAACTCTCCAATTCGTCTCTCTGTTCCTTGACTCCATCTTGGATGATTAACATTAGGATTAACATTAGCATAAAAACCATATTCCCAAGGAGCTAAAGTTTCCCAAGATGTTTCAGGTTGAGTATCTAAAAATCTAATTTCCACAATTGATTTAATTGATTTGAAACCATACTTCCATGGAACAACTAATCTTATGGGTGCACCATTTTGATTAGGCATTTCATGACCATACAATCCAGTTGCTAATATTGTTAAAGGATTCATTGCCTCATCCATTCGAAGCCCTTCTCTATATGGCCAAATGATTGTTCTCTTTTGCTGACCTGGCATTTCTTCCGGCCTGAATACAGTTAAAAATTGAACATACTTAGCAGAGCTTAAAGGTTCGGCCATTTTTATAAGTTCAGATAACTGAAAACCTTGCCAAGGAATAACCATGGACCATGCTTCAACACATCTTAATCTATAAACCCTATCTTCTATTGTTACATTTGATAAAATTTTTTCTAAGTCAAATGTTTGAGGCTTTTTCACAAGACCATCTATTTTTATTGTCCATGGCCTAGGTTTAAAATTTCCAGAATTTAAATGTGGATGTTTTTTATGAGTCCCAAACTCATAAAAATTATTGTACGTTGTGATTTCTTCGTAAGAATTAAGTTTGTCTTTTTCATTTAGATTATTAGTATAAATTGAAAGATCACTATCGTGTTTTGCAAATGCTGATGAGGTAACCGTTGCTAGCATGGCGCTAGCTAAAGATCCCTTTATAAACTTACGTCTATTTAAATATGTCTTATAGGGTGTGATTTCAGATCCTAAAATTTTCATTATAATAATATATATCTTAAATATTAAAATTGAAGATTTGCTTCAATAAACTTAGCTTTTAAAATGGGAGTTATATTTATTTAGTATTTTTTCTGGCCATGTACTTTTGATAAATTCAAGAATAGACCAAACATCTTCATCTGATAACGCATCATTACCAAGCATTTTACCTTCATAATCAGGATTTGATTTTTTAAAACCATATTTAATGACATGAAATAATTGTGCAGGAGAGTGGTGCCAAGTATGCCCAGTGCCATTAAGAGGAGGTGCTCTTCTATGACCATCTTCATCTAACGATTTATCCCACTCTTCATGACCTGCTAAATTACCCATATGACACCCTGCACAATTTTCAGCATATAGTTTCATACCTTTAAAAATATCAACTTCTGCTGCATGAATACTATGTCCAATACATAATATTATAAGTACCGAAAATAATTTAAGGGTTCGCATTCTATTTATATAATTTTTTAAATTTATATTTCATTACAAATCTGTCTTTTTTTTGATAGGATATATCTATGAAAAAATTTCTAATCGCATTTGCCATTTTAACTTCAATAATTGCACTTAACAAACATGCGTACAGTGAAAAAGTTCACGGTATTGCAATGCATGGAACACCAAAGTATGCCAGTGATTTTGAAAATCTAGATTATGTAAACCCAAATGCACCTAAAGGTGGGGTAGTAAAATTTGGATCATATGGTTCTTTTGATAATCTAAATAGAGTGGCTTTTAAAGGTTCTAAAGCTGCTGGTCTAGGATATGTTAATGATACGTTAATGAGAAGAGTATGGGATGAAGCATTCTCTCTCTATGGTTTAATAGCTGAAAAGGTAGAATTGCCTGAAGATAGATCGTCTATAACTTTTTATTTAAATTCAAATGCAACCTTTCATGATGGCTCACCAATAACACGCGATGATGTATTGTTTAGTCTAGAAACGTTTCAAACAAAAGGTACTCCAAATCAGAAAAAAACTTATGGCAAAGTTATTAAAACTGAATTGATTGGAAATGATGGAATAAAAATGATTTTTGAAAATAATGAAGATAAGGAATTACCTCTTATTATTGCAGGCTTTCTTCCAATCATTCCAAAAAAGTTTTATGAAAATCTTGATGTTACAAAAACATTTTTAGATATTCCTCTAGGCAGTGGTCCATACCAAGTTGATAGTCTCGATCCAGGACGTCAAATAAAATACAAACGCGTTGAAAATTATTGGGCAAAAGATTTACCGGTAAATAAAGGTCTCTATAATTTTGATACAATTATTTATGATTATTACAAAGACTCAAATGTCTTAGTTGAAGCTTTTAAGGTTGGTGAATACGACTTTAGAAGAGAGTACAATGTTAAACGTTGGTTATCAGAATATGATTTCAAAGCTGTCCAGAATGGTGAAGTAATATTGACAGAAATGAATAACGATAGACCTGTTGGAATGAATGGTCTTGTGATGAATTCAAGACGTGACATATTTAATAATAGAAATGTAAGACTTGCTTTAAGTTATGCCTATGATCATGAATGGATTAATAAAACGATATATCAAAATGCTTATGTGAGAACAGATAGTTATTTTGATAATTCACCATTAGCTTCTTCAGGCTTACCATCAAAAAATGAGTTAGAATTACTGAATGTATGGAAAGATGAAATTCCAGCAGAGGTGTTTACGGAATCATTTATACCACCTATTACGGATGGCAGTGGTAATGACCGTAAAAATTTATTGAAAGCAAAAGAAATACTCGAAAAAGAGGGTTGGTTTGTTGAAGATGGAAAACTGGTAAAAGATGGAAAGGAATTCAAGTTTGAGTTCTTGATTGTCAGTCCATCTGATGAGAAAATTGCGTTAGCCTATCAAAGTAATTTAAAAAAACTCGGCATTACAATGGATGTAAGAACTGTTGATTCATCACAGTATCAAGAACGTTTGTTAACTTATGATTTTGATATGATTAAAAGATATTGGGGAGTCAGTTTAAGCCCAGGAAATGAACAACAATTTTATTGGGGATCAGAAGTTGGTCAAAAAGATGGAAGCAGAAATTATCCTGGTATCAATAGTCCAGCAGTTGATGCATTAATTGAAAAACTAATTAGTGCAACAAATAGAGAAGAATTAACAACGGCTATCCACGCACTTGATAGAGTATTGTTATGGGGTCACTATGTAGTTCCTCTTTATCATAGCAACAAAGACAGAATTGCTTATTGGGATTTTTTTGAATACCCAGACGAAATTCCACTTTACGGAATTGTAATTGAGTCTTGGTGGATTAATCAAGATAAACAATAAAATAAGTAATCAAATATTTTTATGAGTCATACAAGAGCTAACATACTCATGTTAATTGCCTCACTTATATGGGGAACAGCTTTTGTCAGTCAAACTACTGGAATGGGAGCCATAGGTCCTTTTACTTTTAGCTTTGGAAGATTCTTTTTTGCTTTTTTAACAGTAATTCCATTTGCGATTTATCTAGAACAACAAAATATTGTTAAAATATTAAGTGATAGAAAAAAAGTTTATCTTTGTTTAGCTACAGGTTTTTTTCTTTTTGGTGGTATGGGTCTTCAACAATACGCTTTACAAAAATCATTAATATCAAATGCTGCTTTTCTTAGCACTCTTTACGTTCCCTTTGTTGGTATAATTTCAAGATTCATAATTAAAAAACAGGTACACTGGATTATCTGGATTGCCATTTTACTTTGTTTGTATGGATCATATCTTTTGTCCTCTAATCAATCAGTTGAAATTCAACAATCAGATTCACTCTTGTTTATTGCTGCTTTATTTTTTGCCTTACATATTATTTGTATCGATATTTTTATGAAAGAACTTAACAGTCCTTTTTTATTTGGAAGCATTCAGTACTTTATTGTTTTTATTTTATCTATGATCCTAGCTTTTATGTGGGAGGAACCAAAGCTCTCCAATATGCAAATTGAATGGTTTGAAATTTTATATACGGGTATTTTTTCTGCTGGCATTGGATATACACTTCAAATTATTGCTCAACATAAAGCTAATCCTGCTCCTGCTGCTATTATTTTATCAATGGAGTCGGTCTTTGCTGCAATAGCAGGTTGGATACTTTTAAATCAAGTTTTAGACACACAAAAAATACTTGGATGCCTTGCAATATTTATTGGAGTCATTATAGTACAATTAGTACCAATAATTATTAAACAAAAATGAGTGATAAATTAGACGTAGTTGGAATTGGAAATGCTATGGTAGATGCCATAATTCCTTCCAATCAAAGTGAAATTGAAAAGCATGAAATTAATAGAGATTCTATGAATCTTATTGATGAAAATTTAAAAAATAATTTGCATGAAAGTTATTCCATCAGAGAAATGGCTGGTGGAGGTTCCCTTGGTAACTCCATGTTTGGTATCACCTCTTTTGGCGGTAATGGAAGTTTTATTGGAAAAATTAAAAATGATGAAATTGGAGTATACCTTCAAAAAGATATGATCCGGGAAGGACTAAAATTTCCATTGGGATTTACATCTCCTGATATTTCAACTGGATGTTGTACAATTTTTGTTGAAGAAGATGGAACTAGAACAATGTGTACTTTTCTTGGTGCTGGAACATTAATAGGTCCTGAAGATATAAAAGAGGATGATATTAAAAATCATAAAATAGCATATTTGGAAGGCTACTTGTGGGACAATGAGAATGCAAAAAAGGCTATGAAAAAAATGGTGGATATTTGCAAAGCTGATAATCAAAAAATTGCATTTACTTTATCTGATCTTTTTTGTGTTGATAGACACAGAGATTCTTTTAAAGAATTAATAACTGAGAATGTTGATATTCTTTTTGCTAACGAAGATGAAATCAAAGCAATGGCACAAACAGAAAGTTTTGAAGAAGGTCTAGAGTATGCAAAATCATTAAATATAATTTCTGCTATTACTAAAGGAAGTAGTGGATCAGTTATTGTTTCTGGTAATGACATCACTGAAGTTGCTGCAAAAAAAGTAGAAAAAGTTGTAGATACAACTGGAGCTGGAGATTTATTTGCAGCTGGTTTTTTATTTGGTTATTCTAAAGGTAAAGCAATGGATGAATGCGGTAATTTCGCATCAATTGCTGCCGCAGAAATTATTTCTCATTATGGTGCAAGACCTTTAGTAAAATTATCTAGTTTAATTTAGCTAATAATTTATTTTTATTTTCATCATCGCAAAAAGAATATTTTATAGCGTTATGAGTAAGGGAAGTTAGCTCCTTTTCATTTAAACCTAAATCTTCCATGACTTTGTATTCACCGTTTATCGTAGCATTAAAAAAAGGAGGATCATCAGAATTGACTGTTACTTTTACTCCTTGATCAAATAATGTTTTCACAGGATGATCTACATAATCTTTGTAAATTTTAGTTGCAATATTACTTGTTGGACAAGTTTCTAGAATAATATCTTTATCAATTATTTCTTTTACTAAATCAGGATCCTCTATTGATCGAACTCCGTGGCCTAATCTTGTTGGATGGAGAAGATTAATAGCATTCCTTATATTTACAGGACCATCCCATTCACCTGCATGAACCGTAATTGGAAAATTTTCTTTTTTTAACATATCAAATGTTTCAACAAATAAATTTGGTGGAAAATGAAGCTCATCCCCGGCCAAACCAAAACCGACTAAACAAGGATGAGGATTATTTAAAACCTCCTCTGCCGTTCCTTGTACTGACTCTGGTCCTAAATGTCTGATCCCATTCATTATATAACGTGAAACAATTCCAAAATCCTCTTCAGCTTTTTTAGAAGCTTCATAGACTCCTTCAATAAAAGAATGGTAAGTCATGCCTTTTTCTTTAGCATGAGTTGAGGAAATCATCGCTTCGACATAAAGAACATTGTTGGCTGCGCAATCTTTTAAATATTCATATGTTAATTCAAAATAATCTTCTGGTGTATGTATAACAGAAGTAACAATGTCATATTTTTTTATAAAATCATAAAAATCATCCCATTGGTATGCGTACTTTGAACCAAACATTTCTTCAGCTATTTCATAGTTGTTTCGTTTGGCAAATTTTTTACATAAAGTTGGCGTTATAGTTGCCTCTAAATGAACATGGATTTCTGCTTTTTTGACTGAATTAAAAATATTCATATAAAAAAAATACCTATATAATAATAATATGGAAGCAAGAATAAACAGAAGAAGCTTTGTTTTTGGCGCTAGTTGCTCTTTATGTGGTTCGATGATTTTACCTTCTTGCACACAAGTACCATTAACAAATCGAAGTCAGTTAAACTTATATGATAGCAATCTACCTATAATTTTAATGGGTGGTGGCGTGGCAGGTCTTCCAAAGATTTATCCTAATGAAAAAGCTCTTAATCAAGAAGTTGATAAAACATATTCAAGATTTTTATCAAAAGCTAAAGAAGATAAAATTCTTTTAGATAACACAGATGAATCAAAAAAAATTGAAGAAATCGGAAAGGAAATTTATACCTCTCTAGATACATTTTATATTAATAAGCGTGAAAAAAATCCTGTAGAAAATTTTAACTGGCAATTTGCTCTAATTGAATCTGAAACAAAAAATGCATGGTGTATGCCTGGTGGTAAAATTGCTTTCTATACTGGTATACTTCCTGTTTGTAAAAATGATGACGGGATTGCTGCAGTTATGGGTCATGAAATTGCACATGCATTTGCTAGACACACAGTAGAAAAATTAACTCAAGCATCTATGATGCAAATGGCAACAATTGGAATATCGCGAAGTAAATATGCTGAACTTTTAAATAAATCTTTTAGAGTTGGTAACGTAGGTGGTAATGTTTACAACTCAGTGGTTAAGTATGGTATTTTTCTTCCATTTAGCAGAAAAATGGAAAGTGAAGCTGATTATTTAGGTATGGGATTTATGAATCTTGCTGGATTTAATATTAAAGAACCTGCTAAATTATGGCAAAGAATGATGGCGGGTCAAGAAGGGAGGGTGCCTGAATTTATGGGATCACATCCAAGTCCTGATAATAGATCAAAAAAGTTTCTTGAATGGGAAAGTGAAATTTTAGATAAATTTCCTCAAGTTTAATTTTAGTGTAATAGGTATTTTATGATTGCTGTTGAAGTTAAAGATCTTACTCATTCGATTAATAATAAAAAAATTTTAAATAATATTAATTTTAATCTCAATAAAGATAGTATCTCTTGTATTTTGGGACCGTCAGGTAGTGGAAAAACTACTTTATTAAAGCTCATAGCAGGTCTTGAAAAAGTACAGTCAGGTAAAATTATTATTAATGGTGAAGAAGTAAGTAGTACTGCAAAACACTTACCTACAGAAAAAAGAAAAATTGGTTTTTTATTTCAAGATTACGCTTTATTCCCACATTTGACAGTAAAAGAAAATTTGAGATTTCCAACTAATGCAAAAAATTCATCTAATAATGTTGATGAAATTATTGAATTAATAAAATTACCTAATTCACTAGATAAATACCCACACGAGTTAAGTGGTGGTGAACAACAAAGAGTTGCACTTGCACGATCTATAATTTCACAACCTGATTTACTTTTATTAGATGAGCCTTTTTCAAGTTTAGATTTAAGCCTTCGAGAAGAGGTGAGAGATGATACGCTGCATCTATTACAAAAATCAAATGTGTCTGTAATTATAGTCACTCATGATCCTTTCGAAGCAATGTTTATCTCAAATCATATAAATATTTTTGATAAATCAGGTTCGATTGTACAGTCAGGAACTCCGAATGATCTCTATAACAATCCAAAAAATTCATATGTTACAGGTTTTTTTGGTGAAACAAATAAATTTGAAGGTGTTGTTAAAGAATCTCACATTTACACACCGGTTGGGAAAATTAAAACACGTGGAAATTTAGAAGGTGAAAAAGTTGTAGTACACATAAGACCTCAAGGTATAAAACTCAACAAACAACCAACACCAGTTAATGGAATTAAGGGAACCGTTATGGCATCAAAATTAATGGGGTCATTTAGTTTTGTCCATTTATCTGTGCTAGATAATAATAATGAAATTGTTCATGTTCATAGCCACATGCCTGCTGACTTTAATCCAAAACAATCGTCTGCAGTAGAGATAGAAATTGATAATGATCAGGCGTACATATTTAAGAATTAAGTTTTAGTTTTTTATTGATTTAGTAATTGTTCTGTTAAGAAAAATTACCGGTCCTAATCCAGCAATAACGATAATTAGAGCTGCAAATGCTGACTCTTCCAACATTTCATCAGAGGCATATTGATAAACATAGGTTGCTAATGTCTCAAAATTAAATGGTCTTAATAAAAGTGTTATTGGAAGTTCTTTTAAGATATCTACAAAAACTAATATTCCTCCAACTAATAAATTTGTATACAGCAAGGGTAATATAATTTTTCTTATACTTTTGAAAAAACTAACACCCATTGTTCTTGATGCATCTAATAAGTTTGGATGAATTCTTGAAATACCTGATGTAATGGCTCCATTACCGACAGCTAAAAATCTTATACTATACGCAAATAATAAAATTATAAATCCACCAACAGCATAACTCATACGAAAATAAATTAAATCATTAAGCCATCCAACAAATACCACTATTCCAACAGCAAGTATTGTTCCTGGAAAAGCATAACCAGAAGAAGCAAAAAATATTAAAATTTTTTGGAAATTATTTGATTTATATGCTCCAACTATAATCATTAATAAGGAGAGCAACATAATGAATGATGAAGAAATAAATGCTAAGGATATGCTTGAAAGTGTTATTTGAAAAATTTCAATAAAATTTATTATGGAATAACCTTTAATTACAAAATTCAATAAAATAGAAACAGGTATTATAAAACCAAGACTTAAAGGTATTAGGCAAATTAAAAACAATAAAGAATTTTTAACACCAGAAACTGTTTGGGTTGGTGTATAAGATGCACCACTATATTTTTCATGAAATTTTCTGCTACGCCTACCCAAATACTCTAAAGTTAAAAGTACTATAACAATCATAAATAAAATACTAGAAATCTGTGATGCGCCAGATAGACTATTCATCCCTAGCCAAACATTAAATACGCCTAAGGTTAATGTTTCAATTGCAAAATAATCAACTGTCCCAAAATCAGAAATTGTTTCCATTAGTACTAAGGCCAAGCCAGCAATTATACCTGGACGACCAAATGGAATAGCGACATTGAAGAAGGAATTCCTTCCGTAAATAGAACTAGTTTGAAAAAAAGATATAGGTGTCGTTATAAATGATGCTCTAGTCATTAAATATACGTATGGATACAATACAGAAGACATTACCAAAATTGCACCTCCCATTGATCGAACATTTGGAAACCAATAATCTTTTGAGGTCGTCCAACCAAATATGTCTCTTAGCAATGATTGAAGAGGACCAGCATATTCAAAAAAGTCGGTATAAGTATAGGCAATAATATAAGCTGGGACAGCAGCTGGTAATAATAACATCCATTCAAAAAATTTTTTCCCAAAAAAATTATATCTTGTCACTATCCAAGCAGTAGTCAAACCAAAAACTAAACTTAATCCTCCAACACCAAACATAAGAATTATTGTATTGGTAAGATACCTGGGCAAAACAGTAGAAAATAGATGTGGCCACAGTGATGTATCACCTAAGATCGCGTAATAAAATATTGAAAAAATAGGGGCGATAATTACTAAAGCAATTATAGCCACAGAGTTAGACCATAAATTAAAATTTATCAAAACAGTTAACCTATAATTTACCAGCCTACTCTATCAATGATTTTCTGAGCTATGGGAGCAAGTTCTGCTAGTTTTTCAACAGGCAGTTTATCTTCTTTAAATTCACCCCATGATTTTAACTCATCAGTTAATTGCATATCTGGATTAACCGGATATTCATAGTTTATAGAACTGTAGAGGACTTGTGCTTTTGGTTGAGTCAAAAATTCAAGTAGTGCGATCGCGTTGTCTTTATTTTTAGAGTACTTAATTACACCTCCACCAGCAACATTTATGTGATTACCTCTGTCTTCTTGGTTAGTAAAAACTAACTCTATTGAGTTAGCCCATTCTTTTTGTTCTGGATTCTTTTCATTAAATTTCATTTTTCCAAAATAATAGGTATTCATTACAGCAATGTCACAAACACCTTCATGAATTGCCTTTGCTTGAGCTCTATCATTACCTTCAGGTTTTCGTGCTAAATTTGCAACGATGCCTGCTGCCCATTCTTCAGCTATAGCTTCTCCATTTGCAGCAATTATTGAAGCTAAAAGTGATCTATTGTAGTCATGGCTGCCAGGTCTTGTACAAATTTTACCTTTCCATTTTGGATCAGATAAATCTTCTATTCTTTTAATTGAGTCTGGAGATACTCTTTCTTTTGATATTGCAACAATTCTAGCTCTCTTTGAAAGTGCAAACCATTTATTATTGCTGTCTCTTAAATGATTTGGAATATTCATATTCAAAATATCTGAGTTAATTGATTGCAAAATATCCTTTTCAACAAATTGGTTTAACCTTGCTATATCAACTGTTAATACCAAGTCAGCAGGTGTATCTTCACCTTCAGCTAAAACTCTTTCTAGCAATCCTTTTTTTGCATGTAAAACATTTACCTTTATGCCAGTCAATTTTGTAAATTCCTCAAAGAAAGGATCTATTAAAATTGGCTGCCTGTAAGAATAAACATTAACCTCTTTGGCAAATAAGTTTAGTGAAATGGTAGATGCAATTAGTATCAATAGTAATCTAAAAATAATTTTCATATAACCTTCTTTTTTTTGTGGAGATAATAAATATCTCCACGTTCTATGATTAAGAATCTTATTAAAAATTATCAGAATACGAATGTAGATCTATATAAATTTTTTTTTAATATCAGTGTTGTTAAAATTCATAAAATTAGATTTATTCTAAATTTAAAGTTAAAAATGTTGGGGCCACTTTGGGCCCCTATCAAAACTATTTTATTGAAATAAGTCTAGCTTTTTTTTCTTCTGGAATAATTCTCTCCAAATCAATCGCTAAAAGTCCATTTTTCAACTCAGCATCTTTAACTTTGATGTCTTCTGAAATTGTGAACGATCTTTCAAACTGTCTTGTTGAGATTCCTTTATGGATTACACCATTACCATTTTCATTAACCACTTTTTCTTTAGGTTTATTTCTAACAGTTAGGTTGTTTTCTTTTAATTCAATCTCAATATCTTCTTTACTATATCCAGCGAGAGCAACTTCAATTTTATAGTTATGTTCATCAACTCTATGAATATTGTAAGGTGGATAATTTGTATTGTATCGTTCCGTAGACTCCAACATTCTGTCAAATTCATCAAAAATTGAGTCAAATCCAACAGAGAATGGTCTTAGAGAATTCCAAACGGATAGGTTTCTAGTCATAATAACTCCTTTATTAAGCAAGTTTATTTTGCCCGCACCCACAATGGCATACAGACAATTATTATGTGGGGATGAATGTGTTTAATTCAAGTCTTTATTATTTTTTTCTTATAAACGATAATCCATCAGATAATGGCAGAAGAGAGAATTCCACCCTTGTGTCATTTTGTATTTTTAAATTTAAATCACGTATAGTTTTTGTTTGAGAGTCTTGTTTAGTTTCATCTGCCACATCACCGTGCCAAAGCATATTATCAATAATTATTATTCCATTTGAAACTAATAGGTTTAGCGACAGTTCGTAATAATTTGGATAATTATTCTTATCAGCATCTATAAAAATTAAATCATAACTTTGTTGACGGTCTATCATGCTTTGCATTACCTCAACACCATCTCCAATAATCGATTCAATTTTTGAGCTCATATTATCTAATTCCCAATATTTTTTTGCTAAGGGTAAAAATTCATCTGAATTATCAACAGTTACAATTTTTCCTGATTCAGGTATACCTCTAGCCAAAAACAAAGTGCTCATTCCTGTAAACCTTCCAATTTCTAAACAGTTTTTAGCATTGGAAATTTTAGTTATCATTTCTAAAAACTGACCTTGTTCTTTTGCAATCTGCATTTGGGAAACACTACCAAGTTTTAAAGTTTCATTTTCTAGTTCAGTAATTATTTTATCTTCTCTGTAACCTACACTTTGTAAGTATTGCACAAGTGCTTCATTAATTTCAGTTTGAGTACTCATTAATCTATGGTTTCAAATATTTCAGATAGTTTTTGAGTTTTTTTATCTGAAATAATGAAACAGGCTTTTATTTTATTTATTAAATTATCATCTATATTTTTACTTGAGTATAAACTTAACAGAGGAGTTGAGGAATTTACTTCATCGCCTATATTGAGAACATTATCATATCCAACTCCGTAATCTATTTTATCGGTAACCTGTTTTCTTCCACCTCCAAGTTCAATAAGTATAAGGCCTAATTCTCTGGTATGAATTTTTTCTATCCACCCTTCCTTATTACAAAATACATCATTTCGAGCGGAAGTATTTATTAAATCTTTTTCATAAGATGATAAAATATTTTTTGGTCCACCCAAGCCTGCAACCATCATTTCAAATTTTTCTGCAGCTAGTCCATTATTAATAACCGTATTAATTTTATTATAAGCCTCTTCTTTCGAAATTTTATAAATGTTTACTAATAGCGAAGATATTAATTCATTAGTGATCTTTTCTAATCGGTGATCTTTAAAATCATTTTTAATATATTTTATGCATTCTAATATCTCTAGTGTATGACCAGCACTTTTACCTAAGACCTGATTCATATCTGTTAATATGGCTTCGCAATGTAAACCTGCTCCTTTAGCGACTCTTACTAAGGAGTTGGATAAATCTCTTGCTATATCAATAGTGCTATTAAAAGATCCATTACCAACTTTTACATCAAGTACCAAAGATGAAAGACCGCTTGCAATTTTTTTTGAAAGAATAGATGATGTTATTAAGGGTAAAGATTCTACTGTACCTACAATATCCCTTATTGAATATAATTTTTTATCAGCTGGTGCTAAGTTAGAAGTTTGACCGATAATTGCACAACCAACGTCTTTTACAACTTTTTTAAAAATCTCTAAATCAGGCTTTGTATTGTACCCAGGTATTGAATCAAATTTATCTAGGGTACCGCCGGTATGACCTAAACCTCTACCTGAAATCATAGGTACATACAGTCCACAAGCTGCAAGAATTGGTGCTAAAATAACGCTCGTCTTGTCTCCAACACCACCAGTTGAGTGCTTATCACAAACCAAATCAGAATCTACAATCTCAGACCAATTTAGTGTATCGCCTGAGTTCGTCATCGCTTCAGTTAAACAAACAGTTTCTTCAGGAGTCATTCCATTTGAAAATATTGCCATGCTCATTGCTGCAATTTGTGCATCTGAAAAAGATCCATTTGTTAAACCGTCTACAAAAAAGTTGATATCTTCTTTTGATAGATCTTTGTTGTCTCTTTTTTTTCTAATTATCTCTTGAGGTATCATCGAATTGAACTTCTTGTATAAATTGTTTAATTAAATTTAAAACATTGTTCTCTGCTAAACTTGCATTCTCTAAAGTTTCCTGATGACTTAATTTTGTTTTATTCATACCAGCAGCTAAGTTGGTGATTACGCTGATACCAATAACGGGAAGTCCGCAATGATTAGCAACTAAAACTTCTGGTACTGTAGACATTCCAACTGCATTTCCACCTATTACTTTTAAGGCATTGATTTCAGCAGGAGTTTCAAAATTTGGTCCTGAGTACATACAATAGATACCTTCATAAATTTTTTGATCTATTTTTTTAGCGACTTGTATTAACTGATCTCTATAAAACTTGTGATACCCATCACTCATATCATGAAAACGAGGGCCATACTCTTCAGCATTGGGTCCAATAAGTGGATTAAAACCACTCCAGTTAATATGATCTTTAATTGCCATTAGACTGCCAGCCGGCATAGCTTCATCTAAACTACCTGCTGCATTTGTAACAACTAATAACTTAGACCCAATGTCCTTCAATACTCTTATGGGTGAAGCTAAACTTTGAGGATTATGCCCCTCATAAATATGTGATCTTCCATACATACAAACAACATTTAAATTATTTATTTTTCCTAAAACTAATTTACCTGCGTGACCTTTGACAGTTGGCTGTGGAAAATCAGCTAACTGTTCATATGAGATTGATTCTTGAATATCTTTTTCTTCAAAAAAATTAGTTAGTCCACTTCCTAAAATTACGGCAATATCGGGTGAAGTATTATTTGTTATTTCTAAAAATTTTTTTGCCGAAGATAACATTAAAGATTCTCTGGGCCAAAAGAGTCTGGAAGTAATTCTTCGAGCGTAGATGTTTTCATATGACCATTTTCATTACACATATGAATCTTAGTATCTAAAGTAGCAAATTCTCTTAACCTCTGTCTACAACCGCCACAAGGTGAGCATAATAATTCACCTGAACCTATAACCACAACTTCTAAAATTTTTTTGTTTCCATTAGATATCATATTTCCAATTGCTGTTGCTTCAGCACACTGGGATTGAGGATAAGCTGCATTTTCAACATTACAACCAGTAATAATTTTACTATCTTCTGTTAGAAAAGCTGCTCCTACTTTAAAATTTGAATATGGCACATGAGCTTGCTCTCTAACTTTTTTTGCAGCCTTGAATAAACTATCAAAATTTTCTGAAACCATATTCTTGTTTAACATGAAATTACTAAAAAAATTATTTATTTCTAAATCTTAAACAAATCTTGAGACAAATCAGGAAGTTCATCTCCCCAAAAAACTTCTTTACGCAAAAATTCTGGATCTTGGTTAAAACAAACAGACATTGCAGAATTATAAACAGCCCTTGAGTCAATAGTCGAATTTAGATCTCTTCCCTCAAACAATTCTTTCTTTTTTAGTCCAGGCCAATCTGTATAAACTTGAGATTTTTTTAGCAAGCCTCCAGCCATTAGTATTGCACTTCCATATCCATGCTCAGTTCCATAGCCTCCATTTTGTTTTATAGTTCGGCCAAATTCAGTTAGAGTAAGAATAAGAGTATTATCAAACGCTTGACCAAGATTTTCATGTAAAATAGTAACAATTTTATTTACTTCTTCTAGTTCATCAGCATGCGCTCCATCAACACCTCCTTGAGCAGCATGGGTATCAAAACCATCTAAATCAAATACAGCAACTCGAGGACCACTTTGATCTTTTAATTGTTTAGCAGCTTCAAGAGCAAGTTTTTTTCTATCATCAGAGTCAGTAGCTATTTGCATAGACAATGGTCTTTTTCTTATTGTATCAAGTGTAGATTTAATTAACTCGTTATGCTCACCCTTAAATTCATTATAAATTTGATCTATTAACTTTGTTTCAACAAAATCTGGTGATGGGAAGAAGTTATTATTCTGTGGCACACCTCTTAATAAAAGTGGCATTGGTAAAGATATTGCCAAACCTTTTCCTATAATATTTGAAGCTAGTAATCCTCTACCAAGCCATCCTGTTTTTTCTTTGTATGGAATGTGTGCTCCAGTTTCCATTAAATTTTGCCCATCAAAATGTGATCTACCTGTGTAAGGAATATTTGTTGCATGAACAAATGCCGCTTGATTTTTTTGCCAGAGTTTATGAAAAATTTCTAATTTAGGGTGAAGACCAAAATCACTGTTCAAATTAAGAACGTCTTCCAGAATAAGTTTTTTTCTCAATTTTTTAAGACGTTTATCTCCAATAACAGGAACCGCTGTTAAACCATCCATTCCCCCTCGAAGTGATATAATAATTAGATTTTTTTTCTGCATTGAAGCAAAACTTATTTTTGGAAAATATCCAGAAAGAAATAATGTTGTTGATCCTCCAATTAAAAAATTTCTTCTTGTGCAGTTCATATTTTTAATACTCCTGGCAAATTACAAATGACTCCATACTTTTGACCTAAATCATAATCTGATGTGCCAAATCTAAAATTATCAATAAGAGACGCCATATTTTTATGATCTTCAAAATTATTTTTAAGACAAGATAAAATAAAACCATGGGATCTGTTTCCAGATTTAACAAGCATTGGAAGTTCAACTGAAGCAAACCAAAAGCGGCGTAATAATAATTCTGGCGATACCCAATCTACCTCCAAATCACTCCAACCATTAGGTTGTTTGGCACGATAAGGTGAATGGCCTATTTCTCTAAGTATCCATGATAATTGTCTTTGTCTGTTATTTGGCTTCGACTTAAAAGTATAATTCATTTTTTCAAAAGAAAGCGGAATATTTAAATCAAACATTCTAGATAATTGCATTAACCATATTTCAGGTGGATGAAATTTATGTGTAATCTCATTATACTTATAAGCTTGCGTTATAACTGCTTTGTGAATTTCAATTAAGCTTCCATTGGATTTGTTCCATGCTTCTATTACTGGGTCTATCATTTCTTCTGTTGGTTCATCTGTAATAAAATGCTTGCATAATTTTGTTGAAACAAATTTGATACAGATTGGGTGAGTTGCCAAATCATGAATTACTTTAGCAAGTTCTCTTTTTGCATCGTTTTTGTATTTAACTCCTAAAACAATTTTATCTCCTTTTTGATGCATTTCTTGATCAAACCATATATCGCCGGTTTCTAAATTTTTTCTATCCCATTTGTGCGCCCAACCTGTCATGATATAGGCTAATTGAATCACATCTTCCTGTGTGTATCCAGCATTTGGAGATACTGTATGTAACTCTAATAATTCTCTTGCATGATTTTCATTTATAGTTTCTCCCCACTCCATTCCTTTTTTAGAATTGGGGCCAAAAGATTCTGAATTATCAAGGTGGTGAATCATACACCATGAAGTCGTAACTGATTGAACCATTTCTTCAAAAGTTTTAACCATGTTAGGTCTAATAATTTCACGTTGATAAGGTCCAGTACTAAACTCTGCTAGAAAATCTTTTTCACTTATTGCAAAATGATTTCCCCAAAAAAGCCAGAAACGCTCGAAAACAGGTTGTTTTGAATACTTTGTTTGAAAATGACGAATAGCATGTTCATTTAATTCAAAATATCTTTCACCAGTTTTTATTCTTAATTCATCTTTTGCTTTTCTATACGCATGTTTATCATTTTTAAATTTTTTTCTTAAAACTTCTCTATCTCCGTACACCCATTCACCATATTTTTTTCTTAAATCTTTTTCTGTTGGGATTGTTCCAGGCCACAAGAGATCAGGTATTCTATCTAATTGATTTATTGCCCAATTAAGAGGATCTTTATATGGTTTTTCATTTGGCGACAGGCCAAACGCTACTCGTCTATAAAAATTTAATGACATATATAAAAAAAAATAGTTTACATATATTTATAATTTTTAAAAATAAAATTTAATGAAAAATATACCTCTAAAAATTTGTGGCATAACAAATGTGAAATCTGTTGAAGTGGCACATAAAAATAAAATAAAATCATTAGGTTTTGCAAGTAAAAATTTAAATGGACCAAACACAGTTAGTGATAAAAAAATACAATCATTAATGAAAGAATGTAAAAATTATAAAATAGAATCAGTACTTCTGACTCGGTATGTATCTTTAGACAAGCTAATAGAGCAAATAGATTTTACAAAACCAAAGACAATTTCATGTTCATATCATTTTCCCAAAAAAGATTTATTAAAAATAAAAAAAATATTTAGAAGATTAAAAATTGGTATTGCAATTAATCCAGAAAATTTTGATAAAAAATACATTGAATCAATTAGAAAAATTGTTGATGTTATTTATTTTGATATGAATGTTTATAGGAAAAAGAGTATTAAAAAGTATTCATTGAGAAAAAGTATTAAACAAATACAGTTTATAAAAAGTAAAAATATTCCAGTTTATATTGGTGGTGGTATAGACAAAAAAAATGTTTCATACATTCTAAAACAAATAACACCTTTTGGATTAGATATTTCTAGAAGTTTGAAAAATCAGAGAAATTTAATTTCTAAATCAAAACTCAAAGATTTTTTAAATCAAATTTCGGTAGGATAATCGTTTAATAATATATTTGTTTTGCAACTCTTTCGATAAGACTTTTATTGATTTTTTTTCAAGTGGATGTCTGAAAAATGGATCGATATCAAGTATTGGATATAACACAAAATCTCTTTCAGCTGCTCTTGGGTGAGGAATTATTAAATTTTTTTTAATAAATATTTGTTTGCCAAAAAAAATAATATCCAAATCAATGTTTCTTGGACCATTGATAATTTTTTTATTTTTTTTTAATTTTTTTTCAATTTCATAAATATTATTTATTAATTCTAATGGCTGCTGGTTGGTACATAGTTTTATTGCGGTGTTAAAAAAATTACTTTGCGATTTGTATCCATAAGGAGAAGAAATATAAATATTTGCAAATTTTTTTATATTACCAATATTTTCTAACTCTCTAACAGCACACCGTAAATTAAATATAGCATTACCTAGATTTGAGCCAAGTGCGATTATTGTTTCAGTTTGATACACTTAGTGAGTCAGCTCCATATTTTTTTGCTACAGCTGTTTTATTAATTGTAATTTTAACTTTTTTTATTTTAAATTTTTTTTCAAGAACATTGGATGTTTTTATTATTAAATGCTCAAGAGTATGTGATTGAGACTCCTTTATGAAAGTTTTTAAATATTTTGTAATAGATGAATAATCCTTCACATTATTTATATTGTTTAAATCTAGTGAGTTTTTAACAGGATAACTAAATTCTAATGTTACCTTTAACAACTGTTTTTTCTTTCTCTCCTGGGCAGTGATACCTATATTTGCACTGATGGATAAGTTTTTAATTTCTACTTTGAACATAGTTTTTCAAAAATTTTTAATGATTGAGACGTTTCTTTTATGTCGTGAACTCTAAATATATCAACTCCCTTTTGATAACAATATAATGCAGAAGCGATTGAACCTCCCAATCTTTGATTTGTTTCACTCTTATCTATGAAGTTAATCCAGCTTTTTCTAGATGATCCTAATAATAATCCATATCCCTTAAACTTAAATTGATTAATTTTTTGCATGATTTCTATATTTTGTTTTAAATTTTTACCAAAACCAATACCTGGGTCAAACCAAACTTTGGATGAAGGAATTTTTATTTTTTCTAATTGTTTAATTTTCTGAAGAAATATTTTTTTAATATCTTGTACAACATTATTATATGAGTGTATTTTCTTTTGCATAGTTTTGGGTGGTGCAGGTGTGTGCATTAAAATTAAACCTGTTTTAAATTTTTTAGTTAAAAAAAATAAATCTTCTGAGCCACCGAAGACATCATTTATAATATGTGCTCCCATATTTAATGCATATTCTTGAGTTTCAATTTTATTAGTATCAACCGATATGACAAATTTATTTTTTGGCAATTTTTTTAATATCGGCTCTAATCTTTTAACTTCTTCTTTGTGTGTTAATGGATCTGAACCAGGTCTTGTACTTTCTGCCCCAATATCAATAATACTTGCTCCATTTTTTATCATTTCTTTGATATTTTTTAGTGCATCTGAACTTTTAAAACTCTTTCCACCATCACTAAAAGAGTCAGGAGTAACATTGCATATTCCCATTACCGTTGGACTAGATAGTTTAAAATTATAATTTCCTAATTTCATTTCAATAATATTTTTGCATATTTTTTTGATAATAAATTATACATTTTCATTGAAGACCTATACCAATTAAATTGTTTAATAAAAGAAATACTAACCACACCTTTACCAGAGCCAACTAGAAGTATTTCACTAAATTGATGTAAACTAGAAATATTAATATCTGTTCTATGAATTTTGTAAGGCAGATTTTTAATTAAGTATTCTAGAGTAATTCCATGATAATAGTAATTTTTTGGAGTGAATAATTTATTACCGTTTGCAAAAATTAAATTGGTCGTAGAGCCTTCTAAAATTTTGTTGTTAAAATAAAAAAGAATCTCTTCTTTTTGTAAATTAATTTTTTTTTGTAAAGAAATTATTTTTTTGTACTGTAAGTTTTTGAAGTTAGGTAAAGCCCGTTGGAATCTAAAAAATTTTGCAGTAAAATACTTATGATCTTTGTTTCTTTTACGTACAGATAATGAGATTATTTTTTTTGTGACTGCAATTCTTAATAGGTGGTCGTAATTTTTAATTTTAGAATATTTATTTAAAAAATTGGTTAAAAAATTTTTTGAAATTTTAGCATCAATGCCAAAGTATCTTAAATCTTTATTTAGTTTTTTTAAATGCTGATCAACTAAGATAAAATTTGGCTCTTTGCCAAATAGTCTAATAGTTGTAAAGATGCCCTTGTAACCCCAAAGTGAATTGAACTTAAGTAATTTAAAATTCTTAGCGTGAAAGGATTTTTTTAATAAGATATTTTCCATGTGGAGTTAAAAATGAATCTGGGTGAAACTGTAATCCATAAACTTTATTAATATCATCTTCAACCGCCATTGCTACATTTGTTTTTACACAACGCATTGTAATTATCATTGATTGAGAAACAAATGGTTCAGCCATTTTTAAGGAATGATATCGACCTCCAAGGAAATTAAAATTTTTTTTAAAAATTGATTTATCGTTAGTAACTTTAATATGACTCTGATAACCATGAAGAATATTTTTTTGTTGAACTATTTTAGCTCCTTCACAAAAAACTATTTGTTGGAAACCTAAACATATTCCTAATATTTTTTTCTTTCCTTTATATTTATTGTAAATCTTAGTTGTTAATGGATAATCTTTTGGTTCACCAGGGCCTGGTGAAAGAACGATTGTCGAAGATTTTTCTAGTTTTATTTGATCTATTTCATAATAATTTGAAACAAATGTTGGCTCAATACTATCTAGTAGATGAGCTAAATTGTATGTGAATGAATCTTCGTGATCAATGAGATAAATCATTAGTTAAATAGATCTAAAAGTGATTTAGCTTTAATATAATTTTCATTATATTCTTTTTTTGCGGTACTGCCTAAGATCACACCACTAGCAACTGATAATTCGATATCATTTTTAAAGTTAAGTAGTGTTCTAATCATTATGTTAAATCGCATATCACCATTTGAATGTATAATTCCAAAACTGCCTGTATAAATATTTCTGTCAAATTTTTCTTTTCTATTTAGAAGTTGAATAGTACTAATTTTTGGACAACCAATGACTGAACCACCTGGCATTAAAGAAGAAATTATATCATGGTTACTCATTTTATTTTTTATAATTCCCTTGATTGTCGTAACGTAATGAAAAAGATCTCGATATTCCTCAACTTTTTTTAGTTTATCTATTTTTACAGATCCGGTTTTACAGATTTTAGACAAATCATTTCTTTCCATATCAACAATCATATTATGTTCTTTGGTTTCTTTTTCATTTCTTCTAAAAAATGTGAGAGCTTTATTTTTATTTAACTTCTTTGTTTTTCTTAATGTTCCAGCAATAGGTTTAGTTCTAATTGTGTTATTTTTTTTCAATATGAGTGTCTCTGGTGAACAACTTACGATATTATAGTCTTTTTCCCTGATAAGAAAACTTTCAGGCGACTCATTCATTTTCATTAGCTTCCAAAAAAGATCAATAGAATTGATATTACCTTTTTTCGAATATGTTTGAGCTATTTTAATTTGATAAGTTTTTCCCTGTTTAATATTTTTAGAGAAATCATTAAATATCTTAGAGTACTGCTGTAAAGATAAATTAAGATTAAACTTTTTATTTAACTGTAAATATTTTTTTGTATTGATACTTATATTTCTAAAATTGGGTTTAATGCTTTTGATTATTATTTTTTTACCAATACTAATTTTAGTTTGTGGCTTGTAAAATACGCCGCTATGAAAATTTTTAGATCGCTGTTTTGGAAACTTTATTCCTATATTTTCACAAAGAAGTTTATAACCAAAGAAACCAACATAACAATTCAATTCTTCAATCTTAGATTTTTTTGATTTAGATTGGGTATTAAGAAAATATTTTAGATTTTTTTTATTAATAATAATTCTTTTAGAAAAATCAGTATAGATGTCATAACCCTTATCAGTTTTGTAAATTATAAGAGGTTTATCTGATTGATATAGCCTATTTAGATATTCTTTATTGTTCAGCACTTGATTCTATTATAATTAGGATACTTATATGAAAAGTTTTTTTACTAAAATATTCTTTTTTTGCTTAACAGTCACATGGTCGTTAGGTCTTTTTGCACATGGCACTATCATTTTTCCAAATGTAGAACATGGTGATGGTTACATTGATGTTAAAATATATGACTCAAAAGAAAGCTTTTTGGATGAAGAATTAGCTATTGAGAGTGTTAGAAAAAGAGTGCAAAAGGGCGAGGTTGTTGTTCCTTTGAGTAAAATTCATGAAGGAAAAATAGCAATTGTTGCCTATCACGATGAAGATTCAGACGGAAAATTAAAGACTGGATTATTCTGGAGACCAAAAGAAGGTTTTGCCTTTAGTAATAATTATCAGCCAAAAGGTCCCCCGTCATTTGAAAAAGCTGCAATCATTTTAGTTCATGGCGAACCCGTGGTAATAGAACTTAATTATTAAAAATTATATTGATGTCATTACAGTTACAAAACACATTAAGTGGTAAAAAAGAATTTTTTAAACCAGTTAATCCAGATCATGTAAGAATATATGCGTGCGGTCCAACTGTTTACAATTTTGCGCACATAGGTAATGCGCGTATGGCAGTTGTAAATGATTTATTAGTCCGTGTATTAAAAACACAATTTAAACAAGTGACATATGTGTCTAATATCACTGACATTGATGACAAGATTATAGAAGCTTCTAAAGAAACAGGTGAGGACATAAGTGTTATCACAAATAAATATACAGAGATTTACAATAATGACATGAGCGCACTCGGTGTTAATCTTCCTGATATTCAACCAAGAGCAACTGATCATATTAAAGAAATGATCGAATTAATAAAAAGATTAATTGATGAAAATAAAGCTTATGAAAAAGAGGGTCATGTTTTATTTCATGTGCCAAGTTTTGATAATTATGGAATTCTTTCAAAAAGAAATAGAGATGAACAAATAGCTGGAAGCCGTGTTGAAGTAGCGCCGTTCAAAAAAGATCCAGCAGATTTTATTTTATGGAAACCATCTCCTTCACCCTTACCTGGATGGGATTCACCTTGGGGATTTGGAAGACCAGGATGGCATTTAGAATGCTCGGTTATGTCAGAAAAATCATTAGGTCTTCCTTTTGATATCCATAGCGGTGGTATTGACTTAGTGTTTCCACATCATGAAAATGAAATAGCACAAACTTGTTCCATATCAGAAAATAAAGATCCTAAAGATTTTGCAGCTTATTGGTTTCATAATGGATTTGTAAATGTTGAGGGAGAAAAAATGTCAAAGTCAATTGGGAATATTAAACTCGTGCATGATCTCAATAAAAAATACAAGGGAGAGGTTTTACGATTAACCTTGTTGTCAGCTCATTACAAACAACCATTGAACTGGACAGAAGAAATCATTGAGCAAAATAGCAAAATGATCGATCGACTTTATAGAGTTCTATTAGAGCTATCAGAAGTTGATATAGATACTAACTTACCTTCTGATTCTATAATGGAATCATTTTTAGATGATTTAAATACACCTAAAGTTATTGCAAAACTTAATGAAGAGGCAAATGATGCTTCATCTGCATCTGATGAAAGAAAAAAAGAAATCAAAAATAATCTTCTTTCCGCAGGTAAAATATTAGGTATTCTTGAAAATGATCCAGGAAATTGGTTAGGTTATAATCAAAAAGATGCTGAAAATACTGAAGAAATTGAAAGGTTGATAAAAGAGCGTAATGAAGCTAGACGCAGTAAAAATTTTAATTTGGCAGATACGATTAGGGACACATTAAAAGATAAAGGCATAGAAATAGAAGATACTGATAAAGGAACTATTTGGCGGAAATCTAGATGAGTGAAAAGATAATAATTACATTTCCAGATGGAAATAAAAAGGAAGTTGAAAAAGGCATCAGTGGTCTTGAATTGGCAACGCAAATTTCTAAATCTCTTGCCAAAGAATCAGTCGCTATAAAAATTAATAATGAGATAAAAGATATTAGTTTACCTATTAATGCTGATGCATCTGTATCAATTTTAAAAAGAGATAGCGAGGAAGCACTTGAATTAATACGACATGATTGTGCTCATGTAATGGCAGAAGCTGTCCAAGAATTATTCCCTGGAACACAAGTTACAATTGGTCCAGCAATAGAAAATGGTTTCTATTATGATTTTGCAAGAGATGAACCTTTTACTGTTGCTGATCTTCCAAAAATTGAAAAGAAGATGCATGATATCATTCAAAGAAATAAAAATTTTATAAGAGAAGTATGGTCTAAAGAAGAATCAATAAAACATTTTAAAGATAAAGGTGAAAACTACAAAGTTGAATTAATTAATGATCTGCCTGATAATGAGGAAATCAGTATTTACAAACAAGGTGATTGGTTAGACTTGTGCAGAGGTCCTCATATGGTTTCAACAAAACAAATTGGTAAAGCATTTAAATTAATGAAAGTTGCTGGTGCTTACTGGCGAGGTGACTCATCTAATGCAATGCTAACAAGAATTTATGGAACAGCCTGGGCAACAGAAAAGGATCTTGAACAACACCTTTTACAAATTGAAGAAGCAGAAAAAAGAGATCACCGAAAACTAGGAAGAGAAATGGATTTATTTCATTTTCAGGAAGAGGCTCCTGGAGCGGTTTTTTGGCATCCTAAAGGTTGGACATTATTCCAATCGTTAATTAATTATATGCGAAACAGACAAGACAAGGCAGGTTACGTAGAAACTAATACACCTGACATGATGGATAAGTCTCTATGGGAAACATCTGGTCACTGGGATAAATTTAGTGACATGATGTTTAGAACTGAAGCAAAAGATGATAAAATTTATGCTATCAAACCAATGAATTGCCCTGGTGCTGTAGAAATTTTTAAACAAGGATTAAAAAGCTATAGAGATCTGCCATTTCTATTATCTGAATTCGGAAAAGTACATCGTTATGAACCGTCTGGTGCTCTTCATGGATTAATGAGGGTTAGAGCATTCACGCAAGATGATGCACATATATTTTGTACAGAAGATCAAATTACACAAGAAAGTAAAACGGTATGTGATTTGATACTTAGTATCTATAAGGACTTTGGTTTCGATAATGTTAGAATTAAATTTTCTGACCGTCCTGAAAAACGCGTAGGAGATGATGCTATTTGGGATAAAGCTGAGGCTGCATTAATGCAAGCCATGGAAGCAACAGGTCTTGAGTATACACTCAATCCAGGAGAGGGTGCATTTTACGGTCCAAAATTAGAGTTTGTTTTACGTGATGCAATTGGCAGAGACTGGCAATGCGGAACACTCCAAGTAGATTTAAATTTACCTGGAAGATTGGGAGCTACTTATATTGGAGAAGATGGTAATAAAAAAATACCAGTCATGTTGCATAGAGCTCTATTCGGTTCCTTAGAGAGATTCACCGGCATTCTAATTGAACATTATGCAGGCCATCTTCCGTTTTGGCTTTCACCATTGCAAGCTGTAGTTGCTACAATTACATCTGATACTGATGAGTATGCATATGAAGTACAAAAGGTATTAGTATCAAAAGGAATTAGAGCCGAAATAGATACGCGTAATGAAAAAATAGGTTATAAAATACGTGAACACAGTAATAGTAAAGTTCCAGCAATTATCGCTGTTGGAAAAAAAGAAGCTCAAGATAAAACAGTGTCGGTTAGAAGAATTGGATCTTCTGAAACAAAAACCTTTAAATTAGAAGATATTGTTACTAGCTTATCTAAAGAAGCAAAATCGCCAATAGAATAAAAAATGAATAACATGCAAGGTAAGTTTCCAAGTACAAGACTTAGACGTAATAGAATGAAAGAATTCTCTCGCCGTTTAGTTGCTGAAAATACACTTAGTGTTAATGATTTAATCTTGCCTCTATTTGTATGTGAGGGAAACAAGGTTGATGATCCTATTAGTTCGATGCCTGGTATAAGCAGATACTCTATTGATAAACTTTTAAGTGAAGTAGAAAAAGCGGTTAAATTTAATATTCCTGCTATTGCAATTTTTCCACAAATTGAAAGTGGTCTTAAAAATTCTGAGGGAAGTTTAGCTGTAGATGAAAACAACTTGGTGTGCAGATCTATTAAAAGTATCAAAAAAGATTTTCCAAATATTGGTATCGTATGTGATGTTGCGTTAGATCCTTTTACGGACCATGGTCATGATGGTTTAGTTATAAATGATAAAATAGATAATGATAAAACTTTGGAGATTTTGGAACAACAAGCTCTAGTCCAAGCGAATGCTGGTTGTGATGTAATCGCCCCGTCGGATATGATGGATGGAAGAGTTGGAAGAATAAGAACTGCATTAGACTCAAATAATTTAACAGATACCCTAATACTTTCTTATGCTGCAAAATATGCTTCAGGTTTTTATGGACCTTTTAGAGATGCTATAGGTTCTGGTTCTAGTTTAGGTAAAGATGGTAAATTAACATATCAAATGGATCCATCAAACAGTGAGGAAGCGATTAGAGAAGTTGGATTAGATATAAGTGAAGGAGCAGATATGGTAATGGTTAAGCCTGGTATGCCCTATCTTGATATTATTTCTAGAATAAAATCAGTTTTTAAAGTTCCAACTTTTGCCTACCAAGTATCTGGTGAATATTCGATGATAAAAGAATCAATTAATAAAGGTTGGCTCAATGAAAAAGTTATAATGGAATCTCTTTTATCTTTTAAAAGAGCTGGGGCAAATGGTATACTAACTTACTTCGCATTAGAAGCTGCTGAAAAATTAAAAAATGAATAACATTCAATTTGAAAAAAGAAAATCTATAGAACAAGTTGAAGAGTCAAATGAGCTGGCTCCAAAATTTGACATAAATGGTCTGATACCAGTTGTAACTACAGATTTTTCATCTGGTGAACTACTTATGCAAGGTTATATGAATGAAGAAGCTTTTAAAAAAACTATAAGTTTGGGTGAAGCTGTTTATTTTTCTAGAAGTAGAAATACCCTTTGGCACAAAGGTAAAACAAGTGGATTAACGCAGAAGATAAAAGAAATAAGAATTGATGATGATCAAGATTGTGTTTGGTTAAGGGTTGATGTCAAAGGTGGTGCTAGCTGTCATGTAGGATATAGATCATGTTTTTATAGAAGTGTTCCTTTAGATAATTCTAGCTCTAAAGTTGTTCTTAAATTTGAAGAGAAAGAAAAAGTTTTTGATCCTGAAGAAGTATACAAAGGTGCCCCAAATCCTACTAAACTATAATGTCAGACAAATTAAAGTTTATTGAAACTAGCAAACTTCCAACAGATATTGGAGAGTTCACTGTACATGCCTTTACAGATATAAATGAATCTAAGGATCATTTAGCAATATGTATGGGTGACTTGCTTACTGATGAGCCAGTTTTATCAAGAATTCATTCGCAGTGTATTACAGGGGAATCTTTTTTTAGTATGAGATGTGATTGTAGATTCCAACTAACTGAATCATTAAAACAAATTGCTCAAAATGGAAGAGGGGTTATTTTTTATCTTCAACAAGAAGGAAGAGGCATTGGTCTCTCAAATAAAATTAAAGCATATAGTTTACAAGACAAAGGACTAGATACCGTTGAAGCTAATCATCAATTAGGGTTCAAAGATGATGAAAGAACATATGAAAATATTGCTGGAATGGTTAAATATTTAGCAATCAAAAAATTAGATTTGATGACTAATAATCCAAAAAAAATAAAAGCACTTGAAGATATGGGTATCAAAGTAAATCAAAGAATTCCTATTTTCTCAGACAGCAATAAGTATAATGAAAAATATATCTCAACTAAGAAAAGTAAACTTGGTCATTTAATCTAAGTGGAAGCAGATAATTTAATAAAAAAACTCAATATGATAAGTCATCCTGAAGGAGGACATTATGTTGAAAATTTTAAAAACGAAAATGTTAGTCAAATTTATTACTTATTAAAGAGGAACGAAAAATCACATTGGCATCGATTAACTAAAATTGAAATATTACATTTTTATTCTGGAGATCCTCTAGAAATTTTCACATCAAATGACGGGGTTAATTATGAAGTTTTTTCTTTAGGGTCAGATAATAATTATATTTACACCGTAACAGCGAACACATGGTTTGCTATGAGATCTTCTGGTGCTTTCAGTTTAATTGGATGCACTGTCGCACCTGCTTTTGATTTTGATGATTTTGAACTTGCACCTGCGACGTGGCGACCTGAAAATTTCAAAATTGAGTTATAGTTTTCACTTTTCTTTAATTTAAATTCTTTATATATTAGTATTAAATAACGGAGGTTCTAAATGGATGCAGAGAGTAAATGCCCTGTAATGCACGGAGCAATTACAAAAAATATGGGAGAAGGTACATCTAACCGCGAATGGTGGCCTAATCAACTTAACTTAAATATACTTCATCAACATGATCGTAAATCAGATCCAATGGAAGCTGGATTTAACTATCGAGAAGAGTTCAAAAAATTAGATTATGCTGCATTAAAAAAAGACCTCCATAATCTAATGACTGATTCTCAAGATTGGTGGCCAGCTGATTATGGTCATTATGGTGGTTTCTTTATTCGTATGACATGGCATGCTGCTGGAACTTATAGAACTGGTGATGGCCGTGGTGGTGGTGGAACAGGAGCTCAACGTTTTGCCCCATTAAACAGTTGGCCAGATAATGGTAACTTAGATAAGGCAAGAAGACTTCTTTGGCCGATAAAGAAAAAATATGGAAATAAAATTAGTTGGGCTGATTTATTTATTTTAACAGGTAACGTTGCAATTGAATCTATGGGAGGTAAAACTTTTGGATTTAGTGGTGGGCGTCCTGACATTTGGGCACCAGAAGAAGATATTTACTGGGGTGTAGAAGAAGAATGGTTACAAAATAAAAGGTATACTGGAGATAGAATTTTAGATAATCCACTTGCAGCAGTGCAAATGGGATTAATTTACGTAAACCCTGAAGGACCGGATGGAAAAGCTGATCCTCTTGCTAGTGCAAAAGACATAAGAGAAACTTTTGCGAGAATGGCAATGAACGACACTGAAACTGTAGCTCTCACTGCTGGTGGACATACTTTTGGTAAAGCACATGGTGCTGGTGATCCAGCTCTTGTAGGAGCAGAACCAGAAGGTGCACCGTTAGAACAAATGGGTTTAGGATGGAATAACTTGCACGGATCAGGTGTTGGTCGTGATACCACAACAAGTGGTATAGAAGGTCCATGGACACCTAATCCAACTCAATGGGATAATGGATACTTTGATATGCTTCTAGGTTACGAATGGAAGTTAGTAAAAAGTCCAGCAGGTGCTCAAATCTGGCATGCGATTGATCAAAAAGAAGAACACATGGCTCCTCAAGTAGATGATCCATCAGTTAAAGTTCCTACAATGATGACAACTGCAGATATGGCAATGCGTGAAGATCCTGAATACAGAAAAGTATCAGAAAAATTTCACAAAGATCCAGAATATTTTGCTGATCAATTTGCTAGAGCTTGGTTTAAACTTCTACATCGAGATATGGGACCAAAAACTAGATATATGGGACCAGAAGTTCCAGAAGAAGAATTGATTTGGCAAGATCCTGTACCTCAAGGTAATTCAAACTATGATGTAGAAACAGTAAAAGCTAAAATTTTAAATAGTGGTTTAACAACTCAAGAAATGGTTGAAACTGCTTGGGCAAGTGCTTCTACATTTAGAGGATCAGATATGAGAGGTGGGGCTAATGGAGCAAGAATTAGACTATCTCCTCAAAAAGATTGGGAAGTTAATAAACCAGAACAATTAAAGAAAATTCTTGGTATTCTTGAGCCTATTGCGAAAGAAACAGGGGCTTCAGTAGCTGATGTAATTGTCCTTGCCGGTAATGTGGGTGTAGAACAAGCAACTGGAATGGAAGTGCCTTTTACTCCAGGTAGAGGTGATACCACTCAAGATAAAACTGATGTGGATTCATTTGCAGTTTTAGAGCCAGAAGCAGATGCTTTTCGTAATTATTTAAAAATGAATTATGATGTCACTGCTGAAGAATTAATGTTGGATAAGGCTCAACTATTAGGACTTACTGCTCCTGAAATGACGGTACTTATTGGTGGTATGAGATCTTTAGGTATTAGCTCAGATCAAAGAGGATTATTTGTTGATACAAAAGGTAAGTTAACAAATGATTTTTTTGATAAACTTTTAGATATGGGTGTTAGTTGGAAACCTACTGGTAGCAATTCATATGAAGCAACGGATAAAATCTCAGGTGAAAAAGTAAGAACTGCATCTAGGGTAGATCTTGTTTTTGGATCAAATTCTCAATTAAGAGCAATAGCAGAACTTTATGCAAGTGATGATAGTGAAGAAAAAATGAAAAAAGACTTCATCAAAGCTTGGAACAAAGTGATGAATGCTGATCGTTTTGATTTAGAACAATAAAAATAATTTAAATTAATTTAAAAGTGGAACTTAGAGTTCCACTTTTTTTATTTTGGCATATTGGTTGCCCCAGTTTCTAATGAAATTATTTTGCCATCTTTATATTTGTATACCGCCATTACAGCTTGTGTGTTACCATCTTTAAATGTAACGAAAGAGTGGTGTATCCCAATCTCGTCATTTTCGTATACAATTCTAGACTTATCATCATTAATGTCGTCACTCATGGCCCAACCTATAACATCGGACTTTGATAGAACATTACCACTGGAATGCATTGTAAATTTGAAATCATCATGGATAATTTCGTTCATTCCTGCTTCATCTTTTTCGTTAAAAACCTTCATGTATTTTTCTAGTATTGACATATTTTCTCCTAGCAAAAATAAAGTATATAGGAATTTTTTTAAATAAATATTTAATTATCTCTCTTTTATGTAGGGTTGTCCAATAGCATTAGGCGCAATTGCTTTTCCAACAAAACCAGCAAGCAATACTACTGTTAATATGTATGGAAGTGCCTGTATTAATTGGACAGGTATCTCACCAATTGCTGGTAGCTCAACACCTTGAAGTCTTATTTGAAGAGCATCTGTAAATCCAAAAAGTAAGCAAGCAATTAAAGCTGTTTTAGGATGCCACTTTCCAAAGATCATTGCTGCTAAAGCTAAGTATCCTCTTCCCGCTGACATTTCTCTGAAGAAATTTGCATTAACGGCAGTTGATAAATGAGCACCCGCAAAAGCAATTAACACTCCATTGATTGCTAGTGCTTTATATCTCATAGTAAAGACATTGATTCCAGCAGTATCTACTGCACTTGGATTTTCTCCAACTGCTCTCAGACGCAAACCAAAACTAGTTTTAAATACTATCCAAAAAACTAGTGGGACAGAAAGATATGCTAAATAAACAAAAACATAATGACCACTTAATATATCACTGTAAAGTGTTCCAATAACCGGAATGTCTCTTAGTGCGTCAGCAAAAGGAAGATGAATTTCTAAAAAACGCTGATCTTCATTTAATGTTGGCGTCAGACCTGCTTGACCAAACCAGGCAGCTGCTAAAGCAGTTGTTAAACCAATAATTAAAATATTTATAGCAACACATGATACTACTTGATCGCCTTTGTGGGTTACCGAGGCAAATCCATGTAACATTGACAAACATACACATACAATAATAGCTAATAATAAACCTAACCACGGGTTACCTAAATAGTATGAACCAACAGCTGCCACAAATGCGGCCATAAGCATTTTACCTTCTAAACTAAAATCTATTACCCCAGATCTTTCAGCAAATATACCAGCCATTGCTGCAAAAACTAAAGGTGTAGATATTCTTAAAGTAGAATTAATTAAAGAAGCAATATCAGATAAAAATTCCATTACGCATTTACCTCTCTATTAAGTCTTCTAACAAAAAAGCTTTCTATTTGTGGTCTAAAAAGATTTTCTAATGCACCACTAAATAATATTATTAATCCTTGAACAGCAACAAACATGTATCTAGTTATGTTTGGCATTTCGAATGTAACTTCTGAGCCTCCTTGGTATAAAATTCCAAATAAAAAAGCTGCTGGTAAAATACCAATCGGATGATTTCTGCCCATTAGTGCAACTGCTATTCCTGTAAATCCATATCCTGCTGGAAAACCTGCTTGAATTTTATGGCTTACACCAAGAATTTCATTAACGCCAAGTAGACCTGCTAAACCTCCAGAAATACACATCGCGATGATAATATTTTTATGAGGTGATATACCTGCATATATTGCTGCTTGAGTATTGTGTCCTACTGCTCGCATTTCATAACCCCATTTAGTTTTCCAAACTAAAAACCAAACAAAGAACAATGATGCAATTGCTAATAAAAAAGTTAGGTTGAGAGGTGAATATCTTATTTTTATTCCAAGAATCCCGGAGAATGCTTCAAAGCTTGGTAACCAGATTTCTTCTGGTAACTTCACTGTATGTGGTGCCATTTGATTTGTATCTCTAATCACATCTACAAGTAAGAAAATCATTAAAGATGAAGCGATAAAATTAAACATTATTGTTGTAATAACAACATGACTTCCTCTTTTTGATTGAAGATAAGCAGGTATGTAAGCCCATGCTGCACCAAATAAAAATGCACCAAAGATTGCTAAAAGCCAAACGATTGGAACAGGAAGAAAACTTAAATTTATTGCTACTAAAAAAACACCTAGTCCGCCTATATATGCTTGACCTTCTCCACCAATATTAAATAGTCTACAATGAAAAGCTACAGCAAAAGCTAGTCCAGTGAAAATAAAATTTGTTGTGTAATAAAGTGTATAAGCAAATCCTTGGATGTAACCAAATGATCCATAAATAATTAACTTAACAGCTTCTATTGGATTTTCACCTGCAATAAAAACAAAAAGTCCTGAAACTAATAACGCTAATGTTAAGTTTACTAATGGAACAATAACATTAGAGACCCACCATGGAACTTTTGATTTATCGACTACAATATTACTCATTATGCTACACCTGCCATTAGTAATCCTAGCTCACGATCAGTGACATTTTTATTTTCTTTTTCTCCAACAATTTTTCCATCAAACATAACGATTATTCTGTCAGATAAGGAAAGGATTTCATCTAACTCCACTGATGCTAATAGTATTGCTGCACCTTTATCTCTCATATCAATAAGACGTTGATGAATAAACTCGATTGCTCCAATATCCACACCTCTTGTTGGCTGCCCCACTAAAAGAACTTTTGGATTTTCATTAAGCTCTCTACTCAAAATAATTTTTTGTTGGTTACCTCCTGAAAAATTAGATGTTATTAAGTTTGGAGAATTAGGTCGAACATCATATTCTTGCATAACCTTATTTGAATATTCAGTAATTTCTTTATTGTTCAAAATCGCAGATTTTGAATATGGCTCTTGATCATGATAACCAAAAATTAAATTTTCATGAGCCTTGAAATCGCTTATTAAACCCATTCTTTGCCTGTCTTCAGGTACATGCGCTAAACCTTTTTCTTTAAGCATTCTTGGGTTTAAGAAATTATTCTGATCAGAAATCTTTTCACCAAATAATTTAATACTTCCAGACTCTACTTTTCTAATCCCTGAAAGCGCTTCTAATAATTCAGTTTGTCCATTACCAGTTACACCAGCAATACCCAGAATTTCTCCTGAACATATTTCTAGGTTTACATCTTTTACACGCGTTACATCTAGATCGTCTTTGACTGAAAGATTATTAACTTTGAATATGATCTCCCCTTTTTTTATTTTTTTTTTATCAACTCTAAGTAAAACGCTTCTTCCTACCATCATTTCCGCTAGTTGTTCTTTACTTGTATCTTCAGTTTTTGTATGCCCAACCATTTCGCCTTGACGCATCACTGATACTTCGCTTGTTAAATCCATTATTTCGATTAATTTATGCGTAATTAATACTATGGTTTTGCCTTCGTCTTTTAATGAACGAAGAATTTTAAATAACTCATCAACTTCTTGAGGTGTAAGAACTCCTGTTGGCTCATCAAGAATTAAAATTTCTGCTCCTCTGTATAAAGATTTTAATATTTCCACTCTTTGACGAAAACCTACAGATAAATCTGAAATAGTAGCATCAAGATCAATATTAAAATTATATGTTTGACATAATTTTTCTAAATCTTCTTTTGCCTTTTGTAATTTTTCTCCAAATACTGTTTCACCTTCAAAACCAAGAATTATATTTTCAAGTACAGTAAAATTTTCTACCAACATAAAATGTTGGTGAACCATTCCAATGCCGTTTATTATTGAATCTCTTGGTGATCTTAAATTAATTTCTTTTCCATTAATCTTAATTGAACCTGAATTAGCTTGGTAAAGACCAAAGACTATACTCATCAAAGTAGATTTACCTGCTCCGTTTTCTCCAATTATGCCGTGAATTGTTCCTTTATTTATTTTGAGATTAATATTTTTGTTGGCCTGAACATGCCCAAATGATTTATTTATATTCGTTAATTCTAAGATAGGTGAGACCATAAATTATTTATTAATCTTTGGTCTCACCAAATATTTATTTTAGTATCTACTCTTGTGACCAGTCAGCAACAACTAGAGCACCGCTCGCAATATCTGCAGCAGCAGCATCTGCGGCAGCAGCCATTTCAGATGTTACCATTCCATCTTCAGTTGCATAACCAACCATTCCTTCTGAAAGACCAAGAATGTTTATGCCAGATTCAAATCTGCCTGACTCAACATTTTTAGCTTGTTCAAAAATTGTTAGATCTAATCTCTTCAACATTGATGTTAACATGTTACCTGGGTGCATCCAGTTTTGATTAGAGTCAACTCCGATACCCATAATGCCGGCATCAGCCGCAGCTTGAAGAACACCAATACCTGTTCCACCAGCAGCTTGGTATACAACATCAGCACCACCATCAATTTGAGCTTTTGTTAATTCTGCACCTTTTGTCGGGTTATTCCATGCCTCGTTAGTAGTTCCAGTCATATTAGCTAAAACAGTTATATCTGGATTTACATATTGTGCACCTTGCTCATAACCACCTTGGAATTTTCTAATCAGAGGAATATCCATTCCACCAACGAAACCTATTGTTCCACTTTTAGAAGCCATAGCAGCCATCATTCCAACTAAGAAAGAACCTTCATGTTCTTTATAGCAAGCTTGATAAATATTATTGTTTGGATCATCTAACCAACAAACATCAACTGCAACAAATTTTATATCTGGGTAATCAGCAGAAACTGCTGCAACTGCATCAGCTTGAGCAAATCCCATTCCTACGATCATTGTTGCTCCTCTATCAGCAATCTTACGCATACCCTGCTCGATCTGATTGTCGTTTGCAGATTCGAACTCAATCATACCCCAGCCAAGTTCATTAACAACTCTCTCAGCTGTATTGAATGCTAACTCGTTAAATGATTTGTCAAATTTTCCACCAGAGTCATAAACAACTCCTATTGTGTTTGCGAACGCACTTGAAGAGAAGACAAGAGCGAAAGAAACTGTAAAAATACTTAAAATTTTCTTCATACCAAAAATCCCCCTTAAATATGAATTATAGATATCCCATTGATAACATTTTCTTGATAAAAAAATGCATTAAAAAATGAGATTATGGATAAATAATAGGATTTTTTATGGATAACTTCAAGTACCCATATACCTATCGCCTGCGTCACCTAAGCCCGGTACAATGAACTTATTTTTATTCAACTTCGCATCGATATTACATGTAAATATATGAATGCCTTTTTGCTTTTTTTGGATATTTTTTATACCTTCAGGAGCAGCTAGCAAAGACACCAAAAATATATCTTTAATATTAACACCTTTGTTTTTAATAAGGTTGATAGCTGCAATTGATGAATTACCTGTTGCTAACATTGGATCTAGGATTAACACTTTTTTATTTTTAACTCTTGGAAGCTTAAAGAGGTATTCTACAGGTTCATAAGTTTGTTCGTCACGGTATAAACCTATATGACCTTTTTCAGCTTCCGGTAAAAATTTTGCAAACCCCTCAAGTAACCCTAAACCGGCACGTAAAATTGGAACCAAAATTATGGGTTGACCTAAGGCTGTACCACTCATTTTTTTTAGAGGTGTTTCAATTGTTTGTTTTTTAAATGGAACGTATTGAAGAACATCAGAAGCAATGAGGTAGCTTATTTCATTCATAGTTTGTCTAAAAACAGTATTTGATGTTTTTTTATTTCGTAAAATTGTTAATTTGTATTGAACGAATGGTGATTTAATTACTGTAATCATATGCGATTACATATATAGAAATCCCACTAAGAGCAATGCGGTTATCAATTTATTTTTTAACATTAGTGTTTTTATCTAGCTGTACGACTATTGAAGTTGGAAGAGAAGTCGTTAAAGTTGGGACGGTAGTAAAAGATAAAGTTGAAGAAACAATTAAGAAAAAAGAGCCAGAAATTATTGAAGATAAAACTATTGTTGAAGAACAACAAATTATCACTGAAGAAAAAGAAGAGGAAAAAACCATAGTTAAGGAGCAGCAAAAAATCGCACAAATAAATTTCATGGGAAAACAACTTACTGAGATAAAACAAAAACTGGGACAACCTAATTTAGAACGATCTGATGGCTCAGTACATATGATGCGATATGATAGTAGTTCATGTAGATTGTTTATCTTCTTTAATATAAACTCAAATATTAAGAGGGTAGAATATTTTGAATTTCGAGATACTTTAGGAGAGCTTATAAATACGAAGAACTCGATAGAAGAGTGTTACGAAGAATATAACTTTGCTAGCTGATCTCGACAAGCAAGTCTTTTGTTTCCACATTATCACCAGATGCGACATTAATTGATTTGATGGTTCCACTTTTATCAGCATTAATAGTGGTTTCCATCTTCATGGCTTCGATCACTAGTAACTTATCACCTTTTATTACTTTACTACCCGATTGAACAAATATTTTAGCAACTTGACCTGGTAAAGGTGATCCAACGTGATCCGAATTATTATCATCTGCTTTTGCTCTTTGTATAATATTTTTTGAAAATTCTTTATTTTCTATATCTATTGTTCTTGGCTGTCCGTTGATTTCAAAAAAAACAGAGCACTTACCATTACTATTAACTTCACTTTTTGCTAAGTATCGTAAAATAAGATTTTTTCCTTTATCAATTTCTATCGTATATTCTTTATCTTGTTGAGGACCATAAAAAAATAATTCTGTTGAAAGAATTGATGTATCACTAAACTCCTTAAAATGATCGACATAATCCTTGAAAACTTTAGGATACATTAGGTATGACGCTAGATGTGTTTGATTAACTTTCATACCTATTTCATCTTCTAAGTTTTTGACTTCTTTATCTAAATCAACTGATTCTAAAACTTCCCCTGGCCTTTTTGTTAAGGGCTTTATATCTCCAAGAACTTTCTTTTGTAGTTCTTTTGGAAAACCTCCATGTGGTACACCTATTTCCCCTTTAAAGAACTCAATAACAGAAGCAGGAAAAGAAATTTCTTTTTTTGGATCTAATACATCTTCTTTAGATAAATCATTAGCAATCATATAAAGAGCCATATCACCTACAATTTTAGAAGAAGGTGTAACTTTAACAATATCTCCAAAAAGTTGGTTTACCTCTGCATATTTATTTGCAACCATTCCCCATTTATCAGTAGTTATTCCCAATGATCTTGCTTGCTCTTTTAGGTTAGTGAACTGTCCACCAGGCATTTGGTGAAGATACACATCAGAACTACCGCCTTTGAAATCAGTTTCAAATGCATGATAATTTTGACGAACTTGTTCCCAATATAAAGATAGTGTTCTTATAGCCTCTTCATCAAGTTCTGGGTCTTGATTATTTTGTTTCATTATAGACACGATTGATCCAAGTGCCGGTTGTGATGTTAATCCGCTCATTGAGTCAATTGCAAGATCAACGATATCTACCTTTTCTTCTATAGCAGCTAGAACTGAAGCTGAGGAAGTACCAGAGGTATCGTGAGTATGAAAATGAATTGGAAGATCAGTTGTTTGTTTGATTTCGTTAACTAATTTTTTTATAGCATTAGGTTTTGCTAATCCCGCCATATCTTTAATAGCAATAATATGCGCTCCTGCTTTTTCTAAATCTTTAACAAGATCAATATAATATTTTAATGTATATTTTTTCTCATTTGGATCAGTTACATCATTTGTATAACAGATAGTTCCTTCACAAATTTTATTTTGATTGCGGACTTCATCAATTGCAACACGCATATTATCAATTAGGTTTAATGAATCAAAAACTCGGAATACATCAATTCCAGCTTGGGCTGACTGTTGAATGAAGTGTTTAACAACGTTATCTGGATAATTTTTATATCCAACAGCATTAGATCCTCTAAAGAGCATTTGTTTAAGAAGGTTAGGTGCTCTTTTGTTTAATCTTGCTAATCTATCCCAAGGATCTTCTTTTAAAAAACGCATCGATGTATCAAACGTTGCGCCTCCCCAACATTCTAATGAGAATAAGGTACTTAGATTTTCACTATAATATTCAGCGATGTTAACAAGATCATCTGTTCTCATTCTTGTAGCAAGAAGCGATTGGTGTGCGTCACGCATCGTTGTGTCAGTAATTAGGGTATGGGGTGTTTCTTTTATTTTTCTTGCAAATTTTTCTGGACCTAAAGTTTGTAAATCCTTTACATAATTATTTTTTTCACTTTTAATGTTTGAAATAGGAACTTGAACTTCTACAGTCGAATTATTACTGACTCTACCAGATATATCATTGTGTCCATTTACAATTATATTTCCAAGATAAGATACGATTTTTGATGCTCTATCTTTTTGCGGATTATAAGCATAGAGTTCTTTTTTAGTATCAACAAAATTTGTATTGTAGTTTCCTTCAAGGAAGTCTTTATTGTTAATAAGAGACTCAAGAAATACTAAATTTGTTTTAACACCTCTGATTCTAAATTCTCGCAAAGCCCTATCCATTCTTTTAATACAGTCGTCTTGATGCTTTGCCCAAGTTGTTACTTTTACAAGTAAAGAATCATAATACGGTGTGATGATCGAACCTGAAGAAGCATTTGCTGCATCTAGCCTCACTCCAAAACCAGCAGCTGATCGGTAAGTCATTATCTTCCCATAATCTGGCATAAAATTATTAAGCGGATCTTCGGTAGTAACTCTACATTGAATAGCAAATCCATTTAGATGAATTTCTTCTTGTTTAGGAAGAGCTGGGTGACTTCCAATTTTTTGACCTTCTGCAATTTTAATTTGGGCTTTTACAATATCAATACCAGTTACTTCTTCTGTTACTGTATGTTCAACTTGAATTCTTGGGTTAACTTCAATGAAATAAAATTCGCCAGATTTTTTATCAAACAAAAATTCAACAGTTCCTGCACCAAAGTATTTAACTTCTTTTGCAATTTTAATAGCGGCGTTACAAATTTCTTCTCGAGTTTTATTTTCAAGAAAATGTGCAGGTGCTCTTTCAATAATCTTTTGATGCCTTCTTTGAAGAGAACAATCTCTTTCAAAAAGATGTATGATATTTCCGTGTTTGTCACCTAAAATTTGAACTTCAATGTGCGCAGCATCTTCTAAAAATTTTTCTATAAATACTTCATCTTTTCCAAAAGCTTTAAGTGACTCGCTTTGAGCAGTTGTAATTTGATCTATTAATTCATTACTTGATCTAACAACGCGCATTCCTCGACCGCCGCCGCCCCAACTAGCTTTAACAATTACTGGGTAACCAATTTTCTCAACTTCTTTTTCAACACTTTTTAAATTTTCTTTTGTTACAAGAACAGACGGAACGGTGCCTACCTTTGCTTCTTCAGCAACTTTTTTAGCCTCTGTTTTATTTCCAAATCTTTTTAGTATTTCTTTACTAGGCCCAATAAATGTTATGTCATTTTTTTCACACTGCTCAGCTAGTTCAGGACTCTCAGATAAAAATCCATAACCTGGATGGATAGCATCAACCTTTGCATCTTTAGCAATTTTAATAATCGAGTCTATGTCCAAATATGCTTGAATTGGACCTTTGCCTTCACCTACTAAATAACTTTCATCCGTTTTAAATCGGTGAATAGCAAAACGATCTTCTTTAGAATAAATAGCAGCTGTTTTAATACCGGACTCTTCTGCAGCTCTGAATATTCGAATGGCAATTTCACTTCTGTTTGCTGCTAAAATTTTACTAATCTTTTTCATCAAGCCACCATTAAATTAGGATTATTACTTAATATTTTTTCGGGGATGCATCTATATGTTCCTTACTGAATTAGCAAGAGATCAAAGGAATTTAGCCATTTTTTAGGATTTGGAAGCAATTATAAATTAATAATAAACTGTAAATTATCGATTAAATATCTGTGCACATATGTCCCTTTATCAGAAAGGTTATTTTATATTAATGTCAAATTATGAATTCATTAAATGAAAATATAAGACCCTATCAAAGCTGTTCTAAATCAGTCTTTTTAGTTTTAGGAATTATTTTTATAAGTTGGATTTCATTATTCTCTATTTTTCTTATTGTACAAGGTGCATGGCCTGTATCTATATTTCTTGGACTTGAATATCTGATTATTTTTTATTTAATCCGTTTATATTTCAAAGAAAAAAATATTAAGGATGAAATTAACATTAATCAAAAAGAAATATCTATAAGAAAATATAAAGGTGATAAACTTTTACATTCATCTAAATTCAGCACTTATTGGTCTAAAGTTTTTTTTACAAAATTTAAAAATACTTCCAAGTTATCAATTAGAGAATCAGATAAAGAAACTGAAGTTGCAACTTTCTTGCATGCTGATTTAAAAGAGGGTTTATATTTAAGAATTAAAAAACAATTAAATTTATATTAATTTTTTTTAAAACTTTTAAAAATATTATTTACAAAATTTTGTTCATTCCATTCTGATGGCCCAGATCCAATTCTCGTTATTATTAAATCATAAGATGGTATAATATAACATCTATTAGAGTTGTATCCTTCCAAAGCATAAGTGTCTCTTGGTAAAGATGGCCATCGAAGGCCGTCTGAATTTATCCAAAATTGATATCCGTACGATGAATTTAAATTTTGTGATTTTGTAGTTGCTCGGTCTATATAATCTGAAGACAATATATTAATGTTATTCCATTGTCCTTTTTTTAGCATGAAATATCCAAAGCGTGATAAATCTCTGGCTGAAATGTGAAGACCGACATGCGATGAGGTAAATGGACCTAAAAAATTTCCACCGCCATGAATATCCCAACTAGCGTTCTCTATACCAATTATTCTAAAAAGTTTTTCATATAAATATTCATGAATATTTTTTTTTGTTATTTCAAAAAAAACAAATGAAAGTAAAGCTACTGCTGGATCAGAATATCCCCATTGTTTTCCAGGTTCAGAAGATAAAATATCGACTGACTTTCCATATCTATTCTCACATTTTCCAATAGCAAATTCAAATGGACCATTTTGAGGTCCAGTCACTAAGCCATAAATATCATTATTTTCTCCTTTTAAACCTGAAGTCATAGACAATAAATGGTGTAAATTTATATTTTTTTTTCTTGAGTCGTTTTTTATAAAATCTTTTGGAAGAAAATTATATATAGGAGTTTGTAAATTTATATCTAAATTTTTTTTAGATTTATTTTTTTTTATTTCTTCTAATAAAAACATCCATGCAATTCCAGTGAATGATTTTGTACAAGACCATATATCAAAACGACTTTGCGGCAATGTCATGAAACTATGATTTTCATAAACTAAATAGCCATCTTTAATAATGACTGTACTTTGAGGATGGTTTCCAAAAAACAATTGTTGGCGTTTTATTTCTAGTTCAATTAAATTAAAATTAATATTTAGTAATTCTGATGCGTGATCAGCTGATATGAGTCTCCAGCCGCCCTCAATTTCTCTATTAGGAAAGTATGGAATATCTTTACTCATACATTAAAATTTCAAGATATTTATTTTAAAGAAATCAAATCATTCATAGAAAAAAATCCCATTTTTTTCTTTGATACAAATACTGCAGCATCAATAGCGCCTGTTACAAAAATTGATCTGTTATTAGCCTTATGCACCAAATCTATTCTGTCATTTGATCCTATAAAACTTACTGTGTGCTCACCTGCAATTTCACCGCCTCTTGTGACAGAAAAACCAATGTCGCCTTTTTTTCTAGATGTTAGTTTTTTTGTACGATCTAAAACTTTTGATTTATTTAATTTAGTTTTTCTACCTTCAGCAGCATAATCACCCAAAGATAATGCAGTTCCAGAAGGGGCATCTTTTTTATGTTTATGGTGAGTCTCAGCAATTTCAATATCATAATCAGTATCTTTTAGAGCTGATGCTGTTTGTTTTACTAAGTTAAATAGTAAGTTAACACCCAAACTCATGTTAGACGACATTAGTATAGGTATTTTTTTAGAATAACTTTTTACTTTCTTTTTTTGTGCATCCGTCATTCCGGTTGTACCAATAACAACTGCTGTATTATTTGCAGAAGCGATCTTAAGATTATCTAAAGTGGACTCAGGTGTTGTAAAATCAATTATGACATTTGCTTCTTTGATTAACTGAGCTGCATTAGCTGTAACTAATTTTGCAGAATGTATACTTGAAACTTTGTTTAAAGGTTTGTTTATATCTTTATGTTTTTTGTATTCAAAACCACCAACAAATTCTAAATTTTTATTTTGTAAAATTTGTTTCGATATTTCCTGACCCATTCTGCCAAGACAACCTGCAACTGCTATTTTAATTTTTGCCATAAAAACTTCTTATACTTTGGTGATTGTAAGTTGAAAAGAAATTAAGTTAAATCTTCCCAGACTTCTTTTAATTTTGAGAAAAAACCTTGTGATTTTGGACTGTGTTTTTTTGAGGTTCCTCCTTCATTTTCGAACTCTCTCAAAATATCTTTTTGTTTGCTATTTAGGTTAACTGGTATTTCAACATTTGCCTGCACATACATATCTCCGCGTCTGCTTTGTCGAAGTATACTCATTCCTTTGCCGCGTAGTCTAAATTGCGTTTCAGATTGAGTTCCAGCTGGAATATTAAGTCTGGCTTTTTTTCCCTCTATTGTTGGTACTTCTATTTCACCGCCTAAAATAGCAGTAGTGATTGAAATTGGTATTTCACAAAATAAATTTTCTTCTTCTCTTTCAAAGAGTTTGTCTTTTTGAACTTCAACAAAAATATATAGATCCCCATTTCCTGCACCTCTTTCACCAGGCTCACCTTCACCGGCTATTCGAATTCTTGTACCTGTATCAACACCAGCAGGAATAGTAACAGAAATTGTTTTTTGCTTTTTTATGTTTCCAGTTCCAGAACATTTAAGACACGGATTTTTTATGCTTGAACCTTCTCCGCCACATGTAGGGCATGGTCTTTCAATTGAAAAGAATCCCTGTTGAGATCGAACTTTTCCTGCGCCACCACAAGTAGAACAAGTACTTGGTCCAGATTTATCTGCACTTCCAGTTGCTGCACAAGCATCACAGCCAACGTATGTAGGTATTCTTATTTGTGGTTTCTTTCCAGTGAAAGCTTCAAATAGTGAAACGGACATATTATAACGAAGATCACTTCCTCTTTGAGGTCCTCGTCTTCTTGATGATTGTCCTCCAAAACCCCCACCAAAGAACTCTTCAAAGATATCAGAAAAGCCACCTGCAAAATCTCCAAAGCCTTGAGCTCCACCCATGCCGCCTTGTTTGAACGCATCATGTCCATATTGATCGTAAGCTGATCTTTTTTCTGAGTCTTTTAGAACTTCGTAAGCAGCAGCTGCTTCTTTGAATTTTCTTTCAGCTGTTTTGTCATCCTTGTTACGATCAGGATGATATTTCATGGCTTGTTTTCTATAAGCTTTTTTTATTTCATCTTCACTGGCATTTCGTTGAACACCTAGTATCTCATAGAAATCTTTATCAGCCACATCTCCTCCTTATAAAAATTATGGAGCGTTAATCTTTTTTATCTTCGTCTACTTCTTCAAATTCTGCATCTACAACCTTTTCATCTTTTGTATTATCAGCTGATGGTTCAGCACCAGATGGATCAGGTTGAGGTGCGGCACCTTGTGGGTTTTGTTTATAAATTGCTTCACCCATTTTAAGAGATGACTGAACAAGTGCTTCAGTTTTAGATTTTATAGCTTCTAAATCCTCACTGTCTTTAACTTTCTTAAGCTCTTCAATATCTTTTGTGATTTTGTTTTTATCAGCTTCAGGAATTTTATCTCCGTGCTCTTTTAAATTCTTTTCAGTTTCATTAATTAAACTATCAGCATGGTTTCTAGTATCAACAGCTTCTCTTTTCTTCTTATCAGCCTCAGCGTTTTCTTCTGCCTCTTTAACCATCTTTTCAATCTCTTCATCTGATAATCCACCAGAAGCCTGGATCTTAATTTGTTGTTCTTTGCCAGTTGATTTGTCTTTAGCAGAAACATTTACAATACCATTTGCATCAATATCAAAAGTTACTTCAATTTGAGGCATGCCTCTTGCGGCTGGTGGAATACCTACTAGATCAAACTGACCTAATAATTTATTATCAGCAGCCATCTCTCTTTCACCTTGGAAAACTCTAATAGTAACTGCACTCTGATTATCTTCAGCTGTAGAAAACACTTGGCTCTTCTTTGTTGGAATAGTTGTATTTTTATCGATAAGTTTTGTAAATACACCGCCGAGTGTTTCAATACCGAGTGATAAAGGAGTAACATCAAGCAATAAAACATCTTTGACATCACCTTGTAATACTCCTGCTTGAATGGCAGCACCAGATGCTACAACCTCATCTGGGTTAACACCTTTATTAGGCTCTTTACCAAAAAAGTTTTTTACTATCTCCGCTACTTTAGGCATTCTTGTCATACCACCAACTAAAATAACATCATCGATTTCTGCAGCTTGTAATCCAGCATCTTTGAGTGCCATTTCACAAGGTTTTAAACTTTGATTTAAAAGTTCACCTACTATAGCTTCGAGTTTTGCTCTTGATAATTTAATCGTTAAATGTTTAGGGCCAGATTGATCAGCTGTTATAAATGGCAAGTTAACTTCTGTTTCAGTTGAGCTTGATAATTCAATCTTTGCTTTCTCAGCAGCTTCTTTCAAACGCTGAAGTGCAAGTTTATCTGAACGCAAATCAATACCATTATCTTTTTTGAATTCGTCAGCAAGATAATCAATAATTTTAAGATCAAAATCTTCACCGCCAAGATGCGTATCACCATTGGTTGATTTAACTTCAAAAACACCATCACCTATTTCTAAAATAGAAATATCAAATGTACCTCCACCTAAATCGTAAACAGCAACAGTACCCGTTTTCTTTTTATCTAAACCATATGCTAACGCTGCAGCAGTGGGCTCGTTAATAATTCTTAAGACTTCTAGTCCAGCTATTTTTCCAGCATCTTTTGTTGCTTGTCTTTGAGCGTCATTAAAATATGCAGGAACTGTTATAACGGCCTGCGTAACAGTATCTCCTAAATAAGACTCTGCAGTCTCTTTCATTTTTTGTAAAATAAATGCACTTATTTGACTAGGGCTATATTTATCTCCGCGTGCTTCTACCCAAGCATCACCGTTATCACCTTTAACTATTTTATAAGGAACTAATCCGCTATCAGACTTAACCGCTTCATCCTCAAATGTTCTTCCGATTAATCTTTTTATGGCAAATAAAGTATTTTCAGAATTAGTTACTGCTTGTCTTTTTGCTGATTGTCCAACAAGTTTTTCTTTTGTGTCACTGAATGCTACCATTGATGGTGTTGTTCTTCCGCCTTCAGAGTTTTCAATTACTTTTGCTTCCTTACCGTCCATTACTGCAACGCAGGAGTTTGTAGTACCTAAATCAATACCGATTACTTTTGCCATATTTTATATCCTCTTTACTTAATTATTTACCAATCAACATTGGCTACATTAGATATGGGAAAAAAGTTTTAAAATACAAGGATGTTCCCGATTAATATTAAAAAAAACAAGTAATTTAGCGCTTTTTATGACTTTTCTTTACTCTCATTTTCAGGATTGTCTTCTTCTTGTTCTTCTGTGGGTTCTTCTGTTTTAGCGACTGGTTTTTTGGAAACCCCAACCATTGCTGCTCTTAATAAACGATCGTGCATTGTATAGCCAGATTGGACTTCTTGTACTACTGTTCCTTCTTCTACATCATTATTTTCAACTTCCATCATAGCTTGATGAAAATTATGATCAAATTTTTGATTTAAAGTTTCAATTTTTTTAACCCCGTGTTTTTCAAGAGTACTTTTATATTCTTTAAGTACCATTTTTAAACCATCGATAAGATTTTTTATACTTTCTGGATGATTTTCATCTTCTGGTAAAGCATCTAGCGCTCTTTCTAGATTATCTCCTGGCGATAGAATATCTCTTGCTAAATTTATGCTACCAAACTTTATCGTTTCAACCTTTTCTCGTTCAAATCTTTTTCTTAGATTTTCCATTTCAGCGAGTAATCGGATTTTTTCTTCTTTTAGTGTTTCAATTTCCTTTTCTAAACTATCTTCTTCAGTGTTTTCATCTTCACTTGTCTCTTCTGTATCTGTGTTTTCTTTATTATCATTATTATCTTCTTCCTTTTCAATATTCTCAGAATCAGGTTCTTTAATATCTTCTTGTTGGTTATCTTCTTCTTTTTTCTCAACCATTAATCAATCACCTTTCCAATAATTTTTGACGTATAATCAACAAGTGGAACAATTTTGGAATAGTTTAACCTTGTTGGACCAACTACGCCTATAGCTCCTATAATTTCTTGATCATTATTTTTATATGGGGCCATTACCATAGAAAGACCAGAGTGTTTAAATAAAAAATTTTTAGATCCAATAAAAATCTGAACCCCTTTCGCTTTTCCTGCCGTTTCTAATATATCTACAAAACTAGATTTTTTCTCAATTTCATCAAAAAGATTTCGTATTTGATCTAAATCTTTTGAAACTATTTCATCTTTTAATAAATTTGATTGACCATGTAAAAAAATATAAGGATTTTTGGTATTAGGTTGAGTTTCAATAATACCTTGTTGAATTAATTTTGAAGAAATTGACTCTAGTTCATTTTGTGAATTTTTTATTTCTGTTTGTATTAATCTTTTAATTTGCGAAATATTTTTATTAGTAAACTTTGATGTAAGGTAGTTTGAAGCCTGTATTAATAATGAACTATTATATTTTCCATTATCTTCAATAATCCGATTTTCTACTTCTCCATTCTCATAAGCAAGAATGAGCATTAATTGACTACTATTTAATCTTATAAATTCAACATGCTTTAAGTTTTTTTGAAATTTTGGCGCGATAACTATTCCAGCATAACTTGATAACCCTGAAATAGCCTTAGACGCAACATCGAGAACCTCTTCATAAGATTTACCCTTAGTTAAGCACTGCTGTTTAATATTTTCTTTATCTAATTTAGATATTCTTCCAAACTCTAACAGTCCATCAACAAAAAATCTCATTCCTTTTTCAGTAGGCATTCGCCCAGCTGATCTGTGTGGGGCATATAGAAGACCTTCTTTTTGCAAATTTGACAGAATAGATCTAATTGATGCTGAGGAAAGATTTAAGCCTCCCATCTTCATAATTGTTTCTGATCCTGCTGGAGAACCAGTTTTTAGATATGACTCAACTAATTTTTTGAAAATTAATTTCGATCTATCATTAATTTGTGCATATACATTTTCAGACATAAGAATTTTATTTAAAAATAATATTTATCTACTATTATTAAATTTATATGAGAAAAGATAGATCCTTCAATCAAATGCGTGAAATTTCATTTGAGAAAAACGTAAATATTCATGCCGATGGTTCATGCTTAGTAAAATTTGGAAATACACATGTCCTTTGTCTAGCAACAATTGATGAAAAAGTTCCTCATTGGTTAAAGAATACTGGCAAGGGTTGGATTACAGCAGAATATGGCATGCTGCCTAGGTCTACAAATACAAGAATGGATAGAGAGGCAGCAAAAGGAAAACAGTCAGGTAGAACACAAGAAATACAAAGGTTAATTGGGCGTAGCTTAAGATCAATTGTGGATCTTTCAAATCTTGGAGAGCGTCAAATAAAAATAGATTGTGATGTAATTCAAGCAGATGGTGGAACAAGAACTGCTTCTATCAGTGGTGGTTTTATTTCTTTATATCTGGCAATAGAAAAATTAAAGAATAATTATAATCTTCAAAAACCAATTATCAAAGACTTTATAGGAGCAGTATCAGCTGGCATAGTGGGAAACAAAGCATTATTGGATCTAGATTATGAAGAAGACTCCGAAGCTCAAGTAGATGCAAATTTTGTAATTTGTGATTCAAATGAAATATCTGAAATTCAAGTTACTGGTGAAGAATTTTTTTTCAATGATGCTCAGTTTACAGAAATGTTTTCACTAGCAAAAATTGGGGTTAAAGAAATAATTTCTAAACAAAAAGAGGCATTGAAATAAATTGGGGCAATTATTATTTTTTTCAAATAATAAAAATAAAATAATTGAAATAAGAAAAATTTTTAAAAAATTTAATCTTAAGCTTTTATCATTAAGAGATTTGGATATAAGTGACGAACCTGCAGAAAATGGTCGAACTTTTGAAGAAAACGCTAAAATAAAATCAGACTTTGGATTTAACAAAACAGGCATTCCTTGTTTTGCGGATGATTCAGGAATATGCATTGAGGCTTTAAATTGGAAACCCGGAGTCCTTTCAAAAAGATTTTTAAATGATTTTAAAAGCACTGAATCTTGTTTTAGAAGTATTATTAAAAGTACTAAAAAAACACTCAAACTAAAGGCTTACTTTAAAACTTCAATAAGCCTAACAGTTAAAGATAATCAAAACCTAATATTTAATGGCAAAATTGATGGAAAAATTTCTGTACAAGCTAAGGGGGGATTTGGTTTTGGCTATGATCCTATTTTCATTCCTAAAAATTATAACAAAACATTGGCTGAGTTAAGTACTAAAGAAAAAAATGAAATTAGCCATAGATCTATAGCTGTAACAAAATTGATTAACTTTTTAATTAATTAATCACAAAAGAATTTCCATTATTTATTTTTAATATATTCAAATCTCTTTCAATCATATTTTCTTTAAAATAAAAGTTTCCATCAATTCCATCGAATTTTTTGTTTGGATTGTTTAATAATTTAATTACATCACCAAGTTTATATTCTTTAGTGTAAATGAAATTTATTAAACCTATTAAATCATATGGTAATGTTGAAATTCTTAAAAACTCTTCTTCATATATTTCTTTATAATTATTAATTAAGTTTGTTCGTCTTGTTTCAGGAACTCCTGGAAATATTGCCCCTTGCAACGAAGGCTCGTAGAAAAAAGTTTTGTCGTCGATTACTCCCGTTCCCATAAACTGGACTATGTTAGGGTCTATATCGTAAAAAGGTAGAAGGGGGGCGACCTGTAGAAGATTCAGTCCATAATCAGCAATAAGTATGTGAGTAAAATCATAATCGCTTGTTGTTTTGAATCTTTCTAATTTTTTTAATCTTTTTTTTGATTTTTCATCTTTTTTAGATGATAAAATCTGCTTTTGTCTATTTAATTCATATTTTCTCAATTCATATTTTCCTAATTCCTTTATTGATTCCCTTACATTGGACAAATCGTTTTTATATGATGATCTATTAACTAAGATCGCTGAGCTTTCAAAAATTATTTCATCAATAAAACTATTTATTAAATATCCGTATTCATTTTCAGGATAAAGAAGGGCTACATGTGCATCTTCATTTAAATATAACAGTAGTTGTGAAAGTTCATTTTTGGGAAAGAAGTTAAACAAATAAATACAATCTTTTGCTAGTTTTGATTGAGAGGAAAATGAAAAAAATAATAGATTATGATTACAATAATTATTTATAACTTTTGTATACTTCGACTGAATAGGCCCTATGAATAATTGGCCTGGGGAAAGATTCTGTTCTATAATATTTTTTAGTTCTTTATCGTTTTCGAAAAACTCTATTTGTAAATTAATGTTTTTAACCTCTAAATTATAAATACCTAACTCAAAAGTATTTAGAAATTGTTTTGTTGTTTGTTCATCATCATCTTCAGCAAACAAAGCAATAATAGTTCTATCCAAAACAACATTATCTATGATTTTATTATCTTTATTTTCTTTATGCTCCTCTTTTTCAATCTCCCCAATTTTATTTTTATTTATAACTGGTTTTTCAGAAACAGTGTTCTCTGGAGTATTTTTTGGAGCTTGTTTGGATAAATTTACTGGAGTACATGAAATTATAAATATAAATATATAATAAATGAATAATATTATTAATGGTCTTTCAATTGTAGCAACACCTATAGGCAACCTAGATGACATAACTTATCGAGCTGTAAATATCCTTAAAGACTGTGATATTATTATTTGTGAAAATCCTAAACATTCACTTAAACTACTAAATAAATTAGACATTAAAAAGAAATTAATAGCCTTGCATGATTATAATGAACATAAAATTATAGATAAAATTAAGGGTTTGTTAAAAAGTAAAAATTGTGTTCTAATTTCTGACGCGGGATCGCCCCTTATTTCTGACCCTGGTTACAATTTAGTACAATACTGTATTGAAAATAATATTAATGTTACATCCGTGCCTGGTCCTTCATCAATTATATCAGGATTACAATTATCTGGGCTACCTATATCAGAATTTACTTTTTTTGGTTTTGTCCCAAAATCAAAAAAAAAGATAGAACATATTATCAAAAATATTTCTGAAGAAAAAAGGGCTTGCGTATTTTTTGTCTCAAGTCACAAATTAATTATTTTCTTAGAATGCTTAGAAAATGTAATACCTGATAGATCAATTTCAATATGTAAAGAACTTACAAAACTGAATGAGTTTGTTTTTAGAGGAGTTTCAAGCAAAGTAAAAAATAGCATTCTGAAAGATAAAGGAAATATTAAAGGCGAGTTCGTAGCTGTAATTGATAAGCAGATATCAAAAAGTCAAGATTCTGACAAAATTTATTTTTATAAGGACGAAATAGAAAAAATGATTGAAAAATTTTCTTTGACCGACATCGTCGAAATAGTACATAAATTTACAAAAATTAATAAAAACAAAATTTACAAATGGTTGTTAAAATTAAAAAAATAACAAAAATTTTATTTATTCCTTTATTTTTAATCATCTCATCAATTAACTATGGTTGTTCACCCGCTAGTGTAATTGCAACAGGCGGGGGTAGTGCCATGGTTGTAGCTGAAGGAGAAAGATCTCTTGGCACAGTAATTGATGATGCTACAATAAAAGTGAATATTGCTGCAAAATTCTTAAATGCAGAAAACAACTTATTTGTAAATATTAATACAAGCGTGTTAGAAGGTCGAATATTATTGACTGGTCTTGTTGATAATCAAGAAATACGAATTGATGCGGTTAGATTAGTTTGGGAAGTTGAAGGGGTTCAAGAAATTATAAATGAAATTGAGATTGGTAATAGAACAACATTAAAAGATTATGCTAGTGATTTATGGATTAATACACAAGCTAGAGCAGTTGCAGCTAAAGTTGTTGGTATAAGAGCAATTACTTTTAATTTTGAGACAATTCAGGGAAAAATATATATTGCTGGAATTACAACTCGTCCTGACCTATTAGATGAAACTATACTTGCACTTAAAAATATAAAGGGTGTTAACGAGATTGTTAACTATGTTATTATTAAAGAAAAAGAATAAATTATCTTAAACTTCCAATTTTTTCTCCAGCAAGAATATGAATATGGAAATGTGGAACTTCTTGCCCACCATTTTCTCCTGAGTTTGTAATTAATCTATAACCACTATTTTCAATCTCTAGATCTTTTATAACAAGTTGAACACTCTTAAAAAACGAGATGATATTTTTGTTATCTGCATTTTTTAGAAAATTGGAAAAGGTTGTACAAGGAAACTTAGGTATGCCCAAAACATGGATTTTAGCTTGAGGATTAATATCGTTAAAAAACAAACTGAACTCATCTTCATAGACCTTATCACAGGGTATTTCTTTTCTTAATATTTTTGCAAAAATATTATTTTCATCATAAACCATGTTTTATTTTCTCTTATCTAATTCTTTATGAATTTCATTCATGGTAATTTTTTTTGACTTTAGCAAAACTAAAAAATGATAGATTACATCAACAGCTTCTTCTATTGTTCTTTTTTTTGATCCTTTTAAAAAATCTATAATTAATTCTGATGCTTCTTCTCCAAATTTTTGTGCTACTTTTTTTTGACCTGATTTCAACAAATTATTTGTATAAGATTTTTTTTTATTTGTTTTTACTCTATCGTTAATTATCTCATATAATTCTTCAATTTTCATAAACTTAATCTCTAATATTAATATTTTTTTCTTTTAAGTATTTTTTTACTTCTTTAATGCTAATTTCGTTAAAATGAAAGACTGAGGCTGCCAATAATGCGTCTGCCTTACCCTTCGCAACACCATCGTAAAAGTGATCTAAACTACCAACTCCTCCGCTTGCTATTAGAGGTATTTTTAAGAATTCGGATACCTTACTTAATAATTCGTTGTCAAAACCAGATTTTGTACCATCTTTGTCCATTGATGTTAAAAGTATTTCTCCAGCTCCAAGATTTTGTACTTTTTCAATCCAATTTAAAGCAAGTAAATTTGTTTTTTTCGTTCCTCCATGAGAATAAACAAACCAGTCATTATTATGTTTTTTTGCATCAACAGCTACAACTATACATTGATTTCCAAAATATTCTGAAGCTTCTTTTATTATATTTGGATCTTTAATTGCTGCAGAATTTATAGATACTTTATCAGCACCAGCTTTCAATAAAACCTGAATATTTTCTATAGATGAAATTCCCCCACCAACGGTTAGTGGAATAAAAACTTCATTGGCAGTCTTTTTTACTACATTCACCATAGTATCTCTATTTTCAAGTGATGCACTAATATCTAAAAAACATATTTCATCAGCACCATTTTCAGAGTAATGCTTAGCTTGCTCGACAGGATCTCCTGCATCAATTAAATTTAAAAAGTTAATTCCTTTAACAACTCTTCCGTTTTTAACATCTAGACATGGAATAATTCTTTTTTTTACCATTTTAATCTAGAATTTTTTGTGCCTCTATTAAATCAATTTTCCCCTCATAAAATGATTTACCTGAAATTACTCCTTCAATATTTTTAAAACTCAATTTTTTAATTTTTTCAAGATCAGAGTAATTTGTAAGACCGCCTGCAATAATAATTTGTTTACTAAATTGTTTTGATAAATTTATTTTATTTACAAAATTATTTACGAAATCTAAATTTAAGCCTTTTAACATTCCGTCATTTTGAATGTCTGTTATGATATATCCTTTAATTTTTGAGTTTGAATAAATATCAAGAATATCTTGTATCTTTTTTCCAGAATTTTCATCCCATCCTTTTATCATTATATTATCATTTAAAATATCTAGTGAGACGTATATTTTTTCAGGATACTGATTACATAAAGTAAGGGTTTCTTCGGGTTTTTGAGCAGACATAGATCCAATAATTAAATTATTTATTCCAATTTCAAAATATTGTTTTGCTAAATCTAAATTTCTTACTCCGCCTCCTAATTGTATTGGTATCTTAATTAATTTTCTTATTTTTTTTATTGTATCAAAATTAATATTAGGTCTTCCAAAGGCAGCATCTAGATCGATCAAGTGTAGTTTTTTACAACCAATTTCTTGAAAGTATAGTGCTTGTTTCTCTGGTATGTCATTGTATATAATGCTGGAATTGTCATTACCTTTAGATAATCTAACACATTTATTATCTTTTAAATCAATGGCTGGTATAATTTGCACTATATATTTTTATAATAATAATAACCCTTAATAAAGCTTCCGTTAATATAAGCATAATATGGGTTTTCACCCCACTTAGTATAATTTTTACTAGTAAAAAGTTTTATTGCAGCATCTTGTGTTTCCCTAACAGCTAACTGTAAAGATTTAATGTTGTCTTCTTTTGCAATTAACTCAGTGTGATCAATCATTGTTTTTGCCAAACCATAACCTCTTGCCCAAGGGGCAACAAATTGTCTTCTAATGCGCGCAATGTTTTTTCTTGATTCAATATTTGGGGCCTCATAAGCTAGTTGAAGGGTTCCAGCTATAACACCGTTAAGCCTACCAACAATGAGTTTGATATATTTATCATCTGTTCTTTTAGTCCAATAATCTATTAAAATATCTCTCGTGGGAACTCTTAACCAACCAAACCCTCCTCCGGCTTTAATTGCTTGTTCTGTGATATTACAAAGATCTGCCAAATCTACTTCTGTTAGTGTTTCAATATTATCAACTGAAATATTAATTTTTTCTTTTAGCTGTGTAGACATGTTCATACTCCAATAAATTCTTTTAGTAAGTTTAATCCTTGGGAGGAACTTTTTTCAGGATGAAACTGCACGCCATATATATTTTCTTTTCCAACTATTGAAGCAAAATTTGTTCCGTACTTAGTTTCTGCCAAAATATTGTCTTTATTGGCACAATCAAAATAATACGAGTGAACGAAGTAATAGTCATTTTTATTTGAGATTAAGTTGTTGTATTTTGAATCTGTTGGTATTGCCAAGTTCCATCCCATATGAGGAAGTTTTAAACTATCTCCTGGCAACAATTTAATTTGACCATCTATCCAACCTAAACCTTTATGAATTCCATTTTCTTCACTTATCTTGGCTAACATTTGCATACCAACGCATATCCCTAAAAATGGTTTCTTTTTTATTAATGCAAACTCAGAAAGCTCATCAATCAAGCCGTCGGTTTTTTTTAAACCATTCATGCATGTAGAAAAGGCTCCTTGACCAGGTAAAACGATATGAGTAGAGTTTTTTACGTCATTTATTTTTTTTGAAATTAAAACATCAACCTCAATATTGTTATCTTTTGCTATTTTAACAAAAGATTTTTGTGCTGACAAAACATTGCCTGAGCCGTAATCGACAATAGTGATCTTTTTCATTAAAAATTAAAGAGTACCTTTTGACGATGGTATGTTGTCTTTTCTTCTACTATCTATTTCAACTGCAAATCTTAAACTTTTGGCAAAGGCCTTAAAGCATGATTCAATGATATGATGATTGTTTTTTCCATACAAATTTTCAATGTGTAAATTACATTTTGATTCATTTGAAAAAGCTTTAAAAAATTCATGGAATAGTTCTGTATCCATTTCACCGATTTTTTTTAAACCAAGTTTTACATTCCACACAAGCTCGGGCCTTCCACTTAAATCAATAACACATCTCGATAAGCATTCATCCATCGGAACATATGAAAAGCCATATCTATTAATTCCTTTTTTATTATCTAGTGCTTTATTTATAGCTAAAGCAATTGCGTAAGCTGTATCTTCGACTGAATGGTGCAGATCAACATTAGTGTCTCCTTCACATTTTAAATCTATATCTATCAAGCTGTGATGAGATAATAATTCCAGCATATGATCAAAAAAACCAATTTGTGTTGAAATTTTAGATTGTCCAGCACCATCTAAATTAATTTCACAACTTATCTTGGTTTCTTTAGTGTTTCTCTCAACTATACCTTTTCGCATTTTTGCCTAATATCAGTGAAATATGATTTATTCTAGGTAAATTACTTGATAAAAATAATTAAATAGCCATCTTATGATTTAATGAAAAAAAACATTATTAAATCAACAACTATTGTAGGAATTAGAAAAGATAATCTTGTCGTTATTGCGGGTGATGGTCAGGCCAGTCTTGGTAATACCGTGATGAAATCAAATGTAAAAAAAATTAGAAGGCTTGGTGCTGATGAAACTGTTATATCTGGTTTTGCAGGATCTACTGCAGATGCATTTGCTTTATTTGAAAGATTAGAGGGAAAATTAGATCAATATAAAAACCAGCTTAAAAGAGCTTGTGTAGAATTAGCTAAAGATTGGAGAACAGATAGATATCTAAGAAGATTAGAAGCAATGATGATCGTAGCTGATAGGGATGTAAGTTTGTTGTTGTCCGGTACTGGTGATGTAATTGAATCCGACGATGGAATACTTGCAATAGGTTCTGGGGGGCCATACGCAAATAGTGCTGCTAAAGCGTTGATGAAAAATACAAAAATGAATGCAAAAGAAATTGCTTTAGAATCACTTAATATAGCTGCAGATATTTGTATTTATACAAACCATAATATTATTTCAGAAACTATTGAGCTGTAGAATGGAATCTAGTTTTAGTCCAAGAGAAATTGTTTCAGAGTTAGATAAATTTATCATAGGTCAGAACAAAGCAAAAAAAGCTGTTGCAGTTGCTTTAAGAAATAGATGGAGAAGAAAACAACTTGATGATTCTTTAAAAGAGGAAATAGTACCAAAAAATATTTTAATGGTTGGTCCAACAGGTTGTGGTAAAACTGAAATATCACGAAGACTTGCTAAGTTAGCAAACGCACCTTTTGTAAAGGTTGAGGCGACTAAATTTACAGAAGTTGGATATGTTGGGAGAGATGTTGAGCAAATTATAAGAGATCTTGTTGAAATAAGTATAACAAAAACAAAAATACAAATGAGTCAAGAAGTGAAAGCAAAAGCAGAAAAAAATGCAGAAGAAAGAATTTTAGATGTGTTAGTTTCTAAAAGCTCAACACCAGCTACTCGAGATAATTTTAGGAAAAAACTAAGAACAGGTGAATTAAATGATAATGAGGTAGAAATTCCAGTTTCAGCTAATGCAAATTTAAGTTTACCAACTATGGACATACCTGGAATGCCTGGTTCTCAAATGGGGATGATTAATTTAGGTGATGTGTTTGGAAAGGGTTTTGGTAATCAAAAGAAAATGAAAAAAATGAGTGTTAAAGATTCTCATGCATATTTATTAAATGAGGAAACCGATAAACTTTTAGATAAAGATAAAATAAACTCAAGAGCATTGGATGATGTCGAGCAAAATGGAATTGTTTTTATAGATGAAATAGATAAAATTACCTCTAGAGCTGATAGAAGTGGTGCAGATGTTTCAAGAGAAGGTGTTCAAAGAGATTTGTTACCTCTTATAGAAGGAACTGCGGTTACTACGAAATATGGTGTTGTAAAAACAGATTATATTTTGTTTATTGCATCAGGAGCATTTCATTTGTCTAAACCCTCAGATATGTTACCGGAGCTTCAGGGTAGGTTACCTATAAGGGTTGAATTAGATAGCCTTAGTAAAAAAGACTTTAAGTTAATTCTAACCGAAACACAAAATAGCTTAATTAAACAATATCAAGGACTTCTAGGAACAGAAAAGGTTTATTTAAAATTTGAGGAAAGTGGTATTGATACAATTGCTTCATTATCAACAGAAATTAATCAAAATGTTGAAAATATAGGCGCAAGAAGGTTGCATACCGTGATGGAAAAACTTTTAGAAGAGGTAAGTTATACCGCTTCAGATATTGGGCCAACAGAAATTATAATAAATAAAGATTACGTTGAAAATAGTTTAGGAGAATTAATTAAAAGTCAGGACTTATCTAAATTTATACTATAAATTTCTTTTATTAAAAAATTAATAAATGAGTATTTTAAAAAAGATAAGGTTTGAAGTAGTATTATTTCTTTTAATAACAACTTATACTTTTATTTCACTCGACCTAGACATAGGTATTAAAAATTTATTTGAAAGAATTAACTATAGCCCTGTTATTTCTACTTCATCATTGTATGGTAATATTTATTTAGAAAAATTTTTTATAAATATTACTGAGCTAGGAAATTCAGTTTGGTATTTTAGTTTTATAATATTTTCTTTAATTATCCTTTATACAAATCAAAAGCTAAACTTATATGAGATTAAAAATCATAATGAAAAAATAAATTTATTCATTTCTGCTTTTGTATATTTATTTGCTAATGGTTTGGCGACTCAAATCTTTAAACATATTATAGGCAGACCAAGACCAAACCACACTAATTTTGAGGATGGCGTAACTTTTAATTTTTTTACATTTGAATCTGAATTTCACTCTTTTCCATCTGGTCACTCATCGACGATTTTTATGGTTTGTCTAATTTTATGTAGATTGATGCCAAAAATAAAATATTTTTTATTTCTTTTTGCATTTATTATTGCATTAAGCAGAGTAGTTGTGAACGCTCATTTCTTTACTGATATTGTTGCTGGAATGATTTTAGCTTTCATGGTTTTCAAATTTTTAGATATTTTTTTTGACAAATATTATAAAAAATTTTTATTATCAGAAATTGATCTATTAAAAAACTCTCTGATTTTTAATTTTTTTATAGTTCTCTTTATCGCTTGTGTTTTTTTAACTGTGGGCCCAAGCTTAGACATATATATCTCGGGGCTATTTTTACGAGGTACTCCTCAATTTTTATTACAGAGATTTGATTTTTTTTCTGTTTTATTTAGAGATATTTTATTACCATTAATTTTAATATATATTTTAGTCTTGCCAATACTTAGCAGGTACTTAAAAATAGAAAAAATATATTTTGGTTATAAATTTTCATTTAAGGAATTTGTTGGTATTTGGCTATCTCAGATTTTAGCTGTCGGAGTTATTGTTAACTTTATTTTAAAAGGTTTGTGGGGAAGAGCAAGACCTGAAGATGTGATACAATATGGGGGGTCACAAATATTCACCCCTTGGTTTCATTTCAGCGATGCATGTATGAATAATTGTTCGTTTGTATCAGGAGATGCTGCTGTTGGCTTCTCATTTATAGCACTTTATTTCGTTACAAGAAATAAAATGTTTTTTTATTTAAGTATTACAGCGGGTTGTTCAATGGGCTTAATTAGGATTCTAGCTGGTGCGCATTTTTTAAGTGATATTATATTTTCAGGATTAGTTGTATTAATAATAAATTTTATTTTTTTCAAAATATATAAAAAATTTTATGAATAAGAATTTTATTCTTTTTTTTATAATTTTAGTTTTGTTAACAATTAAAGTAGTTTCAATAAAATTTACAAATTTTAATATGTTTGGAGATGAGGCTCAATATTGGTTGTGGTCTAAGGAATTAGATTTTGGTTATTTTTCTAAACCTCCATTCCTTGCTTGGGCAATTAGGTTTTATAGTGAGATATTACAAGATAGCTTCTTTTATTTAAAATTATTCCCCTCCATAGTATATTTTTTAATTGCCTGGGGTGTTTACACTCTTTTTAAAAATGTAGGTTTAAAAAACGAAAATGCTCTTGTTGGTTCTTTAACTTTTTTATTTATACCTGCTGTATCTTTTTCGTCATTTATAATTAGCACAGATTTGTTTTTATTACTTTTTTGGACTCTTTCGCTTAATGAATTAATTAAAATAGTAAAATACCAAAAAATTACTAATTTTATTTTTCTAGGTATTTTCCTGGGTCTTGGAATTTTGTCAAAATATGCAGCAATTTATTTTGTTCTTTGTTTTTTTATTTTAATAATAATAGATAAAAATTTTAGAAAAATTTTTCTTGATAACTACATTAAGTTTTTTTTAAGCTTTCTGTGCTTTATAGTTATTTTACTGCCTAATTTGATTTGGAATGTAAATAACAACTGGGTAACATTACAGCACACTTCAGACAATGCGAATTTTGAAAATATTCAATTAAGCATAATAAGAGGATTAGAGTTTTTAATAATTCAAACCTTTATGTTGGGACCATTTATTGTTTTGGGTAGGTTCTTTGGGTTTAAGAAAAAGGAAGGTTTTCAAAATTTTTTTTTAATATTTTCACTCCCTATAATTTTGATTGTTCTCATAGAAGCAATAATTGTTAGGGCTAATGCAAATTGGGCTGCGCCAGCTTTAATTTCTCTATATATGTATCTGTATATTGGTTTAACTAATTTTTATTTAAGAGTTTTTAATTATTTATTTAATTTTGTTTTTTGCTGTATTTTTTTTATAATGATTGGCATTAATTACCCCTCAAATATGTTTAACAGAATAAGCGGGTTAAAAGATTATGCTGAAGATATATATGAAAACGCATCAAATCTCTCAAAAAAAAATATGGTAATTTCAGATCGTCTTTTATTTTCAAGCTTGAATTATGAGCTTAGGAAGAAAAATATAAAATTTTTTATGCCCCACAAGGAAGGGGCTGAGATAACTAATCACTTTAAAATTAGTCACCCATTAGATGAAAGCATGGATAATAATTTTATATTTATTGGATCTTTGTCAGATATAAATTATTTAGAAAAAGATTATAAGTTAATAAAAAAAGATTCGCCTAATCAGATTTTTACAAAAAGAAGACTTGATGTTTATGAGGTTATATTTAAATAAATTTCTTGCGATTGTTGTTATATTAATAACTAACACATTATATGCAAATAGTTTTGTGGTAGAATATAAAGTTAGTACAGCTGGAATTAAAATTGGTAATTTTAGTTGGTCTTTAAATATTGATAATAATTTTTATAAAACAGAAATTGATTTGAAAAACTCTGGAATTTTTTCACCACTTTATAAGTTTGAGGGTAAATATCTTTCGTATGGTGTTATTGAAGACAAAATATTTAAAACCAAAGAATATAAACAGTTTTGGACGACTAAGAAAAAAACAAAAATTGTTAAAATGTCATTTGATGATTATTTAATTGATTTAACACAAGAGCCAGTTGAAAAAGAGTTGGCAAGAGTAAACTTAGAGGGGTTATATTTATATTTTGACCCAATAACCTCTTTTATAAATATTTTAAATGGAGAAAATGAGGCAAAAACAATTGATGGGAGAAGAATTTATAGACTTGAAAAAAATGAAGGTGAGGGTGGAAGTATAAGTTTAAAAATTGAAGACTATGTAAATATTTGGGCTGATCATAAAAGAAATGATTTAAAAAAAATTGAATTTTATATTCGAGATGGTTTGCTTCCATATAAAATTCTCATTTATTTTAAAGAAAGGGTTTTTAGATTGGAAAGAATTTAAAACTTTTTTTTTCTCAAATAAACAAAAATTGCTCCATCGCCACCATGTTCAAAACCTGCATCTTGATATGTTAAGATGTATTTCTTAAGATCGTCTTCGTTTATCCAGTTTATTATTGAGTTTTTTATCTTTCCATAGAAAAGTTTTTGGCTTTTGTCTTGCTCATTTTCAGTTTTTTTATGAACACCCTTTCCAGTAATAAAAAGTATGCATCTTTTATTCTTGTTATAATTTTTTTTCACTTCGGTTATAAATTTTTCATATGCTTCAACTAAATTGTACCCGTGAAGATCAATTCTTCTATCTATATTAATTTTTCCCCGCTTAAGTTCCTTGTTTACCTCACTAAATGATAGTTTAAATTCTGAGTTACTAACTTTATATTCATTTATTGTTTTTTTGTTGTAATTTTTAGTATTGGTTTTTTTATCTAATTTTACCTTTTTTTTATTAATTGTTTTCGTTTTAACTATTGGGGTGTCTTTTTTAAAAGGTTTTACACCCTTCATGTTTTTTAAAAAAAAATCTTCTTCCATTATTTTTTTGTGTAGTTTTTAATTAAATTCTTTACTCTTTCAGGTGTTTGCGAATACCACAAGCTGTCTAACATCTCTAGTGAGGCCATGAATTTTTGTTTTTTATTTAGAAAATAAAGCATTTTTTTAAATTTTAAAACACCTTTTGCTCCAAGCTGAAACAGCATTTCTATTAATAATTCTTTCTCCAAGATTGTATGATGTTTTTTAAAAAATTTTTTTTTGTATTGTTCATGTGCTTTTTTAAAGTCTATTTCAAACAATTCTTCAAAATATTTTTTGTTATATTTTTTAATGTAATATTTGTTTTCTTTTTCTGTAATAAGATGACCATAGCCAATAGTATAAAAACCTAATTGATCTTGGTAAGGTTGATCAGAATAACCCTCGTTTTTTTTAATTCGTTCTTTGAGTTCTTTAAAAGACAAATATTAAGTCTGAGTTAATATCCATATAGGACTTGAGGAATTTATAGGTTTTTCAAAAGTCCAGGTGTCTTTATTTTTAACAATAGAGCCTTCATCATTATTTAACATCTGTTCACTAATAAAATTGACCGAAATTGATATTGTGTCATTTTCTACTTTCGCATCTGCGATGCCTTCTACAATAAGTGAATAAAATTGTGATTCTGGATTATTTGTTTTTTCATCAATTGCTTTTTCAAAAGCAGAATAAACATCTTTAGATACAAGATTTTTCAATGTTTTTTTATCTCCGTTATTGAAAGATGAGATTATGATTTCAAATGCCTTTTTAGCGCCATCTAGAAACTCTCGGTGATTAAAATCGTTTACTTTTTTATATACGATCTCGAGCTTAACCTCATTATCCATTAAAGAAGGTATTTTTTGAACATCCTCTTGTTTTTTGGTTTGCTGAGGTTTTGGCTTTGAGATATTTTTTTGAAATCCTGTTCTTTTGCCCAGGACACTTCTTAATCTATAAATAATAAATCCAGCGATAGCTGCAAAAATTAGAATATCAAAAAATTGTAGGTCACCGTAAATCATTTGATTTTAATATAATAACTTTTTTTAATATTAATAGTTATATTTTTTCCAAATGGGGTTTTTTAGTTTTTTTAACATTTCTTTGTGAGCAAAGTAATCTTCCTTATTAACTTCTATAATTTTGGTTTTTGTTTCGTTTTTGTTGTTAATTTGTGTGTTTTTTTCATCACTGTTTGAATTTAACTCCATAGAAAACTGTTTACCCCCTCTTAACTCTAAATAAACTGCAGCTAAAAGCTGAGAGTCAAGTAAGGCCCCGTGGAATGCTCTGTCTGATAAATCAATATTAAACCTTCTACACAAATAATCGAGGTTGGCTATTCTTGTATTTAGAACTTCTCTTGCAAGAGAAACAGTATCTACTACAGGATTATTTAAAGGAGATAGGCCTAAGATTGATAGCTCATTATTTATAAAACCTAAATCAAATGATGCATTGTGAATTATTAATGTGTCATTTTTCAAAAAATTCAAAAGCTCCTTGTGGTTTTCTTCAAATGGTTTTTGTTGATTGAGAAAATCATCTGAGAGACCTACAATATTTTTTGCCCCTTCACTTATAGTTTTGTCTGGTTTGCAATAAAATTGGAGGGTGTTACCGGTTGGAACGTAGTTTTTAAGCTCTACACAACCCACCTCTATTATTCTGTCACCAGTTTTATAATCAAGCCCTGTGGTTTCTGTATCGATTACTATTTCTCTCATTGTTTCAATTAAAGTTTATTTATTAACTTATTAATTTTGGTTTTATAATCCTTTAATGACGAATTATTGTAAAGAACATAATCAGATTTCTTTTTTCTTATAACATCTGAAGTTTGAGATCTAATTATATTTTTAAACTGTTTTTCTGTCATTTTCCTTGTTTTTTTTAATCTTTTTAATCTTGCTTGTTTTGATGCTATTATTGATATTACTTTGTGGAACTGTTTCTCTAAATTGTTTTCAAAAAGTAGGGGTATATCAATAAATATTAATCTTGTTTTTTTTTCTTTTTCCCGTTTTATAAAATCAGACCTTTTTTTTCTAACTATCTTAAATATATATAACTCAAGTTTTTTTCTTATTTGTTTATTTTCAAAAATAATTTTTGATATAATTTTTTTATCTATATTTTTTTTTGAAATGGACTTTGATAAACCTATAGTACGCAAATAAGTAACAAACTTTTTATCAGGATTTTTATATATTTTAGCCACCTGCTCATCTGAACTGTGAATTTTAAAACCTTTTTCCTTTAACTTACTGCAAAGTGTGGATTTACCAGATCCTATGCCGCCTGTTATTGCTATGGTTTTCATCATTAAATTTTTTTATAAATTGCGTTAAGCATTTTTTCATCTACGGTTGGATTTTTACCAAACCACATTTTAAAACACGGTTTAGCCTGTTCGATCAACATTGATATTCCATAAATCTTTTTATTCTTGGGAAACAGTTTAAGAAATGAGGTGTTTTTTGGGGTGTAAACAATGTCACTTACAATTGTAGATTTGGTAATAAGTTTTAGGTGTTTTTTCAATATAGGGTTTGTTGGTGTGGTATTAATTATTAAAAAAGCGCCCTCAAGGTGTATTTCAAGATCGCTGTATGTTTTTGTGTACTCAGTCTTGTTTGAATACTTAATTTTTTTCTTAGATCTGTTGAAAATTAAAATATCCTTAAACCCCCTCTTCTTTAAAACATAGTGAATTGCGTGTGACGCTCCTCCATAACCTAGAATAATAACCTTTCTTTTTTTGGTTTTTTTTATGCTTGGTAGAGTTTTGTAATATCCTGTCCAATCTGTATTGGTTCCATTTATGGTTTTTTTATTTGTTACACAATTTACTGCACCAATTTTTTTTGCATGAATGTCTATTTTACCAAGGTGTTTGATAATTTTGCTTTTAAATGGAATAGTTACATTTAAGCCAATAGTATCTTTTTTTTTCAAAACTTCTTTTATTTTTTTATGAAAGTTTTTTTCTGTAAGCTCTAAATATCCATATCTTGCTTTAATATTATATTTTTTAAACCAATAATTAAATATTGTTGGCGAAAGACTTTGAGATGCTCTGTTACCAACTACGTAAAGTTTTTTCATTTTTTTGAATATAAATAATCTAGCAGATTAAATAAAGGCAATCCCATAACATTAAAATAATCTCCTTCTATGCTCTCAATAATATTGGGTCCTAAACTTTCTATTTGATAACATCCTACAGAGCTTAGTATTTGTTTACCTGTTTTTTTTAAGTATGTGTTTATTTCGTTATTATTAAGGTTTCTTATTTTAACATGAGTTTTTTCGTAATTTTCCCAAATCTTGGAGCCGTTCAAACAAATTGTTAAACCCGATATTATTAGGTGTGTCTTTCCTGATAAAGACCTGATTTTTTTTTTGGCTTTCTCAATAGAGTTTACTTTATCTAGAATTTTTCCATTATGATAAATGACAGTATCACATCCTAAAACAATCTTATTACTATATATTTTTTTACTGCTTAAACTTCTTGCTTTTTCATAAGAAAGTTTTTTTGCAAAAATCTCGGGTTTTATATTTCTGTTAATGGTTTTTTTAATATCTTCTTCGTTGCAGTGTGGTTTTTTTTGAGTGAAATTTAATCCTGCATTTTTCAATATTTTATATCTAGATTTACTCGAACTGGCTAATATAAATTTTTGGTGCATAAGTGTGTTAATAAAAATTATAGTTATAAACATTATTAAATGTAATTTGAATTTAAGAAATAGTTCTTTTTTTTTAAAAATATGTTGTTAACAATTTAATAAATTATCTGAAGTTTATAGTCTGGGTGTTAATATGTTTATTATACAAAAATTAATAACAAGTTATTAGAAATTTATCTCATTACAAATTATTTAAAAATAATATTTTTTTTTAATATCCTTTAAATTAACATTTTTGTTAGAGTTGTTATTCATATGTTGGTAAATTAAGAATGATACAATAATAAAGTAATAATTAAGCTTTTTAACCTTACAACTATTACTACAATTAAATATATAAATTATATATTTATTATTATTTTGACATTAACTCCAATTTTGATTATTAAAATATTTCATTTCTTAACTACCCCAACAGCAATATGAATTTACAGGAATTAAAAGGAAAAGAACCTCAAGAGCTTTTAAAACAGGCAGACAAACTTGGTATAGAAAACCCCTCATCTCTTAGAAAACAGGATTTGATGTTTGCAATTTTAAAAACAATTGCTGAAGAGGGTGAGATTATTACTGGCTTAGGTGTCATTGAAATTATGCAAGATGGCTTCGGCTTTTTAAGGTCTTCAGAGTCAAATTATCTTCCAGGACCAGATGATATCTATATTTCTCCATCACAGATTAAAAAATTTAGCTTAAGAACAGGTGATAGCGTTGAAGGTGAGATCAGATCTCCAAAGCAGGGTGAAAGATATTTTGCTATAACTAAAATTAACAAAATAAATGGTCAAGAAACTGATTTAGTCAAGAATAGAGTTAATTTTGAAGATTTAACACCATTGTATCCTGAGGCAAGGTTCAAACTTGAGCAAGAAAAACCTATGCCGGATAATACAGAAAGAATAATTGATATTATTGCACCTCTTGGAAAAGGACAAAGACAGTTAATTGTCGCACAACCTTTCACTGGTAAAACAATAATTATGCAGAAAATCGCAAACGCCATAACTGCTAATAGTCCAGACGCTAAACTGATTGTTCTTTTAATTGATGAGAGACCAGAAGAAGTAACTGATATGCAAAGATCAGTTAAAGGTGAGGTAATTAGTTCAACTTTTGATGAACCTGCTTCACGCCACGTTCAGGTTGCTGAAATGGTAATTGAAAAAGCTAAAAGACTGGTTGAATATAAACATGATGTTGTAATTCTCCTTGATTCAATTACCAGGCTTGGAAGAGCTTATAATACTGTTGTTCCATCTAGTGGAAAGGTATTAACAGGAGGTGTTGATGCTAATGCATTACAAAGACCAAAGAGGTTTTTTGGAGCTGCAAGAAATGTTGAAAAAGGCGGATCACTTACAATTATTGCCACTGCTTTAATAGATACAGGAAGCAGAATGGATGAGGTTATATTTGAAGAATTTAAAGGAACTGGTAACAGTGAAATGGTCCTAGATAGAAAACTTAGCCAAAAAAGAACCTACCCAGCTTTTGATATTGGTAAGTCAGGAACAAGAAAAGAAGAGTTATTACTTGATAAAGACGAGCTTGGTAAAATCTTTATCTTAAGAAAAATATTAGCCCCAATGGGAAGTACTGAAGCCATGGAGTTCTTGTTAGATAAAATGAAAAATACAAAAACTAACAGCGAGTTCTTCCAAAGCATGGGAACCAAATAAATATAATTTTTTTATAATCTTTCTTATTTACTTAACACCATCTTGGGTTTAATTCCCAAAAAATGAAACCTTTCAAAGAGACAATTTTTGCTCTTTCTACGCAAAGAGGTAAATCAGGTATAGCTGTCTTTAGGATTTCAGGAAAAGGCTCTCATAAATTAATAACATCAATATCCTCTAAAAAAAAATTTAAAACAAACTTTGCCACATTAAACAATTTATTAGACGGGAAAAGTATTATAGATCAGACGCTAACAACTTTTTTTAAATCACCAAAAAGCTATACAGGAGAGGATATGGTAGAAATATCTTGTCATGGAAGTATTTCTGTAATTAACAAAATAACTAAAACTCTATTAAAAAAAAAGATCAGACTTGCTGAGCCTGGAGAGTTTACTAAAAGAGCCCTAATGAATGATAAGCTTAGTATTTTAGAGGCTGAAACAATTAATGATTTAGTTAATGCAGAAACTGAAAATCAAAGAAAGACAGCCATTGGTAATTTAAGTGGAAATTTAGATAAATTAGTTAATGAAATATCAAATAAACAAAAAAAACTTCTAGCTGATATAGAGGCCATAATTGATTTTGCTGACGAAGACCTTCCTAAAGAAATATATAAAGATATAAAAGAACAAAATAAGAACATATATAAGCAAATTGAAAACATTATTAAAAGATCATCTTTATCTAGACAAATTTATGACGGTTTTACAATAACCATTATTGGAAAGCCAAACACAGGAAAATCTTCCTTTATAAATTATATTAATAATAAAGAGGTTTCTATAGTTACTAATATACCAGGAACAACAACAGATTTAGTAAGCTCCACCCTAGATATACAAGGAGATAAATACACTTTTATTGATACAGCTGGAATAAGAAAATATAAGAATTTAATTGAAAAAATTGGTATTGAAAGATCCTTAGAGAGTGCTGAAAAGTCTGATTTAAGTATAGTTTTTCTCAAAAATAATGAAAAGAAAAACTACAGTAAAATTAAATCAAAAATATTTGTTAAATCAAAATATGATACTAACAAAAAGAAATTTAGCGGGGTGCATAGCATTTCATCAGTATCTGGCTATGGAATTGAAAAACTGATTGAAATTATTTCTTCAAAATTAAAGAAAAAATCAATTTCAGGACCTGTCTTTTCACGTGAAAGACATATTGAAAGCCTAAACAAATCCATTGTTTTGCTTAAAAGTCTAGATTTAAAAGAAATAGATATTGCTGCTGAAAATGTTAGAAGATCAATTATGTATATTGATGGAATTAATCAAAAATTTGATATTGAGAAAATTTTAGATATAATATTTAGTGATTTTTGTATTGGTAAATAATTTCACGTGAAAAGATATATGGACAATAAATTTGATGTAATTGTAATTGGCGGAGGTCATGCGGGAGTAGAAGCAGCTTGCTCGTCTGCAAGAACTGAATCAAAAACAGCCTTAATTACTCATAATATTAAAAAAATAGGAGAAATGTCATGTAATCCTGCAATTGGAGGTCTTGGAAAAGGACATCTTGTAAAGGAAATAGATGCTTTAGATGGTATAATGGCCAAAGCTACAGACAAATCCTGTATACAATTTAGAATGTTAAACTCGAGCAGAGGTGCTGCTGTAAGGGGTCCAAGAGCACAAACAGACCGTATTTTATATAAAAATGCTATAAATGAGCTCGTAACTGAGCAAAAAAACCTTCAAATAATCGAAGGTTCGGTTGAGGACCTAATTGTTTCAAAAAATAAGGTATTAGGGGTTGTTTTAAGTGATAATAAAAAAATATTTTCCAAATCTGTAGTTTTAACTACAGGCACTTTCTTACAAGGCTTAATAAGAATAGGCTCTGAGAAAAAAGAAGCAGGTAGAGTTGGAGATAAGCCCTCAATAAAACTTGCAAAAAGGCTTAAAGAGCTAAAGTTTTCAATAGGTAGACTGAAGACAGGAACGCCACCAAGATTACTTAAAAAAACCATAAATTTCAATGATTTAGATGAACAACAGCCAGACAAAAAGCCTGTTCCATTTTCTTTTATCAACAGAGATATCCACATTCCTCAAACATCTTGTTTTATTACCCATACTAATAAAAACACCCATGAAATAATTGCCAAGAACCTTAGCCTATCACCAATGTATTCTGGTGAAATACAATCGATGGGAGCTAGGTATTGCCCATCAATTGAAGATAAGATTCATAAATTTAAAAATAAATCATCACACCAGGTTTTTTTGGAGCCAGAAGGATTAGAAAGTGATTTAATTTATCCAAACGGAATATCATCTTCTCTTCCAACCGAAATTCAAGAGCAGTTTGTTAAGACTATTAAGGGTTTAGAGAATGTTACAATTACACAGCCTGCTTATGCCATTGAATATGATTATATTGATCCACAAGAATTAACTCACTCACTGGAAACAAAAAAAATAAAAAACTTATTTTTTGCAGGACAGATAAATGGAACGACTGGATACGAAGAAGCGGCTGCACAAGGTATAATGGCTGGGATAAATGCATCACTTAAAACAAAATCTGATAAGGAATTTATAATACCTAGGTCCTCTGGATATATAGGTGTTTTGATAGATGATTTGGTTACAAAAGGAACTAAAGAGCCATATAGAATGTTTACTTCAAGGTCTGAATACAGACTCTTACTTCGTGCTGATAACGCAGATTTAAGACTTACACCTCTTGGAATTGATATAGGCTGTGTAAATATAGACAGGCAAAGACAGTTTGAAAAAAAATCCACAAGGATAAAAGAGGGGTTTAAGTTCGTTAAAAATATAAAATTCTCACCAGACGCGCTTCTTAAAAAGGGGATAAAAATAAACAAAGACGGAAAGAAAAGGAATATCATAGACCTTTTATCGTTTTCTAATATTACAACACCTAAGCTCAAAAAAATACTTCCTGAATTAAGTAATTTACAAGATGATGTAATAGAACAAATAGAAATTGAAGCTAAATATGCAGGCTATCTTGATAGACAAAGAATGGATATACAAGATTTTGAAAAAGAAGAAAGTTTAAAAATTCCTAAATCAACCAACTATAAATTAGTTGGAAGCTTATCTAATGAGATAGTTGAAAAATTATCAAAAATTAAACCACCTACGCTTGGAGCGGCCTCAAGAATATCAGGCGTAACACCAGCAGCCACTATAGCCCTACTTAGATATATTAAAAAAAATAAAAATAAAAAAGCTGCATAGTTTGGATAAAAACACTGTAATAAAAAAATACAATCTTAGCAGAAATCAAATTGATTTAATCGATAGCTACATTCTTAAGTTAACCAAAAGCAACCAAATACACAATTTGGTAGGACCTTCTACAATTGATGTTGCATGGGATAGGCATATTAATGATTCATTACAGTTGTCTGAATTTATTTTGAAAAAAAATGTATCAATAATAGATTTCGGTACCGGTGCAGGCCTACCAGGAGTGATCTTATATATTTTGGGGTATACAAATATATTATTGATCGACTCTAAAATGAAAAAAATAAATTTCATTAAAGAATTTGCACATGAACAGAATTTAGAAATTAAAACTATTTGCACAAGAGTTGAAAAAATCAAAAACCAAAAATTTGACTTTATTATCTGTCGAGCCTTTGCCCCACTAATAAAATTATTAGATTATTCACGGTTTTTTACTAAAACAAATACATCACTGCTTTTTCTAAAAGGAAGAAATGTTAAGAAAGAAATATATGATGCAAAAAAATTATTTAATTTTGAATACAGTCTATACCCAAGCAAAAGTGAAGGCGATGGTTTTGTGTTAAAAATAAACAAATATAAAAAATTGTGAAAAAAATAATTTCTATTTCTAACCAAAAAGGTGGTGTTGGCAAAACAACAACCACAATAAATCTAGCCACCTCATTAGCTGCAGTGAAAAAAAAAGTTCTAATTGTCGACGCAGACCCACAAGGTAATGCGAGTACAGGACTGGGTCTTAAACATGATGATAGAAAACCATCGATTTATGAAATGATTCACGAAAAGAAACTTCTAATAGAAGGAATTAAAGAAACATTAATACCAGGGCTTAAAATAATTGGGGCTAATACAGATCTAGCTGCAGCAGAAATCGAGCTTACAAATTTTGAAAACAGGGAGTTTGTTTTTAAACTAATATTTAGTGAAATTAATAATTTTGATTTTATTTTTGTAGATTGCCCTCCTGCGCTTGGCCTACTAACAATTAACTCTCTAGTTGCATCCGATACTACACTCATTCCTCTTCAGTCTGAGTTTTTTGCGCTAGAGGGTCTTTCAGCATTAATGCAAACAATTAATCTAATTCAACAAAACTATAATAAAGACTTAAAAATAGAAGGCATACTTCTAACAATGTTAGACAAAAGGAACTCTCTAAGCTCTCTAGTTGAAAAAGATGTTAGGCACCATTTTGGAAATCAGGTATATAAAACAACAATTCCAAGAAATGTAAAAATATCAGAAGCACCAAGTCATGGAAAACCAGCTTTGATATATGATACACAAGCCGCCGGCTCATTAGCTTATATTGAGCTTGCAAAAGAAGTTATTTTAAACCAAAATAAAAACTATGAATAAGGAGAATAAATTAGGAATGGGCCTAGGCGCACTTTTATCAACACCCAATAAAGAAAACCAAAATAATATTGGTGTTCAAAAAATAAATATTTCCCAAATAATACCTAATCCTTCACAACCAAGAAAAAACTTTAAAGGTAAGGAGCTTAAAGAACTTTCATTATCTATTAAGAATCAAGGACTTATCCAGCCTATAGTTGTAAAACCAACAACTGATAATCAGTTTCAAATCATAGCCGGAGAAAGAAGGTGGAGGGCTTGTCAATTAAACGGAATGCATGAAGTAGACTGTGTTATTAAAGACTTTAATGACACAGCTATACTAGAAGCAGCTTTAATAGAAAACATTCAAAGAGAGGATCTAAATGTTATTGAAGAAGCTAATGCATATAAAGGGTTAATCGATATTAAAAAAATTAATAACGAAAATTTAGCTAAGTTAATAGGTAAAAGCTCAAGTCACGTATCTAACATATTACGTCTTTTAGATTTAGATAAAAAGATACAACAAATGGTTATAAATGGAGACTTGACGATGGGTCACGCACGCGCTCTCATAGGTGTGCCTGATGCTATTAATAAAGCAAATGAAATAATTGAAAAAAAACTCAGCGTAAGACAAGTAGAAAAATTAACATCTGAATTTAAAAAAAACAAAGAAAAGAAAACCCCCAAGGATCCAAATATTTTAGATCTTGAGAAAGAACTTTCTGATAAAATAGGACTTAAAACATCAATACAATTTAATGATAATGGGTCTTCAGGGTCTTTGACCTTATATTATTCTGATCTTAACCAACTTGATGACTTAATGAAAAGACTTAAGAAACAGTAATTTTTTTCAGACTCAAAACAAACCTTAGGCCTAAAATTATAGACAAACTACCATTTATACGCAACGCTTTTTCAGTTTTATACAATAAATTTAAAAGCGACTTTCTTTTTTTAAAATTATATTTTTTATAAAACTCAATTAAAAATTTTTTTTCTTTAAATAAATATTTTGGAACCTTTGAAATAAATTCATTTTCATTTCTAGATTCAAGAATAAGCTGACAAAAAGATTTAATATAAAAGTAAAGACCACTTACATCAGAGGTTGTTAGAACTTTGTTTTTGTAGATTTCTATGATATCATTATTTTTTTTAAACAAGTAAAAAAAAATTTTTTCTTTTCCGCCATCGTCTATTGTTAATATTTTACTAATCGTTTCTTTAGTTATATTATTTTCACTTAATCCCTTAAGTTTAACTAAGCTATTTTCAACAAAGAAGTACTTTGTGTCTAATTTTTCAATTAAGAGCCAATAAACTTCCTCTTTAATTTTTATATCATTATCTTTTATAAAATTATTTAAAACTTTTATTTTAGAGCCTCTATCAAGCTCGTAGCAATCGATTAAATAAGCATCATTATTTTTAGCAAAAATGTTCTTGCTAGATTTGGTTTTAGTACTATTTTCTTGAAAAAAAATAAATATATTATTTGTGTTTTTTAATTTATTTAAATTTTCATTGTTGATTCCTTTACAATTTTTTCCAATTAATATTTTTTTTGTAGAAAAAAGTTGACCCTCATCAACAAAATTATCAATTGAATCAATATTGAAAACACCAACATCCCCATTGTTTTTAAATCTCTCAATTATTACATTTAAAATCTTTTCCATAAGAGTGATTTCATTTCCGCCAATATAATAAAAATTTTTATCAAAAGAAAAATCATCTTCAAACAAAATACCTAAAGGATCTATCTTCATAAGCAATTATCTAAATCAACATTTGATAAAAAAGAAACATATTCATTTAAGCTATCAGTAACTGCTAATTCATATTTATTTTCTAAGGATGAATCTGTTCCGTAGTTGTAACCTGATGACTTAGGTATTATTGTAAAACTAGAAGATATTTCTTTTTTATATACAACACACTTTTTATCATTTGATTTCAATAAATATACAAACCTCAATTCATATTCTAAATTTGAAGTTGCTTGGTTAGTTTCAACTGATCTTTTTATTTTGTTCTCATTTATATTAATTGAAAGAACATAATCTTCAGTTTTATTTTCACCAAAAAACATTGGAATAAAAGACCTAATAAACGGCATATCTAAACCTGATGTTTCTACTATTGTTTTTCCATATAGTGGATTTAGAAGATTTTTTTTATCATCATATATAAACTCAATATTTTTACATGATGTGGCTAAAACAAATAATCCTATAAGCAAAAACCTGATCATTAAATTACTAAATTGACAATTTTGCCAGGAACATAAATCTCCCTAACAATTTTTTTCCCCATAATGCTTTTTTTAATCTTTTCATTATCTTTTACTATCTGAATAACTTCATGTTTTTCAGTATTTTTATCAATTTCAACAATCTCTCTTGTTTTTCCATTAATTTGGACTGCAATTTTTAAATTTAAATCCTTTTTAACATTTTCAATTGGCCAAACCTCATTAATACACAAAGAATTTCCTTCTATATTATACCAAATCTCTTCACTGATGTGTGGAACAAATGGCTGTAAAATAAGCGAAAGTTTTTTAAGAGACCACTCAAAGTTGTTTTTAGATAAAGTTTTTTTTGAAAGCGCTTCATTTAAAGTGTTTACAAACTCATATATTTTAGCAACCGACTTATTAAACTGAAATTTTTCAATGTTTTCGGTTACATCATTAATTATTATTTTTAATTTTTTTACAGCTTTATTATCATCTCTATTTTTATTTTCATAAGTTTTAAGTTTATCTACAAATTCATACAATTTATTTATGAATTTAAATGATGCGGCAATACCTGTTTCAGTCCATTGCAAATCTCTTTCTGGAGGGCTATCAGATAGCATAAACCATCTAGCAGTATCTGCGCCATATAAATTAATGATATCATTTGGGTCTACAACATTTTTTTTCGATTTACTCATTTTTTCAACCTTACCCACTTCCACGCTTAAGCCCTTTTTGTCTTTAACCTCATCACCTCTTTTTATAATATCTTTTGGCTCTACCCACTCGCCGCTTTTATTTTTATAAGTTACATGAGTAACCATACCTTGTGTAAAAAGACCTTTAAAAGGTTCATTCAAACTAAAATAACCCAAATCCCTGAGGGCTTTAGTAAAAAATCTTGAGTATAATAAATGTAAGATTGCATGCTCTATCCCGCCAATATATTGATCAACCGGTAACCAATAATCTATATCATCTTTATTAAAGGGCTTATCAAACCTTGCATTACAATATCTAAAATAATACCAAGAAGATTCAAAAAAAGTATCAAAGGTATCCGTTTCTCTTATGGCTTTCATTCCCGTTTTACTGCAAACAGTTTCTTTCCAATTATCAACATTTGCTAAGGAACTTGATGTTTCAGTAAAATTTTTAATTTCTGGAAGCCTAACAGGAAGCTCTTTTTCATCAACAGCAACCACCTTACCATCTTCTCTATAAATTATAGGTATAGGGCAACCCCAGAATCTTTGCCTAGAAATACCCCAGTCTCTTAGTTTATAATTAATTTTTTTTCTTCCAATTTTTTCATTTTCAATTCGATTAATTATTTTTTCTTTTGCTCTCTCTACAGTTAGCTCATTTAAAAAGCTTGAGTTAATTAAAGTTCCACTATCAACAAAAGCATCTTTTTTGATTATAAAATTTTCTTCTGAAATATTAACTGGTTTTACAACAGGTATTACATCAATATTATATTCATTAGCAAAATCCAAATCCCTTTGATCATGTGCTGGACATCCAAAAATGGCTCCAAGCCCATATTCTTTTAATACAAAATTAGCTACAAAAACTGGTAATTTTTTCTCTTTAATAAAAGGATGGTCCACCATTAGTTTTAATTTAAAACCCTTTTTATTTTTTTCAGGATTTAAATTTTCGCAATCCTTAATAAATTTATTTAGTTTACCATCTTTTATTGATAAGCTTTGAGATATTTCATGCTCTGTAGATAATGCTAAAAAAGTTGCTCCAAAAATAGTATCAGGCCTAGTTGTAAAAACAGTTATATATAAATCTTTATCAGACACCTTGAATTTAATTTCAGCACCAACTGATTTTCCAATCCAGTTTGATTGCATTATTTTAACTTTGTTTGGCCAATTGTGTAATTTGTCTAGGTCATTCAAAAGCTCATCTGAATATTTGCTAATATTTAAAAACCACTGAGAAAGTTTTTTCTTCTCAACCACTGCTCCAGATCTCCATCCTTTACCATCAATTACCTGTTCATTTGCCAGAACTGTTTTGTCTACAGGATCCCAATTAACCTCAGCCTCTTTTTTATAAGCAAGCCCAGCATTAAACATATCAATAAAAAATTTTTGCTCATGTTTATAATATTCTGGATGACAAGTTGCTATTTCTCTATCCCAATCCAGTGAGAGGCCCATTTGCAGCAATTGACTTTTCATTGTTTTGATATTTTGATACGTCCAACTTTCAGGGTGTTTTTTTTCAGTTAATGCTGCATTCTCAGCTGGAAGGCCAAAAGCATCCCAACCCATAGGATGCAGTACATTAAATCCTCTCATTTTTTTATACCTTGCTACAACATCGCCTAAAGTGTAGTTTCTCACATGTCCCATATGAATTTTTCCAGAAGGATAAGGGAACATTTCTAAAACATAATATTTTTTTTTATTTATATCTTTTGTTGTCTTGAATACATTTTTTTTAGACCAGGTTTCCTGCCATTTTTTTTCTACTACTTTATGATTGTATCTTGATGACACTGTTTAGCTTGACTGAAGTCTTAATTTTTTTGCTTTATTTAATATAGCGTTTTCAATTTTTATATTATTATCTTCTTCAACTAATTTATTTACCCATATCTGATTTTTATATTCTTGACAAAATGATGTAACTTTTAAATTTTCAGTATTTAGCTTTTTACCTGATATAAATATATTAAGTTTACACCTTTCACTTTCGTTGTTAGAAGTTGAATACCAGTCTGTAATAATAATTCCACCTACAGGATCTGCAGAACTCAATGGCATGAAATCAATTGTTTCTAATGCCCCTCTCCACAAAAATACATTCACAGGCATGGCAATAGAGGTTGTAGAGTTATTATTTTCTTCATCATTGTTTATTATTCCTTGAAGAGATAAACCACCCTTACCAAACAACCCACCTCCGGTTTGCAATCTTGTTTCAGCATCTCTCATTGCTAAATCCATATCTATAGCAGAATTAAATTTGGTTCCTGACCTATCTAAAATTTCTGTTCTGGTTTGAGCTTTGGACCACAACTCCTCCATTTCTTCTTCACTCTTACCACTATTGCAAGCAACAAGAAAAAACAAAAAAAGTATACTGATCAACCTCATTATAAACATGTCATCTAATTATTGTATTGGGGGATAAAAGTAAAACATAAAAAAAAACGGCACTAATTAAAGTGCCGTTTTTTAAAGATATAAAATCTTAAATTAGAATGCCATGTTAGCACCGATGTACCATGCAGATCCATCGTCAGTAGATTGAGCTTCGTCAGTTGCCTCTACAGTTGTGTAACCAAGAATTGCAGTTACACCTGACGCTACAGCGTAAGATACACTTGCAGAAGTTACATCTTGAGAGTCACTACTTCCACCAGAAGAACCGATAGTGTTATCAGTTGCTTCACCAGAAGCTATACCAATGTTGAAAGTTAAATCACCAGTTACATATTTAACACCAGCTTTAACTACGTCACCTTCCATTTCATCTGATCCATTATCACTAATACCATTCTTATGACCATCAGCGAAACCAACAGCTACAGTTAAGTCACCAGTTACAGCACTTAAACCAACGTGTACACCACCCATGTCATTTGTAGGGTTAGTAACAGTTTTTGAACCGTCAGAATCAGAATAACCAGCACCAAGAGTAACAGCAGTATCACCTAGATCAGTTACATAAGTTGCACCAATCGCAATGTGACTGTCAGTTCTGAAAGTAGCAGTAGCAGCAGCACCACTATCAGTTGAAGCTGAGAAAGACATTTTTAAACCATCAGCTAAAAAGTCAGAAGCTGTATGATATTCAACACCTTGTACAGTTGAAGCTGTCATAAAGTCTAATCCAGTTACAGCAGAGTTTGTAGATGTAACAGTTACACCTTCAGCACCAGCTGAACCAGGAATAGATACAGCATGTGATCCAGACGCGTTACCAGCATTAATTACATCAAGCTTAGAGCCATCAGTAAATGCTAATGTAAGACCAGCATCAATATCACCAGCAGCAGCATTTTCATCCATTAGCTTAAAGCTAGATGAAATAGTCATACCGCCATCAGTAGTTTCAGATAATGAAACAGTAAAGTTGTTATCATTTACCTGAGCATTTGTGTCAGTTCCACCAGTGGGTGAATCAAACTCAATACCAGTTTGGTGGTTACCACTCATAGTAGCTGTTACAGCTTCAGCAACTGAAGCAGCACCAAGCGTAGAAACTAGAGCAGTTCCCATTAATAGTTCTTTTTTCATAATTACTCCTTTTGAGTTAATGAATATTCATTAAATACAAGCATCACACTTATATTGTGAGTTAAATATTTAAAAATTGAATAAATTACAAAAAAAGCATAATGATTTAGTATATTTTTTTAAACAATGTTGTTTTTTTACAACATTATGATTTATGTTTGATATTAAAAAATACAATGAAATAAACAATTTTTTAAAAAAAACCAGTAATTCTGCCAAAATTGTTGCTATATCGAAAAATCATCCACTTGAAAGTGTATTAGATGCAATTAGGCAAGGTGTCTACATATTTGGTGAAAATAGAGTTCAAGAAGCACAAAAGAAATTTCAAAACATTAAACTAACCAACCCTAAAATTGAATTACATTTAACCGGCCCATTACAATCAAATAAAGTAAAAGAAGCAATACCACTATTTGATGTTTTCCATACATTAGATAGAGAAAAAATAGCCAGAGAATTTTCAAAGTATAGAAATTTGTTAGATAATAAGAAAATATATCTTCAGATTAATACTGGTAAAGAAAAAACGAAAAGTGGAATTTTTCCTGAGGAAACAAAAGATTTTTTATTTTTCCTAAAAAACGAAATGAAACTTTATATTCACGGCTTGATGTGCATACCCCCACCAGATGAAGAATCAGGTTATCATTTTACTAAGTTAAAACTTCTAGCACATGAAAATAATATTAAAGAATTAAGTATAGGAATGAGTGATGATTACGAGAGTGCATTAAAATTTAATCCGACATACATAAGACTTGGCACAATATTGTTTGGTAAAAGGTTATGAAAAACAGACTAAATATTTTTTCAAACAACAATATACAAAATTTTTTAACTACATTGTTTTCAGACCATCAATTAACGTTGATGACATTGGACGATCTAGATAATAAATTACAAACCACTAAACCAAATATAATTATTATAAATAATATTAATGAATCTAAGTTAATTAATTTAGATCACATTAATGATAATTGTTTAGTAATATCTAATTTAAAAAAAAATAATTTAATTTTTAAAAAAAAAATTAAATTACTAAATACTCCACTTTCAATAAACCAAATCAAAAATACAATACAAAGTTTTGTTCAGAATTGTAAGGTTGAATTTCATGATATATCTATTGATAATGAAAAAATTAATAATGTTGACAATAACTCCTTTTGCTATCTCACCAAAGTTGAAATTGAGATCTTAAGATATTTAATAATAGAAAAAGAAGTAAGTAAAAAACTTATAAAGGAAGATATATTAAATATTAAATCAAATATTGAAACAAATTCTCTCGAAAGCCATCTAACAAGAATAAGAAAAAAAATGAATCAAGTAAAAACAAATGTTAAAATACAGACCAAAAGTGAAAAACTAATATTAATAGTTTAATTTAACAATCTTGGATTTATGAGTTTAAAAAAATTTTTATCAAATTCTTCATTATAACTATGATTATAAATTGATAACTTAAGTGTTTCTTCATTAATTAATACTTCTACACCCCTTAAAACCAAAGGTTTTTTTTCAAAATATACCCTTATTAGATAAGTTTTTTCTTCACCATCAATCCCTCCCTTTTCCAATATTAATTCGTTACTTTTTGTTTTTATTAAAGCATCATTAAAAAAAACGGGATTTCTAAAAATATCGTAAAAAAACCAAGCATTTGTATTTTTTGGATTGAAAAACTCATCTTCTTCTAAATCATAATTATAATACATGGCCTTATCTTCATCTAAAATTATTAAAATTTTTATAGGCGAAAAGTATTCTGCCCTAACCCTTTTCTTTCCAATATATACTTTGCCTTCACTCAACTCACTACCATTACTTTGCAAAAATGAAGCAGAAAAATATTTTAGTGAATTTAAATAATTTAATACACTTTCTTTATCATTTGTATTTGAGTGTGTCTTATAAGAAAATAAAAATAAAAAAATTAAAAAAAGCGTGAATAAAGTTTTCTCATTTTTTAAGAACATGTCTTTTACCTGCATTATTTGCTTCACTTATGATACCATCTTCTTCCATTTTTTCGACTATTCTTGCAGCTCTGTTATATCCAATCTGTAAATATCTTTGTATGTAGCTTGTTGAAACCTTTTGTTGTTTAATAACAATATCTACTGCCTTTCCATATAGATCATCATTATTATTTGATATTAAATCATCTGAATTTGAAACACTTAATTCTTCTTCTGACAATGATATTTCTTTTTTGTAGTCAAATGTAGCCTGCTGTTTTATATAGTTAACAACTTTCTCAACTTCATTTTCTGAGACAAAACCACCATGAAGCCTTTTTATTATCCCGCCATTCTCTAAAAATAACATATCTCCACTTCCTAGTAATTGTTCTGCTCCCATTTCATTTAAGATTGTCCTGCTATCAAATTTACTTGATACTTTATAGCTGATACGACTTGGAAAATTAGCTTTTATTGTTCCTGTAATTACATCAACACTCGGCCTTTGAGTAGCTGTTATCAAATGTATACCTGAAGCTCTTGCCATTTGTGCCAACCTTTGAACTAATGATTCAACTTCTTTTCCAGCCACCATCATTAAATCGGCCATTTCATCAATCACCACAACTATAAAAGGCATTTTTTCAAGAAGAATTTCTTGTTTTTCAATAATTGGCATTCTAGTATCATCATCTATGCCTGTTTGAACCTCTCTAAACAATTTTCTTCCAGAAGAAATTGTTCTTAAAACCTTATCATTATAAGAATCTATATTTTTTACATTTAAAGAACTCATTAATTTATATCTATTTTCCATTTCTCTAACTACCCACTTAAGAGCGAATACAGCTTTTTTTGGATCAGTAACTACGGGTGTTAAAAGATGAGGAATATCTTCATAAATACTTAATTCTAACATTTTAGGATCAATTAATATCAGCTTGCATTCATTAGGTTTAAATTTGTAAAGTATACTTAATATCATTGTGTTAATTCCTACGGATTTTCCTGAACCAGTTGTTCCAGCAATTAATAAATGAGGCATGCGCTCTAAATTAGCAAATACACTTTTACCTGATATATCCTTGCCAAGACCAAGCGTAAGAGAGTCATTTTCTATTTCAAATTCATCTTCTTCAATTAAATCACCAAACAAAACACTATCTCTTTTAGTATTAGGTATTTCAATTCCTAAACTTGTCTTACCAGGCTGTGTTGAAATTCTAGCAGAAATTGAAGACATTGCTCTAGCAATATCATCAGACAAACCTATTACTTTACTAGATTTTATTCCCGCATTTGGAACAAATTCAAACAAAGTTACAATCGGACCACTACTAAATCCAACAATCTTTCCTTCAACACCATATTCAGATAGCGTTTTTTCTAATTTCATTGCAGCATTAGTATTTATTTTATCTAATTCTCGATTTTTGTTATTTTTCAAATTTGATTTTGAAAGTAGATTTTTAGATGGAAGACTAAAACTAAAATTATCTAACTCTAGTTGTTTATTAACTTTAGGATTATTGTTATTTTTTTTTCTCAGATCAACATAATTTCTTTTCTTAATAGTTGGTTCACTTCTTAATGATTTTTTTGTAATTTTTTTTCTAAAATTTATATATTTAAATAAACTAAATACAGAAAATAAAAATTTAAAATATTTAAAAACTTTTAAGTAAGAAAATAAATAATTTATCCAAGAAAAATTAATTCTAAAAGATATAAATATTAAAACTACACCAAATACCAAAAGTAAAAAATTTAAAATAAAATAAATAAAAATATTTTCTAGAAGATTTATTTTTATATTTGTAAATAAATCGACTAGGAATTGTGAAACTAAACCGGTTTTTAAATAGTCTATCCCAACCGCTTTAACTGAAACATTAATAAGAATTATCCCAGTCAAGTTCGATAAAAATTTCAAAATTATAAACCTGCTAGTAATGCCTAAAAACAATTTTCCACCCTCGAGTATTATAAAAAACACCAATAAATAACTCAGTGTTCCAATAAAAATTAATGAATAACTTGATAAATAAGCACCAAAAAAACCCATAAGATTTTCAATATTTCTCTCATTAATATTGTAATTTAATTGATTAAAACCTGGATCATTTGCAGAGTATGAGTAAAGACTGGTAAAATAAATTAGGCCAAATCCAAATAAAATTATTCCTAATAAAAATTTAACAATAAACTTTCTAATTGAACCATACTTGAACATATAGTTAGATTGTAATACATTTAGATTATGCTAATTCGAAGAAAATTATGAAAGAAATTCAATCAAACATCAATATAGTAGGGGGAGGTCTGATTGGGGCAGTTACAGCATATTCACTTTCTAAACTAGGTAATAAAATAGTAGTTTTAGAGCAAAATGCTAAATTTAATCATAAAAATATTTTAGATAAAAGGACAACTGCAATTTCAGAGGGTACGAAAAAATTTCTTGAAAAAATAAATATTTGGAAAGAAATTGGATATTACGCAGAACCAATAAAAAATATTCAAATAATAGACAGAAATCAATCAAACAAAATTTATTTTGACAACCAAAGAAGAAAGTCCAATCTTGGATATATAGTTAAAAACGAGTTTATACTTGATTGCTTGTATAAAAAATTACAAAAACAAAAAAATGTAGAAATTTTTAACAATGCTTCCATTAAAGATATCTTTTATCAAGGCGACAGGATTATAACCAAGCAAAATAATTTTTATGTTAATTCAAACATTCTATTTGCGTGTGATGGGAAAAACAGCTCTTTAAGAAAAATTTTTAAAACACCAATTTATAGAAAAGATTATAAAAAAAAAGCAATAGTAATAAATTTTTATCACTCAAAGAATCACAATAACACTGCTTATGAGTTCTTCTTTAAAAATGGACCTCTTGCAATCTTACCAATGCAAAAAAATAAAAATCAGTTTCAAAGTTCCATAGTTTGGACAAACACAAATAAATTTATAGACTCTTTACTTTCTTTAAATAATAATAATATTATTTCAATGCTGAATGAAAAGACACGGGGAAGTGTAGGTGAGATAAAAAAAATAATCACCAAACAAACCTTTCCTTTAAAAGCTCATTTAAACTCTAAATTTTTTGAGAATAGAATTATTTATTTAGGTGATTCAGCCCACTCATTTCATCCAATTGCTGGACAAGGATGGAATCTGGGTATGCAAGATGTAGAAAGTATATATAATCTTGTTAAAAAATATAACTCTCTAGGTTTGGAATTGGGAGACGAAATATTTTGTAAAGAATTTCAGAAAGATAATTTTTTCAAAGCTTATAGGTTGTATCAAATCACTGATAAAGTTGACAGTGTATTTAAATTAGACAATACAATTTTTAATTATGCAAGGTTTTCAGCTATCAATTTAATGGAGAAAAGTAAAAAACTAAAAAATAAGATAAGTGATTTTGCTATGGGTATTAATTAATAGTTTTACTATTATTATCTTCAACGATCTCAAGCTCTAAAATTGAATGAAGTTTTTTATAAAAGTCACTTAAATTTTTCGTTTCCAAAAGAACCTGTTTTTCAATGTCACTAAAAGGGGATATCATTGCTATAAACTTTATAATTTGATTAAAATCAATATTTTGAATTTCTTCTAAGTTTAAGTTAATTTTTTTGACTTTAATATATTGGCTATACTTATCTAAAAGATTATTTTTTTGTTTTTCATTTATAATGTTTTTATCTTCCTCAAAATCCAACATTTCAGCCTCAACCAACCTAAACTTATATTTTTTTTCTAACTCTTTCTTAACTTTAAAACAATTAGTACCCTGTAGACTAATTAAATATCGCCCATCTGTTGTTTCACTAAAACTATGAATTTTTCCAATACAACCAATATTATAGAGTTTATTTTTTTCATCAGATTGTATCATGCCTATGCACCTTTCCTTTGAAAGAGCGTAGTCAACCATCTCTATATATCTTTTTTCAAATATATTCAGAGGCAAGCTTGTTCCTGGAAAAAGGACGGCACCGTTTAAAGGAAAAATAGGGATTTCCATGTTATGAAAACATTAATTGTGAAAGTTTTTTCCTATATTGAATAGTAATTTGATCAGTATTTCCAAGAACAGCAAAAAATTCTACCATCTTATTTTTTATACTATCCTTATTTTTTGGATAATTTTTTAGAAGCAAATCCATTCCATTTTCATATTGTTTCATTGAAAAATATTTATCTGATATTTCTAAAATTAAATCAATATTATTTGGTTCACTCTCAAGTTTGCCAAGCAACTCATTTATATTTGGTCCGGATGAGTTATTTTTCACAATTTCCATTTTTTTTAAAACCTGTTTAACTTCATCCTTATTTTGTACATCTTTATCTAATGAACTAATGAACATCTCAACCTCTTCAAATTGTTTAAGTTCAATCAAACACTCTAAATAAAAACAAATACCTTTAATTTCGTCTGAGTTTTTAGAAATAAATTCTAGAAGAGTGTCTTTAGTTTCTTCAAACTTATTTTCAGCCATAGCGCTTTCTATTTCATTATAAAATTCAGTGAAGTCTTCATTAATTTTAGACCCTAAACACTTTTCAATAAATTCAATAATTTGGCCTTCAGGAATAACGCCCTGAAATGCATTAACAATTTGTTTATCTTTGAAAGCATAGACTGTAGGAATTGATTGAATTCTTAATTGCGCTGCAATTTGTTGATTTTCATCAATATTTATTTTTACTAAAGTAATTTTATCCCCTGATTTTGATATTATTTTTTCTAAAATTGGTGTTAGTTGTTTACAAGGACCGCACCAAGGAGCCCAAAAATCAACAACAATTAATTTATTCTCACTAGCTTCAATAACCTGATCATTAAACTCTGCTTCAGTAACATCGATTATATTTGTATTTTCACTCATAAAGATTTGACTATACTATAACTATCCAAAGAAAAAATATGAATTTTTTTATTATTTTCAAGGAGGAAGTTTATAAACTCCGAAGTCTTTATACTTATAGTTGTTGTGTTAATTAGGGGGTGGAAGTTAATTAATTCACTGTTAAAAAGTTTTTCATCTAAGTAAAATTCAACAACATTATGCTTGTCATTAAGAAGGGCAAACGGGGAGACTGATCCTGGTTTTATACCCAAAAACTGCTCTAAATATTCAGCATTTGCAAATGATAAATTCTTAGCATCGATTGATTTAGAAAATAGCTTTAAATCAACCTTTGCATTTTCATCACAACTAAAAAGAAAAAAATTATTTTTTTTATTTTTTAAAAATAAATTTTTTGTATGTGCCCCTTTAATCTCACCTCTTAGATTTTCAGAATCTTCAACTGTAAATAAAGGATCATGATCATGAATTTGGAAATCTTTATTTTTTATACTAAGTAATTCAAATAAATCTGTCTTTGTGAGCATAAATAATATTATATTTATTAAGAAATAAGGTATTTAAATACAATTACAAAATTAACAATGGGAAAAAAAGCAGTAGTTATAGGAAGTGGTTTTGGAGGTATTGCGATTAGTCTAAGACTAAAAAAATTAGGTTATGATACAACAATTATTGAAAAACTTGACAATCTTGGAGGAAGAGCAAGAGTTTTTGAAGTGAACGGGTTTAAACATGATGCTGGACCAACAGTTATAACAGCACCATTTCTTTTTGATGAATTATTTAGTCTATTTGGAAAAAAAAGAGAAGATTATTTGAGTTTTGTTCCTCTTGAGCCCTGGTATAGATATTATTTTCATGATGGTAAAACTTTTGATTATTGTTCTACTATCGAAAAGACAAATAACGAAATAAGTAAGTATGATAATAGAGACATCAAAGGATATTCTAAACTCTTAAATCAATCAAAAAAAATTTTTGATGTAGGATTCACACAATTAGCTGACAAACCATTTATTTCTTTTTTTAAAATGTTAGGAGTTATTCCTAATTTGATAATTTTGAAAAGTTATTTAACAGTATCTCAACTTGTAAATAGTTATCTAAAAAACCCATATCTTAGAAAAGCATTTTCAATTCACCCACTTTTAGTTGGAGGCGACCCACACACAACAACATCTATTTACGCATTGATTCATTATTTAGAGAGAAAATGGGGGGTCTTTTTTTGTATGGGTGGAACTGGTAAAATCGTATCTGAATTAAAAAAATTAATGATTGATTGTGGTATTAAAATTAAAACAAATACAGAGGCAAAAGAATTCATTGTTGAAAATAATAGGATAACAAAAATATTAACAAACAATGAAGAAATTTCCAATATAGATTTAGTTGTTTGTAATGCTGATCCACCCACGGTTTACTCCAAGCTTTTAAGAAAACAAAATTTAAGAAGACCTGTATTAAAAGAAAAAAACTTATTGTATTCAATGGGACTTTTTGTTCTTTTTTTTGGTACGAAAAAACAATACCATAAAGTTGCTCATCATACTATTTGGATGACTGAAAGATTTAAATCTTTACTTCATGATATATTTAAAAATAAAATTTTATCTGATGATTTTTCTTTATACATTCACAGGCCTACTGCAACAGATAAGTCATTTGCTCCAGAAGGATGTGATAGTTTTTATGTTCTATGCCCAGTACCCAATTTACAAGGCAAAATTGATTGGGATGTTGAATCAGAAAACCTTAAAAATAAGATAGTTAAAGAATTATCACAAACAATTATGCCAGATTTAGAAAAGAGTATTACAGATGTTTTTTGGATGAACCCTAAAGATTTTAAAAATGATTACAATTCTATGCACGGAGCAGGATTTTCTATAGCCCCAATTTTTACACAGTCAGCTTGGTTTAGATATCACAACAAAGACAAAAAAATTAAAAATTTATATTTTTCTGCAGCAGGCTCTCATCCAGGGGCTGGAATACCGGGTGTTCTTTCCTCAGCTAAAGTTGTTGAAAATATCATCAAATCTGAATTAAAATAACAATGATTGATTTAGAACTAAATTCGTCGACCGACCTTAAAAGAGAAGGTAAAAGTTTTTATTGGGCAAGTTTTTTTTTACCAAAAAGTTCAAAAAAAAATGCTGGTATTCTATATTCAATTTGTAGATATTTCGATGATATTGCTGATAAGCATAGCCAAGACCAATCTAACTATCTTAAAAACTCAATTGAGGAAATTAAAAATAATAAAAACAATAAGGTAAATGTTTTTTTAAAAAAAAATAACATTAATAATGCTATTCTTATCGATTTAATTGACGGATTAATTTTGGATCAGAAGAATATTAAAATTCAAAATAAGGAGGAGCTTATAAAATACTCTTACCATGTTGCTGGTACTGTTGGTTTAATGATGTCTAAAATTATAGGAGTAAAACATAAAAAAGCATCAAAATCTGCAATTGATTTAGGAATTGGTATGCAATTAACAAATATAGCACGCGATGTTTATGAAGATTCAAAAATTAAAAGAATATATTTACCAGCTAGTTGGATACCTAATATTTCTTTAAAAGACTTAAACAATCTAAATAAATTTACTTCAGAAAATGATGAAAAAATATCAAATGCAATTCATAAAGTAATAACTTTATCAGAAAAGTTTTATGAAAATGGTTTTGCTGGTTTGAAATATATACCCCTCTCTACTAGACTGGGAATATTCATTGCGGCTAATGTTTATAGAGGTATTGGTATAAAAATAAAATCTAATAAAAAAAAATATTTGAGAGAAAGAATATATTTAAACTCATTAGAAAAATCTTTTATTACAATTAAATCACTTTTCATTTTCATATTTATTCCCCTGATGAATTATAAATATCAAAAAATAAGAGATATTCTTCCAAATGAAAATTTATAAAGCTGCTATAATCGGCTTAGGCCCTAGTGGTTTAGCAGTAAATAAAATTCTTTACGGAAATGGCTTTAATGAAATTATTGCATTTGAAAGTGAAGACATAAATAAAAGAGATAATTTTTTTGGTTTTTGGTTAACAGATTGGATGAGGCCTTTTGAAAATATTATTGAAAAAAAATGGTACAAGTGGACTATTGGAAACAAAAATCTTGATATAACACATACAAGTTTAGACAAACCTTATTGTGTCATAAGTTTTAAAACTTGGAAAAAATTCTGTTTAGAAACAAAAAATAACTTAGAAATAGTAAATAAACAAGTTGTTCAATATTTTCCTGAGCAAAATTATTTTAAGATAATTACTGCTGATAACAAAATATATTACGCTCAAAACATATATGATTCACGATCAACAAAAGAAAAAAAAGGTGAATTGTTACAACATTTTTTTGGAATTAATATTACGGTAGCAGATAATACTTTTAATGAAAATAAATTAACCCTGATGCACTTTACAGAAGAAAAAAATGTTTTACATTTTATGTATATCCTACCATTTAGTCATAATAAAGCGCTTGTTGAATCGACGGTCTTTTCAAAAGATGTTTTTCACAGCTCTTGGTATAGACAAAAAATAAATGATTACTTGAAGAGAAATAATATTAATACTTTTAAAGAACAGAGTTCAGAAAAAGGAGTAATCCCAATGTTTTTTGCAGAGGAGAAAAGATCAGTTAATTCTAATATCTTCAATATTGGTATTAGAGGAGGTGCCTGCAAGCCTTCTACTGGATATGCCTTTTCATTTCTTATAAAACAAATCCAATTGTTAAAAAGTTCAAAGAAAAACTATGTAAATATCCATAATTTTTTAGAAAGAAAAATGGATAAAGTTTTTATTAATTTTTTAAAAAATAACAGAGAAGATGGAAAGTCATTTATAAAGCTCGCATCTAATCTAAATGGAAATGAATTCCAAAGTTTTATGATGGGTGAATCAAATTTACTAACTAAATTAAAAATTATAAATAGTATGCCCAAGCTTCCTTTTATAAAAGAATTATTTAAATAATATGTTAGCTGACCTTACAATTTTAAATATTATTTCTTTTTTACTAATTTTTTTCATTGGTCTTCCACATGGTTCATTTGATGGTGCAGTTGCTTCTTTAGTAGGTTTTAGTAACAGAATTCAATTTCTACAATTTATTTTTTACTATCTAATTTTATTTTTTCTAGTAATTTTATTTTGGTTATATTTTCCTATTATTGCACTAACGATTTTCATTATAATGACTATTGCCCATTTTGGATTGTGTGATTGGACAAATTTTAAAATAAATAAATATAAGTATTCTGTAAGTTTTACTTATGGAATGACTATTATTTTTGGAATAATATTTTTTAATGAAGATCAATCTTTTTTGATATTTGAATATCTTACAAATAATAATATTTATTCAGTCCAAAAATATTTTTTCATCCCATATTTTTTAACATTATTATCTATAATATATTTTATTTATCTCTCCTTCTTCGAAAAGAAATTACGAAAAGGAATTATTGAGATTTTATTTCTTTTATTAATTTTTTATTTTTTTGATCCATTACTAAGCTTTGCAATATATTTCTGTTTTTTTCACACTTACAAACATTTAAAACATCTGATTAAAAATATTTATTTAAATTTGAAAAATAAATACTTTGTTATTTACTCCACAATAATTTTTACTGTAATTTCTTGGATTGGGGGCTTAGGTATTGTTTACTATTTAGTTCAAAATTTATCATTATATGAGTCGATATTAAAAGTAATTTTCATTGGACTTGCTGCTTTAACACTACCTCATATGTTACTCGTTGATATTATCTACAGAAGAAGATTTAAATAAATCGTTTTCTCAAATATTGACTTATAAATTCAAAGTGGTAATTGTGTAAATTATGCGGGCGTAGCTCAGGGGTAGAGCGCAACCTTGCCAAGGTTGAAGTCGAGGGTTCGAATCCCTTCGCCCGCTCCAAAAAAATAATATAAAGTTTATGCTCATCGGCAATATATCGGCACTACAGTCTTAATATGAACATAACTCTACGCATAATTTTCTTATTTATAATTTTAACAACCTTCTCAAAAAATTTATACTCCTATACATTATACTACGTTGGGGAAGTTGAATCCCGTGTCTATAATGATGCATGGAGTCAATTTTTTGATAAAAAAATAAAGGTTTATGCTGGTGCCTCTAAAGAAGATGCAACAATAGGTTTAAGCTTTGATATGAGTCTAACCGAATTTACAGTAGCCTACAGGTTTGATTATATGAATGACAAAGATTTAGCTAAAAATAATTTCTTTAACGATTTAATATACTCACTTAATAAAGGTGTTGAGTGGTCTCAAATAGCAAAAGATAATAGCGCAGAGACACAAAAAAAAATTAAAGTAGATCTATGTAATATGACATTAGAATGGGAAGGTGTTTATTGTGAAGCTACTTTTTTTTCTGCAAATCAAGGCAATCAAACAGATTTTATTTTGTTAGTTAAAGAAGATGGAGAATACTCATTTAATGAGGATAAATTTTATATAGATTTTAATAATCAAAAAAAATTACAAGATATATTACTAAACCAAGTTAAGGATAAACTTCTCTATTCTTTAGAGCAACAAGAGAAAAGTGCTGATCTTTTTAACTAAACAAAAATTATCGGCACTATATCGGCACTCCACATAAAAAAAAATAAAATTGATGGGATAATATTTTATAGATTACTTAGGATTGTGGTGATCAAGTTCGTACTCGGCAACCTTGCCAAGGTTGAAGTCGAGGGTTCGAATCCCTTCGCCCGCTCCAAATCCCAATCCCACCTTTAAATTTTAAATTCCATTTGCAATATAGTTACAATATAGTTTTAATGTTTTAACAAATATGAAAATCCTACTCACATTCTTTGTTTTGTTCTTTTCACCTTTATTATTTGCTAAAGAAATCCTGATTGATTGCGGAATAGGACTCTCATTTAAAATTGATCCAAAAAAAAATCAAATATTAGCAAAAAACAAATTTACAGACTACAAATGGTCGGAAGATTATTTTGATTACAAAATTGTTACCATAAACGAAACTGAATTAGTAATTGGTAGTGATGCAGGGTGGCAAAATAATAATAAAAATATCTCATATAATAGACTGCTTATAAGAGCACCGGGTTTGGTCGGTCGAGTTAATAATTTTTACTTTTATAATTCTAAGGACTTAAATATTGAAACAATAGATAGAGTGGTGAATTGTACATATAAAAGATATTAATTACTAATGATAAATAGATTTAAAATTAAACACATAGGTTTCCATCGTCTTGGAATTATTTTAGGAGTTTTATTTGTAATTATAGGACCGTGGTTTATTGATGGGTTAGATAGTTACCGAAACGATTTTGAAATACTAGAAATAATAGATACTCATTTAGATTTATTGTACGAAGTTATTGAGAGTGGATATTATTTTTTAATATTACTATATCCTGTTTTTTACTTAGTAGGATATTTTTCTTTGAAATTAATTTACTGGATTATATCTGGTTTTAGGTAATTGAACTACTCACCTTTTAAAAAAGGTATAGGGATTCTAGTTTCTAATATTTCTAAATTTTTTCCGTTAAAATATAGAATTGATTTACAACTTCCCGTATTAGGTCCGCCAATATCTTCACAACCTATTCTATGTGAAAACAATTCCAAAACTGTTGCATACGGAGATTTGTTATAAAAAGTTATATTTATTGCTTGTGTCCAAAAATTAAAAATTCCTTCTGAAATATTTTCTTCATACATGCCACTAATTTTTTTAATTTGATCTTCGCTCACATTTATTAGAATAGTGTAATGACTTCCTCCAGTTCCACCTGCAAAAGCAGAATAAGATTCTTCACATAATGCACCACTCCAATCAATAATCAAATCTTTTATATAATCATTAGAAATATCAGTAAATGTAATACCAGGATACGATTTAAGATTACCATGCCCTTCTTCTTGACAATAATTATTAAGAAATTGAAATTTGTCATAGAGAACTTCACTAAGTATACTTTTTTCTAACGCATAGGATTTATTAAAAAAAAATATAATTAAGAGTAAAGTTAATATATATTTCATAATAAATTCTTAAATGATTAATGGATAATTTAAAATATAATTCAACACACCTTCAATACACTTTGCCTAGAATTTGTTTTATTACTTGGGAAAATATAAGCGAGTCGAGAATTCGAATCCCTTCGCCCGCTCCAATAAATCTCTCAAATTTTAGTTTTTTAAATTCATACACGACACCTAAGCGACGATTCAATTTAAATTTATTTAATTTTAAAAATATTAGTGGTAAGATTTTATGTGGAAAAGAAAACAGCATATCATGATAGTTATTTTGGTTTAATTACATCAATACTAAGCGCAATATACACTTTAGTTTATACTTATTTGATTTTTAAACATGGGTTTGATTGGGGAATAAGTGGAAACAATGGCAAGAATGGCATCCTATTTATATTTTACTTGATATGCATTGGTGTTACAGGAGATCTTATTGTTAAGTTGTTAAGGAAACCAGATTTTTATAAATAATTAACAATTATATTTTGTGTGATACTCACACGACACTTTACGCCTATATTTATTCATTAATTGTATATATTTTTGTGCAATATCCTTCATCAAGCATTTCAAAAGCATCGTTATAAAAAGATTTATTTTCAGGTTGATCACATTTATACAAATAATATTCATCTCCATTTATTTCCTCAATAAAATTGGGAATGAATTGTCCGTTTTCAACTTTATAGATTGCATATAAATTATTACAGCAACCACCACTTGCATATGTAGATATTATTTTTTTAGATAAATTTATGTCAAGGGAATGCGCATCAAAGTTATTAGGTAGAGATGAATGTCTTTCACCATTTAATTCAAAAATTAGTAATTCAGGGTACCACCTTTGTCCCTCAAATTTATTTAAAATAATAATTTCATTGGTATCATCAAAATCAATATCAAATATAAGCACATGATCATCATGGTGGATTTTAAAACACTTATCTGAACTTTCATGAACAAATTTTTTGTCTAATAGTTTAGTATAATAATCATTTTCATCACAGTTTGCTATTTCGCTCAATTGAATATTTGGTTCTTTTTGAATTTTTAAAACTTCACTTAAATCATCATACTTATGCATATTAACTAAATCGTCTGCGGAAAATTCTGGATCTTCTAAAAAAAATTTCTCATTTTCAACAATTCTATAGAGCATACCTTCATCAGAAGACCATTCTAAATTACCACCGCAGCAAAGGGTGTTGGTATAAAACTCAATTGGAAAAAATATAACTTTATCTGTTTGCAAGTTTTGAATTTTAAAACTAGCGGGTCCTTGATAACTTCCCATTGCCCCCGCAAAATAAGGATATTGCAAGATCTCTATTTTATAATTATCAATCATAAAATTATTTATTACAAGTTTTCTTTTATCAATTTCAGCATTTGCCATTATTGAAAAAAATAGTGTCAAAAACAAAATAACAAAAAACTTCAAAAAACTGATCATTCATTTAATATTAACCAATCTACTTATATCTTCAATAGAGTTTCAATAGAGTTTCAATAGAGTTTTGTTAAAAATTGTTGTATTACTTGGGTTGAGTGAAGCGAGTGATGCATTCGTATCCCTTCGCCCGCTCCAAATCCCAATCCCACCTTTAAATTTTAAAATCCATTTGCAATATAGTTTCAATATAGTTTTATGTTATTAGGAATTATGAAAATTATTTTAGCGACTTTTATTATATTTTTTTCTACCTCATTAATATCGAATGAAGTTCAATTATATAAAAAGGTAAGTGATAACATACCAAAGGTTGAAGTTGAAAATACAGTATATATGGGAGATAGAATGTTGGAGCAGAGAACAGGAATGTTCTCTGAGTGTCTGACCCCATTATTCAGTGACGAGAAAAGAAAACTTGGTGGTTGGGTATTGTCTATTAGAGCAAATGAACCTTTATGCAAATACAAAGAAAAAGACAAAGGATACTATCCCTCTTACATAAATGGAGTTAGTCCTTCTGATATGGATGATGTCGAAGATGTAATTTATGAAGTTCGATTAAAGGGAAAGAAAGAAGGAAAATATAAAATCTGTCTTGTCTTAGGAGGTTTAAACGCTCATTGTGTTAAAAAATTATCAAGTGATGATTATAAATTTGAAACAGTTTTTGTTTTTGAAAAAGATTCTCTGCAAAGAGTAATAGAGTATGCAGGTAAAAAAGGAACAATTATAAAATTTATCTATTCTGAGTTTAAAGACAATATGGCGAGAGATGCTTTTACAAGAGAATTTGAAATAGACTTAAATGAAGGTACTACTGTTGCTTATAAAGGAGCAATATTTGAAATAATTGAAGCAAATAACGCAACGATAAAATATAAAGTTATAAGACATTTCGAAAAATAATTATAAAGTGCAATATAGTTGCAATATAGTTTTTCAATTTTTGGGACCCCATAAGGCATAGATTAAGCAGGTCGAGAATTCGAATCCCTTTGCCCGCTCCATGTTTTCTCCCGAATATTGAACGATGTAGCGTCGAAGAAATTTTTAAGTAGCCCTTGCGTAGTAGCTAATAGTTTAATTTTTTATATTTATTTTTGAATAAATCTTTTCATAGTATCAAAAACAACACCATGCTTTTCAGCTTCATTTTTCACTTCATCTGAACTAAGAACTTTGTCCATTTCTTCTTCATCTAAAACATTAAAGCATATTGAAACGTGATTCGAATTTTCGGTATCTACAAAATCAACAATATTATCAGCAAACTTTGAGAATGTTTTTACTCTCTCATCATTAAAAGATAACCACTCTTCAACATTTTTTACTTCATGACTAATTATTTGTAACATTTTACCTCCTTGATATTTTATAAAATCTATCAAATCCAATAATTATTACAAAATTATTAAAAAGTGTAATATTTAATTTTATTATTAAATAAAAATCATAAAAAAAATTAATTATAATTATTAAAAAATATTAATATTTAAATTTGTAATAAATATTTAAAAATTTCTTTCTAAATATTTTAAGTGTTTAAAAATATTTTTTTGGCTTCATATCCTAAATCCGGCAATACATGGATGAGAGCTATAATTTCAAACCTTTATAATTTTGATAAAGAGTTTAATCTAAAAACCTTAAAGTCAATACCATTATTGTCAATTAAAAAAAACTTTGATGAATTTGAAAATAAAATCTATTCTGACAACAATGTTTTGCATTTTGACTGGGTATCAGAAAATATTATTGATTGTCAAAAAATACTAAATAAGAAATCAAATCACTTAAATATATTTAAAACCCATAGTGTTAGACATAAAAAATTTACAAACGAAACTGTAAATGCAGGTTTTATTTATATTATAAGAGACCCAAGGGATGTGGTCATTTCTTTTAAAAATTTTAGCGGCAAAAGTTTAGATAAAATAATTAATGAGCTTCTTTTTGAAAAAAAAAACATAATTAATACAAATGGTGCTCATGAACTATTTTCTACTTGGGAGCTTAATGTTTTATCATGGTTAAATTATAAAACTGTACCCAGATTAATTATTAGGTATGAAGACTTAAAGGTAAATATAAAGGAAGTAGTTATTAAAGTTATAGAATTCTTAAATAAAACGCACAGAATAAAGCTCAATTTAAGTAACGCAGACATTGATCAAATAATAGAAAATACTAATTTTAATAATCTTAAAAAAATAGAAAATAAATATGGTTTTGATGAATCTTCAGAACATTCAAGATTTTTCAGATCCGGAACATCAAATCAATGGAAAGATATTTTATCAAAAACAAAGCTTGGGCTTATAGAAAATAATTTAAAAACGTTAATGAAGCATTTTAATTATATTTAGTAATCAGGACAAAGTATGATTATAAAAAAATAAGAATTTGCCTCTCTGTTGCCTTTCAGAATTGTTGCCTTCAATAGCTCAAAGATCTCTCTTTTGGGGGACATATGGGGGATACTTCGATTACAAAAACTAAACTTGTTTTAAAATTATTTCACATAATTTGAAGGAAATTACAAATTATTTCTATTTGGCAACCTTGCCAAGGTTGAAGTCGAGGGTTCGAATCCCTTCGCCCGCTCCAAGAGATCTGCCAAAAATTAAATCTTGCATAGTTAGCGAATAGGACTAATCGACACTACATCGACAGTTGGACTTCACTTTTTCCTAGAAAGAGAGAGAGAAATGGCTATTATTTATCTTAGTAAACTTGTCTTTATTTTCTTTATAGCGAGCAGATCCAACAAACAATTTTAATTAATTATTATTCGTTTTAGTGTGTTTGTCGAAGATGGAACTCAAGGAAAATATACAAAAAAAAATTATACAATATTTTTTCAAGTTCTATCTTCTATATTAATATCTAGTATTGGCTTAGATTGGTCTTTTGAAAGAATTAATTTTATTTAATCAAATCTAGTTATAATTATCTTTAAAATATCGAGTTGTTTTAATTAATCCATCAACTAAGTTAGTTTTTGGATTAAAATTTATTAGACTTTTTAATAATTTTAAATCAGGTTTTCTAATTTTAGGTTCATTTATTAAAGATTTTGTATGTTTGATTTTCGATTTTGAATTATTCAGATCAATTATGATTTTTGCAATTTCTTTTATTGATATTTCATAGTCGTTTCCAACATTAATTGGAGTAGGCAAAATTTTCTTAATTTTTGAAATTTTGATTATTGAATCTATTAAATCATCAACATAACAAAAACTTCTTGTATTTTTACCATCACCGTAGATATTTAAGTCTGTATTACTCAATGAGTTAACTATAAAATTTGATATCACTCTACCATCGTCTTTAGCCATATAAGGACCGTAAGTATTAAATATTCTCAAAACTTTTATTTTTGCATTATGTTTTCTTTTAAAATCAAAAGCCAATGTTTCTGCTGCTCTTTTTCCCTCATCATAGCAAGCTCTAGGACCAATAGGATTTACATTTCCATAATAATCTTCTTTTTGTGGAGAAATGTTAGGGTCCCCATATATTTCACTAGTAGAAGCTAATATAAACTCACAATCATTTTTAAGTGCAAGATTTAACATATTATGAGTTCCTAGTACATTTGTTAAAAGCGTATCAATAGGATTTTTTTGATAATGTATCGGACTAGCTGGTGAAGCAAAATGAAATATTTGATCACATTTAAAAGTTATTTTATTTTTTACATCATGTTTAACAAAAGTATAATTAGGCAAATTAGTAAATTCTTTAATATTTTTTTTTCTACCAGTTAACAAATTGTCTATGCAAATTACTTTATTATTTTCTAAAAGTTTCTTACATAAATGACGCCCGAGGAATCCCGCGCCTCCAGTAATTAATATTCTTTTATTCATAAATGGCTTTTAATATTACATTTCTTAAGCATTTGTATTAAATCATATTATTGTGATAATCCTTTAATTCCATTATTAGTAATAAAATATTATCTTAAAAAAAATTATTTTTTAATATTAAATTTTCTAATTCAGTAATATTTACAATAATATCTTTTCTTAATTTTTCCCCTATTTTTTCTGTTTTATCGAATAGAATTAAATTAAATCTGTTATTATTTAAATTTGTACTAAACTCACCATCAATATTAGATCTAATTTCTATTACATTAATATTATTTGGAACAAATAATAGATTTGCAATGGATGCACCATGAATTATTACTACATTTTTTGCATATAAAAACTTATCAATTTGTTCATCAACACTTAATTTAGCACAGTCAACTATTTCATAATTATATTTTGATAGTAACTTTTCTACTTCGTTTTCATTAATAACTTTTCTATTACTCACATTTCCCCTTCTCACATATAAATTTTTTAAAGGTTGTTTATTAACAAATTGTCCAATCATTTTATCATAAAAATCATAAGCAAAATTTATACTTGGTCTTGAAGGAATAAATAGATTTTCAAATTTATATAATTGATTGTATCTATTAATTTTAATAAATTTTACGTTTTTTAAATTCATTTGTTTAATAATTTTTAAAATAAATAATTGAAATTTCTCCAAAATATCTGAATTTATTAATACAACAGTATTGCTTAAATTTATTTCTTTTAAACAAATTAATCGTGGAAGATAATCTAATAATAAATGCCAATAATTGTTTTCGCCACCAAGTAAAAAGTAATTACCTTTTATTTCATTTGTTAATTTAAGATTTTTTTTTAATTCATCTTGACGTTCTAATATGTGATTTTGATGTGTTAGATTAGAATATACTCTTTCAAAATCTTTAAAGAGATAAAAATCTTTGGTTATGACTGTCCATAGATAAGAATATAAATAAATATTTTTAATGTTGGTTAAAGAAATTTTAGAATCTGAATTCTCATTTAATTTTATATCGATTAGATTTAAATCATGTTTTAATTTATAATCTGAAAAATTTATTTCTTTCATTTATTTAAAAGTAATTTTTGTTAAGATAGATAAAAAATATTTTCTTATAAAAAAAATTATAGGCATTCCAAATATTACCTCATTTTATATAAATTTTATAAAATTTTTTTTGGCTTAGGGACGCTAAAGGTATTTTTCTCAGAATTAGGGTGTACCCATATCGATAAGTTAGTCTGTGTTTGTCCAGATTATTGACCTTTACACGTTATATACAAACCAACCCCTTTTTGGGTGGGGTAGGGTCAAACCAAAAGCACTTTGAAGTAATAATTACAAACGCATACCATGGATTATATTGGTCTACACTATTAGGTAAAAGAGTAATTTGCATACCCAATAAGTCTGGTCTGTTTACTTTAAAATATAAACCAGTATATTTAAGTAAAGTTACGTTTATAAATAACGAATTAATCTCAGAAGCGAACACTTATAATCATGCTTTAGAAGAATGTAGATCTAAAAATATAGATTTTTATAATCTGATTAAAAAAAGTTTTTTTTAAACTATAAAAAAATTTAATTAGATATCATTTCTAAAAAATTTTTCGATATCATATCTACAGTGATAATTTCATTACATTTTTTGCAATGTTCACAAATAACTTTCATACCACATGGAGAGCCATCAATATCAATATAAATGTTTCTATGTTGAGAATAGCCAATAACCTTTGGATCAATGTAACCACCATATATAAACAACCCTGTTTTGTTTAAAGCTGCTGACGCATGAGTAAAGCCACCTTCCATTCCAATAATAAAATCAGAATATTTTATTACTGCACAAGCTTCTCTAAAATTAGATTTAAAACTATAAATGCCTTCCAAAAAATCGCTTCCAGAAAATACTGATTGTATGAATAGATATTCATTTTTAAAATTATCAATAAATGATTGCCATTTATCTATTCCCCAATTTCTATTTTCAAAAGAGTTACTTTTTATAGTTTTAATTCTTGAAGGCTCTATAAAAACAATTTTTTCAAAATTATTTTTTTTATTTTTCTTCCACCATTTTTTTGCATCTAAAATAATATTTGACCCAAACATTTCCTCTTCTTCAGAAAAATATAATTCTCCAGGAATTGATTTATGCTTTTCATTCCAGTAATATTTTTCATCTGTTTCTTTTGTAAAGTAGGGTCTATGGCCTGAGTAACTATCAATCCAAATAGTTTGAGTATTTTTAAGTTCTGAAAATCTCTTAATATTAGGATTATTATTAAATATTATAGTATCAACGATTACACCTTTTTTTCTGTTCCCAGCTACGATTTGATGATTAGGATATTTCTGTTTTAATTCTTTTGCATATCCAGTAATCATTATCTCGTCACCGTATCCCATAAGCATATAATAATTAAAAATTCTTAAATTAACTAGTCATATATCAAACTTATAATTAATATTTGTTATTTTATGAGATATAATAAATTTTAAAAGATATGTGTGGCATATATGGAATAACTGAAAGAAATAAAAAAGTAATTGAAAATATTATTGAAAAATGTTCACACAGAGGGCCAGATGGTTCTGGAATTCATATAACTGATAACCTAACATTAGGTCACAATTTACTATCAATAACTTCTAAATCCAAAGATGGAAAGCAACCATGGATATCTGAAAGAGAAAACGTTTTAATATTTAATGGAGAAATATTTAACTACAATGAATTAATAAATAATTATAAAGATAGTTTTTTTCCAAGAACAACATGTGATACTGAATTACTTAGTTGGCTATTTGATAACTTTGAATATGAAAGAGTTATAACTAATATTATTGATTCTATGCATGCTCTTGCTTGGTATAACAAATCTACTAATGAAATATTATTGTCTAGAGATCATGCAGGAATCAAACCATTATATTTTTCCTTTATAAATTCAGGACTCATATTTTCATCAGAAATCAAAGGTTTGCTTCCTTATATTGGTAATTCAAATAAGATTGATAGACAGTCACTTGCGTGCACAAGTCTATTAGGAGTAAATGTTCTAAGGCAGACTATTTTCAATGGAATATACAAAGTATTCCCTGGAGAAACAATTATTTATAATATTGATCAAAAAAAAATAAAAAAAACATTTAGGTCAATAGTCAAACCCTATTCAAATAAAAAATTTTACCTTGATGAGTTTCTTGACGAGACGTCAATTGCTATTAAAAATTCAACATTAGGAATGAGAAAATTTGGCCTATTTTTATCAGGGGGTATTGACTCTTCAATTGTAGCATATGAGTTGAACAAGCATGTTCAAAAAGTAGATTCATTTACGAACATTATGGAACCAAATGAAATAATTGATGGTGAAGATCACAATAGTGACGCTAAAGTTGCTAAACAATATTCAAATTATCTTGGTTTAAATCACAAAGAGGTAAAAATTACACCAGAAATTATTTCAGAATCTTGGGATGAAACAATTAAATTTATTGAAGAACCTAGATATAATTGGAATCTACCCATGTACTATTTTACTAATAAATTTCTTTCACAAAATAAAGTTGTTGTAACAATGTCTGGAGATATTGGAGATGAGCTTTATGGCGGATATTCAAATTACTACAGAATCAAAAATTTATATAATAAACCAAAAAACTGGGAAGATTTTATTAGATTATGGATGAAAAAATTTGCAGCACCAATAAAATTAAATATTAAATTTGATGATAATGATTTATTTGAATTGCTTAGGGTAACACTGCCTCAGGAAATTTGGAATCCTGATGATATTGCAAATTCGGTAATGGCTCTTGATTGTATAACAGTTGTTTCTGAAGATTTTTTTACAAGGAATGACAAGTTTGGAATGGCATTTTCAATGGAAGGTCGCTTCCCTCTATCTTCAAAAAAATATATGGAATATTGTTTGGCTTTAAATTCAGATTATAAATTTGGTAAAAATATTGAACAAACCAAATTACCAGTTAGAAATTCATATAATAAAATCCTTCCTGATTATATTTTAAATAAACCTAAGACAGGGTGGTCTGTTCCAATTACTAAATGGCTTAGTCAATTTGATAGTATTAAAAAAAAATATATTGAAACTTGTAGTCGAGAAGATGGAATAAGCCAAATATTGTCAAATGAAAACTATTCAGGAAGTCCAAAAAAAATGATTATTACCTGGATGTTAAGAACTTGGGCTCAAGAATATAAAATGACTTTATAAAAAATATAATACACCCAACATTAGTTGGAAAAAAATTAAAAAATTATTAAAATAGAATATCATTATAATTATAATAAAATGGATAAACCAATAGTAATTTATACTGATCATATTATTAACAGAACGCTATGTTATAATTTTGCAAAAGGTTCTGATTCTTTATTATGTCATGTAAATAATTTTAAAGATTATGATAAAACTATTGCTACATACGGTGTTTTAAGAGGCACGTATGAGCTAATAAAAAAAGTGAAAAACTTCTACTATATGGATCACGGTTATTTTAATCAATCAGATCGAAAATTTGAAAATAATAGAACTAAAATCCTTAATCTCGATGGATATTTTCGTATTGTGTACAATAATTTTGTTCATAATGGAGATGGAAACTACCCTGATGATAGATTAAAAAAATTAAATTTAAATTTTAAAAAACAAAGTAATTTGGGAAGTTATATAATTTTATCTGAACCATCGGATGCAATGAAAAAAATATATAATGAAGAAGATTGGATAAACAAAATAACAAACAAATTAAAAAAATTAACGGATAGACAAATAGTTGTTCATAATAAACACTCTAATAAACCTTTAGATGAGTTGTTACTAAATGCTTGGGCTTTTGTTAGCCTTCAATCTACTGCAGGTTTTAAAGCCATGTTAAATGGCGTTCCAGCTTACTTTACCGAAAAAACACTACAAAATATCAATCTTATTGAAGAAATAGAAACTCCTAAAATTGATTACAAAATCTTCAATAATTTAGCTTACGGACAATGGACTCTAAAAGAGATTGAAAGTGGAGAAGCTTGGGAAAAAATAAACGCTGAGAATTATTAATTTTTATATAAATTATAATTGTATCTTAATATTAAAACTTATAACAACCCTTTCTTCCTTTGAAAGATTTTCATTTACAGAATGATCAAGATAACTAGGAAATAATACTAATGCTCCTTCTTTCGGAGTTATGCCATTAACTTGTGCATTAAGCATATTTGGTCCCTCTACATTAGGATGAGAATATACAGCAGCAGGTCTTGGATCATAAAAAACAATATCACCACAATTTTCTGGAGCCCTTACATAATATGCACCACTAATTGTGCTATTACCATGTTGATGTCTAAGATTAGCCGATCCCCCAGTATTAATAATTGCCCACATATTACTTATTTTTATTGTTTGTTTATTTTTTTCCCAATTCATATCAGTCATCACTTGTTCTAGTGAGCTTAAAATTAGTTTTATAAATTTTTGTGGAGCTTCGTCATTCAACTCAAAATCTTTTGAATGCCAACCTTTTAAATTACTTTTGCTAATACCTATATTATCTTTATTTTGTTCATATTTTATATAATCATACATTTCCTCATTAACAATTTCATAATTTTCTAATTGTACAGTCCATACGGGAGTTGGAAAAAGTAAATTTGCTTTTGTCATTTTTGTATTTTATATTAAAATTATTACACAGTAAATAAAGTATCAATAATCAAACTAAATACCAAAATATTTTCCAAATCAATCTTTTAAATTAAAATATTTTCTTACCAATTTTAGAGTTGCAAGAATTCTTCTATGATGTTTTTCAAAATTTTTTCTTCCTGAAGTTATTTTATTATGATCTTTTACTATGGTTTTAACATAACCTGGTATGCTGTCTTTTTTTTTCAATGTTTGAATAATCTGTTTTTAATGAAGTATAAAGAAATTCTATTTTTTTTTGCATAATTAATAATCTTATTATCGTTAATTGATCCTTTAGGTTGTGCTATCGCTTTACACCCATATCTATTGAGAAGCCCAATACTATCTGTAAATGGAAAAAAACCATCTGAAGCACAAACAAATAATTTATTTTTAAAATAAATGTTTCTATTTTTAATTGCAGATTTTAGTGCATCAACCCTATTAGTTTGACCATGGCCTAACCCTAAAGTTTGTTTATTTTTTGCTAATACAACAGCGTTTGATTTTAAATGCTTAGCTACTTTTAATGCAAACAATAAATCATCAATTAGTTTTGGTGAAGATTTTTTCTTTGATGCTAATTTAATAAAATTTTTATTTATTATAGTTAAGTCATTTGTCTGATATAAATCACCAAATAAAGTTGGTTTACAAATAACTTTTTCTTTTTTTAAATTTGGTATTTTTAGTAATATTAAATTTTTTTTAGTTTTTAAAATTTCCAGAGCATTATTTTCAAAGTCCGGAGCTACAACCATTTCAAAAAAATTCTTTATAATTTTTTTAGATAATTTGATTTCAACTTTTCTATTCAAAAATATAATTCCACCAAATGAACTTTTTGTATCACTTTCATATGATTTATTAAAAGCTTTGTATATATTTTTGTCTGAGGCAACCCCACATGGATTTGTATGTTTCATTATAATTGATGTAGGGTCATTAAATTCACTTAAGCACCTAAGGCCACTATCAAGATCTATAATATTGTTATAGCTGATTTTTTTTCCACTTATTTGAAAATCAAATATTGATAATTTATTATATTCATTAATATAAGCATTTTGATTAGGATTTTCACCATACCTTAATTTTTTCCTTCTATTTTTTATAGACATCTAACCAACTCGAAATTATTCGATCATACTTTGAAGTCTCTTTAAAGACTTTATTTGCCATCTTTTTTCTAAAGGCAATATCTGTCATCCCATTGTTTTTTTTCAAATTCCTAATTAAATTAGGATAATCTTCAATTTTCATAATTGGAGTTACGTCTTGAAAATTTTTACCTGACGCCCGCAATAAACTTGGTCCTCCTATGTCTATCATCTCAATAATATTTTTATTTTTATTTTTTTTAAAATATTTCTCAAATGGATATAAATTTACAACAACGATATCTATTTCAGGAATTTTTAGAGACAGGAATTGTTTTATATGTGCTGAATTATTTCTAATATAAAGTAGAGAACTATATATTAATGGATTTATAGTTTTAACTCTTCCATCGAACATTTCTTTAGATTTTGTAATTTTTGAAATATCGGTGCATTTAAATCCCATTTTTCTTATATTTTCACCTGTTGATCCACTAGAAATGAAATTATAATTATAGTTTCTTAAATTAGTGCATAAATAATTTAGTTTTTTTTTGTCATAAACAGAAATTAAGGCAAATTTCTTTTTTAGATTTTTTCTAATGACCATTCTTTTATTGTTTTTTTATCTGTAATTATTCCCTTAATAACAATTTGTTTTGTAGGTTTTGTGATATTTTTATCTACCAATATACTATCCTCTACTATTAATTCCATATCACTTTTAAACAACCAAATATTATTTAATTTAGTTTTTAAAATTATATTTTTTTTATTATTTGTAAAATTAAATGTTATATTTTCATCTAAATGAAATCTTATATGAAATATAAACCTATCATTATTATTCTTGTAAGAAATTAATGAATCTTCTCCAGCGATTTTACTACTATTTTTGGAAATAACTAATTTCCTTTTAATTATTTTATTAAATCGTTTTAGATATCCGTTATGAGAACCTTCAAATATTTCTTCAGTATCATTACTTTCTTTTCTAAAAACTACTGATTGAGGAAATTTTATGTGTGGGTTACCTTCTCTTATTTCACTTATATTTGTATTTTGTAAAACGATAGTTGAGTGGGCAGCACTGTATCTTAGATATTCAGGATTTTTCCCAAAACTTTCGGAGGCTCCACAATTTGTAAATATTTTTTCACCAAAACCACTTAATTCTAAGGATAAAGTTCCAGCACTTAAATTAGAACTTATTAAATCCTTATTGGGCTGAACAACATCAAAAAATAATTTTTTATTTTTGTCAGAATAAAAAGCTATACCATTATTTATATTTGAAAAGTCACGTTTTTTAAAAAAAATATCTTTATTTATAGAGTCATATATAATTTTTGTATAAATATTATTCGAACCATTAAAAAGAGGTAAACTACCATCACAATGAAAGTACTCGTTTAATATTGACGTCATCTTTAAGATTAAAGCATCAAATATATTAGACTCTTTAATTCTAAAAAAGAGTAAAATATTTTTAACTTCATTCAAATTATTAATAAACTTTGAGTGTTCTAAAATGTTATAACTTTTATGCATTCCTAGTTTATCAATCTGATTTTCTGCTATAAATTTTATATAATGAATTTTATTTGTGTTAAACTTTTTTAAGATTAATGATGATAACAAAAAAGATACTATATCGAATGAAGAAATTTCATTAATTTTTTTTGTATTAAAATCAAATTGAACTCTTTGCATATGAATAAATATTATTTTATCTAATTTTTTTTTGTCAATTAGTTTTGAAGAAGAGTTAATATATTCATAATTATACAATAAATTAATTAATCTTTTAGAAGACAAATCTTCTATCCAAGGAAAATTTAATTTATTTTTATTAATTTTATACCAACTGAATATAGTTTCTTTAGCTAAGTTTATTCCAATATTTCCACCAAGTTTATTTGAAAAATTTAGAAAATCAAAACTATGAATATTTTTATTTTTAATTTTATAAAAGTTTTTTTTAAAAATAAATGATTTTATATGATCATAATTAGTGAAATCATTTTTCCTAAAATTTAAATCTATTAACGTAATATTTTTAACTATCTTAATTTTTAAGATTAAGAATACAAAAAGAAATTTTCTTATTACCATCATTTAATTTTTTCTAAATATGCTGCAAAATAACCGTCTATATTTTGTTTCATAATATTATCTGGTAATGTAATCATAAAATTATCTTTAATTAATTTATCATAATTACTATTCTGTTTTTCTAATTTAAAATTATAAAGTTTAAAGTCTGTTTTCTTTTTGAGAAAATTGTTAATTTGGCTTTCTGTTTCTCTTCTTAAAAAAGAGCACACCATATAAAGAATTAAACCACCTTTATTTAGCAATTGTGAGGCATTATCTAACATTTTCTCTTGAACTTTGATTAATTCATTAAAATTTGGTCCTTCCATCTTAAAAAATATTTCAGGATTTTTTCTTATAGTGCCAATAGCTGAACAAGGTGCATCAATAATAATACAATCATATTTTTCTTTAAATCTAAATTTTGTAAAATCTTTATTTAATATTTCAGTCTGAAAATTTAAACGTTTTAAATTAGATTCTAAAATTTTAATTTTATTTTTATTAATATCATTTAAAGTAATGTTTATTCCTTTTGATAAAATTTGAAAAGCTTTTCCTCCTGGTGCTGCACATGTATCTAAAATTTTTTTATATTTCTTTTTAGTTGGGAGATTATATATAGGGAAAAAAGATGAGAAATCCTGCACCCACCAATCTCCATTCTTAAATGAATTTATATTTGTTATGTTTGTTTTACTTTCTAAAAATCCAGATAAGTCTGATGTCTTAATTACTTTTTCTTTACAATTAAATAATTTTTTTTCACTTTTGAAAACTATATGTAGATGTGGTTCCTGAATTATACTTTTTATAAATTTATCTCTTTCATTTTCTGAAAAATATTTTGTTTCACTTCTAAACCAAAGAGGTAAATCACTAAAGTTAATTTTTGTATTTTTTAGATAATTTTTATTTCTAGATATTTTTTTTAATGTAGCATTAATTAATCCATGATAAATTTTGAATTTTTTAGCTATTTCAACAGAGCAATTTATAACAGCATATTCTTTAAAGTTTAAAAATACTATTTGAGTAATAGAACTCAGTAATAAAATTTTTTCATGATCTCTTAATTTTTTTTTTATGTGTGAGTTAATTATTTTTTCTACATGAATATGATACCTCATTGAATTTAATATTACATTATTCAAAAATGATATATCCTCTTGTTTATGTTTATTTATTATTTTTTCTATTGAAGTGCTCTTTAAATTTTTATTAGATTTAAAAATTGTATATAGGATATTGTGTATATCAAGTCTAATTTTTTCACCTTTGATCATAAAATATTAAAATCTATCATTTATTAAAATTAATTATATTAAAAATAATTAAAATAAAATATATTGAGATATGCGAGGAAATCTAGAAACAATAGTTGGAGCTATGTTTGCTGGTAAAACTAGTGAACTACTAAAAAGAATTCTTTGGGCTAAACACCAAAATAAAAAAATTGTTGTTATTAAACCAAGTATTGATAACAGATATTCAAATGAAAAAATCATTACTCATAATGATTTAAGTCACGAATGTTATGCTATGACCGATTGGCAAAGTACATTAAATAGATTTACATTTATAAAAGAAAAAGTTGATGTGGTATTTTTAGATGAGATTCAATTTATGAATACTGCCGATACACTTAATAATGTTGAAACAATTTTGAATAAAGGGATTGATGTAGTTTGTGCCGGACTTGACCAAGATTCTCGAGGTAAGCCTTGGGAAACATCATCTATGTTGCTAGGTCTATCAGATAAAATCCTAAAAATTTATGGTTTTTGTAATGTCTGTGGACTTGAAGCTACTAAAACTTATAGAAAAACTGAAGGTGGAGAAAGAACACAAGTAGGTGCAGCCAATATCTATGAACCTAGGTGTTTAAAGCATTGGGAGCCTAGATAAATCTCAGATATTTTTTCTATTCTCAATTAAATCACTAACTACAGAAGGATCAGCTAGAGTCGAAGTATCTCCTAAATTTTCAAAATCATTCGATGCAATTTTTCTTAAAATTCTTCTCATAATTTTTCCTGATCTTGTTTTAGGTAAACCTGCTGTAATATGAATAAAGTCAGGCGTAGCAATTGGTCCAATTTTTTCCCTAATTTTTTTCTTTAAATCTTTAATTAAATCTTCTGATGAATTTATTCCTGCTTTAAGCGATACATAACAATATAAACCATTACCTTTTACATCATGAGGATAGCCCACAACTGCAGCTTCAGAAACATCTTTATGTGAAACAAAAGCACTTTCTATTTCTGCAGTACCAAGATTATGACCAGATACAATTATAACATCATCTACTCTTCCTGTTATCCAATAATATCCATCTTTATCTCTTTTGCACCCATCACCAGTAAAATATTTTCCATCAAATTGAGAAAAATAAGTATCAATAAATCTTTTATGATCTCCATAAACTGTTCGCATTTGACCGGGCCATGAGCGCTTCATACATAACATTCCTTCACATTCGCCCTCTAATTCATTACCATCTTTATCAACAATACATGGTTCGATACCATAAAAAGGTTTTGATGCAGAACCTGGTTTTAATTTTATAGCACCAGTCTGAGGTGATATTAGTATTCCACCTGTCTCAGTTTGCCACCATGTATCTACAATTGGACATTTTGAATTACCTGGTACTTCAAAATACCACTTCCATGCTTCTGGATTAATAGGTTCACCAACTGTTCCTAAAAGTTTTAACGATGATCTGCTAGTTTTTGTAACATAATTATCACCTTCTCTCATCAAGGATCTAATGGCAGTAGGCGCTGTGTAAAATATATTTACTTTATGTTTATCAACTATTTGCCAAAACCTTGAGAAGTCAGGATAATTAGGAACACCTTCGAACATCAAAGTTGTAGCACCATTAGCTAGAGGTCCATAAATAATATAGCTGTGACCAGTAATCCAACCTATATCTGCAGTACACCAATATATATCTTCATTATTATAATTAAAAATATATTCATGTGTCATTGAAGCATAAACTATATATCCACCTGATGTATGCATGACACCTTTTGGTTTACCAGTTGATCCTGAGGTATACAAAATGAACAAAGGATCTTCTGCATTTAAAACTTCTGGTTCACAAATGCTATCAACTTCTTTTATGACATCATCATAAAATAAATCTCTATCTTTTATTAATTCTATTTCTTTATTTGTTCTTTTAACAACTAAACATTTTTTAACATCAGGGCATGACTCCAGTGCTTTATCTGTAGTTAATTTCAAAGGAATAGTTTTACCACCCCTAATTCCTTCATCTGCTGTTACAACATATTCAGATTTACAATCCTTTATTCTACCAGCAATAGACTCAGCAGAGAAACCACCAAAAATGATTGAGTGTACAGCACCAATTCTTGCACAAGCTAACATAATATAAGCTAACTCAGGTATCATTGTTAAGTATATTGTTACTCGATCACCTTTTTTTACTCCAATTTTTTTTAGTACATTTGCTGCTTTCGATACATTAATAAGAAGTTCTCTGTAGGTTATTTTCTTTGTTTCATTTGGATCATCACCTTCCCAAATAATAGCAACTTTATCAGGATTATTTTCAGCATGCCTATCTATACAATTATAAGATACATTTAGACTGCCATCTTCAAACCACTTAATACTAACATCATCTTTGGAATATTTTATATCTTTAATTTTCGTAAATTTTTTAATCCAATCGACTCTTTGTGCTTGATCTCCCCAAAATTTATCATTGTTTTGAAGAGAATTATCATACATTGAAGAATATTTTTCTTCATTAACTTTTCCATTCTCAAGCCATTCTTTTTTAATTTCCATACTAACAGAGTAATTCTAATTTAATTAAATATCAACAAGTAATTATTTTTTTAAACTAATATGACATTTTAATTATTATATCCCATTCAGTTTTTTTTAAAGGCATTACGGAAAGTCTACTTTGTTTAACGAGTGCGATATCTTGTAACTCACTACTTTTTTTTATCTGATCGAGAGAGACTGGTTTTTTAAGTTTTTTCATTGCTTTAACATCAACTACAACAAAACGGCCTGTTTTATCAGTAGGATCTGGATAATATTCTTTTACTATTTTAACAATACCAACAATACTTCTTTCTGTTACTGAATGATAAAAAAAACATAGATCATTTTTTTTCATCTCTTTTAAATTATTTCTGGCTTGATAATTTCTGACCCCATCCCACATGGATGCGCCCTCTTTGACTTGGTTTTCCCAAGACCATGTGTCAGGTTCAGATTTTAACAACCAGTATTTCATTTTAATATTTATCTTTTAACAAGATTAATTTTATAATACACTTCTTACTCCTAATCTAGGCATTGGTTTAAAAAATAAATCATTTCTTTCTTTTTTAAAAAATTTCATACATGCCCAAGCAATCATAGCAGCATTGTCACCCATCATTTCTTTTATAGGATAATAAATTTCAATATTTTTTTTTATAAAAAAATTCTCTATTTTATTTCGAATATATTTATTATTTGATACTCCTCCAACTACAGAAATTGATCTTATATTTTTATTTTCAGAACTTAATCTTTTCAACCCTCTTTCTAACTTTTCAATAAGAATTTCACTAATATTTTTTTGAAATGATGCTGACAAATCTTGTACAAATTTTTTATCAATTTTATTTTTTTTTGTTAAAAGGTTTATATTTGTTTTAATTCCAGAAAATGAAAAATTAAAATTTTTTTCTTTTACTAATGGTTTAGGTAAAACAAATCTATCCTCATTTCCTTTGAGTGCTTGTTTTTCAATTTCGCTACCCCCAGGATATGGCAGCCCAATTAATTTTGCTGTTTTGTCAAAAGCTTCTCCTATTGCATCATCAACACTTTGTCCCAATAGCTCTATTTCATTTTCACTTTCCATCAAATAAATCTGAGTATGACCTCCCGTTAATAGTAAGATGAGATTTGGAAATTTAATATCGTTATTAAAACTTGTAGACAATATGTGTCCTTCAAGATGATTAGTTGGAATGAATGGTTTTTTTAAAGAAATTGCTAATGATTTGGTAAAAGTTGAGCCAACCAACAAACTTCCTATAAGCCCCGGTCCACAAGTAGCAGTAAAAACATCTATTTCTTTTGGGTCTATTTTCTTATTATTAAATAAATCATTTGTTATAATTTGTATTTTTTCCAAATGTGATCTTGAAGCTAACTCTGGAACAACACCGCCATGTATTTTATGAATTTTCTGAGAAAAAGTAATATGTTCTACAATAGAGCTGTTTTCCATTAGACATATTGATGTTTCGTCGCACGAAGTTTCTGCAGCAAATACAAGCATATTTTTTTGGTATAGTATTTTACACTGTTAAACAACAAACTAATAATGCTAAAAAAAGGGCATGAAAAAAATTTTTGATAGTTTTTATGTTTTTTCTAAATTTTCACTAAGCTTTATTCTTTTATTATGTGTTTTTTTCTTAATTTACATTCTATATACAAATTATCAGAATGAAGATGAAGTATCAAAACTTCAGATTGAATTAGAAAATGAACTTAGAGAAAATATTAATGAAAATTCTGAATTTATAAAAAATATATCTAAAGAAATATTAGAAACAAAAACAACTTTAACAAATATAGAAAAACTTATTAAAGAAAATTCAAATAAAGAATCAAAAGTTGATCTGACGTCAATCAATGAAAGCATAGAATTATTAAATAAAAATTTCAATACTTTAAGTTATGAGATTTCTTCTATAAAAAATAAAAATATTGAAGATCAATCTAATAATAATCCTGAATTAGTAAATCAATCTGTCAATGAAGTAGTTGAGTTAATAAAAATTAAATACGAAAACAACATGGATTTTGATAGAGAGCTTAAATACCTTGAAACAATTTTAGGAAATAATAAAAATCCTATTTTGGAAAAATTATCAATCCTAAAAAGAAATAAATACAAAGGGCATTTATTTTTAGAAGATCAATTTAATGATGAAGTTAATTTATATTTGAGGAATATTGTTAACAATAACAATAGTTTATTTAATAAAATTATTTTACCCTATATAGACCTTTCTCCATCTTCAGAAAACATTATTTCAGATGAAAAAATTTTAATATTAGAGGAAACTAAATTTTTTATTAAAAATAGAAACATTACAAAAGCTTACGAGAGTCTAAGTAAAATAGAAAATTACAAAGCTTTTTTTAAAGTATCTTCAAATGAAATGAATAACTATAATAACTTTATAATAGAAATTTCAAAGTTGAATAATGTATAGACTATCAATTTTTGTATTGCAGTTTTTAATATTAATCATAGCGCTCACTTTTATTTTTACCAATCCATTTGTTGTATCCTTAGATATAGGAAATTTAAAATATTCTTTTTCTTCAAATTTATTTGCTGTTATTTTTATATCTTTTATTTTTCTATTGTATTTGGTACTTTATTTATTTTTTCGATCAAGGCTTTCACTTGGAAAATATTTCTTAAAAAATAAATATAATAAAATTGAAAAAGGTTACTTACACTTTGTTGACGCAATGATAGCGGTCGCAAACAAAGATAATAAGACAGCTTTAAAATCACATAAAAAAATGGTTAGCTATCTTAAGGATGACCCATCATTATCTCTATTACTAAAGTCTGAAGTTTTAAAGATTGAAAAAAAATTTCCAGAATTAAACAATATTTATGAAGATATGATTAAATCAAAAAAGACTGAAACACTTGGATACAGAGGTTTAATGGAACAAAATTTAAGAAATCAAGATTATCATCATGCTTTCTTATATGGAGAAAAATTGTTTTCAATTAATCCTAACATTGAAAAACTTTATGACACACTAATATTTATTGCAGCAAAAACAAAAAACTGGAATCAAATAATTTTATTATCAGATAAAGCTTTTTCAAATAAAATAATAAGTAAAAACGATTTAAATGAAAATAAATCCATAGGTTTTTATGAAATAGCTAAAATAAAATTTGATAGCGATATTAAAGATGCTCTCAAAAATATTTTAAAGGCTATAGAATTGAAAAAAAACTTTGCTCCATATGTAAAACTTCATTTGGAAATTACCGTGGCTTTAAATGACAAAAGAAACCTTAAAAAATTAATCAAGAAATATTGGAGCTCAAATCCAAGCTCTCCACTTCGTTCTGTCATAACAAAAATACTTAATGATAATGATCTTACAGATATAAAATTCATAAATGAAATAATTAAAAATAATACTACTGAAGAAGAATCCAAAAAACTTTTAATTTATTTTGCAATAAAAAATTTAAAATGGGATATCGCTAGAGAGAATGTTATTGGAATGATTGGTTCTAGTCCTTCTAAGGATATCTGTTATTTTATGTCTGATATAGAACTTGGAGAAAATAATGATAAGCAAAAAAGTGATGCTTGGATAATGAGAGCTGAAAATGCTAAATTGGAAAATAGTTGGACATGTAGAATTACAAATCAATCACAAGAGGAGTGGAGCTCTTTATCTGACTCTGGTAATTATAATTCTCTTGTTTGGTCATCTCCAATGATGATAAGAGAAAATAGTAATTAATATGAAATTAAATTTTTTTATAGGTTATGACTCTAAAGAAGATATAGCCTACAGAGTTTGTAAATATTCACTCTTAAAACGAACAAATGCTGAAGTAAATGTTGTATCTTTAAAAATTGATGAACTTATTGCCAAAGATTTGTATACAAGGAATATAGATCCTTTAGCATCTACACAATTTACATACTCAAGATTTTTAGTTCCTAAGCTTATGAATTATCAAGGTTGGGCAGTTTTTTGTGACTGTGATTTCATTTTTTTAGAGGATGTTTCAAATTTATTCAATGAACTCGATGAGTCTAAGGCAGTATATTGTGTTAAACATGACTATACTCCCAAAGAGAAGCATAAAATGGACGGTCAAAAACAAACAATATATCCAAGAAAAAATTGGTCTAGTTTTATCCTATATAACTGCTCTCATCCTAGTACAAAAAAACTAACTGTTGAAAAAGTGAATAATGAAACTGGTGCATTTCTGCACCAATTTAAATGGTGTGAAGATAATGAAATTGGATCATTGGATGAACGTTGGAATTGGCTAGAGGGATGGACTTCAGGTCATAATAATGAAAAACCTTACGCAGTGCATTACACCCGAGGTGGACCATGGTTCTCTGAATGGCAAGATGTTGAATTTTCAAAAGAATGGTTAGTAGAAAGAGATAAATATCTTGCTAACAAATTTAAATCATAAATTTAAAAAATTTTTTAAAAAATTTGAATTTTTAAAAAAACTTTTTTTATCAACCAACTCAACAGAACTATACCAAGGGGTCTTATTATTTTTTTGATTCCAATAATGAAAAAGAGCATAATTTTCAGGTTTAATTAAAATCGTTTTTACTCCAAGTGCTCCAGCTAGATGTGCGGTGCTATTACTAATAGTAATAAATATATCTAGTGTTTTCAAAAGTGAGCCAATGTTTTCAAAATCATTATATAAATCAAGGTCTTTAATACTCAATATTTTATTATTTGATTTATTATTAAAAATATCAATTTCAGCCTCAACATCACCATATTGTAAGTTAAAAATATCACAATCTGAAATGCTAAAAATATTTTTAAAATCTTCTAGATTAAGTGATTTATCAAGTGCATACCTATTGTTAAAACTTTTCCATGACAATCCTATTTTAAATTTTTTTTTGTATACAGATGTTCTACTTTCCATGTCTTCAACATTTTTTTTGTCTAAATTAATGAACGAATCTTTTTTAAAATCATCTATATTATTACGAAAGTATCTTCCTAAGCTTCCTGCATAAAGGACAAAGTCGATTTTATTAAATTTTTCATTATTATTTGTAATATTTCCTATCTCAACAAATTTTTCAGCATACTTTGGAAATGATCTCCGAAATAGATTTAATAAACGTGAGTCACATTCAATAATTATATTTTCAATATTATTTAATAGATCTCCATACATTGAGCTGTAGAGAATTTCATCTCCAACCCCCTGTTCACGTACAACTAAAAAACTTCCCTTTTTGTTATTAATTGTATTAAATCTATACAATTTGCTATTTAATTTTTGCACGTATTCATTTTTTTTTACATAATCGTCTAAATCCAATCTTCCTTCAAAATAGTTCCAACCTTTTTTAAATTCATGATCTTTAAGGTATATAAATGAAATTGTTTTTTGAATATCACCATCATTTTTTTTCATTTGTAATGCTTTAATACTGTTTTTTAAAGCTTCTTTATGGTTGCCTAAATCGAAATAAATTTTTGATAAATTATTATAAATATAAGCATTATTCGGATTTATAATTAGAGCTTTTTGGTAGTACTTAATTGCTTTATCGTAATTTAGCTCTTCTCTATAAAAACCTGCTATATTATTTAAAACATGAAAGGATGAGCTATTTAATTTTAAGGCTTTTAAATAATATTTTTCAGCTTGTATTTTTTCACGTTTTTCATCATAAGTTCTTCCTAATGAATTCAAAGCAGAAAGATTTTTGGGATCAATCTCTAATATATTCTCAAATATTTTAACTGCTTCAGCAAAATTTCTTTCATGAAAGTAGCATTGACCAATTATGCTTAATGCCGATACATCTTTGTTATTTTTTTTAAGATAAAACAAACAAATCTTTTTTGAGTCTTCAATTCTATTTAATTTGTAAAGAACAAATGCTTTATCTTTATTCACTCCTTCAATTTCTTTAATTTTTAAAATACTCTCAATTGTATTAAGCGCATCATAATATTTTCCTTCTATAATATCCATGTTGTAGAGATTAATCATAGCTTTTATATTGTTTTCATTTTTTATTAGATAATTATAATTTAAACGGGCTTCTTTATTTAAATTTAATTTTTGCTGAATTACAGCTAAGTTATATCTTAGAAGATTATTGCTTTTATTTTTTTTGAAGATTTTTTCTAATTCATTATAACTTTCTATTTTATCCCCGGTTTCAAATTTTTTAAGAAGACTATTAATTTGAAAATTTAAATTCATTATTTTTTTCTAGAATATTATTTATTTGCTTTATTGTATTATTAACTGAGTCATCTATTCCTAACACCTTTATATTTTTGTACCATATAGATGAACCACTATTTGTATTCCAATAATAATAAGTTGAAGATTTTTTGGGGCAAATTAGTATTGTTGGTATGCCAAGTGCTCCAGCAAAATGCGCTGTTGAGTTACTAACAGTTATAAATAAATCTAAATTTTTAAGCAAACCCATGCAAGACTCAATATCATTATATAAATCTAAATCACTAATCACTTCTAGCTTCTTATTTTTACTCAATATATATTTTATGTCTGATTTAATATTTCCATATTGTAAATTAATAATTATTCTATCGTCACTAAACAGTAAATCAAAATCCTTTATTGATAATGATTTTAAACTTCCATAAATATTTATTTTACTTTTCCACGATAATCCTATTTTTAATTTCTTTTTGTAAATATTTAATCTTTTTTTATATTTATGAATAAAATCTTCGCTTGCTATTAAATAATTTTCATAATTAAAATCTTCTTTACTTTTTCTAAATAATTTAATTAAACTTCCTGCGTACACTATTTTATCAAAATTATAATTTTGTATATTTTTTGAATAATATCCATCTTCTACAAATATTTTTTTTTCAAATGATCGATTAAATATAGATACTAATCTTTTATCGGCTTCTATTTTAAGATTTTTAAATTTATTTATAATATCAGGATATACTGAACTAAACAAAACTTCCTCTCCTATTCCCTGCTCTCTTAAAACAAGTAATTTATCTGATGGATTTATTTTTAAATTATCAAATAAATAATTTTTGACTAAATCAAAATTATTTTCATTATTTTTATTTTTTTCAATTAATATTCTTGAGTCAAATAAATCCCAAGATGTTTCAAAGTTATTTAATTTTAATTGTAAGGTACAATATGCATACATTAACTTGTAATCATGTGGGTTAATTTTTAATACTTTATCGTAGTATAATTTTGCTTTTTTTTCATTAGTATCTCTACAATAACATATTGCTAAATTAGATAAAATTTCTATGTTGTTTGGATCTAAACGTAGAGCTTCATTATAATGTTTTACTGCTCCCGCAACATCATCTTGAAGGCTCAATACATTACCCAAATTTATAAGAGTTGATACATTTTTTTTATCAATTTTATATGCATCATTAAAAATTTTCTCAGCTTCACTAAGTTTTTCTAGTTCAAGTAAACAAGCTCCTAGATTATTATAACTGTCAATATATTGATTGTTTATTTTTATAGCTTTTTCAAAGAGAGTTTTTGCTTCATCAAAACTATTATTTTTAAGGTATATTAATCCTTTGATATTATTTCCAAAATAATCATCATCTTTTATTTTTGAAATATTTTCTATATTTTTTTTTGCCTCAATGTAATTTTTTCTTAAGAAATAAATATAAGATTTATCACGTAAAGCTTCATAATTTTTTTTTTCTATTTTAAGAATTATATCTATATTTTTTAAAGCTTCATCAGATAAACCTATGCTCAATAGTAATTTGTATAATTGTGAAAGATAAAAAATATTATTTTTTTCAACTAATAAAATCTTTTTTAAAGCTATTATGGATGTTTTTGTATCATTTATTTTTTGTGATATTTGAAACAAAACATTTTGAACATTAATATTTTTATTGTGTTTTTCTGATAATTTTTTTATTTCTTTATAAGCATCATCTCTATTTATATTATTAAATGTATTAATAATTTTTTTAAGTTTGTTTTCTAATTTAGACATAAAAAAACCCAGTCTGTAAAAGACTGGGTATAATAAAAAGATATTTAGGTTTTAAAAGAATTATCTTCTTTGACCAAACAATTGAAGTAATAATATGAATAGGTTGATGAAGTCCAAATACAATTTTAATGCACCCATCAATGCTTTTTTTGACCCTATTTCTTCACTATCACCACCATAATACATATTTTTTATGTTTTGTGTATCGTATGCTGTTAGTCCAACAAAAACTAGAACACCAATAACCGAGATTGCAAACTGCAATGCTGTTGAGCCAACAAAGATATTAACAACGCTTGCAATAATTATACCTATTAGGCCCATAAATAAGAAACCACCAAGTTTTGTTAAGTCTCTTTTTGTTGTGTATCCATACAAGCTCATTGCTCCGAATGTACTTGCTGTAATAAAAAATACTCTAGCAATAGATGTTTGAGTAAATTCAATAAATACTGATGCAAGAGATAGTCCCATTATACTTGCAAATAACCAGAAAGTTATCTGTGCAGCCGAAACTGACATCCTATTGATTCTGGCACTTAAATAAAATACAAACCCTAGTGGAGCTAGCATAATAACCCATTTGAGTGGAGATCCAAAAAGTAATGCACCAACTTGAGTTACTCCTACAATTTGACCCATCTCGTTTGTAACTATTGATGCTTTTCCAAAAAAGTAAGCAATAAATCCAGTAAGTAACAAGCCAATTGTCATATAATTGTAGACTTTAAGCATATACGCTCTCAAGCCTTCATCAATTGCTGCCTGATCTACTGATTTAGTATAAGATCGTTGATTAAAGTCTAAAGCCATAATTTCTCCTTTTAATTATTACTAATATCGCTATAAATCCGACAATTTCAAGGCATTTTGTAAAAATAGTATGAAGTATAGAAAACTAGGGACAACAGATTTAGACGTGAGTGTTATTTGTCTTGGTACTATGACTTGGGGAGAACAAAACAATCAGGATGATGGCTTTAAACAGATGGACTATGCTTTTGAAAGAGGTGTAAATTTTTTTGATACAGCTGAAGTTTATTCTATACCAACTAGAGCTGAAACGTATGGCAAAACAGAGGAAATTATCGGAAATTGGTTTGCTCAAAATAATAAAAGAAAAGACGTAATTTTAGCAACTAAAATTTGTGCTAAAAGTGAAGGCAACAGCTGGATAAGAGATGGAGGACCAAATCTCATTTTTGATAAAAAAAATATAAATTCTGCAATAGATGGTAGTCTTAAAAGATTAAAAACTGATTATATTGATTTATACCAACTCCACGCACCAGAAAGAAAAGTGCCAAAGTTTGGAAAATTAGATTTTGAATACGACCCTGAAGACTCGTGGGTTGAGTTAGAAGAAGTTTTATCTTGTCTTCAAGATTTAGTTAAGCAGGGAAAAGTAAGGCACATAGGAGTATCTAATGAGACGCCTTGGGGTGTAATGAAATATATGAAATTATCAGAAGAAAAAAATCTTCCCAGGATGATGTCTATTCAAAACGTTTACAGTTTAGTAAATAGAATTTTTGATATTCATAACTCTGAAGTTTCAATTAGAGAAAATTGTGGTTTACTTGCTTATTCTCCTTTAGCAGGAGGGAGATTAAGTGGAAAATATATTGGTGGTAAAAACCCACCTAATACAAGATTTACATTATGGGCTAATCGATTTGATAGACATAACACGATGAGAGGAGAAAATGCAATTGAGAAATATGTTAACCTTGCCAACAAGCATGGCATACCTCCATCTACTTTTGCCAATGCTTTTGTGAATGATCGCCCTTTTGTAACAAGTAATATTATTGGGGCTACAACAATGGAACAACTTAAAGAAAATATAGATAGCATTGATATTACTTTAACTGATGATATTTTACAGGAGATTGAAGATATTCATCTTTATGATCCTAACCCTTGCGTGTAATAATAGTGAATATAAAAAATGAAATACAGAAAACTAGGTAATACAGATATTGACGTAAGTGTCATATGTCTAGGCACAATGACCTTTGGTGAACAAAACAGTCAACAAGAAGGTTTTGACCAAATGGATTATGCTGTTGAAAGAGGAGTTAATTTTTTTGACACTGCAGAGCTATATGCCGTTATGCCTCGAAAAGAAACTTATGGAAAAACTGAAGAAATAGTTGGTAATTGGTTTCAAGAAAAGAAAAATAGAGACAAAATAATTCTAGCTTCAAAAATAGCTTCAAAATCAGATGGTCTTGAATGGATTAGAGAAGGATCAAAAACTCTTGGTTTTGATAAAAAAAATATAAATGCTGCAATAGATGGTAGTCTTAAAAGATTAAAAACTGATTATATTGATTTATACCAATTACATTGGCCTGAGAGAAATGTACCAAAATTTGGAATTTTAGATTTTGAGTACGATGCTAGTGATAATGATTGGACTGCCGTTGAAGAAGTTTTATATAATTTAGATCAGCTTGTTAAGGCAGGAAAGATTAGATATGCAGGTTTATCTAATGAGACACCTTGGGGTGTTATGAAATATCTTCAATTATCGAAGGAAAAAAATCTACCACGCATGATGTCTATTCAGAATGTTTATAGTTTGGTAAACCGCGTGTTTGATATCCATAACTCGGAAGTATCAATTAGAGAAAATTGTGGTTTACTTGCATATTCACCTTTAGCCGGAGGTAGGTTGAGTGGTAAATATGTAGGAGGTAAAAATCCAAAAAAAGCAAGGTATACTCTTTGGCCAAGAAGATTTTCAAGACACCATACTGAAAGAGGTGAAAACGCTATTGAAAAATATGTTAATCTTGCTCATAAACATTCTATAGCCCCATCTACTTTTGCCAATGCATTTGTGAATGATCGTCCATTTGTAACTAGTAATATAATAGGAGCAACTACAATGGAGCAGCTTAAAGAAAATATCGATAGTATTGATATTACTTTATCAAAAGAAGTTTTAAAAGAGATCGAAGATATTCATTTGTCAGATCCGAACCCGTGTGTTTAAGAATTTAATAAATTACTTTTCTCTGTAGCTTTCAAATCGATATTAATAGAATCATACCTATTTTTGAAACCTTTTATCATTAAGAAATATTTACAAAGCAACCATATTTTATCTAAATTTTTATTATTAATAAAATCATCATTAATGTTCTTAAAATTGTAAACATTAATTTCTTTAAATTCACTTTCATTAATTATTTCAGAAATCAAATTTATAGTATTTTCATCATAATCAACATTTTGTATAGTTAGGCCTTGTTTAAATTGTTGAGTATACATAGTTTTAGGAAAATAATTTTTAAAAGCTTCTCTTAATACTGATTTTGTAAAACCATTTTTCAACTTATTAGAACCACTTAATGCCAATCCAAATAATCTTACATTATTATCTAAAAAAGGCATTCTAACCTCAACTGAATTTGACATTGACGCCCTGTCCCATTTATTTAAAAAAAATTGAAACCAACCACAATAAGACATCAAATAAGTAAAACATATTTCATAAGGAAAATTTTCTAAATCTTCTAAATCATCATTAATAATCTGATAACTTCCATCAAAATTACCTGTATAAAGATATTTTTCAAAACCATAATTTAAGTCTGGTACTGATTTGAAAGATATGGGTGTAATCTCTTGTTCACCTAAACCAAATAATCTTTTAAATTTATTTATATTTTGAGTTTTCCCAAATTTATTTATTGTTTTAAAATTATTCGCAATGCTATTATAAATATCTACAGATAATTCTGGTATCCAATTCGGATACCCTAAAAACTCATCAGCCCCATGACCATCAAGACTAACCTTAATTCCTTTTTCTTTTTGTTTTTTATATAGCTCAAACTGCATAAAATATTCTTCTACTACCTCAAGGGATGAAACAAGATCCATTGTTTTATCAGCAGTCATCTTTTTAAAATCAACTATTTGGTAATTTCTTTTAAATTTTTGGGATAATTGAACTGCGTCCTCTTTAGTTTTCATTTCCTCATAATCCATTATAATTGGGTTCAAGTCTAAATCATCTTCGATCAAATTTTCTTTTTTTTGTATCAAATTCATCAATGTGAAGATAGAGGAGGAGTCCAAACCACCACTAAGTGAAGTTCCAGTTTTAACATCGCTGTTCAATCTTAATTTTGTAGACTCATATAGAAGATCAAAATAATCATTAACATTTTCCCTAAATCCTGAATTGATTTTTGGTAAATTTTTAAGTGGATAATCCCATCTAAAAATTTTTTTTTCTAAATTATTTAAATTTATTTTTAAATATCTTCCTTGAGTAAGTTGATTAACATTTTTAAATATAGTCTTAGAGCAATTATTTAAAGTAGTAAAATTTATACCTAAATTATTCTTATCAAACTCAATTGTATTTTCTAATACATATAATGGTTTTATTTCTGAACTAAATGCAAAAAAGTTATTATTTTCAAAAATATAACAAGGCTTATATCCAATACCATCTCTACAAATTATTACTTCATTATGTTTTTTATCTAAAATTGCAAAAGACCATTCTCCGTTAAACTTTTGAAATGAATCAACACCCCATTCTTTATATGCATTAAGGACAACCTCAGTGTCTGAATTTGAATAAAATTTATATTTCTTTAGTATTAGCTCTTCTCTTAAAGCTTTATAGTTATAAATCTCTCCATTATAAATAATCCAATATCTTCCATCTACGGACATTGGTTGAGAGCCAAGATTTGATATATCGATAATAGATAACCTGGTATGACCAAGTAAAAGATTTTTATGATTAATAAATCCACTATCATCTGGTCCTCTATGGTCTAAAAGTGCATTCATTTTTAGGATTTTCGAAACATCAGTCTTAGATGTTTTAAATATTATTCCATTAATTCCACACATTATATTTTAATTTTTTTTAGTAGTTTACGAACATCTTCAATATAGCTTCTATCCCATAAATAAACATTTAATAGTGAATAATATAATTGATAAATTGGTTCATATTCTAAATAATATTTATCAATTTTGATTTGATCACTGTATTTGTCTAAAAAACTTTCATCAATAAATTTTGGGTTAAACCATCTCAAATAAGATACTTCTAACTCATTATGACCATAAAAAGATCCTGGATCAATAAATCCTATAAATTTTTTATTTTTAAAAAGTATATTCCCTTCCCATAAGTCGCCATGTAATAGAGATGATATTGGATTGTTTGGAATAAAATTATCTATCTTTTTAATTAATAAATCAATTTTGGTGTTAATAGTTTCATCCATAGGTTGATTTTTGTTAACCAAATCAAATATGTAACTTAGTCTTTTATCTCTATAGAACTCTAGCCAATTATTAGATATAGAATTTATCTGTCTTAAACCACCAATTTGTGTGTCAAAACTAAAACCATAATTTTTACTCGTATTGGAGTGAAGAGAAATTATAGCGTTTAATAAATCATCATTAGTTTGGTTTGGTTGATCATCATCATTATTTATGAATGACATTATTAAGAATTTATCATTATAGTTAATAATACTTGGGAATTGATTAAACTTTTTTTTATTAAAGAAAAGAAGGTTATTTGTTTCAGATTTTATAGCATTAAATTTATCGTTACTTCTGTAATAATATTTGATAATAAACTCTTTACTATCACTCGTGACAACTTTTAAGCAATTAATGCCAAAAGAGTCTGATAATAACTTGCTATCTATAATTTTTTTATTATTTAAAAGTTTTTCAATTTCTAAAATGATACTTTTTTCAACCATGCCAAATGTTCAAAAAAATTAATTTTCAATTTCTAATTTCATATTTTGGATTAATACCATATGTTTTAACTTTTTTAGATAAATACTATTTTTTAATAGTTGAAGAAAAATATCTTCTTAGTTTTATTACTTATTACAGCTTAATCATAATTGTTTTTATAGGGTCTATAAATTGGAATTTAAAAAATAATCCACCCACTCACATAGTAATATATGGTTTTTTGCCTAGCTTATTTGCTGTTATGATTATTATTTTAAGTCTTTTTAATATTTATATTTTAATTATTTTTATTTTAATAACTTTACTCTTGTTAACCCAATTGTTTTTTGACTATATTATTTTATTTGCAAATGAAATAAACAAAAATGCATTTTACTTTCTTAGATTACCTTTAACAGTATTAATTATCATATTTTTGTTTATCATTTCATTGTAAGGCTGATGCGACCAATTTTTTTACCTGCATGATTTTGTAGATCAAATTTTTCTTTTTTTTCTAAATTTTTTAATTCATCATTATTCATAATTTTTAATTTTTTAAAAATATTTAGTATAGTAATTGGAATTGCTCTTTCATTCCCATCTGTAATTTTAATCACCCCACTAATTTCTTTTTGAATATCAAAAAACAAAAAAACACCTTCTGCCCCACTTTTGCAAAATATTTTTCCCTTTGAAGTTTTCATTACTTTTGTGTCAAAGCTTGAAGTTCCTCCAATAAATTCTGGATTTTCTAAAATTGAATTAACCAAGATTCTTACTTGTTCAGTATAATGATAATTATTCTTGTAACTCCTGATTAAATTATTCAATGCCTTTGATATATGTTTAATTTTAAATGAATATTGTGGAGCACTACAACCATCCAGTGAGAAATTTTTCTTTGATAATTTGGTTTCAGTAAATTTATTGAAAATTTTTCTAATGTTTTTTTGATGTGTATGATTATAATCCAGATAGTTTTTAATATTCTGACTGTTAGCTAAACAACTTGTTAACATAGCTAAGTGCTTTCCTGCACAATTATTGTGTAGTTCGTTAAATTTTCTTCTAGAATATATTATCTTCTCAAATGCTTTTTTATCCAATGGACCATGAATACCACACTGTAAATTTTTCGTTTTTAAGTTTATTTTTGAAATCCATTTTTTAAGTTCTCTAATATGAAATTTCTCTCCTTTGTGTGAAGCACAGGCTAAAGCTATATGTTTATTGCTTAATCTATAATCTTTGATTGCGCTTGACATTGCAAAAGGAATAGCTTGAAATATTTTAATTGATGATCTTGGGAAAAAAAATTCATTATCATTTTCTGTAGATAATAAAGTTTTACCATTAGCGTTTGTTACTAACACTTTAACTTGGTGGCTACTCTCAACCTCTTCACCTCTAATGAAATTTACGTGCATTTTAGACACGCATATTGTTATACAATAATGAAGTTATTTTTGTTTAAAAAAAGATTTAATAAATGTAAATAAATTTAAAAAAGACCCGTACTTACCAAAAAATATTACATCTTTTTCTGTTATGCTCAAACAGACACAGCCTGTATCCTTTGAAGCTATTGGGGTGTGTTTAATTTTTTGATCGTTAATTTGAATATCACCTTTTGAATATTCACCATACTCATCGCAGAAACTACCTTCCAAAACTAATATATATTCTTTTCCACCATGTGAGTGCAATGGTACAGAAACACCAGGTTCCATTCTTATTAGTTTTAATTCGTCTTTATCATCAATCGATGCAGTGTACTCTTTGAAACCCTTATAAACTTGCTTCCAATCCAGATCGTTTAGGTTTCCAAAGAAACTAGTTACCGGATCCTTAAGATTTGAGGTAGATTTATCATTTTTGTTTTTAATGCAATCTGTATACTTCAAATTTTTAGGATGAACGTTTTCATTATCCATTAAATTTTCACCCATCATATTTTCAAATGCACTACTAATTTTAGAAGCATTTGAGTTTAATTGTAAATATGTTGATGCAAATATCGACTTTGCAGGACCTAGTAATCCCGATGCAAAATCAAATATAAGTTGGTTTCTTACTACTGTTCCGTTCATGTTAAAAATCCCTGCATTTTTGTTAAAATATGCCTAATTCTAGATTTAACTGTCCCTAAAGGAATTTCAAGCTCATCTGCAATTTTTTTATGACTTTTATTTTCAAAAAAATTCATTTTTATCATTATTTTTTGCTGTTCATCGAGCTCATTATTTATCCTTTCTATTTGTTTTTTTGCTTCATTTTCCTCAATTAGATCAACTTCTCTATCTTGGTATAAAAATTCTCGTATATCTTCTTCTTTAAAGTTAATTTTTGATTTTTTCCTGAAAAAGTCTATTTTTTTGTTTCTTGCAATAGTAAATATCCACGTTGAAAGAGCCGATTTTTTTGAATCATATAGGTTGGATTTTAACCAAACATTACTTAAAACTTCCTGAGTTAATTCCTCAGAACTCTCAATTTTGATTCTATTTTGAATAAAATAAGCATTTATTTTTGGGGCAAAAAAATCAAAAATTTCCGAAAAAGCCATTTCGTCGCGGTCTTCTTGAATCCTTTTCATCAGGTTATTTAGGTTTGATTTTTCCATAATTTAAAAAGACTCTAACATTGATTAAACGCTCTTAACTAATTGCATAAGATATACTAAAAGAAGTAATTGATGAAAATTTTTCTTAATTTTTTACTAGTGCTATATGTAGCACTTCCTAGTGCTCTTAATGCTTTAGAAGTAGGTAAATGGTCTTTTGAGGAGACTGATGAATATTGTTATATTGGCAGTTTAGCAACAGAAACAGATTTACCAAGCGATAAAAAAAGAGGAGACTTCTATGTTTTAGTCTATAAAAATATAGGCAATCCAGATACTGTAGTTCAAATAGAGGCTGGTTATAGCTACAAGGTTCCCTCAGATATTATTATAAGTATAGATAAGGGTGAATATAAATTTTATACCACTGAGGATTTGTCAACTGCTGCTTGGACAGAAGAAGATGCAAAAGTAATTTTTGCTATGAAAAAAGGATTAGAGCTTAAGGTTACAGGAGAGTCATCGCGAGGCACAATTACCAATGATACTTATACCCTTAATGGATTTACTGCAGCATATAATCAGTTAATAAACGATTGTTAAATGCCCAAGAAAATTGTTTTAGCTTACTCAGGTGGATTAGATACAAGTGTAATTCTCAAGTGGCTACAAAATAAATATAAATGCCCTGTAGTTACTTTCACAGCAGATATTGGTCAAGGAGAAGAACTTTCACCGGTTGAAGCAAAAGCAAAAAACTTAGGTGTTGAAGAAATATTTATTGAAAATTTACAAGAAGAATTTGTTAGAGATTATGTTTTTCCAATGTTTAGAGCTAACGCTCTTTACGAGGGCACATACTTGTTAGGCACAGCTATCGCCAGACCTTTAATCGCAAAGAGGCAAATTGAAATTGCTAAAATTGTAGGAGCAGATGCTGTGGCGCATGGTGCTACTGGCAAGGGTAATGATCAAGTTAGATTCGAGCTTGGATACTATGCAAATAATCCAAAAATCGAAGTTATAGCACCTTGGCGAGATTGGGAATTTGATTCTAGAAATGATTTATTAAATTATGCAGAAAAAAATCAGATAACAGTAACTAAAGATAAAATGGGCGAGCCTCCATTTAGCACAGATGCAAATCTTCTTCACACTTCTTCTGAAGGTAAACTTCTTGAAGATCCTTGGCTTGAACCACCCGAACATATTTTTTCTAGAACAAAATCTATTGAAGATACTCCAGATAAAGGAGAAGTTATAATAATTGGATTTGAAAACGGCGACCCAGTTTCTATAAATGAAGAAAAACTAAAACCTCACGAAATTCTTACAAGATTAAATTCTATAGCTGGAAGTCACGGAGTAGGAAGAATAGATATTGTAGAAAATAGATATGTTGGAATGAAATCCAGAGGTGTTTATGAAACACCGGGTGGAACAATATTGTTAGATGCAAGAAGAGCAATAGAGAGTATTACTTTAGATAAAGGAGAAGCACATATTAAGGATGAATTGATGCCCAAATACGCTGAAGTAATTTATAATGGTTTTTGGTTTTCTTCTGAAAGAAACTCAATGCAAAAATTGATAGATTCAATGTCACACAAAGTTAATGGTGATGTCAAAATTAAAATATTTAAAGGTAACGTAATTATATTGGGTAGAAGATCGAACAACTCTCTTTATGATACTTCATTAGTTTCATTTGATGAAGTAGGTGAATATAATCAAAAAGATGCAGAAGGATTTATTAAAATAAACTCAATAAGAATGCGTAAAAATAATTAATTTTATATGGGTTACGGTGATGATTTACTTGTAACTTCGTTAGCAGCTAAAATTAAAAAACGGTTCCCAGAAAGACAAATTATCATTGGCATTGCAGAAAAAAATCATGCATTCCATTCCCCAATTTATGAGAATAATCCGAATATTGCAGATTGTAGAAATTTAGATAATAACAAACCTATCCATCTAATTGATTTCCACGAATTGAATAGACCTTATATAGATTATAAAAAAAGCATCTCAAATAATTATGTTTGGAAAAATTATAAGCCTGTACCAGGTGAAGTATTTTTTTCAGATCAAGAAAAAATAGATGCAAAAAAAATTATTTCTGAAGCTAAAGAATTTTGGAATAAAAATCACAATAAAAAATTCAGAAATATGATTTTTATTGAAACTTCATCAACTAAAATAAATGATGCACAATTTAGTTTTAAACATCAAAACAAAGATTGGGGTATTCAGAACTGGATAAGATTGATAAATAAATTAAAAGATGATTATTTGATTATTCAATCAAATCATAATCAAACAAAAAAAATAGATGGAATATTTACACCCCAAGAAATGAATTTTAGACTTGCTTGTTCATTACTAGAAGAAGTTGATTTTTATGTTGGTCCTGAGGGTGGTTTTGGGCATGTGGCAGCAGCATTAAATAAGAAGGCAGTTCTATATTTTGGAGGATGGATATCACCAGATGTAATTGGTTACGACTTTCACGAAAATATTTATTATGAAGATAAACAATCACCATGTGGTGTAAAATCTAAATTGTGTGAACATTGTTTTAAGGCAAGAAAAATCATCACAGTAGATATTTTTCTAGATCATATTTATAAAATAAGCTCCTCTTAATTATTTGACTTTAATTTGAATGCAGTTGTAGTGTTTCTTAGTAAGCAGGCAATTGTCATTGGTCCTACTCCCCCAGGTACAGGAGAAATTGCACTTACCTTATGTTCCACATCACTAAACAAAACATCACCCACCAATTTTGATTTCTCATCATTTATTTTTATTCTATTGATGCCAACATCAATAATTATAGCACCTTCCTTGACCCAATCTGAATTTACAAATTCAGGTTTACCAATTGCTGCTATTAAAATATCAGCATTTTTGCAAATACTCTCAATATTTATAGTTTTTGAATGAACTGTTGTAACAGTACAAGACTCCTTTAATAATAATTGCGCCATAGGTTTTCCAACTATATTTGATCTTCCGATTACAACAGCATTTTTACCAACTAAATTAATATTAAGTTCTCTTAGAAGTAACAGACAGCCATAAGGAGTGCATGGTATCATTAGACTTTCATCATTCTTTTGGCTTACTGAGAGTTTGCCAACATTTAAAGGATGAAAACCATCAGCATCTTTTTCAGGCGCTATACTATCTAAGACCACTTCTTCATTTATAGTTTTGGGCAAAGGTAGTTGGACAAGAATACCATTAACATCATCATTATTGTTTAATTGATTAATCAATTTGATTAAATCGTTTTGATTTACGGATTCTTCTAGGTGATGATCAATTACATCAATCCCAACTTCTTTTGCAGCTTTTGTTTTAGCCCTTACATAAACGCTGCTTGCAGCAATATTTCCCACCTGCACTACAGCTAATGCAGGAACACGATTAAACTTTGATTTTATGTTTTTAATTTCAATTCTTAAGTTATCCTTAAGTTTTTGTGCAACTTTTTTACCATCTAAAATGACAGTCATAGCTATCTAGGCCAATACTCAATAAGTAAGCTTTTTAAAAACCATAATCCTAAATACACAATTATCGGAGATAAATCCAAAGTACCGAAAACAGGTAAATACCTTCTTACAAGATTTAAACTAGGTTCACATATACGATATAAAGCATCCATTATACTAAATACAAACCTGTTGCCTGTATTAATAATATTAAAGTTAACAAGCCATGTACCAATAATATAAATTATAAGAATAAATTGAAATAAATTTATAATTTGTATCAGTAAGCCTAAAATTGAATTCATATTAAATATAATTTTTTATTTTATCATTAAACTCTAAAGGAAAGACTTTTAATTTTCCATCTTTAACAATAGTGCAGTTACATATTATCTTTAGATTTTGTCTAATTTTAATTAACTTAAGAATTTTTTCATACCACCATTCAGGTTTTTGAATAGTGATATGTGCGTTTTCACCATTAGGGAGTAGTGCGGCTGCACTGTAGCAACCTACATTCAAAAAAATATATTTTTTTGATAAACTTGATAATTGTTCTAAAACATAATCAATATCCTCAATTGGAATATGCTCTAGAACATCTATACAAATTACCATATCATAATTTTTGTTTTCATTTAATTTATTGTATCGAGCATAACCTGGATCGTATAAATCTATATCAATACCCCAAAAATTTTTGAATGACGGATATTCAATATTATCTAATTTAAATTTTTTGTCGTAAAATTCACCTTTTCCACAACCATAATCTAAAAGGCTATTTATGTCGTTCTTATTAATTATATTTTTAATTATTGGAGCATATGGTATTGTGCTTATACCATTGAAAGATACTTCTTTATCAATGTATCCTCCATCTTTTTTTTTATAACCCTCATTATGCATTCGTTTATACATATTGATATTTTCTAAAAATTTTTTTGAATGTTGTAATCTTTGCATAAAAAAAGCGGTCTTTAAGACCGCTTTTAGATGAATTTATAATTAATTTACATAGAAATATCTCTACCAAACCACTCTTTAGTAATTTCAGCAGTAGTTCCATCTTTCGACATTTCTGCAATGGCAGCATTCCACATCTCTAAGATATCTGTATCTTCTTTTCTAACTGCTCCACCAACACCATCACCGAAGACTCCACCAGAAAAAGTTGGACCAGTAAATGCAACATCAACACCACCATCGGATTCCATAAAATCAATAATTGATCCTACATCAGCTAGAACAGCATCACATCTTCCAGCAGCTAAATCTAAATTGTGATCGTCAACTGCTTGATAAAGTTTAACATCGACTGCACCAGACATGTGTTTTTCTAAGAAATTTTGGTGAATTGTTGAAGATTGAACACAGACAGTTTTACCATCCATCGCAGCAATTAATTGACCTATTGCAGCTTGTTCCTTTCCACCTGCATTATTAAGATTAACTTTAGCCATCCCAGCAATATTTAAATTTGCTAAACCACTATTTTTTAAAACAGCAAATCTAGCACCATCTGTCATATAACCATTAGTAAAATTAACTTTTTCTTTTCTTTCTTCGGTAATAGACATTCCAGCAATAATAATGTCATATTTACCTTGAAGAAGGGCAGGAATAATACCATCCCAATCTTGAGTTACCCATTCACATGTAACACCCATTCGTTCACAAGCTTCGTTACCAAAGTCTATTTCTGCCCCTTCTAGTTCGCCAGCAGAGTTTAAATTATTCCATGGTGGGTAAGCACCTTCTGTACCAATTCTTATTGTTTGTGAATTTGCAATTGAAGCAACTCCAAAAATACCAATTGATAATAAGTATATTAAAATTTTTTTCACGTTTCCTCCTTGAAGAAGTATTTCTAAATTATAGAGAAACCATATAAGCTAAATAAAAAAAAACAAAATAAATTGTTTCAGACCTTGTTTCGTTTGCTCTTAATTAATACAAAAAACAAGCCAATTATTAGTAATATAAAAGGAAAACTCCAAAGAAAGATATTATTATAATTCATTAATGGTCTAAAAAGAATGTATTCACCATATCTTTCAACTAAAAATTTCTTAATATTTTGTTCACTTTCTCCAGCTTTCAACTTAATTTTAACTATTTTTTTAATATCATTTGAGAATTCTGCATCTGAATCATAAACGCTTTGATTTTGACACGTCATGCATCGCAACTCTAAAGTTAATTTTTTTACTCTCTCATCAATATTTTCAACTGCAAATATTTTTAAAGTAAAAAATACAAAACTTAAAATTATTATATATAAAAATTTATAGAAGCGGTTCAATTTCATTTTTTAAAATATCCATTGTTATCGGACCCATAAATTTATAGATAATCTTACCATCCTCATTAATTAAATACGTTTCTGGTAGACCAAAAACTCCAAATTCTAATGCAATTAAACCATCAGAGTCTACACCAACAAAATCGTATGGGTTTCCATCATCCTTTAAATATTTTTTTGCATCAGAAGTTGGATCTTTGTGGTTAAATCCCAACAAATATAGTTCAGGATATTTTTTACGTATTTCAAAAAAAAGTGGATGCTCTATTTTACAAGGACTACACCAAGAAGCAAAAAAATTAATTAAGATCTTCTTATTTTTTAAATCTTTTGTTTTGATTATATCCTTTGCATTATACAAAGAGCTGCTTTCAAAAATAGGAACATCTTTATTTAAGAGCGCACTCGGTGGTTTATTAGGATCTTTACCACTTAATAAATAAACTAGTGAAAAAATACATATGATTAAAAGTACTATTAATGGTGTTAAAATAAAAATCCTGTTCATCTTCTAGAAACTGCTATTAGACCCGAATACATCATTATTATCACTCCAAGCCATATAAAGCTAACAAATGGATTAATTAAAACTTTTACAAACCACTCATTATTTTTTTGATCACCAAGGATAAAATATATGTCCTTATTCCACTGATGTAAAATACCAGCTTCAGACGTAATCATCTTTGACACTGGATAATAATTTTTTCCAGCCTCTATTTCTTTTGATTGATTTTTTTCAATATCAAACAAAAATTTTCCTCTTAAAGATTGAAAATTAGTCTCATTAGTTGTTTCTATTTTTTCAAACAAAACTGTTTTTCCATTTACATTAAACTTATCTCCCTCATTAAGGTTAAAATCTAGCTCATTTTGAAAAACACTAGAACAAGTGATACCAATTATAGCAATACCAACACCAATATGCGCTACATGAGGATTAATTATTTTGAAAAACTTAATGTTAATTTTAAATTTATACGAAGAAAATATAGCAATAATTGAAGCCAATATTATCCAAAAACCTAAAAGTAGCCCTACAAAACCCCATGTATTAAAATCCAAAAAATATGATTGAAGTATAACTAAAACACTTAAGATAATAAAAGCTAGAACATATTTTTTTGAATTATTTATCTTATTTGTTTGCCAGGATAAAATTGGTGCAATACTCATTAATAAAAAACCTGGGATCATTATAGGAATTACTGTTGAATTAAAATAAGGGCCTCCAACCGATATTCTCTTATTATACAAAACTTCAATAATTATTGGATATATAGTTCCTAAAAGAATAGTTAAAGTAGCTATAATCATTAAAATATTATTTATTACAAGCGCTGAAACCTTATTGATAAATAATAAGTTTAAAGCATTTGATTTTTTTGGTTCTTTTAACAAAAAAACTAAAAAACCAAATCCAGTTACAATAAAAAAAATTAGTAATATAAATATGCCTCTGGATGCGTCTGCTGCAAATGAATGTACGCTTGTTAAGATTCCAGATCTTACCAAAAATGTTCCAAAAACACTTAATGAAAAGCAAAGAATTGATAAAAAAACTATCCATTTTTTAATAACTTGCTCACCTCTTACCATCATGAGTGAATGAACTAATGCAAGTCCAGCAATCCAAGGCATCAGTGAAATATTTTCAACTGGATCCCAAAACCACCAACCACCCCATCCTAATTCATAATATGCCCAATAAGAACCAAGAGCTATTCCTCCAGTTAAAAAAGTCCAACTAATTAATGACCATTTTTTAGCAACATATATCCATTCATCATCTGTATTTTGAAATAAACCAGCTATTGCAATGCTGAAAACTATAGAATAACCAACATAACCAGCATATAAAATTGGAGGATGAACAGCCAACCCAGGATCTTGTAAAATAGGATTTAAACCTAAACCCTCGTTTACTAATATTGAATTAACGAGAAAAGGATTAGAAGTAAAAACTATAAATAGACCAAACAAAATATGAAGAAAAGCTTGAATAATCAAAGTTAATTTTTGAAAGTTATCTTCTATATTTTTAGTAAAAGAAAAAAAGAAGCTAAAGATAGATAATATACAAAGCCACAGAAGCATCGAACCTTCATGATTCCCCCAAGTACCTGAAATTTTATATATTAGCGGTTTATTTGAGTGAGAGTTTTGAAAGACATTATAATTTGAGAAATCAGATACCACATAGGCATACATTAATGAAAAAAAAGATAACAAAGTTAATAAGGATGAAAAGCGGATGAATAAATTAAATTTCTGTTTTTGAAATTTAAATATGTACCTAGATAAAAATAAGTAAAAATTGATACCTATCGCAAAAACTAAGCTTAAAAAACCAACTAATGAACTCATTTATATTCTTTATTCCAATAACCTGTATCTTTCAGATCTTCTTTTATTGATGCTGGCATATAATTTTCATCATGTTTTGCAAAAACATTAGTTGCATTAAAAATATTTTTATCAACAAAAGCACCCTCTATCACTGCACCTTGCCCTTCTCTAAATAAATCAGGAAGAATTCCATTGTAAGTAACAAGTATAGATGCTCTTTCATCCGTAATTCTAAATTTAAATGAACTTGAAGAAATTTTATTAAAGCTATCATTTTCTACAAAACCACCTATCCTTATTATTTTATCTATTGTAATTTCTGATTTATCAATTTCTGATGGTGTATAAAAATAAGATACATTTTCTCTAGTATTATACAAAATTAGCAGAACAGCACTTAGTATTATAACTAAAGTAAGTAATATTAAGAGCAATCTTTGAAATCGTAGACTCATTTACTTTTTATTCTTTTAAATTTTAAGTAACTAAAAAATAATAGCAAAAAAATTAAAAGAAAGGCTGTAATGTAAGATCCTAAAATATACCAAAAATACATAGTTCCTAATAACAAAAATATTTAGGAATGAAACTTAATCCAATGGACTAAAAGTCACAAATTAACTTATATTAGATTTTCTTGAAATTATTTCTGTTTTTATTCTTAATATAGAAATTGCTAATCCAATCATCATAAATGCTAGTGTCATAATTATTAAAGGCGTAAGCATTGTAGGATCAATACTGGGTTTTGATAATTTACTTATTGTTGCTGGTTGATGTAAGGTATTCCACCAATCAACAGAAAATTTAATTATTGGCAGATTTACTGATCCAACAAGTATAAATATTGCAACAACCTTTTCTCTTACAACCCTATTTTCAAAAGATAAATTCATAAAAATAATAATTAGATAAATAATAAAAAGTATTGCAACAGAAGTTAATCGTGCATCCCATACCCACCATGTACCCCACATTGGTTTTCCCCATAATGATCCGCTTATTATGCATATTAATGTAAAAACTGCGCCTATTGGTGCTACTGCTGTATTAAAAATATAACCAAAGGGTATTCTAAAAGCCAGTGCAGCAATGCTATAAAGACTCATTACTGCATAAGTTAGTAAAGATAACCATGCACTTGGAACATGCACATACATTATTCTTACAGTTGATCCTTGCTGATAATCATTTGGTGATAGATAAAGAGCAAACAATAATCCCAAAGCAAATAATACGATAGATAAGATCAGTATTGGTTTAAATATATAATCAGCTATTTCATTAAATTTATTTGGATTAACTAAGAACTTCATACTAATTATTTTCTAATGAAAGTTTAAGACACAATCCGCTTGCCCAGGGATTTATAGCAAAAACTATTAATAATATTCCAAATAATATATTTACAAGAGAATTAAAGCTCTCTTCCAGATTAATTATACCTACTGAAAAAATAATTATTGGAACACTAAATATCATAACTATGACACTACCCAGTAGATAGTTTCGTTGATTCATAAGGTTCATTGATGATGAAATAGATCCTAAGCAGGATAAAATTAATGATCCTAAGGTAAAGCTTGTAAATACGTAGATAAGTTTCTCATTTGAAATATTTAGCAATATACATGCAATAGGGATTGATAATAAGAAAGGTATTTGTACAAAAATCATATTTGATAATGTTTTTAAAATAGCAATAAAACCATAACTAAAACCATTTAAATGCATAACCAATAAATTTCCATTTTCGAAGTCTTCTTGATAAAATTTTCTTAGAGATAGAGTTGAGCTTAATAATAATAATGTCCATACTATACCCACTCCTATGAGAGAAATAGTTTCTTTATCTGGCCCAATAGAGAAAATAAATATGAATATCGATACAAAAAAGAAAATGATATTTGTTAAAATATCCTGAATGCCGCTTAAATTTAATTTGTATTCTCTGTAAAAAAAGTAAATTATTTTATTTAAAAATTTCATTATTTTTACAGATGAATTTCTTCAGAAACATAGATGCCTGGATTTTGATGTGAGCTAAAAATTATAGAGCCTTCTTTAGCACAATGGTCTTCAAAAGTTTGTTTCATTAATTCAATTGTGTCGTCATCTAAGTTTGAAAGAGGTTCATCTAAAATCCAAACTTTTTTATTTTCTATAATTAATCTTAAGAATTCTAATTTTTTAATTTCTCCAAAAGACAATGTTCCAACTTTTTTATCTAAATAATTATCTAATTTTAATGTTTTTAATGCGGTTTCAATTTGAGTATTATTAATATTTGACATAAAAAATCTTTTCCAAATATTAATATTATCTTTGATAGTTAATTTTTTTAAGCTTGATGTTGTGTCAGCAATAAAAGTAACATGATTATAAAAATCATATAGATTTTTTTTTAATAATTTTCCTTTCCAATAAATTGAACCAACTGAGGGCTCTATTATATTTAATAATGCTTTTAGCAATGTAGTTTTGCCAGAACCATTTTTACCTTTTAAGATAGCAATATTTCCAGGCACAAGAGATAAATTAATATTTTCAAATATTTTTTTATCTTGTCTTTCTACGGATAAATCCTTTACAATTATCATTATTAAGATTTAATTACTTTTTGATTTAAAACAATAAAAAAACGGGGCAGAACCCCGTTTTATCTTTTTGAAAAAGATAAGAAAAAGAAAACTTTAAAATAAAGTTTTCCTGAAAAATTGAAGTATTACTATCTTCTCTTTTTCTTCTTTTTAGCAGCTTTTTTCTTTTTCTTTTTAGGAGCTGCTTTTTTCTTTTTCTTAGGAGCAGCTTTCTTTTTCTTTTTAGGAGCTGCTTTTTTCTTTTTCTTAGGAGCTGCTTTTTTCTTTTTCTTTGGAGCAGCTTTCTTTTTCTTCTTAGCCATAAAATACTCCTTGTATTTTGTTACCCCGGAGGAACCTCCCTCCATCATCACCTAAGTGATAATTATAAAAGGCTGAGTATTTATTCCCAAAACTTACGGTTAAAGTCAACAATATAGCAATATTTTGAAATTAAATTAGAGATAAAAAATATAAAATTAAAATTTAATTACATATAAAAAAAATTATTTTGTAATTCATATATTTTTTGGCAGAATTCTAATAATAAATTAACATTTTGCTATACAAAAAATTATCTTCATACTATTTATTTATTATAATTATTATTCAAATTTAGCATGAAAAACATAAATTCTTTTAATTCTGAGCAAATTATTGAAATAAATAATCAAAAATTTAAATATTTTGATTTAAATAAGGTTGCTGATCATTTTGATATTAATTTAAATAAAATTCCAATCTCAATCAAAGTGATATTGGAGAACTTGCTTAGAAATGAGGATGATGAAAATATTAATAAAGAAATGATTTCCAAAGTATTCTCTTCATTAAAAGATAATAATAAGAAAAATGAAAAAATTGAGATAGCTTTTTTCCCTACACGCGTACTTATGCAAGATTTTACCGGTGTTCCAGCTGTTGCTGATTTAGCTGCAATGAGGAATGCACTTAAATCGAAAGGTATCGAGCCAAAAAAAATAAATCCTCTCTCCAGAGTTGATCTAGTTATAGACCACTCGGTAATGGTTGATAGTTATAAAAATAGTAATGCTTTAAAAGAAAATGTTAAGAAGGAATTTGACAGAAATAAAGAAAGATATGAGTTTTTAAAATGGGGTCAGAATTCATTTGATAATTTTTATCTTGTTCCTCCTGGCGCAGGAATTTGTCATCAAGTGAATCTTGAAAATATAGCAAAAACGGTGTGGTTAAAAAAAATTGATAATGAAAATTATTTATTTCCTGATTCAGTAGTTGGCACAGATAGCCACACAACAATGGTTAATTCACTCTCAGTGCTAGGTTGGGGTGTGGGTGGAATTGAAGCTGAAGCTGCAATGCTAGGTCAAGCAATTTCAATGAATATTCCAGATGTAATCGGTTGTGAACTTAAAGGATCATTGAAAGAGGGAATTACAGCGACTGATTTAGTTTTATCAATTACAAAAATTCTTAGAGACAAAGGAGTGGTTGGAAAATTCGTAGAATTTTATGGAACTGGTTTAAAGAATTTATCTTTGGCAGATAGAGCGACAATCTCTAATATGGCTCCAGAGTACGGTGCAACTTGTGGATTTTTTCCAACTGATGAAGAAACTATTAACTATCTTAAATTAACTGGCAAAGATAAAGAACAACTTAATATTGTCAAAGAATATTCAAAACAACAAACTCTTTGGGTAAATGAAAAATACTCACCAGAATTTTCTGATAAAATATTATTAAACTTAAATTCTATTGAACCTTCTTTAGCTGGCCCAAAAAGACCTCAAGATAAAATTCTTTTAAAAAATGTTCCAATTGAATTTAATAAGATAGAAAATAATTCTAACAATAAGAACGATAAATTAAACACAGGTGATATTGTAATAGCTGCAATCACTAGTTGTACAAATACTTCTAATCCAAATGTGATGATTTCAGCTGGACTTGTTGCTAAAAAAGCTATTGATTTGGGTTTAGAAATTAAACCTTGGGTTAAAACAAGTTTGGCTCCAGGCAGTAAAGTTGTTAGTGATTATCTTGATAAAGCAGGCTTAACAGAATATCTTGATGAACTTGGTTTCAATACTGTTGGTTACGGATGTACAACTTGCATTGGAAACTCTGGCCCCTTAGATGAATGGATATCAAATGAAATTAGGACTAATAATTTGACTGTTTGTTCAGTTTTATCAGGAAATAGAAACTTTGAGGGTAGGGTTCACCAAGAAATAAAAGCAAACTTTCTTGCTTCACCACCACTTGTTGTTGCATATGCAATTGCTGGTAATATTAACATTAATCTCACAGAGGACTCCCTTGGAATATCTAAATCTGGCAAAGAGATATTTTTAAAGGACTTATGGCCAACAAATAAAGAAATTAATCAAACACTAAGTTTATGTTTAACTCCTGAGATGTTTAAAGAAAGGTATAAAGAAATATATAAGGGAGACGATAATTGGAAATCAATTATTAATAACAATGACACAACTTATGATTGGAATGATACTAGTACTTATATTAAACACCCACCATTCTTTGATACACAAAATGAATTTGAGTTAAAAGATATAAAAGATGCAAGAATATTAGCATTGTTAGGTGATAGTGTAACAACAGACCATATTTCACCAGCAGGTAGTATTAAAGAAGACAGCCCAGCTGGTCTTTATCTAACAGATAGACAAGTCAATTCTAGGAACTTCAATTCATATGGATCAAGACGTGGTAATCATGAAATTATGATGAGAGGTACTTTTGCAAACATACGAATTAAGAATCAAATTCTAGATAACGTAGAAGGAGGTTATACGAAATCTTTTCTCTCAAATAGACAAATGTCCATATATGATGCTGCTCAAGAGTATATTAAAAATGATATTGATACTGTCATAATAGCTGGAAAAGAGTATGGTACAGGTTCATCCAGAGATTGGGCAGCTAAAGGCACAAGGCTTTTGGGTGTAAAGGCTGTAATAGCTGAAAGTTTCGAAAGAATTCATAGATCTAATTTAATTGGAATGGGAGTATTACCTCTTGAATTTATGAATAATGAAAACAAAACAAACCTTAATATTTTAGGTGATGAAACTATTTCTATTCCTAATGTATTGGAGCTAAAACCAGGGATCATATTAGATTGTGAAATTAATTCTACAGAAAGTAAAAATATAAAATTAAAGTGTAGAATAGATACAAATAAAGAGCTTGAATATTATAAAGCCGGTGGAATTTTAAATTACGTTTTAAATGAAATAATATCAGAAGCTGCGTAATTTCATGTCTGGTGAAGATGAAAATTTATTAGCCATACTTGGGCCCACTAATACTGGAAAAACTTATACAGCGTTTGAAAAATTATTTTCTTTTTCTTCTGGAATTTTTGGATTTCCGTTAAGATTACTTGCAAGAGAAAATTACGACAAGGCAGTGGTAAAAATTGGACTTAACAATGTAGCATTAATAACTGGTGAAGAAAAGATTGTTCCAAAAGAAGCAAAGTATTTTTTCTGTACAGTTGAATCAATGCCTAAAAATGTCATGGTAGATTGTGTCATAATCGATGAAATTCAACTTGCTGCCGACTATGAAAGAGGTCATATTTTTACTGATAGACTTCTTAATCTTAGAGGAAATTTTCAAACAATTTTTTTAGGATCATTAAATATAGAAAACATTCTAAAAAAAATTTATCCAAATATTAAAGTAGAGAAAAAAAATCGATTTTCTCAACTCACGTTTCTTAGAAAACAAAATTTCTCTAAACTTGAACCTAGATCTGCAATAATCGCCTTTAATATTAACAAAGTTTATGAAATTGCAGAAAATATTAGAACTCATAAAGGTGGTGCTGCTGTTGTGTTAGGATCATTGAGTCCAAGAACTAGAAACGCTCAAGTAGAAGTATATGAAAATAAAAATGTTGATTATCTTGTAGCTACTGATGCAATTGGTATGGGTTTAAATCTTAATATTAATCACGTAAGTTTTTCATCATTAGAAAAATTTGATGGTAGATATAATCGAAATCTTGCCCCAAATGAATTGGGTCAAATAGCTGGCAGAGCAGGCAGATATAAACAGGATGGTACATTCAGCTATACTAAAGAAGCTGGTGATTTAGATCCACTAATTATACAACAGATAGAGACACATAATTTTGATAATATTCAAAAAATTTATTGGAGAAATGCTGATTTAGATTTTAATTCAACTGCTACTTTACTTTCTTCATTAAAGAAATATCCTATAAATAATTATTTTATTCATAAAAAAAATGCTTTGGATGAGCTTAATTTTCGTAATTTAATCAATGATAATGAGATAAATAAATTTCTTATATCTAAAAGAAATATAAAATTATTATGGGAAGTTTGTCAAATTCCAGATTTTGAAAAACTTTTTAATGATAATTATTTATTACTTTTAAAGGACATATATCTTATCTTGATTGAAAATAATTATAATATACCGGAAGATTGGATTAATAAAAAAATTAGTAGGTTGAGTAATTTTGATGGAGGAATACCTGAGCTTTCTATTAAAATTTCTCAAATAAGAACATGGACATATATTACTAATAACCATAATTGGCTTAAAAACGAATATTATTGGAAAGAAAAAACTCAACAAATTGAAAATGTTTTATCTGATCAATTACACAATAGTCTTACAAATAAATTCATTGATTATTCTTCTAAGTTTTTTATAGGAAAACAAAAACTGCAAGATAATCAGAATATACTTACAAAAAACAATAATGAAATATTTCTAGATCACAATAAATATGGAATTATAAATGGTTTTGACCTAATTGAAGATAAAAAAATATTTTCACAATCCCTTTTTTCTATTAGTAATATAAAAAAATCTGCAAGAAATATGATAAATGAAAAAGTAGAAAATTTTTTACAAGCGCCATTAGATTCAATTAATTTTGGAGATATTGCAAAATCTAAAATAAAAGATGACACGTTTATTTATTGGGGACAGGAGCCTATAGGTAAGTTAAAGAAAGGTAAGTCAATATATAGACCAGTTGCAGAAGCCTTAAATTCAGAATATCTCTCATCAGAAAATAAATTATTAGTCTCTGCAAAACTTCAAAAATGGGTAGATAGTGAAATAAATGAAACACTATATCCTCTCAATAAAAATATATTTGATGAATTAAACTCAGAAATAAGAGCAATTGCATTTAATTGTCTTGAGAAATTTGGAAATTACCCAATTGAAAATTTTAAAAATTCGTTAAAAGAGATTACTAAAGAGAGTAAACTTCAACTTTCAAAATTAGGTATTAGAATAGGGGCAAAATATTTTTTTATACCAAATTTATTAAAGAAAAAACCTCTAGAGTATTGCGCCATTTTGTGGAAAACATTTCATAAAAATGATCAAGATAATTTTTTACCACTTCCTCAGAATGGAAGAGTTTCTTTTACATCAAAATTAAAAATGCCTGAAAATTATTGGCAATCAATCGGTTATATTAATATTAAAAACTTTGCATTTAGAATTGATGTTTTTGAAAAAATTTTTTTTGTAGCTAGGCAAAAAATTAAGAAAGGACCATTTTTAGAGTCCTCAGATTTAATGAATCCGATAGGTTGTAATAGTGATCAATTAAAAGATATTATGTTATTTTGTGGATACGATTATGTAACTATTTCCGATCAAAAAAAATTATATTTTTTGAGCAAAAATAAAAAAAACTCAAAAAAAATAATTAATAAAAAAAATAACAAAATACTTAATAAAAAAAATAACAAAAATAATATTAAAAGAGATCCCAATTCTCCCTTTGCAGTTTTAGAAAAACTGCTTTAATATAAAGAAATAGGTAAAAATTGATAAATTTATTAAAAAACATTCTTAGCAATAAAAATTCTAAAGAAGAGAAAGAAGACAATAAAGGTCTAGAACTACTTTGTGGATTGATGATTGAAGCTGCTTATACTGATGGTCAAATTGACAAATATGAATTAAATAAAATTAAGTTGAGTCTTATCGATGTATTTGAAGCAGACCCAAACGAAGTTGATTTAGTTGTAAAAGCAGCATTAAATAATAAAGATAACACGAAATCATTGCACTACTACACATCATTTATCAACAAAAATTTTACAGATGAGAAGAAACTTCATTTGATAGAAGCCTTATGGGAAATTGTATTATCCGATGGTGAGATCCATGATTTTGAGTCTAACCTTATAAGAAGACTTGCTGGTTTGTTGTACATTTCCGATGTTAACTCTGGAAATGCTAGAAAAAGGGCTCTAGATAAAATTTAAATTAATATGACATATGTAGTAGATGAAAAATGTATAAAATGTAAACATATGGACTGCGTAGAGGTGTGTCCTGTTGATTGTTTCTATGAAGGAGAAAATATGCTTGTAATACATCCAGACGAATGTATTGATTGTGGTGTATGTGAACCTGAGTGTCCAGTAGAGGCAATTTTATCAGATACTGAGGACGGAATTGAAAAATGGGCAGAAATTAATAGAAAATACTCAGAGATTTGGCCCAATATAAGTGAGAAAAAAACACCTCCTTCAGATGCAGAAGAGTGGAATAATGTTAAAGATAAATATAATAAATATTTTAGTGATAAACCTGGAAGATAAATGAAAAATAATAAAAACTCAGAATTTAAAATAGGAGAAACAGTTGTTTATCCCAAGCATGGAGTAGGAGAAATTACAAAAATAGAAAATATGGAAATCTCTAATATTAAAACAAGTTTTTATGTTGTTAAAATGGAACAATCTAAATTAATAATCAGAGTACCTCTTGATAAAAAAGATGAGGTTGGCTTAAGAAAAATATCATCTAAAAAAATAATTGAAGAAGTTTTCTCTACTTTAAAATTGAAACCTAAAATAAGAAGAATCATGTGGAGTAGAAGAGCACAAGAATACGAAACTAAGATTTTCTCTGGCGATCCTATTAAAATTGCAGAAGTTGTTAGAGATTTATTTAGGAAAAGTAGTCAGGCTGAACAATCTTATAGTGAAAGACAAATGTTTCAAGTAGCAATAGAGCGTTTAGCAAGGGAAGTAGCCGCAGTTGAAAAAACTGATTATTTTCAATCAACAGAAAAAATAGAACAAATTTTAATTAAAAAATAGAATTTTGAATAAGATTAGTAACTTTGTAGAACTAAATAAATCTGAAAAAATTTGGGCTATTGGATCTATTCACTCAAATTTAAGCTCTTTTAGTTCTATTAAAAAATATATTTTAAATAATTTTAATTCTGATGATAAATTAATTTTTCTTGGTAACATTATAGGATTAGGCGAAAGCTCAAAAGAAACTTTAAGCAGCGTTTTAGATCTTAGATTTAAACTTATGGCAAAATTTAAGTTAAAACCAGAATCCATTGTTTTTTTGAGAGGTGCTCAAGAAGAAATGTTTACTAAATTATTGCAATTACAACTTGCTCCTAACCCTACAGAGATTATTGAGTGGATGTTTGAGCACGGCGTAAACAAAACAATAAATTCATATGGTTTTTCAACAGATGAAATAAAAACTATTTCTTCTACTGGTACAATTAATATATCGAAATGGACATCAAATCTTAATAAAACTTTACAGATGATACCAGGGCATACTCAATATTTTTTAAATTTAAAACATGCTGCTTACTCTCAGACAAAAAAAATATTGTTTGTTAACAGAGGTGTGGATATAACAAGACCTCTATCTGCTCAAAATGATTGTTTTTGGTGGGGCTTTCAAAATTTTTCGAAGATTCAACATCCCTACAAAACATTTACAAGAATTGTAAGAGGTTATGAATCTGAACACTTAAATGAATTAGAGAATTCTAAAAATAATGTTGTTTGCACATTATTTAAACAACCCTTATCAAATAAGAATGTTTTATTTGGAATATTTAAGGAAAATGGGGAAATATTAGATTTATTTGAAAATAATTGATCCAATTTAAAAATCATACGTATATTAACGTATGGCTATTAAAAATTTTATTTTTTCTAACAATTTAATTGAATTATCAAAAAAAGCTGCAATCCTTGAAAAAGATGAAGAATTTGATCTTATTAATGATTGGAGAATTAACAAAACACCGAAATCTTTACAAAAAATATTACATTCATATCTTCGTTTGGCTATTTCTTATGCAAGAAAATATTCTAGTTATGGATTACCTATTGATGATTTAATTCACGAGGGTGTTCTTGGAATAATGCATGCTCTAGAAAAATTTGACACTTCAAAAGATTTTAGACTTTCAACTTATGCCTCTTGGTGGATAAGAGCATCAATACAAGATTATATTTTGAAAAACTGGTCTGTTGTAAGAACAGGTTCTACAGCTTCTCAAAAAGCACTTTTTTTCAATTTAAAAAAAATAAAACAGCAAATTAATGATGTTTCAAGAGAGTTTATGGGCCAAAATGAAATTAATAAGGTCTCAAATATGCTTAAAGTCAAATCTATTGAAGTACAAAATATGGAATCCAGACTTACCGGTGGAGATTTACATCTTAATCAAAAAGTAGATAATGACACAGAAAATGATTTAATGAGTCTTCTGGCTGATGATCGTCAAAATCCCGAAGAAACGTATGAAGAATTTAATGATAAAAACATAAAAAAAGATTTTATCAATAAAGCTTTGGAAACTCTTAGTGATAGAGAGAAAAAAATTATACGTCTAAGAAAATTTAGAGAGAAAAGTATCACTTTAGATGAATTGGGACAAATGCTAAAAATTAGTAAAGAAAGAGTAAGACAAATTGAGACAAAAGCTTTAGAAAAATTAAAAAAATCCCTTCTAGAAATTTCTCAGCAAAATAAAGAATTTTTTATTTGATAGCTAAATCAAATAATTATAATATATTTTTGTGTTAAGAATATATGTATCAATTCTAATAATTTTATTTACAGCTCATGCTTATGGTAAAGGGACAAATGTTTTTAGCTTAGGTATATACGATATAAAATTTGACGGTTCTGAAAAAAATCAGGCTTCAGATTTTAGATACGAATTTAGAAGTGATAACTCTTTATTTGACATTGGCCCAAAAGAAGATAATTTTTTCTTTGTTAAGCCTTTCTTTGGAATTGAATATACTAGCGACTCTGCGTCTTATTTTTTAACTGGAGTTTATTTTGAAGACAATTTGGGTGAATTATTAGAAGGCAATAAAAGTAAATTTTTTTTCACTCCAAGTTTTGGTGCAGGTTTATACGATGATGGATCAGGAAAAAAACTAGGAAATGATATACAATTTCGAACTTCATTGGAATTAAACTACCAATTAAAAAATAACAATAGAATAGGAATTTCATTTAGCCATATTTCTAATGCTAATTTAGGCGACAAAAATCCTGGAGTAGAAATTCTTAGTATTTTATATCATGTACCATACTAAAATAAAATTAAGTTAGTTTTTTTTCATTAATTAACTTTATTAATAAATCTTCTATTAATCCAATTTTTTGATCTTTCATGTAATCATTTATTTTAGCTTTATAGATTTTACTATGTGGGACAGAAAAAAAAATACTTAAAAGTGGGCTCAACAATCTAAATATAGACTCAAAACCTATCTTTGGTTTAATATATTCAAAATAATTATTAATAATTGTTTCATCGATCGATTTATTTTTTTCTCCAAAAATTTTTTTATCAACATCTTTTAATATAAATGGATTATTTTTTATTAATCTTCCAACCATTATACCATCATACTCGTTTAATAAAAACTTTGCTTTGTCTAAATGATCAATTCCTCCATTTAATATAAATTTTATTTGTGGATATTTTATTTTTATTTTTTTTACATACTCATAATTAAGTGGCGGTATCATTCTATTTGCTTGAGGACTAATACCACTTAAAATTGCATTTCTAGCATGAACATATATGATATTTATTCCAGATTTAGATATTTCATCAATAAATTCCTCAAAAAATTCATAATTTAAATTCTTACCTAAACCTAATCTACATTTTAACGTTGCTTCAATTTTATCGCTTTGCATAGCTTCTATACAATTTCTAACAAGCTCTTTTTCTTGCATTAGACAAGCACCAAAACTACCTTTTTGAACTGCTTTACTTGGACAACCAACATTTAAATTTATTTCATCATAATTATAATTAATAGCAATTTGTGATGATTTTTTTAATTCATCAATTTCTGAACCACCAACTTGAAGTGCAACTGGATTATTTAAGTCATTGTCAATTATATTATTTCTATTCTTCGAATAAATTAGAGATTTTGTAGCTATCATCTCACTAAATAAGAAACTATTCTTTGATAATATTCTATAAAGTTTCCTTGCATAAGGCGTAGTGTATCCCATCATAGGTGCTACGCAGAATTTTCTACTAATTTCCTTTTTCATTTAATTTTGATATATAAATAAATTCTAAAATAATAACATTATGGAAATACCAAAATTTTTAATTGAAAGATATCAATTCTGGAAAAAGAATACCTTTGAAAATTACAAAGAGATATATCAACAAGCTTCTACAACTCCACAAAAACCAATTGCTATGATTATTACTTGTTGTGATTCTAGAATTCTTGAAAATACCATATTTGGTGGAAATGTTGGAGATTATTTTATACATAGAAATATTGCAAATATAGTACCCTCCAAAAATGAAAGACATCAAAATATAGATACATTATCTGCTATAGAATATGCACTAAAAGTTCTAAAAACTCCAAACTTAATTATTTTAGGTCACTCCAATTGTGGTGGAGTTGAGTATTCTTATAAAACATTAATAGATAAAAAAAATACAAAAAATTTTGAATACATAAATCAATGGATAAGTAGTTTAAGAAATTCTTACAACAATATCCCTAATGATTTTTCAGAAACTGAAAAAATAACTTTTTTTGAGCAAGAAAATATTAGACAATCAATTAAAAATTTATATCAATATGATTTTATAGATAAATTAATTAATGAAAATAAACTGAATGTAATTGGTTTATGGTATCAAATAAATTCTGGTGTTATTAAATTTTTAGACAATAATGATAACTTTATCGTTTTAGATTAATTATAAGTAAATTTAGCACTAGGAAATTTCTTAAGCTTAACTTCTCGATTGTATCTTTTTACTGTATTGCTGACAATTTTATTAAAATTAATATAATTTTTTACAAATTTAGGCTGTTTATTATTTGTCGTTAAATTTATTAAATCATCAAATACTAAAACTTGACCATCACAATATTTTGAAGCGCCTATACCTATTGTAGGTATCGAAATATTTTCTGTTATTAGTTTGGCAGTATTGGCTGTTACACATTCTAATAATACAGCTTTAGCTCCAAGTGTTTCAGATTCTTTTGCTAGCTTCAATAAATCTCGTTTTTCTTTATTAGTTCTTCCTAAAACTTTAATTTTATTAAAATTCTTATAACTTTGTGGTGTTACACCTATATGAGAAATGACATTTATTTTTTTATCTACTAAGTGCTTCAAAACAACTAATTTTTTTTCACTGATTTCTATCTTCAATAAATCAGGCTTACAGTGGTTTAAAAGTATTTTAGCATTTCTATATGCATCAATTTTATTATCATATGTTTTATAAGGCATATCTAAAACCTTTAAACTTCTATTAATTTCTTTATTAACAGCTTTTCCATGATGTTTCATCATATTCATGGTAACTCCTTGAGTATTTTTCATTCCATAGAGTGTTGAACCAAGAGAGTCTCCAACTAGTATTAAATCGATTATTCCATCTAAAATTTTTGCAATTGATGGAGAGTATGCAGTCAAGCAGCTTATTGGTTTAGAAAAAGTTTTGTTTAAAATTTTATTTTTCTTCATTTTTAAATTTAATTAAACTTTAAGTAAAAATTAAACTTTTAATTTAAAATTCTTAATATCAATAATTTTATTCTCATAAAAATTATTAATTTCTCTGATTATTGATTCTGTATCCATTTTAATATCTTGATATTGTTCATCCGGTGTCATATGTTCAACAAAACGATCTGGAAAAATTAAATTTTTTATCAAAACATTATTCCTTTTTGATCTTATATTATGCACATAATGTAAAACATGAGATGAAAATCCACCTATTGAGCCTTCTTCAATAGTTAGGATATACTTATGACTATTTAATAAGTTATCTATTAATTGTGTATCCAATGGTTTTGCAAATCTTGCATCTGCAATAGTAGGATAAATATTATTTTGATTAAGAAACTTACTAGCTTCAATACATTTTTCAAGTCTTGTTCCTAAATTTAAAATTGCAACATCATCACCTTCTATTAGAATATATCCCTTACCTACATTGATATCTGTAGGCTGATTATTAAACTGTTCATCTGATCCTGCTCCTCTTGGAAATCTAAAAGCAGATGGTGTGTCATTAATCTCGCAAGATAACTCTATCATATTAGATAACTCTCTTTGATTGCTAGGTGCCATAACTATAAAATTTGGTAATGTGGCTAAATAAGTAATATCAAATGAACCAGCATGAGTAGGACCGTCTGATCCTACTAACCCTGCTCTATCAATTGCAAATCTAACAGGTAATTTTTGAATAGCTACATCATGGACTATTTGATCATAAGCTCTTTGTAAAAATGTTGAGTAAATTGCAACAAATGGCTTAAAGCCCTCTGTAGCCAATCCTGCTGCCATTGTAACAGCATGTTGCTCAGCAATACCAACATCAAAAAATCTTTTTTCAAAATTTTGTTGGAATAATTTTAATCCTGTGCCTGACATCATAGCAGCTGTTATTGCTACAATTTTTTCATCATTTTCAGCAAGTTTTGTTAGCTTTTCTCCAAAGACATTTGAGTAAGATTTTAAATTTGTTTTTTTTACTGAGTTGCCAGTATTAATATCAAACTTTTCTACACCATGAAATTTATCTTCTGACTTTTCTGCGGGACTATATCCTTTGCCTTTTTTCGTTACACAATGGAGAAAAACTGGTTTATCAAAATTATTATCTCTTATATTTTCTAAAACATTTACCAAGTTATTTACATTATGTCCATCTATCGGACCAAGATAATAAAAACCTAATTCTTCAAATAAAGTACCACCAGAAATAAACCCCTTAGAATATTCTTCAGTGCGAGAAAGAGTTTCAGTAATATTTTTTGGAAAAGTTTTACTAATTTTTTTTATAATATTTCTTAAACTCGAATAAGATTTAGATGATAGTAATTTTGTAAGATACGTGCTCATAGCACCTACTGGCTTATCAATTGACATTTTATTATCATTAAGAATAACAATTAAACCTTTTTTTTGAGCACCAGCATTATTAAGCCCCTCAAATGCCAAGCCAGCACTTAAGGCACCATCTCCAACAACACATATAACTTTCGCATTATCTTTATTTATATCTTTTGCGGCTTTTATTCCTAATCCTGCTGAAACTGCTGTTGAACTATGAGCTGTACCAAATGGATCATATTCACTTTCCGACCTTCGAACAAACCCATACACCCCATCTTTTTTTCTCAGTGTCTCAATATTTTTTTTTCTACCTGTAATAATTTTATGAGGATACGCTTGATGTCCTACATCCCAAATTAATTTGTCATGTGGAGTGTTAAAGACGTAGTGGATTGCTACAGTTAATTCAACGACACCTAATCCAGCACCTAGATGACCACCAGTTTTTGAGACAGTCTCAATTGTTTTAGCTCTTAATTCTTCCGATATTTGCTTTAGGTCTTTTTTTTTAAACTCTCTTAAGTCGGATGGAAAATTAATTTTATCTAAAAGCTCATAATCCATAATTTATTTTACTATTTTTGCTTAGATTTGATATTTTTATATCTCAAAAAAAACAAGAGTTTGTGGAAAGATTTTATTAAACAATGCGAAATATTTAAGTTTTTATTCTAAAATTATTAAACATAAATTTTAAAGTCAAAATCACTAGACTTTTTAGAATATAAAAACTAATTACAATAATAATGATTTACGATGTAGATTCAAAAAATCTTGATAAACTTGCATATCTATCCATTAAAAGAGGAGTTGCACTTCAAAAAAATCAAAACCTTTTAATAACAGCACCGTTAGAATCTTTGCCCTTAGTTAGAAAAATAGCTGAATATGCTTACAAAGAAGGAGCTGGACTTGTGACCCCACTTTTCAATGATTCTGATATTACATTATCTCGATTTAAATATGGAAATGATGAATCTTTCAATGTTGCAGCAAATTGGCTTTATAATGGGATGGGTGAAGCTTTTGATAACAATACTGCTAGAATGGCTATTGCTGGTGATGATCCCATGCTATTATCTGAAATTGATCCTAATAAAGTTTCGCGCGCAAATAAAGCTAATGCTGTTGCATATAAACCAGCTAGAGAAAGAATTACTGAATTTAAAATTAATTGGAATATAATTTCATGGCCAGGAAAAGCATGGGCAAAAAGAGTCTTCCCAGATCTTGATGATAGTGAAGCAATTAAAAAATTAGGAGATGCAATATTCCATGCGTCTAGAGTTAGCAATGATGATCCTGTAGCTGAATGGGATCAACATAATAAAAATTTAAGAGATAAAACAGATTGGCTAAATGCAAAAAATTTTCATTCTTTAAAATACTCTGGTCCTGGAACATCTTTAACCGTAGGTCTTGCTGATGACCATGAGTGGATGGGCGGTGCCTCAGAAGCCCAAAATGGTATTATTTGTAATCCAAATATCCCATCTGAAGAAGTATTCACTACTCCCCATGCTAGTCGTGTTAGTGGCGAAGTTTGCTCAACCAAACCTCTATCGTATCAAGGAACACTAATTGAAGATATTAATGTTCGTTTTGAAGAAGGTAAAATTGTTGATGCAAAGTCTTCTAAAGGACAAGATGTTTTATTAAAAGTTCTCGATTCAGATGAGGGCTCAAGAAGACTTGGTGAAGTAGCCTTAGTTCCAAATAGTTCACCTATCTCGCAATTAGGAATAACTTTCTATAACACTTTATTTGACGAGAATGCTGCTTCTCATATAGCTCTGGGTCAATGTTACTCAAAATGTTTTAAATCGAAAAAAGACTTATCGAAAGATGAAATCACTCAAAGAGGGGGTAATTCAAGCATGATACATATTGATTGGATGATTGGCTCAGGTAAAATTGATGTCGAGGGTGTTGATAAGAATGGCGCTGTTACGCCAATATTTAAACAAGGAGAATGGTACAACTAGTTTTTCTATTTTTTTAAATAAGGTCCAAAGCTAAGATCTAAACCTACACCAACTCTAGCTAATGAATAAATAATAACTAAGAAAAAAATTACTATAATTAAGTTTCGTATAATTTTTTTTTCATCCATAAAATTACGCTGTTTGTATATTTGTATTAGATAATGGTTTTTCTCTAATTGGTAAATGGATTATTGCAGAAAAGGCACCTACACCTATACCAACCCACCATACAATATCATAACTTCCATAGATATCATAAAATAGGCCACCTAACCAAACACCTACAAAAGATCCTAGCTGATGAGAAAAGAATACAATGCCATATAATGTACCCATAAATTTTAATCCATAAATATGGCCTATAATTCCTGAAGTTAAAGGAACTGTTGCTAACCATAAAGCACCCATAACTATTGAAAATATTGCAATAGATGTTGGTGTAATAGGTAGTAAGATAAATAAAATTGCCGCAACAGTCCTTCCGGTATAAATTAAAGATAAAAGATATTTCTTATAATGTCCCTTTCCTAAAGCGCCGGCAATCAAACAACCAATTATATTAAATAATCCTATAAGAGCCATAGATAATGCTCCTAAACCTTCTACAGAACTACAAACTAAACTTATTAAACTTCCTTCTATAATTGGACTACTAGATTCAACAATAAATGCTGGAAAATGTGCAGTTATAAATGCTAACTGAAAACCGCAAGAAAAAAAACCAAAGAACAACATTGAGTATGTTGGATCCTTTAATGCAAAAAATACAGTACTAGTAATTTTTTCATTTTCATTATTAATATTTGTATTTGACAATTCTGTTTTTAAAATTGGAACAAGGATCAGTGTTATTAATAATATAATTGAAAAGATTTCAAACACTGAAGACCAAGGTAAAAATGATAATAGAATAGAAGCAAGTGGTGGACCAACCACTTGTCCAGCTGATCCTGCAGCAGTTGTAATACCTAGTGCTAAAGATCTTTTTTCTGGAGACGTGGATCTTCCAACTACTGCTAAAATTGGACCAAAACCACTACCAGCTATCCCAAAACCAATTAATAGGTTTAAAGTTTGGTGCGCTTCTGGAGTTGTAGCAGTACTACTTATGAAAATTCCAATTGCATAAAGAATTAATCCTAGTGCTATTGCTTTTCTATCACCATATTTTTCGGCAAAAGCACTAAATAGTGGAGTGCCTACACCCCAAGCTAAATTTTGAATAGCAATAGCAAGAGAAAATTCTGAACGGTTCCATAAAAAATCAGACGCAATAGGAATTTGAAATAAGCCAAATGTTGAACGAATTGCAAAACTTATTAAAAGAATTAAACTCCCTCCAATTAGAATAGGAGTAAATACAGAATTAATTCTCTCATCTTTCATATTTCATTAGATAACAGCAAGAATTTTTATTTCTAGAATTTTTATTATTATTAAATCGTATTATTTAATTCTGTCTTTTCGTTTTCTTCTTTTTCAGGAACTACATATGCAACAGCACAATGATCTAAACAATAAGGCTTATCTTCAAATCTATCTTTACCACAAAAACGAAAGTCAGATTCATCGGGATGACCTTCAGGCCATTCACAACCTCTCTTCGGAGCAGCTGTAAATATATTTTTAACCACCGGTTGGAAAACAGCAGGCTCTGTAGAGACAATCTCTGGCTCTTTGGTGCTTTCAAAATTTAATTTTGGCATTACTGGAGATCTAGCTTTTTTTCGATCAGGCTTAACAGCTGTTCTTCTTATAGGTGATGGTCTTCTTTCGAGTCCAATTCTATGAGCTTTTCCAACCACTGCGTTTTTGGTGAAACCTAATAATTTTCCAATTTGAGCTGTTGGTAGACCTTGGTCCCATAAATCTCTTAGTTTTGCTACATTATTATCATCCCAAGGCATAATCAAACTCCATTACTACATTTAGTAGCTTAAAAAAGGTTTAATATACTAAATATATGTATTAAAAAAGATAAAACTGCAAATTTTTAAAAAAAATCAATGATTTCCAACATTTTTTTTATATACATGTGAATAGAAATGAAAGAATTAAGAGATCTAGACTGTAAAAATAAAAAAATAATTGTTCGAGTTGATTTAAACGTACCAGTTTTGGAAGGGACAATTACAGATCATTCAAGAATTCATGCTATTTTACCAACACTAGAAAAACTAATTAAAAATAAAAATAAGATACTTTTAATTGCTCATTTTGGCAGACCTAAAGGTCAAGTTAATAAAACATATTCCATTGAGTTTTTATGTTCAGAATTAAAAAAATTTTTAAATTTAAACACAATTCATTTTTTAGCTAACTGTGAAAAAAAAATAATTGAGACAAAAATTGCTGAAATGGACATGGGGGAAATTTGTCTATTAGAAAATATTCGTTTTAATGTTGAAGAAGAAAAAAATGATCTTAATTTTTCAAAATTACTAGCTTCTAGTTTTGACATATATATTAATGACGCGTTTTCTGCATCTCATCGTAATCATGCATCTATAGTAGGTATTACTAAATACTTACCTTCATATGCTGGATTAAGTTTCTCAAAAGAAATTGAAAATTTAGATAAATTTTTAGAAAATTCAGACAAACCAAATCTAGCCATTATAGGCGGTTCAAAGGTTTCAACAAAAATAAAAGTTTTAGAAAATATAGTTGAAATTTTTGACTCTTTAGTGATTGGTGGTGCAATGGCTAATACCTTTTTGCTATCAAATAATTATAACGTTGGTTCCTCTCTAGTAGAAAACGATTTTATTGAACTATCAAAAAAAATACAAAAAAAAGCAGAATCAAAAAATTGCAAAATACTTTTACCAATTGATGCTGTTTGCTCAAAAA
>CACNKX010000002.1 GCA_902621165.1 uncultured Alphaproteobacteria bacterium
TTTTCTCAGAGGGCAATCAACATTGGACACATTTAAAGTTTCTAATAATCCCATTAATAAAAGAATACAAAGTTTCATTTATTACTTTAAGTTTAAACGATTCAGGATTAAAATTAAAACATAAAAATTACAGTTCTTTTTTTTTTGGTAATTTATTTATATTAAATCTTTTTTTTCTTAATAATAATTCTAAATTCATAATTACATCATTGCCTGATCTTGGAAAATTATATTTTAAAAAATATAACAATAGTTGTAAATTTATTTATGTTTTTCATTCTCTTGCTAGCTCTCATACACAATATTTTAAAGATTCATTTGATAATTTTGATATAATACTTTGTGCAGGACCACATCATTTAAAAGAAATAAAGAAATCTGAAAAAATTCATAATAATAAAAGAAAAATTTTATATAAATACGGATATCCAAGATTAGAGGAGATAAGTAGATCAAATCATATAATGAAAACTAAAATAAATGAGAAATATATTTTAATAGCCCCATCGTGGGGTGAAAATAGCATTACTAATATTTGTTTAGAAGAAGTTATAAAAAATTTAATTTCTAATAATTATACAGTTATTTTTAGACCACATAATATGAGCCTAATTAAAGATAAAAAAATAATAAAAAATTTAATTAAACAATATTTTAATAATAATAAATTTGTGTTTGATAATAGTAATAGTTCTTTTGAATCACTTCTAAAAGCTGATTTAATGGTTACAGATTGGGGTTCAACTGGATCTGATTTTAGTTTAGGTCTCGAAAAGCCAGTTATTTATATAGATACTCCTCCAAAAATCAGAAATTACGAATATAAAAATATATCTGAAGATGCTTTTGAATTTAAAATTAGAGAACAAATTGGTACAATAATAAATTTAAATAATTTGAGCAATTTATCAAAACTTATAAACTATATTCTTTGTAATTTTAATAGAAGTGAATTTTTAAAGAAAAAAAACAAATTTCTAAATAATTATGTTTATAATTACTTAGCTAGTGAAAATGAAGGGATAAAAATTATAAAACAAATTATAAAATAAAAAATATAATTTAAGAAAAGATCATTTTAGTTTTTAATAGATTTATTTATTTTTATTAAATTAATTTTTTGTAGTTTCTGTTCTTTAAGAAATAATTTCATAAACTAGATTAAATTGCTTTTCTTATTACTGCTTTTTAAATTCAATATAAACCTAATTAAAATTTCTAAATTGTTATTTACTATTCACAAATATTATAATATCTTTAATTAGGTAATATTATTTTGTTAAATTTATATTTAATTATTTGGATACTTGTTTTCTTACCTCTACCTGCATATGCTTATCTTGATCCAGGTTTGGGAAGCCTCATTTTACAATCTATAATTGGTGGTTTTGCAGTAATTTTCAGTTTTATTTCTCTTTTTTGGTTTAAAATAAAATCTTATATTTTAAAGTTAAGTAAAAATTTCAAATCAAAATATATAAAAAAAAAATAAAGTCTTATATTAAAATGAGAATAAATATAATCTCAAGTTTACGTAGATAAAAATTTTTAATGAAAATTAGAATAAACTCTTTTCAAAGACTTTTTAAAGAATTTTTTTCTGGTTTTGTTGTTTTTTTGATTCCAATAGTATTTTTTTTAAAACCTTATAATTTAAAGCAATTAGCTACTTTGGAAATATTTATTATTATTGAATCTCTAGTTTTTATATTATTTTTTCTAATTTTAATTAGTTTTCTAATTAATTTATTAATTTTGAAAATATTTAAAATACAATCTCATTCAATTTTTATTATTTGTTGTTTTGGATTTTATCTACTTTTCTTTTTTGTTCCTATACACGAGATATTAGCTAAGACAATCTTTCAGAATGGATATGCAGGATTCTTTACATTGTTTTTACTTTTTTTAATTTGGCTAAGTACTTTTTTTTTAATATTATATTCTAAAAAATTTAATATATTTTTTACTAGAAGCCTTATTGTTTTTGCTAGTATAAACATTATAATCTCCATATCTTCTTATCCTAAATATTTAAATGATATTTGGAATTCTAAAACAGATAATAATAAAATCAAAATCTCACAAAATACAATTAAATCTGAAGAAATTAACGCAGCTATAACTAAAAATAAAAAAAATTATCAAAATATTTATTATATTATTATGGATGAAATGATGAGTTTAGAATCCTCTGCAAAAGTTAATATAATAAATGAAACACAAAAAATACAAATGAAAAATGATTTACAACAACTAGGTTATAAATATATTGATCAAAGTTATTCTTCTTATAATTCTTCGCATCTTACGCTAGCTTCAATTATGGAGATTGATTATCCAGCTACAGAACTTACACCTACGTATAATAATATTAAAAATTTTTTTCCTTTGATGATGTATCAAAATGAAAAATCTATTTTATTACCTGAAATAATAAATAAACTTGGAAGTAAGTTTATTTGGGTAGGTAATAATAATAGACCATGTCTAGAATGGGGTAATAATCCTTGGAATTGTACTTACAATAATAATACTAAAAAATTAAAACTTTTTATCAGGACTATTTATCATAATACTCCTCTTGAAATGTTTATTTATAATTTTTTTAGTGCAAACACTACTACCGAATTATTATTAAGTGAAGATCTAACTTTATCATCTTATCCGCGATATGCAAAAAATAGCAAATTAAATGAAAATTCTAAATTTGTTTTTATAGATCGTTTGTTTCCTCATGCTCCATATAATGTTACTAAAGAATGCAATCCACGGATTAATGAAAAAAATATAAATCAAGAATTTGGATTTAAATCAAATTATCAATGTGCATTAAGAAAAATATTAGATTTTACAAAGTATATTTCTAAAGAAGATCCTAGAGCTATAGTAGTATTTCAGGGCGATCACGGTCATATTGATTTATTAAAAAAAAATTCAATTAGTGATAGTATTTTATATAGAGCTAGCATTTTTAATGCAATTAAAGCACCAGAAAAATGTTTTAAAAAATTTGGAAAACCTAATTCTACTGTCAATACCATAAGATTTGTATTAAATTGTGCCTATGGTTTTGAATTTCCTTTTAGGCAAGTAATTCATTACGGTGAATTTCCAAGAGATTCAGCATTTGGGATAAAAAGGCTATTAAAATTTAAATAAAATAATTGTTCAGTATTAATATTTATGAAATGATAATATTTATAAATTTCATTTTAAAATATAATTTCTATTGATTTTTTTTGATATTAAAGGTCTCATTATTTTATTTGGTATTTTAAAATTATTAACCACTAAATCTCTTACGTAAGTACCACTAATAGCTAACATTTTACTACCTTTGCAGTTTTTACATTTAGTGATTGATACTTTACTACATAGATTACAATATTTAGGTTCAGCAAAAGTAATAATTTTAATTCCTAATTTTTTTTCATTTTTTTTACAAATTTTTTGAGATTCATATTTTTTATAATATTTAGATATCCCAGCATGGTCTCGTCCAACAATAAAGTGTGAACATCCATAATTTTTTCTTATTATTGCATGCAATAATGCTTCCTTAGGTCCAGCATATCGAGGATAAGAATTAAGTACTGAAAAAAAAACATTTTGGTTTTTATAAACTTTTTTTATGAGTAATTTATTTAATGATAAAATATATTTTTCTTTAAATTCACCTTTTTTGTACATTCCAATTAATGGCTGTATAAGAAGTGCGCCACACTTTTTTAATCCATATCTATGTATCCATTCATGCCCTTTGTGTGGAATATTTCTAGTATGAAAACCTGCAACATTTGTTAAATAGTTTTTTTTAATAATATTTCTAATATCTTCAGGTTTTGAAAAATTAATAAATGAAAGAATATTTTCGTTAAAATTAAAAATTCTAGATGAAATAAAAAACTCTCCTTCATCCAAAAATTTTTTTACTCCAGGATGATAACGATCATTTGTACCAAATATAAAAGAGAATAATTTTAATTTTTCTTTTTTAGTTATTCTGTATTTTGAATAATTTTGAAAAGTACATACTTTAATATTATTAAAATATAACTGGATTGGAATATTTTTTTTTCTATAAATTTTTTCTTCAATATTAAAATAAATAGGAATAGGAAAAAATTTTTTCTTATAAATTTGTTTTTTTGAAATATCTTTAAACTCTTTGTAATTTACAAATTTATTTATTGGATGATAAACTTTAAATTTAATATTGCAAATTTCGAGCAACTGAAATTTTTTAATATCAATTCTCATTTATTTAATTTATATATATAAGTTAATAAGTTCAATGAATTTATATGATTTTTGACTATGTTTCTATAGGCGGTGGAGTTATTGGTTTTACCTTTATAGAAAATTTAATAAAAAATATTTCTAATAACAAAAGGCATAATTCCAAAATTTATAACTTTGCAATTATTGACACTGATCTAGATAATTTTCCTGGAGGTGTTGCATATGGTTTTAAAAACGCTTTACATGGATATTTTAATAATCCATTAAGGTTAGCGCCAAAAAATTTTTCTGACTTCATAAAAAAAAATAATGAAATTAAAATATGTATAATTAATTATTTAAAAAAAAATGGTAGAAACACAGACAAAGAATGGATAAAAGAAAATCACAAAGTTCTTTTTAACCCAAAATCAGATCAATTTACTGAGATATATTTACCAAGAATTTCATTTGCATTTTGGTTAAATTACAAATTTGCCAGATTAAATCAAAAAATAAAATTATTAGAAACAAGGGGAATAAAAATTCAATTAATATTTTTGCAAGGTAAAGTTGGTGATATTGCTAAAATAAACGAAAATTTTAAAGAAATAAAACCAGAAAAAGATTCATTTAAATTTTATAGATGTAAAAATATAAAAAAAAGTAAATTTGATAGACCAATTTTCATAGACAATATTAAATCACTAAAATTCATATATTCTAGATATACATCAATTGGAATAGGTGTACCGCCACCAAGATTGTATGGTAATGAAAAACTCAAAAATAACAAAAATTATCTCTGGGATTTTTACTCAGAAGGATCAACTAATAATTTAATAAATAAAATAATTAATTTTCCAAAAAAAAATGTCAGAATAACTTTTGTAGGATTTAAAGCTGGATTACTTGAAGCGCTTCCAGAGTTGAATGAACTAATAATAAGTAATAAAAAAACTATAACAGTAAATTGTATTTCCCCCACACTTAAAAGTTTACAAAAAGCAGAATTAAGTAGTAGAAAATATAAACTAAAATTTTTTAATAAGAACAATTTAGAAAAATTTTCAAGTGCCAAAAAAATATATGAAGGTATATTAAATGAATTTAATATTGGTATCAAAAATGGATATAATAGATATGATGTTTGGACTAAAATATTAAGCAGTGAAATATTAAATAATTCAATTAAAAATTTAACTAAAAGTGAAATAAAAAATTATAATCTTATTTATTTTAAAAAAATAAGATCTCTTACAAGATATACATATTATAAGCCAATTAAAATTAAAGATTTAATGATAAAAACACACAAACTAAAACTAATAGAAACTAAAGTTAAAAAAATTACTTATAAAAAAAATTATTTTGAAATAATCACACCAAAGGGAGAATTTAAAGCAGATATAGTTATAAATGTTTCTGGACCAACAAATATTTCTGACAAAAACTTAAAATTAAAAATAATTAATGATCTTAAAAAAAGAGGAATAAAATTTGATGAATCAGGCGTAAATGTGAATAGTGATTTTTCAATTTCAAATTTTAAAAATTTATATTCTACTGGAATTATTACATCTGGTTTTAATAAAGATAGAAAAACGATAATTGAAGCAATAATTCAGAATTCTGTTATTTCATCAAATAAAATTTATGAAAATTTGATTAAAACAAATAATTTGAACAAAAATTTAATATACAAAAAATTTTTTTTAAAAAATCAAAAAATAAATTCATCAAGAAACTATATTAAAATTGGAGGTCTTTTTGGGCCAAAAAATATTTTTAAATTAAAAAATAAAGATATTACCATTGATGAAAACCAAATCAAAAAATATTATAACCACAATATTTTAAATATACCCTTAAAAATTATACTTGATGGTAAAGCAGGATCCGGTAAATCATCAATAGCTGAGCTGTTTGCAATATACTACAACCTTATTGTTATAGATACTGGATACATTTTAAAATATTTTTCTAAAGTAATAATATCTTCAAAATTAAATTATGAAGATTTGAAAGATAATAAAATAAAAACAATTTTTAAAAATATAAATTTAAATAATTTAATTGAAAAAGATTTAGATAGAAAGAAATACAGAAAGATTTTAAGCCTAATTTCCAAGAACCTATATGTAAGAAAATATTTTAATAAAAAAATTTTAGAATTTTCAAAAATATTTGACAAATATGTATTTACTGGAAGAGATACAGGTCATAAAGTTTTTTTGAACAATAGAAATGTCCATAAATTTTTCCTCAATACAAAAGATATAATTGCAGCTAAGAGAAAATCGAATATAAAATCATTAAAAATGTCTAAGATTGAAACTTTAAAAAGAATTGAAACTGATCAAGAAAATACAACATATGGTCTTAACTCTATTGTAATTGATAACAATCATAATAATAAATACAAAACTTTTGGACAGATAATGGATTTATTAAATAAATGATTAAAGAAGATCAATTAAGTTGGGATTTATTTAATAAATATTCAGATTTACTATTAAAAAATTTACCATCTAAATCAGAACCATTTAATAGGCTTATAGCTCATACAAACAATTTTTTTGTAATTGCAGGTTATGGAGCTTTTAATCCTGGATATGTAATGTTAGTATCTAAAAAATTAATTCCATCATTTGCAAATATTGATAAAGAAAATCTTGACGAGTTTTTGTGGTTAAAAAATTTTCTTAATCGAATACTTAATGAGGTATTTTCAAACACATCAAGCTTAATTTTTGAACATGGTATGTGTGCTTGTTTAGGGGGATTAGATAGAGCGCATTTACACTTTTTAAGTTGTAAAAATATTAGTAAAAAAAACTTATTAAATGCAATTAATACTTCCCTATCAAGAAGAAGAACTGGTATAAAATCTTGTACATATGAAGGTGTAAAATATAATAATATTGAAGATATAGACTCCTTGTTATTTAATATAAATGATGAAAAAAAAATAATCTTAGAAGGATACCAATACAAATTTGATGATATAAAGACTGATTATAAAATAGAAGATTATCCACTTAATTTAAATGCACTGATAAAAACAGAAAATCCATACATATTTTTTGAAACTAAAATAAGAGAATGTTCTTTTATAACTCTTGAACATATTGATACACAATTTGGAAGAGAAGTATCATTTAATGTTGAGTATAATGATAATAAAAAAATAAAAAATTTTATTAAACAAAATAATATTGAATTTAAAAATGATCATAAATTCTTTTGGAGATGGCAGGATTTTTATTTTGAAAAGAATATTTTAGAAACAATAAAAAAGTTAGCTTTTCACATTAATAAATATTATAAAAAAGAATATTTAAACTTATATAATTTTATATCTTTTGACTAAAGATAATAGTTTTGTTTTATATAAAATGTTCTGCTAATTTCTTTTTTAATCAATGAATCTATATAACAATTAAATAAGATTAGATTTATATTATTTTAATTACTTATTATTCTAATAATTCTAAAACTTTTTCATTTAAATATGGAATTTTATTAAAATTTAACCCAATACCATCAGTCATAAAGTGAATTAATAGACCATTTCCATTGAATCTACTAACATTTATTAAGGGTAAAATTTTATTTTCATCACATTTGATTTTATAAAAAAAATATTCACTATACAAATTATTTTTATATAAAGAAATTTCTCCAAGTTCCAAATTTTTATCATCTTGAAATTTACAACCTTTTATTTCCTTATCAATTGTATTAATATTATATAAATTATTGTCTATATATTTTTCTTTAGGATAAATTATTGTATTTGAATGTTCTAAATTTTCTAATTTTACAATTCTCCAAAAATTGGCACCACCTATAGAAATAATTTTATTTTTTTTATCATTTTCAAGAAAATTAATTAATTTGTTCATTATATTAGTTGATATGTATTCTTGATGCATAGGGAAAATAATTTTATGATATTTTTCTAAACTTTGTTTTTCTAATTGATAATCTAAAATCACATTAAAATTTTCGTACAAATTTTTATTTATATTATTTATAGAATCAGCTGTTTTTTCAGCCCAGAACAAATTTCCATTTGAAGGTATTTCATTTAGATTAGCAATATAATTAATTTTTGAGGAATATTGATTATAACCATAAATGTTACTTGAATAATTGTAAAAATTTGTAGTAGGGAGTATTAATAAAATTTTAGATTTATTTTTATCTTGAGCTATTCCAAAATAAAAATAAAGTTTTTGTTTTACATCCTTTTCTAAAGATATATCACCTATAAAATATAGTGATTTTTTACATTTTTCCGGAAGATTTTTTAATTTTAAAATAAAATCTTTTACAAAAACTGATGTAAAACATTTAATCTTAGTATTTTTAGTCACACCAACTAAATTAATTATAAAATTTTTATTTCTATTATTTGAATAGAAATAAATTTTGTTATTTATATTTAATTTAAATGATTCAAGACCATCAGTTTTAATAAAAAAATTTTTCTTCAAACTATCGTTCTCATTAATTAACTCTAATTTTGTATAAGATTGAGCTCTAATTATATTTTCTAGTTGAGATATATACTTATAAGGAAATATAACGCTTTTAATTAAATTTCTTTGATCAGATGATAATAACTTTTCAAATTTTATAAGATTTGATCCTATTAAAAAGTTGATTATAATATAAATTAATCCAACTATAATTATTGAATAAAAGATAAATTTTTTCATAAATAATTGTCAAACATATTATTTAATAATCTCTATAATATGCCTTAATTACTCCCATACTTCTTCAACATTCCAAAAAAGTGGTTTTAGATTTTTGTTTATAAAATCTTTTAATTTAAAAAAAACATTTTTTATTTAAGAACATCATTTCTTTAATTTTTCCCATTCAGCCATACCACCAGTGATATTTTTAACATTTTTAAGACCCATATCTTTCATAGTTTTAGTTGATAAAGTTCCTTGTCCACCCACACCACAAAATACAATATATTCTTTATCTGGATTTTCTCTAAAAAATTTATTTTCTAAAGGGCTACCTTCTGCCAAATAAAATTCAAGAAAAGCTCTATCCAAATGAATTGCATTTCCTATTGTGCCATTTGAAAAACTTTCTTTATCTCTTACATCCACAAATTGTACATTTGGATCATTTATCTTTTCACTTGCTTCTGATGCAGAAATATTTTCTATTTTATCTTTGACACTCATCAATTCTTCAAATTTTTTCATTTTTCCTTACCTCCTTAATATGAGCGTTCTGTAGAACGACAACTTTGTTCATTCTTTCTAAAAAAACTTATTACCACATAACAAAGAAAATTAGTATTCCATAGCGTATATTACGCTTATATTTTTTACTCTCGAAGGATAAATTTGATTTTATAAACAATTAAGTAAATATAATGTTTTCATATGATTTTATAAAAATCTTAATGTGGTAAAGAAATATTGTGAATAATATTTTTAATAAAATTAACCTTTTGTTATGTATTTTGTTATGCTTGGTATTGGCAGGTTGTAAAATAGATTTTGAGGGTGATCTTTATACCTCAGATTTATTAACTATAGCTGAAGAAGGTGGATCAATTAATTTACCTATGGAAATAAAGTTTCAAGTATCTTCATGTGATGAAGATCTGACAAATTTAAATAATAAAATATCAACATATTTTCAAGATTATAAACAAATAAGCTGTGGTACAGGTGAAGATTTTATGGATTACATTACCTCCAAAGTTTCTGTTCCTATTTACAATAATTTAGAGGATTTCAACTTTGAAAATAAAAGCTTAATAGGTTACCAATCTACAATTTGGGAAGGTCAAACTAAACCATATGTCTATATCGTATTAAATCTTAATAAGTTTGAAGGATTGAGTGACTTTATTCAAAATGAAACATTCCAAGAATTGTCACTTGATGAAGGCATTTTAAAAGTAAATATTAATAATGATATTGAAACACAAAAATTATCAATTTTTCCTTCTTTTGTTGATGGCGAGCCTATTGTTTTTAGAACTACATATGATTTAGAAAAAAGACAAAGTCTTTTAGTAGAGAGTTCAAATATTAGTGCAATGCATTTACAAGAAATTGGGTGGGCGCCATTATTTATATTTGAATAATAGATTTTTTTTAAATTATTTTTTTTGATTATTATTTTTATAAAAATTAGTTTTATTTACACGTATATAGTGCGTGATACTGGTGCATTTGCAAGAATGGATGAGCTAGAAGCCAAAATCTTGATTTATGAGTGGGGCGTTCTGTAGAACGACCACTAAATCATTATTAACAGAAAATAAGGACTTTTGGAAACTTCTTCGTAGAAACTTCGTAGTAAGTTTTCATTATTTTTCAGATTTCTTGTTTGGGTTCTTCGTAGTTTTTTTATTCTTTAATTAAGGATAATAATTTTTTTGCTAGTCTAGAAACTGCCTTTCTCCTATCTTTTGAAAGTTTTTTAATAATTTTTATATTTTCTTTTATTGTTTTATTATCAATTTTATTGAAAGTTATTAGAGCATTCATTGATTGACATAAAACAATCCAATCACTGGAGTTATTAAGATAATCAGATACAATTTTTTTTGCTTTTTTTTGTTCTTTATTTTCTAATTGATTAACTAATTCTGAAAATAATTGAGCGCAGGTCCATTGTGTGGAAGGTTGTTTTATTTTTGAAATTTTGTTTAAGAAAATATTTTTAAAATCTAAAAACCATTCTGGTTTTTGTCTAAATATTCTTTTAAAAGCATTTGATGTTCTTAATCTTACTATTTGGTCTGTGCTTGAATAACACTTAATTAACGAATTAATCCTATTTTTTTTAACAATAACATGTTCAGCAACTTTTATTGTATTACCTAGTGAATTTGGATTACCACCAGTTAGTTCAGACTCATAATTCATTATAAATTAATTTGTTAAAATAAATCTAAAAATTAACATTACCTAATAATAAATTATATATTTTCCTTCGTAGTAACTTCGTAGTAAACTTCGTAGAGAGTTTTCTATAAAAAATTATTGATATTACTGGATAATATTTAAAAAGTGGGGCGTTCTGTTGCTCGGTGCCCCTGACCGCGCTCACCTAGAACCTAGGCAGCAAGTGCTAATCTATTATCGTTAGCGTTTATAAAATAGCCCGATAACGGTGGTACAATACCGGATAAAGTCTTTGTCTTTGAATTACCGTCAAACCTATTTCGTCCCCATATTTTGGTGGAGACGCCGGGTACCGCCCCCGGGTCCGAATAACTTATTGCACAAAGCATTTATTATCTTAGTTGCAAAGCAACGTAATTATTATACCTTAAACTAATTATACTTGAAAGTTTTGTCTTGAGACCTAGCAATTAAAAAAAATATTGTTACTAATAAAGAGATAAAACAAACAAAATATGATTAAAGCAATAATGGCAATTGATGAAAAGGGAGGCATTAGTAAAGGCCAAAGTATGCCTTGGCCTAAAAATTCAATTGACCTAATGTGGTTTAAAGAAAATACTATAAATAATGTAGTAGTAATGGGTAGGAAGACCTGGGAAGATCCTTTTATGCCTACACCTCTAAAATCAAGAATAAATGTTCTAATTACAAATAAAAATAAAGAATTAATTGAAGGAGCAGATTATTATTTAAGTGGAAACGTGAATAATGAAATTCAAAATATTCAATCTGAATATACAAATAAGGATATTTTCATAATTGGTGGTTCAGAAATAATAAATTTGACATTTAACTTAATAGAACAATTTTACCTAACCAGAATCTACGGTAATTATAATTGTGAAAAATTTATAGATGTTTCTTTAATAGAAAATAATTTGAATATGATTAAAAAAATTGATGGCGATTCAACATGTCATTTTGAAATTTGGGAAAAATGAAACAATACCTAGATGCATTAAGATATTGTTATGATAATGGAACTGATGTTCAAAGCAGGGCAGGTAGCGTTAGAAAATCATTTGGGTTTCAAATGCATTATGATTTATCAAAAGGCTTTCCTGCTATAACAACTAAAAAACTAGCATGGAAATCTGTAATTTCAGAGTTACTATGGTTTATTGAAGGTTCTGATGATGAGAGAAGATTAGCAGAAATTTTATACAATGATTCAAGAAAAAACTTAAAAGATAAAAAAACTATTTGGACACAAAATGCTGAAGCAGATTATTGGAGGCCAAAAGCTCGATTTGTTGGTGATGTTGGCAAAATTTATGGTGTTCAATGGAGAAATTTTAATGGAGAAGATCAAATTGTAAATTTAATCAAAGGACTAAAAGAAGACCCAAATGGCCGACGACATATAATTTCAGCTTGGAATCCTCCTGAGATAAAAAATATGTCATTACCGGCATGTCATGCATTCTCGCAATTTTTTATTTCAAATAACAAATTAAGCTGCCAATTATATCAAAGATCATGCGATATGTTTTTGGGAGTTCCATTTAACATAGCTAGTTATAGTCTTTTGACTCACATGTTAGCTAGGGAGTGTAAATTAGAAGTAGGAACATTTATTCATTCTTTAGGAGATTTTCATATCTATAAAGAACATTTTGAGCAGGTTAAAATACAATTACAAAGAGAGCCCAAAAAATTACCTGAGCTTCAGTTTGAAACAAAAAACTTTTTTAAATACAACGTTAATGATTTTAAATTAATTAACTATGAGCATCATGAAAAAATTGATGCTTTAATGAATGTTTAATTTAGAGATTTTTTTAAGTTCTTAGCAATTGATATAAATTTTTTTGAAATTTCACCATCTGGATTGTCTATCAAAGCAGGTATTCCATTGTCTGATTGAATTCGTAAATTTGTATCAATAGGAATCTCTCCTAAAAAAGGTATTTTAAATTCTTCAGCTTCTTTTTTCACACCATCTTTTGAAAATATATAATGCTTTTGATTGCAATTATCACATATGAAATAACTCATATTTTCCACAATACCAAGAATATCAACATTAACTTTTTTAAACATGTTTATTCCTTTTCTGGCATCAGTAAGAGCTACATCTTGAGGAGTAGAAATTACAATTGATCCAGAAAGTTTTGAACTTTGAGCCAAAGTTAGTTGAGCATCACCAGTACCAGGAGGAAGATCGATTATAAGGTAATCTATTTGACCCCACTCAACCCCATTAAACATTTGCTCTAAAGCTTTCATTACCATTGGACCTCTCCAAATTGTTGGAGCCTCAGAGTCTAGAATAAAACCTATAGACATTAATTTTATCCCATAATTTTCCAAAGGTATAAGTTTTTTGTTTTCATTCATTATTGGTTTTTGAGAAATTCCCATCATTCTAGGAACACTAGGACCATAAATATCTGCATCAAGTAATCCAACTTTGAGATCAAGTGAGCTTAATGCTGTGGCAAGATTTACTGAAAATGTTGATTTTCCAACTCCACCCTTACCACTTGCAATTGCCACGATATTTTTTGCATCAATTTTAAATCTTTTCTCATCAGAAATATTTGTTTTATTTCTATCAGAGTTGATAATTACATTCACTGAAAGAACGCCAGAAATTTGCTCAACATTATTTTTAAGTAATCTTGCTATGTTTATATATGAGTCTTCTTTTTGACCTTTCACAAGCAAGGAAATGTTTACATTACCTTCTTTTACAATTGCAGATATGTTTTGATTTTTAGGATCAAAAGTAAGATTTGTTTCAGGATCACTAAATTTCTTCGAAAATGTATAAATTAAAGATAAAATTTCATCAGACATACTTGATTTTTCCAGATTTACTCAAATATTAGTTATTAAATAATACAATTAGTGTTAGTAGATAGAGCCAATATTATCAATAATATATGAACTGGAATAAAAATAACAATGACAACAATCCTTGGGGTTCAGGCGGAAATAACAACCCTTGGGGCTCCGGAGGTTCTGGAGACGGTCCAAACAGAAGAGATTTTGAAGATTCCATTAGAAAAGCAAAAGATAGGTTCGGAAATTTCAAATTTGGTGGCAGACGTAATCTTTCAATATTTATAATAGTAGCTATTTTACTATGGTTAGCTACTGGTTTTTATAGAGTTGAGCCTGATGAGCAGGGTGTAGAGCTTTTATTTGGAAGATGGAATGGTCAAACAACTGAGCCTGGATTACATTACTTTTTTCCAACTCCAATTGGTCAAACTGTAACACCTAAAGTTGAAGTAATTAGAAAAATAAACGTTGGATTTAGAAGTGCAAGTGATCTTGGTTTTGGTTCAAATTCAAATGCAGAGCGAAAAGTAATTGAAGAAAGTTTAATGCTTACTGGTGATCAAAACATAGCAGATGTTGCATTCACAGTACTTTTCAAAATAAAAGACGCTGGAAATTTTCTATTCAAGCTTAGAAATCCAGAACTTACCGTTAAAGATATGTCTGAAAGTGTTGTACGTGAAGTTGTTGGTCAAAGAGATCTTCAATTCTTACTCACAGAAGGTCGTCAAGAGGTTGAACAAGTTGTAAGAAATGAATTACAACTAGTTTTAGATTCTTATGAAAGTGGTGTTTTAATTCAATCAGTACAGCTTCAAAGTGTTGATCCGCCCGATCAAGTTATTGATGCTTTTGATGAAGTTCAAAGAGCAAGACAAGATAAAGAAAGATTAGTTAACGAAGCAAACACTTATTTAAATAGAATTGTGCCAAATGCTCGTGGTGAAGCAGCGAAACTTGTTGAAGCCGCTACAGCATATAAAGAGCAAGTGGTTAAACAAGCAGAAGGTGTGGCGCAAAACTTTATTGATGTTTATAACAGTTATAAAGACGCGAAAGAAGTAACTAAAAGAAGAATTTATTTAGAAACTTTAAGGGAAGTTTTAGAAGGAAAGAACAAAATAATTTTAGACGATACTGGAAATGGACAGGGTGTAGTTCCTTACCTTCCATTGAATGAACTTAAAAAGTCAGGAAATAATTAAGATGAGATTTAGTGCAAGAAATTTACTTATAGTTTTAGTTTTATTTATTCTTTTCCTTACTTTCACGGGAGCTTTTTTTATTGTAAATGAAACTAAGCAAGCTTTAGTGCTTCAATTTGGTGACCCAAGAAAAGTTGTTACAAAACCGGGTCTTCAATTTAAAATTCCATTTATTCAAGATGCTGTTTTTTTAGATTCTAGATTACTTAATCTCGATCCCCAACCTGAAGAAATGATACTTTCAGATCAAAAAAGAATTATCGTTGATTCATTTGCCAGATATAACATTGTTGACCCTCTAAAGTTTTATCAGACAGTTAGAAATGAAACTACTTTTTCAGATAGATTTGGAAGAATTATAAATGCTGCTGTTAGGGGTGTAATTGCTCAATACTCTCTGACATCACTTCTCAGTGATGAACGTATTAACATTATGAATGAAATCGAAAAACAAATTAAAGTTAATGAAGATTCCTTTGGTGTCAAAATTGTTGATATAAGAATTGGAAGAACAGATTTAACTGAACAAGTTTCAAATAATGTTTATCAGAGGATGCGTTCAGAACGTGAAAAAGAAGCAAACTTATTAAGAGCAGAAGGTGAAGAACTATCTAAAGAAATCGTTGCATCAGCAGATAGACAACAAACAGTTATTTTAGCTGAAGCTGAAAGAACGTCTTCAATACTAAGAGGTGAAGGCGATGCTGCAAAAAACAGAATATTAGGTGATGCTTATAGTCGTGACGAGGAATTTTTTGATTTCTTAAGAACAATGCAAGCTTGTAAGGATACTTTTGGAGATACAGATATGTCTATGGTAATTGCTCCTGGAGAAGTTTGTGAAAAATTTTTTGGTGAAATAGATATCCAAAATTAATGTTTGAAATATTACTAATAAGCATAGGTCTAGTGCTGATCATTGAAGGTGTGTTCTATTTTTTCTTAGCGAACAATTTAAAAAAATATCTTGATATGCTCTCTGTTATTAATACACAAACTGTAAAAAATATTAGTTTATTTTTTGCTCTTCTAGGACTGTGCCTTATTTATTTCACGTTCAAATTCTATGATAATTAATATGAGAATTAAATTTTTATTCTTAGTTTCTATTTTATTTTCGAAACCATTACTTGCAGTTCCTGAGAGTTTTGCTGATTTAGTAGAACAATTATCTCCTGCAGTAGTTAGTATTGCATCAACTACTATTGTTGAAAATAATAGCCAAAATCAAATACCACAATTTCCAGAGGGATCTCCTTTTGATGATTTTTTCAAAGAATATTTTGATCGTGATCAAAGAAGATCTCAAAGACCAATGACAGGTCTTGGGTCAGGTTTTATAATAAGTGAAGATGGTATAGTTGTTACAAATAATCATGTAATTGAAGGAGCTGATGAAATAACTGTTATTCTAAATGATGAAACAGAGTTTACAGCTGAATTACTTGGAAGAGATCCAAAAGCAGACATTGCTGTATTGAAAATTGATCCTAAAAACAAAAAACTTACATATGTTGGCTGGGGAGACTCTGACAAGATGAGAGTTGGAGATTGGTCAATTGCAATAGGAAACCCTCTTGGTTTGGGAGGAACTGTCACAGCGGGAATTATATCTGCAATCTCAAGAGACTTAGGTAGTGGGCCATATGTAAAATTTTTGCAAACCGATGCATCTATTAATCGGGGAAATTCAGGGGGACCTTTATTTAATCTAGATGGTGAGGTTATAGGAATTAACACAGCAATTGTATCACAAACTGGTGGAAGCATTGGCTTGGGTTTTGCTATACCCGCAAATAGTGCAAAAAAAATAGTGCAACAACTAAAAGATTTTGGAAAAACTAAGAGAGGTTGGTTAGGTGTTCAAATTCAGCCTGTTACAAAGGATTTTGCAGAAAGCTTAGGGCTACCTGATCAAAAAGGAGCATTCATAACAAACGTAAATCCGAATGGACCATCTAAAACTGCAGGATTAGAACCAGGTGACGTAATTTTAAAGTTTAATGATATTGAGATTAAAAAAATGCCTGATTTACCAAGGGTTGTTGCGGAGTCAGATGTTGGCTCTACAGCAATTTTAGAAGTTTGGAGAAAAAATAAAAAGATAAATATTGAAGTAATATTAGGAGAATTACCAGGAGAAGTTGTTACCGAAAGAAAAATAACATCAAATATTCAAAGTAATTTAAAAATAGAATCTTTAGGAATTACCATTGAAGATCATATTAAAGGAGTCAAGGTAGTTTCAATTGAAGACATTGATAGCAGTTTACAAAATGGAGATATAATCACAGAAGTTAATAGAGAGATTATTAATAATATAATTTCATTTGAACAATTGGTAAAATCATTAGAGAAAACAGGTAGATCGTCATTATTACTAAAAATAATTAGAGATGATGAGCAAAATTGGGTAACAATTAAATTTAAGAATAATTGAAAACTCAAATCTATTTTGTATTAGGACCCACTGCATCAGGAAAATCAAAATTTGCTTTAGATTTAGCCAAAAAACTAAATGGTGAGATTATAAATGCTGATAGTATGCAAATTTATCATGAGTTAAGTATCTTAACTGCTAGGCCAACTATAAATGATATAAAAAAAGTAAATCACCATCTTTATGGATTTGTAAAAGGTGATGTTAGATTTAATGTTCAAAAATGGTGTGAGGAAGCATCAAAAAAAATTTATTATTTGGTTAATAAAAATATAACCCCTATTTTAGTTGGAGGTACAGGTCTTTACATAGAATCTTTAATTAATGGAATAGTTTCAATTCCATCTATTCCAGAAGAAGTAAAAATAGAATCAGATAAAATGATTTTACAAATTGGTAAGGAAAATTTTTTTAATTTAGTTAAAGAGCTTGATAGTGATGCAATGATTAATATTGCACCTAATGATATTCAAAGAATACGAAGAATATGGGAAGTAAATTTTTTTACTAAGAAAAAATTTAGTGACTGGAAAAAAAGTAAAAATAAAAATTTTATTAATTTAAAAAATTACAAAATATTATTATTTCTTCCAGATAGAAAAGAAAACTATAGAAGAGTAGATTATAGAACACACCTAATGATAAAAGATGGTGCGATAGAGGAAGTCAAAAATTTACTTAAATTAAATTATAATAATAGTTTACCAATAATGAAAGCTCACGGAGTTCCTGAAATTCAATCTTATCTTAATAATGAAGTATCAATTGAGGAATGTATTTCTAAAATACAGCAAGTAACAAGAAACTATGTAAAAAGACAACATACTTGGTGGAGATCTTCAAATCTTAATATTTTTAAAAAATTTAATCAATTTCCGGATGAAATTGACTTAAAATCCATTAATTTAGAGCAAAATTGAACTAATTTATTGATTTTATTTTATCCACAGCCTATGAGCTAAAATCAATGAATAACGAAATAACAGGCGCTGAAATTGTCTTAAAAAGCTTAGCTGAACAAGGCGTAGAAGTTGTATTTGGATATCCTGGTGGTGCGGTATTACCCATATACGATACTTTATTTAAACAGAATTCAATTAAGCACGTTTTAGTAAGACAAGAGGGTGGTGCGATACATGCAGCTGAAGGTTATGCTAGATCTACTGGTAAAACTGGAGTCGTTCTTGTTACATCAGGACCTGGTGCAACAAATGTTGTTACTGGTTTAACTGACGCAATGATGGATAGTGTACCTATTGTATGTATAACTGGACAGGTACCTCAACACCTAATTGGCAGTGATGCATTTCAAGAATGTGATACAACAGGTATAACGAGACCTTGTACTAAACATAATTACTTAGTAAAGGATGTTAATAAATTGTCTTCTGTATTTCATGAAGCATTTACCATAGCTCAAAATGGAAGACCAGGTCCTGTATTAATTGATATACCTAAAGATGTTCAATTTGCTTCAGGAACTTATGAAGAAAAAAATAAAATTATTATTCCCTCTCATAGATTGTTTGAACCAAGTCCTGATTTTGAAAAAAATAAAATTGAAGAAGCAGTAGAATTAATTTCAAAAGCTAAAAAACCAATTTTTTATATTGGTGGTGGATGTATTAATTCTGGTCCAATGGCCTCAAAATTAGTTAGAGAATTTATAAATATGGTTGGGTCTCCAGTAACAATGACATTAATGGGTCTGGGGGTAGTAGGTTCATCAGATAAAAACTCACTTGGTATGCTTGGTATGCACGGAATGTATGAAGCTAATATGGCAATGCATGAATGTGATGTCATGATTAATATCGGTGCAAGATTTGATGACCGTGTTACAGGAAGACTTGATGCTTTCTCGCCAAATTCAAAAAAAATCCATATTGATATTGATGAAAGTAATATTAATAAAACTATAAATGTTGATGTTCCAATAATAGGTGATGTAAAACAGGTTGTTGAAAAGATGATCACTGTTTGGAAAGAAAAGAAATTTCAAATAGATGATAAAGCGTTAAAATTATGGTGGGATAAAATAAATAAATGGAAAGATATTGATTGTTTAAACTACAATAATGAGGGTAAACAGATAAAACCACAATACGCAGTTCAAAGACTCTATGAGTTAACAAAAAATACAAAGACCTTTATTACAACTGAAGTAGGTCAGCACCAAATGTGGGCTGCTCAATTTTATAAATTTGAGGAACCAAATAGATGGCTTACATCAGGTGGTTTAGGTACTATGGGGTATGGATTTCCTGCTGCAATTGGAGCCCAAGTTGGGCATCCAGATGCCCTAGTAGTTGATATAGCTGGAGATGCTTCAATACTCATGAATATTCAAGAAATGAGTACGGCTGTTCAATATAGATTACCTGTAAAAATATTTATTTTAAATAATGAATACATGGGCATGGTAAGACAATGGCAGGAACTTTTACATGGGGGAAGGTATTCCGAAAGTTATACTGATAGCTTGCCTGATTTTGTTAAATTAGCTGAAAGTTATAAAGCTGTTGGATTAAGAGCAAAGACAACTGATGAACTTGATGACGTTATAACTCAAATGATTGAAACAAAAAATACAGTAATTGCTGATATCTGGGTTACTAAAGAGGAGAATTGTTTTCCAATGATTCAAAGTGGATCTGCTCATAATGAAATGATGTTAAGTAAAGATCAAAAACAAGATAAAAAATCAGCCGAAAAAGGAAAAATTTTAGTTTAATGAATAAATCTGTTTATGCTTCTCCTGATCAAGTATCAGAGACTAAGAGACATATATTAACTGTATTAGTTGATAATGAACCAGGTGTTTTAGCTAGAGTAATTGGAATGTTTTCTGGAAGAGGATATAACATTGATAGTTTGAATGTAGCTGAAGTTAGTAATGATGAAAATATTTCAAGAATTACTATTGTAACTCATGGTACTTCAGAAGTTGTTAGTCAAATTGAAAAACAGTTACTAAGAATTGTTCCTGTTCATAGTGTAACAAATTTAGATCAAGAGGGCAGTTCAGTAGAAGCTGAGGTTGCTTTAGTTTACATTTATATTTCTGATACAAATAAAAAGAAAGTCTATCAGCTTTGTGATTTATACAGAGCTAGAAAAATTGAAAATGAAAATAATACCACAATTTTTGAAATCGCTGGTGCATCAGAAAGAGTCAATAGATTTATAAAAGAAATTAATGAAATTACAAAAGTTGAAATTGTTAGAAGTGGTCCCGTTGCAATATCATCAATTCAAAAAAATGAGGAGGAATAATGAGAGTATATTACGATAGAGATGCAGATTTAAACTTAATAAAAGATAAAAAAATATCAATTGTAGGATATGGAAGTCAAGGTCATGCGCATGCAATGAACTTGAGAGATTCTGGAATAGAAAATGTTTCAATTGCATTAAGAGAAGGCTCAAATTCAAGAAGTAAAGCAGAGCAAGCTAATTTCAAAGTAATGACTCCTGCAGAAGCAGCGAGTTGGGCTGATGTAATTATGATGTTGACACCTGATGAACTTCAATCAGAAATATATAAAAATGACATAGCTGAAAATATTAAAGAAGGAACAACAATTGCATTTGCTCATGGATTAAATATTCATTTTGACTTAATTAAACCTAAGGAAGGTATAGATGTAATAATGGTTGCCCCTAAAGGACCTGGTCATACAGTAAGAGCAGAATATGTAAGAGGTGCTGGAGTTCCATGCTTGGTTGCTGTAGATAAAAATCCTTCAGGTAATGCTCTTGAAATAGGAATTGCATATGCCTCAGCAATAGGTGGAGGACGTGCTGGAATTATTGAAACAACCTTTAAAGAAGAATGTGAAACAGATCTGTTTGGAGAACAATCTGTTTTGTGTGGAGGTTTAACTCATTTAATCTTGGCAGGTTATGAAACTCTTGTTGAAGCAGGTTATGCTCCTGAAATGGCATATTTTGAATGTCTTCATGAAGTTAAACTTATTGTTGATCTTTTATATGAAGGTGGAATGGCAAACATGAGATATTCAATCTCAAACACAGCTGAGTATGGAGATTATTCAAGAGGTCCAAGGCTTATTACTGATGAAACAAAAAAAGAAATGAAAAAAATTCTTTCAGAAATTCAATCTGGTCAATTTGCTAAAGAATGGATGCAAGAGCATCAGAGTGGTCAAACTAAATTTAAAGTAATGAGAAAAGAACAAGCTGAACATCCAATTGAAGCTGTTGGTGAAAAGTTAAGAACTTTAATGCCATGGATTGCTGAGGGAAAAATGGTTGATAAATCAAAAAATTAGATGAAAGTTTAATTAAATCTTAATTAGTATATAAATCGATAAATGACTGAAAAAATTTACATTTTTGATACAACTCTTCGAGATGGAGAGCAATCTCCAGGAGCATCAATGAATTTAGATGAAAAGCTTCAAATTGCTGAAGTACTTGATGCTATGAGAGTTGATATTATTGAAGCAGGATTTCCAATTGCTTCAAATGGTGATTTTGAAGCAGTTTCTGAGGTTAGTAAGCATGTAAAAAATTCAACTATAGCTGGTTTAGCAAGAGCAAGCTTTAAAGATATTGATCGTGCTTGGGAAGCAATACAACATGCTAAGTCCCCAAGAATCCATACTTTTATTGCAACTAGTCCACTTCATATGAAATATAAATTAAAAAAGACTGAAGAAGAAGTTTTAGAAGCTATCCAAAAAACTGTTTCTCATGCAAGAAATCTTTGTGACAACATTGAATGGAGCTGCGAAGATGGCGGAAGGTCAGAGTTAGAATTTTTATATAAATGTATCGAGCTTGCAATTAATTCTGGTGCTACAACTATAAATATTCCAGATACTGTTGGTTATACATTACCAGAAGAATTTGGTAAAATTTTCAAAAATGTTAAAAATAATGTTCCTAATATTGATAAAGCAATTCTTTCAACGCACACCCATAATGATTTAGGATTAGCAACAGCAAATAATGTTGCTGCAATTAAAGAAGGTGCAAGACAGGTTGAGTGTACTATTAATGGTATGGGTGAAAGAGCTGGAAACTCATCTTTGGAAGAAATTGTGATGACTTTGAAAGTAAAAAAAGATCTTATGCCTTTTCATACTGATATTAAAACAGAATCTATTATGAAAGCATCTAGATTAGTATCATCAATAACAGGTTTTCCAGTTCAACCAAATAAAGCAATTGTAGGTGCAAATGCTTTTGCTCATGAAGCAGGAATACATCAAGATGGTATGCTCAAACATGCCGGAACGTATGAAATAATGACACCTGAGTCAATAGGGCTTAACAAATCTTCACTAGTTCTTGGAAAACATTCAGGCAAACATGCATTTTCAGAAAAATTAAAAGAACTAGGTTATGAAGTAGGTGATAATGCTTTGATGGAATTATTTGGAAGATTTAAAGATTTAGCTGATAAGAAAAAAGAAATTTTTGAAGAAGATTTAATAGCATTAGCAGAAGATAGAACTTCGTCATACGATGAACACATTAAATTTGTATCATTAGAAGTAAATGCTGGATCTGTTGAAAAAGCTGAAGCTAAATTAAAGATAGAAATAAACGATAAAGTGGAAAATACTAAAATTAGTGGCAACGGCCCTGTTGATGCTACATTTAATGCTATAAAAAAACTCACCAATACAGAATTTAGGCTTAAACTTTATCAAGTAAATGCAATTACAGCAGGTACTGATGCACAGGGAGAAGTTACTGTTAGACTTGAGGATGATAATTTATCATCACAAGCAAAAGGAAGTGATCCTGATATTATTGTTGCATCAGCAAAAGCTTATATTAATGCATTAAACAGATTGATCTTTAAAAAATCTAAATCTATTAAAGAGAATGCAGCAAGTTTAAAAATAGAAGGAGTTTAATTAATGGTAATCGATCGTTTTTTTAGTTTATTTTCTAAAGATATGGCTATTGATTTGGGTACAGCAAATACTTTAGTATATGTTAAAGGTGAAGGTGTAATTCTTAATGAACCTTCAGTTGTCGCAACAATAGAAAATGATGGAAGAACTCAAGTTTTAGCAGTTGGTAACGAAGCTAAACAAATGCTTGGAAGGACACCAGGAAAAATTCAAGCCATACGCCCTATGAAAGATGGTGTAATAGCTGATTTCGATGTTGCCGAACAAATGATTAAAAGTTTTATTAAAAAAGTCCATAAAGGCAGATCTATTTCAAACCCTCAAATTGTAATATGTGTACCTTCTGGTGCAACAAATGTAGAAAGAAGAGCAATTAGAGAGTCAGCTGATGCTGCTGGTGCTAGAAGAGTTTATTTAATTGAAGAGCCAGTTGCGGCTGCAATAGGAGCAGGATTGCCAGTTGCTGAACCAACAGGCTCAATGGTTGTTGATATTGGAGGAGGTACAACGGAAGTAGCAGTTTTATCTCTGGGAGGTGTTGTTAATTCTAGTTCAGTTAAAGCTGCTGGAGATCGATTTGATGAAGCTATAATGGATTATATGAGAACAACACATAAATTAGCAATTGGAGAGACTACAGCTGAAAGAATGAAAAAAGATGTAGGCTCTGCTAGTCCACCAGATGATGGAGATGGTAGAAGTATGAGTGTTAAAGGTAGAGATTTAATAACAGGACTTCCAAAAGAAATTTCTATTTCTCAAAGACAAATTGCAGAAGCTCTAGCTGAGCCAGTTGCTCAAATAATTGATACAATTAAAAGAGCTTTAGAACAAACACCAGCTGAATTATCTGCTGATATTGTTGAAAGAGGAATAATGTTGACTGGAGGTGGTTCTCTTTTACATAATCTTGATAAAGTATTAAGAAGGTCAACAAGTTTGCCAGTTTCAATTGCAGAAGATCCACTTTTGTGTGTTGTGATGGGTACAGGACAGGCACTTGAAGAAAAATCACGATTGAGTGATGTATTTGCCTCTGATTAAAAATTAAAATGGCACCTAAGTTCCAAATAAAAGTTTTTCAAATTTCAAGCTTAGTAAAGAATTTTATAATTATTTCTATTGTTACCTTATCTTTCCTTTTAGTTTTTTTTTCAAAATCTGATTTGTACCTTATAAATGGGATAAAAAATATATCTAGTTCAGTAATTATTCCGATTACAAGAGCCATATCAGCTCCAGTAAATGCCTTTTCTAATTTTGTTGATGAATATAATAACTTTAGAAGTTTAAAATTTGAAAATAAAATTCTTCAAGAAGAAATAATACGATTAAAGAAATGGCAAACATTAGCAATACAAAATTCAAGAGAGAATAAAGTTTTAAAAAAATTATTAAATGCAACTGATAATAATTTAACTCTAGTAAAGACAGCATCTCTTATCAATAGAAATGATACACTCTATACCAAATTAATAAATTTAAATGCTGGTTATGATGATAAAATTATGAAAAATATGTCAGTTATAAACGAACGTGGATTGGTAGGTAAGGTAATTGATACAACTGCAAATAATTCTAGAGTAATTCTTTTAACTGATCCTAATCTATCTATTTCTGTAAAATCCATATCTGATGGTATTTTTTCTTTGCTTACTGGAAAAGGAGATGGAAAATATTTAGTAAGCTCATTTGTTAAAGAAAATAAAATGCCTAGATTAGGAGATATTGTAGTTACAAGTGGAACAACTCAAATCTTTCCTGTAGATTTATTAGTTGGAAAAGTAGCAAAAGTTGAAAAAAATAGATTTTTTGTTTTGCCATTTGTTGATTTTAAAAATATTGATTATGTACAAATTGTTACTTCAGAATAATGGAGTTTTCCAAATTTCTAAACTCCTCATCTAAACTAAATATCATTTTAATTATAAGTTTCTCAATTTCGGTAAATTCCTTTATTTTATTTCCTAATGTTAATAATGCATTTTATATATTATTTCATTTAACTTTAATTTATCTAATATTTTATCATTACCATTATTATCTTTATGTTCTAGCTTTCATATATGGAATTTTATTTGATTTATTATTATTAAATAATATTGGAGCCCATTTAATTACCTTTTTATCTTTATTAACTTTATTTATATTTTTAAGAAGATATTTAATTAGGTTATCTTCGTATCAAATTATATTTATTTATTTTATAACATTAGTTATATTACTTTTAATTGAACAACTTTTAGCAATTCTAATACACAACTATAAATTTAATTTTAGTTCCTTCTTTAATTTCTTTTTAATTTCTTTAATTATATTTATTCCTACTGTATTTTTGTTTACTAAATTGGATAAGTGAAATGTTTTACTCAGAGGATAAAAAACAATATTCAGTTCTAAATAGAAGAACTTTTTTATTATACATATTAAAAGTATCTTTTTTTGGTATTGTAGGCTGGAGATTGTATGATATTCAAATAAAAGACTCACAAAAATATAAAACTCTTTCAAAAAATAATCAAATAGATGTTGAGATTATATACCCTATTAGGGGTAAGATTTATGATACAAACAAAAAGGTTTTAGCATCTAATATAAAGGTATTTGATGTGTACATAATTCCTGAAAACACAAAGAATATAAATAAATCTTTAAAAGAATTAAATCAAATTATTAAAATTAATTTTAGTGATAGAAAGAAAATACTAGATTTATCTAAAAAAGTTAAAAAATTTCAAAAAATAAAAGTCTTTGAAAATATAAATTGGTCACAGCTCGAAAAAATTGAATCAAATAAACTTAATATAGAGGGAATATTTATTTCTCAAGATTATATGCGAACTTATCAGTTTGATAATACTGTTTCACATTTGATCGGTTATACAAACAAACCCAATCGGGAAGAAGTTGAATTACCTTTTATTTCAAATATGCCTAACCTAGAGATTGGGAAAGATGGTATTGAAAAAAGTTTTAACCCGTACTTAATAGGTAAATCAGGACAAAGAGAGATTGAAGTTAATTCTTATGGAAGAGTAATTCGTGAAATATCAAGGCAAGATAGTCAGAAAGGAAGAGATATTCATATAACTATCGACCTTAGAATTCAACAATATGCTTTAAATTTATTAAAAGAACACAAAGCAGGATCTGTAGTACTTATGGATATTAAGAATGGTAACATATTATGTATGGCCTCAACTCCATCTTATAATCCAAATAAAATTATACAAAAACCAAATAAGGAATATTGGGATTCAATTTTAGAAAACGAATTGTCTCCCCTAACTTATAGATCTATTCAAGGTTTATATGCTCCAGGTTCAACTTTTAAAATGGTTGTTGCCATAGCTGGGATAATCCATGGAATTATTGATACAAATACCAAACATTTTTGTAGTGGAAAAATTGGTTTAGGTGATAGACTTTATCATTGTTGGAAAAATAATGGTCACGGCTCGATGAATGTTAGTAATGCAATCAAAGAATCATGTGATGTTTTCTTCTATGAAATTTCAAAAAAAATTGGGATAGATAAAATCTCTAAAGTTGCTGAAGATTTTGGTTTAGGCAAAATATATGATATCCCTTTACCTAATCAAAAAAAAGGGATTATTCCTTCACGTGATTGGAAAAAGAAAAAATATGATGAAAGTTGGTATCCTGGAGAGACTCTAATCTCTGCTATTGGTCAAGGGTTTGTATTAACTAATCCACTACAACTTGCAGTAATGACTTCAATTATTGCTTCTAATGGAAAAAATATAAAACCAAATATTATTAAGCAAAATAACGACATTGAATTTGAAAAATTAGAAAAATACCAAAATGCAATTCAAATTATTAAGAGTTCGATGTTTAAGGTGGTCAATGAAAGTAAAGGTACAGCTTATAATTCGAGATCTGCTTTTGCACCTTTTGCTGGTAAGACAGGAACTTCTCAAGTTAGAAGAATAACTGTAGCCGAAAGAGAAAGTGAAGATTTTAGGAAAAAAGAAGTAGAATGGAAAAAAAGAGATCATGCTTTATTTGTTGGATATATGCCAGTTGAAAATCCTAGATATGCTGTTTCGGTTGTTATTGAACATGGAGGTTCGGGAGCATCAACTGCAGCACCCATAGCTAAAGAAATTTTCCAATTTACTAAAAATTTAGAAATTTAATGTTAAATAAAATACAAAATTTAAATTACTTATTGATTTTCTTAATAATATTAATTTCTTTTATTGGTGCAGCAGGTTTATATTCTGCAGCAGGAGGATCATATAATCCTTGGGCATCAAGACATTTGATTAGATTGGCACTTTTTATATTTTTAGCAGTTATCTTAGCTTTAATAAATATTAAATATATTTATCAATTTGCTTATGTCTTTTTTATTTTATCATTATTACTTTTGCTTTCAGTTGAATTAATAGGTGTTTTTGGTAAAGGAGCAACTAGATGGATAAATGTATTTGGTTTTAGTATCCAACCATCAGAATTAATAAAAATTACTATAATACTAGCACTAGCTAGATTTTATCATGATTTAAAATTTGATGAAATCAAGCGAATAAAAAATTTATTTTTTCCAATATTAATCTTATTTTTACCATTTGCTTTAGTTGTTATACAGCCAGATCTTGGAACTGCTTTAAGTATAGCAATGCTTGGAATTCTCATTTTATTTGCAAGTGGAATAAGAATTTGGAAGTTTGTATTGGGATTTTTTGTTTTGATATTATCAATTCCATTGTCATTAAATTATTTACAACCATATCAAAAAGATAGAATTTTTTCTTTTTTAAATCCTGAGGCTGATGCACTTGGAAGAGGATATCAACTTATACAATCTAAAATTGCTTTAGGATCTGGCGGTCTAACTGGTAAAGGTTTTTTAGAGGGATCTCAATCATATCTTCAGTACTTACCTGAAAAGCAGACTGACTTTATCTTTACTTTAATTGGAGAGGAATTTGGTTTTATTGGTACTATGTTTATAATTTTACTATTTCTATTATTAATATCAGTTTGTTTTTATATAAGTATTAAATCCAATCATATTTTTGGTAGAATTCTATCAATCGGTGTTGGTAGCAATTTATTTATATATGTGATTATGAATATATCTATGGTATCTGGCTTAATGCCTGTTGTTGGAATTCCATTACCTTTAATTTCTTATGGGGGATCAGCAATGCTTGCAATAATTATATCTTTAGGACTAGTACTTAATGCAGAATTGAATGGAAATTTAAAAAAATTACATAATGCTTGAAATAAATAATGTTAATAAATTTTTTGGAGGATTAAAAGCAGTCCACAATGCAACAATGAAAGTTGAAATGGGCTCAATCACAGGTTTAATAGGTCCAAATGGAGCAGGCAAAACAACATTATTTAATACTATTGCAGGATTATATGATCCAGATGAAGGAAGTATTATTCTTAATAATGAAGATATTTCTTTTTTAAAACCTCACGAATTATTTGCAAAAGGAGTTCTAAGAACTTTTCAAATTGCCCATGAGTTTTCAACTCTAACTGTTCTTGAAAATTTAATGATGGTGCCACCAAATCAATTTGGTGAAAAATTATCGTACGCTTTATTAAGTAATGCTAAAGTAAAGCAACAAGAAGAAGAAATAAGACAAAAAGCTATCGATGTAATAAATTTTTTAAATTTAAGTCACTTAACACAAGAACTTGCAGGCAATTTATCTGGGGGACAAAAAAAACTACTTGAGTTAGGGCGAACTATGATGGTTGATCCTCAAATCGTCTTACTTGATGAGGTAGGGGCTGGAGTAAACCGAACATTGCTTAATGAAATTACTGATGCAATTTTAAAATTAAATAATGAAAAGAATTATACGTTTTTTGTAATTGAGCATGATATGGACCTCATAGAAAAAATTTGCGATCCTGTAATTGTGATGGCTGAAGGTTCAGTTTTATTCAAAGGAAATTTTAATGAAGTGAAAAATAACGAAACAGTTATAGAGGCATATTTAGGCAAAGGTATTAATAAGAATTAGAATTTTATGAATAACTTAATTGGTAAAAAATTAACTGCTGGATATGGAGGGGTCGATATTATTAAAGATATCAATTTAGAAGTAAATAAAGGTGAAATTGTTGTTATAGTTGGCCCAAATGGAGCAGGTAAATCAACAGCAATGAAAGCATTGCTTGGTATGTTAAGTTTAACGTCAGGTTCTGTTGAATACTCAAATGAAGAAATTTCTTCAATGCTACCTCAAAATAGAATTAATTTAGGATTGGCATTTGTTCCTCAAACAAACAATGTGTTTACTGGTATGACAGTAGAAGAAAATTTAGAAATGGGAGGATTTTTAAGAGATGATGATATTATTCATACCATTAATGATGTTTATGATCTTTTTCCTATTTTAAAAGAAAAAAGAAATCAAAGCGCAGGAGAATTATCTGGTGGTCAAAGACAACAAGTAGCTTTTGGTAGAGCTCTTATGACTCAACCAAAAATTTTGATGTTAGATGAACCAACTGCAGGAGTATCACCAATTGTAATGGATGAATTATTTTCAAGAATTATAGAAGTTCGTAAAACTGGTGTTGGCATACTAATGGTTGAACAAAATGCAAAACAAGCACTTGCTATTGCTGATAGAGGGTACGTTTTAGTAAATGGAAAAAATAGTAGAGAAGGTACAGGTGAAGAACTATTGAATAATCCAGAGGTTAGAAAGTCTTTTTTAGGAGGTTAAAATGATTGATTTTCTAAATTCTATAATTGTACTTCTAAATTTTATTATAATTCCAGGTATTTCTTATGGCTCTCAACTTGCACTTGGTGCACTTGGAGTTACATTTGTTTACGCTATACTTCGTTTTGCCAATTTTGCACATGGTGAAATCATGTCATTTGGAGCGATGATAACAATTTTATTTACGTGGTTTTTTCAATCACAAAATATTGGTTTAGGAATTCTGCCAACTGCCTTATTAGCTTTACCTATAGGAATAATAGCAACAATTATCTTATGCATTATTTCTGATAAATTTGTTTTTCAATATTACAGATATCAAAAAAGCGTTCCTGTTGTTTTAGCAATGGTTTCAATTGGGGTTATGTTTGTAATAAACGCTATAATAAGAATTATAATTGGAACAGAAACTATAAAATTTTCTGATGGACAGAAATTTATAATGAAAGCCAAACAGTTTAAAGTAATGACAGGTTTAAATGAAGGATTAGCATTAAAATCTTCTCAAGTTATTACAATATTAATCACTATTTTGCTTTTAACTTTTACTTTCTGGTTTTTACAAAAAACAAAAACTGGAAAATCAATGAGAGCATTTTCTGATAATGAAGATTTAGCATTATTGTCTGGCATTAATCCTGATAGAGTAGTTTTTACTACATGGATTATTGTAGGTGTTTTGGCATGTGTTGCAGGTACACTTTATGGATTAGATAAAAGTTATAAGCCAATTATTTATCTCAACTTAGTCTTGCCAATATTTGCATCAGCAATTGTTGGAGGAATTGGTAGTCCATTTGGAGCTGTGGTAGGTGGATATGTCATCGCTTTTTCAGAAATTATGGTAACGTATGCTTATAAGAAATTTTTTGTCTATCTACTTCCAAGTTCTATAGAGCCAACAGGTTTAGTACAATTACTTTCAACTGATTATAAATTTGCTGTATCATTTTCAATTTTAGTTATCGTTTTATTGATTAGACCATCTGGAATATTTAAAGGAAAAGTCTTATGATGAAGTTTGAAAGATATGAGTGGTTAGCTATCACAATCATGATTTCTTTATTTATTTTTGTAGGCTTTATTCAAGGATGGTCAGTAAGTTTAGTAATTTTAAACATGTGCATTATTTCAGCAATAATGACAATGGGAGTAAATATTTCTTGGGGCTATGCAGGAGTAATTAATTTTGGTGTAATGGGTTTTCTTGCCATGGGTGGATTAGCTGCAGTTCTTGTTTCTTACCCTCCAATTGCTGAGTCATGGCAGGTTGGAGGTAGAGGGTTAGGTATTAGTTTTGCTTTACTTGTCGTATTGGTCATTGCTGTAATGTATATTAATAAAATAGTAATCCAAAAAAGAAATAGGTATATTTTAAATTCTCTTATAATTTTTTTTGGTATTTTAATTATCAGACATTTTTATTTAAATGCTACACATAATATTGAAGATATTAATCCTGCAATAGCAGGGTTTTTAGGTGGCCTTGGATTACCAATAATTTTCTCTTGGATAGTAGGAGGTTTATTTGCTGCAGGTGTTGCATTTGTAATTGGTAAAGTAGCTCTTGGATTACGATCAGATTATCTTGCTATTGTAACTCTTGGTATTTCAGAAATAGTTGTTAGTGTTTTAAAACATGAAGAATGGTTATCTAGAGGGGTAAAAAATGTAATCGGTTTAAAGAGACCAGTTCCTTATGAAATTGATTTACAAAACGCAGATTGGTTTATAAATTTAGTTACATATCTAAATTCATCAAAGTTAAATAACATTATTGATTTGGGTGATAGACAACAAGTATTAAACAATCTTATAATTGATGGTTCAGGAATTTTTGTAAAATTATCTTACGCCATTTTATTTCTGATTGTTATGTTGATAATTTTCTATTTTGCAAACAAAGCTCAATTATCTCCTTGGGGAAGGATGATGAGAGCTATAAGAGACAATGAAACTGCTGCAAATGCAATGGGTAAAGATGTTGTAAAACAACATTTAATAATTTTTGTAATAGGAGCTGCAATTGTAGGTGTTGCGGGTGCAATGCTTGTTACTTTGGATGGATTATTTACTCCTTCAGGATATCGACCACTTCGTTTCACTTTTATTATTTGGATTATGGTTATTGTAGGTGGTAGTGGTAATAATTTAGGCGCTATATTTGGTGGTTTTGTCATCTGGTTTGCTTGGATTGAAGCAGCACCACTTACAACATTTATTATTAATCAACTTACAGTAGGATTAGAGCCTACTAATGTTCTAAAATTACATTTACTCAATAGCGTTCCTTACTTTAGATACTTATTTATGGGTTTAATTTTATTGTTAATTTTACGCTATAGGCCTAAAGGAATTATACCTGAGAAAGTAAGGCACTCATAAAAAAACCCCAGCTAAAAGCTGGGGTTAAAATAAAATAATTTTTTTAAGTATTAAAGAGCGCCAACAGTAACGAATTCTCCACCACTAACTTCTAACTCTTTAAACGCACCAGCGGCATCACCAAACGCATTAAATTCTACGTCTGTTGCACCTTGGTAATCAATATCTTTACCAGCAGCTAACATTTGTAAGCCGTATGATAATTGACCAGGGTTAATTACAATACCTGGAGCATTAGATACTTTAGCAATATTGTTTAATATTGATTGCTTATCAGCAGATCCACCAGCTTGAATTGCAAGAGCAATAATTGCTGCAGCATCATAAGATTCTCCAACATATGGAGCACTTCCATCCATGCCATTTGCAGCTGCTAGTTCTCCAAACTTAGCTGAACCTTTTGAAATTGCACCTGGCATAGAACCAAATGATCCTTCAAGATCAGCACCGATATTATCTACAATTGATTGACCAATCATACCATCAGAAAGAACAAAAGTGTCAAATGCACCTGAATCTAAAGATGCTTCGATCATTCCTTTTCCACCATCATCAATATAACCAATTACTAGTAATGCGTCTCCACCAGCTGATGCAAGAACACCAACTTCTGATGAATAATCTGCTTTACCATCTTCGTGTGCAGCAGATGCTGTAATAGTTCCACCACCACGTGCAAATGAAGCTTCAAATACTTCAGCTAAACCTTTTCCGTAGTCATTGTTAGTATAAGTTACAGCAATACTTTCAATTCCTCTGCTTAAAGCAAGTTTAGCTAATACTTGACCACCTTTTGCATCAGATGGAGCAGTACGCCAAAAAGTTCCATTATCAGGAACTTTACTTAAACCTGGTGAAGTTGCAGATGGAGATACCATTAAGATACCATTTGGTACTGCAACGTTTGCATTAATCGCGCCTGTTACACCTGAACAGTCAGCACCCATAATAGCAGTTACACCTTGTGCAACTAGATCCTCAGCAGCAGCAGTTGCAGCAGCAGAGTCTACACAAGTTGAATCAGCCTCTAAGATAGTAATTGATTCACCACCTAAAAGATTTCCAGAGTTTGATGCTTCATCAAATGCCATTCTAGCACCATCTCTCATAGCAGGAGTTAAAGATTCAATTGGTCCTGTAAAACCAAGAATAATTCCTACTTTAATTTCTGCTAATGCAGCAGTCGTTACAGTCGACAAGCTCACAATAACAGCTAGAAGTAATTTTTTCATATTTCCTCCAAAAAAGTATACTTTTTATGTACGGTATCTCATATACTAGTTCCAAAAATCAATCATGCAATTTTTTCATAAAAATATCTAAGAATTAAGCCAAAAACCACAAATTGACTTCATTTGCCTCACCAGATAAAGATTAAAATAATGACAATTGGAATTCTTGGTGGAGGAGTTTGGGGAAGTGCACTTGCACGAGTATTAAGTAATAATAAAGTTATTATTTATGCTCGAGATGAACAAATTGTTAAATCAATAAATGAGCTTAGAATTAATCCAAAATTAAAATACAGTTCATTTAATGAAAATGTCACTGCTACTAGTTCTTTAAAAGAAATTAGATACGTAAAATTTTTATTTATAACTTTACCTGCTCAAAATATAAGGGAGGTAATTAAGGACTCTTCATTACATAATAAGAATCATCATATTATTATATGTTCTAAAGGTATTGAAATATCGTCATCAAAATTTTTAACAGATGTATTTCAAGAAATGATGCCTTTTAAATCAATTAGTATTTTATCTGGCCCATCTTTTTCAAATGAAGTATCTCAAAATTTACCAACTGCATTAACACTTGCAACAAAAGATAAAAAAGATTTCGAGAATATTTCTAAACTTATACCTTACAAAGAGTTTAGAATTTATTATTCAAATGATTTAATTGGAACACAGATAGGCGGTGCGTTAAAGAATATATACGCAATAGCGGCAGGTATTGCAGAAGGATTAAATTTAGGAGAAAATGCTAAAAGTGCACTCATATCTAGATCTTTTGCAGAAATGACACGATACGCAAAAAAATTTAAATCTGATAAAAATACATTATTTGGTTTATCTGGGCTTGGTGATCTCATTTTAACATGTAGTTCTAAAAGTTCTCGTAATACACAATTTGGTATTAAATTAGCTTCATCAAAATATGATAATTTTTTAGATCTTTTAAAATCTCAAGAAGTAACAGAAGGTTATTATACAGTTAAAGCAGTCTATAATATTTCACAAAAAAAAAAAATTGATATGCCAATTATGGAGTCTGTATACAATATACTTTATAAACAACATGATTTAAAGGATGAACTAAGTAATTTACTGAACAGACCAATAACAGAAGAAAAAATTTAATTTGATGACAAAAAAAATATTTTATAATTTAGACACAAGCTGGGTGAATAATACACAAATTAATTTGAGTGCTGTAGAGCGTCGAACATCTACCTTAACAAAAAGAAGAACTGTAAAAAAGGAATTTCAAGTCGCTTGGTTGTTAAAAGCTATTACTTTAATCGATCTTACTACACTAAGTGGTGATGACACTTTTGGAAAAGTTGAAAGACTGTGTAATAAAGCTCTTAATCCCATTGATGCTTATATTCTTCAGGATTTAGGGTTAGAAAAAAATGCTGTCAGAGTAGGAGCTGTATGTGTTTATCACCATCTAATAAAAGATTGTACAAAACTAATTCAAAACAAAATACCAATTGCTGCAGTTTCTACCGGTTTTCCTGCAGGTTTGTCATCTTATACGACCAGAAAAAAAGAAATTTCTGACTCTATTAAAGATGGTGCTGATGAAATTGATATTGTTATCAATAGAGGATACGTTCTCCAAAATAATTGGAAAAAATTATACGAGGAGGTTCGTAGCTTTAAAGAAACTGCAGGTAAAACAAAAATTAAAGCTATTCTTGGTGTTGGGGATCTTGAGACTCTTCGAAATGTAGCTAAAGCATCTTTAGTTTGTATGATGGCTGGTGCTGATTTTATTAAAACATCAACAGGAAAAGAAAGTATAAATGCTAATTTAAATAATAGTCTTGTAATGTTGAGAATGATTAGAGATTTTTATACAAAAACTGGAAAAAAGATTGGTTTTAAACCTGCAGGTGGAATATCAACGGCTAAATCTGTCTTAGAATTTTTAATATTGGTTGCTGAAGAGTTAGGATTTGAATGGGTTAATCCTAAATTATTGCGAATTGGTGCCTCTAGTTTATTAATTGATATAGAAAGACAACTCTATCATTACACTAGTGGCAGGTATGCAAATAAAGAAAAACTTGCAATAGGATAATATGGATAAAGTTATTAAAAATTTTAAAAATATATCTTATGGTCCTGCACCAGAAGACAGTAAAGAAGTTAATAGTTGGATAAAAAATTTAAAAAATCCAAATAATCATTTTATTAATGGTAAGTTTGTAAAATCATCTAGCTCAAAAAAATTAAATATAATTAATCCTTCCACAAATAAAAAAATTGCAACATTATCAGTCGCTTCAAAAAAAGATGTAAATGTCGCAGTAAGTGCTGCTAAAAAAGCTCACATTAAATGGTCTAAATTATCATCTTTTGATCGATCAAAATATTTATATGCCCTAGCTCGTCTCATTCAAAAAAATTCAAGATTTATTTCTGTTTTAGAGACCATTGATAATGGTAAGCCTATAAGAGAAACAAGAGATATAGATATTCCACTTGTTGCAAGACATTTTTATTATCATGCTGGGTGGGCTGCGAGGAATACAAATAATTCTGATAATTCTATAGGTGTTGTTGGACAAATTATACCATGGAACTTTCCGTTATTAATGTTAGCGTGGAAAATTGCCCCTGCAATTGCTCTTGGAAATACAGTAGTGTTAAAACCTGCAGAGTATACCTCTCTAAGCGCTCTCTATTTTGCTGAACTTTGTGAAAAAGCTAAAATTCCACAAGGTGTAATTAATATTATTACGGGAGATGGTTCTACTGGTGAACATATAACATCACATAAAGATATTAAAAAAATTGCCTTTACGGGATCAACTGAAGTTGGAAAAAAAATAATTCAAACAAATACTAATCCAGATAAAAAAATGACAATGGAACTTGGTGGTAAATCACCTTTTATTGTATTTGAAGATGCAGATTTAGATAGTGCCGTAGAAGGTGTTGTTGATGCGATTTGGTTTAACCAAGGCCAGGTATGTTGTGCGGGATCAAGACTCTTAGTACAAGAAAGTATTGAGAAAAAATTTATTCAAAAACTTAAGAAAAGAATGGAAAAACTTCGTGTTGGTGATCCATTAGATAAGTCAATTGATATCGGCGCTATAGTTGCACCGGTCCAACTTAAAAAAATTAATTCTTTAGTAAATAAAGCACAAAAAGATGGAAATAAATTATGGCAGCCTTCATGGTCATGTCCAACAAATGGTTTATTTTATCCTCCATCTTTATTTACAAATGTAACACCGTCATCTTTTATTGCTCAAGTAGAAATATTTGGGCCAGTTTTAACAACAATGACATTTAGAACACCTAGTGAAGCTGTATCCATTGCAAATAATACTCCATACGGACTTGCGGCAAGTATTTGGTCTGAAAATATTAACTTAGCTTTAGATATTGCTCCAAAAGTAAAAGCTGGAGTCATCTGGATAAATTCTACAAACTTATTTGATGCTGCGTGTGGTTTTGGGGGATACAAAGAAAGTGGTTTTGGAAGAGAAGGTGGTTCGGAGGGTATTAGAGCATATTCAAAATTACCACTTCCTCTTTCTAAGTCAAAAAGAGGAAAAAAATCATCTAAAGGTCAATCATCTAATTCTATAGATAGAACTCCAAAATTATATATTGGAGGTAAACAAAAAAGACCTGATAGTGGTTATTCCTTTTCTTCTTATGATGCTCATAATAATTTTATTTGTGATGTTCCAAATTCAAATCGCAAAGATGTAAGAGACACCGTTGAGGCTGCATCTAAAGCAGTTGGCAAATCTTCCACTAATTTTAATAGAGCTCAAATTCTTTATTACTTAGCCGAAAATTTACAAAATCGAAAAAATACCTTTTCTAGCTTACTATCATCTCTAATTGGTATTTCGCAAAAAGATGCCGAAAAAGAATTTGATCAATCAATAGAAAGATTATTTTATTACGGTGCTATGGCTGATAAGTTTGAAGGATCTATTCATAATCCTCCTATAAGAGGTTTAACACTAGCTGTTAAAGAACCGATAGGCGTTGTTGCAAATATTTTAAATGATGATTATCCACTATTAAGTTTAATAACTACATTAGGATCAAATTTTGCAGCAGGAAATGCTAGTATTATTGTTCCAGGACAAAAGACATCTCTTTTAGCAACAGAATTGTATCAATTACTAGAAACTTCTGATGTTCCAGCAGGCTATATTAACATCCTTACAACTAAACAAAATAGTTTGAATAAAATCTTATCCGAACATGAAAATATTGATGGTATTTGGTTTTTTAGTGAAAATAATAATGAGCGTCTGAAGGTTATTCAAAGTACAACATCAAATTTAAAAAGAACTTGGTGTCCACAATCAAAAAATCTTGATTGGTCTTCGAAAGAAGAAGATTTCTTAGAAGAGTTTTTATATCAAAGTACACAAGTAAAAAATATTTGGATACCATACGGAGAGTGATATACTAAAAATATGTTAATTAATGTCGATCCTATTTTAAGTCCTGATATATTAAAAACATTACGTGAAATGGGCCATGGTGATAGACTTGTTATATCCGATATTAATTATCCTGCTCATTCGAACCACAATAGAGTTCACCGATTAGACGGCCTTGATATGACAACTGTTATGAGAGCTGTTTTATCTGTTTTTCCATTGGATAGTTTCGTAGAGTCAGCTGTTCACCGAATGGAAGTTGATAATCAGCCAGATGAAATTAATGATGCAAATAAAGAAGTAATTGATGCAATTAAGGAAGTATCAGGAGATCATTGGAAAATAGGTTCATACGAAAGACAAGAATTTTATAAGCAATCAAGATCAACCTATGCATATATTACAACAAGTGAAAGACGACCTTACTGTAATTTTATTTTAACAAAAGGTGTTATTAAACCAGATGGTACTGTTTGGATAATCGATAAATAATTATGTCGATTAGTATTCTTGGTATTTTTGTTGCTGATCTCGTTTTTTTTGGTGAAAAAATTCCAGTTGAAGGTGAAACTATTCTTGGTAAAAATTTTGTTATTGGTCCTGGTGGCAAAGGATCAAACCAAGCAGTAGCTGCAGCTAAGGCTGGTGCAAAAACTTTTTTTATTTCAAAGATTGGTGACGATCAATTTGGCTCTATGGCAACTGAGATTTATGAAAATTCTGGTGTTGATTATAGCAATGTTATTATTTCAAAAGATCATTCAACTGGTGCTGCAGGTATACTTGTAAATGAAGGAACAGGAGCTAATGCTATAAATGTTTTTCCAGGTGCAGCAGGAGCAATTACTATTGAAGATATAGATAAAGCAGAAGAGGCAATTAAAAACTCAAGTATATTTCTTTCACAACTAGAGGCACCAAAGGATGTTGTTACCTATGCATTAAAAAAAGCACATAGTTTAAATGTAAAAACAATTTTAAATCCTGCTCCAGCAGCTGAAATAGATGAATCTTTATTTTCTATGATTGATTATTTTACACCAAATGAAACGGAAGCAAGTTTTTATGTGGATCACAATGTTGAAACACATGAGGATGCTGAGAAAGCTGCTATGCAATTATTAGAAAAAGGAATTAAAAATGTTGTTATTACTCTTGGAGAAAAGGGAGCTTTCTTTGCCAATAATGAAGAAAAATTTTCTTTACCTGTAGCTAATCTTTCAAATCCAGTAGTCGACACAACAGGTGCTGGCGATGCTTTCAATGCAGGTTTTGCTGCAGCACTTACTGAGGGTCAAAATATTAAAGATGCTCTAAAATTTGCTAGTGCTACTGCTGGCTTATCAACAACTAAAATTGGTACGGCAAATTCTATGCCTTCTCGAGAGGAAATTGATAAACTTTTATAATTATTGTATAATATAATTATCATGCAATTATTTTTAGAAAGACTGATCTATTTTTGGGCTGGGATTACAGCTATTGGTCTTTTAATAGCCGTAGCTTATTGGGCAATCGCAACTATAATTTACGTAGCTTTTATCTCTCTCTTTGTTGCTATCGCAGCTACTCTTTTCTATCATTTTTATTGGTCCAAAAGAGATAATTAATAGTCTATAAATACCAATAAGGTTATTTTTCAGTGTCAAAATATATATTTTACGATTTAGAAACATCAGGAAGAGGTAAGAAAGAATATCCAACTGCTTTTGGTACTACTCCAAAATGGGAGCAGATAATGCAAATTGCTGCAATAGTTACTGACTCAAAGTTTAATCAAACAAATCAAAATATGAATGAGTTCTGTAGACCTCGAACATCAGTGATTTCTCAACCTGGTGCATTAATAACAACACTTAAAGGTATGAGAGAGGCACTTGATGCCCCACAGTCATCTTACGAATTAATGAAAAAAATTAATGAAACTTTTGATGAATGGAAAAAAGATGATCCAAGATCTACTTTTATTGGCCACAATATAATAGAGTTTGATGAATCAGTTCTCGAATATAATTTGTTTAGTCATATGTTTTATCCTTATGTAACAAGAAAGAGTAGGGGTGATACATTAAATTTAGCGAGAGGTTTATATGCCATCAACCCATCAAGCATAAAAACACCTTTAACAGAAAGAGGTAATCCTAGTTTTAAATTAGAAAAAATTGCAGAGATGAACAACTTGCCTGTTGAATTTGCTCATGATGCATTTTCAGATGTTAAGACATCAATTGCTTTGACAAAATATATTAACGAAGCAGACAAAACTAATTGGAATCAGCTTCAAATGACAATGAGTAAAGAAGATGCAATTGAATATATAAATAAAAACAAAGGCTTCTGTTTTATGACAAGTTTTGGAGGAAGAATTAAACTTCAAGCTTTGTCGATGGTATGTGAGTCTCAGTACAATGGTTGGTTTCATACAATTGATTTAGCTCATGATCCGACACCATTAATAGAAGCTAATTCTGAAGAATTTAAAAAACTTATCAAAAGAAAAAATAGATACGTTATTACTAATCAACATCCTATTATTCTACCAGGTAAAATTGCTTCTAATTATGAGCCATACGATGAGATTGGTTCAGATGTACTAAATGAAAGAGCAAAAATAGTTTTTAAAAATAAAGATTTAGCAGACAAGTTTAAACTTATGGAAATTGATAGGCGTATTGAAAAAGAAGATGAAAAATCTCAAGATAATGTTTTTCCTGAAAGTGCAGCAAATGCCTTTCTTGATTTTAAACAATCAACAGAAATAGCTAAATTTCATGAACAGAATGACTGGAATGAAAAATATAAAATTGCCCTTTCAATTAAAGAGCCAAGAGCAAACTTTATCTTAAAAAGACTTATATTTGATGAAAGTCCAAAAACTCTATCAAAAGAAGATTTTAAAATGGTTCACCGAGAGTTACATGAAAGGTTAGTTATTAATCAAGAAAGACCCTTTACAACGATACCAGAAGCAATGTCTCAAACTGATACTGAATTGGTTAAAATGGAAGAAAGTGATGATGAACATAAAGCTCAAAAAATGCAAATTTTAAAAGATTACAATGTCTATTTAAATTTTATGGAGAAATATTTCTCTAATAAAAATGCTGAACCTCTTCCTAGTGGTAAAGAACTGAGCAAAATAATCTTTGGTTAATGTTTGAACTTCAATATTTTATTATTGGTATTGTCCAAGGCTTTACTGAATTTTTACCAATTAGTTCTTCTGGGCATTTGGTTCTTGTATCAGAATTGACGACTTGGCAGGATCAAGGTCTCTTTACAGATGTCGCTGTTCATGTTGGAACATTATTAGCAGTTATAATTTATTTAAGATCACAAATAATAGCTCTAGCTAAGAATTTTTTTTCTTTTCAGCTAACTCAAAATGATAATTTAATTAAAATTATTATTGCAACAATACCTGCGGTTATAGTTGGATTTTTTATTTTTGATTTTGTTCAATTATATTTCCGCGATATAAAAGTTGTTGCAGTATCAAGTGTTGTTTTTGCTGCTTTATTATTTGTAGCAGATCATTTTAAAATCAAAATGTCTTCCTGGGAGAATATGAGTTATGTGCAGGCCTTTATCATTGGTGCATTTCAAGTATTAGCTTTTATACCTGGTGCAAGTAGAGCAGGTGTTACAATTACTGGGGCACGTTTTCTGGGTTTTGATAGATCATCTGCAGCAACATTTTCTATGCTTTTATCTATACCCCTTATTTTAGCATCTTTAGTTTTAACAAGTTTAGATTTAATAAGTAGCTCTGAGATAAATATAAATTTATACAAATCTTTATTTGCAGCATTTGTCGCCTGTATTACTGCTCTAGTATCAATTAACATCATGATGAGAATTATACAAAGTTCAACCTTTAACATTTTTATTATTTATAGAGTTTTACTAGGATTTATCTTATTATATTTTTATGCATAAAATATCTGGAGTCTTTAGCGCTGCTCTAACACCGGTAAAAAGTGATTTATCAATAAATAAAGACCTCTACCTTCGTCATTGTCAGTATTTAATGAGAGAAGGGCACGATGGTCTTGCTATTTTTGGCACAACAGGTGAAGCAAATAGTTTTTCTGTTCAAGAAAAAAAAGATCATATAGATTTTTTGATTTCAAATCGAATAGATCCTAAAATTCTTATGCCAGGTACAGGTTCGTCTTCATTGAAAGAAGCAATTGATATGACAAAACATGCTTCCTCTCATAAAGTAAGAGCAGTTCTTTTATTGCCACCATTTTATTATAAGAATGTTACAGATGAAGGAGTAATTAACTATTATCGTCATTTAATTGAAAATGTTGGTGATAGTGAACTTCATTATGTTTTATATCACATACCGCAAAATACATATGTTCCCATAAGTTTCAAAACTATTGAAACACTATTAAAATTGTATCCAAGTAATATTGTTGGTTTAAAAGATTCAAGTGGTGATGGTGAACGTATGATGAAGGTTATAAAATATTTCAATAATTTTTCAGTATTTTGTGGTCATGATAGTCTAGCTTTAAGTATAAGCAAAAGGGGAGGAGCTGGAGCAATTACTGCAGGTACAAATGTTTGTGGAAAATTACTTAGCTTTATTTTAAAAAATTATAAAAACGAAAATTCAATTAAAAATTTTAATGAATTACAGAGTCTTTTAGAAAAAATAAGACAAGTTATTACGACACATGAACCTATTAGTTTAATGAAGGCTTATTTTTCCATTGTAGATAATATTTCTGAATGGAATAATGTATTACCACCATTAAAAAAAATTGATGATCCTGAAAATCATAAACTTGTTTTAATATTAAAAGAATTAGTAAAAAAAATAGATCCGTTAATAGCGAATACGTGAGTTAAAATATTTTTTTGCTTGAGTTGCTATTAAATTTTGGACAGGTTTTAAAAAGACAGCAAAACCAATACAATCAGTAAAGAAACCAGGAGTAATTAATAGTAATCCTGATACTAATAGAAAAATACCCCCTTTAATTTCTTCGGTGGGCATTACACCTTGTGATAAGTTTCGTTGTGCATCAAATAATAATTTGATCCCTTGTCTACGAACAAGAAATATTCCCACTAAAGCGGTGGCTAGTATAATTGCAATAGTATTTAAAATTCCAATATTGGAGCCGATTGTTATAAAAATGCTTATTTCAATTATTGGAATAATAATAAACGCTAGAAAAATCACTAACGTACTATACCAGTTTTTTCATCCTGAATGTTTTTTTCTATTTTATTCTCAAATTCTCTTAATCTTTTATAGACACTTGCAAGTTCTATAATTGTAGGCCATGCTCTGAATAAATATTGTAGTGATCCTTCTACTCTTCCAAAAGCTCTTATAATTTGTTGCATAACACCAAGTGTCATTACTCCAGCCACAATTGCTGGTGCTAAAAAAATATACGCTGCAAGAACGTTAGCTTGTAGATAAGCTAATCTTCCAATACTAAAATAGAGATAATACAAATAACTCTTAAAGTGAATTTCTCTAACTCCTTGAAAAAGTTCTTCTAATGATTTTGGTCTAATACTTCCATCATCTTCTGCAATAACTAAAATTTTTCTATAAGCAGCTTCTTTTTTTTGAAGATCATATTCTATACCAACTAGTCTTAGTAACCATGCTAGTACAATCATTAAAATTGTACCACCAACAGCCCATATAAATGCTCCAGATACTAAACCGTATTGCCAATCACCAAACCATAAAATTGGTATACCAACTGATAAAGTCATTAAGAGAGGGAAGAACTCTACTAGTACAAGAACTGACTCAATTAAGCTCGTTCCAAGACCTTCCATAATTCTACTAAATTTTATCGTATCTTCTTGAACCCTTTGACTTGCACCTTCGATTGTTCTCGCTTGGTCATAAACACTATGGTACCACTCAACCATTGCTGTTCTCCATCTAAAAAGAAAATGAGAAGTAAGGAATGAAATTGCTAGTCCTAATGCAATTGAAATAGCAGCAAGTTGAGCAAAACTAAATAAAGCACCCATGTATTCTTGCATAGTTATAGCATTTGGTGTCCCCAGTGCTTTTTGGATCATGTCATAAAATTCACCAAACCATTCATTGATCTGAACATCAATCTGAACTTGGACCCATATAGAAGTAAGAATGACTACTGAGCCTACATAAGCCCATACATACCACTTTGGTTCAGTGAAAAATTTAAACATTGAGTATATATATGTTCAATTAGATTTTAAAAAAGAAGGTAGGTATTAATTATTTCTTCTTTTGACGCTTTTTGTTTCTTCTATATTTAGAGCCTCTTTTACGTCTGCCTCTATGTTTTTTTGGATATCCCATAATGTAGATACGGTATACAAAAATAAAAAATTAAGTCAAAGACTAATAATGCCAATCTTTAGCTTCATTAAATAAAAAATCCCTAAAAACTTCAAGTCTTCTATCGTTTTTAAAAGATTCAGAATAAACAAAGTATGTTTGATATGATGGGCCTTCTAAGTTAGGTAGAACGCGTACAAGCTGCGGTTTATCTGCAACCATATAATCAGGCAAAGATGCTAGACCCCCACCTTTTTCAATAGCAAGTGACATCGCGTAAATACTATTCACTCTAAATTTAGGTCGTCTTTTTGTTCCTTCTTTTCCAATTTTTAATATCCAATCAATATTAGAAACAGGAGAAGGTAATCCAGCTCCAAAGCAAATTAAATCATGTTTATCTAAATCATTTACATTTCTTGGTATTCCACTTTTTTGTAAGTAATCTGAAGAACCGTAAATGTGGTTATGAAAATTAACAAATTTTTTAAAAATTAAATTTGCCTGTGTTGGCTTCTTTACTCTAACTGCAACATCAGCAACTCTTGCAGATAAATCAACTTCTTCATCACTCATAATTAAATTTACATCTATCTCTGGATATTGATTAGCAAATTTAGTTATTCTTGGCGTGAGCCATGCTGATCCAAAACCAACAGTTGTGCTTACGGTTAATTTTCCTACTGGTTTAGTTTTTTTATCTAATAATTTTTTTTCAAAATCAGAAATTGAAAAATTAATTTGATTTACAGTATTAAATAAATTTTCACCTTGCTCTGTTAACCTGACACCTTTTTGATGTCTTATAAACAAGGGTGTTTTTAAATCATATTCAAGATCTTGTATTTGTCTACTAAGCGCAGATTGACTGATATTTAGTTTGGCACTTGCCTTTGAAATGCTTCTTGAAATTGCAATTTCGTAAAATGATTTTAATTTATCCCAGTCCATTATCTTAAGGAATTTATAATTTCATAATATTTATTTTGATTTTGAGATAATAAATAAGATCCTACTGCTAACACATCAGCTCCATTATCTTTACATATTTTTGCATTTTCATTATTTACTCCACCATCAACAGCTATCTTGTAGTTATAATTATTATTTTTTCTAATTTCATCTAAATCTTTAATTTTTTTCACTTGCTCATGCATAAATTTTTGACCACCAAAACCAGGTGTGACTGTCATAACTATTATTTGTTGCACTTTACTTAATAAATGATCAATATCTGTAATATTTACCTTAGGGTGAATGGCTATTCCTGCTTTAATTTCAACATCACTTATCATTTTAATAATTTCTTCTGGGTTATCATCAACCTCAGGATGAAAAGTAATGATATCTGAGCCAGCTTCTACAAATTCATTGATATATTTCTTTACCGGTTTAATCATGAGATGCACATCTAAAATTTTAGAGGTAACCTTTCTTAATGATTTAACTATATTTGGTCCAAAAGTAATATTGGGGACATAGTGGCCATCCATGATGTCTATATGAATATAATCAGCGCCATTTAGATCTAAAGATCTAACTTCTTCTTCTAATTTGAGAATATCTGCTGATAATATTGATGGTGATATTTTTATCATTTATAAAGAGATATATAATATATAAATAAACATTCATAATGAATTCTATCACAGAAAAACCTTGGGGATCATTTGAGATACTAAAGTCAGGTAAAAAATTCCTAGTAAAAAAAATTTTTGTAAAACCAGGAGGAGTTTTATCTCTTCAAAGCCATGAACATAGATCTGAGCATTGGATTGTCGCTGAAGGAGAAGCTGAAGTCACAATTGACAAAAAAGTAATTAATTTAAAAGAAAATGAGAACATTTTTATTCCTAAAGGAGCAATTCATAGAATGGCTAATAGAAAAGATCGTGATTTAGTTATTATAGAAATGTGGTACGGTGATAATCTTAATGAAAATGATATCAAAAGGTACGAAGATATTTATGAAAGAATTTAATGCTTATTAATACTCCTATATCGCTTGGCGAACTTGTAGATAAAGTTTCTATTTTAATTATTAAACAGAAAAATATAACAGATGAAACTAAGCTTGATCATGTCAAAAAAGAATTAGATTTTCTCCAAAAGACATTGATGAATTATGTCCAACAAGAAAAAATAAATAATTATTTAGAAAATTTGATAAATATTAATTCTAAACTCTGGAATATAGAAGATGATATTAGAGAGTGCGAAAGAAAAAAATTATTTGATCAATCATTTATTGATTTAGCTAGAAGTGTCTATTTTACCAATGATGAAAGAGCAAAAGTAAAAAATGATATTAATAAAACCTTTGGCTCTGAATTAGTAGAGGTAAAATCTTATGAGGAATATTAATTAATAAATTCTTGAAACACTTTTGGTAACAAGAGATACTAATTTTTCTTTGTAAATGTTATCTTTAAATATATCAACTGAGTCTACAGCTACATTTGAAAAGTGATTAGCTCTTGTAAGAGTATCTTCAATACATTGATATTTATTTATTATTTCTAAAGCCATTTCAAAATCATCATCATTTTGGTTAAGATCAGATATTGTTCTTTCCCAAAACTTTTTTTCTTTATCATTTGATCTTCCGTATGCCAATATTATTGGAAGAGTAATTTTACCTTCTTTAAAATCATCTCCAGTATTCTTTCCTAATATTTTTTTGTTTGAAGAATAATCAATAGCATCGTCAATTAATTGAAAAGTCATGCCAAAGTTTGTTCCAAATGATTTTAATGCATTAACCTCAGCTTCTGTTCCAAGACCACTAATTGATCCAACTTGACATGCTGCACTAAATAAAGAGGCAGTCTTTGCATTTACAACTTCAAAATAAATATTTTCATTTATTTCTAAATTTTTATCATTAACAAGTTCTAAAACTTCTCCTTCAGAAATTACAACACTAGTATCTGCTAATATCTTTAACGTTTCAGTATTTCCATATTTTGTCATTAGTTGAAAAGCTCTACTGAATAAAAAATCACCAACTAATACACTTGTTTTATTTTTCCATTTCTCATTTGCTGTAGGTTTTCCTCGTCTTTGTTTACTCTCATCTATTACATCATCATGTAATAGTGTTGCTGTATGAATGAATTCTACTGCTGCTGATAAACCGATATGATTCATTTTATTTTCAATTTCACTAGTTCCATTTCTTGTCATATGAAAACTTGAAACAGTTAAAAGAGGTCGTAATCTTTTACCACCTGATAAGATAAGGTATTTTCCAACTTCATGAACTAAAGGTACATTACTATCTAATTTATCAAGAATTATGGTGTTTACGGATACTAAATCTTCTTTGCATAGATCTGTTAATTCTCTGATCTCATCTTCAAATGAAAAATCTTTTTTTTTAAGTGGAAGAACATTATCCATATTGTTTAACTATTAGAATATTATGTTAATTCATTAACTTAATTGACGCACTTAAACTCAAATTACCAAAATTACAAACAAATGCTACATAACGCTTTAAGAAAAGATTAACATTTGTTATTAGATATTATGTTTAAAAGGTTATTTTCAAAGAGTACTACAATACCAGTTTTACGTTTATCTGGCATTATATCATCACAGTCAGGCTTCACAGGCTCTGGTCTAGCAATCAATAATTTAGAAAAGTTAATTGATAAGTTATTTGCTGAAAAAAAATCTCCTGTTGTAGGTTTGATCATTAATTCACCTGGAGGCTCTCCCACACAATCCTCTTTAATAGCAAAAAGGATCATCGATCTAGCTAAGGAAAAAAACAAAAAAGTTTTAGCATTTGTCGAAGATGTTGCAGCTTCTGGTGGTTATTGGTTAGCATGTGCTGCTGATGAAATATATATTGATCAAAACTCTGTTATTGGATCAATAGGTGTTATTTCACCAGGTTTTGGTTTTGTTGATCTTCTAAAAAAAGTTGGAATTGAAAGAAGAGTGTATACATCTGGAAAAAGTAAAAGTTTTCTTGATCCTTTCAAAGAAGAAAAACAGGAAGACATTGATAGATTAAAAAATATTCAAGAACAAATTCATGATAATTTTATTAATTATGTAAAAGATAGAAGAGGTTCAAAACTCGATCAGAATAAATTAGATGACATCTTTTCTGGTTTATTTTGGGTTGGTAATAAAGCTATCGATTTAGGTTTAGCAGATGGTATTGGCACAATAAAACCAATTTTAGAAGAGAAGTTTGGAAAAAAAATTAAAATTAAATTAATCAGTCAAAAAAAATCATTTTTACAACGTAGGTTTTCTTCTACAATATTTAATTCTGAAGAAATTTTAAATAAAATTGAAGAACGAATTATGTTTTCTAGGTTTGGTTTGTAATGAAATTTCTAGTTTTAGTTGTAATTTTAGCTTCTATTTTATTATTTTTAAGATTTAAGAAAAAAAAACAAGACAAATTCACTAATAATAAAGTAAATAATGACTCAGTAATCGATTTAGAAAAAGATCCAAGAACGAAAGAATATAAACCAAAAGATTAAGAGTTATATGACTGCACAAACAATGGAAGAGTTAGTTTCTCTTTGCAAACGAAGAGGTTTTTTATTTCAATCAAATGACATCTATGGCGGTATCAAAGGTTTATATGATTATGGACCAATGGGTGTCGAGTTCAAAAATAATCTCAAACAAGCTTGGTGGAAATCAATGGTATATGAAAGAGATGATACCGAAGGTTTGGATGCCTCAATTTTAAGCTCTCCAGTAGTTCTAAAACACTCAGGCCATGAAGATACTTTTACCGATCCTTTAGTTGATTGTCGCGCATGTAAATCAAGGTGGAGAGCAGATCAATTATTTGAAAATAATAGATGCCCAAATTGTAAATCGGAAGATCTTACTGAGCCAAGACCTTTTAATTTAATGTTTAAAACTGCAATTGGACCAGTAGATGATGGTTCGTCATTCGCATATTTAAGACCAGAAACGTGTCAGCAAATTTTTACTAATTTTAAAAATATATTAGACTCTACGTCTAGAACTGTTCCTTTTGGTATCGCACAAATGGGAAAAGCATTTAGAAATGAAATAACACCTCGTAATTTTATCTTTAGAGTTAGAGAGTTTGAACAAATGGAATTAGAGTTTTTTGTTAAACCAGGTACTGATGATGAATGGCATGAATATTGGATAAATAAAAGAATAGAATGGTGGGTTAATCAAGGAATAAAAAAAGAAAACTTAAAAAAAATTGAAGTAGAAAAAAATGAATTAGCTCACTACTCAAAAAGAACTGTTGATATAAATTATGTGTTTCCTCACGGTGAAGAGGAACTAGAAGGGGTAGCCAATAGAACTGACTTTGACTTAGGTTCTCATACTAAAAATCAAAACGATTTTAAAATTACATCAGAAGTTATGAAAAACTCCTCTTCAACTACAAAATTAGCTGTTCAAGATTTAGAAGAAAAAAAATGGTATATTCCTTATGTAATTGAGCCATCAGCTGGTGTTGATAGAGGGGTTCTTGCTTTATTAAATGAAGCTTATCGTGAAGAAAATGTAGATAATGATAATAAAAGAATTCTTTTATCTCTAAAACCTCATCTTTCACCTATTAAAGCTGCAGTTATTCCTCTCAAAAAGAATAATGAGGAATTAGTTAATTTATCTAAAGAAATAAAATCTAATTTACAGAAATTGGGATTGGGGAGAGTTGTTTTAGAAAATTCAGGAAACATTGGTAAGAATTATAGAAGACATGATGAAATAGGAACACCAATTTGTTTAACTGTAGATTTTGAAACTCTAGAAGATAAAAGTGTTACTGTTAGGGATAGAGATACTATGAAACAGGAAAGAGTTTCTATCGAAAATTTATCTGAATATTACAAAAAATATTTTAATTAATAAAATTGTATGAAAAAAGTTAGCGATATTCATGCAATTAAAATTATATTTTTTATAACTGCTTGTTATGTAGGTTTATGGGCTATTAGGATACCTACAATAAAGGATCAACTTCAAACTGATTATGTTGGTGTTGGATATATTATGTTATCATTTGCAATTGGTTCAATTGTTGCAATGATTTTTGCCAATGCTCTTATTCTGAAAACTTCTACAAAATCTATTTTAACATTCACCTTAATTGCCGAAGGTTGTTTGTGGTTGCCAGTACCTTTCATTCAAGAATTATGGCTTTTTATGGTTTTCTCATTTGTTTTTGGTATGAGTTATGGTGCATTCGAAATAGCATGCAATGTTTATGCATCAAATTTAGAAGTTAGAGAAAAAAAATCAATGATGTCAGGGTTTCATGCATTTTGGAGTCTTGGAGTTTTATTTGGATCTCTAATTACAAGCTTTTTACTAGAGTGGAATTATTCTTTTATTTTTAATATACTTTTGTATGTTATCATTCTTCTTCCTTTGAGTTTGTATTTTGTACTTTGTTTAGAGTCACAAGTTGAAACAAAATCAGAAGACTCCAGTAAAAAAAATATATTTTTTATTTGGCCCTTACTTATTTTTTTATTAGCATTAATTGCAATGGCAAACGCTCTAACGGAAGGAAGTGTTGATGCATGGGGAGCTCTCTATATGAGAGATTTTATTCAAGTTGATGGTTTCTATATCGGCTTAGCAACTCTAAGTTTTAATATTTTTATGGTTATTGGAAGATTTAGTGGTGATTGGGTAAGAGATAAAATCGGAGTTTTTCTTTTGATTTTCTTTTTATTTTTATCGACGATTATAAGTTTAATAATTTTATCTAATTTCAGCAGTATTTATGCAGCTATTATTGGTTTTTCATTATTAGGTATTGGAGCATCTTCAATTGTTCCTATCGCATATAGTTTAGCTGGAAAAATTGAGGGAATTGACAGTGGAGTAGGGATAACAATCATTTCAATTGCAGTTTACGGAACATTTATAGGTGCTCCAGCTTCATTAGGATTTATAGCAAACAACTATGGAATTAATAACATATTTGTTCCAATGTTAATAATTTTTATGATTTTAATAATTCCAGTAAGTTTTTATAGAAAAAAATTTTCAGTTTAAAAAATCAAAAGATAATGAATCATTAATTACTAAATTTTGATTTTTATTTTTTATTTTATTAACAAAATTAATGTTTAATGCTGCAAAAATATTTGAATTTGCTTTTGATACAATTGTGCCTATTTTTTTATTATCTACTATCAACTCATCTCCCTCTAGCACATCTCCACTTTTTATTTTTAAAGAGTAAAGTTTTTTCTTAAGTAATCCGCGGTATTTCATTCTTGCAGTAATTTCTTGACCCACATAGCATCCTTTATCCCAATCAATAGCATTTAAATTATCAAAATTATTTTCTAATAATAAAGATTTATTTTCTAAAATATCAAATGGTGAGTAGGGTGTTGTATGATTAATTAAAATTTCATGATATGCAGTTTCGTTAATTTCTTTCAATCTCTCTTTTTCAATTAAAATTTTTTTATTAATTATAAGTTTTTTACCTAAGTTTATATTTCTAGGATCATTTAAATAAACATTATAAACACCCTTATAATCAATATTAAATAATGAATAAGAATTAAGATTATTAATTTCTTTAATTTCTATATCAGAGCGAAGTTTATAAATCTTTAATCGTGATAATAAATTATTAAAAAATTTATCATTAGTTTCAAAAATATAGTTTCCATTTATATTGAATATAAAAAAATCTGCTAAAAATTTACCCTGAGGTGTTAATAGACATGAATAAATAATTGATCCATCGTTACATTTTTCAATGTCATTAGTAATTAAATTTTGAATAAATGATTTACTATCTTTTCCAGAAACCTCAAAAAATCTTGAATTCAGATGATGAAAAAAGTATTTATCTTTCATAATTATCTAAATATATATTGAATATATTAAAAGTGTAATATTTCTGTGAAAATTCTTGTTATTTCGTCAAATCTTATTGGAGATACAATTCTATCAACTGGAGTAATAAATTATTTTAGTAATAAATATCCTGAAACTAAATTTACATTTGTAATTGGTCCATCTGCTAAATCAATTTTTAAAAACTTTCAATCTGTAGAAAACATAATCACTGTTTCAAAAAAAAGATACAATATGCATTGGTTAGATATAATTTCTAATTGTTATGGAAAGAAGTGGGATATAATTATTGATTTTAGAAGTTCGTTGTTATCATATTTTTTAAAACATAAGCAAAAATTTATTTTTAAAAAAAAATCTAATCTAAACCATGTACAGCAATTATCTAATTACTTTAAATTTGATTGTTCAGATTTGTTTATTGAGACAAATACAGAAGAAGAAGAAATAGTTATAAAACATTTGTCTAATGATTTTAAATATTTTGTTATATTCCCAGGTGGAAATTGGAAACCAAAAATTTGGAGTATTAAAAATTATAATTCACTATTAATCAAAATTTTATCTCAAAATAAAAATATTAAATTTATTTTAGTTGGCTCAAAGTCAGAAGAAGAACATTATTTAAATGAAATAACAAAAAATATTGATAGTAATAAGATTATTAATTTATTTGGTGCATCATTGACTCAAACTGCTGCTTATATGAAGAAATCAAAATTGTTTATTGGAAATGATTCAGGATTATCACATATGGCTTCAGCCACAAAACTAAAGTCTATAGTATTATTTGGGCCAACAAATGATGTGATTTACGGTCCATTTATGAAAGATTCACAAGTTATAAGAACAAATGAAAGCTATGACTATTTTAAAAGTATAAATATTGATAAAACAAAGTCCTATATGGACTCTATAAGCGTAGAAAAGATTTATTCTACATTACAAAAAAATAATTATTGTGAATAAAAATATTGAAATAATTCAGCCTGATGATTGGCATGTACATTTTAGAGAAGGTGACATGTTAGAAATGGTTACTAATTTCTCTTCAAGAATAAATAATAGATGTGTGGCAATGCCAAATACAGAAATTCCCATAACAGATACTAATAAAGCTTCTGCTTATAAAAGGCTTTTAAATAAAGCATCTATTAATAATTTTGAACCACTTATACCGTGTTATTTAAATGAAAATTTAGATTTAGAAGATTTTAAGAAAGGTATTCAAAATAAAGTATTCTTTGGATCTAAACTTTACCCATCAAATGCAACTACAAACTCAAGTCATGGAGTAAGTGACATTTCAAAAATCTTTAAATTTTTAGAGATTTTAGAAGAAGAAAAAAGTCCATTACTAATACATGGTGAAAAAGTAGCTGAAGATATAGATATTTTTGATAGAGAAAAATATTTTATAGATGATGAATTAAGCATTATTAGAAAAAAATTTCCCCTTTTAAAAATTACACTTGAACATGTTTCAACTTCATATGGAGTTAATTATATAAAAGAAAATGAAAATATTGCAGGAACAATTACACCTCACCACATGCTTTTAACAAAAAAAGATGTATTTCATGATGATTCTATTAATCCTCACCATTTTTGTATGCCAGTTGTTAAAAACGAAACAGATTTAATAGAATTAAGAAAAGCTGCATGTCACAATAATTCTAAATTTTTTTTAGGCACTGACTCAGCTCCACATCCAATTCAAGAAAAAAAACCAGATATGTCATCTAAGCCGGGAATATTTTCATCTCCTTGTTCAATAGAATTATATGCAGAAATTTTTGACCAAGAAAATGCAATTGATAAATTAGAGATATTTTGTGCAATTAATGGAGCAAAACATTATAGTTTTCCAATTAATGATAAAAAAATTAAATTAGAAAAAAAAGAATGGATTATGTCAGAATTGTCTAGTTATAATGATATTCATGTTAAGAATTTTTATGCGAACAAAAAAATTAATTGGAAAGTAGTCCATTAATCTTTATAGAAATATTAATGTCATTAGGAACAAAAATCTATACTTGGCTTAAGGGAAACTTAGTTGGTAGTGATGATTTAGGGAATAAATATTACTCTAGCTCCAAAGATTTTAACGATTTAAAAGCAAAAAGATGGGTAATTTTTAATGGTGAAATAGAGGCATCAAATATACCGCCGCACTGGCATGCTTGGCTTCACAAATCTATTGATAATCCTCCAATTGACTATTCACATAAATACAAATGGCAAAAAAATCATAAACCAAATATGACTGGTACTAGTGATGCATATTTCCCATCATCTCATCCTCTTTCAAAAAATTATGATCCAGAAAAAAAAGAAGAAGAATATAAATCTTGGACTCCTAATTAGAGTAACAATTTTTTTTCTCCTACCGCTAACTGTTTCTGCTGAAACTATTGAAAAAAAGTATGCTTCATTTAAGTTACTAAATAAGACTACTAATAAAGTTTCTTCAAAAAATATTTTGGTAAATTCTAAAATATCATGGGAAACTTTAAATATTGAAGTTTTGTATTGTGGAAGCACTCCTCCAACTGAAATTCCTGAAGATTATGTTTTGATTGATGTTTACGATACAGTCAATAATATTAATACTAATATTTATAAAGGCTGGATGATTTCTTCTTCTCCTGATGTTACTTCTTTAGAAAATCCTATTTATGATCTTTGGTTAGTTGATTGTAGTAACGATAAGACTTCTTGAAAATTATTAATATCCTCAAAAAAACTTTCAATTTCTAAACTTTCTTTTAGTTTACTTTCATAAATTTCAGTTTCCATCTCATACGCTCCAAACTGAACTAAATGAGGATTGAAAAACTGTGAATCTAAAATGGAAAAATTATTTTTTTTCAATATTGCCAATAAATAAAGTAGACAAAACTTACTTGTATTGGTCTTTAGACTAAACATACTTTCTCCAAAAAAACATGATCCTATATGTAAGCCGTATAAACCACCAATTAGATTATCATCTTCATAACATTCTACACTGTGACATATACCTATTTTATGTAATTCAATATATGTATCTAAAATAATTTCGTTAATCCAAGTATCTTGATCTTTTCTTTTAATTTCTTTGCACAACTCTATAACATTTGCAAAATTTTGATCAATTTTAAAACTATATTTTGTTTTTTTAAACTCACTAAATAGTTTCTTTGGATAATGAAAATTTGAAATTGGAATGATAAATCTTAATTTGGGTTTATAAAATTTTATTTCTTCAGAATACTTACTATCAGCCATCGGAAAGTAAGCTTTTTTATAAAATTCTATTAAGCTATTTAAATCAATTATTTTACTCAATTAAATTTGACATAAAATTAATGTTATAACTTCCTCTTTTAAACTCATCAGTTTGAATAATTTTTTGATGTAGTTGAATATTAGTATTTATTCCCATAATGACATATTCTTCTAGTGCTCTATTCATTTTTTTTAGGGCCTCTGATCTTGTTGCCCCGTAGGTAATTAGCTTACCAATCATACTATCATAGTGGGATGGAATTGAGTATCCATCGTAAACAGCTGAGTCTACTCGAATGCCAAGTCCTCCAGGTTGATGATATTGTGTTATCTTACCAGGTGATGGTATAAAACTTTCTGGATGTTCGGCATTAATTCGACATTCAATTGAATTACCTTTAAGTTCTATATCTTCTTGTTTTATTGTAAGTTTTTCACCATTAGCAACGAGAATTTGCTCCTTAACAAGATCTATTCCAGTAACCATCTCTGTTACTGGGTGTTCAACTTGTAATCTTGTATTCATTTCCATAAAATAAAATTCATTATTTTCATATAAAAATTCTAATGTTCCAACTCCTTCATACCCGATTTCTTTCATAGATTTTCTACAAAGTTCAGAAATTTTTTCTCTATTTTCATTTGTTAGAACTGAGCTTGGACTTTCTTCAATAAGTTTTTGATGCTTCCTTTGAATTGAGCAGTCTCTTTCTCCAAGAGTAACTACATTTCCAAATGAATCACAAAGAACTTGAATTTCAATATGTTTAGGAGATGTTAAAAATTTTTCTAAATAAACATTTTCATCATTAAATGATTTTTTTGCTTCAATTTTTGCTTCATTTATAGCTTTATTTAAATCATCTTCTTCTGTAACAATTCTCATTCCTTTTCCACCACCACCACTCGCTGCTTTTACTATAATTGGGTATTTTACTTTTTTTATAAAATCTTCAATTTTATTTTTATCGCTTAAGTCATTAATACCTTTTACTGTTGGCACTCCAGTTTGATCCATTATTTTTTTTGCATCAATTTTGTTACCCATCATTTTGATATGTTCTGATTTTGGCCCAATAAATTTAATATTGTGTTCTTCAATAATTTCGGCAAACCTTTGATTTTCACTTAGAAAACCATATCCGGGATGAATTGCATCTACATCAGTTAATGTTGCAGCAGTTATAATTGCAGGTATGTTTAAATAACTTGATTGTGCAGAGGCAGGTCCAACACAAATACTTTCATCAGCCATTCTTACATGCATTGCATTTTCATCAACATCAGAGTGAATAGCTACAGTTTTGATTCCTAGTTCTCTGCAGGCTCTAAGCACACGTAAAGCAATTTCACCTCTATTAGCAATCAGTACTTTTTTGAACATTATTCAAAAATTATAAGAGTATCACCATATTCAACAGGCTGACTATTCAAAGTAACTATTTTTTTGATAATACCAGACCTAGGAGCTTTGATTTCATTAAAAGTCTTCATTGCTTCAATTAACAACAAAGTATCACCAGCTTTAACATGTTGACCAACTTTAACATAAGGTTGTGAATTTGGATCTGCAGAAAGATAAGCAACTCCTACCATTGGAGATTTAACAATATTATCTTCATTTACAACTTCATTCTTATTTTCAACCTCTTTAACTTCAGTATTTTTTTCTAATTTTTGAACAGAAACATTATTCTCAACGAAGTCGTTTGAGGTAATCTCAATTTCATAATCATTTTTTTTTATTTTTATTTTAGCAACTCTATTAATTTTTGATTCTTTGACGATTAACTTAATATTTTCTAAATCTGTTTTATCTATTTTAGTCATACTTATTTATAAATTAATTTGCATATTGCTTCAATTCCTAGAAGATAACTATTTCCACCAAATCCACATATTAAGCCATGCACTCCTTCGGAAGTAATACTTTTTTTTCTATACTCTTCTCTTGAATAAATATTTGAAAGATGAATTTCTATCTTGGGCTTATTTATTGCTCTTAATGAATCTAGAATGGCTATTGATGAATGAGTAAATGCTGCTGGATTAATAATTAGACCATCAAATTTATCATTTACTTCATGAATTTTATCAATTATTTCTCCTTCATTATTAGATTGGAAAAAAATAATTTCTAATTTCTTCTCTATACCTATTTTTTCACAATCAGATTTAATCTTATCTAAACTGTCTTTACCATAAATATCATCTTCTCTATTACCTAATAGATTTAGATTAGGGCCGTTAATAATTAATATTTTTTTCATTATATTTAAAATGCTTACTTAATTTTAAACCTTGATTTTGGTAATTTGATTTAATATCTTTTCCGTATACAATATTACTATTTTTGTTCAACTTTTCATATTTAATTCTAGCTATAGTTTGACCATCTTCTAATAAAAAAGGTACTTCATTTGTTTTTACTTCCAAAACTGCATATGATCCCTTAGGCATACCAAAACCAGGATCAAAAAAACCTGCATAATGTGCTCTGAAGTCTCCAATACCTGTATCATACGGTATCATTTCACCAGCTAAATTTGATGGTATCACAACCTTTTCTTTTGATCGCAAAATATAAAATTTGTTTTTTTCAATGACTAATCTTTTATTATTTTTTTTAATTATATCCCAAAAATCATTTATTTTATGACTATTAATTTTAGAAAAATTTAAAACTGGAGTACTTTTTTTAGCTACGTAAGCAATAATGTTTGATCCAGCTAGATCAACTGATAACTTTAACCCATTATCAATTTTAATATCGTCTCTAGTTTGATTTGAAATTTTTTGTTTTTTATTTAAGTTAATTAATTGCTTATCAGTCAGATAATTATGATTTTTATTTATAAGTCTTAATTGATTTAATGAATTAGTTTTTTTAAATAATACATCAAATGACCTTGATGTTATTTCTAAAAAAATTTCACCTTTATAGTTTTTAGGAATTTTTTCGTATTCTTCTGCATAATCGACAAGAGATCTACAAAAAATATCTAATCTTCCAGTACTACTTTTGGGGTTACAGTGACCAAATATATTATTTTTTAAATTAAGTCTTTCATTAAGTCTAACAATGTAAGTTTTGTTTTTTTTAAATATGAATTCTTTATCCAAACTTATTTTTTTTATAGCTAAATCTTTTAATTTATTTCTAACCTTTGTATTATAGGATAAAAAACTATGCTTAATTTCATAACACTCTTCACTTAATGATAAATCTATACTTGATGGTTGTATTTGAGTATTTTGAATATTTTCAGTAATGATAAAATTTTTATTAATTAAATTTATATAATCCTGGTATACTAGCGATCCATTCATAAACTTTTATTTTGAATTATATTAACTAATTGTAATAAATCCCTATTTTTAGTTTTTTTAAAGTTTGTTATTTGGATTTCAAAAACTTCTTTTTTAATATTATTTATTGACAAAACAAAGTTAAGAAATTGTAACCATTCTTCTTTATTTAATTTTTGTGCTAATTCAATATATTTTAATAGAACATTTTTATTATTAAAATATTTATATAAAAGATCTTTATTGTTTTGAAAAATTATCTCTGTATCACTAATAGATAAATTAGTTATTTTTATATTTTCAAATATTCTAATCTTTGAATAATAATTTAAAGGGTAGTTTTCTAAATTTTTTTTATAAAATTTTACAGCTTCATCTGTATATCCATAAGAAAATAATATATCTGCTTTAGTTTCTAGCAAAAAATTATTTTTATTATTTTTAATTATTTCATTTAAATTCTTTAAAGACATTTTTAGATTTCCATTTCTAGCAATTTTAATTGATTCTGCATAAGATTTAAAAGGTTCATTTAATCCATTTAAAACTTCCTCATTATCACTATAACCTACAAATTTTGCTTTTATGTAATTAAATCTTTCATTGTAATTTTTATTAAAATTGATTTCTTTATTATCTTTGAAGTTTTCTATTAACAAAATCCTATCTTTAAAATATGGATGAGTACTAATTCTTTGTTTGTCTTTTGAAAAACCTTTGTCTGATAATTTTTGTTCTATTGTCTCTAACAATGTTTGAATTGATTTAGAATTAGTATTTAGTAAATTTAATGTTTTCAATGCATATAAATCTGCTTCCATTTCTTGATCTTTACTAAGGACTATATTTTGATTTGATAAAACAGCTGTACTTAGAACACTTCCTTGTATTAATTGAGGATTCTGAGTTAATGTTGAACCAGCAATTATAGATAAAAGTCCTATGTTATTATACTTTTTACTGTCTTCTATCGTTTTTTTTCTAACCGCAATATGGTTGAGAACTATATGAGCAACTTCATGAGCTATTACAGATAATAGTGCTACATAGTCTGAACAATAAATTATTAATCCAGAATTAATGTGTATTACATTATTAATATCTACAAAAGCATTTATTTCATTACTATTATTTATTTTAAATTTAATTTTTTTATTTATTTTATTTACTTTAATTATATCTTCTAAAATCTGATTAATAAATTCCTCAGTTTCGTAATCTAGTATTTGTGAGCCATAACTACTTTTAAAAGAAAAAATAAAAAATAAAAAAAAAACTAATATTTTTTTAAGACCACCATCCAGTTTTTTCTTCATCTTCGTTTGTGTCACTCTCTGTTATATTTAAATCATTATCCGTATCAATTATACTGCCTTCTTTGATTTCATTATTATCTAAATTATTTTTCTTAATATTTTTTTTTGTTTTTTTAGTTTTTATTACCTTCTTTTTTTTAATTACTTTAGTAGTTTTACTTTTTTTCTTAGTATTTATTTTTTCAATATTATTAGACTGATAATTTTCATCAATTTCAATTAAAGGATCATGTAAAGAATATTGTGGATCAAAATAAAAATTGATTTTTGATTCAAATTTATTTTCTAATGAATTTATCTCACTTTTTTTATTGTTTAATAAATTTTCTGCTAATCCACTATTACACTTAACATTAATTATTGATTTTTTATTTTCAAAGATTTTTTCTTTAATTACTTTTAATATCTGATCAATTATTGAAGAAGAATTCAAAATTAAACCTGATCCTTTGCAATAATTACATCTTTCAAAAGATTTATCTATTAAACTCGATCTTAATCTTTGTCTTGATAGTTCCATTAATCCAAACATGCTTATTCTTCCAATTTGAACTCTCGCTCTATCTCTTATTAGGGCAGTTTTTAAACTTTTTTCAACTTTAAAATTATTTCGATAATCATCCATATCAATGAAATCAATAACTACTAAGCCTCCGAGATCCCTTAATCTTAGTTGTCTAGCTATCTCTACTGCAGCTTCTAAATTTGTTTTTAAAGCAGTATTTTCAATATTTCTCTCAGATGTATTTTTCCCAGAGTTTACATCTACTGCCACCAATGCTTCAGTAGTATTAATTACAATAGAGCCACCAGATTTTAATTTTACATTTAGACTAAAAAGATCATTAATTTGTGTTTCAATATTATTTGAAACAAAAAGCGAGTTTTCATCAGATTTGTATTGTTTTATTTTTTTAACAAATGTTGGTGCTAAATTTTTTGTAATTTTTTTAACTTTATCGTATCCATCTTTCCCTTCAACCAAAATTTTTTCTACGTCTTCACTAAGCATATCTCTAATTGCTCTTTTTAAAACGTTGCCTTCTTCATGAATCATTTCTGGCGCTTCTGATTTTAAAGTAATTTCTCTTATTTTATTCCATTGACTTACAAGGAATGAGAGATCTTTTGAAATTTCTTTTTTTGTTCTTCCGATTCCAGCTGTTCTTACAATTACTGACATTTTTTCTGGTATTTCTACTGATGCTAAAATCTGCTTTAATTTCTTTCTTTCTTCTATATCTCCAATTTTTCTTGATATGCCATCACTATTCATACTATTTGGCATTAGGACACAATATCTTCCTGCAAATGATAAATATGTTGTTAGTGCTGCACCTTTTAAACCTCTCTCTTCTTTATTGATCTGAACAAGTAAGACTTGTTTAGGTCGAATTACATCTTGAATTTTATATTTTCTAAAATAATTGAAATATTCTTTCCTGGGGCTTAATTTTTTATTTTTTCTTTTTCTTATAGAGATAGTTTTTTCATCTGTACTTTCTTGTTCTTCTGCAGATTTAGTTTCAATATTTTCATTCTCAATTGCATCTAGGTCGTTTATATTTTCTAAGTTTTGTAAATCATCATCTTCTTTTTCATTATTTATTTTATCGTTAAGTTCTTTTATTTGTTTTTCATCAGCAGCTGGAATTTTAAAGTAATCTGGGTGTATTTCTGTAAGAGGTAGAAACCCATTTCTATTTGTTCCAAAATCAACAAATGCTGCTTGAAGAGACGGTTCTATCCTTGTAATTTTAGCTAGATAAACATCCCCTTTGACTGCATTTTTTTTATTTGTTTCAATTTCAAAATCGTCAAGTTTACCATCTTCTGTAACTGCAATTCTTGTTTCATTGTTATTTGTTGTATCAATAAGTATATTTTTTGACATATTGCCGAAACCCCGTAAAAATTTTTATAAATTAAAGTCATTTTTGAATATTTGTATAATATTTGCCTAATGTCACATTTTTAACTATTTCACAATGTAGTTTATAAATATGAATAGTTTATCTGCTTATATAAAATTATTATTAATTTTACTATGCATATTTGCATTTATTTCAATTTCAACAATATTTTATACACTTTGGCGATACTCACCAGAATTACCATCTTATGAAAATATCGTAAATTATAAACCAAATTTGTCCTCAAGAATTTATAGCTCAGATGGATTACTACTGAAAAGTTTTTATACTGAAGAAAGAATATTTATTCCTGAAAGTAGAATACCTGAAAATATAAAATTAGCTTTTTTATCATCTGAAGACAAAAATTTTTATAGACATTATGGTGTTGATTTAATTGCAATAGTTAGAGCACTTTTTACTAATATACTAAATACTTATTCTGATAGAAGAGTAGTTGGGGCCTCAACAATTACACAGCAAGTAGTTAAAAATCTTTTATTAAGTAATGAATTAAGTTACGGCAGAAAAATTAAAGAAATTATTTTATCTGTAAGAATTGAAAATATTTTAGATAAGAATTCTATTTTAGAATTATACTTAAATGATATTTATTTAGGATATGGCTCTTATGGAATTGGCACAGCAAGTTTGAATTATTTTAATAAATCTATTTATGATCTAGAACTTCATGAAATAGCTTTTTTAGCTGCATTACCAAAGGCACCAAATAATTATAATCCAAAAACTAATTACTTAAAAGCCATTGAAAGAAGAAATTGGGTAATTGATAGAATGTATCAAAATGGATTTATAAAAAAAGAAGATCTAATATATAAAAATAAACCTCTTCAGGTCTTTAAACGTAATGATAGAAAATTTTCAGAAGCAGATTATTTTTATGAAGAAATAAGAAAAGAATTATATTCAAAATATGGAAAAGAAAAACTTTATTCAGATGGATTAATAATCAAGACTGCACTAGATTCAGAAATACAAAAAAATGCAAACATCAGTTTAATTGATGGATTAATAGAATACGAAAAAAACCAGGGATGGCATGGTTTAATAGAAAATACAAATTTTGATAACTTCTTTAAAAATCAAAATTATTATAAAAAAATAAATCCTTTTTTCCCGAATTGGGAAACTGTTATAATTAATAAAATATATAAATCTAAAATTGAGGTATATGATAATTCTAAAGTTAAATTAATTGTTAATTTAAATAGCCCCGAAAATATCTGGCTTTCTAATGAAGATTTTAATGTCGGTGATGTAATTTACATTGAAAGAAAAAATAACTCTTACACTATAAAACAGGAACCGCTAGTAAATGGCGCAATTATTGTTATGGACCCTTATAATGGAAATATATTAGCTCTTTCTGGGGGATATAGTTTTCACAAAAGTGAATTTAATAGAGCTACTCAAGCAAAAAGACAACCTGGATCAGCATTTAAACCCATTGTTTACCTAGCTGCATTGAATGAAGGTTATACTCCCTCAACTTTAATACTAGATGCGCCTTATGTAGTTGATCAAGGTCCAGGTCTTCCAAAATGGAAGCCATCAAATTATACAGATGAATTTTATGGGTTAACAACAATGAGAACAGGTATTGAAAAGTCTAGAAATTTAATGACAGTAAGACTGGCTAATAGAATTGGGATGGATAATATTTTAAATATGGCAAAAAAATTTAATATAAATGAAGGTTTTGATGATAAACTATCAATGTCACTTGGATCAGGAGTAATTACCTTAAGAGATCTAACCAATGCTTACGCTATTATTGCAAATGGAGGTAAAAAAATCGAATCTAAATTTATAACAAGTATTTATAATCGAAATGGAAATAAGATACGTGATACCAATTTAAAAAAATGTAATGAATGTATTGTTAACTCAATTCCATCAAAAATAAAAATTCCAAATTTAGATGAAGAAGAGAACTTAGTTGTTGATCCACGTTTGGCTTATCAGATTACTTCGATGATGGAAGGTGTAATACAAAGAGGCACAGCAAAAAAATTAAAAGATTTAGATGTCCCAATAGCTGGTAAGACTGGTACAACAAATCAAAATAAAGATGCTTGGTTTATCGGATATACTCCTGATCTAGTTATTGGTGTATACGTTGGTTATGATCAACCACAATCTCTCGGATACAAGCAAACTGGTTCAAGTGTAGCCGTACCTATATTTAAAAACTTTGCTAAAAAAATAAAAATCAATAAAAATAAAAAACCATTTAGAATTCCTTCGGGAATAAGTTTTGTTAGAATTGATCCAAGCAATGGAAAGATATCAAATGAAGAAGACAGTATAAGCGAACCTTTTATTTTAGGTTCAGAGCCATATTCTGGGAATGTAAACATTATTGATGGATTAGAAAATTTTAATAATAATTCCATTTCTGGAACAGGTGGTTTATTAGAGTAATGTTTTATGGAAAATATTGATTTAATTGAAGAGAATTTAAAAAAAATAAGGTCTAACTTTGATCTTATAAGGAGGGGAGTTTGACTATGACACTCTTAAGACTAAATTAGAAGAACTAAAACTTAAAAGCTCAGATCCAAATATTTGGGAAAATGATAATGCCAAAAATATTTTTCAAGATATAAAATCTATTGAGAATAAAATTAATGACTTTAATAAGCTTAATAAATTACTAAGTGAAAATGAAGAGATTTATAAATTTATTCAAAAAGACAATGATAAATCATTATTAAATGATTTAAAAAATGAAATAGAACTGACTTTAAAATTATCTGAAAAAATTCGATATTTAAATTTATTAAATGATGAAGCTGACCACCTAAATGCATTTATAGAAATTCATGCTGGTGCTGGGGGAACTGAAAGTCAAGATTGGGCAGAGATTTTGCAAAGAATGTATCTAAGATGGGCAGAAGATCAAGATAATTGTAAAATAAGTTTATTACAAGAAATGCGTGGTGAGGAAGCAGGAATAAAATCTTGTACACTTAAAATTGTAATGGATTACTCTTATGGATGGTTGAAAAAAGAAAGTGGCATTCATCGACTTGTAAGAATTTCTCCATTTGATAGTAACAAAAGAAGACATACAAGTTTTGCGAGTGTTTGGGTATACCCAGAAATAGATGATAAAATTGAAATAGAAATTAAAGAAAGTGATTTGAGAGTAGATACTTACAGGGCATCTGGAGCAGGAGGACAACACGTAAATAAAACTGACAGTGCAGTAAGAATTACACACTTACCAACAAATATTGTTGTTCAATGTCAGAGTGATAGGTCACAACATAAAAATAGATCAAATGCTATGAAAATGATAAGATCAAGAATTTATGAATCAGAGCTCCAAAAAAGAAAAGAAACTGAAAATATCAAAAATAAAGAAAAGAAAGATATTGGATGGGGTAATCAAATAAGATCATATGTTTTACATCCTTATAAATTAATAAAAGATTTGAGAAGTGGATATGAAACTTCTAATGTAAATGAAGTTTTAGATGGAAAAATAAATAACTTTTTAGAAAATTCTCTTACTTTTTAAATAATTTAAAGTATTTTTAAAATTCCCATTTTCTTTTTACCTATTGATATTTTTATTTCTTTTAATTCTGAGAATTGTTCAAGTGACAAGTTGCTATTTTTATATAATTCATCATTTACTTTTACACCATTAGATTTAATTAATCTTTTAATTTCACTTCTACTTTTAACAAGTTCAAGTTTTTCTATAGCGTCTACAATTGAAAAAATTCCATCTTCTAAATTTAATTTTTTTTCTGAAATATTTGGTAATCTTTCATCAATTATATTTGAACTAAAAATGTTATTAGCAATTTCAATGGCCTCGTCAGCATCTTGTTTACCTCTCACAAGTTTAGTAACTTCATATGCTAATATTTTTTTTGCTTCATTTATCTCTTCGTTTCTAAGAGTTGAAAGTTTTTCTATTTCTTTTAAAGGAAGTTTAGTAAACAAATATAGGAATTTTGAAACATCATTATCATTTACATTTCTCCAAAATTGAAAAAAATCTAAGCTTGAAATTTTATCTCTATTTAACCACACTGCGCCATCAGCTGTTTTTCCCATTTTAGAGCCATCACTATTGGTAATTAATGGAGAAGTGATACCAAATGCATTTTTACTATTAATTTTTTTTATTAAATCAACACCACTTAAGATATTTCCCCATTGATCTGATCCTCCCATCTGTAAAATACAATTATAATTTTTATTTAGATGTAAAAAGTCATATGCTTGTAAAAGCATATAATTAAATTCTAATATTGTTAAAGGTTGTTCTCTATCCAATCTACTTTTCACAGACTCAAATGTTAACATTTTATTTAAAGTTATTTTAGAACCAAACTCTCGAAGAAAATCTATATAATTTAGACTTGAAAGCCAATCATAGTTATTTATTATTAAAGAATTGTCATCAAGATTAATAAATCTAGTAAATGTTTTTTCTATATTCTTTATATTTTTATCAATTTGATTTTTAGTTAATATTTTTCTTGTTTTATCTTTTCCCGAAGGATCACCAATTAATGTAGTTCCTCCACCAACTAAAGCGATTGATTGATGACCATAAAAATCAAGCCAATGAAGAAGCATTAATTGAATTAAGCTCCCCACGTGTAAACTATCGCTAGTAATATCAAACCCAATGTAACCAGATATTTTATTTTTTAAAATTATTTGGTCTAGACTTTCAATGTCTATATCTTGATATATAAAACCTCTAGCATTAATTTCATTTAAAAAATCTGATTTAAATTTCATTATTTATTACTTAACTTCAATTGTTTGATTTATGTATTCATTTATTGAATCTTCAAATTCTGTGGAAAAGTTTTCGTAGAAATGATCTGCTCCTTTTATTGGTTTAAATTTTATATCCACTTTTTTTTGTTGTTGAAGTTTTTCAACAAGTATTTTAGTTGAGTCAAATGAAGCAATGTTATCTTTGTCTCCATGCACTATCAAGCCTGAAGATGGACAAGGTGCTAAAAAACTAAAATCTCTTAAGTTGGCAGGAGGAGAGATGCTAACAAATCCATTAATTTCTGGTCTTCTCATTAGAAGTTGCATTGCAATCCAAGCTCCAAATGAGAATCCAGCTACCCAACATGTTTTTGAATTTGTATTATATTGTTGCAACCAATCCAATACACAAGCAGCATCGCTCAATTCTCCTTCACCATCATCATAAATTCCCTCGCTTTTTCCAACACCTCTAAAATTAAATCTTATAGTAGAAAACCCAGCTTTTATAAAAATTTTGTACATTTTAAATACAATTTTAGTATGCATTGTCCCACCCTTAGATGGATCAGGGTGTAACAAAATTACTATAGGAGAGTCATCTCTATTATTATGAGAATATTTTGCTTCTATCTTTCCTTCAGGCCCAGGAATCAATAAGTCAACCATTTGATAAAGCTATTATTGAAGTTATATGATTTTGTAAATATAGATGTTTTAAATATATGAATTCTCTTGGTTTTAATAAGTTAGAAAAAGATACAAAAGTAGTCGTAGCCATGTCTGGGGGAGTAGATAGCTCGGTTGCTGCAGTAATGCTTAAAAAAGAAGGTTATGATGTTATAGGCATCACATTAAAATTATATAGTAATTCAAATGTTTCAAAAAATAAATCATGCTGTGCTGGAATTGATATTGAAGACGCTAAAAATGTAGCTCTTCAGAATGATTTCCAACACTTAGTTCTAGATTATCAAGATAAATTTTTTGATGGAGTTATTAGCAACTTTGTTGATACTTATGCAAATGGTGAAACTCCTTTACCCTGTGTTAAATGTAATGAAACCGTAAAATTTTCAGATTTACTTAATGAGGCAAAAAAAATTGGAGCTGATGCGCTTGTAACAGGTCATTACGCAATAAGAAAAGGATCATTAAATAATGCAAGCTTACATAAAGCAAAAGATTTTTCAAAAGATCAAAGTTTTTTTCTTTTTTCAACTTTACAAGAGCAATTAAATTATGTGAGATTCCCATTAGGTGATTATAAAAAATCTGAAATTAGACAATTAGCAAAAAAATACAAATTAAGTGTTAGTGATAAACCTGATAGCCAAGATATATGTTTTGTAACATCTGATTCTTATAGAGATCTTGTTAATAATTTAAATCCAAGCGTAAACAAAAAAGGAATAATCTATGACATTAATAATAATATTCTTGGAACTCATGACGGTATTAGTAATTACACCATTGGTCAAAGAAAAGGTGTTGGGATTAGTGGTTCAAAAAACGCTTTATACGTAATAGATATAAATAAAAATAACAATTCAATTACTTTAGGCACAAAAGAAAAATTGAAAAGAAACGTTATTAATTTTAAAAATATCAATTGGTTAGGAGGTAATATTCTTCCTAAAAAACTTGATTGTTCAGCAAAAATAAGATCAACCCAAGAAGATTTACCAGGAATTCTTGATATAAATAGTGACCATGGAACTTTTACATTTGAAAAGGAATTAGATAATACTTCCCCAGGACAAGCTTGTGTTTTTTACAAAAATGACCAATTGCTTGGGGGTGGCTGGATTACTGCCTAAATTTAAAATCAGTTCTAAATTTGGTTAATTTTTGTTGAAATAACTAGATTTTTTAAATTAATGAATTAGATGATGTAATGTGAACTCGGAAACACTCAATACATTAAATTCTTATAGTAAAAATAAATACAAATATGGTTTTGTAACTGAAATTGATGATGAAAAGCCAAGAAAAGGTTTAAACGAAGATACAATTAAATTCATTTCACAAAAAAAGAACGAGCCACAGTGGATGCTGGACTGGAGACTAAAAGCATATTCAAAATGGAAAAAAATGAAAGAGCCTAAATGGGCAAACCTTAGTTTTCCTGAAATTGATTATCAAGATATTTATTATTATTCAGCGCCAAAAGGTTTTGAAAAAAAACCAAAAGATCTAAGCGAAGTTGATCCTAAGCTCATAGAGACATATAACAAATTAGGCATCCCCCTAGAGGAGCAAAAAGTTCTAGCTGGTGTTGCTGTAGATGTTGTATTTGATAGTGTTTCGGTTGCTACAACTTACAAAGGTGAATTAGAAAAGCTTGGTATTATTTTCTGTTCAATTGGTGAAGCTATTCAAAAACACCCTGATTTAATAAAAAAATATTTAGGATCTGTTATTCCGCCTGGCGATCACTCTTTTTCAGCATTAAACTCAGCTGTGTTCACTGATGGATCTTTTGTTTACATACCAGAGGGTGTAAAATGTCCAATGGAACTATCTACTTATTTTAGAATTAATGCAGAAAATACGGGGCAATTTGAAAGGACTCTAATTATTGCTGATAAAGGTAGTTATGTTAGTTATCTTGAAGGATGTACTGCCCCCAAAAGAGATGACAATCAATTACATGCAGCAAATGTAGAACTAATCGCTTTAGAAGATGCGGAAATAAAATATTCAACTGTTCAAAATTGGTATCCTGGTGATGAAGATGGCAAAGGTGGAATATATAATTTTGTTACTAAAAGAGGTCTTTGTGCAGGTAAAAATAGTAAGATATCTTGGACACAAGTTGAGACAGGATCCGCTATTACATGGAAATATCCTAGCTGCATTTTAAAAGGAGATAATTCTATTGGTGAGTTTTACTCGGTAGCAATAACAAACAATTTTCAACAAGCTGATACAGGTACAAAAATGACTCATATTGGGAAAAATACCAAAAGTAAAATTATATCAAAAGGTATTTCTTTAGGTAAGTCACAAAATACCTATAGAGGTGAAGTTTCTTTTTTAAGGAAGGCTAACAAAGCAAGAAATTATACTCAATGTGATTCTTTGTTAGTAGGAAACCAATGTGGGGCACATACTGTTCCTTACATTGATTCAAAAAATAATACAGCTGTTATTGAGCACGAAGCTTCGACATCTAAAATAAACGAAGATCAACTTTATTATTGCAGACAAAGAGGTTTAAGTCATGAAGAGGCAGTTTCATTAATAGTAAATGGTTTTTGTAAACAAGTTTTGCAAGAACTTCCTATGGAATTTGCTGTTGAAGCACAAAAGCTGGTATCCATATCTCTCGAAGGAAGTGTAGGTTAGTATGTTTTTAGAAATTAAAGACCTGTCAGTAAAAATTGAAAACAAAAATATTCTTAAAAGTCTTAACTTAAATATTAATAAAGGTGAAGTTCATGCAATTATGGGTCCAAATGGATCTGGTAAAAGTACATTAGCAAACGTTCTAGCGGGTAAAGAGGATTACGAAATTTTAAATGGTAGAATTAATTTCAAAGATAATGATTTATTTGATTTAAATATCGAAGAAAGAGCACAAGAAGGAATGTTTTTGGCTTTTCAATATCCCGTTGAAATACCTGGAGTAAATATAACTCCATTTTTACACTCTGCAATTAATTCAAAAAGAAAACGCATGAACGAAGAAGAAATTGATAATTTATCATTTGCTAAGCTTTTAAAATCTAAAGCTAGTGATTTAGGCATAAATATTGATATGCTTAAACGATCAGTGAATACAGGCTTCTCCGGAGGTGAAAAAAAACGTTACGAAATTTTGCAAATGAGTATTCTTAATCCAGATTTAGCTATTTTAGATGAAACAGACTCAGGCCTGGATATTGATGCTCTTAAAATCGTTACCGATGGGGTTAATAAACTTAAAACAAATGATAATTCATTTTTAATCATTACTCATTATCAAAAACTCTTGGATTATATTAAGCCCGATTATGTACATGTTATGGTAAATGGTTCTATTGTTAAATCAGGAGGATCTGAAATTGCTGCTGAAATAGAAAAAGATGGATTTCAAAAATTTCAATAATGAATATCCAAGATAATTATATAAAAAATAAAAAAAATATTTTTTTTTCAGAAAACAAGGATATTCAAACTCATAGGGAAAAGTTAATAAATATTTTTGATAATGATAGATTAGATAAAAAAAATAATGAAAGTCTTAAAAATATAAATCTAAAAAACTTTATTGACTTTAAGTATAAATATCTGATCTCTGAAGAAACATCAGTAATAAACAATAATCAAGAAAATAGTTATTCAATAGTTTCTGTAAATGGACAGTGTTCGAGTTTTAAAGATGATAAAATTGAAATTACTAAAATTTTAGATGAAGATTACAATGATTTTTCTAAAAATGATACAATTGAAAATGATGATCATTTTGTAAATCTAAATTCATTATTTTTAAATAGCGGTTTTAAGATTGTTATAAAAAAAAATAACAACATAAAAATTAAAATATCAAACATCATAACTGATGATGATTTAACTATTTTTCAAAAAAATAATTATATTTGTGAAGAGGGATCATCCCTAAATCTTATTGAAGAATATGAAAATAAAAATAATTCTACATCAAATATATTAAATGTAATTAAATTAGAAAAAGATTCTCAGCTAAATCATTTTCTAATTCAAGATAATTCTCCCAATCATAATTTAATAATAACAAGTCATTCTTCATGTAAAAAAGATTCTACCTACACCCAAAAAGTATATAATTTTTCAGAAGGCTACGTAAGAAATTTTCATTATTCTGAGTTATTAGAAGCTAATTCAGAAGCGGATCTACAAGGAATATTTTTTCTAAAAGATAATAATCTATCTAACAACAAAACATTTGTTAAGCATTTAGCTGAAGATTGCAAAAGTAATCAAGTTTATAAAGGTATTTTGAATGATAGTTCTAAAGCAACATACTTTAGTAACACTCATGTCGATCAAGTGGCACAAAAAACAGAGGGATATCAACTCAGTAAAGGGATACTTTTATCTGATAATTCATCGTACTTTTCTAAACCTGAATTAAAAATATACGCTGATGATGTGAAATGTAGTCATGGCTCTACTATTGGACCCATAGACGAAAATGCTATTTTTTATCTTCGATCTAGAGGTATGAGTAAAACTGCAGCAACTAAAATATTGATATCATCATTTATTAATGAAGAATTAAATAGTATTGATAATGAACAAATGTCTGAAATAATACAAAAGAAACTAGTAAGATACTTAAGTAAAGTGAAATGAATATTTCAAATATAAAATCAAGATTTCCTGTATTCAAAAAAAATCCTAATCTAGTTTTTTTAGATACTGCAGCTTCAGCATTAAAAGTTGATGAAATGATTGAAGCTACAAATAACTGTTACTCAAATGAATATGCAAATATTCACAGAGGTAATTATGAATTAAGTTCAAAATTAACTAAAAAATTTGAAGATGCTCGAAAAAAAGTTGCAGATTATTTAAATATATCTGAAAATAATATTATTTTTGTTAAAAGCGCAACCGAGGGAATAAATTTAGTTGCGTCTTGTATGTCTAAAAGATATTTAAATGATGGTGATGAAATAATCTTAAGCTATCTTGAGCATCATGCTAATTTGATACCTTGGCATTTAATTGAAAAAAACATAAGGATTGTTCCCCTAGGATTAAACGAAAATAGCGAAATTAATTACAATGAATTAAATAACAAAATTAATTCAAAAACGAAATTAATTTCATTAACCCACATGTCAAACGTTACAGGATCAATAACAAATTTTAATAAGGTAAAAGATTTTGCAAAAAAAGATAATATTCCGCTTCTACTAGATGGTTGTCAATTTGCTCCTCATAAAAAAGTTGACCTTAAAGAATTAGATCCTGATTTTTATGTTTTTTCAGCACACAAAATGTATGGCCCTTCTGGTCTTGGAATACTATACATGAAAGATAAGTGGATAGACGAATTTTCTCCCTACCAAGGTGGAGGGCAAATGATAAACGATGTAGAGATTAATAAAAGTACATACGCAACCGGTTATGAAAAATTTGAGGCAGGTACTCCTCCAATTGCTCCAGTTATTGGATTTTCATCTTCATTAAATTTTATGAATGAAGTTGATCCAAACGTTATCTATGACTATGAAATGAAGCTTCATGATTATGCCTACGAAAAGCTTTCAAAATTTAATAATATAAAAATATTTGGATCAAATAAACACAAAGGTGCTATTATTTCTTTTAATATTGAAGGGGTGCACAATTCTGATTTTGGTGCAATGTTAGATAAAAAAAATATAGCTATAAGAACAGGACATCATTGCTGCCAACCTCTTATGAAACATTTTAACGTTACTGGAACATCTAGAATTTCATTCGGAATATATAATACAAAAGAGGATGTTGATTATTTTATAGATAGTATACATGAAATAACTAAAATCTTACTATAATTTATGAAAGAAAAACAATTAAAGGATTTTTTACCAAATAAAAATTCAACATATCTAAAAAAATTTAATGCTTCAAATACAGCTAATAAAATTAATGAAGAAGAAGTTATTGAGTGTATTAGGACTGTGGTTGATCCTGAAATACCAGTTAACTTATATGACTTAGGTTTAATTTACGAAATTAACATTAACTATAAAAATGATATTAAAATTAAAATGACCTTAACTAACCCAAACTGTCCGGTTGCAGGAACAATGCCAGAAAGTGTAGGAAAATCAGTCGAAAAATTATCAAATTTAAATTCCATAGAAGTATCTTTAGTTTGGGAACCGAAGTGGCATAAAGATTTAATGTCGGAAGAAGCAAAACTTGCTTTAGATATATTTTAGTTTAATTAATAGATAAAATATGAATCATCTCTTAACAATAACGAATAAAGCAGCTAACCAGATCAAAAAAATATTATCTAAAGCACCAGATAATGTAGACTCAATAGTTGTTGGAGTTGATAATTCTGGATGCAGTGGTTACTCTTATAAAATTGATTTTGCTATTTCTTCTAATCTTGAAAATTATGACAAAATTGAAAAAAATGGAGTTATGGTATTAATTGATCCAAAGGCTACAATGTATTTATTGGGTTCCAAAATGGACTACAAGAGTGATAAACTTTCTTCTAAATTTGTATTCGATAATCCGAATGAAAAAAGTACATGCGGATGTGGTGAGTCATTTAATATCTAGTTTTTTTTCAAAACATGAAAGTTTTAATTCTTCCATCTTTTTATATAACTGATTACAAAAATAAAGAATTAAAAAGATATTTAAATATTATTAAGTCAATTTTCAAATTAAATTTAAAAAATATTTCTTATTTGTATAATGAAAATTTTGTTTGTAACGAGATGTTTCAATATGCTGATTTTCCAAAAGTTCTTGGAAAAGAGAATGTTCATATAGTCGGGAATTATCAAAAGGAATATATTTTTCAAGATGTTCCAGATAATAGTTATTACCCATCGATGCATTTAACACCAAAAGGTACCCACATATCATATAGAGATGCTCTGAAAAATATTAAAAAATATAATTTCGTACTTATCGGAGCTAGATCAGGCAGTATAGGTAAAAAAATAATTAATAAAGCCAAGCAAGTTGATATCCCAGTAGTGTTAATCGATAACTTTGATGATAATAAAATTTATAAAACTTACAATTTTTTTGAAAACTTCCGTTATAAAAATGATGTAGATTTAATTATTAAACACGATGTTCCAATTGATTTTGATGAAGAATATATCGTCCCATGTGTGCCAATGCCTGTAAGATCAGAATGTTATGAGCCTAATATTGTTTTAAAAAAAAATAGAAATTTTTTTTATGCTGGTAGGAACCATATAAATAGAAAGTCTGATCGTGATGAATTAATTACAATGATTAAAAATAACTTTCCAGATTTTAATGATAAGGTATATGGATATGAAAGACAGAAAAAACACCTTACATTTAAAAATTATGCTTCCAGTATCTCAGCATCACATATGTCACTTTCACCTGCCGGCAAAACATGGGATTCATGTAGGCATGCAGAAGTAGGTATCCTGAGGTCTGCCCCAGTTATTCCACTTCCAATTTGCAAATTAGCAAGTAATTTAAAGATCAATAATGAAAATTCAATAAATTATAAAATAAATCAAGATAAGAAAATTTTAAACAAAAATGAGTTACTTGAAAAAATTAAATATTATTATAATAATACAAGTGAAACATTAAAATTATCTAATAATTATTACGATGAAATTAAATCTAATCATACAACTTATCAAAGATCAAAGTATTTTATATCAGAAATTAGAAAAGTTTTAAAAATATAGAATGAAAGTTTCAGTTATTGGTTTAGGAAAAATAGGATCATGCCTATCTTATTTTTTAGCTTCCTATGGATTTAAAGTTTATGGTTATGATATAAATTCTAAAATTATAGACTCTTTAAATAAATTAAGAAACCCATTTGGCATTGAGCCTCAATTATCTAACTATATAAATAAATATAATTCTAATGTTGTAATTTTAGACAATCTTGAAAAAACAATAAATAATTCAGATATTAGTTTTGTTATTGTGCCAACTCCTAGTAATAAAAATGGAGATTTTTCAAATAAATATATTTTACAATATATAAAAAAATTAGCACCAATATTAAAAAGTAAAAATAAATATCACTTAGTCAATATAACAAGTACTGTTATGCCAGGAAGTTGTGATAATATTTTTAAAAAATACCTATTAACTAAAAATTTAAAAGAAGATTTAAACTTTGGCATAACTTATAATCCTCATTTTATAGCCTTAGGTAATGTAATTAATAATCTAGAAAATCCAGATTTTGTTTTAATGGGTTCTTCATCTAAAAAGTCATATGATACTCTAAAAAAAATTTATTCTAGAATATATCCTTTGAAAAAAATCAAAAAACTAAATTTATTAGAAGCTGAAGTTACAAAAATAGCAATAAATAGTTATGTTACAATGAAAATTTCATTCTCAAATATTATTTCTCAAATAGCTGATAATGCAAATTCTTTTAATAGTACTGAAGTTCTAAATTCAATAGGATTAGATAAAAGAATTGGAAATGCATATTTAAAAGTAGGAAGTGCTTTTTCAGGTCCTTGTTTCCCAAGAGATAATATAGCATTTATTAATTATTTAAAAAAAAGTAATATCAATTTTGGTTTGCAAAACTCAACAGTCAAAATAAATTTAGAGCAAACTAGTAGATACATCAGAATACTAAATAATTTTAAAAATATTTATAAAAAAAATCCTAAAGTTGGAATATTAGGTATATCTTATAAATCAGATTCTGATTTATTTATAGATTCACAATCTTGTGAATTTGTAAATTTTTTATTATCTAAAAAATATTCTGTTTATTATTATGATGAATATTGTAATAGTAATCTTGTAAAAAATTATTTCAAAAAAATATCACATGCTAAAAATATAGAAAGTCTTATAAAATTAACAGATATAATATTTGTTTTTTATAAAGATAAAAAAATTTCTAAAAAAATTAACAAAATGAATACTAAAAAAATCATAGTTGATATTTGGGATCAATTAGATCTTAAAGAAAATCATTTTTTCTTAGGTAAAAACAATATTTTACATTTAAAAAAAACTAAATAGCTAATAACATTGTAGAATTGTTTTCTTAAATTAGTATATATATAATATTAATATTTTGATATTTGCTATTAATTAAAGGCGGAGTAGCTCAGTTGGTTAGAGCGCACGGCTCATATTCGTGATGTCGGGGGTTCAAATCCCTCCTCCGCTACCAAAAAAAAGCTAAATTTTGTTTGTACACAAACAAAAAAAGTAATTATTCATTACACCAGCACCTGAATGTACAATTTCATCATTCATACCAAATATAAAAACATTTTTGAAAAATTTTAAAGACAACTTTTTTAAATCTTTAGCAGATTTACAATTAATATGAAATTTCTTATTTTTTATATTTGCATATTTTTGGAATTCAATACTTGGCGTTCCAACAATAAAAAAACCATCTTTTTTTAAATTTGCACATACTGATTTATAAAAATCATTTTCTTGTTTTTTGTTAATATGTTCTAGTACATCAAGAGAATATATCGCATCATATTTTGTTTTTGATTTTAACTCAAAAAAATCTTGTAATTCAATTTTAATATTTTTTCTATTTTTTAAGAATCTTTTTGATTCAATAATATTGTTTTCATGATTATCATAAAGTGTCAATTTTTTTACATTTTGTGATATTAAAGATGACCCTAATCCCTCACCAGATCCAAATTCACATACGTTATCAAGACCATCTACAAGCTTACTTACAAATTTATATCTAGAAAATAGAAATGTAAACCACTTAGGATCTCTCGAAAAAATTTCAGAATAATTAACCCCTAAAGTAAGATTTTTATTAAAATTGAAATATTCTGCTTCAGTGATATATTTGTTTTTCATATACAGTTACTTTATAAAATTATCATGCTTACAAATCTTATTATTTTTAAACTGACCAATTATTGTATCTTTATTATCTAGAATATCATAGAAGTTATTATCAAATATAGCATTAAATATTTCATTTTCAGTGCAATTTTGTAAAGTATACCCATCTTTTTCTAAGCATTTACCAAACAGAACCATTTCATTTTCTTTTCTATTAAAAATTTCATCAGTAGGAATTACAATATTATTTTTTTTTAATTTTATGAATAATGTTTTATCTATGTTGCTTAATGTCCCATTAAAAAAAGGAAATGTATTAATTAAAATATTTTGAGTTTTAATTGAATTTGTTAAATAGATAGGACCTGAATGTTGGCAAATTAGAATTTTAGTATTTAAAATAAAATATAAATTTAAAAGGTAGTAGTCTAAATTTATATTTTTAAAAGAATAGTAGCCATCTATTTTTTCAAAATCCTTGTCGTTAACCTCTCCAGTACTAACAACGCCAAATCCTCTTGAGACAAATTCTTTAATTGATTTTACATAATTTTTTTCAGGTCCACAATCTCTCAAATTATCATAATACTCTAAAGATCTTTTTTTTCTCAGTAAAAAACACACAAACGGTTTTGCAAGAAAGTTAGGATATATAGATAATATTTGTTTTTCTATTTTTTCTTTTAAATTTGCTGGAAGCCTTGGTTTAGGGTACTGATTATCATTAAATAATTTTTTCAATCCAGATAAATTATAATCTAGTTCAATAACTTTATCATATTTTTTATTATACATTTTGGGATTATGTATTTGAAAATTAATTTTGCTATATAGATTAAGATGATCGATTACCTCTATTTCATAATTTAATAAATTAATAATACCTAAATAAAACGTAATTATATTTTTCTGAATTTTACCTTGTATTTTATTTTTATTTTTAACGAATATTGTTTTAAAGTTTAACGTATTAATATTTTGGTAACACTGAGATAAGTATGGATTATTTCTGGGATATAGTATTTGTATCAATGTTATTTTATCTGGATAATAATATCTTGACGCATATTCTAATCCTAATATTTGGTGACCAAAACTCCAATGAGAAATTATAAGAACTTTCTTATTACTGATAACTTTTTTAAAGTTAAGAATAATAAAAAATAAAGCTTCAATAAAAATTAATGGAGTTAAAATTAATGTATATATATTTAATAAAAAAGTAATAACTTTTGAAAATAATTTATAAATTAAAGGTAGTTTTTTTAATTTAAGTATTAAAAAATGTGGGTAAATTTTATTTGTATATTTCACAAACTCAAATATTTTATTCTTTTTTTGGCATTGAACATATACAAATAAAGTAACTTGCCATTTTTTTGTGTCCTGTATGAATATATTCATCGTTCATACTAAACATAAATGTATTATAAAAAAACTTGGCACACAAACTATTTAGTTGTTCAAAAGTTTTGCAATTAATGTGGGATTTTTTATTTTCATCTGAAGTATATTTTTGAAATTCTAAACTCGGTGTTCCAATTATACTTACTCCATCAAAATTTAAACTCTTAACTATTATTTCAAAAAAATCATTTTCTTGTTTTTTATCAATATGTTCTAGTACATCAAGAGAATATATTGCATCATATTTTATTTTCCCATTAAGTGATAGTATATCTTGATTATATACATTGATATTTTTTTGAAACTTATTAAATTTTTTTGACACAGAATAATGATTTTTATGAAAATCATACAAATCGAGTGATTTAACTTCTTTTGCAACAATAGATGCAGCAAAACCTTCAGCTGATCCAAATTCTGCAACTCTTTTTTTATTAATTATCATTTTGCTTACAAATTTGTATCTTGCAAATAAAAACGAAAACCATTTTGGGTCTTTTAAAAAAATAGCAGAATTATTTGGACCTAAGGTAATTTTATCTTTTTTTTTTAAAAAATCTGAAACAGATAGATATCTTTTTTTTGCAAATTTACTACTTGCATTTTTTTTAGACATTAGAATTTCCTAAAGAATTATTAAATAAATGCAACAAAAAATATTTTTGTCTAACTACACAATAATGTTTCAAAAATTCTCTAAATAAATTACAGTTTAATATATAATGAAAAATCTTTTAGTTTTATTTCAGTTATTTGATAGAAATACTAAATTTAGATTATTATTCGTTTTTATAGCAATTTTTGTTGGCTCATTATTTGAAACACTAAGCATAGGAATGATTATTCCATTGATTACTTCTATAACTAATTTTGAATTATTGAATAATTATTTTTTAAAGTACAATTTAAATTTTCTACAAAATTTCAATCACAATCAACTTATTATATTGTTTGCTTTTCTACTGCTGTCTATATATGTTTTAAAAAATATTATTCTCTTTTATATTTTGTATTTACAACAAAATTTTTCTTGGACAATTCAAAGAAAATTATCAAACAAACTTTTAAAAAAATATCTAAATCAAGATTATATTTTTTATTTAAATAATAACTCTTCAAGTTTAGTAAGAAATATAACAGTAGAGGTTCAGCAGTTAAATGGTATAATTTTTTCTTCAGGAATACTTATATCAGAAATATTAGTAATTACTGGATTAGCAACAGTTCTTTTATTTATAGATTTTAATTCAGCATTGGCAATATCGTTCGCTATTTTTCTTCTATCTTTTGTATACTCTAAAATAACTAAATCTTTTCTTATTGATCTTGGGAATAAAAGACAAAATTCTGAAGGAGAAAAACTTAAAATTTTAAATCAAGCATTCCTAGGAATTAAAGAATGGATTATTTACAAAAATTTACATATTTTTTTAGAAAATTTTAAAAAACCAAATTTAATTTCTACAAAATCTGGTATGTATCAAACTATACTACAAGGAGTACCTAGACTTTGGCTAGAATTAATTGCTATAGTATCTCTTACAATAATTATTATTATTTCAATTATAACTGAAAAAAATATTAATAACTTAATTACATCATTAGCTGTTTTTATTGCAGCTTCTTTTAGATTGCTGCCTTCTATAACAAGAATATTAGGTAGTTTACAAACAGTTAGATATACCAATGCTGTCACTAGTTTACTAATTTCACATCTTAAACTTGGAGAAAAAAAATTTCAAAATAGTAAATTAAATATACAAACGTTTAATAAAATTAAATTTGAAAATATCTGCTTTAAATATAATGAAAAATCAGATTATATAATTAAAAACTTTAATAAAGAATTTTTATCTGGAGATAGTATAGGCATTATAGGTCCTAGTGGATCTGGAAAAAGTACTTTAGTTAATCTTCTTCTGAATCTAATTCAACCAACAACTGGTAAAATAATCATTGACGATAAAGAATTAGATCATATCTCAAATAGTTGGCATGACATTATTGGATATGTGCCACAAGATATTTATTTAATTGAAGGTACTATTAAGTCTAATATAGCGTTGGTAGAAGAAGATGCAAATATTGATGAAGAAAAAATAATATCAATACTAAAAAAAGTAAATTTATATGATTTTGTATCTAAAGAATATTTAGGATTAAATACTTCAGTTGGTGAAAGAGGTATTAAATTATCTGGAGGTCAAAAACAAAGAATTGGTATTGCAAGGGCTCTTTATAAAAATCCCAAAATAATAATATTTGATGAAGCAACTAGCTCACTTGATATAGAAAACGAAAAAATGATTGTGGAAACAATTAATAGTATTTCTAGTGAATTAACTTCATTTATTATCTCTCATAGACAAACCACAATCGCTAATTGTAATAAAATTATTAATTTGTTAGATATAAAATAATAATAAAATGAAAAAAATATATGATTTGACTGTTATAGGAAATGGAATGGTGGGTTCTTATAGTTTTCTAGAAATAAGAAAAAGGTATAGAGATATAAATATAAATTTTGTTCATGACAAAAAGAGACCTGGTTCTGCTAGTGCTGCTGCCGGAGCAATGCTTAATGTATTTGGTGAAATTGATTATGATAAACAAATGGATAATTATCAACAACGAAAAATTGATATTGGTATATTATCGCAAAAAAAATGGAAAAATTTTTTCAAGGAAAATGATGAATATATTAAATGCAATACTGCTAAAAATACAATAATATACAAATCTAAAAATGCAACAAAACTTGAAAAAAATTGTTTTAAAGAAATCAAAAAATGGAATGACAAATATAACTTCAAAAATCATAATTTATCAAAACAAATCCTTAAATATAAGAAAAAAATAAAAAATATTAATAGTCCCTTAGATGAGTTTATTGGTATTAGTGGAGAGGGGGCTGTGGATACGAACTTATTTTTTAGTATTTTTGATAAAAATCTTAAAAATAATAAGAAAACAACAATTTCTTTAGATAAAATTTTAACAATTACAAAATATAAAAATTATTATAAAATATTAGGTAATAAAAACTATTACTACTCAAAGAAAATAATTGTTTGCGCAGGTAGTGATTCTTCAAAAATTCTAAGTAATATTACAAAAAAAATCATGCCAATATTTTATGGAGTTGGCACTGCTTTTGTAGCACATCCAAAACAAAATGAATTTGAAGCTTTGCCAAAGAATACAGTTTTAAGATCACCTAATAGAGGTAGCACTTGTGGTTTGCATGTTGTTCCTAGAAATGACAAAACTTACTATATCGGTGCAGGAAGTTTTATAAGTAAATCAAAAATTAAATCTTTTGGTAGAGTAGAGACAATTAAATACCTAACTAACTCTCTACAAAAAGAATTAATCGGTCCAGCACCCTATTTAGAATTTATACCTGTCGTAGGGTACAGACCAATAAGTTTTGATTGTAAGCCACTTATAGGGATGATAAACAATCATCCAGACATTTTTTTTATTTCAGGTACAAAAAGAGATGGCTTGACCTATAGTCCAGTAATTTCAGATGCAATAATTAATTGGTTAGATAATAATAAAAATTACGAGCTTTTTAAAAATTGGGAACCAGAAAGAAAGCCATTAAGTTATGGTGACACTCCTTTTGCAATAGAAAGCTATATTGAAAATAAAATTGCTGGATTAATTGAACATAATAATGAAAATAAAAAAAATTATAAAAAGATTTATGCTGAATTAAAATTTGAAGCAAATCAATTCCATAAAAATATTATTAAAAAACTTAAATTAAAAAAAGATTTTGGTATTCACCCAGAAATATTAAATATTTATTAAATCATGAAAAATTTTTATGATTTTTTTCCAAAAAAATTTAAAAGATCTGCCCAAAAAAGATTACAATTGGTTCAAAACCTTGACTTCAACGCATCAAATTCTTATCTTAAATTCAATTATGATTATTTTGATAATAAAGATTCTATCAGAGGATATGGAAATTATATTGATGATAGCAGATATGTGCAAACAGTTAGAAAATTAATATCGAACTATAATTTAAATTCAAAATCAACTGTACTAGAAATAGGATGTGCAAAAGGCTTCTTACTTAATGAATTTTTAAAAAATAAAATTAATATCATCGGTATGGATAAAAGCGAATATGCAATAAATCTTGCTAATACAGAAATAAAAGACAAACTAAAAATACATGATATTATTAATGGGATACCTCTGGAAAAAAATTCGGTTGATCTCCTTATTATGAAGGAAATACTGCCTCATGTAGAATATAAATATTATAGCTTTATATTTGAGGAAATTAAAAGGGTCACAAATAATAAAAATATTTTTATTGAAATTCAAATAGTAAGCAATCCTAAGTATAATGAGTATTTTTTTAAATGGGATCCAACTCACAAAACACTTCTCAGTGAAAATGAATGGTTAGAATTATTTGAGAAATATAAATTAAATTGCATTTGTGGATTTAATTATTTATTTTAGTTGATGATGAAAAATGTATTATTAATTGGCGGTGCTGGTTATGTAGGAACAGTTCTTACAAATTTATTATTAAAAAACAATTATAATGTAGCAGTTTATGATTTATTTATTTTTGGTTATGATACATTAAAAGAACACAAGAATTTAAAAAAAATAAAAGGAGATGTTCGAAATATTAATTTATTACAGTCAATTGTTGGAGATTTTGACATTATAATTCATTTAGCATGTATTTCTAACGATCCAAGCTTTGAGTTAAATCCAACTCTAGGAAAAAGCATTAATTTTGATTATTTTGAGGATTTAGTAAAAATTTCAAAACTAGCTAAAATAAAAAAATTTATTTATGCTTCTTCGTCTAGTGTTTATGGTATAAAAAAAACACCGAATGTAACTGAAAACTTAAATTTAGAACCTCTTACAGATTATTCCAAATTTAAAGTTGAGTGTGAAAAAATTTTATTATCACATAGTGATGAAAATTTTGTATCGACCATACTTAGACCTGCAACTGTATGCGGTTATTCTGAACGTCAGAGATTAGATGTTATTGTAAATATCCTTACTAATCATGCATACAATAATAACGTTATAAAAGTATTTGGCGGGAATCAAAAAAGACCTAATATTCATATTAAAGATATGGCGCGAGCATATTTGGAAATAATTGAAGCAAGAAATGAACTTATTAAAGATCAAGTTTTTAATGTAGGTTTTGAAAATCATAAAGTTAAGGAATTAGCAATATTAGTTGATGATATTTTTTCTAATCAATTAAAAGTAGAAAGTTTCACTACTGATGATAATAGATCCTACCATATTTCTTCAGAAAAAATAAAGAAAATATTGAACTTTGAACCTAAATACACAATTTCTGATGCTATAAAAGATTTAAAGTTTGCATTCCAAAACAATCTATTACAAAATTCTTTAAATAATCCAATTTATTTTAATATTGAGCAATTGAAAAAAATTAATCTCAAATAATGAAAGTTCCATATATAGATCTTGTTGCTCAAAATAAGAAATACAAGAAAATTTTTAAATCATCACTTGAAGATTTAATTAATAAAGGTGATTATATTATAGGGTCGAAAGTAAATGAATTTGAGAAAAAATTTTCCAATTTTATACAATCTAAATACTCTGTTGGTGTAGGAAATGGAACTGATGCATTATTTCTTTCTTTAAAATATTTAGGAATAGGTAAAGGTGATGAAGTTATTACTGCTCCAAACTCATATTTATCATCTGCATCATCTATAGCACTGACGGGTGCAAAACCTGTTTTTGTAGATGTAAATGATGATTTAAATATTAACCCTGATTTGATTCTGGGTAGTATAACGAAAAAAACAAAAGCAATTGTCCCAGTTCATTTGACTGGCAAACCTGCAAAAATTAATCAAATTTTAAAAATTGCAAAAGCAAATAATATTAAAATTATTGAAGATTGTGCACAAGCTGTAGGTGCAAAATTTCAAAGATCCCACATTGGTAATTTTGGAATATCAGGTTGTTTTAGTTTACATCCTCTAAAAAATCTAAATGCACTTGGAGATGGTGGTATAATTAGCACTAATAATAAAAAAATGTATCATTGGTTATTACAGGCAAGAAATCATGGCCACTTAAATAGAAATGATTGTTCTTTTTGGAGTCATAACATGCGATTGGATACACTCCAAGCAAGTTTTTTAATACACAAATTAAAAAATTTAAAAAAAATAAACAAACGAAGAAGAGAAATTGCAAATATTTACAAAAGTCAATTAGCAGATATTTTAAAAGTACCCTCAGATAATAAACACACATACTCAGTTTATCATACTTATATTTGTAAAACTGATAAGAGAGATGAACTTGTTACTTTTTTGAAAAATAAAAAAATCGAAACTAAAATTCATTATCCTATACCAATTCATTTAATGAAAGTTTTTAATAATGAATATAAAAAAAATTCCTTCCCTAACACTGAGAAATTATCTAAGATGATTATTAGTTTACCAATAGGTGAATATTTAACTAATAATCAAATAGAATATACAATTTCAACTATAAAAAAATTCTTTAAATGAAAATAATTGTTACAGGTGGGGCAGGCTTTATTGGTTCTCATTTAGTTGAGAGATTATTGAAAGATAATCATAAAGTAATTGTATTAGATAATTTATCTAATGGGAATTTGAATAACATAAAACATTTTAAAAAAAAAATAGTTTTCAAAAAATGTGATTTGTCTAAAAAAGGAAATTGGACCAATTCATTTAAAGATGTTGATATCATTTTTCATTTGGCTGCTTTAGCTGACATAGTTCCATCAATTACAAATCCTGATAAGTATTTTCAATCAAATGTTACTTCAACATTAAACATTTTAATGGCTATGAAAAAATATAATATAAAAAAAATAATATATTCCGCTTCATCGTCATGTTATGGTATTCCAAAAAAATACCCAACTCTAGAAAGCTCAAAAGTAGATCCAAAATATCCTTATGCCTTAACCAAATGGTTAGCCGAAGAAATGATTATACACTGGTCTAATATTTATAATTTTGAGTATATTTCTTTAAGATTATTTAATGTCTATGGGCCTAGATCAAGAACTTCAGGTACTTATGGAGCAGTTTTTGGTGTTTTTATGGCTCAAAAAATAAATAAACTTCCTTTCACTATTGTTGGTGATGGATCTCAGACAAGAGATTTTACCTTTGTTTCTGATGTGGTTAACGCCATGATTGCAGCATTAAAAACAAATTATAAAAATAAAATCTATAATGTCGGTAGTGGTAAATCAATATCAATAAATAAAATAGTAAAAATATTAGGAGGAAATAAAATATATATTCCAAAAAGGCCAGGTGAACCTAATTGCACTTTTGCAGATATTAAAAAAATAAAAAAAGAGTTAAATTGGCAACCTAAAATAAATATTAATAAGGGTATTAACATTATGTTAAATAATATAGTCTATTGGAAGAATGCACCTAAATGGACGCCTGAAAAAATTAAAATATCAACTAAGAATTGGTTTAAATTTTTAAATGAAAAATAAAATTATAATTAAAAATTATCTTTCTAAGATTAAAAATAAATATAAACATAAAAAAATTGTACTATGTCATGGTGTCTTTGATTTATTACATTTTGGTCATTTAAAACACTTTGAAAAAGCTAAAGAATATGGAGAAGTACTAGTAGTTTCAATAACTTCAAGTAAATATGTTAACAAAGGTCCAGGTCGACCATATTTTTCTGATAAAGAAAGATTAAAGATGCTTTCATCAATTGACATAGTAGATTATGTTTATTTAAATGATCATCCTCTCTCAGTTGATGTAATTAAAAAACTTAAACCAAATTTTTATATAAAAGGCAATGATTACAAAAATAATAAACAAGATATTACTGGAGGTATAAAAAAAGAAAAAGATGCAGTTTCATCTATCAATGGAAAAATTGTTTATACTAACGAACAAACTTATAGCTCAACATCTCTTATTAATCGTTATTTAACAAATTTCGATAAAGAACAATTATCGACAATTAGTAAATTAAAAAAAAATTATAAGTTAGAAGATATATTAAAAATCATTAATTCATTTTCATCATTAAAAGTCTTAGTTGTAGGTGAGCCAATAATTGATAAGTATATTTATACCAACCCACTTGGAATGACTAATAAAGACCCAATAATTTCTTCTAAAATTGTAAGTGAAGAATCCTTAATTGGAGGATCCTTAGCAATAGCCAATAATCTTAATTCTCTTGGATGTAATACATCAATAATTTATCCTATTGGAGAAAAAAATATCCATGAAAAATTAATTAAATCTAGTCTTGATATAAAAATTAGAAGAATGCCATATAAAGTTAAAGATTGGGAAATTCCTATAAAAACTCGTTTTATAAATAAGAGTCATATGAGAAAATTATTTGAAACAAATGAATTATATGAAAACATATGGGAAAAAAATAATGAATCTAAATTTTGTCAAAAATTTAAATTAAAATTAAAAAATTTTGACATAATTTTTCTCGCAGATTTTGGTCATGGCTTTTTTAAAAATAAAATTATTAAATTATTTGAATCTACTAATGTCTTTAAGGCTTTGAATGTTCAAACAAATTCTTCAAATTTAGGATACAATTATTTTACAAAGTATAAAAAATATGATTATTTATCAATTGATGAGCGAGAATTTAATTTAGGATTGGGTATCAAGAATATTGATACAAGTAAATTAATACAATATGCAATAAAAGAGAAAAAGATTAATACAAACTTGTCAATTACATCAGGTAACAAAGGAAGTAGATACCTTGATAAAAAATTACATATTCATTTCTCACCAATATTTTTTAAGGATGTTGTAGATACTGTAGGTGCTGGTGATGCATATTTTTGTATAACTGCACTTTTGTCAAAATTACAATATCCTGGAATCCTTATTCCCTTTCTAGGAAATTGTTTTGCTGGATTGAAAACTAGAATATTAGCAAACAAAAAAGCAGTATCAAAATCCAGCTTAATTAAAACTATTAATGCTATATTAGGATAAAACAATTTATTTTATTTTATAATTTTTAGTTTATAACAATATTTTGCCGCGGGATGGAGCAGCCCGGTAGCTCGTCAGGCTCATAACCTGAAGGTCGTAGGTTCAAATCCTACTCCCGCAACCAATCATCATTATGCTTGCAAATTTTATGGTTCTTTGTGTGATAAATTAGCATATCTTTTGGAAAATTTAATTTATAATAATCATCACTAAATATAGCATTATAGATTTCATTCTCTGAACATTCTTCAAGCTTGTAATTTTTATCTGAAAGGTCTCCATATCTAAAATTTTTATGTTCATCTTTTTTATATATTTCATCTATTGTAATATCTTTATTTCTATATTTTACCTTTACAAAGAGTATTTTATCTTCTGAGTTATAAGAACCAAGAAAAAAAGGAAAAGAGTTAATTATTATATTTTCTATTCCCAAAATATTTGTGAGTATTAGTGGCCCAGAATGTTGGCAGATTAGTTTTTTTGAATTAAATAATAAATATAAATTCAAAATATATTTATCTAAATTAACTTCTGACAAATCGTAGTAACCCTTTAAATCTTTGAATAAATTATCTTTGGTTTCTCCAGAACCTACAACATTATATCCTTCTTTTATAAAACGTTTAATCGCTTTTAAATATTTAATTTGAGAACCACTGTCTCTTGCATTATCATATGGTTCTAACGACCTTCTAGTTCTTAGTAAAAATAATACAAATGGCTTATGAAAAAAGTCTTCATATTTATTTACAATTTCATTTTCAACTTTATTAATAAGATCAGTTGGAATTTGAATTTTCGTTTTATTAGTTTTAATTAGATTCTGATAACCTATAGTATTTGTAGTATAAAAATCTATTTTTTTGGTATTAGCGTTGTAGTATCTTAAGTTTGTTTTTTCTTTAATATATATATTTTCTGAGTTAAAAATATTTTTACTATAAAAAAATATTTTCAATAAAATTGAAAAAATATATTTTTGAATATCACCATGTATTTTATATTTATTTTTTAAAAAAATGCTTTCGAATATAAATGTATCAATATTACCATAACAAAAATATAAGTACCTGTTGTTCCTTGGATAAATAAATGTAATCAAACTAATATTTTCACTATTGTATATTCTTGAGATATGATCAATTGTCATGATCTGATGACCAAAACTCCAATGATAAAATATTGATATATTTTTATTAATCTTAATTTTCTGATATTTTTTTAATAAAAATATTAATATTTCTAAGATTATTGGAGGAAGTAATATTAATATTGTTACCAAATTTACAAAATAAACAAATTTAGATAAAAAATAATAAATTCGAGGAAAGTTTTTAACAAACGATATTGTTGGAGAAATATCAAAATTATCAAATTTTCTATTATTTTTTGCCACTTTTCTTATTGATATTATTTTTTTAACTATTAGATTCTCACTACAATAATTGTACAACAATTAGGTCAAAAAAACACTGAAAAACCGGTAAAATTTTATTTTTTTTTTGGTTTGACAGGGTTTTTAAAAATCTTTAGAGAGCATAGTTCTTTTTGAAAAAAAGTAAATAATCTCAATAAGTTTTGACTAATTGTAGATTATTTTGTTCTTTAAAATTGTTAATAAGATAATAAAGAGATACGTAGACAACAATTCGTAAATTTAATTTTTACGTCAGTTATTGGAATACGTATCAACAAATATTTTTTGTTTATACAAGAAGTATTCCGCTTTAACGGACGTTCCGTAATTTTTTGACTTAGTTCAAAATTACTTAACTTAAGAGTTTGATTATGGCTCAGAACGAACGCTGGCGGCATGCCTCATACATGCAAGTCGAACGAGGTCTTCGGACCTAGTGGCGCACGGGTGAGTAACATGTGGGAATCTACCTAAAGGTTCGGAATAACTGCGGGAAACTGTAGCTAATACCGGATGTGTCTGCAAAGAGAAAGATTTATCGCCTTTAGATGAGCCCGCACTAGATTAGCTAGTTGGTGAGGTAACTGCTCCACCAAGGCTACGATCTATAGCTGATTTGAGAGGATGATCAGCCACACTGGGACTGAGACACGGCCCAGACTCCTACGGGAGGCAGCAGTAGGGAATATTGGACAATGGGGGAAACCCTGATCCAGCAATGCCGCGTGAGTGAAGAAGGCCCTCGGGTTGTAAAACTCTTTCATCAATGATGATAATGACATTAGTTGAAGAAGAAGCTCCGGCTAACTTCGTGCCAGCAGCCGCGGTAATACGAAGGGGGCTAGCGTTGTTCGGAATCACTGGGCGTAAAGCGTATGTAGGCGGATCAAAAAGTTAGATGTGAAATCCCTGGGCTCAACCCAGGAACTGCATTTAAAACTAGTGATCTAGAAATTGGTAAGGGTTAGTAGAATTTCCAGTGTAGAGGTGAAATTCGTAGATATTGGAAAGAATACCAGAAGCGAAGGCGACTAACTAGGCCATTTTTGACGCTGAGATACGAAAGCGTGGGTAGCAAACAGGATTAGATACCCTGGTAGTCCACGCAGTAAACGATGAGTGCTAGTCGCTGGGGCAATAGCTTCAGTGTCGTAGCTAACGCATTAAGCACTCCGCCTGGGAAGTACGGTCGCAAGATTAAAACTCAAATAAATTGACGGGGGCCCGCACAAGCGGTGGAGCATGTGGTTTAATTCGAAGCAACGCGAAGAACCTTACCAGACCTTGACATGGTGTGTTTGAATTACAGAATCGTAATTCTTCAGTTCGGCTGGCACACACACAGGTGCTGCATGGCTGTCGTCAGCTCGTGTCGTGAGATGTTGGGTTAAGTCCCGCAACGAGCGCAACCCTCATTTTTAGTTGCCATCAGGTTATGCTGGGCACTCTAGAAAAACTGCCGGTGATAAGCTGGAGGAAGGCGGGGATGACGTCAAGTCCTCATGGCCCTTACGGTCTGGGCTACACACGTGCTACAATGGTGGTGACAGAGGGCAGCAATATCGCAAGATAAAGCTAATCCCAAAAAGCCATCTCAGTTCGGATTGGACTCTGCAACTCGAGTCCATGAAGTTGGAATCGCTAGTAATCGTAGATCAGCGTGCTACGGTGAATACGTTCTCGGGCCTTGTACACACCGCCCGTCACGCCATGGGAGTTGGTTTTACCTTAAGCCGGTGCGCTAACCGCAAGGAAGCAGCCGTCCACGGTAGGGTCAGCGACTGGGGCGAAGTCGTAACAAGGTAACCGTAGGGGAACCTGCGGTTGGATCACCTCCTTTCTAAGGATATTGATAAATAGTTCGCTATTTATCCGGGTTGTTGTCTATCTATCTCTTTAAAATATTAGCTAGTACTGGGTGCTTATTTAATTATATTGGGCTGGTAGCTCAGTTGGTTAGAGCGCGCGCTTGATAAGCGTGAGGTCGGAAGTTCAAGTCTTCCTCGGCCCACCAATAAACAGGGGGATTAGCTCAGCTGGGAGAGCGCCTGATTTGCATTCAGGAGGTCAGCGGTTCGATCCCGCTATCCTCCACCATATTCTAATATTAATCTTATTTTTTCTTTAAATAGTTAATATGTTAATTAATAACTGATCAAAATAAATTTTTATTTGATTAAAATACGTACAAAATTTTTCTCTGTACGTAATTGCAATCAAGCGCAAAAGGGCATTTAGTGGATGCCTTGGCATCAAGAGTCGATGAAGGACGTGGCAGGCTGCGAAAAGTTAAGGGGAGTTGTCAACACACTTTGATCCTTAAATATCCGAATGGGGAAACCCAACTCTTATGAGTTACTTATTAGTGAATTCATAGCTAATAAGAGTAAACCTAGTGAATTGAAATATCTTAGTAGCTAGAGGAAAAGAAATATATTCCGTTAGTAGTGACGAGCGAACGCGGACCAGGCCAATAATAGAGCTATAATAACTAGAACTTTCTGGAAAGTTAGACCATAGTGGGTGATAGTCCCGTATAGGTAAAAAGTAGTTTTATTTTCGAGTAGGGCGGAACACGTGAAATTTTGTCTGAATATGGGGAGACCACTTCCCAAGCCTAAATACTCCTTGATGACCGATAGTGAACTAGTACCGTGAGGGAAAGGTGAAAAGCACCCCGATAGGGGGAATGAAATAGTATCTGAAACCGAATGCCTACAAGCAGTCAGAGCTTCCTCGAGAAGTGATGGCATACCTTTTGTATAATGGGTCAGCGACTTAGTCTGTGCAGCAAGCTTAAGCCAATAGGTGTAGGCGAAGGGAAACCAAGTCTTAATAGGGCGTTAGTTGTACGGATTAGACTCGAAGCGGGATGAGCTTAATATGAGCAGGTTGAAGATGCAGTAACATGCATCGGAGGACCGAACCAGGAAACGTTGAAATGTTTTTGGATGACTTGTGTTAAGGGGTGAAAGGCCAACCAAATTCCGCTATAGCTAGTTCTCCGCGAAAACTATTTAGGTAGTGCGTTGTGTGAATGATATCGGGGGTAAAGCACTGGATGGGCTAGGGGGAAGCGATTCCTACCAAACCTAACCAAACTCTGAATACCGATATTCTATGCACAGCAGACAGACTATAGGTGCTAAGGTCTATAGTCGAGAGGGAAACAGCCCAGATCACCAGTTAAGGCCCCCAAATAATGGCTAAGTGGGAAAGTATGTAGAAAGACCAAGACAGGCAGGAGGTTGGCTTAGAAGCAGCCATCCTTTAAAGATAGCGTAACAGCTCACTGTTCTAATTAAGTTTTTCCGCGACGAAGATGTAACGGGGCTAAAGCCATTTGCCGAAACTGTGACTTTATAAATACTGCGGTATTTATAAGGGGTAGCGGAGCGTTCTGTAAGCCGTCGAAGATGTTTCGTAAGAGATGTTGGAGGTATCAGAAGTGCGAATGCTGACATGAGTAGCGATAAAGAGTGTGAGAGACACTCTCGCCGAAATCCTAAGGTTTCCTGCGTAAAGTTAATCTGCGCAGGGTTAGTCGACCCCTAAGGCGAGGCAGAAATGCGTAGTCGATGGGAAACAGGTTAATATTCCTGTACCTTCTGAGAGTTGACGGATTACGTAAATTGTATTTTCTTATTGGATTGAAAATGCTGTGAAGTAGTTCCTGGAAATAGCCTCAGAATATAGATCGTACCTAAACCGACACAGGTAGGAAGGTAGAGTATACCAAGGCGCTTGAGAGAATGATGTTGAAGGAACTCGGCAAAATGCTCTTGTAACTTCGGAATAAGAGAGACCAATTTTTAGGCAACTAATGATTGGTGGCACAGAATAGGGAGAAGCGACTGTTTATCAAAAACACAGGTCTCTGCTAAGTCGTAAGACGATGTATAGGGACTGACGCCTGCCCGGTGCCGGAAGGTTAAATGGTGGAGTGCAAGCTCTAAAATGAAGCCCCGGTGAACGGCGGCCGTAACTATAACGGTCCTAAGGTAGCGAAATTCCTTGTCAGGTAAGTTCTGACCCGCATGAATGGCGTAACGATTTCTCCGCTGTCTCCAACATCAACTCAGCGAAATTGAATTCTCCGTGAAGATGCGGAGTACGTGTAGTTAGACGGAAAGACCCCGTGCACCTTTACTATAGCTTTACAGTGGTATTAGGAAAATAATGTGTAGGCTAGGTGGTAGACTTTGAAGCAAGTGCGCTAGCATTTGTGGAGTCAAAAGATGAAACACCACCCTTTATTTTTTTGATATCTAACCACCATCCATTATCTGGATGTGGGACCCTGTATGGTGGGTAGTTTGACTGGGGCGGTCGCCTCCTAAAGAGTAACGGAGGCGCGCGATGGTAGGCTCAGGCTGGTCGGAAATCAGCTTTAGAGTGCAATGGCATAAGCCTGCCTGACTGCGAGACGTACATGTCGAGCAGAGTCGAAAGACGGTCATAGTGATCCGGTGGTTCCGAGTGGAAGGGCCATCGCTCAACGGATAAAAGGTACGCCGGGGATAACAGGCTGATACCCCCCAAGAGTCCATATCGACGGGGGTGTTTGGCACCTCGATGTCGGCTCATCACATCCTGGGGCTGGAGAAGGTCCCAAGGGTTTGGCTGTTCGCCAATTAAAGTGGTACGTGAGCTGGGTTCAGAACGTCGTGAGACAGTTCGGTCCCTATCTGCTATACGAGTTGGAAATTTGACAGGATTTGTCCCTAGTACGAGAGGACCGGGATGAACGTACCTCTGGTGTACCAGTTGTTCCGCCAGGAGCATCGCTGGGTAGCTATGTACGGACAGGATAACCGCTGAAAGCATCTAAGCGGGAAACCCACCTGAATACTAGATTTCCCAATTAGAGTCGTGGAAGACCACCACGTTGATAGGTTGGATGTGGAAGTGCAGTAATGCATGAAGCTTACCAATACTAATAACTCGATTGGCTTGATTACAATATCGTACAGAGAAAAGTTTTTTACTTAATGTTTTCCTGGTGATAATAGCAACAGATTAAAACCCGATCCCATCCCGAACTCGAACGTAAAAGCTGTTAGCGCCGATGGTACTTTGTCTTAAGACATGGAAGAGTAGGTCATTGCCAGGAATTATTATTAGATGATTTACAATAAATATATCCAAAATATTATAAGAATATCAATATTTATAATCATCCTATTCATACTATTTTTTAAACTTAGGAACGAAGATTTTAATAATTACCTTTTTTTATTCTCAAATTTTAAATTCATTGTTTATAGTTTTTTATTATTAACCTTCCTATCTATAGTTAGTATTTTAAGATGGAAAATTATATTAGAAATACTTTCCCAAAAAAATATAAAAATAAAATCATTAATTAAACCTGGTTATTATAGTTATCTTTCAGATCAAATTAACATACTAGGTTTTTTTGCTTCACGTTCCGTATATACACCAGACAAAATAAGTATAAAAAACTCATTATTATCAGCTGTCATCGAAAAAGTTTTATCTTTTTTTACAAAAGGTTTATTTTGTATTCCGGGTTTATTATTTATCTATTTAAATATTGAGAGTTTTTATCTTAAAAATTATTTAAGTCAGATATTGATAGTCTCTTTTTTTTTATTTATTTTTTTTATTTTAATTTTTATTAATAAAATCAATGGTTTTATAAAGAATTATTTAAATAAATACAAAATTCATTCGAATTTAAATAAAAAACAAGTTTTTTTATTAATTATTTTCAGTTTTTTAATTCAAATAACCATACTTAATTTGATGTTTTATATCCATATGCAATTAAATAGTAATTTATCTTATATTGTTTTCTATCTCTTAGCTTCTGTGTCCTTCTTTGCATCCTCAATGCCAATTTCAATTTCTCAATGGGGTTTAAGAGAAGTTTCTTTTTTTATTGTATTTTCAAGTTTTGTTGAAGGTAATATACTAATAATTACCTCTTTAATATATGGCGCTACAATATTAATTTATTTTGTAATCTGTAATTGTGCAATTTTTTCTACTGATATAATTCAAAACATATTAAAAAAAATAAAAAACAATTAATATGCATAGTTTTTCAATAATAATTCCTGTTTTTAATGAAGAGGGCAATATAGAAATATTAATAGATGAAATAGTTAATACGATAGACAAAAAAAAATATAATTATGAGATAGTAGTAGTGGATGACTGCAGTCAGGATAATACAAAAAAAAATATATTAAAATGTTTATCTATATATCCAGAATTTATAAGAATTTATGAAAATTCAAAGAATTATGGACAAAGTAAATCTATAAAGAATGGAGTCGCGAAATCTAAATACCAAAATATTCTTACTATAGATGGAGATAGGCAAAATAATCCAAAAGATATTACAAGATTATTAAAAGTTTATTTCAGTGATGAAAATATAAAATTAGTTTCTGGAATAAGGCATAATAGGAAAGACAATTTAATAAAAAAAATATCATCTCGTGTAGCTAATAAAGTTCGTAAAATTATATTAAAAGATGATTGTGATGATTCTGCTTGTGGTTTAAAAATTTTTGATAAAGATACTTTTAATAAAATTCCATATTTTGATGGATTTCATAGATTTTTTCCTTCTTTATTTTTAATTTACGGTAATAAAAATCAATATATAAATGTTGATCATCGGTATAGAGTATCTGGTCAATCTAAATATGGCACAACTAAAAGATTGTTTAAAGGATTAAAAGATATGATATTTGTATATAAGCTTAGAAAAAATGCTTGATTATATTCAAAGTTTATCAGAATTAGAATTTATCTTTTTGTTAATTGGATTTACAGGCCAAGCATTATTTGCTTCAAGATTTATTTTTCAATGGATTTTATCTGAGAGAAAAGGTGAAAGTTATATTCCAATAATTTTTTGGTATCTTAGTATATTTGGTGGGGTTGGATTATTAATTTATGCAATATTTAGAAAGGATCCTGTTATAATTTCTGGTCAATCCTTTGGTTTAATAATTTATATAAGAAATCTTATTTTAATCTATAGAAAAAAATAAATGAAAAAAACAATTTATTATAATCATGAAGAATTAAATTTTATTAATTATTTGAAATTTTTTTTTTTATATAAAAAGTGGATTTTGTTGCTGTTTATTTTATCTTTTATTTTTAGTTTAATCGTAAATTTTTTTTTCATTAAAAAATATAATGAATATAATTTTGATATAAGTTTAAAAGAACATATATTTAGGCTTTATATTGAAAATGATCCAAATATTTTGAAAATACATAATATAAATAATTTTTGTCAAATAAGTGATTTTTGTGATTTTATAAATTTTGGATCAATAAATGAGGCAGCATTACACAAGCTTGATGATGCTTTTTTATCAGAAAAATTTAACAAAAAAGTTTATAATAAACTTTCTTTTAAAAATAAATTTAAAAATTTTAAAAGTTATTATAACAAAATACAACAAGATAGTTTTATAATTAAAAACAGAAGATTTAATATTTTTTTTAATACAGATTTTGACTTTGATGAATATAAAAACGTATATTTAAATTTATTAGAAAATGAAGTTGATGAAACTGGAAAAAAACAATATGTTTCCGCATTTAAAAATGGATTAGATTCATATATAAAAGATTTTTTTAGTTTTTATAAAAAATTATGTAAAACTTTGAAAAGATCTAATTTTTTAAAATGTGATCTTGATTTTGTATTTCATTCAAAGAATAATGATTTAACTATTTCTAGAAATAAAATTAAATCTATTAAAAAATCAATTATCGAAAATAATTTACTTTCAGAATTTAATACAGTTGAAAACTATATTAACTATCAAAATATTTATGCTTCTTTGCAAATAATAAATAACATTGATAGTATTTCTACAATTTACAATGGAGGTCTTGATAATTTAGCTAATGACATAATGAAAAATACTAAATTTATCGATGCAAAAATACAATTAAAAAAAGAGAATTTTAAAGCAATACATTTCTTACACATATTTCTTTTTTCTTCAGTAATTTTTATTTTTATATTCATTTTTATTATTTTATTCATTAATTTTAATAAACCAGAAAGATACACTTTAAAATGAATAAAGTATTAAAGAAACTAAACGAATATATTTTTTTATTATTACCATTTTCAATTATATCCGGTCCATTTTTAGCAGATTTTTCAATAGTTATAATGGGCATTATATTTATTTATTTATCTATTATAAGAGGTGAATATTTTTACTATAAAAATTATTTCTTTATTTTATTTATTGCATGGTGTGTTTATTTAATTGTTCGATCTTTATTTGCAGATAATGTTTATCTTTCTTTGCAGAGTTCATTATTTCATTTTAGGTTTATATTTTTTAGTCTTTCTGTTTGGTTTATTATCAACAATAATTTCTCTATTCTTAGGAAATTTACATATTTTTTACTATCTGCTTTTTTCCTAATTATTTTTGATGCTTACTTTCAATATTTTGTTGGCTTTAATCTCTTAGGTACTGAATATGATGGTTATAGATTATCTAGCCTTTTCGGTTCAGAATTAATCATGGGAAGTTTTTTAATACGTCTTTATCCATTGTTGATCGGTTTGATAATTTTAAATTTCCAAAATAATTATTTATTTATATTAGCTTTTATCTCTTATATTTTAATCGATATTCTTGTTTTTTTATCAGGAGAGAGATCAGCATTTTTTAATTTAATTTTATCAACTTTAATAATTCTTGTCTTGATTAATAAATGGAAATTAATGAGATTAATTACTTTTATAATTTCTACTATTATAATTGCATTTATTATTTTTATAAACCAATCAGTAAGAGACAGAATGGTTAATTTAACAATTGATCAATTTAATTTTGCTGGAGATAAGCTTAATATTTTCTCAGAGATACATTCATCTATTTACTTATCTGCTTTCAAAATGTTTGAAAATAATATTTTATTTGGTGTTGGTCCAAAAATGTTTAGGGAAATATGTTATAATAAAATATACTTCGTTCCAGATGGATGCCAAACTCATCCACATAATACATATATGCAATTACTTGCAGAAACAGGTCTAATTGGAGCTATTCCAATTATATTGTTATTTTTCAGTATTGTTTATCTTTTATTCAAAACTTTAATCATAAAAATTCAAAGAAAAACTTTTTTAAATGATTATCAAATATGCTTATTAGTAACACTATTTATAACTCTTTGGCCAGTCATACCAACTGGAAACTTTTTTAATAATTTTTTAAATGTAATTTATTTTCTTCCTGTAGGATTTTTATTGCATCAATTTAAAAATGATATCAAGCTATAGGTGTAATTTTTCTTTTAAATTTTCCTTTAAATTTATTATAAAATGAAGGGTTAAGATTTTTGCAATATTCTGGTTGAGTTGGAATTATAGAATTATAGCAAAAAAAAGTGATATACCTATTATTGGTGATTGGTAATTCACCTTTATGTAAAACAGAACATGTGTCCACTATGATGAAGTTTTTAATGTCTCCTATAAATTTTATAATTTCATTATCTTTAAAATATTCCTTAATAGTCTCGTTTTCAATTCTTCCATTCTTATCTTTTCTAATCTTTTGGTTTAAAAATTTTTTTTTGGGAATACAAGTAAAAGGTCCTCCGTTTTTGTCGACAGAATTTAAATAAAATATTATTTTTATTATCCTATTATCTTCACCATCAATATGCCATTTTCTAGTTTCAATTTCTCTCCCATCAATTAAATCTTTCTTTATGGCAACACCCCTAAATAAAAGTTTTAAATTTAAATAATTTTCAATTATTTTAATAAAACTTTCGTTTAAGGCAAAAGTATACAATTGTGTTATTATATTATCTGGAATTTCATTTAGCATAATATTAATAGATCCTTTTTTATTTTGATCTATTTTTTGATTTTTATGTTGTATGTCTAAAAGTTTACAAAGCTCTTCAGACTCTTGTTTCCAATCAGATTTTATTTTTAAATCATTTAGATCTTCATTTGTGCCAAAATAATAACCATTTTTTTCAAGCTCATCTAAAATAAACAATTCTTTTTTATTCAAATTATGACTTTTAAAGAATATTTTAAATATATTTTTTAAAAACAGTAGAAATGAATATTTAATAATGTAATTTATAGCTCTAAGATATTTCATATTATTAAATGTATGTTAAATTAAATTAAAAATTATATAAATCAATAATATATTATATTATGTATATTAATAAAAAAAAAATTTGCCATATTGAGAATTTAAAACTAATACGTCTTAAATTATCTTTTCATTCCTTTGGCAATGTAAGTATTCGTATAAATGAAAATCAGTTTACTATCAAACCAAGTGGTGTAGATCTTTATAAGTCTGGCTACAAAAAATATCCAATTATTGATATTAATAATAAAAATAAAATACAAAATAATTTAAAACCTTCAGTTGATACAGAAATACATAGGCAAATTTATTTAAGTGATAAAAAAATAAAAAGTATCGCGCATTCTCATTGTATTTATGCGACATCTTTTTCTCAAGCTAGTCTAAATATTCCAATTTTAGGCACAACTCATGCTGATTATTTTTCAGATAAAATTCTTATAACTAAAAAACTTTCAAAAACAGAAGTTAATAAAAATTATGAACACAATATTGGTAAATCAATAATTCAGTGTATCAAAAAAAATAAGAAAAATTTCAATAATACACGTGCAATATTACTAAATAATCATGGACCATTTACGTGGGGATATGAATATGAAGAGGCAGTAAAGAATATGGAAATTTTAGAATATATATCACTACTTGCTTTTAAAACATTGACTTTAAATAAGAGGCCAAAAATTCATAAATTTCTTATTGATAAACATTTTAATAGAAAGCATGGAAAAAAATCTTACTATGGTCAATAATTTAATTTTTTTGAGTAATAAATATTTTGTAAATATTTTAGATAAAACGTTTTTTCCTTACGTATTAATAGGAGTCTTTTCTATTTTTTGTGAATTATTAATTCGTCAAATACTTTTACAATTATTTTCTGAAATACTGTATATCAATTTAGTATCTCTATTTATTGGAATATTAATTGCTTTTTATTTAAACTACAAAATTAATTTTAAAATCCCAAGATTGTATTTTTTTTACAGCTTTTTCTTTTTTTTTACAATTTCATTTAGTTCATATTTTATTCAAAATTTTTTAAAAGATATTTTTGAGAATATTAATCTAGAATATAATTTATCTAGATTTATTTATTCAGGTATTATTTTTATTATAATATATTATTTACATTTAAAAATTTCTTTTAGATTTTCAACAAAAGTAGGTTTAGCCATATATTTAAATAAAAATGAAAAAGTCAAAGAAATTTATAACTTAGTTGAATTGTATCCAGATTTTATTCATTTAGATTTAATTGATAAAACATTTAGCGGTAAAGATAAAAGTCCAGATTTTGAAAACTTAAAATTAATTAAAAAACTTTGGCCTACTCATAAAATACATTTGCACATTATGTCAACAAAACCAGAGAAGTATATTGAAAAAATTATAGACTTTACTGATTTAATATTTGTGCATTATGAAGTTTATTTGGAAAAATACAAACTTTTTGAAGAAATTATAAAAATTAAAAATAAAAAAATTGGAATTGCATTACATGTAAAAAATAATTATGAAGAATTAAATTATTTACCTAATAATATTAATGAAATCTTAATCCTTGCAATTAACAATCCTGGAATATCTGGTCAAGTATTTGATAATAGAACTCATGGTTTAATTAATAAATTAAACGTTTTTCCCAATAGAAAAAAATTTAATATTACTATCGATGGGGGAATTAATGAAAAATTAATTTCAAAATTAAACTGTGAACGAGTTGTTTCGAACAGCAGTATATTACACAGTAAAAATCCAAAAATACAAATATTAAATTTTCAAACTTTCTCTAAAATTAATAAGTGATGAATAATTTAAAAAAAAAAATTTTAAATAATTTTTATTCCATTGATGATGTATGTTCAGTTACCATAGTTGGTTCGTATAGTTTAACAGATAACATAAAAAAAATTGGTGATATTGATGTTGTTGTAGTATTCAACAATTTAAGTAAAAATAAGATATTAAATTGCATTAAAAAAAGTAACAATCTTAAAGAGTCTCTTGAAAAAATTACAAAACGTAAATTAAATGTAAACTCATCTTTTGGTCCAATAAAGTATGATAAGGATAGATTAATAACATTACACTTAATGATTTATGATATTAAATCACATATAGAGCACGTTACCAATAGTCCATTCACCTGTTTTGATTGGGAGTTAAGTAACTTAAATCTTGGAAAGAAGTTAAAAGATATTTATTCTGTAAATTGTTTGCAATATATTGATTTTTATATTTCAAAAAGGAGTATAAAAAACTATCTAACATATTTGGACAAAGGGGTAATAAACTATAAAAAATATATTTTTTCTAATATAAACGAAAAATATTATTTAAGGAATTTTTATTTTGAAATAGATAATCATAATAAATTCAAATACTTTCAGCATATCATTTTTTTTCTAATAATAAATTATCTAAAACTTATAAAACAAAAAAATTATAGACCAAAGTTTAATGAAATTAAAAATTTTTATGGATTAATAGATAAAAAATTATCCATTACAAAAAAAACAGTTTTCACTAAATTTGAAGTTTATACATTTTTGAAAAAATTTGATTTATTTATAAAAAATCAATATTTAAGTTTAAAAAGTATATATATATCAAGACATAAAAAAACTAATATTAAAAATAATATTTTTTTAGGAACAAAATTAAATCCTAGTATTAATGATAGATATGTTCCAGTTGAATTTAGAAAACATAAATTTGGAATTATATTTACAAGTACTCTAAATAGAGCTTTAGAGAGTTGTCTTTTAATATCAAAAAAAAAGCAAATTATCACATCAAAACTATTGAATGAAATAGATTATGGTAAAGTTGAAGGCATGACTGTTAAGAATTTAATCAAATTATACCCGCAAATAATAAATCAATGGAATTTAAATAAAGATCCAAAATTTCCTAATGGCGAAAATTATAAAAATGTAATTAAAAGATTAGAACTTTTTTTTAAATTAAATAAAAATAAAATACACACCAAAAAAAAAATATTAATTATTACTCACAATGTTTTAATAAGGACTATTATTGGCAAAGCTCTAAATATACCTATGTATGAATGGTATAAGATAAAAATTGATTACTTTAAATTATATAATTTTAAATTACAAAATGGTAAACTCATTTCGAATATTAATAGAAAGGTAATAAAAAAAATACTTATTTAAATGCTTAAATTAGCTATATTAATAAAGCCAAATTTTAAAATAAAAAATCTTTGCTATTCAACTAAAAAAAAATTTAAAATAAAATATGGTAAACAAAAGTATTTAGATCATTTCCCTCATGTTACAATCTTAACAATCAATGTAAAAAATAATTTTATTAATAATATTGATGAAATAGTTAAGGAAATTAAGATCTACAAAAAAATTCCAATTAATTTTTCAAGTTTTAACTATTTTCCTCAAGATCCAATTACAGGTTTAAATACAATTTATTTAAAAGTAAACAAAAATAAAAAATTAAAATTACTTCAAAATAATATTTTAAAATTATTAAATAAATATAAGTCAAATAATAATTTAGATAAAAATAAATTTAATTTCAATTCAACTCAGTTTAAAAACTTAATTAAATTTGGCTATCCATTTGTTAATAAAGAATTTCATCCTCATCTTACTATTTGTTCTTTAGAAAATAAGTATTTCAAAGATATTTTTATTCAAAAATATTTCAAAAAAAAAATATACTTTAAAGATATAATTAAAAATATTTTTATATATAAAATTAAAAACGAAAAGCATCATTTAATAAAAAAAATAAATTTTAATGAATAGAATTAATATTATGCCAATCGCAGGTTTAGGAAAGCGTTTTAAAGATAAAAAATTTAAAACCCCCAAACCTCTTATAAAAATAAGAGCAACTCCAATGTTCATAAAATCTGCAAGATCACTCCCATTAGCTGATATCACTTATTTTATTTTCATGAAGAAACTTTATAATGATTATAAAGTTAAAAAAATAATAGATAAATATTATAACAAAAAAAATTTTACTTACCTAATTAACAAAAACACATTAGGTCAAGCTGATACTTGTTATAAATTAATTAAAGTTCTCAAAAAAGAAGATGAATTATTTATTGCTTCTTGTGATGCAAGTTATAAATTTAACAAAAGAAAATTTAATCTTCTAAAGAAAAAAAATGATATGATTATTTTCACTACTAATTCAACATCCTATCATCATAAAAATCCTAAAAGTTTTGGTTGGGTTGCTGAAAATAAACAAGGTATAAAAATTAAATGTAAAAAAATTATTAATAAGAATTTTCACAAACATAAAATTATTATTGGAACATTTTATTTTAAAAATTCTTTTATATATACAAAAATATTTAGAATTTTAAAAAAAAATAATAAAAAAATAAACAATGAATTTTACATTGACCAAATGTTTGAAATCGCTCAGTCTCTTGGTTATAAATTAGCAAGTATAGAAGTAAATAATTACAAAAGTTTTGGAACCCCAGATGAATTATAAGTTAAATATTTCAAAGCTTAATATAAATACAGATTTATTTAAATTTTTGATTACAGGTTTTTTAGTTGTATTTATAGATGGATTATTTTATTTTTTACTAACATTACTTGAATTTACTTCTTTTCAAATTGCTAAAAGAATTAGTTTTTTAATAGGAGCTTTTTTTGCTTTTATATTAAATAGGAATTATGTTTTTCTGTATAAAAAAAGGAATTTTTCTCAAATTTTTTATTTTTTAATTTTATATATGATATCCTTTTTTGTTAATTCATTTGTTCACGATTATATTTTAGTAATTTCAAATATATCTTTAATATCATTTATATTTGCAACAGCTGTATCAGCAACTTTAAATTATTTAGTAATGAAATTTTTTATATTCAAAAAATAATATGAAATATTCAATCATAATTCCATGCTACAATGAATATAATAACTTATTAGTATTGTTAGATAAAATTAAAATAATTTTAGATCAAAATAAAAATCTACAAATTGTAATAGTTAATAATGGATCAACAGATAATACTTCTAATTTATTGAAAAAGTATAAATTGCAAAATTTAAAATTTGTAATCTTAAAAAAAAATTTAGGTTATGGAGGTGGCATAAAAGCTGGTATTAATTCAATTAATACAGATATAATATGTTGGACTCACGCAGATGAACAAGTAAAAATTGAAGACGTAGTAAATATACTTAAAAAACATGAAAAAAATTTTCATCAAACTTTTTTTATTAAAGGTAAAAGAAAAAAAAGAAGAATAATCGATTTTTTATTTACTAAATTAATGTCAATATTTGTTTTTATAATATGTCAAGTTAGACTTAATGATATAAATGGCCAACCTAAAATATTTCATAAAAATTTAAAAAATTACTTAATAGATAATTCTCCAGATGATTTTTCATTAGATTTACATATTCTTTTAAAATATAAAAATAAGTACTTTAATATAGATGAAGAAAACATTGACATTTATGAAAGAAAGTATGATGATGCAAAAGGTGGTGGTAGTTTTTTGGGTAAATTACATTTATCTTTAAAAACTATTAAATATATTTTGAAATATGCTCTCAAAAAATAATCAAATAAATGAATTTATTATTCATAGAATAAATACCATTTCACAATTAAAAAATATTGATAAAAAATATGGTGTTGAAATAGATATAAGATCATTTAAATCAAAACTAATCCTCAATCACGAACCATATGGCAAAGGCGATTTTCTTGATGATTATTTAGAAAACTACAAAAATAAAACACTAATTCTTAATATAAAAGAATCAGGTATTGAGGATGATGTTTTAAAAAGTATTAAAAAATTCAATATAAAATCATTTTTTTTACTAGATATTGAATTTCCATATATTTTCAAATTAATAAAAAAAAAAAATAAAAATTTTGCAATTAGATACTCAGAGTATGAAAACATAGCCATGCTCAATGATTATAAAGATAAAGCTAAATGGGCATGGATTGATACACCAAATATTTTACCAATAAATAAAACAAACAAAGTTTATTTTAAAAAATTTAAAACATGCCTTGTTTGCCCTGAAAGATGGGGTAGAAAAAATGATATAAAAAAATATAAAAAATATTTTGAGAAAATTAAATTTTACCCAACATCGGTTATGACATCTATAAATTGTGTAAGTATCTGGAATAATTAATTTTTCATGAAATTAATTTCATAAATTTGGTATTTTTTTAAAAATTGTATTTCATATTTGTATCCACAATCTAAAAACACTTTTAAAATTTGCTCTCTTGAATACTCAGAATTATTTAAATCAGTCTTTGATATTAAAAATTTTGCTTGTTTTAAATTATCATCAAGTTGAGATAAGCATATATCATATTCATAATTTAAATTAGGAGTAAAACCATATATAGCATTTTCTATAAAGTTTTTCTCATATTTTTTTCTATCTCTAATAGTTTTTAAATTTTCTCTTAAACCTAATAAATTATCCAAAAAATTATTTTTTTGTATATTCTTTTTTATATCATTAGTTAATGAAGTTTTAAAATGCTGCCTTAAATTTAAAAAGTTTATATTTTGAATATTTATTTTTTGATTTTCAATTATTATATTATTGTAATCTATTTTATTATTAGCATAGATGTAAAAGCTCCACTTAAGAAATAATATTTTTGAATTATAATTAAAGTTTGGAAATAGAAATATTATACTTTCATTATTTGAAATCAGATAATTATCTAAATTATTTTTTTTATTATAAATACTATTGTAATTACTCAAAGCAAATATAATTGATAAAAAAACTAATAAAAAATAAATAATCTTAATAGAAAATGAATTGTTAAAAAATATTATAATTACTGGAAAAAGTACAATAATGTGTCTAGAGTTTAAAATAAATTCTAACAAGAAATCTTGTCTTAAATTATTTTTCAAAGATATTATAAAAATTATAGATGAAAACAGAATTAAATAAATTAATTGAAAATTATAATTACTAATTTTTTTAATTTTAGAATAAAATTTTAAAATTAAAAAGAAAAAAATAAAAGATAAAGACAGAATTATTATAAAAAAAGTAAAAATTGAAATATTTAAGTCATTCAATAAAATAAAAATTCTTTTTAAAGCTACAGCATATGTTATGGGAAGTAATCCTATAACTGGAATTGATATAATTAAATAAACAATAAAAAATAAAGTAAAATTTATAAAAAATTTGTATAAAAAAACTTTTAAATTTTCTGATATTATTATTGGTAATAATATTATTGAAGTTATCTTAATTGATAAAATTAAAGCAAATAATATTGAAATATATTTTAAGTTTTTATTTAAATTATCTTTATTTAAAAGAATAATAATAACTAATGAAATACAAAAAAGAAAACTTTCAGCATTTAGTTTTACTGAATAAAAAAAAACTGGAAATCCAAATACAAAAAAAAATGAAGAAATTAAAAAATACTTCAATTTGTTGTTAGTAAGTAGTGACGATAAATAAATTATAATAAAACAACAAACAAAAAAAATTGCTCTAGATATAGGTATTAAAAAATCTAAATTGAAATTTTCTTGGTCAAAAAAAATCAAAATTAATGATTGTAAATAGTATAGTAATGAGCCTGGATGATGAATACTATATTGATTTAAAAATGTTTTTATATGAAACGCATTACCTAAGTAATCGTGTTCGCTATCAATTGGGGTAAAAAAATAAACTACATTTAAAGAGTTAATAAGACCTAATATAAATACTATTATTATTAAAAGTATTAAATAATTATTTTGATTTAGTAACCTAATCATTATAAAGTGTTAATAAACTTTTTATTGATGTCAAAAAAGATAAATTATTCAAATTTTAATAATTTTGAGATTGTTATTATTGGTTTAGGATATGTTGGTTTAACACTTTCTATATTTTTTGCTTCTAAAAAATTCAAAGTTCTTGGAGTAGAAAAAAATAGAAATGTCCTACAAAATCTTTCTAAATGTAAATCACATTTTTATGAACCAAATTTAGAAAATTTACTCAAAAAAACAATAGATCAAGGTTATTTTGAATTTAGTAATAAAATACCAGTTAAAAAAAATAAGAGTAGAATATATGTTATAGCTGTAGGTACACCTATAGATAAAAAAGGCAATGTACGAAATGAAATGATAAAATCTGTTGCCAAACAATTATCTAATGTATTAGAAAATGATGATCTAGTAATGTTAAGATCAACAGTTACAGTAGGTACTTCTAAAAATATAATTAAACCAATTTTAGATAAAGCTAATAAAAAATATTATTTTGCTTTTTGCCCTGAAAGGACGATGGAGGGCAAAGCAATTGATGAATTGAGTTCACTGCCTCAGATAGTTGGTGGAATTGATCAAGAATCACAACAAATAGCTTCAGAGTTTTTTCTGAACTTTAATGAAATTATTATAAAAGTCAGTAATCTAGAAACGGCAGAGATGATGAAATTAGTTGATAATACTTACAGAGATCTAAACTTTGCCTATGCCAATGAAATTGCAAGATTATGTAATGAAATTAATGTTGATTGTCATGAAGTTATAAAAATGGGAAAAATTGGATATAAAAGAACTAATGTTTCATTGCCTGGACCTGTTGGAGGCCCATGTTTAGAAAAAGATACATTTATTTTAAGTGAAAGTTTTAAAAAATATCGAGTTAAGCCATCTTTATCTTTATTAGCTAGAAAAAATAATCAAAAAATGTTCGATGATGTTTTCAAGTATTTGAAAACTTTAATTACTTTAAAAAAAACAAAATTAAAAATTGTAGTTCTAGGAATAGCTTTTAAAGGATCTCCATCTACAAATGATATAAGAGGAACAACTGCAATCCATATTAAAAAATCTATATCTAAAAATTTTGAAAATTTTATTATTTATGGGTATGATGATTATGTTGATAAAAAAGATATTTTATTACTTGGTTTTAAATACTTAAATAAATTGAATGATTGTTTTAAAAATTCTGACATTGTAATCATGCATAATAATAATACAAACTTTAGAAATCTAAATCTTGAACAACTTTCTAATAAAATGAGAAAGAACAGTATAATTTATAATTTTTGGGGCAACGAAAATTATAAGAACTTAGTTCTTAAAAACAATGTAAAATATATATCTTTTGGATCTCATAAGGTGAAATAATTGTGATCTTAATATTGGGTGCAAATGGATTTATTGGATCTAATTTAGTAAATTTTTTATTAAAAAAAAAAAATAAAAATATATTGTTATCAGGTTCAACAAATAATAAAAACAAGTATTCAAAATATAAATTTATAAAAATAAATCTTTTGAACTATAAAGAATTTAGTAAATTTGATAATTTTCTAATTACCAACATTGTTTTCCTAGCGGGTATCTCAAAAAGTCCAATAAAAAATAATAATAAAAGTATATTTCTACACAATAAAAAAATTATACAAAATACATGTAGATATTTTTCAAAAAAAAAATTTAAAATAAACAATTTTATTTTTGCAAGTTCTGTCTATGTTTATTCAAATAATACATTACTTTTTAAAGAAATTGAAACTTGTAAACCTAATAATTTTTACGGAAAGAGTAAATTATATTCTGAAGAAATGATTTTAAAAACTTTTAATAAAAAAAATCTAACTAATGTATTTATATTAAGACTCTTTACTGTTTATGGTCAAAACATGCATAAAAATCAATTTGTGTATGATTTACAAAGAAAATTTTTTGCTTTCAAAAATCCAGTATTTTTTTCTGAAAATGTATTTAGAAATTTTATTTATGTAAGTGATGTTTTGGATATAATATATATTCTTTTAAAACAAAAAAAATATAAAATAATTAAAGAAAAATTTAATATTGCTAACAAAACATCTCATAGCATTGGGCAAATAGTTAAAATTTTTGCTAATAAAATTAAATTTAATAAAACTTATACTTTTAAAAACAACCATGTTAATGATCATAATCGATCTCATTTTGCATCAATAGTAAAAATAAAAAAATATTTTGGATGGGAGCCAAAAATAAGTATTGAAAAAGGTATAGGAAAAGTTATTGAGCATTATTATGCTAAAAAATAAAAAATTCCTTAAAAAATATGTAAATTCAGAGCTTGAGTCAAAAAAAAACTCTTCAACCACACTTACTCTTAGTGAGCCAGTTTTTAATCACAAAGAAATTATTTCTTCCATAGATTCAATAATTAATTTAAATTTATCTCAAGGTAAAAAAGTTAAAACTTTTGAAAAAAATTATTCACGATATATTGGAACTAAATACGGCATTGCAGTTAATTCTGGTTCCTCAGCTAATTTAATTGCAATTGCTGCATTAATTGAAACATTTAATATTAAAAAAGGAGATGAGGTTATTATACCAGCGGCTACATTTGCTACCGTAGCTATGCCTATAATTCAATTAGGTCTTGTTCCTGTTTACGTTGATGTAAATAAGGATAATTTAAATATTGATCCAAAGAAAATCGAAAAATCAATCAGCAAAAAAACAAAAATATTGATGATAGTGCATACGTTGGGATTAGCATGCGATATGAAAGCGATAAATAAAATTGTAAAAAAACATAAGCTAATTCTATTTGAGGATTGTTGTGAAGCTCATGGCTCAATGTTCAACAACAAAAAGGTAGGCTCATTCGGACATATTTCAGCTTTTAGTTTTTTTGTAGCCCATAATATGACCACAGGAGAAGGCGGAATGATACTTACAAATAATTCAAAATTAGATTTAATTTGTAGATCAATTAGAGAATTTGGTAGAATTAATTTTAACTCCAAAAATATTAAAAGTAGATGGTTTACTGATGATAGATTTAAAAATTATGACAAAAGATATATATTCCAAAGACTTGGTTATAATATGAGAATGACTGAAATAAACGCCTCGTTTGGTATAGAGCAATTAAAAAAACTAGATAAATTCAATGCCATAAGAATTAAAAATGCTAATTATTTGAATGATAATTTTAAAAAATTTAATCTTAATAATTACTTTAATTTGTATGTAAATTTTCCAAAATTAGAACATACATACTATGGCTTTCCAATATTAATAAAGGAGTCTTGTAAATTCAGTAGATACCAATTAATTTCCTTTCTAGAAGAAAACAATGTGCAAACAAGACCTCTTTTTGCAGGCAATCTTGCTGATCAACCAGGTTTAAGAAAAATGCCTAAAAAAATTAGAAGTAAACTATCAAACACACTTATCTTAAAAGAAAATTTATTCTTTATTGGAGTTCATCCTATGATTTCTAAAAGAACATTTGATAGATTTATAAATTTAATGGTCAATTTTACTAATAATTATAAATGAGTTCTATATTAATAACTGGCGGATTGGGATTTATCGGGACTAGTTGTGCAGAATTTTTTTTAAAAAAAAAATTTAATGTTACAATTATTGACAATAACAGAAGAAGCGTCCCTTCAAATTTAAAAAATAAAAAACTAAAAATATTAAATTACGATATAAGAAATGAAGTTTTTATAAAAAAAATAAATAAAAAATTTGATATAGTTCTTCATTTAGCTGCAATAAATGGAACAAAAAATTTTTATAAATATCCATTTGAAGTATTAGATGTTTCCACAAAGGGAATAATAAATATAATTAAATTGTGTGAAAAATTAAAAATTAATAAACTTTTAATAGCTTCTAGTTCTGAAGTTTATTCAACACCTTCAAAGATTCCAACAACAGAAAAAGAAAGAATTTTAATTCCAGACATAATGAATCCTAGATTTTCTTACTCTGGAGGTAAGATTATTTCAGAATTGTATGGAATTCATTCTATGAATAAAAAAATAAAAAATATAATTATTTTTAGACCACATAATGTTTATGGCCCAAACATGGGAGGTGATCATGTTATTCCAGAAATTATAAATAAAATTTTAACATCTATCAAAAATAAAAACTATAAAATTACAATTCAAGGAAATGGTTTACAAAAAAGATCTTTTATATTTATCGATGATTTTTTGAACGCTCTATATTTGGTTATTAAAAAAGGCAATAATGAGATCATCAATATAGGAACAAATGATTTAATTACTATAAAAAAACTTATTAAAAATATACTGAAACATTTTCCAAATTTTAAATTCAAAATTACATTTGATAATAAAAATCCAATTGGTGGAACTTTAATTAGAAATCCAGATATAAAAAAAATTAAAAAATATGGATTTCAAAAAAAAATTTCTATTGATGAAGGGGTAAATAAAACAATTTTATGGTATAAAAAAAATTATAGATAATGAAAATACTAATATTCCCAACTAGTTTATTAATTAGATCAAATAAAGATTTTTTATTTCATTTAATTTATTTTATTTTAAAATCGATATTAAGAATATTTGGTTTTAATTTAAAGTCAAAAAATTTATTCCTAAGTGGTGATCTAAATCATTATGGAGAGATAATAAGAATAATGGGTGCAAAAAATGTTTTTTTTTGTCCAAATTTAAGTCCAATTTATTATAATAAATTTTTTAAAATATTTCCATTTATACAGAACGACAATTACCCTTCAAATTTTGATTTTTTAAAACCATCATTTATTTCATTTAAAAAAGCTGAAAAAAATTTAAATAAATTTGATGTTATATTATCTTCAATTAGGTGCTCTAACAAAGCTTTAAACATTTTAAAAAAAAGAACAAAATACAAAAATATTCATTGTATTTTTGATCGTTTTGATCATGAAGAAGTATATTTTGATATAAAAAAAATTTTTAGAAACTTTAAAGAAACACAATTTGATATATATTTTAAGCAAGATATCCCAATAAACTTTAAAAATAAAAAAATTTTTCCTATAAGTCCATTGCCTGTGAAAAACATTACTAATAGAATAAAACAAGATAAAAAAATATACCCCTTTTCCTTTGTTGGTCATTATCAAAAATCTCATACTCGTGATGATAGGTTTGAATTAATAGAATTAATAAGTAAGCATTTTCCAACATCTAAACTAATTTATAGCCATGATAGAGAACATCAAATCAATGATAAAGATTTAAAAAAGATATTAGTTTCTACAAAAATTAATCTTTCTCCATCAGGGAGGATTTGGGATTCATATAGGCATACAGAGCTTGTAAATTATGGTTCTCCAATTCTTTTACCAAAAAATGATTCTAAAATTTGTGGTGAAGAATGGATAGATTTACATGATTGTATCATTTATGAAACTAAATTTTTTGAGGGTAAATGGAAAATAATAAATACTGATGAATTAATAAAAAAATTAAATTATGTTCTAAATGACGACAACCTTCAAAAATCTATATATGATAATTATAGAAAAAAAGTTATAAAAGAACATACTCAAAAGGTAAGAAGTGAATATATATTATCGATTATGAGAAAAACATATGAAGAAAAATACAAAATAAATTTAAGTAACTAATTAATGAAAAATATAATTAATAATGCTAAACGGTTTCCTTTAATTGTTGCAGAAATTGGTCAAGCTCATGAAGGAAGTGTAGGGCTAGCACATTCATTTATTGATGCAATAGCTGATTGTGGTGCTGATGCTGTAAAGTTTCAATGTCATTTATCCGAATTCGAAAGCTCCAAGTATGATAAGTTTAGAAAGAAGATAAGATACTTAAATGATAAAACTAGATATGATTACTGGAAGAGAATGGAATTTTCATTAGAGGAATGGTTTAAGTTAAAACAACATTCTGAAAATAGAGGCCTAACCTTTCTTTGCTCACCATTTTCTACTCAAGCAGTTGATATACTTAACAAGATTAAAATAGAAGCTTTCAAAATAGGTTCTGGAGAAGTAAATAATTATGAATTAATAAATCATATTGCTAAAACAAAAAAACCAATAATTTTTTCATCTGGATTGTCTTATTTAGATGAATTATCAAAATCTATAGATATTGTTCAAAAGTTTCACAAAAAAATTGCAATATTATATTGTGTAACCAAATATCCATCTAAACCGAAAGATATTGATTTAAATAAAATTATAGAAATTAAGAATAAATTCAAACTTGTTACTGGTTTTTCAGATCATTCAGGTTCAATATATCCATCAATAGGTGCTCTTACAATAGGTTCAAATATAATTGAGATTCATGTTACATTTGATAAGAAAATGTTTGGTTTTGATAGCTCATCATCATTAAATTTTTCCCAACTAAAAGATTTAATTGAAGCAAGAGATATTATATTTGAAATAACAAATAAGAAAAAAAATAAAGAAGTAAATTTAGATAGAATGAGAAAATTATTTGGAAGAAGTTACTTTCTTAAAGCTGATATTAATAAAAATGAAGTAGTCAAAACTAATCATCTAATATTAAAAAAACCTGGAATTGGAATATCTCAAGATAAAAAAAAGGATATTATAGGTAAAAAAACTAATAAAAAAATAAAAAAAGGATCATTATTATCTTTTAAGGATTTAAAATAGTTATGAAAAAAAAAATCTGTGTAGTTGTTGCTAGTAGAGCTAATTATGGGAGAGTAAAATCTTTACTAATAGAAATAAAAAAAAATAAAAAACTTAAATTACAACTAATTTTAAGTGCAAGCGCTATACTTCAAAGATTTGGAAATGTTTTAGATATTGTGAGAAATGATGGTTTTAAACCTGATGCAATTGTTTATACGGTAGTAGAAGGTGAAAATTTAGAAACAATGTCAAAGTCGACTGGTATTGCAATTGTTGAATTATCTACATGTTTTGCTAATTTAAAACCAGATGTAGTTGTTACTGTTGCAGATCGATACGAAACTATGGCGACTGCAATTGCTTCAAGTTATATGAACATTACTTTAGCACATATACAGGGCGGGGAGGTTACTGGCTCAATTGACGAAAGTGTGAGACATGCAATAACAAAATTATCACACATTCATTTTCCTGCGACTGAAAAATCTAAATCAAGAATTATTAAAATGGGAGAAAACTCTAAATTTGTATACAACACTGGATGTCCATCTATAGATTTAATAAAAAATACACCAATAAGAAATAATAGATATCAAATAAATCAAAATGGTGTCGGTTGTATAATAGATTTTGCAAAACCTTTTCTACTTGTAGTACAGCATCCAGTGACATCAGAATTTGGAAAAGGTTTCAAACAAATACAGCATACATTAAAGGCTATAGATAAATTAAAGATTCAAACAATATGGCTATGGCCAAACATTGATGCAGGTTCTGATGAAATTTCTAAAGGATTAAGAATATATAGAGAAAGAAATATAAATTCTAAAATCAGTTTTTTTAAAAATTTTGAAATCGATGATTATGCATATATTTTGAAAAATTGTATATGCGCTGTAGGTAATAGTAGCAGTTTTCTTAGGGAAGGTGAATTTTTTGGGACTCCAGTTGTTTTAGTTGGGACTAGGCAAAATGGTAGAGAACACGGTAAAAATATTGTGAAATCAAATTACAATAATGAGCAAATTTATAATAAAGTTAAAAAGCAAATAAAAAAGGGCAGATATACTTCAAAACAAATTTTTGGTGATGGAAATGCTGCCAAAAGAATTGTTCAAAAACTTATATCTTCTAGTCCACCGATACAAAAAAAAATAACTTACTAATAAATGAAAAAATCATTATTGGCATTCATTCCAGCTAGAAAAGGCTCAAAAGGTTTAAAATTAAAAAATTTTAAAAAAATTAATAATAAACCAATAATTGAATACACTGTTGAGTCTGCAATACGTTCAAAAATTTTTACAAATATTGTAATTTCAACAGATCATAAAGAAACAATTAATTTTTATAAAAATAATTCAAATGTTGAAGTTCACATAAGACCAAAAAATTTATCACAAGATAAATCATTAGTAATTGATGCAATAAAAAATTACTTAAAAAATAATATTAATGATTATAAAAATATTATGATACTACAACCCACAAGCCCACTAAGAAATCCAAAAGATATAAAAGATTCATATAATTTATATATTAAAAATAAAGCTGACACTTTGATTAGCGTATATAAGGTTGATGATCATCATCCAGCGAGGATGTACAAAATTATAAATAACAAACTAATTGGTTTAGATAAAAATAATTTTTCTAAAAGAAGACAAAATTTATCAAAAATTTATCATAGAAATGGTTCAATTTATATTTTTAAAAAATCAAACTTAAATAAAAATACTATTTATGGAAAAAATATAACTCCATTTATAATGCCTATTGAAAGATCTATAAATATAGATAATAAAAATGATTTTGAGCTTGCAAAAATATTATTGAGATGAAAAAATTAATAAATCTTGAGCCTAATTTTTTCTTTAAAAATCAAAAAAAAATATTACAAAAAAAATTCTCCTATAATGAAGTTGATAAATCTAGAACAGAAATAAAAAAAATTATAGGAAAATATCATATTGTTCTTTCAAGACTTAAATTTAAATTTGATAAAGATCTACTGAAACATGCTAGAAATTTAGAAGTTTTAGTAACTTTTACTACTGGCTTAACTCATATTGATCTTGTTGAAATAAAGAAAAGAAAAATTAAAGTAGTTTCTTTAAAAAATGAAAAAAATTTTTTAAAAAATATATATTCTTCCTCCGAATTTGCTTTTTTGATGATATTAGCAATTAATAAAAATTTTTATCAATCTATTCATGATGTTAAAAGTAAAAAAAAATGGAGAAGAGATTTCTATATTGGTAATGACTTATTTAATAAAAATATTGGGATATTGGGATTTGGCAGAATTGGAAAAAAAATTGCTAAATATGCAAAAGCATTTGGTATGAGGGTCAAGGTTTTTGATAAAAATAAAAAAAATATAAAAAAAAATATGCTTGCTCAATCAATTAAGGATTTATTTTTAATTTCTAATATAGTTGTCATTGCAATCAATTATGAGGAAAGTAATAAAAATTTAATTAATCAAGAAAATTTAAAATATCTTCGTAAAGATTCTTATTTAATCAATATAGCTAGAGGTGAAATAATAAATGAAAAACATTTATTACAATTTTTAAAAAGAAAAAAAATAAAAGGTGCAGCCTTAGATGTTTTAGAAGACGAAAATAATATAAATTTTAAAAAAAATAAATTGATTGCGTTTTCAAATAAAAATAATAACTTGATTATATCCCCCCATATAGCCGGTGCCACTTTTGATTCTTTTAAAAAAACTCAAGAGTTTATAGTTAATAAATTATTAAAGTTATATGATGCCAAATAATAAATTAAATAAAAAAGCTTTTATAAGTAATGATTTTATTGATAGTCAATACTACTGGTTATTACCAATTGTAGTAAGTTACTGTAATAAACTAAAATATAAACAAATAGTTTTTGAAGACTTTAATTCGATAATAAATGACAAAAATTTTATTAAAATTTTTAAAGAATGTAATATTGAATTTACTATACTTAATAAAAAAAAAATTATTTCAAAATTAAAAAAAATCTTTATTTATGCAGTTTCATTTATCATATCTATTTTTCAATTTATTTTTTTTGATAATAAAAAAATATTAACAAATAAATCATGGTCCAAAACACAATATTTACATGCAGTTTCTGATTTATCGAGAAATTTATCAAGTGATAGGCAAATTAAACCATCATTTTTTAATATTTTTAAAAGTTTTTTAATATGTAATAAGAGGTTTATTGAAATTTACTTAATTGCTAAAAAAAATTATTCCGTTTGTTTTTTAGGTCATACAGTATATTCAAGTAGAATTAGTTTATTAATATTTAGAAAATATAATTCATTAATTTATGCACAAGCTAATTGGAATATTTATAGCTTAGATAAAAATCATGATCGTTCATGGTCTATGCCTGAATCTAAATTACGTAACAAACTTTTATCTGTAATTAATATAAATAATGTACATCAATACTGGGAAGAAAGATTAAAAGGTAACTCTAATTATGAAGATGCAAATGTATCTATAAATTTAAATTCCAATAATAATTATACTTCTGATAATTATATTTTACTTCATATTTTTAGGGACTCTCCATTCAATGTTTTAGATCAAGATAGAATATTTATAGACTACTATGAATGGGTTATTGAAACACTAAAAATATTAAACAACACTGATGAAAAATGGACTTTAAGAACACATCCAAATTGTAAGAGATGGGGTGAAAATAGTCATACAATTTTAAAATTGATAATGAGTAAGCTACAAAAAGAAAATTATAGTTTAAATAATATTAATATTGAATTAGATCAAATCTCAAATTTCAAATTATTTTCAAAAGCAAAGAAAATTGTAACATTTTCTGGCACTTCTCATTTAGAAGCAGCATGTTTTGGCATAAAACCAATAGTAATATCAAAATGCACGCTTACTGATTTTGACAATCTTTATCTTAAGCCCAAAAATCTAGAAGAATATAAAAATTTTTTACTTACTAAAAATAATTCTATCACTCTTTCTTTGGGAGAAGAAGAAATTAATTTAAGTAAAAAATTAATCTATATAAGAGAAAATATATTATCATTTAAAAATGAATTGAATTCATTCAATTTGTACAAAGGAGATAATGAAAAATTAAGAAAAAAAGAATTTGAAATTATAAAAAAAAATATTTTATTAAAAATAAAATATTTTAATCAATTAGGTGAATGGTTATCTGAAGGTAATTCTCAAACAATTAGCCAAAAATATTTAAATAAAATTTTTTAATTTATGTGTGGTATTGTAGGTATTTATAATAATAAGTATAAAAATAATAACATTGAAGACTCAATAAAATTTTTAAACACTCTTCAAGATCATAGAGGTCCAGATGATAGTAATTATTATGTAGATAAAGATTTAAATTTTGCGATGGGTTCTACTAGATTAGCGATACAAGATATTAAGAATGGTGCACAGCCTATGTACTCTCGAGATAAAAGATATGTTATAGTTTATAATGGTGAGATATTTAATTCTCCTGATTTAAGATCTAAATTATTATATAAGGGAATCGACTTTACTTCTTCAAATTCTGATACTGAAGTTTTATTAAATAAATTAATTCATGATGGATTGAGCTCTCTTTCTGAGATAAATGGTATGTTTGCCTTTGCTTTTTACGACACTTATAAAAAAAAACTGATTTTGTGTAGAGATAAAATTGGAATAAAGCCGTTATATTTGTTTAGAAATAATAGTTGTATAATATTTTCTTCTGAAATTAGAACGATATTCTCTAGTAAAGAGTTTTCTAAAGATCTTAATTTGAATAGTATTTATAATTTTACTAGTTTAATGTATATTCCCAATGAAGAAACAATATTTCAAAACGTAATTAAAGTAGACCCTGGAACATATATTGAAATTGATTTAGAGGAAAATAAAATAAAAAAAACAAAGTGGTTTGATCTCGAGTTCAATATTAATTATAAAGAAAGTAAAAAATTTTGGATAGAAAAAACAAACCATACTGTAAATCAATCAATTAAAAATTCTACTATATCTGATGTTCCTTTTGCAACTCTACTTTCTTCAGGCATTGATTCTTCAATAATAGCTAATTGTTTAAATAAAAATAATGTAGAATTAAATACCCATACACTTGGTTTTGAGAGTAATACAATTTATAAAAATATAAATGAAATAGAAGCTGCTTCAAATTATGCAAGACATCTCAAATCAAATCATACAAGTATGATTTACAAAGAAAATTTGTTCAGAGATGAACTGAAAAATATGGTTATAAGTATGGGTGAGCCTTATGGTGGAGGCCTTCCTTCTTGGGCAATATTTAAATCGATATCTATGAAATATAAAATGGCTTTAAGTGGAACAGGAGCAGATGAAATATTTGGAAATTATGGAAAATGGAAGAGATTATTACCTTTTCAATTAATTGGTCAGAATATTAATAAAAAAATATTTAATAAATATTTATTTGATTATAGATATTATGCCACTGATAAAATTAAAAAAACAGTTATATTTAATGAAAAATTTTCAAATATAACTGAAACATCTGAATTGTTGTATAATATTTATAATTCTTGCAATAGTAATGATGTAAGAAATAAATCAGCATTTTTAGATTTTAAAACTCAGCTGCCCAATGAATTTCTTCTAATGTCAGACCATTTTTCAATGGCACATAGTTTAGAGGTTCGGCCACCATTTCTAGACAATTCAATGATTGATCTATTCTTAACCATGCCTCCTAATTATAGAACATCATTTTTTGATTTAAAGAAAATATTAAAAACTGCATTTAAAAACGAGCTTAACAGTGAGATTTTAAATTCAACAAAAAAAGGATTTGTTCTTCCTATTAGAAACTGGATTAAAAGTCATTTTTATAAAGATTTATTATCTATTTTTGACCCTAAAAAATTAAAAAAACAAGATATTTTTAATCATAATCTATTAGATGATTACATTATACCTTTAATAAAAAATGAAAATAGTAACATTACTGCAGTGTGGGGACTGTTTATGTTTCAACTTTGGTATGATGAATTTAAAATATAGAAATTTTTAATGAAAAAAAAAATAAAACTTTTACTTTTAAGTTCTGTAATAGATGGTGGCGCTGGAAAAGCAGTTTTAAAAATTTACAGATTATTAAAACAAGGTAATCATATTGATCCAAAAATACTTATTTTAAATTATAATGAAAATGATAAAGATATCATAAATATTGATCCATCAGATATTTATCTAATAAATAATACATTTCTCAAAAGAATTATTTTTAAGTTTAAAGTTTTTAGCAATAAAATTGTAATAAATCTTCTAGGAAAGAAATCGATGTATTTTCAGAATATTGATTTATTTAACACAAAAATTGCAGACCAAATCAATAATTCAGATGTAGATGTTGTTCAGTTAAATTGGATAAATAACTTAATATCTTTAAAAGAAATTTCAAAAATTAACAAACCACTAATTTGGAGATTTTCTGATATGTGGCCTTTTATCGGAACTGAGCATTATACTGATAAAATAGATAAATATTTCACTGATTATAATAATTCAGTTAAAACATTTTTTAACTTAGATGATTATGTTTATAAAAGAAAAATTAAATATTTAAAGAACTTAGATTTTGAAATAATTGCTCCATCTAAGTGGATGAAAAGCGTTGCTGAAAAAGGCAACATTACAAAAAATAAAAAAATTCATCTTTTAAAAACTCCAATAGATATAAAATTTTTTAATAAAAAAAATAAAAATTCTTCAAGAAATAAATTAAAAATAAATAAAAATGATTATGTAGTTTTATTTTCTTCTTTGGGAGGTATAATAGATGAAAGGAAGGGTTGGAAATACCTTTATTCTTCTTTAGAAATTCTTTCTAAGAAAAATATTTCCATTACTGTATTATTAGTTGGACAAGAAAAAACTAAAATTGATAAAATCAAAAATATAAATTTTGTTTTTTTTGGAAAAGTTACAGACGAAAAGATTTTACCATATTTGTATAGTGCTGCTGATGTTACAGCAATTCCATCTTTAAATGATAACTTACCTCAGGTTGGAATAGAATCATTGTCTTGTGGAACTCCCCTAGTTACCTTTCACAATGGAGGAAATTCTGATTTAGTTGATCATAAAATAACTGGATATTTAGTAGAGCATAAAAATGAAAATAAATTTGCTGAAGGCTTACTATGGATAAAAAAGCAAAGAAATATATCAAAAAGTATTCTTGATTATGTTAACGCAAATTATAATCAAAAAATAATTTTAAAAAAGTATGAGAATATTTATAGAAATGTACAAAAAAAATCTTCAGTCAAACCTATAATATTTTCTTCAAGTGACACTGCTGGTGGTGCACAAAGAGCTGCATATAGGGTTATGCTGTCACAATTAAATAACAATATTCCTTCACGACTATTTGTAAATAGAAAATTTTCAGACGATAAAAATGTCTTTACACCTCTTATAAATCATATCTATATTCAAAACAGAATAAGAAGTTTTATTGGAACTTTAATCAGTAATTATATTTCTAAAAAATTTAATAAAGTTAATTTTTATTCATTAAATATTATTAACTCTCCATGGCCAAAATTATTAAATAATTCAAATGCAAATATAATTGACCTACATTGGTTCGGTGGAGAATCATTATCGATAAAAGATGTAAAAAAAATTAAAAAAAATATTGTTTATACAATGCATGATATGTGGGCATTTAGTGGTATTGAACATTATGATAGTGCTTATTTAATTGATTTATTAGATAATAATAAAAAAATTGTTGCGAAGAATTATCAGTATAAAGTCTTTGGTTTTGATATCAATAAATGGACTATAAATAGGAAGAAAAAATATCTAAGAAAAAATATTGTTATTAGCCCCTCACATTGGCTTGCAAGACAAATAAAAAAAAGTAAGGTTATGAATGATTGGGATATAAGAATTATTCCATATCCAATAGATCTAAATGTTTTTAAACCTATGGATAAAAAATATTCAAGAAAGATATTAAATATAAATCAAAATAAACATATAATTTTATTTGGAGCTATTGGGGGCACAAGAGATTTAAGAAAAGGTTTTGATTTATTTCTTGAATGTTTAAAATATTTTAAAAGCAGCAACATTGAAATCTTAATTTTTGGTCAAAGTAAACCTAAAAATTTTTTTAAAACTGATTGTAAGATTAATTGGATCGGCGAAATTAAAAATGATCATGCATTATCTCTTGTATATAACGCTTCTGATATAATGGTTGTTCCTTCTCGAATTGACAATTTACCCCAGACTGCAATGGAAGCTCAATCATGTGGTGTTCCAGTAGTTGGTTTTAATATAGCTGGCATGGAAGATGTTGTACTTAATAATAAAACTGGTTATTTAGTTGATCCATTTGATACAAAAAAATTATCTGATAAAATTTTCTACCTCATTAACAACAAGAAAATTAAAGAAGATTTTTCAATAAATTCAGAATTAAGAGCTAAGAATTTATGGAATCAAAAAACAGTTAGCAATCAATACAAAAAAGTGTATGAAGAATCAATTATTCAGAACTCAGTTGCTCTAGATAATTTATTTAATAGAATATGAAAATCATACTGATCACTGGTGGAGCAGGTTTTGTTGCAACAAATCTTATTAAAAAATTATATAAATTAAAGTCAGTACGTAAAATAATTTCAATTGATAATTACTATTCAGGATCTAAAAATAATCATATTAAATCTTCTAAAATTAAATACTATAAATGCGATACTATTAAAATAAATTCATTTAAACAAATTAAAAATATTAATTTTGATACGGTTTTTCATTTTGGGGAATTTTCAAGAATTGTCCCCAGTTTTAAAAATTATAATGATTGTTTTAAGTCTAATTTTTTTGGAACTTATGAAGTTATTAAGTTTTGTTTAAATAAAAAATCTAGATTAGTTTATTCTGCATCCTCAAGTACTTTTGGTAACAATAAATATTTGTCGCCTTATTCTTGGTCTAAATATAACAATAATGAATTAATTAAAAATTTCTCTCAATGGTTTAATCTTAAATACAATATTGTTTATTTTTATAATGTCTATGGTTCCAATCATATAGGTATAGGTAAAATGGCTTCAGTTATAGGTATATTTGAAGATCAATACAAAAAAAAATTACCACTAACAGTGGTAAAACCAGGGACACAGAAAAGAGATTTCACTCATGTAGAAGACATTATTGAAGGTACATATTTAGCAGTAAAAAAAACTATTAATACTGAATTTCATTTAGGTTCAGGAGAGAATTATAGTATTTTAGATGTTGTAAAATTTTTTAAACACCCTCATATTTTTGTCAAAGAAAGACCTGGTGAAAGATTTAATAGTCTAGCGAATAATTCCTTTTCAAAGAAAAAATTAGGATATAAGCCTAAAAATTCCCTAAAAAAATATATAAAAGCATTCATTAGTAATGAAAAAAAATAATATTAAAATATGTATTTTTGGATTGGGCTATGTTGGTATCAAATTAGCAGTTCATTTTTCAAAAAAATATAAAACTATAGGTTTCGATAGTAATATAGATAGAATAAATGAGCTTAAAAGCGGTTATGATAAAAATTCTGAGGTTTTAAAAAAAAATTTAATTAATAAAAATTTACAATTTACTCATAAAAATTCCGATCTCAATCTTTACAATTTTTTTATTATTGCAGTTCCAACACCAATAAAAAAAAATAAACAACCAGATCTCAAAAATTTAATAAGTGCAACTAAACAAATAGGAAAAATAATTAAAAAAAATGATATTGTTGTATTTGAGTCTACAGTTTATCCAGGTTGTACAGAAGAAATTTGCATTCCAATGTTAGAAAAGATTTCAAAAATGAAAATAAGTAAAGATTTTTATTGTGGTTATAGCCCAGAAAGAATAAATCCTGGAGATAAAAAAAGAGATTTTTCTAACATAATTAAAGTTACAAGTGGATGTTGTTTATATTCTTCAAATAAAATAGATAGAATTTATAGTTCAGTGATTAAAGCAGGGACTTATAGAGTTGATAGTATAAAAATTGCAGAAGCATCCAAAGTTATAGAGAATACTCAAAGAGATCTAAATATTGCTTTAATTAATGAATTTTCGATAATCTTTAATAAGTTAAATATTGATACAATGAAAGTTTTGAATGCAGCTAATACAAAGTGGAACTTCAATTTTTTTAAACCAGGATTAGTAGGCGGTCACTGTATTGGAGTAGACCCATATTATCTTGCTTATAAATCAAAAAAAATTAATCATAATCCAAAAATATTATTATCTGGTAGAAAAATTAATGAAGAAATGCCACATAATGTTTTTAAAAGAATAAAGAGTTTAATTTCTAGTAAAAAATACAGTAAAAAAAAATTAGATGTTTTAATTCTTGGATTTACTTTTAAAGAAAATTGCTCAGATATTAGAAATAGTAAAGTTTTAGAATTAATAAAATTATTTAAAAATCCTAAATTTAAAGTTTCATGTTTTGATCCATATATTTCTAAAATAAATGATAAAGAGTTCAAAGATATTAAGTTTATGAATAAATTAACTCTAAGAAACAAATATGATATTGTAATACTAGCGGTGTCTCATAAATACTTTTTAAATTTGGGTTTTAAAAAAATTAAAAATTTCGGTGTTAAAAATTCAATCATATATGATATAACTAATTCTTTTTTGGAAATAAATAAATTAAATAGGTTGTAAAATGAAAGTTCTTGTTTGTGGTGGCGGTGGTTTTATAGGTGGACATTTGGCTAAAAAACTTAAAGAAATGAATCATGAAGTCATATGTGTAGATTTAAAAGAAAATGAATTTTCTAAATCCATTCCAGATAAAATGATAATTGGCGATCTAACAAATCAAAAAGTTATAGATGAAATTTTTAGTGATGAGTATGATGAAATATATCAGTTAGCTGCAGATATGGGAGGTGCGGGTTATATTTTTACTGGTGATAATGATGCATCGGTAATGTATAACTCAGCTACAATAAATTTAAACATTTTGAATGCTTTAAAAAAAAATAAAAAGACAAAAATATTTTATTCTTCAAGTGCGTGTATTTATCCAGAGTACAATCAATTAGATCCTCAAAACCCTGAATGTAAAGAAAGCACTGCTTATCCTGCAGCTCCAGATAGTGAATATGGATGGGAAAAATTATTTAGTGAAAGATTGTATTTAACTTTTAAAAAAAATTATGGTTTAAATATAAGAATAGCTCGTTTCCATAACATTTTTGGACCAGAAGGAGCTTGGAATAATGGTAAAGAGAAAGCTCCAGCTGCAATTTGTAGAAAAGTTGCTTTGGCTAATGATAATGAAGAAATAGAAATTTGGGGTGACGGAAAACAAACAAGATCTTTTTTATATATTGACGAGTGCTTGGATGCTGTATTTAGACTAATGAAATCAAATTTTGTAGGTCCTGTTAATATTGGTTCTGAACAAATGATATCTATTAACAATTTGGTTCATCTTGTTGCTAAGATCGCAAATAAAAATATTAAAATTAAAAATATAGATGGTCCTACTGGTGTGAGAGGAAGGAATTCAAATAATGAATTAATTTATAAAAAATTAAATTGGAAACCTTCTTTGGATCTTGAATTTGGATTAAGCCATACTTATAATTGGATTAAAAGTCAGATAAAACTGAATGAAAATTAGTGTTATTACAGCAACCTTAAACTCTATTTCAAATATTAAAAAATTATATCTCTCCTTGAGAGAGCAAACAGACAAAAATTTTGAATGGATTGTTGCGGATGGAGAGTCTACTGATAGAACAATCGAATTTTTAAAATCTATAAATGATTTAAATATTATTTTAAGTATCAAAAAAGATAATGGTATTTATGATGCAATGAATAGAGCAATTAAAATTTCAAAAAATAAATATTATGTTGTTATAGGATCTGATGATTTATTTGATAATAATGCTATTAAAAATTATAGAAAAATAATTTCTAAAGAGCAACCAGATATTATTGCTAGCAAATGGATTGTAGATAAAAAAATTATATCTCCAAAAAAAAATTTTGGTTGGCTTTATGGAATGCTTGGTATCTCAAGCTGTCATTCGGTTGCAACATTAATAAACACTGATTTGCATAACCAATATGGATTTTATGATACTAATTTTCCTATATGTGCAGATCAGTTATTTATTAAAAAAGCAATATATGGAGGAGGTGTAGTTTTTTATGCTAATTTTATTTCAGGGACTTTTGCAAGAGGGGGTAACAGTTCATCAAATTTAAAGAAATTTCTTAATGAGCAATATTTGATCCAATGCGAAACAGAAAAAATTAAAATTCTACAAAAAATAATATATTTTTTAAGAAGAATTAAATATTTTAGAAAACTTTCTTAATGAAAAATATTATAATTATTAAATTGTATAATAATTTAGGCGGGGGAAATATAGTACTTGATAGATTGTCAGAAAAATATTCTTCTATCACTTTATTGAAAAATCAAAAAAAATTACTTAATATTTTTATTATCATTTATAAATTATTGTATCTAAAATTAGTTTATTCAAAAAATAAATTCATATTTTTATCATCTGATCCTATAATATGTATACTATTGTTTTTTTCACGAATTAAATTCATTAGGTTTGTCCAAGCTGATGATTTAATTATTTTAAAAGATAGAATACCAAATTTTTTTTTTTATTTTTATAAGTATATTTACAAGATTTCATTTTCCCAAAAATACTTTGTAAATTCTTTTTTTGTAAAAAATCTTATGAAGAAAAGATATAATAAACAAAATAACTATTTAGGAATTGTTCATCCTGGATCTAATTTTAAATTAAATATTAATATTAAGAAAGAATTTTTTTTGATTTATATTCTTAGAAAGGCCCCTTGGAAGGGAAAAGATTTTTTTTTTAAAATTATAAACAAAAATATTCTTTTAGATAAAAATGTTTTAATTATTGATGTAGATAATTTAATACATGAAAATTTTAGTTCTAATTTTACAATAATAAAAAAAATCCAACCTAAAGAAATTGAGCATTACTATCATAAAAGTTTTTTTTATCTCTCTACATCTGAAAATGAAGGTTTTGGTTTACCTGGACTTGAAGCTATAACTTGCGGCTGTATGCCAATAATGCCTAAGCATGGCGGACATTTAGATTATATAAAATCTAATAATAGTATCACATATAATCTTAAGGATGAACAATCATTTAATAATGCAATTATTCATGCAGAAACTTTAATTAAAAATAATACAAAAATTGAACAATTTCAAAATGAATGTATAAAAATTTCAAATAAATTTAACTGGGATAACACTACAAGAATGTTTGATTTATTATTAAAAAATAATGGTTATAAAAGATAAAATTTATAAAGAAATATTTAATAAATATTTTTACTTAATTATTTTTTTTTCATATTTTTTTTTATTAATAATTTATAGGTTTGTATTACCATTTGGAGATGAGCCAGATTTTCATATAAGAGCATTAAGTGTTGTTAAAGGTTTTCAAATATGGTGGACCCCTGTTGATTTTGTAAGATTAGATTTTTTGTATAATTTTATTGCGAGAGGATTAAATCATTTGTCTCAATGCAATATTGATTATAACCCCTTTTCACTTTATACAAAAATTGATAACAATTTATGCAGTGATACTTTATTAAATAATATAAAAAGAATTTTTTTATCATTAAGTCATATACTGATTTTTATTTTAATTCTTTTTTTCTTAAATTATTTTAAGTTATTTAACATTAACTTAAATTCTGAATACAATACTATCTTTTTATCATTATTATTACCTTCAATAATTTATTATTTTAATCTATTTAGTCATGAAACATTTTTTTATATATTAAGTTTTTTACTTTTTATTTTAATAAGAAAATTTATTTTTCTATTTATTTTGTTGATTTTTTTTACTTACCTAGATTTTGGGAATTCTATTGCTATTTATATTTTTGTTTTTTTATATCTAACTTATAGTTTACTTAATAAATATGTATCATATTTATTTATAATTTTATTTTTACTAAGTTTATTGATTGTTTCTTTATTTATTTCTGAATTTATTTTAAACTTTATCGCAAACAATAATTTTATATCTATACAGCAAGTAAATAAGTTTATTGATTCAACAACAAAACATAATTTTGATAATTCTTTTCGCGAGAAATATCCTCTAATTTTGCGACCTGCACTTACCTACATGAATTTTTTATTTCTAACTCCAGGTTATATTAAAATTTTACCTTTATACATATGGTTTTCTTTTTTTATTTCTTATATTTTTTATAAAACTCTAATAATTTTGTCATTAAATAAAAGAATAAATGATCCAGAATATTTAGAATTAATTTACAGTTCTAAACTTATAATTATATCAATATTTACAATATTATTCTTAACTCTAAACTTACCAGCTTTAACAAACGCAAAATACTTTTTATTTCTCATACCATTTTTTATAAATCACATTAGAATTATTGTTAATAATAATTTTTTATTATATATTAATCTATTATTAGCTAACTTTTTAGTAATTACAAATTTGATAATTTTTAGAATGTTATAACACTTATGAAGGGTATAATTTTAGCAGGTGGTACTGGCTCAAGGCTAAATCCAATTACACAATCTATTTCAAAACAATTACTACCTGTTTACAATAAGCCAATGATTTATTATCCCTTGTCATTACTTATGTTAGCGGGGATAAAAGACATACTTATTATATCTTCAGAAGAACATTTGCCGCTTTATAAAAAACTATTTAATGATGGGGAATATTTAGGATTAAATATTAACTATCAAAAACAAAAATACCCTAATGGTATAGCAGAGGCTTTAATAATAGGTAAGAAATTTATTAATAATGATGATGTGTCTTTAATTTTGGGCGACAACATTTTTTTTGGAAGTAAGGTTAAAGAAACTTTAATAAATTCAATAAAAATTACTAAAGAAAAACAAGTAGCCTCTTTATTTGGTAAGTTTGTTAATAATCCATTGTCTTATGGAGTTGCAAAATTTAATCATAATCATAAAATAATTAAGATAATTGAGAAACCAAAAAGTTTCATAAGCAATATTGCTTTAACAGGGCTATACTGTTTTCCTAAAGATATAAATTCCAAGGTAAAATTAATAAAGCCATCTAAAAGAAACGAATTAGAAATTACAGATATTAACAATTTATATATTAGAGAAAATAGGATCAATTTTGAAATTTTTGACAGAGGTCAAGTTTGGTTTGATATGGGAACTCCAGATAATTTAGTGGATGCTTCATTATTTGTTCAATCAATTGAGAAAAGACAAAATCAAATGATAGGATGCTTAGAAGAAATAGCTTTTAAAAATAAATTTATTTCAAGAAAAGATTTTATTAAATTAATTAATAATTTTAAAAATAATTTTTATAAAAGTTATTTAGAAAATCTAATTAAATAATTATGAATTTTATTGAGCAGAATATAAAGGGATTATATTTGATCGAGCCTCAACTTTACAATGATAATAGAGGATTATTCTATGAATCATGGACAATTAATGAATTAAATAAGAGAATTTCAAAAAAAATAAATTTTATTCAAGAAAATATTTCAATTTCCAAAAAAAATGTTTTTAGGGGTTTTCATTATCAAAAATATCCTTTTGAACAAAATAAATTATTAAAAGTCATAAATGGTTCAATTTATGACATTTGTATTGATATTAGAAAAAATAGCGAAACTTTTTTAAAAATCTTTGAATTGAAAATAAAATCTTCAGATAATAAAATTTTATTTATACCTAAAGGAATTGCACATGGTTTTTTATCTCTCGAGAACAAAACAAAAATTTCATATTTAGTAGATGTTAAATATTCTCCCTTACACGAAGAAGGAATAATTTATAATGATAGTAATTTAATGATAAAAAAAAATTTGAAGAATAAAAATTTTATTATTTCAAATAAAGATAAAAAATTAAAAAATATTAAAAATTTAGGATTTATTTAAAATTGAATATTCTTGTTACTGGAGGAGATGGTCAGATTGGAAGCGAATTAAAAAAATATGCACAATCTAGTAAACATCAATATTATATTTTAAATAAAAAAAAATTAAATATAACTAATTTTGATCAAATTTTAAAAATTATACTCAAAAATAAAATTAGTATTATAATTAATACTGCTGCGTTTACAGATGTTGATAAAAGTGAAAAATACAAAAAACTTTCTAATAATATCAATAATGTAGCACTAAATAATTTAATTAAAATTTCAAAAAAATTTAAAATTTACCTTATTCATCTTAGTACAGATTATATTTTTAATGGAAAAAAAAAGAAACCATATCTGGAAACTGACAAGCCTAGTCCGATTAATTACTATGGCTTAACAAAATTAAAAGCAGAAAAAAAATTAATAAATAGTAATTGTCTGTATTTAATTTTTAGATTGAGTTCAGTCTATAGTAAAACACATAAGGGATTTATGTTATCAATTATTAATCAAGCAAAAAAAAATAAGAAATTTTACGTAATTGATGATTATATTTCCTCACCAACATCAGCTAAAAGTATAGCCAGAATGTTGGTTGAAATTATAGATAGAAAATTAATTTTCTCTGAAAAAATTAAATGTAATATTTTTAATTTCTCACAAATTGGCCATGTTTCAAAATACCATTTTGCAAAAAAAATTATTAAATATCTAGATTTAAAATCTAAATGCATTCCTATAAAAAAAAATAATTTTAGAGCAGTAAAAAGACCTTCTTATTCAGTTCTTAACTTAAATAAATTTAAATCAATTATTAAAATTAAAATTAATAGTATAGACTATGAGATTAAAAATATCTTATTGTAAATTATGAAAAAAATTATAGTTACTGGTGGTTATGGTTTTATTGGTTCGGCAATAATAAGAAAATTAATTAAGACTAATAAACATATTCTAAATATTGATTCTTTAACGTATGCTAGTGATTTAAAATCATTACCCTCACAGCCAAAAAATTATCAATTTATCAAACTAAATATATGCAATTATAATAATTTAAAAAAAACTATTCTAAGATTTAAACCTGATTTGTTAATTCATTGTGCAGCTGAAACTCACGTAGATAATTCTATTAATAGTCCATATAAATTTATAAAATCAAATATAATTGGCACTTATAATCTTTTACAAATTTGTACTGAATATTATAAAAATTATAATAATAAATTTATTTTCCACCATATAAGTACTGATGAAGTATTTGGAGAATTAACTAACTTAAAAGATAAATTTAATGAAGAATCATTATATAAGCCTAATTCACCATACTCAGCATCAAAAGCTTCTTCAGATCATTTAGTATCATCATGGAGAAGAACTTATGGCTTGCCCGCTAATATAACTAATTGTTCAAATAATTATGGACCATACCAAAACAAGGAAAAGCTTATACCGGTAATTATTAAAAACTGTTTTTTTCAAAAAAAAATACCTATATATGGCAAGGGCTTGCAACGGAGAGATTGGTTATATGTTGATGATCATGCTAATGCTATATTGAAAATTTCTAAAAATAAAATTGTAAACGAAAACTTTTGTATTTCTGGTAATTATGAAACTTCAAATATAGAGTTGTGTAAAAAAATTTGTATAATTATGGATGATAAATATCCAAAGAGATTAAAAAATATAAAATCACATTTAGACTTAATAGATTATGTAAAAGATAGACCAGGACATGATTTTAGATATGCTATTAATTCATCTAAAATAAAAAAATATATTAATTGGATACCAAAAGTTGAAATTAATACTGGTTTAAAAAAAACAATTAATTTTTACTCAAAAAATTATTTAAAGTAATTTTATATGAAAATAAAAAAAAAAGTTGCTATATTGATGGCTGCATACGAAGGTGAGAAATTTTTAATAGATCAAATATCTTCAATTTTAGAACAAAAAAATGTAGAAATTAAAATCTTTATTAATTTAGATAAATCTAATGATAGATCTTTTTCCATAATAACAAGTCTTTCTAAAAAGTATCATTGTATTAAACTAATTTCTTACAATAAAAGATATGGTAGTGCGGCAATAAATTTTTTAAATTTAATTTTAAGTGTCAACTTCGAAAAATTTGATTTTATTTCTTTGTCTGATCAGGATGATATTTGGATGCCAAATAAATTGATCACTGCTATAAATAAATTAGAGGAATTAAACTATGATGTTTATTCATCAAATGCTCTAAGTTTTTCTAAAAAATCAAAAAAAATTATATTAAAATCACAAAAACAAACTGATCTTGATTTTATTTTTGAAGGAGGCGGGCCTGGTTGTACTTATCTTTGTAAAAAAGATTTTATGATTAATTTTCAAGCAATACTAAATAAAAAAAAATTTATGATTAATTCAGTATGGTCTCATGATTGGTTAATTTATGCTTATGCTAGGATTTATAGATATAAATGGTATATAGATAGTAATTATTATATTTATTATAGACAACATAATAATAATCAACTTGGTGCAAACATAGGATTTAAACAGAATTTATTTAGATTTAAAGAAGTAATGAGTGGTAATGTTTTTGATTATTCAAGAACTAACTTAATTATATGTGATGAAGTTAAAAATAATAAATTTGTAAAGTTCCTAAATAAAAACAAAAAATCTTATTTTTTTATTTTATTAAATTTTTATAAACTAAGAAGAAAAATTCTTGATAAAATAATATTATTTATATTATCAATTATATTGATTTTAGTAAAATAATGTCAAATATATTATTAATTTCTATATTTACTTTTTTTTCTTTAATCTTTTTAAGATTATATATTTTTATATGGAATATTTATTTTAAAGATAAAATACCTACTGGATCTGGAATTATTTTATTATTTATTTATTCATATTCCCTTATTTATAATTTTAATTTATTTGAACAGATTTCTCTCTATTATTATATTTTTTTTGTATTATCTTGTGTTTATTTTTTAGATGATATTTATTCATTAGATTATAAAATTAGAATTTTCTTAATATTATTAATATCTGTTTTGTTACTTTTGTTATTATCTTCAATAAGTTCTAAAGTTGAATTTAATTTATTAAATTTAGTAATCGTTATTTTAATTTTTTTCTTAGCAGTAAATTATTTAAATTTTCAAGATGGTGCAGATCTTAATTTACTTACAATATCTTTTTCAATAGTGCTGATATTTATTTTTTTTAATTATCCATTTTATACAAATAATAGTATTTTTTTTAATTTATTAATCGGTTTTTTTATTAGTTTTTCTTTTTTTAATTATAAACCTAAAAATCTTTATTTAGGTGATACTGGTGCGTTGTTATTAGCTACACTGATTTGCCTATATATTTCTTATTCAATATTAGAAAATCAAAAAGAAAATCTTTTATTTCTTTCTCCACTTTTATTTATTTTTATAGATTGTAGTTATGTTTTAATAGTTAGAATTTATAAAAAAGAAAATTTACTTTCTAGAAACTTTTTGCATTTATATCAAAAGTACGAAATTAAATTTAAAAATAAATTTTATTTGATACCTTATTTGATAAATTATATTTTTATTTTTTTTGTTACACAACTATTCTTTATTGATATTATTACAATATATCATGCATTAGTACTTATTATTTCTATAACTTTTATATCATATTTCACCTTTAGTTTTTACTTAATAAAAAAAAATGAATTATAAGTTTAAAAATATTATATTGGTTGGCTATAGTAAGCACGCAAAAAATAAAATTATTCCTGCTATTACAAAACTTAAATTAAAAATTATTTGTATTGTTAGTTCTCAGAATATAAAAAATACTACTATACCAGTATTGAAAAGTATTAATAATATTGAAAAAATTAATTTTATTAAAGAAGAAACAATTATATTTTTGTGTACACCGCCCAAAGTTCATTATAAGCAAATTAAATTTCTATTTTTCAATAAATATAATATATATGTTGAAAAACCTGCTTTTATAAGAGAACAAAATATTGATACATTTATAAATAAAAACAAAACTATAATTGTTGAGAACTTCATGTATCAGCATACAAAAATATATAATTACTTTTTAAAATTTTGGAAACAAAATACAAATAATATATTCAAAATTGAAATGAATTTTATAATACCTGAAGTTCCAAAAAATACATTTAGAGATAATGATGATTATTATAACTCATATATATTTGATATTGGATGTTATCCAATATCTTTGCTCAGTAAATTAAATTTAAAATTAAAAAAAATTAAATATGAAATTAGTTTAGATAAAGATAAATTTAAAAATATTACAAAGATATTTTTTAATTCTAAAAAGATAATGTATGAAATAAATATTGGGGTTAATAAAAGTTATCAAAATAATGTAATTCTTCATTATAATAAATTTAAATCTATTAAATTTAATTATTTTTTTTATGGCCCTGAAAAAATAAAGAAAATTTGTTTCTCAAAAAATAATAAAATTAATAAAATAATTAAAATTAAAGACTTAAATGGTTTTATTGAAATATTAAAAATAAAAAGAAGTATTTGGAAAAAAAATCAAAATAATAGACTTCGTAAAATGCAAGATGTAGTATATTCTATAAATAAAATTTCTAAACAATATATAAGCTTAAATAATGTTAAATCTTGATATAATTACAAAATCAACTTTAATTGATGACACTACAAGAGATGTTGATAATAGAGGCAGCATAATTTCTATTGTAGATAGTCCCGTAAAAAATGTATCTTTAATTTCTTGCAATCAAAATACAATAAGATCAAATCATTATCATTATTCAGATTGGCATATAATGCATGTTCTAGAAGGCTCTATTCATTATTTTTATAAAAGTTTAAAAGAGGAAGAAGTTCATTATATCTTTGTTGATAGTGGAAAAAATATTTTTACTCCCCCAAATGAAATACATGCAACTTATTTTCCAGTAAATACTAAACTTATAGTATCAAGTAAAAATCCTAGAGATCAGCAAACATATGAAAAAGATACAGTTAGAGTAAATTTAATAAACAACGAAAATTTAAATTATTATCTCAGTTTATTTAAAATTAATGAATAAATATAAAAAGATTGTAAATTGCAGATTATGTAATTCTAAAAATTTGATAGATATAATTAGCTTTAATAAACTGCCGTTGGGAAATGATTATCAAAAAAATAAAATAAAAGCGATCAAAGCTATTAAATTTCCGTTAAAAGTTAAACAGTGTAAAAATTGTAATCATTTTCAACTTTCAATTTCTGTAAATCCAAATATTTTATATAAAACCAATTACACATATCTTTCTGGGATAGGAAAAACTTTTGTTGATCACTTTAATTCATATTATAAATGGATAAAAAATAAAACAAATATAAAGAAAAAATCATTAATTGTCGATGTTGGCTCAAATGATGGTTCTTGTTTGGAAAAATTTAAGAACAAACATATTGTGTGTGGCGTAGACCCTGCAAAAATACCAGTACAATTAGCAAATAAAAAAAAAATTTTTACCATTCTTTCTGATTTTAATCAAAAAGCGGTAAAAATTATTTTAAATAAATATGGAAAAGCGGATTTGGTAACAAGCCATAATGTATTAGCCCATATAGATAAAAATAATGAAGTTTTTGAAAATATTTATGATTTATTAAAATTTGACGGATATTTTTGTTTTGAGGTTGGTTATTTTCTAAATGTTTTAAAGGACAATTTATTTGATACTATATATCATGAACATCTTGATTATCATCACGCTATACCTCTAACAAAATTTCTTATTAAAAAAAAGTTTAGTATTTTAAATATTTCTACCAATAAGATACAAGGAGGGAGTTTAAGAATTTTATGCAAAAAAGAAATTTCACCTAAAATATACAATCAAGCTTTAAATTTTATAAATAATGAAAAAAAAGTAATATATTTCAAAAGAAAATTTTTGGATAATTGGCAAGAAAAAATACAAAATAATATTTTTAAACTTGGAGATTATGTAAATTCTTTAAATAATGAAAATATTATAATTGGTTATGGTGCTCCAACAAAATCAAGTTTATTAATTAAGATGTCAAAAATAAAAAATAACAGGATCTCTTTAATTCTTGAAGATAATAAATTTAAAGTTAATCGCTTTCTCCCAAATACTGGAATAAAAATTGTACCAACAGCAAAAATAACACAAATAAATCCGGACATTATAATAATTTTTGCTTGGAATTTTTCAAAAGATATACTTATAAAATTGAAAAATTATGATATCAAAAACTGTAAAATAATTATACCGTTACCTAAATTTAAGATTATTAAGCTATGAAAAATAAAAACATTTTAATAATTGCCCCACATCCTGATGATGAAACAATTTCTATGGGGGGGTCAATAGATAAGTTTATAAAAGAAAAATTTAATGTCCATATTTTAATTATAAGTGGTCATTTACCTCCACTCTATAGTGAAAATGATTTTAATCTTACTGTTAAAGAGGCAAAAAAAGCTTTTAAAATATTAGGTGTAACTTCGTATAAATTTTTAAAAATTCCTGCTACATATGTAAAGGATTTTGAGACTTCAAAATTAAATTTGTTGATATTTTCTGAAATACAAAAATTAAAACCTAATACGGTATTTATTCCTTTTCCAGATAGACATATTGATCATAGAATTATATTTGATAGTTCAGTTGTTTCTGTAAGGCCTAATGGAAAATTTTTTCCAAAAAAAGTACTATCTTATGAAACACTCTCAGAAACACATTGGAATGTACCGGGTATAGAGCCTTCTTTTAATCCAGATTATTTTATAGATATTTCAAAAAATATTAAAAAAAAACTATCAGCATTATCATCATATAAGTCGCAGATAAAAAATAATTCAACTCGAAGTTTAGATGCAGTAAAATCTCTAGCAGTATTTAGAGGTAGTCAAAATGGCTGTAAATTTGCAGAAGCATTTAAAGTTATTAGAATAGTTGAATAATTTTTTATGTCAGAAAAATTAGATAAAAATCAATTAATCTTTAATTTTTTAAATTTTTCACGAAGAAAAAAAATTCTTCTAGTTTTGTTACTAGATATTTTTTGCGCTTTCTTTGCTACCTTTATTTCTTTTTTTTTAAGATATGATCTTAAATTTGATTTTTTTGAATATTTATTATTACCATTAATACTTTCATTAGTTTTTATCATTTTTTTTATAATTTTTAAAATATACAATTTTTTTTCTCGGTATATTGGTATTAATTCGGTAAAAAATTTTTTTTACAGTTTATTAGCTTATACTTTATTATACTTTGTTATAATTAATTATATTTCTCAACCTGGAGTTCCTCGTTCAGTTGGTCTAATACAGCCAATTATATTTTCATTAATGATTTTTATAAATCGAATATCAATAATTTACTTTCTAAATTTTATTAATAGTAACTATAATATTAAAAATGCAGTAATATTTGGTAATCATAAAAATGCTTCAGAATATATAAATAAAATTAAAGATTATAGAATTGTCGCAATTATAGATGAATCGATCAAATTAAATAAATTTTCTATAGATAATATTCCTATTTTAAATTTAAAAAATTTAAAAAATTTATTCTCAAAAATTGTTGTAGATAAAATTTTTATTATCTTAGAAAATAATAATTATGTAGATAGAAAAAAATTGCGATATAAATTTAATAATTACAAAAAAGATATAAGTTTTCTTCCAAATATAGATGAGTTAGTAAAAGGTAATTACTCAATTAAGGAAATAAATAAAATTAAACTAGAAGATCTAATTGATAGAAATATAAATTGGAATAAAGAAAATATTAAAAATTATATTGAAAATAAAGTAATAATTATTACTGGAGGTGGAGGATCAATAGGAAGTGAGTTAACTAAACAAATTTATTCATATCAACCTAAAAAATTAATTTTGTTAGAAAATAATGAATTTAATTTATATAAAATAATAAATGAAATTGAGTTACATGATAAAAAAAATAATCTTTTTCCATGTCTAATATCATTAAATGATAATGAACAAATTAAAAATATTTTTGAACAACACAAACCTGAGATAATTTTTCATGCTGCTGCTTACAAGCATGTGCCTATATTAGAAACAAATATTATATCCGCAGTAAAAAATAATATATTTTCTTCAATAAATCTGATTAATTTATCAATTAAATATAAGGTTAAAGATTTTATTTTAATCTCCTCTGATAAAGCTGTTCGACCTACTAATATTATGGGTGCAACAAAAAGATTTGTAGAGTTATACTCACAATCTTTAAATATGGAAAATAATATAAACACATATACTTCATTATCTGCTGTAAGATTTGGCAATGTATTAGGTTCAGCAGGTTCAGTTGTACCTCTTTTTAATGATCAAATTGACAATAATGGACCAATTACTATTACTCATAAAGACATGACTAGATACTTCATGACTATTCCTGAGGCAGTTGGTTTAATTCTAGAAACTTGTATATTTAAAAATAAATCTAAAATTTTTTTCTTAAATATGGGTAATCCAATTAAAATTGTTGATCTTGTAAAAAAAATGATTGATTTAAAAGGCAGAAAAATCAAAGAAAATGAAAACGAAGATGGTATAGAGATTAAATATATAGGTCTTAGACCAGGAGAAAAACTTCACGAGGAATTAATTATTTCAGGAAAAAGTATTAAAACTGAACATCCTGATATTAATATAGCAAAAGAAGAATTTTTATCTCATAGTATTATGCTAAATCATTTAGCTGAATTAAAAAATAGTGTAGAAAATAAAAATATTTCAGCAATAAAAGAAATATTCAAAAAAACAGTTGAAGGTTTTAAATCATAGGTTTACTACAATACTAATTATGATTGGAAATTACATAAACGGTAATCATATAAATAAAAATCATTCTAGTAAATTTATTGATATTTATGATCCTTCAAAAGGAGAAAGTGTAGATAAAGTTATTCTTTCAAATAAAAAAGACTTTGATGATGTAATGCAGAGTTCAAAAAATGCATTCATAAGCTGGTCTTCAGAAACTCCTTTAAAAAGGTCTCGAGTTTTACAAAAGTATAAATATATTTTAGAAAAAAATATTGAAACATTAGCAAAAATTATTTCAACAGAACACGGTAAAACATTAGATGATGCAAAAGGATCTGTCATTAGGGGTTTGGAAGTAGTTGAATTTGCAATTGGAATACCACATTTATTAAAAGGAGAGTTTTCTCAAAATGTTGGAAGTAATATTGATTCATGGTCAATAAGGCAGCCACTAGGAGTAACTGCAGGAATTACACCATTTAACTTTCCCGCTATGGTACCTATGTGGATGTATCCAATTTCTATTGCATGTGGAAATACTTTTATTCTTAAACCTTCTGAGAAGGATCCATCATGTAGTATTAAGCTCGCTGAATTATTTTCAGAAGCTGGATTGCCAGATGGTGTTTTAAATGTAATTAACGGGGATAAAGAAGTTGTAAACCTTATTCTTAATTCCCATGATGTTTCATCTGTAAGCTTTGTAGGGTCTACACCTGTAGCAAAATATATCTATGAATCATCAGCAAAAACTGGGAAAAGAGTACAGGCACTTGGAGGAGCAAAGAATCATTTAGTTGTAATGCCAGATGCAAATCTTGATCAAGCAGTTGATGGAATTATTGGTGCAGCATATGGATCAGCAGGAGAGAGGTGTATGGCTGTATCTGTTGCAGTAGCAGTTGGAGATATTGCTGACAAATTAGTAGATAATATTAATAAAAAAGCTGAACCGCTTATAGTTGCTCCATGGACTGATTCTTCTTCCCAAATGGGGCCTGTAATATCTGAAGAGCATAAGAATAAAATTGAAGACTATATTCAATCTGGGTTAGATGAAGGCGCAAAGTTAGTACTCGATGGAAGGGATTTAAAAATTCAAGGCTATGAAAATGGTTATTTTGTTGGACCAACATTATTTGACAATGTTAAAAAAGATATGAAAATATACAATGAAGAAATTTTTGGACCAGTTCTATGTGTTATTAGAGCAAGAAACTATGATGAAGCATTGAATTTAGTTAATAATCATGCATTTGGTAATGGAACAAGTATTTATACTTCAGATGGTGAAGTTTCCAGACACTTTACAACTAACTGTAAAATCGGAATGGTAGGAGTTAACGTTCCAATTCCTGTCCCAATGGCTTTTCATAGTTTTGGTGGTTGGAAACAATCATTATTTGGAGATCATTCTATGCATGGAACTGAAGGAGTTAGATTTTATACAAAGTTAAAAACTGTTACTTCACGATGGCCTAACAGTATAAAAAAAGGTCCTGAATTTAAAATGCCAACTAACTAATTAATGAGCATATTAATTACTGGATCGGCTGGTTTTATCGGTTATCATTTAGCTAAAAAAATTCTTAAAAAAAATATAAAAGTTTTTGGGATTGATAATATTAATAATTATTATGATATAAACTTAAAAAAAAATAGAATTAAAGATTTAAAGAAAAGTAAAAAATTTTTTTTTTATAAAATAGATTTATCTGAATACAAAAAATTAAATAACTTAGTTAAAAGAAATAAAATAAAGTACATTATACATCTTGCAGCACAAGCAGGCGTTAGATATTCTATAAAAAAACCAAAAACTTACTTTAAAAGTAATATGGAAGGTTTTTTTAATATATTAGAGGTATCAAAAAATAATAATATTAAACATTTGATTTACGCTTCTACAAGTTCAGTTTACGGAAATACAAAAAAATTCCCCTTAAGTGAGAGTGATAACACAGACCATCCTCTGTCTTTTTATGCAGCAACAAAAAAATCTAATGAAATTATGGCTCATTCTTATTCATATATTTATAAACTACCATGTACAGGAGTGAGATTCTTTACAGTCTACGGACCATTTGGAAGACCTGATATGGCATTGTTTAAATTTACAAAGAATATTATCAAAAATCGATCAGTTGAACTATTTAATAAAGGAAAGCACTTAAGGGATTTTACATATGTTGATGATATAGTTGAGGGTGTTTTTTCTTTAATTAAAAAGCAATCAAAAAAATCTATTCCTTATGAAATTTTTAATATTGGGAATGGTAATCCAAAAAAACTTATAGATTATTTAAAATATATTGAAAAAAATCTAAATCGTTCATCTAGTATAAAAAAACTACCTTTGCAAATTGGGGATATAATTAAAACTCATTCTGATATTAAAAAATTAAAAAAGTTCACAGGTTACAATCCAAAAACAAATATTAATATTGGAGTCAATAAGTTTATTGAGTGGTATAAAGATTATTATAAATTAAATTAAATATTTTTAAGAGCTTTGATCACTTTTTCGGTATCTATATTATTATTATAATGAGTCATACTTAATCTAACTACTCCATCATCCACATCTATTCCAAGGTATTTTAAACATCTCCAAGCATAAAAATTATCGTTCCTAGTTGCAATATTAAATTTAAGTAAATTGTTTGATATTTCTTTTGATGATTTATTATTAGAATAAAATGAAATTGTTGGTGCTCTATTTTTATTAGTAATTTTATTTTTTCCAATTAAATTTAAGTCTTTTCTTTCATGTATATAATTTAAAATTGGGTTTGCTATTTCTTCCTCATGTATAGAAATAAGATTATTAATTTTTTCAATCTTTTCTAAAATACTAATTTTTGTATTATCAAAGTGGTGATTATATAAATTCTCAAAATAATCATAAATACCAATTAAGGATACTAATTCTTCATGATTTGGTCCACCAGGGTTAATTGTATATGGGTATTGTCCCTTTAGAAATTCATGATTTTGATTTGGTAAATTTTTAAGTATTTCCTCCTTTCCATATAGGAGAGCTAAATGTGGGCCATATGTTTTGTACAGACTAAAGGTATAGAAATCTACATCCAACTCTTTTACATTTGGGAAACCATGTGGTGCATATGAAACTCCATCACCAATAACTATAATATTATTTTTATGAGCTATATTGGAAATTTTTTTTAAATTATTTACTGACCCTACAATATTTGAACAATGTGTAACTGCTAATATTTTTGTTTTTGGGCTGATTAATTTTTCTAAGTCAGATATTTTTAATTCATGATCATTAAGATTAAATTTCCACTCAATAATTTTAGCTCCATAGTCTTTTAATCTTCTCCAAGGGCTAATATTTGCTTCATGATCTTGGTTAGTTACAATAACTTCATCACCTGGACTTATTAGATCTTTTAATGCATTTGATAAAACATATAAGTTAATAGAAGTAGATCCTCCAATTAAAATTTCATTATTTTTTGCATTTATCATTTTTGCAAATAATTCTGTAGCTCTGTCCATATTTTCGCCAGCTATTCTGGACATTGGATATTCAGCATATGGTTGCACCTTAGTCGCAGTCATGAACTCAGTTAACTTATCAATTACATTCTTTGGTACATAACTTCCTCCAGCATTTTCGAAAAAAGACCAATCTTTTGAAAGAGGATCTTTAAATGCTGGGAATTGTGATCTTACGTAGTCTATATCAAGTTTAATATTTTCTAGTGTCAATTTTTCCTCTTATTGTATATTCTTTTAATCTAATATAAAAAAAAATAAATGAATAGTTATTTTAATCTTCTTAACAATGATTGATAAACGTAAATTTTATATAAATGGTGCTTGGGTTAATCCAATTATAAAGAATGATTTTAAGGTTATTAATCCTTCTAATGAACAATCATATGCTAACATTTCTTTAGGATCTAAAAAAGATGTTGATCTGGCTGTAAGTGCCGCAAAGAAAGCGTTTGTTACATGGAGTCTGATAGATAAAAATGAAAAAATTAGTTTATTAGAAAATTTATATAAGATTTATAAAAGCAGATGGGATGAAATAACTCAAACTATGTCTGAAGAAATGGGGGCTCCTTTAGATTGGTGTTCGTCAGCTCAAACTTCTTCTGGAGCAGATCATATTAATGATTTCATTCTCAGATTAAAAAATTTTCAATTTGAAACTAACTTTAATAAAGATTCTAATAATTATATTGTCTATGAGCCTATTGGAGTATGTGGACTTATTACTCCATGGAACTGGCCTATTAATCAAATTACTTTGAAAGTAATTCCAGCCTTAGCTACTGGTTGTACAATGATTTTAAAGCCTTCTGAAATTGCACCACTATCAGGAATGCTCTTTGCTGAAATTATTCATGAAGCTGGATTTCCCGCTGGTGTTTTCAATTTAATAAATGGAGATGGTGCTGGTGTAGGTACAGATTTGTCTACTCATAGTGATGTTGATATGATTTCTTTTACTGGATCAACAAGAGCAGGAAAACTTATTTCAAAAAATGCTGCAGATACTATTAAAAGAGTTTGTCTAGAATTAGGTGGTAAAGGAGGTAATATTATTTTTAGTGACTCACACCCAGGTGCAGTAAGAGAGGGTGTTAGGAACATTATGAGTAATTCAGGCCAATCTTGTGATGCACCAACAAGAATGCTAGTTGAAAAATCTATCTATAAAAGAGCAATAGAAGAAGCTGCAGATGAAGCAAATAAAATTAAAGTTGATATAGCTTTAAAAAATGGAAATCATATTGGGCCAGTTATTTCTCAAACCCAATATGATAAAATTATTGATCTCATAAGAAGTGGAATAAATGATGGAGCCACACTAGTTGCTGGTGGTCAAGAAAAACCTAATGGACTAGAAAAAGGTTATTTTGTTAAGCCAACAATATTCACAGATGTAACTAATGATATGAGAATTGCAAAAGAAGAGATCTTTGGACCAGTGCTCTCTATAATTCCATTTGAAGATGAAGATGAAGCTGTATCAATTGTAAATGATACATCTTATGGTTTAGGAAACTACGTTCAAACTCAAGATATAGAAAAAGCCAAAAGAGTTGCAAGAAAATTTAGATCAGGTGGTGTTTATATAAATGGAAATAGTGCTGATCCAGGAACTCCCTTTGGTGGTTATAGACAATCTGGTAATGGAAGAGAGGGGGGTGATTGGGGTCTAGAAGAATATTTAGAAATTAAAACTATCTGCGGATGGGAATGATCTAAACTTTAATATTATTAAAATAATTTAATCTTCCGATTATTTCATCTCTTTCAATATAATATCCTTGAAGATGTCTATTTCCAGAGTTTGGATCAAATTCAGTCCTCCCATGTAATACTCTTCTATTGTTAAAACAAAATATATCACCTGCTTCTAATCTAAAATCAATTTTAAATTTTTTGTTTTGAAGCAGTGATGCAAAATATTGATACGCATCATAAAATTTTTTCATTTTTTTTGGATCAACATCAACTGCTCCCATTGCAGCCATACTAAATCTAATATCATTGAAATCATTATCTTTTGTAAGTGTTATTATTGGTGAATGAAGAATTCTGATAGCTTTTTGAGTATAATCAGTATCTTTGAATTTCACGTGAGTTTTTGTTAAAATATTAAAAACATCTTTTTCATTCTTTTTTAAATAATTTGCAACTGCAAAACCATCTACAACCGATGATAATCCTCCATTAGCTTCATTCACTAAACAATGAAGAAACTGATAACCAGGAGCATATTCAAAATAAGGTAAGTCAGTATGATTTCTTAATGCATCTGCCGTATAAGCAGTGTTATTTGGTTTTGGAATATTAATTACTTCAAATGGTGTACCAAAAAATGTTTCTCTATGATGGCTTATCCTATTTAATATTTTGAATGCTGATTTTTTGCTAGTTGGTGCATTTTTGATTAATGCAAAACCATAAGTATGAAGTAAATTTAGCCATTTACTTAAATGTTTGTCATTTTTTATTACACTATTATGATCAACAATAATTTTAGTTAAATTTTTTTTTAATTTACCATCCCAAAAAACATAAGGTGATTTATATTTTCGATTATTTATTTCGGTATAACAATGATCTCTTAACCATTTTAAATTGAATTTGCTATTATGATCACCTTCACTCCAATCAATATTGAGTTTATTTTTTTCTATTTTATAATTTTTAGGAAATATATTTTTACTTACAGTTAAAATATTAAAGACTCGCATATTTGCAGTAGGATGTATTGCGGTTGGGCAATTATCTCTCAGCCACATAAAGTGGAATTTACTTTCAAAATTATCTTTCCATAGAATACTTAAGTAGTCATTCTTTTTTTCTAATTTTTTTACATGATATTTGCTACTCATTTTGAATTATTTATATCTGAATAAATTATCTTAGTATATTTAACAAATTAATGAAATCGAAAAATAATAATCTCTTGGGAATTTCTTTCATGTTATTGTCCATGTTTTGTCTAAGTATAAATGATATCACGTATAAATATTTAAGCTTTCATTTTCCTGTATGGGAATCAATATTTTTCAGAGCTCTGAGTGGAAGTATCATTGCAACTTTTTTAGCAATGTATTTTGGATTAGATAAGTTAAAAACTAAAAAACCAGTTGGACATGCTATCCGAGCTCTTTCTGCTTCTGCTTGTGTTGTATTCTATATTTACGGAATTAATCATTTAATGTTATCTGAAAACATTGCTATTGCACATTCTGCTCCCATTATTGCTGCTTTTCTTGCCGTACCAATACTTGGTGAGAGAATTGGGATTTTTAGAACAACTGCAATATTAATTGGTTTTATTGGTGTGTTAATTATTGTTAAGCCAGGTACTGACTTGTTCAAATTAGAAACACTTTATCCTCTAATATCTGCAGCTTTTATGGCTTCTGTTTATTTATCAACTAGATCAGTAATGAGTACTGATTCTAGTGTTGCAATTGTTTTTTACTACTCTTTTGCATTATTAATTACGTCAATAATATTTTTCCCCAATAATTTTATTATGCCAAATGCAATTCAATTAATTTTTGCTATGAGTTTAGGTGTGATGGGATCACTAGGACATTTATTTATGTCTCAAGCAGCTAAATACGCAGATGTTGCAATTACTTCACCCTTTGAATATTCATCTTTTATATTTGTAGGAATTATGGGATATTTAATTTATTCTGAGGTTCCAACTTTAAGTATTTATTTAGGGGGAACAATAATTATTAGTACTGGAATATTTATAGCTTACAGAGAAAGAAAAAATAGCTAAATTAAAAAATTATTTCTTTTAAATTTTTTTTCTTATATTTTTGATTTCTTATTTTATTTAAAATATTTTTTTTACCTCCACACATTAAAAATTTATTATCAATATCTTCATCTTTTAAAGGGTTATTTTTCCCTCCTTTAATATAAGATATTTTTTCAATGAATGTACTTCCATCATTCATTGTTACTTTTATTATATCAGGATACTTAGGGTCATAATCTTCAAAATTATTTGGCACTTTGTAAGTGATTAGTTTAATCTTCCTGGTCATGTTTAAACTTTTTTTATTTTTAGAAATATTTAAACTACTTAAATTAAATCTTCCATTAATGAGAGCAGTTGCTAAACAATAACTCAATGAAAATCTAGCTTCAGTAGAATTTTTAGGTATATGAAATTTTGATACTCTAAACCAAGGTTCTGGAAACTCAATTGTAATTGATTTAATATTTTCTTTTATAAAAATTTTTTTATTTAAAACTAATCCTCCTTGTATTACTCTTTGTGAATAACTACAAACTGGCCAAAACTTTATAAAATTTGGAAATTTAATTATTGCATTTCCTAAATCTGATTTTTTAAAATTATTATTTAATTTTTTAGAAAATTTACTACCATACAATTCAATAAATCCTCTCTCAATATTCCAAATATCTTGATTAGCCGTCCCTCCATTTTTTGCAAGTAGAGCTGACTGGACACCTGCTTGGGCTGCAAATCCTATATGAAAAGCTTTTATATCTGTGCCGAATTGCTGTTTTAAACCTGACGAAAAACTTGTTGCAATGGAAATTGCATTTGCCATTTGATCTGCATTTAATTTTAAGACTTTAGATACTGCCGCAGCAGTCCCAATCACGCCAATAGTATTTGCTGAATGCCATCCTTTATAATAATGATCATAACTAAGTGCTTGTCCTAATTTTATTATTAATTCATATCCTACTACCCATCCTTGATATATTTCTTCAATTGAAATGTTTTTCATTTGAGCAATAGACATAAGAGCTGAAAAAATAGGTGCACTAGGATGAGATCCAGCTACGTATTCGTAATCATCAAAGTCTATCGACGCTGATCTTACTCCATGTAAAAAACTTGCAGCAGAAATAGATAATTTTTTTCCACCTCCAAAAACTTTTATTTTTCCTAAATTATTATTTTCTAAACAATATTTTAAAGCAACCTTTGATTGTTTTTCTTTAACACCTGATAATATACAAGCTAGGCTATCTATGAATGCATTTTCTGCTCTTTTATAAGTTACCTTATTTATTCTAATTTTTTTTTGTGATGCCCAATTACAAAATTTTTTATGAAAACTCATTTTTGAAATTTTGTAATCATTGTGATTTCTTCTTTTTCATTGAGTATTCTTCCAATAATTTCATCTTTTGGATTTCTGCCAATTTCTACAAAGAAATTATTGTTATATACAAGAGGCGCTGTAGCCCTATACTCAAAAGAATTAAAATCAATATCATTTTTTCTTGCAAGATTTAAAAGATAAGTTGCTTGAAGAGGTGCATGGACTAATAATCCATTATGACCTTCAAAATTTTTTGTATAATCATTATCATAATGAATCTTATGTCCATTAAATGTTAAGGCAGAATACCGAAATAGCAAAGCTGATGAACTATAAATTTCTACTTTATCAATTAACTTTAATTTATCTTTTATTTTAGGAGTAATGGATTTATTAGTTATTTTTTCTCTATAAACAGCAGTTTGATCTTCTGATACTATTAACTTATTTTTATTTAAATACTCATGATTAATATTAACAAAACATAGATTGCCTGATCTACCTTTCTTAAATTCAATACTTGAAATTGATGAATTTTTTATAATTTCAGATCCAATTTCAAATTCATCAAATATTTTTATTTTTCCCCCAGCCCACATTCTAATTTTATAAGGTAGCTCAGGTAAGAAAATTCCCAATTTTGTATTTCCATCTTTGTCTAGATCATTTATAGAAGCTACGTCTGGGCTTAAGCATAAAAAAATTCCTTCAGGTACGGTTTGATCTCTTAAACATTTTTTATCGATTGTGTTTTTTAAATGATCAACTAATCGTGGAGTAATAATATCACTTCTTGAAATTTTCTTTCCAATCCAATCTTTGTATTTATCCATATTTAATATACTCGAGTTTACTTATAAATTAATAATAAGTATAATTTATATTTTTAAAAAATGAAAAAAACATTTGACTATATAATAGCAGGAGGAGGTTCTGCTGGCTGTACATTAGCCTCAAGATTATCTGAAAATAAAGATATAAAGGTATTACTAGTAGAAGCAGGGGGGTCAGGAAAGAGTTTATTCACTCAAATGCCTGGTGGTAATGGATATATTTTTGGAAACCCTAAATTTGATTGGGGCTTTGAGTCAATACCTCAACCTTCTTTAAATAACAGAAAAATTTTATATCCTAGAGGTAAAGGATTAGGAGGATCCTCTCTTTTAAATGGTATGATTTACATGAGAGGTGCTCCAGGTGATTTTAATAGGTGGAGACAAAAGGGCTTAGAAGGTTGGTCATATAATGATGTATTACCATATTTCAAAAGATCTGCTTCAGCTTTTCATAGAGAAAAAAATGAATATCACTCACATTCAGGTCCTTTAAAACTTACACCAGCTGGTAACTACAATTCTATCGATAAAGCATTTATTGATGCATGTGTAGAAGCTGGGGCAGATATTAATGATGATTTTTATAATGGGAATCTAAATGGAGTGGGCCGATATGATGTTAAAGTATGGAATGGAAAAAGACAATCATCTGCAGAAGCTTATTTGAAATTTAAACCTAACAACTTAACAATTTATAAAAATACATCTGTAATAAAAATTTTAATTGAGAAAAATAAAGCTAAAGGATTGCTTTTATCAAATGGTGAAGTTTATGCATCATCAGAGGTAATATTATCTTTAGGGGCATTCGGTAGTCCCAAATGCTTAATGTTGTCAGGAATTGGTCCAGAGTTACATTTAAAAGAAAAAAATATAGAATTATTAATTAACTTACCTGGAGTAGGTGAAAACCTTCACGATCATCCTGTTATGCCAATGAATTGGGCTTTTCAAAATAACAATTTAAGTTTTTCTAAATATCAAAGGATCGATAGAGCTATTATTGTGGGATTAAAATATATTTTATTTAAACAGGGATTAGCCGCAGCTCCTTTTTGGTCAACAAATCTATTTCATGCAATAAGAGAAAAAGATATGCCTGAAATACAAGTATTCATGACACCTATGTGTTTCAAAGAAGAAAAAGATAATTGGTCTATGAGTTTAGACAATTTATTAAATTTTGGTTCATTATTTTTTTCTAGAGGTAAAAAAGCTTTTCCAGGAATGCACTTTCAAATTAATTTACTAAGACCAAAGAGCACAGGAAGTGTAAAACTTAAAAGTTCAAATCCAAATGATGAACTTAATATAAATCCAAATTGGTTCATCGATCCATCTGATATGGAAGATATGATAGAAGGGATGAAACATACAAGAGAAGTATTGTCAAAACCCAGTTTAGCTAAAATTGTTTCGGAAGAATTACTTCCAGGAAAAAAAATCAAAAGTGACCAAGATTTAAAAGAGTCAGTTCGAAATCATGTACAAACAGGTCATCATCCTGCATCTACTTGCGCAATGGGTTCAAGTAATAACAAAATGGCTGTACTTGATAATCAGCTTAAAGTTAGAGGAATAGACAATCTGAGAGTAGTAGATGCTTCTTCTTTTCCAGATATGATAAGTGGAAATATAAATGCATCTGTAATTATGTTAGCAGAAAAAGCATCAGATATGATATTAAAAAATTAATTAATCACAAATAAGTTGACCAATGAAAATATTTAAGTTTAAATAAATTATGTCTGAAATTCAAACCTACAAATTTTATGCAGGAAATAAATGGCATAACCCTTCTTCTGAAAAATATTTTGAAAGTGAGGATCCATCTATAGGTAAAGTATGGGCAAGGGTTCCTGACTGTAATGAAAAAGATATTAATCTTGCTGTATCATCTGCTAAACATGCTTATTATGATGGTCCTTATGGTAAAATGCATCCAGCAGAAAGAGGGAGAACATTAAATAGAATTGGAGATATTATTGCTAAAAATGCAGAACGCATTGGGCAAATAGAAACTAAAGACAACGGCAAACTTCCAAAAAATATCACTCCTTCTTTAACCAGCTGGCAGACTGAGAGTTTTTATTATTATGCAGGCATGTGTGACAAGTATGAAGGTAGATTGATACCTTCAGAGGTTCCAAATATGCATAATTATTTAAAATGGGAACCATTTGGAGTTGTTGCACTTATTCTTCCTTGGAACTCACCAATTGGAACATTGATCTGGAAATTAGCACCGGCAATAGCTGCAGGCAATACAGTTGTAATTAAACCATCAGAAAGAGCATCGTGCTCTACATTAGAGTTAATGAAAATTCTAGAAGAAGCCGATCTTCCAGAAGGTTTGATTAATGTTGTTACTGGTTTTGGTCCTACCACCGGTGCACCTCTTATTGAACATCAAGATGTTAGAATGATAAGTTTTACAGGTGGAACAAAAGGGGGGAGTGCAGCAAGTTTAAGTGCATCCAAAAATGTTAAACCTATTATTATGGAGCTAGGAGGAAAATCACCACAAATTATATTTAAAGATGCTGATTTAACTTTATCAGTTAATGGAGTTGTATCAGGAATCTTTCCAGTTTCAGGTCATAGCTGTATTTCAGGTTCAAGAATATTAGTACATAAAGATATAAAAGATAAATTTACTCATAATTTATTAGAAGTTGTTAAAAAGGCTAAAGTTGGTCACCCAAATGATGTTGCAACACAAATAGGACCTATAGCAAATAAAGAGCAATATGAATTTATTTTATCTAAGATAGAAGCAGCTGAAAAAAGAGGTTTAAAATTATTAATTGATGGAAGAAAAGAACAAAAGTCTGAAGGATACTATATTGGACCAACTATTTTTGACAATGTTCCAAATGAAGATGATTTAGCTCAAAATGAAGTATTTGGACCTGTAGCCTCAATACAAACTTGGGAGGATGAAGATGAAGTAATTAAAATTGCAAATGATACTATTTATGGGCTTGCAGCAGGTATTTGGACTAATGATACTAATAAAGCTATACGTTTAGCAGATAAGATAGAAGCTGGAACTATTTATATAAATAATTATTTTAATGCTTCTACCCAATCACCAGTCGGAGGCTTCAAACAATCAGGATACGGTCGTGAAAATGGATGGGAGGGAATGCAAAGTTACATGCAGACCAAATCTACATGGTTAGCAACCAATCCCTCCCAACCAGATCCATTTTAAAATGAGTTTAAAAAATCGCCATGAATGGAATTGGCAACCAACTTTACCAATTAAATTATCGCCAATATTAGATTGGCCACCAAATTTTTTGTTGCTTTTCAAATGGCTAGCTTCTTATTGGCTTCACATTAGTTCAATTATAATTGAAGTTCTACTTGCTATATTTATATTCTATTTGTTTCACCCATCTGCTGAAGAAATGAAAAAATTTTCTTTTTCGTGGATTGCACAGTTATGGATTAGAAATTGTATTTTAATCACTCTTGTTGCTGGTTCTCTACATTTTTGGTTTTATTACTTAAAAGGACAAAGTAAAAAACTTAAATTTGAAAAAAAATTTATAGATGAAAAAGTAAAAAAATTTACTTTCAATAATCAACTTTTTGATAATATTTTTTGGACAATTATAAGTGGTGTTACTATATGGACAATATTTGAAAGTTTTTATTTTTGGGCAGCAAGTAATGATATCGTTCCTATCATGTTTTGGCATGATAACCCTTTTTGGTATGGAATATTTTTTATTTTAATTCCTATTTGGTCAAGTGCGCACTTTTATATTATTCATCGATTATTACATTTTACTTTTCTCTATAAAACTGTTCACAATTTACATCATAGAAATATAAGTCCAGGACCTTGGAGTGGTATATCTATGCATCCTATCGAACATATTTTATACTTTTCAACAGTAGTTATACATTTTGTTGTTCCGTCAAGTCCAATACATGTTCTTTTTCATTTTTATCAACAAGGATTAAATCCAGCTTTTAGTCATTCAGGCTTTGATAGTATTGTGATCAAAGATAAAAAAAGATTAAAAGCAGGTGATTTCTTTCATCAACTTCACCACCGATACTTTAATTGTAATTATGGAACTATAGAAATGCCTTGGGATAGATTTTTTGGAACTTTTAATGATGGTAAAAAAAAATAAGAAATTATTCTTTCCAATTTGGTTCTCTCTTTTCTAAAAAAGCATCAATGCCTTCCTTAGAGTCATCATGTAACATATTTTCCGTCATTACCCTTGAAGTAAAAGTATAGGCGTCTTCTAAATTCATATCTTTTTGTTTGTAAAAAGCTTCTTTACCAATTTTAATAGTATTTGAAGATTTAGAAGATATTTTTTTAGCAATTTGAAATACATTTTCTTTTAAACTATCTTCTTCAAAGACATCATTTATTAAACCAATCCTTAATGCTTTATTTGCATCTATAAGATCTCCTGTGAGAAGCATTTCCATTGCTTGTTTTTTACCTACAGTTCTTGATAATGGAACCATTGGCGTAGAACAAAATAATCCTATGTTAACACCCGGGGTTGCATATTTTGCTCTACTACTTGAGTAAGCTAAATCACAGCTAGAAATTAACTGACAGCCTGCTGCAGTAGCAATACCATCAACCATAGCTATAACTGGTTTATTATTTTTATTAATTTTCAGCATAAGCTGAGAGCACATTTGAAATATTTTTTTAAAATAGCTTTCACCTTTGTCATTTTGCAATCTTTGTGAATTTAAATCTTTTAAATTATGTCCTGCACAAAAAATATTACCTTTTGATGATAAAATAATTACTTTTACTTCATTATCTTTATCAGCAATGTCTAGCGCTGATGTTAATTCATTGATCATGTTTTCACTTAAAGTGTTTTGGTTTTTCTGATCATTAAGAATAATATTAAAAATATTATTATTTTTTTCTGTTAAAATTAGATTAAAATTCATTTAATTGATTTGAATTTCAACATCTTTAGATAGTGAATTAGCGATAAAACAATACTTATGCGATCTTTCTTTCATCTTTTTCATTTCTTCATCAGTAATAGTAAAATTATCTTCAAATACTATGGCTGGATTTAGCTCTATTTTGTTAACGTACATTCTTCCCTCTGTATTTTTTCCTAAATACGAAATTGCTTTATCTTTGTAATTAATAACTGGCCATTTCATTTTTGCAGCTAAAGCTAAAAACGTCATCATAAAACAACTGCTTACAGCTGCAGCTAGTTTTTGTTCTGGATTAATATTAGTTTCGCTTCCTCCATAATCTGGAGATGATCCCGCATCAATAGATACATTTTCGTTAAGCATTATTGTGTGATCAGTTAAGTATTTTCCAAATTCGAGTTTTTGATCTCCTAATTCCCACTCTAATTTGATTGAATGACTCATTTTAAGAATAATTAAAAGGTAGTGAGCACACTTTACCTTTTCTCTCAATATTGTCTGGTGTTAATACGATAACATCCTGCCCATCATTCCAATAATCTCTATCAACCATTGATAACCCAATATTGGTTTTTAAAAACGGTGAATAAATACCAGAGGTGATATTACCAATTTGAAATCTATTTTTTGAATATACAGGAAAAGGTATTGAGCATGGAGGAGTCGGGGATCCATCAAAAGTAATTCCTTTGATTTTTTTTTCTATTCCATTGTTTAATATTTTTTTTAGTGCATTTTTTCCAATGAAATCATGAGATAAATTGTTACAATAATTATCAAATCCACATTCAATTGGATTATTTTCTAAAGTAAATTCATTACCATAGGATAATAAACCACCTTCTATTCTATCAATTAAATTTGGACATCCAGGAGAAATATTAAAATCTTTTCCTGCTTCCCAAATAGTTTCCCAAAGTTCTTTTCCTAAACTAAAACCTTTAAGATAAATCTCAAAACCATCTTGTTTACTATATCCTGATCTTGCAATTATCTGTTTTGTTCCTTCAAATTCAAAAAAAGAAAAATGAAAGAATTTTAATTTTTTAATTTTTTCTCCAAATATTGATGACATTAATTCTTCAGATTTTGGACCTTGAATTGCTAGAGGGTAAATATCTGGCTCTATAATATCAACTTTAAAATTTCTTCCTACAGCCAAGCCTTTTGCCCAAAGTAGAACGTCTGAGTCTGCAACTGATAGCCAATATTTATTTTCACTTAATTTTAAAAGTACAGGATCATTTATCATCCCTGCATTTTCATCAATCATTGGATAATAGTAACATTTACCAATAGGCATACCTTTTATTGATCTTGGAGACATGAATTGTATTAATTTTGCAGCATCTTGTCCTATTATTTGAACCTGACGTTGACATGAAACATCCCAAATTTGAGTATTTTTAGATAAGTGCCAGTAATCTTCTTCTACTGTTGCTTTATATGATTTTGGAAGAAGCATATGATTAACTACAGTAAAACCACTTACACCAGCCTCAATTACTTTCTCTGTATAGGGAGTCCTCCTAATACGTCTAGACATGTTTAATCCTGAATTACTCATTTATTTAGACCACCATATTGAGTATCCGTTTGGAGAAACAATTAAAGGTATGTGATATTTTTTAAGAGGATCTTTCATTTTAAATTTAACACTTATTGAATTAATTATTTCACTAGTATTTCTAAAATATTTACCAGAATTAATTATCATTTCATAATCACTTTCACAATCTTCTTTAGTTAATTCAAATTCTTTAAGCATTCTTCCTGAGCTATCTGTTTTATCTTGTAGAAATACAACTTTGTTATTATTATTTACTTTATAAATAACAATTTCTACATCACTTGCATGCGTGCCATCTATTGAGTTTAGTAAATGCGTAGAAAAAATTGCCATATCCTACTCTATAGACGCTTTATCTCTTTTATCACTAACTGCAGCAACTATTGGACTTATAACACCTTTAGCCTTAACATTTACACATGCAGTTTTACCACTTTCTAATGCTCTTTTTAGAGCAGGACCTAAATCCTCTCTTTTAGTAACTAATTCTCCATGTCCCCCAAAACCTTCAAAAATTGAATGAAATGGAATGTCTCTAAAATCAGTTGCAAAATGTTTCCCACTTTCAAATAACCTTTCTTGTTGTTGAGAAATACAGTCAAGACCTCCATTATTATCTATAACAACAACAATAGGTTTTTTTTCTTGAAATGCAGCTTCAATTGACAATCCTCCAGATAAAAATGCACCATCTCCACTTATTAAAACAACATTAGATTTAGGATTAAGATTTTTAGCTGATATTGCAAAAGGAACTCCAACACCTAACATACTGAAGGTACCTGGATGCAATATTCCTCCGAGTTTTTTACCTTTTGATCCAGCAATATTAATTGCAATCTCGGACCAGAAATGCGTATTACCACCATCAATAACTAACCAATCATTTTCAGTTAACACTTCTTGAACATCTAAAGCTAATTGAAGAGGATGAATTTTTCCACCATTTTTTTTGGTCTCTTCAGTTTCTTTATTTAAGTCATCTAATGTTTTATCAATCCAATTTTTTTTCTCTTTTTTATTTTTATTAAACCATTCATTGTTTAATTTCCATTTACTGTTTTTCTTTAACTCTATGAGTTTATCCAAAAAAACTCCAGGGTCACAAAGTAAGTTAATATCTGCAGCTCTATTTAATTCTATTTCTTCATGCGATCCATTAATACAAACAAGCTTAGTACTTTTTGGAAAAAGTGGAGGATTTCCAAAATTCATTTGATTATCAAGACGTGCACCAAACATAAGAACCAAATCTGATTCATGAAGAGCCATTTTTGATGGAGGATATTGATGAATATCTGCCAGACCCATGTATGAATCTACTTCTTCGCCTAAAAGCTTCTGATGGTATGGTATATTAAATATTGGAATGTTTAATTCAAAGCCTGCTTGCTCTAATTTTTTTTCTGCACTAGACCACCAAACACCATGCCCTCCAATAAAAACAGGGTTTTGTGCATTAATTGCTAGATCAAATATTTCATTTAAACTCTCAGGATCAGGCCAAGCTTTTGCTAAAGGTTTCTTTTGATGAGTAAAAGGTCTTTCTTCTAAACCTGCATCATCTGCAAATGATGAAAACATTATATCTACTGGTACACTTAAATGTACTGCACCAGGATAGCCATTTGTTGCAATTCTATATGCTTTATCTACGAACTCTCTTATTCTATTGCCATCTGTTATACTTGCACTGTATTTTGTTAACGGTGCTGCTATAGATACATCATCTATTTCCTTAAAACCACCTGCTCCTTGTCTTTTTAAGCTACTAGATCCAGTTATAAAAATAACAGGGGATCTTTCACCCCAAGCTTCCATCATTGAAGGCACTGCATTTGCGAAACCTTCTGGTCCAACAATACAAACAGAAGGTTTTCTTGATATTCTAGTATGACCATCAGCTAAATGACCAGCAATTTGTTCATGAGGACAATTAATTACATTAATTTGACACTCCATAAATCCTTCAAGTGCCGGATTACAAAAACCTCCAGAAAGTGTAAAAACATTATCAATACCTTTGTCTTTAAGAGCTCTTGCAACTAATGCCCCACCTCTAATCTTTTTATCTCCCATTTTAATACTTTATATCCTTAAAAAATTTCTCTGCTATAATTTTTTTATCAACTTCATTTATATCGGTTAATCCCACTAAGCCAAGATTTGTACTTAACTCTTCTTTAATTAGGTTAATGATTCTTCTAAGACCTTTTGCGCCATCCGCACCGATAGCATACATTAGAGGTCTGCCAAACATAACAAAGTCAGCTCCCAGAGCTAACGCGCGTAAAATATCACTTCCACTTCTAATTCCACTATCAAAAAGTATTGGAAAATCGTCTCCCAAAGCTTTTCGTATTAATGGCAAAGCATTAATAGAAGCAGTAGCACTATCTAATTGCCTTCCACCATGATTTGATACTTGAATTGCATCAGCACCAGCCTCTTTAATTTTCAAAGCATCTTCAGAATTCATTACTCCTTTGATTATTAATTTTCCTTTCCAAGCGTCTCGAACCCTTTTTAGAGTATGCCAATCAGTTGCTCCTCTACTTTCTTTTCGTCTAAAAATTTGATCACCACTTTTAGAGGTAACATAATTCATTGGTTGTGGAGCACCTTTAAACAAAGTTGTTAAGCTCCATTGAGGATGTAGTGCAAAATCTAAAAATTGTTTTGGGCCAATTTTAAATGGATAACCAAATCCATTTCTATCATCTCTGGCTCTTCTTGAAAGAATAGGAACATCAACAGTGAGAATTAAAACCTCATACCCTATGCCTTCTGCTCTTTTTAATAATTCCATAATAAATTCTTCACTTTGAAAAATATATATTTGCATCCACGAATGACCTTCTGAATAAGTAAACATATCTTCAAGCGTAGTACTAGAAGCCATTGAAACACATGTTGGAATATTATTATACGCACTTTCTTTTGCTATCATTTTATCTGCTTCAGGCCATGAAAGATTTGTCATTCCCATTGGAGCAAATCCAAATGGATAATCAAAATGAAAATCAAATATTTTTTTACTTAATTTTCTATTCTCGACATTTCTGAAAACCTTAGGTTCAAGTCTAATTTGATCTAATGCTTTACTATTAATTTCAGCAAGTTTATCATCTCCTGATGCTCCATCAATGAAATCAAAGACCAATTTTGGTAATCTCTTTTTTGATAACCTTATTGCATCATCTATTGTATGGATTTTATTGCTAGGTTTAATGAGTTCATTCATTTTAATATTTGTATTCTAATATAATTTATAATTCTATTATAAAATATACTAGTTTTTTGAAATACCCTTCCAAGGTATTGGACTAGATGGAATATCCTCTTTTAAACCTCTTTGTATTTCACCTTTCTCATCATACATTGGTAAAGTACAAATTTCACCTTTTTGCACACTACCATCATCACAACTAACATCTACTATTGTGTCTGGTCCAAATTCTGCATTATCCATATGAACTATAGCAACACCACAAACTTGAAATGGCGACCATGTACTTGAAGTTACAATTCCAACTTTTTTATTATTAATAGAAATTTCAGAATCAACCAACGCAAAGCTATTTTCCACTCTCATACCCCATGTTAAGCAATCTTTGCTTGCATTTAGTAAATAATCTCTTCCAATAAAATCACCTTTATTAAAATCTATAAATTTTCCTAATCCAACAGCAAATGGAGATCTGTCTCTTGTAAAATCTCTCCCTGCAGATAAGAGACCTGCTTCAATTCTTCTACATCTAAATCCTGGAGAGGCTGTAAGAATCATTCCCATTTCTTCACCCTTACTGAGTATTAAGTCTCCAATTTTTTTTGAATCATTTTCTGGTCTTAAATAAATCTCCCAGCCAAGTTCATTTGTAAAACCTGTTCTGCTTATAATTACTTTTTCTGAAGCAATTGAAGTTTCAACCCAATCAAAATAATTAAAATTATTTTTTAATGGTTGATCAACTAGTTTTTCTAAAAGTTTTAGAGATTTAGGGCCTTGTATTTGACTAACCCAAACGTTTGGATCTTTAATTTCAACATCTAAATTTTTTGAATGAGCTTTGTACCAACTGTATAAATGTCCATCACCTTGAGCAAACCAAAATTTATTTTTTTCTAATCTTAATAATAATCCATCTGAAATCATTCCTCCATCATGGTAACAAGCAAATTGATAGGAGCATCTTCCAATTTTAACTTTTGAAATATCTCTAGGAAATATTTGTTGAAGTAAATTTTCAGCATCCGGACCAGATATTTCGTATGGATGCTCACCTGTATGACGTAAAATTATTTCTTTTCTAGCTTTCCAATACATTTCATCTGCTGTAGCATGAGATAATTTTTCAAGTGTAAATCTACCATCAGCGTAGTTAGTATATTCGGGGTTAAGTGGTAACTCTTGATAAGTAAGAGGATGTATTTTCATGGGTCTAGCCAAATCTAGAGATCTACCAGTTTCTTTAACAACTGGTTTTACAACAAATCTGTAATTACTAACTAAATCTCCCATAAAATTTATTCAACTTATCACAAAATAATGAAAAAAAAATTTTAAAATAAATTCTTAATAGCTTCAATATGTCGTGGCTTTACTTCACAACATCCACCAACTAGAGTAACACCTTCATTTAAAGAATTTAAAACAAACTTTTTATATTTTTCTTCTCCAAATTCTTCATTTCGAGTGCCAAGTAACTCAATGGGATCAATATAATCATAATGTCCTTCAAAACCTTCTGAATTAAATTTTTCTTCATTACTAGTAGGCAGTTCTTTAAATAAATTCATTTTATAACCAAAAGGAAGCCTTTGTTTATTAAATATAGGAATACTCAAATTAACGATTTCAGGTGATACGCAGGCTGATACTATCCCGCAACAATTAAATTTTTGAATAGTTTCAAAAAGTTCATCAAGACTTTCTCCAGATGGTAATTTTCCATCATAACGTAAGTGTGCACCTACAAGAACTTGTTTATTAAATTCTTTTGAAGCTTCTAAAGCAATTTTTATTTCTTTGATGGAACACAAAACATCTAAGTAAAATATATCGACATAATCTTTTAATATTTTTGCAATTTCATGAAAATAATTAAACATTGTTTCATCAGTTTCAAAATGTATTGGGGAATATGTATTACCTTGATTTGGCAATGAGCCTGCAATAATAACTTTTTTTTCACTTTCATTTTTTGCTTTTAATGCAAGTGATCCAGCAGATCTTATTCCAAATTCAAATTTATCAAGTAAATTATATTTTTTTAGTAGCCTCCTTCTAACACTAAAATTTGAAGTGACTATTAATTGTGATCCAGCATTTATAAAATTTTTATGCATTTCTACGACCATTTGGTGATTATTTTCATTTAATAAAGCTTGTGCTGACCAAAGATCACCTGTTGTCTCTAAACCCATTTCCATTAAAGTTTGACCGGAACCTCCATCAAAGAGGTATTTCTTATTTTTTAAAAACATTTTTTTGGAAGATTAGTAGAAATAGTGTGGCGCATTTAAATGCGCCACAAAGAAAAATTAATATTTTATGCAAACCACCAACGTTCAGAAAGTTTGTTACCGTCACTTTCCCAGTTACCAGCAACATCTTCACCGTGAGCAAGTTTTTTAGAACCAGCACCAACGTATTGGTTAAATGCATAAACAATTGCACCACCATCGTAGTTACAAAGAGCTTGTGCTTCCCAGTACATTGATTTTCTTTTTTCTGCATCAAGTTCTGATCTAGCAGATCTAACAAGTTCATTGAAACGAACAGTTGAATCAGTTTGAACTAGATTACCCCAAGCAGCTTCGTTCCACTCTGTGTCATCTGTGAATGCAGCAGACCACATCATATCTTCTGTAGGTCTTCCACCCCAAGAACTCATACTGAAACCTTTAGTATTCCATACGTTACTCCAGTAACCATCTTCAGGTTCTTTTTTAACTCGAAGATCGATACCACATTCTTGAGCAGATGCTGCTATCAAGTTAGTTGCATCTGTACATCCTGCATAAGGAACCTCAGAAGTACTAATTTCAATTGGTCCACTTACTCCAGATTTTTTCCAATGATAAGCAGCTTTATCAGCATCGAACTCTCTCTGCTCTAAAGCACTATTATGGTATGGGTGAGCAGTAGAGATCGGATGATCATTACCAACAGTACCATATCCAAGCATAATCTTATCAACAATTTCCTGTCTTTTGATTGCAAACTTCATTGCCATACGCACATCAAAGTTATCAAACGGTGGAACGTTCAATCTCATTGGAGCTGTATAGTGAGCGTAACCAGAAGCTGCTGTAATTTCTACACTAGGATTTCTAGTCAATAGATTAGCAGTTCTAAGATCAACACCATTCATCCAGTCAATTTCACCGTTTAATAATGCTGCTTGTCTTGTAGCAGGATCATTAATTCCGATTACCTCAACTGAATCAAAGTGTGCAACACTATCACCTTTGAAATAATTTGGATTTCTTTTTCCAAATTTTGCACCAACACCAGGATTGAATTCATCCATAATATATGGACCAGTTCCAATCGTTGATTGAGCATCAACAACTCCATCTTTTGTTGGTTTAATCATAATGTGATAGTCAGTAGTTATTGCAGGCCAATCGGCATTTGCACCTTTTAGCTTAAAAATAACTCTATCATTTCCATCAGCAGAAACTGTTTCAATTTGAGATAAAAGTCCACCTGCTGCCGAAGCAGTATCTGGATTCATATGATACTGATAGTTGAGCACAACATCTTCTGCTGTCATTGATTTACCATTATGGAATTCAACACCTTTGCGAAGATTATATACCCATGTTTGAGCATCGTCTGATTCAATTGACTCAGCAAGCTCTCCAACAATTGTGTGATCTGAATCAACAACAGTTAGACAGTTCTGATATGACCAAGCAGTAGCTTGCATAAATGAGCTCTGATAAGTTGCTGGATCAAGAGTATCAGTTGCATCTGCTGCACTATTACCCCATCTTAAATGTCCACCTTTTTTTGGTGTAGCTGCAACTGCTTTATCTGCTAATGATAATGCAATTGGTAGCGTGACCCCAGTAGCAAGGACAGACATCATGAACTGTCTTCTATCAATAAGCCCTTTTGTTAGCTTTGAAGACTGTTCTTCAATGTATTTGTCTATTTTCTTATTTTTCATTTGTCCTCCCTTATAATTGAACAAAAACCTAAGATTTTTGTTCATAATTTCTAGAAATTTAACAAAAAACAAACTTAAGTTAATATATAAAAACATATATAACGTTTTAATTCAACGTCTAAATTATTAATTTTAGCTTACATGTTGACCTAATTTAGACAAAACTTTAAGAATTAAGATTGTATCTTTAAGGAGGGTAATATTAGTAAAATTCATCCAATATTTAGAACAATTTTGTTAAGGCTTAGCCTTGGCCTCGTTACAGTTTTTGCATTTTCGGTAATAATATTTAGCACATTCTCTTTTTTACCGGGAGACTTTGCCACGGAAATATTAGGTCAAAGTGCAACAAAATCTGCAGTAAAAGCCCTAAGAGCAGAATTGGGTTTAGATAAACCTCCGGTAACAAGATATTTTGATTGGTTAGGAAATGTTTTTCAAGGAGATTTTGGTAGCTCTTTCTCTGGAAGATCTAAAGTTCAAGGGGATCAAGGTGATAGGTCTAGAGAAGTTGTTGGTTTAATTGTTCCCAGATTAAAGAATACATTATTTTTAACAGGGGTTGCCGCCATGTTGGCTATTCCTCTATCTTTAATCTTAGGTATCTCAGCAGCATTATACAGAAACTCTTATTATGATAGGTCAGCAACTGGAGTTAGCTTAGTAACCGTATCTTCACCAGAATTTTTTACAGCCTATATTTTTATTCTTTTACTAGCTACACTGTTTCCTGTTTTTCCAACTATTTCTAATGTGGATGAAGCTTCAACTTTGGCTGAAAGATTTTACAGGACTGCTCTTCCAGTTTTTACTTTGACATTAATTACTATGGGTCACATGATGAGAATGACAAGATCAGCGATAATAAATATCTTATCAAGTGAATATATTGAAATGGCAAAATTATCGGGAGCTTCTAGATACGAGGTAATTGTTAAACACGCACTTCCAAATGCTTGGGCACCTATTTCACAAGTAATTGCAATAAACTTAGCTTATATGTTGATTGGCTCAGTTGTTGTTGAATATGTTTTTAACTATCAAGGTATTGGTAGGTTGATGGTCGGATCAGTCTATAATCGAGATTTACCCGTTGTTCAAGCTTGTGCATTAATTTTTGCATCAACATATGTAATATTAAATTTAATTGCTGACTTGATCGGAATTATTTCTAACCCAAGGTTACTATACCCAAAATGAGCGAAAATTTATCTTATTCTGCAAAAAGTGAAGTTGCAAACTTAATTAAAAGAAGAACTAAGTTAGAAAGATTAAAAATTGCCCTATCAAAAGCTCCAATCTCAGCTTGGTTTGGTATGATTGTACTGTTTATATATTTTTTTGCTGCAATATTTGCTCCCTTAATTGCTCCACATGGAGAAGCAGAAATATTCCCAGTAGCTTATGCTCCTTGGGGTGATGGTCATATATTTGGTACTGATCAAATTGGAAGAGATATTTTTTCTCGCATTATCTATGCTGCAAGAAATACAATTGGTATTTGTTTATTGGCTACTTTTATTGCTTTAGGAATTGGAACAGTATTTGGAATTATAGCTGCTCTGGATAGAAGGTATTTAGATCAGCTATTAAGTAGAATAGTAGACACGCTTATGGCTATACCTGTGATGATTTTTACTTTTATACTTTTATCAGTTTTTGGACCTACTAATTTTAATTTAATTGTCATTTTAGGAATTTTGGAGTCAACTAGATTTTTTAGAATATCAAGATCAGTTGCTGTTGGTCAAGTTGTTCTAGAATATGTAGAGGTCGCGAGATTAAGAGGTGAAAATTTATCATATATTATTTTCAGAGAAATACTTCCTAATATAGCTTCACCTTTGATTATTGAGTTTGGTTTAAGGTTCATATTTATAATTTTTACAATATCTAGTTTAAGTTTTTTAGGAATTGGCATTCAACCCCCTTCAGCAGATTGGGCATCAATGGTGAGGGAAAATGCAATACTTATTCAATATGCACAATATGATATAACAGCAGGTTTAACACCATTAATTCCAGCTGCTGCAATTGCTTTACTATGTGTATCAATTAATTTTGTTGTTGATTGGTATCTTTACATTACTAGCGGATTAAAAGATGACGTTAAATAAATCAAAAGAACTCCTGCTTGAAATGAAAAATATCCATATTGATGGATTTTCAGATGAGAGATGGCATAAAATTTTAAAAGGTGTAGATTTGACTTTACACAGAGGAGAAATACTAGGGTTAATTGGAGAGAGTGGTGCCGGAAAATCTACTATGGGTAAAGCTGCAATGGGCTATACCCAACCAGGTTGTAAGATTATAAAGGGAGAAATTAATTTTAACGGTATAGACCTCGCTAAACTAACAGAATTTGAAAAGAGAAAAATTTGGGGAACTAAAATATCTTATGTTGCTCAATCAGCAGCAGCATCTTTTAATCCTGCTCATAGATTAATGGACCAAACAATAAGTGCTGCTAATAGATTAAAGATAAATCCAACGGATGTATTAAAAAAAGATGCGGTTCAACTTTATGAATCACTACAGCTTCCAGATGCGGAAAATATAGGAGATAGATACCCGCATCAAGTATCTGGAGGGCAACTACAAAGAATAATGACAGCAATGGCTATGTCCCCAAGACCAGAGTTAATTATATTTGATGAGCCCACAACAGCTTTAGATGTAACAACTCAAGTTGAAGTATTATCTGCTATGAGATCTATAGTAGATAAATTTAATACAGCAGCAATTTATATTACTCATGATTTAGCCGTAGTTGCGCAAATGGCTGATAGAATAAAAGTTTTGCGATACGGTGAAGAAGTTGAAGAAGCTGAAACAAGAGATATGCTATCAAATCCAAAAGAAGAATACACCAAATCTCTATGGTCAGTAAGATCACTGATCAAGCCTGAAGAAACAAATGAAGATTATATGTTGTCTATTAAAAATATTGATGCAGCATATGGCTCATCAAAGGTCTTACACAAGGTTTCTATAGATATTCCTAAAGGTAAAACAGTAGCTATAGTTGGTGAAAGTGGATCAGGAAAATCAACAACAGCAAGAGTAATTACGGGCTTACTTCCTCAATTAAAAGGAGAAATAATTTTTGATGGAAAAAAATTGTCTCCCAAACTTGAGCAAAGGTCAAAAGAAGAATTAAGAAGAATTCAAATAATATTTCAAATGCCTGACACTGCAATGAACCCTCGTCAAACTGTTGATGAAATAATAGGAAGACCAATAGAATTTTATCAAGGTATAAAAGGGAAAGAAAGAGAAGCAAAAGTTATTGAATTATTAAAAATGATTGAGCTAGATGAAACTTTTTTAGATAGATTACCATCCGAATTATCTGGAGGTCAAAAACAGAGAATATGCATTGCAAGAGCTTTAGCGGCTAACCCCGATTTAATTATTTGTGATGAAGTGACATCAGCGCTAGATCAAATTGTTCAAGAAGGAATATTAAAATTACTCCAAAAATTACAAAAAGAGCTTGGTGTAACTTATATTTTTATTACTCATGATATAGCAACAGTTAAAGCAATCTCAGATGAAATAGTTGTTATGTATCAAGGTGAGGTAGTGGAACAGGGTTTGAAAAGTAAAATTTTAAATCCACCATATCCTGATTATACAGAACTTTTATTGTCTTCAGTCCCAGAAATGGATCCTGATTGGCTAACCAATCTTCTGAATAAAAGATCTTCCTAGTAAATCTATATTTTAAATAATGAATATATTTAAATTTTTACTAAATTTTTTTTCTAGCAAAGAAAATAGAATAGATAATCTAGAGGCAAAAAATATAATGATAATTGAGAACAATTTTAATAAAGATAATTTAACATTAGGTTCTATTTACAAAGTAAATCAAAATATAAAACTAAAAAATTTTAAAAATAAAATTCTTGAAGACAACTTAACAATAGTAGTTACTGACAATAAAGGTAAAACTATTGGATATATTTCTAAAAAAGAGATAGATAATATTCAATAAATGAAAATAAATCTTAGTAAAAAAAATTATATTATTTCTGCTGGTGCAGATGGCTTAGGTTTTGCTATAGCAAATAAAATAATCAGTTCAGGTGGAAAAGTATATTTATCTGACATAAATAAATCAAAAATTGATAAAATAAATTTAAACAAAAAATATCGTAATAAAATATTTGCTAAACACTTAGACTGCACAAATCCAAAAGACATTAAAGAATATTTTAATTCTCTATCTAACTTAAAAAAAATAGATGGATTAATAAATAATATAGGCATTGCAGGACCTACAAAGTATCTTCAAAATATTTCAATAGATGAATGGGATAACACGATTAAAACCAATTTAAGTTCACATTTTTATTTCACAAAATTTGCTATTCCATTTTTAAAAAATGCTAAAAAAGGATCTATTATTAATTTATCTTCAACTGCAGGATTATATGGTTTTGCTCAACGTTCACCATATGCATCAAGTAAATGGGCAGTAATTGGATTAACTAAAACATTAGCAGTTGAATTAGGAAAATTTAAAATACGTGTGAATGCAATTTGTCCTGGTTCTGTTAATGGCGATAGAATGGATAGGGTAATAAATGCAAAAGCTAAATTAATAAATTCTTCAAATAAAAAAGTAAGAAAAGAATTAGAGTCAATGGTTTCATTAAACACATTTGTAGAAAAAGAAGATATTGCATCGATGGCATTATTTTTATTGAGCGATGCTTCAGAAAATGTATCTGGTCAAATCATGACTGTTGATGGAAATACTGAAAGAATGAATTAGTGGATAAAAACGCTGACTACATCATTGTTGGAGCAGGGTCAGCAGGTTGTGTTTTAGCTAACAGATTGTCTTCACAATCAAAGAATTCTGTAATTTTATTAGAAGCTGGCCCATCCAGTAAAACCTGGAAAGTTGATATGCCAAGCGCTCTTCTATATGCAATGCATGACCCAAAATATAATTGGAAATATTATACTGAGCCTGAGCCGTTTCTAAATAATAGATCTTTATATTGTCCAAGAGGTAAAATGATCGGGGGATGCTCTTCTCATAACGGAATGGTTTTCGCTAGAGGTCATAAAGAGGATTTTGATAGATGGTCTTCAAGTGGTTTAACTAATTGGTCATATGAAAAAGTTTTACCTTTTTTTAAAAAATTAGAAACTTGGTCTCATGATAGTAATGTAAGAGGTAAAAAGGGGCCATTAAAAGTAAATAAATCAAACATAGATAAAAAATACCCTCTGTTTAAAAAAGTTTTAGAAGCCGCACAAGAAGCTGGATATAAAATATTTAATGACTCTAACAGTATTGATAAGGAAGGTTTTGGAACTTTTGATGTAACAATAAACAAAGGTGTAAGACAAAGTGTTGCTAAGGCATATTTAGAGCCAATCCAAAATAGAAAAAATCTAAGAATAATAAATAATATTGATGTTAAAAAAATTCTTTTTAAAAATAAAACTGCAATTGGTGTTGAAACGATTAAAAAAAATATAACCAATAATTATTTAGCCAATAAAGAAGTTATACTTTGTGCTGGTTCAATTAATTCACCTAAAATCCTTCAATTATCCGGAATAGGTAATGAAACGTATCTTAAAAGCTTGGGAATAGAAGTTATTAATAATTTAGTTGGGGTGGGAGAAAATTTACAAGATCATTTAGAGATGTATATTCAATATAAATCTAAAAAAAATGAAACATTACATTCTTTAGCAACAAATTTTCTCTATCAAGCAATAGAAGGATCAAAATGGTTTTTATTTAAAAAAGGTAGGTTAGCAAACTCACACTTAGAGTTAGGAGGTTTTGTTAAATCTGACAAATCATATAATCACCCAAATCTACAATTTCATTTTTTTCCCTACTTAGTTATTAATCATGGTTTAGAAAATCCTAATTTTGAAGCTTTTCAATTTCATGTTTGTCCAAATAGGCCAAAAAGTAGGGGGTTTGTTAAAATTAAAACAAATAACTATAAAGATGATCCTAAAATTCAATTTAATTATCTTAAGCATGAAGATGATTTAAAACAAATGAGAGAAGGTGTAGGAATTGCTAAAAAAATTTTGTCTCAAAAATCACTTAAAGAATATGTTGGCACAGAAATTAGGCCTGGGAAGAATGTATCTAATCAAAATGAATTAGATGAAGTTATTAAAAATACATCTGAATCTGCGTATCATCCGTCATGCACAAATAAAATGGGTGAGGACAAAACTTCAGTTGTAGACCAAGACCTTAGGGTTCATGGAATTCGAAATTTAAGAGTTGTTGATGCTTCTGTAATGCCAGATATTGTTAGTGCTAATTTAAATGCAACAACTATTATGATTGCTGAAAAAGCTTACGACCAAATAAATAGTACCGTTAGTTAAAGAGATAAAATCTAATTTAATTAGATCGTTTTTCTTCTAAGAGTCCAACCGTATCTTTCGCTGTAGTATGCTTCGATACCATCAGCAAGATTAAGGTCATAATTTGAGTCTATAGATCCTTCAAGAACCTTCTTCTCAATAGAACTCTGTTCTAGGCTATCTTTTTGATTATTAATATTTTCTGTTAATTTACTGTTCATATTTACAGATTTTACAAATACATAATAAAATAAAAAAAAACTAGAGTTTTTCTTAGTTTTAATGTAAAGAAAATTACTTTGAATTTATTATTTTTGTAAATTTTGTAAATGAATATTGAATCTGACATAAATTTTGGCCCAAGGTTAAAAAAACAAAGGATAAGCAAAGGTTTTTCACAAGCTGAATTATCAAAAACTATTGGTATATCTCCTAGTTATTTAAATTTAATTGAAAGTGGAAAAAGAAAAATACCACTTTCCTTACTAATTAAAGCAGCTGATAAATTAGATTTATCAATTAAAGACTTCTCAACAGAATCTAGCAAACGACTACTTTCAGACGTAATGGATGTTTTAAGCAATGAGATTTTTGATGATTTAAAGATAACCAATCACGACACAAGTGACTTTATTGGTTCTAATCCTAACATAGCTAAAGCATTACTGACAATAAATGATTCTTTTAAAAGTTTTAAAGAAGATATGCAAAATCGACTTGAAACGATGGATGTCAATGCAAATCAAATTGAAAAACCAACAAGACTACCTGTAGAAATCGTTTCAGATATTCTTCAAGAAAATAAAAATTACTTTAATGATTTAGAAGTAAGTTCTGAAAATCTAAGAAAACAAATAGGTCTTGAAACTGGACCTAACATTGGATCTGGATCTAAATTATCACTTTATCTTAAAGAAAAACATGGAATTGAAGTTAAAATAGTAACCATAAACGAAGATGAAAAAATAGTTAAAAGATTTGATGAAAATTCAAAGATTTTTTATCTTTCTGAAATGTTAACTTACACATCAAGAAACTTTCATTTAGCATCACAAGTCGCTTATTTAGAGGCTAATGATGTTATCAATAAAGTTATTAAAGATAATAATGTCGAATCAGAAGAAGTAGAACCTTTGTTTAAACTATCTTTACTAAATTATTATGCTGCTGCTTTTATGATGCCTTATAACGATTTTTTAAAGAGTGCTAAATTACATAAATATGATGTAGAAATTTTGATGCATCATTATGCTTGTAGTTTTGAACAAGTTACACATAGATTAACAAATCTTCAAAGACCTGGAAACGAAGGAGTGCCATTTCATTTTTTAAAAACAGATATTGCTGGAAATGTCTCAAAGCGATTTTCTTTATCTGGTATTCATATACCAAGACATGGAGGTTCTTGTCCTAGATGGAATGTTTATACTGCTTTTTTAAATCCTGGAAAAATTCATCCTCAAATATCTAAAATGCCAGATGGACGAGTATATTTTTGTATTGCAAGAGCTTTTGAGAAAGGAATTGAAAAACATGGAATGCCTAAAAGCTTTGTTTCGATTGGTTTAGGTTGTGATATGAAATACGCAAAAGATTTAATTTATTCTGAAGGAATTGATCTAAATAATAAAAAATTACAAATGCCAATTGGAGTTTCTTGTAGGATATGCCCTAGAGTGGAATGTCAGCAAAGAGCTTTTCCTCCAATTGATAAAGAACTTAAATTAGATATAAAATATCGAGGGACGTCGCCCTACGTTACAATTTAGTTAAATTTTGACTAACATTTTACCTAAATTTTTTCCATTAAGTAAATCGATAAATGCTTTAGGAGCATTTTCTATATTTTCATAAATTGTTTCTTTAAACTTTATTTTTCCTTCAGACAGCCAATTTCGCATATCAGTTTCAAAAGGCTCATTATCATTTTCATGATCAAAAATTAAAAAACCTTTTATAGTTAATCTTTTTACTAATACGTGAGCCATATTTTTTAGTCCAGCAGGTGCAGAAGTTGAATTCATTTGAGATATTCTTCCACAAATAATAATTCTTCCAAAATTTTTCATTCGAAAAATTGCAGACTCTAAAAAATCACCTCCTACATTATCAAAGTATAAGTCAAATCCTTCAGGACAAATTTCTTTTAAGTGAACAACAAGGTTATCAATTTTTTTATAATTAAATGCTACATCAACATTTAATTCATTTTTTAACCAATCAACTTTTTCATCTGATCCTGTACTAGCATATACTTTGCATCCTAAATTTTTTGCAATTTGACAAACTGTTGAACCAACACTTCCACCTGCTGAAGATACAAGAATACTTTGTCCTTTTTGTATATTCCCATGATTAAAAAGACCAATATATGCAGTTTGCCCTGTCATTCCTAAAGGCCCAAGATAAGTTTGCAATGGAAGATTGTAATTTTTTATTTTTTTTAAATCACCGCCTTTGCAAACGAAGTTATCTCTCATTCCAAAATTACTGAAAACAACGTCTCCTTCTTTAAATTGTGAATCTTTTGATTTTTGGACTGACCCAATTGCATAACCTTCCATTTCCTCGCCTATTAAAAAGGGTGGTTTATAATTTTTACGTTCTGTCATCCTTGCTCTCATATACGGATCAACAGATATCCATGAATTAAGAACATGAATATTATTTGTTTCATCTAATTCTAAAGTTTTAGATTTAATTTCAAAATCTTCTTCTTTAGGTAAACCAGTTGGTATATAATTTTTTAAAGCTACATATTTTGAAATTATTGTCATAATTATAATTTATATTTTTTCTTTAATTCTAGCAAATCTATTAAGAAATTATCTCTTATATTACTTAAATCTTTTATAGAATGATTGTTTGATTGTTTTTTTGTTCCTTTAATGATGTCTTCTTTAAGTTTTTTTGTTAGTTTTGGAGATTTTAGTTTAGTCCATGGGAGTTTTAATGCTGGTCCAAATTGATCTAACATGTGTTTCATACCCATTTCTCCTCCTGCTAAGTGAAATGTCAAAAAAGTTCCCATTAGAGCCCACCTCATACCAGGACCATAAGTGATTGCTTCATCTAAATCTTTTGTTGAAGCATATCCATCATTTACAATATGTAACCCCTCTCTCCACAAAGCTTCTTGCAATCTATCAGATAAAAAGCCTGGTAATTCTTTTTCTACCAATAATGTTTTCATTTTAATTTTTTGATAAAATTTTTTTGCTTTATTAAGATATAAATTTGTAGTTTTTTTACCTTTTACAATCTCAACCAAGGGGAGAATATACACAGGGTTAAAGGGATGAGCTATGATTAATCTTTTTGGATTAATACATTTTGATTGTAAATCTGATGGAAGTAAACCAGATGAACTTGAAGCAATTATTGAATTGGATGGTGAATATTTACTTATATTTTTTATAACATCTTTTTTTAAAGATAGTCGTTCAGGTACATTTTCCTGAATTAAATCTGCATTTTTTACTGCTTCCTCAATATTGTCTACGATCTCCAAATTTTTGAAATTGATTTTGGTATTATATAATTTTTTTATAATTAAGTTTGTTCTTGCTATTTCTTCTTTTAGAAAATGTAATTGATGAGAATTTTTATCAAATGCTTTGACTTTTTTACCATTGGCGAGAAATCTGAGTATCCAGCCGGTACCAATCACACCAGTTCCAATGACAGCAATATTTTTCAAATTAAAAATGTTTTTTTAGTTTTAATTTCTCTCTTGTCTGTTGCGGGGATAAAATAGATGCTCCCATATCTTCAACAATACATCTTGCTTTTTCAACCAACTGTGCATTTGATGCAAAAACTCCTTTTTTTAAATAAAGATTATCCTCCAGTCCTACACGAACATTTCCTCCTAAAATAACTGCCTGTGCAGCCATAGGCATTTGCGATCTTCCTATTCCAAATCCAGACCAAATACCTTCAGAAGGTACCATTTCAGCCATAGCTTTCATTGCGCTTGTTGTTGCAGGTGATCCCCAAGGTATGCCAAGGCATATTTGATAAAAAGGAGGGCCATCAATTAAACCTTCTTTATAAAGTTGGTTAGCAAACCATAAATGACCCATTTCAAAAGCTTCCATTTCTGGTTTCACTCCAAGCTCCTGCATTTTTTTTGCTGCAGTTCTTAGTTGTATCGGTGTATGAATAAAAGTCATGTTTGAGTCACCAAAATTTAGTGAGCCGCAGTCTAAAGTACAAATTTCAGGCAATAACTCTTCAACATGTTCTAATCTGCTTAATGCATCGATCATATCAGTATTTGCTCCCACTGGATTTAAAGGATCTTTACCTGTTCCCACTTCAAAATCACCACCCATACCTGTAGTAAAATTTAAAACTACATCAGTTTCAGAGGAGCGAATTCTATCTGCTACTTCTTTATAATAACTTAAATTCCTAGAAGGTTTGCCATCAGGTTCTCTTACATGTACATGAGCTATTGCTGCACCTGCTTTGGCAGCTTCAATTGAAGCATCAGCAATTTGTTTTGGCGTTATAGGTAATTCAGGATGTTTGCCTGCTGTATCACCAGATCCTGTTACAGCGCAGGAAATTATTACTTCATTATTCATTATTTTAAACTACAATATTTTTTGAATTAATAAAGAAAAACAATGAAGATATATTTAAATTCAGGAAGAGTAAAAAAAGAATGGACCGATTACAATGGTCATATGAATTTGGCATTTTATATTCATCTTTTTGATGCTGGATGGGAAGTTCTTTTACAAAAATTTAATATGGGTGAAACTTCTGCAAAAAAAGAGAAGAAAACTACTTTTGCCGTTGAGTCACACACAACTTATGACAAAGAAGTGAAAGAGGGTGATGAAGTAGATATTAATTTATTATTTCTTGATAGGGATAAAAAAAGATTAATTTATAAATTAGAAATGACACATAAACTTGAAGGTTATAGAGCAGCAACAACAGAGGTTTGTTCTTTGTATGTTGATTTAAATGTTAGAAAAGTTTCTGAATTAGAATTAGAAAAGCAAAAAGATATAGATAAATTTATTCAAGAAAATAAAAATAATTTTGATCCAGGTAACCTTACACTAATCAATAAGCTAAAAAAATAACTATAAATTTCTATAAGGTGTTCTATTGAATATTCTTTGAACCATTGGAACAAATTCTTTTAAAGGAATTGTATCATAATTTGGATCAAATGATGCTTGATCCCATCTTTCACAAAAATCTATAGTGTCTTTAAAGAATTCATGACCTTTGAATTTATCTCTTAGATTTCTATCTTTTCCATAATAATGATTATAGTAGTAGGCTTGAAATAAACCGTGTTGTTCTACAATCCATCTTGTTTTTTCAGACACAAAGGGTTTTAATACTGCAGCTGCAAGTTCAGAATGATTAAGAGGTGCAATTTCATCACCTATATCATGCAATAAGGAAGCTACCACCATTTCTTCAGAAGCTTGTTCACGTAACGCCCTTGATGCAGTTTGAAGAGAATGTTCTAATCTAGATACCTTATAGCCACCTAAAGAATTGTCTAAACTTTCTAGCACTCTTACTATTCTATCAGCTGTACCTTCAATGAATTTATCTTCAAAATTAGCAAGAAGTTCATAATCCTCTTTATCACCATGTTTCATTTCAGTGAATTTTACTTCATCTTTAGACATGAAATAATTATACATATTTTTAAATTTTATGAAACTAATTCCTGAATGGTATGAACACCAATATTGTTTGATTGCTTGGCCATGTAATAAAGATCTTTATGGTAAAATTATTAATAAAGCTAGAGATGAAGTTGCAAATTTAATTAATGAAATTGCAAAAACTGAGCATGTAATTGTATTTTCAAATAAAGAAGACATTAATGAAATTCAAAATAAAACTGATCATAAAAATATTGATATTGTAGAGTGTAAATTAGATGATTCTTGGATGCGAGATATTGCACCTATATTTTATATCGAAGATGAAAAATTAAAATCAATTAGTTTTGAATTTAATGGTTATGGCAAATATCCAGATTATTTAAATGATAATAAAATATCAAAATTGATTTCAAACTATTTTAACATCCCAACAAAAATTTCTGACTTAGTCATTGAAGGAGGTGCAATAACTTATGATGATAAAAAAAATTTGTTTAGCACTAAAAATGTAATATTTAATAAAAATAGAAAACAAAAACATAATAGTGAACATATTATTAATGAATTAAAGCTATTGTTTGATTTAAATTATATTTTTCTATTTGAAAATGGATTAATGGAGGATGATACAGATGGTCATGTCGATAATTTATTATGCCCAATAGGGAAAAATCAATATTTAATTGCTACAACTCACAAATTAGATCCTAATTATGAAATATTAAAAAAAAACAAAACTGATCTTATTAAATTTTTTAAAGATACTAATCAGACATTTGATTTAATTGAAGTTCCCTTACCTACAAGAAAAAAAATTAATAATAAAAATATTATTAGCTCTTACATAAATTTTTATTTCAGTAAAAATAAAATTATCTTACCTAAATTCAATGTTAAGGAAGATAATGAGGTAAAATTAACTTTTGAAAAGTTATTCCCAAATCGAGAAATTATGATGTTGGAAACAGAAAATATAAATTATGGTGGTGGAAATATTCATTGTATAACAATGAATGTGCCAAAAATATGAAAGTAAAAGTAGCAACATCACAATTCAAGGCCATTAAAGGAGACTTTGACGCTAATTTAAATAAAGCAATTAGTTTAGTTGAAAAAGCATCAAATGAAAATGTTGATATTTTACTTCTGCAAGAATTATTTCAAGATTATTATTTTTGTTCAACAAAAAATGATCAATTTTTTGATCTTGCAATTGATTTTCCTTCCCATCCAATGTTCGAAAAATTATCTAATATTTGTAAAGATAAAAAGATTTCATTACCAATTAGTTTTTTTCAAAAAAAGGAAAATAAGTTTTTTAACTCTCTCGTTATGATTGATTCTTTAGGTAAAATAAGTGAAGTTTATAATAAATCTCACATTCCTGAAGGACCTGGCTATAATGAGAAGTATTATTTTGAAAAAGGCAACACAGGCTTTATGGTTTTTGACACCCCTCTGGCAAAAGTTGGCTGTGCTATTTGTTGGGATCAGTGGTTTCCTGAATGTGCAAGAATACTAGCGTTGAAAGGCGCTGATTTAATTTTATACCCATCAGCAATTGGCTCTGAGCCGCACATGCCTGAATTAAATTCGAAGGATCATTGGATTAATACAATGGTAGGACATGCTGCTGCAAATCAAATCCCTATAATAACCTCGAATAGAATAGGCAAGGAGGTCGAAGCTGATATTGAATTAAATTTTTATGGTAATTCTTTTATATTGGATCATCTTGGAAATGTAATAAATCGTATGAATGATAAGGATGAGGGAATAATAACAGCGACTCTAGATTTGTTAATTTCAAGAAAATATAGAAAATCATGGGGTAACTTTAGAGATAGAAGGCCTGATCTATATAAAAAAATTCTCGATTTTTAATTTATTTTATTTAATGTAATTTTTATTTAGGAGGGGAATAATGCTTAAGTATTTTATATCTCTATTAGTTTTAATTTCTTTTTATGCTCAGGCTAAAGAAGAATTATTTATTTACAATTGGTCTGACTACATTGCCGAAGATACAATTGAAAATTTTGAAAATGAATTTGGCATTGATGTAACTTATGATGTTTTTGATTCAAATGAGGTTCTTGAAGCTAAACTTTTAGCTGGTGGGTCTGGATATGATATTGTCGTGCCTTCTGGTTCTTTTTTAGAAAACCAAATCAAGGCTGGAGTTTTTCAAAAACTTGATAAGGCTCAACTTTCAAACATTGGTAATTTAGATCCTGATGTACTAGCAAAAATTGATGCACATGATCCAGGAGGTCAATACTCGATAAATTATATGTATGGCACTACAGGTATTGGCTATAATACTGATAAAGTTGATGAAAATGATATTACAAGTTGGAGCATTTTGTTTGATCCAGCTATTGCATCAAAATATGCAGATTGTGGAATCGCAATGTTGGATGCTCCTACAGAGGTTATGGAAATCGCTTTAAAATACGTTGGAAAAGATCCTTATACAGAGGATGAGAAAGATTATGAGGTTGCTCTTGAAATGTTACAGCAAATAAGACCTTACATAAGATATTTTGATTCTTCTCAATATATTGATGATTTAGCAAATGGAGAGATCTGTTTGACTATGGGATGGTCTGGTGATGTTTTCCTAGCTGCTGATGAAGCTGCAGATGGCGTAGAAGCTTGGTACTCAATTCCATCTGAAGGAACTGTAATATGGTTTGATATGATGGCTATTCCAGCTGATGCAAAAAATGTTGAGAATGCCCACAAATTTATAAATTATATTTTAAGACCTCAAGTTGCTGCTGATATTACAAACTACGTTTGGTATTCAAATCCAAATAAAGCAGCCAATGAACTAGTTGATCCTGAAATTTTTGAAGATCCTGCTATTTATCCAGATGAAGCAACTTTAAGTATGCTTTTTGCTGATACAGCTGACTCTCCAAAAAAATCTAAATTATCAACTAAATATTTCAATAAATTTAAATCAAATTAAAAAATATACTTCATTTCAGCACTAATATATTAATATTAGTGCTGATTTAAGATGGATAATAATTTTCTAGTAATTGAAAATATTTCTAAATCCTTTGGAGATAACAAAGTTTTAGAAAATATTAATTTAAATATTTCAAAATCTGAATTTTTTGGTCTCCTAGGATCTTCGGGTTCAGGCAAAACTACCTTACTAAGAATACTAGGGGGATTTGAGAAGCCAGATACAGGACGTGTAATCCTCGACGGAACAGACATAACAAACCTTGAACCTTTTGATAGACCATTAAATTATATGTTTCAATCGTATGCTCTATTTCCTCACTTAAACGTATTTAATAATTTAGCTTTTGGAATAAAAGAAAATTTTACTCGAAAAGAAATTGAAATAACCGTAAGAAATATTGCCGAACTTTTATCTATTGAACATTTATTAAATAGAAGAATTAAGCAATTATCAGGTGGAGAGCAGCAACGAGTTGCCCTTGGAAGGTGCTTAATAAAAAAACCTAAGTTATTATTGTTAGATGAGCCTCTTGCAGCACTAGATAAAAAACTAAGATCAAAAACGCAATTAGAGTTAACAACACTCCAAAAGAAACTAAAAATTACATTTGTTTTTGTTACCCATGATCAGGAAGAAGCAATGTCCTTATCTGATAGAATGGCAATAATGAAGAATGGTCTTATTTTGGAATGCTCTAGCCCTGAAGAGATTTATGAAAATCCTAAAAGTCTTTATACTGCCAATTTTATAGGAATTGCAAATATAATTGAGATTTATAAGAAAGATGAAAATTTTTATTCTGATGATTTAGGTATAAATTTTAAATTAAACAAAGAATTAAAAAATACAAAAACTAATATTTTACTAAGACCAGAGAAAATAAAAATACAATCAATAAATAATTTGAAAACAAGTTCATTTAATTCCTTTAGTGGAGAAATTTTAGAAAAATCATATTTGGGAAGTTTTACACGTTATGAAATTAAAATTAAAAATATGATAATTTCAGTTTTAGATCAGAATTTTAACTCAAGCTCAAATTATAATTTCCCAAAAGGGGAAAAAGTCATTTGTAGTTGGGAAAGTGAATCAATCAAGGTTTTAGAGGATTAATTGAAAAATAAATTATTCGAAAAATATTTTGTTTTTAGTCCTTATTTTTGGCTTATTCTATTTTTTTTTATACCATTAGCTATAATTTTTAAAATATCAATTTCGGTATCTGAATGGGGGATGCCTCCTTATCAAGATATTTTTCTTTTTGATAATGGATTTAAGATCAATACTACATTTGAAAACTATGTTTATATATTTAGTGATTATTACTATATTGGATCTTTTGTAAACTCTTTGATACTAGCTCTAATATCTACTTTTTTTTGTTTACTTATTGGGTTCCCATTAGCTTTTTATATTGCGACTTCAAATATCAGATTAAGAAATATCCTATTAGTTTTAGTAGTTATTCCATTTTGGTCATCATTTTTATTAAGAGTATATGCATGGAAAATAATTTTACAGAATAATGGAATTTTAAATATAATACTTCTAAACCTAGGCATAACATCAGAACCACTTCAATTATTATACAATCAATATGCTGTCATCATGGGAATTGTATACACTTATTTACCTTTGATGATTTTACCACTCTATGGATACTTAAATAAATTTGACTTAAATTTAATTGAAGCATCAAAAGATTTAGGATTAAATCGTATTAAAACCTTTTTTAAAGTTATTCTTCCTTTGTCTGTTCCAGGAATTGTCGCTGGATCTTTATTAGTTTTTATACCTGTTGTTGGAGAATTTATTATACCCGAAATGTTAGGTGGTAGTGATAGATTATATTATGGAAAAATATTATGGGAGGAATTCTTTGTTAATAGAAATTGGCCAGGTGCTAGTGCTTTAGCTTTTAGTGGAATTATTATTTTGGTTTTGCCAATTGTTATTTTTCAAATACTTTATTCTCGTTGGAGTCAAAAAAATGAAATCTAGTTTAATCAAAAGTACAGTTATTTTTTTAGGTTTATTTTTTTTATATTTCCCAATTTTAGTTTTAATTTTTTACTCATTTAATGAAAATAAGAGAGTAATGGTTTGGAAAGGATTTTCTTTAAGATGGTACAATGAGTTATTTAATAATGAACAAATAATTGAGGCATTTATTATTAGTATTAAAATTGCAGCTTTGTCTGCAACTTTTGCTACAATTTTAGGACTTATGATTGGATATTCACTTGTAAGAATAAGAAAAATTCCTTTTAAATCATTTTATATTTTTCTTTCATCAACACCTTTGGTTTTACCAGAATTAATTTTAGGTCTTTCAATGTTACTTTTTTTTATAAGCTTAAATAATGTAATTGGATTTCCATCATCTAGAGGGCAATTAACTATTTTCATATCACACGTTACTTTTTGTATTGCATTTGTTGCAATTATTATTCAAGCAAGATTAACTGACTTTAACAAAAATATTGAGGAAGCTGCGATGGATCTAGGCTATAATTATACCAAGGTACTCTATAAGATAACTTTACCAATAATTTTACCTTCTATTATTGCTGGTTGGCTATTAGCTTTTACAATTTCTTTAGATGATCTAGTTGTTGCGAGTTTTACTACTGGGCCTGGAGCTAACACATTGCCAATTGTAGTTTTTTCTAAAGTTAGATTAGGATTGAGTCCTGAAGTAAACGCATTATCAGCAATTTTAATGTTTGCTTTAATAATAATTGGTTTATTTTATTTTTATTTTAATAAAAAATTTAAACATTAAGTAATAAATATTCTCGCTCCCAAGAACTTATTACTGATAAATAAGCTTGATACTCAACTCTTCTTATCGCAGCAATCGACCTTACAAATTTTTCATTAAATATGGATTTTATATCTTCATCATTTTCAAAGAGAGTTAACGATTCATCCATATTTTTAGGTAGATTAGAATTTTTATCTTTAAATGCACTATCTTTAGTTTCTGGATTTGGTTTTAAATTATTTTTCATTCCTAAATATCCTGAAGCTAAATTAGCTGCAAAAACTAGATATGGATTTGTATCAGATCCAGGAATTCTATTTTCAATACGTATATTCCTTTCCTCAATTGATGGAATTCTAAAACCACAACTTCTATTACCTATTCCCCATTTAACATTTTTAGGAGCACCCCAAGTTGCAAACAATCTTCTAAATGAATTTATATTTGGAGCGTATATTGGCATTAATAATGGAGTATATTTTTCCAAACCACCTAAATAGCTTTTCATTTTTTTTGAAATTTTAGTTGATTGATTAAAAAAAATATTTTTATTTTTTTCATTATATATCGATTGATGTATGTGCATTGCGCTACCAGGTTGGTTCTCCATAGGTTTTGCCATAAATGTTGCATGAAGTTTATGTTTCAAAGCTGACTGTCTTAAAGTTCTTTTAAATAAAAATACCTGGTCTGCTAGATCTAAAGGATCACCATGTTGAAAATTAATTTCCATCTGAGCTGAGCCAGATTCATGATTAATAGTATCAATTTCAATATTTTGTGCTTCACAATAATTATATACATCCTCAAAAAGATGATCAAATTCGTTAACAGCATCTATACCCAAGGCCTGCTTACCTGTTTCTTGTCTACCTGATTGACCTACTGGCACTTCAAGGGGATAATCTGAGTCAGCATTAGGTTTCACTAAATAAAATTCTAACTCTGGTGAAACAATTGGAGTTAATTTATCTTTTTTATAAAGTTTTAAAATATTTTTTAGAGCATTCCTGCTAGAATTTATAACATCATCTCCGTTAAGATTTATTGCATCACAGATAATTTGTGCAGTAGGGTCGTCGTACCATGGCACTACTCTCATTGTATTAAAATCTGGTTTTAAAATTACATCAATGTCAGTTGGATTATAAACACTTCTTGGTAAAGCTCCGGCAGAGTCCTCAGTTGCATAATCTCCTGATATCGTTTGAATAAAAGTTGACTGAGGTAATCTGTGACTTTCATCTTCCAGTCCTTTTAAAAATTTGTTAGTTGGTAAAATTTTTCCCCTTGCTATACCTCCAAGATCTGGAACTAAACATTCAACTTCAGTAATAGAGTTTTCATGAAACCAATTTTGAAATTTTTCAATCATATTGAGAGTGTTTGTTTACTAATTATTATTAAACCATTAAAGATAAGTTAATGTTTACTACAAAAAAAAGGACTTTTAATCAACATGATAATGAAAAAGAGAGTTTTTATAAATTTTCAGCACCTAATTTTCCTAATCAAATTAAATTAAATGATAATATTTCAACTGATGTATGTATTATTGGAGGTGGTTTAACAGGTATTTCTTCAGCATTAAATTTATCTAATCAAGGTTTATCAATAACGATTTTGGAAGCAAATAAAGTTGGATCTGGTGCTTCTGGTAGGAATGGCGGTCAACTAGGAATTGGAATGAGAAAAGACCAATTTTATTTAGAAAAAAAATTTGGTATTGAAAAAGCAAAATTTTTTTGGAAAGTTGGATTAGATGCTGTTTCTAATGTAGTTAATTTAATTAAAAAATACAAAATTGACTGTGCACTTAGACAAGGTGTTCTTCATGTAGGCAACACAAAAAAAGATTATAAATATTTTCAAGATGAAATTGAGCATATGCAGAAGAATTATAATTATAATAATTATGAATACTTTGACCATAATTCAATAAGAGATGAAGTTAATAGTGACAGATATTTTTCTGGAATGCTTTTAGAGGATTCTTATCATTTAAACCCATTAAAACTGACATATGGTTTAGCAGAACAGTGTTTAGCTAATGGTATAGATATATATGAAAATTCTCCGGCTGATAAAATTGTTGATAATCAAAAAGAAGTTATAATTCACTCTGGAAAAAATATTATTAAAGCAAAGAAAGTAATTATTGGTTGCAATGGCTATCTTGACAATCTTTTAGGATCAAAGAGAAATTATTTTATGCCTATAAATAATTATATTATTGCAACAGAACCTCTCGGAAAAGATCTCGCAAGTAAATTAATCAAAAGAAATTGTGGCGTAATAGATTCTAGATTTATGATTGATTATTATAGATTTTCAGAAGACTACAGACTTCTTTTTGGTGGACCTGAAACAATTACATCTCATTTTGTAAAAGACGCAAAGAGTTTTGTCTCAAATCGAATGTATAAAGTTTTTCCTGAATTAAAAAAATTTAAAATTGAATTTTCTTGGGGAGGTACATTGGCAATATCGATTAATAGATTGCCTATCTTTGGAACTATAATGAATCAAAAGTTATATTATGCTCATGCTTACTCTGGGCATGGGTTAGCTATGAGTATTATGGGAGGAAAAATGGTAGCTGAAAAAATTTTAAATAAATCAAATAATTTTGATATGTTTGAGCAAATTAATCATTTTAAAATTCCAGGTGGCAACATGTTTAGAAGACCATTGTATTCTTCAGCCATTATTTATTATAGGTTAATGGATTATTTAAATAGATTGTAATTACTTAATTGCTCTTCTTAATCTGTCATTTATAGTTTTTCCAAGCCCTTTATCAGGTATTTCTACTACAGCAATTTTTTTGCATCTACTTTGATCTAATTTATGAAGATAATGGTAAAAATTTTTTGCTGCTTCATTTAAATTTTTTTTATTACTCAAATTTAAATTAATTATTTTAGATTTTAATTTATTATTGCCAAAATTTAATAAACCTTCATTTTTTAGTATTCTCTTAGCATTCATTCTTATTGGCTTTAAAGTTGAGTAATGTTTTTTTAAATTACCAGGAGAAATAGATGATTTCTTTTTAATTTTTACTTTTGCATATTTATTTAGATCTTCTACAGTTATGCTGCCATATCTTAATACTTCAATTTCATTATTGGTATCAATTCTAACAACTGTGGACTCTAGTCCATGAGAAGACTGTTTATCTTTTAAAACAAATATTTTTTTTACTAGAATAGGATCAATATCCATAATATTGGTTACGGAAGTTCTTTCTGACAGATTAGCACTAGGGGCTGCAATAGGTAGGTCAAATAAAGTAATTAATTTTTTAGCCAATTTATTACCGGGAATTCTGCAGCCAACTAAAGTTGAGTTGTTAGAGACTAATTTTGATATTTTAGAATTTTTCTTTTTTTTTAATATTATTGTCAAAGGACCAGGCCAGAATTTTGAACCTAATTTTTTTTCAAATTTATTTAAAATAAAATATTTTTCTATTTGTTTAATACTTTTAAAGTGACAGATAATTGGATTACTTCGTGGTCTTTTTTTTACTTTAAAAATAGATTTTACAGCCTCATCATTTGTTGCATCTGCTCCAAGACCAAATACTGTTTCTGTGGGAAATATTACAAGTTCTCCACTGCTTAATAAATTTTTTGCAATATCTAACTTATTTTTTTTCATATTTTTTTATAAAATGTTTCCATCTATCTTTAAAATAGTTATTATCAATACTTGTATATGGGAAAAGTTATAGCATTTTCGAATCAAAAAGGTGGTTCAGGTAAATCGACTCTTTCAGCAAATTTATCAGTTTTGTGGAGTAATAGTGGTTACAAAGTAGCTGTTATAGATGCTGATGCACAAAAAAGTCTATCATATTGGCTTGAAGCAAGAAAATCTTATTATGGTGAAGATGATATTGGAATAACTCAATTAAATTTTGATATAAGAAATTTAATAGATGAAATTAAAGCCATAAAAAGAAAGTACGATTTTATAATAATTGATAGCCCTCCATCTATAACTTTTGAAACAATGCAGGTTGTAAAAGCTTCTGATAGGGTATTTGTTCCAGTACAACCAAGTCCAGTAGACTTAATGGCTACACTTCCTTTTTTAAAAATTGCAAAACAAGAAAGAAAAAATCCAATAATTATTCTTAATAGAGTGATGCCGAGAGCAAAATTAACTGACGCAATGATTTTGCGTTTAAGATATGCTGGTGCTAAAATTGCTCGCTCCCGACTGTCTAGCAAAGTATTATTTGCAGAAACATTCTCAGTTGGAAGGGGTGTAGTAGATATAAGTATTACATCAGATGCTTCAAAAGAAATAATTAATGTTGGAAACGAAATTTTAAGAAATTTCTAACTTAATGTCTGATATCACAACTGTTATACTTGCCGCAGGCAATAGTACGAGATTTAAAGCAAGTAAATCAAAACTTGTTTATCCATTATGTGGGCTACCAATTGTTTCACATATTTTTAATACTGCAAAAAAAATATCAGGTAAAAATATATTAATTGTATGTAATGATAAGAATAAAGAAGAATTAGAGTTAATATTAAATACTTCAAAGTTAGTTGTTCAAAAAAAACAAAAAGGAACTGCCGATGCAATTGAGCAAGTTAAAAAATATGTTAAATCAAAAAATATTTTAATTTTATTTGGAGATACACCTTTGGTTGAGGTAAAAGATATTAGAAAGTTAGTTAATAAATTTAAAACAAGTAAAGCTAAAGCCTCATTAATTGCATTTAATACTTTAAAACCACATGGTTATGGAAGGTTATTGTTAAATAATAAGTATGTTGAAGAAATAGTAGAGCAAATCAATTTAAAACCTGAGCAAAAAAAAATTAATTTATGTAATTCTGGTATTTTAATAGCAAATACAAAATTGTTATTTGATAATTTAAAAAATATAAAAGAAAACAAAATCAAAAAAGAAAGATACCTTCCTGATATTTGCAAAATTTTTTCAAAAAAAAATATTCCTATAAATTACATTGAGTGTAAAGAAGAAACAATGTTAGGCATAAATACTTTGGAAGATTTTAATGTTGTTCAAAATATCTTGCAAAAAAAATATATTAAAAATTTTATAAAAAATGGAGTCAATTTTTTGAAACCCAATACTTGTTATTTAAGCTACGACACAAAAATTGAACCGACTGTAACGATAGAAAGCAATGTTACTATTAAAAATAATACTCAAATTAAAAAAGGAACAATTATTAAAAGTAATTCTTACTTAGAGGGATCTTTAATTGAAGAAAACTGCATAATAGGACCAAGTGCTAGAATTAGGCCAGTATCATTTATTGGTATGAATTCAAAAATTGGAAATTTTGTTGAGATTAAAAATTCTAAAATAGGTAAACACGTTGCCATATCGCACTTATCATATGTAGGAGACACTATATTAGGTAATAAAGTAAATATTGGCGCTGGAACAATTACTTGTAATTATGATGGTAAAAAGAAACAAAAAACAATTATTGAAGATAATGTTTTTGTCGGATCAAACTCATCGTTAGTTGCTCCATTAATTATTAAGAAAAATTCTAAAATTGGAGCTGGTAGTGTAATTACAAAAAATATACCTAATAATTCCCTAGCTTTGGAGAGATCAGATCTTAAAATTCTAAGAAATAAAAGGTCAAAATAATATTACTTGTTTCATAATATATATGGGTTTATGAGCTTTCTAAATTATGAGCGAAAAATGGTCACCTAAAACTTGGAGAAATAAACATGCTCTTCACATGCCAAAATATCTGAATGAAGATCATTTAAACAAAACTCTAAATAAAATCTCTAAATATCCACCTTTAGTTTTTGCAGGAGAGGCTAGGCTATTAAAAAAGAAACTTTCCGAAGTTGCAAATGGAAATGCCTTTTTATTACAAGGTGGTGATTGTGCAGAAAGTTTTGCAGATTTTCATCCAGATAATATTAGAGATACATTTAAAGTTATTTTACAAATGGCTGTTGTTTTGACTTTTGGTGCTTCTTGTCCAATTGTTAAAGTAGGAAGAATTGCTGGACAATTTGCTAAGCCAAGATCGTCTGCTACAGAGACAATCAATGATTTAGAACTTGAGTCATATAAAGGTGATATAATTAATGGAATTGATTTCAATCAAAAAGATAGAGATCCTGATCCAGATAGATTGATTCAGGCTTATAATCAGTCTGCATCAACACTAAATTTATTAAGAGCCTTTTCTCAAGGGGGTTTTGCGAATTTAAATAAAATACATCAATGGAACCTAAATTTTGTTAAAGGTGAGAATGCTGCTAAATTTAGGGAGATATCTTCAAGAATTGATGAATGCTTATCATTTATGGAAGCATGTGGAATAAATGGCAACAGTGTAAGACAATTAAATGAAACTGACTTCTTTACAAGTCATGAAGCTTTACTTCTTCAATATGAAGAAGCATTAACGAGGATAGATAGTACCTCAGGTAAGTGGTACGATGTTTCAGCTCACATGTTATGGGTGGGTGATAGAACACGACAACTTGATGGAGCACATATTGAATTTTTAAGAGGTATTGAGAACCCTATAGGTATTAAAGTGGGTCCAAGCACAAAGACAGAAGAACTTTTAAAGATATTAGATGTATTGAATCCAAATAATGAAGCTGGAAAAATAACACTCATATGTAGAATGGGTCATGAAAAAGTTACTGGAATACTTCCAAAAATAATTAAGTCAGTAAATTCAGCTGGTAAAAATGTTGTTTGGACCTGTGATCCAATGCATGGAAACACTATAAAATCTAACACAGGTTTTAAAACTAGGCCATTAAAAGATATAATTTATGAAATTCAGCAATTTTTTCAAATTCATAAAAGTGAAGGAACTTATCCTGGCGGTGTCCATTTAGAAATGACCGGTCAAGATGTTACAGAATGTATGGGAGGTCTACAAGAAATAACTGATGAAGATCTCAAAAATAGATATCATACATATTGTGATCCGAGACTTAATGCCTCACAATCCCTAGAATTGGCTTTTTTACTATCAGATTTTTTAAAAGAAGAAAAATTGCTCTCAAAGCAATCTTCAAATTTATAAATTTTTATTTATATATACCCTATGAATTCAAAAGACAAAATTGCATATATTTCTAGTTGGATTAAAGATTATGCTTTATCCATAAATAAAAATCAAATCACTCTAGTAATAGGAGTGTCAGGTGGAGTTGACTCAGCTCTTACTAGCACATTATGTGCTCGTACTGGTTTAAATACTATCGCTGTTTCAATGCCTATTAAACAAAATTCATCACAACATGACTTAAGTTTAAGACATCTAGAGTTTTTAAAGCAAAATTACCCAAATGTTGAAACTAAAATAGTTGAATTAGATAATGTTTTTAAAACTTTTCAAAATACGATGCAAAATTTTGATAGTGAGTTAGCTTTTGCAAATTCAAGATCTAGACTGAGAATGGTAACGCTATACCAAATAGCTCAAAGTAATAATGGTATAGTTGTTGGTACTGGAAATAAAGTTGAAGATTTTGGTGTTGGATTTTATACAAAATATGGTGATGGAGGAGTAGACATATCACCAATAGCAGATTGTACTAAAACTGAGGTATGGGAATTAGCTGAAGAAATTGGGGTTATAAAAGATATTATTAGCGCAGCACCGACAGATGGTTTATGGGATGATAGTAGAAACGATGAAAGTCAACTAGGTCTTTCGTATAAGCAATTAGAAGAAGCAATGGAAAATAAGTCTAGTGAATATTACAGTAGATACGAAGAAATAAGAAAGCCAAATCTTCATAAAATGAATCCTATTCCCGTTTGCGAAATTCCCAAAGAATAATATGAAGTGTAGGTTTGCTCCGAGCCCTACAGGAAAAATACATATAGGTAATGCTAGATCAGCAATTTTGAATTGGATTTTTTGTAAAAAAAATCAAGGTGAGTTTGTATTAAGAATTGATGATACTGATGCCAATAGGAGTATTAAAGAATTTGAGGAAAGCATCAAAGATGATCTTACATGGCTTGGATTAAATTGGAGTTATACTTTTAATCAATCATCCAGAAAAAATATTTACAATGAGAAAATCCAAATTCTAAAACAAAAGAAAAGACTTTATCCATGTTTTGAAACAGAAGAGGAATTAGCTTTAAAGAAAAAATCTCTCCTATCCTCTGGAAAGCCCCCTATTTATGATAGATCATCACTAAAACTAAGTGATGAAGAAGTAGAAAAAAAAATAGAATCTGGAATTCAACCTCATTGGAGATTCAAATTAGAAGATGAAAATATTAGTTGGATAGATATTATTAAAGGGAATGTTTCATTTGATGCTAAAAATTTGAGTGACCCTGTATTAATTAGAGCTGATGGAACATTGTTGTACCATTTACCGTCAGTCATTGATGATATTGAAGAAAAAATCACGCATATTATTAGAGGGGAAGATCACATTGCTAACACCGCCTATCATATTCAAATTTTTAAGGCTCTTGAATCTTCAATTCCATCATTTGCTCATCATCCATTCTTAGTTGATGAAACTGGTAAGGGTTTTAGTAAAAGGCTTGGAAGTCTTTCAATTGAAAATTTTAGAAACGAGGGATATGAAAATATTACATTACTTAATTATTTTCTTTTTATTGGGTCGAGTAGTAATATTGATCCAATCAAAGATTTAAATGAAATAGTAAAAAAATTTGATATTCAAAGCTTATCTAAATCTTCTGCAAAATTTTCAATTGAATCCTTAAGAAACCTTAATGAAAATACCATTAAATTATTTAATTATAATGAGATTAATCATAAGTTAAAAAATATAAAATCTAATTTTCAAAAAGAGAGTTTTTGGTGTTTTATTAAAAATAATATTTCATTTATTAAAGAAGCTAAAGAATGGGAAGAAGTAATTACAAAAATAAATTATGCTAAAGATTTAAATATTGATGATAATTTTATTAGTACGGCAATCGATGAATTGCCCGAAGATCCTTTTGATGAAAAAACATGGGATCATTGGACATCAAAAATTAACAAAAAAACTGGACTTAAGGGAAAAGATTTATTTATGCCTTTGAGGTTAATTTTGACAGGAAAATCTCACGGACCTGAATTAAAATATCTACTACCTTTATTTGATAGAAACGGAATTTTGCAAAAACTTGGAAAAATCTAGTAAATTTTAATTTATACTCTATTAGCGATCTAGTAATTATGGAAGACAAAGTATATTTATTCGATACCACACTTAGAGATGGTCAGCAAACAACAGGGGTTAATTTTTCTGTTAGTGATAAAATGAATATTTCCCAACATCTCGATGATTTAGGAATAGATTATATTGAAGGTGGATGGCCAGGAGCAAATCCTACCGATAATGATTTTTTTTCAAGAAATACAAAATTTTCAAAAAGTAAATTGACTGCTTTTGGTATGACAAGAAGACCAGGCAGAAGTGCTAATAACGATCCAGGATTAAATGCACTGATTAATTCAAGCGCAAGTTGTGTTTGCATTGTAGGTAAATCATCATCATTTCACGTAAAAAATGCTTTAGAAATATCTGAAGATGAGAATTTAAAAATGATAAGTGATAGCATTCACTCAATAAAGACTAAAAACAAAGAGCCAATTTTTGATGCAGAGCATTTTTTTGATGGCTTTAAAGAAAATAAAGAGTTTTCGTTAAGTTGTATTAAAGCAGCGTATGACGCTGGTGCAAGATGGGTTGTTCTTTGTGATACAAATGGGGGAACCCTTCCAGATGAAATTTATAATATTGTTTCAGAAGTAGTAAAAGTTATACCAGGTCACAATGTTGGTATACATGCTCACAATGATACTGATAATGCAGTTGCAAATGCATTAGCAGCTATTAATGCTGGAGCAAGACAGGTACAGGGAACAATTAACGGTTTAGGAGAAAGATGTGGAAATACTAATTTAATTTCCTTAATTCCATCTTTAGTTCTAAAAACAAAATACAAAACAAATATTTCTAAAGATAAATTAAAAAATTTAATTCATATTTCTAGAACATTAAATGATATTCTTAATATGCCTCCAAAAAAAAATGCTCCATATGTTGGAGATCACGCTTTCTCTCATAAAGGTGGATTGCATGCATCTGCAATAGAAAAAAATTCTTCAACTTATGAACATATTAAGCCAGAAATAGTTGGTAATTCTAGAAACGTCGTAATTTCTAATCAGGCAGGAAGATCTAATATATTAAATCAATTAAATAAGATTAATATTGATCTGCCTAAAAATGAAATCAATAATATATTAGAGATTATCAAGGAAAAAGAATCAGAAGGATATTCATTTGATACTGCTTTAGCTAGTTTTGAATTATTAGTTAGACGTCACCTTGGTCATTTTGAGGATTTTTATAACTTAGAAAAATTTAGAGTCACAGACGAAAGAAGATGGAATGCTAAAGGTAAAATTGTTACTGAAGCAGAGGCTACAGTATTTTTAAAAGTTAAAGATTCAAATATGATGACTGTAGGTACTGGAAATGGACCAGTAAATGCTATTGATAGTGCATTAAGAAAAGCTCTAATTGATTATTATCCTAATCTCAAAGATTTAAAGTTAACTGATTACAAAGTTATGATTCTTTCATCAGAAAAAGGTACTGGTGCTATAACAAGAGTTTTAATTGAATCATCTGATTCTACTAATAAACATTGGACAACTATTGGCGTATCTCCAAATATTATTGATGCATCTTACAGCGCTATTTTTGATAGCATTACTTTTAAGTTGTTAAATGATTCAAAGAATAAAAATTGACTTCAAAAAATCCAAGCATAATTTTAGTTAGACCTCAACTTCCTGAAAATATTGGAATGGTTGCTCGAGTAATGAATAACTTTGGTCTAAAAGATCTAATTGTTGTTTCGCCAAGAAATAACTGGTTAAACAATAAATCAATAAATGCAGCAAAAAAAGCAACGAAAATTATTAAGAATATTAAAGTTTATGATAATTTAGAAATTGCACTTTCTAACTTTTCTTATGTTGTGGCCACAACGAATAGAAGAAGATATTTGGAAAAAAATTCTACTAACGATTTTAAATTCATTAAAAAAAAAATTATTGTTAATAAAAAAACAGCAATACTTTTTGGTCCTGAAAATTCAGGACTTTCAAATGAGGATTTGAGATTATCTGATATTATTTTTACTATTGAAACAAGTAGTAAAAGTAATTCATTAAACCTTTCTCATGCAGTTACTGTTTTAAGTCATAAATTATTTGAATTGAATAATTCTAAAATTACTAATTCTATTTCAATTGAAAAAGATAATATTAGTAAATATCAATTATCTAAATTCTTAAATTATGTGATTGAGAAACTTGAAAATAAAAAATTTTTTACTCCAAGTGAAAAAAAAGAAAGTATGAAAAATAATATTTATAGTATTTTCACAAAAATCCCTCTCACAAAGAAAGAATTGCAAACATTATGGGGAATTACTAAAAAACTTAATAAATAAGCCAAAAATTGAGTATATTAAATTTGACATAGTACTTTAAATCACTATATAGCCCTCATAATAATGACAAAAAGACATAACGCTAAATACAAAATTGATAGAAGGTTAGGTGTTAACTTGTGGGGGAGACCTAAAAGCCCTTTTAATAGAAGAAACTCAAAGCCTGGTCAGCATGGTGTACAGGGACAAAGAAAGAAATTATCAGATTATGGAAATCAGTTATTTGCTAAGCAAAAACTTAAATTTTATTACGGTGATTTAACTGAAAGACAATTTAGGAATATATTTAAAAAAGCTTCTAATATTAAAGGTGATACAAGTCAGATTTTAATTGAACTTTTAGAAAGAAGATTAGATGCTACAGTCTATAGAATGAAATTTGTACCTACAATTTTTTCTGCAAGACAGCTAGTTAATCATGGTCATGTAAAGGTCAATGGAAAAAGAGTTAACATTCCATCTTATAGTGTTAGTGATGGAGATGAAATCTCAATAAGAGATAAAAGTAAAGAAATTAATTTAATTGTAGAATCAGTTAGTTCTCAAGAAAGAGAAATTCCAGAATACTTAGAAGTTGATGTAAAAGAGTTGAAAGGTCGTTTTTTAAGAGCACCTTTAATTCATGATGTTCCTTATCCTGTAACTATGGAACCTAATTTAGTTATTGAGTATTATTCAAGATAATTTCTTTTTTATAACTATCATAAATATAAATTATTATTCCTATCCAAATAATTATAAATGATATTAGCTTAATTTGTAAAATTTCTTCATTAAGAATAAATACTGAAGTTATAAAATGAAATGTTGGTGCTAAGTAAAATAAAACTCCAGCAAGACCTAATTGAATAAATTTTAAACCCAAATTAAAAAAAAATAATGGAAAAATCGTTACAGCTCCCGTAAGAATTAAAAATAATGATGTCTTCAAATCAATACTAAAGATACTATTTTCATTTTGCCAAAATAAATAAACTAAGTATGGGATAGATATTAAAGATATTATGAAAGTCTCATATAGTAAGCCAATTGAAGGATTAACATTAACTTGTTTTCTTAATAAACCATATATTGCCCATGAGGTTCCAATCCAAATTATGAGTAATGGAAATTGATTTAAATTAATAAATAAGAATAATATACCTGAAAACATAAGACATACAGATGCAAATTTAGGCTTAGTTATTTTCTCATTTAAAAAAAAATAACCAAGAACAATACTTATCATTGGAGTAATAAAGTAACCCATTGATGCATCCTGAACTCTTTCTTGTCCTACAGAATAAATAAAACCTGCCCAGTTACCTGCAATAAGAAAAGCTGTAATTGTTAAAATAAAAATTCTTTTTCTAGATTTAAATATATCAATAATATCACTTATGTTTGAAATTAAAATTAATAATAAAAATAAAAAGATGAATGACCAGAAACCTCTATGAGCAACAACTTCAATAGTCTCAACGTGATTTAATTCATTAAAAAAAAGGGGTTGTGGAAGCCCCCAAAAAATTGCTGCAATACAGGAAAATATTACACCTTTAGAAAATTTATTATTTAACAAACTAGGACGGATTTACGTCTATTCCATTTGTATTGAATAATTCTAATAATTCACCACTTTCAAACATTTCAGTTATGATATCACACCCACCTATAAATTCTTTCTTTACATAAAGTTGTGGTATGGTTGGCCAATTAGAATATATTTTAATACCTTCTCTCATTTCATCACTCTCTAACACATTCAGACTTCCAAATTTAACGCCTACTTTATTTAATATTTCAACTACTCTTGCTGAAAATCCACACATTGGAAATACAGGGGTACCCTTCATGAAAAGCATTACATCATTAGAGTTAATTTCATTTTCTATATTTTGAGATACATGGTCGTTATTATTCATTATTACTCCGATACAGTTTTTAGCTTAAGTGCGTGCAAATCACTACCCATTTTACCATTAAAAGCATCATAAACCATCTTATGTTGTTCTACTCTTGTTTTTCCAGAAAAAGATTTTGACGTTACTGTAGCACTGTAATGATCACCATCTCCTTTAAGATCTTCAATTTCAACAGTTGCATCTGGTATAGCTTCTTTGATAAATTGCTTAATTTGTTCAACAGTCATTGGCATAACTATAAAATAGTTCAGATATTATTAAAAATAAAGACTATTTAATTTTATTTTTAAAAATCCAATCTATTTTCTTTAGATCATTATCATCTTTAATGATTTTCACGATTTCTTTTGAATTTAATATTTTACTTAATTCTTTATTTTTTTGAAAAACTTGTGAAAAATTCTTACTATTATTCCATGATTCCATGGCACTTTCTTGAACAATTTTATAAGCTTGTTGTCTTTTCAGTCCTTTTTCAATTAATTTTAACATAATATTGTGAGTTCTATGTAAGCCTCCAAGCATATTCAAATTTTTCAACATATTTTTTGGATAGACTTTTAAATTCTTTATAATTCCATTTAAACGATTCAATGCAAAATCAGTTGCAATTGTAATATCTGGAGTCATAATTCTTTCAACACTAGAATGACTAATATCTCTCTCATGCCAAAGTACAACATTTTCTAGTGAAGGCATTACACCACTTCTAATATATCGTGAAATACCTGTTAAGTTCTCACTTAATACCGGATTGCGTTTGTGAGGCATTGCGGAAGAACCTTTTTGCTTAGAAGAAAAACTTTCTTCAACTTCTAATACCTCTGTTTTTTGTAGATTTCGAATTTCCACAGCAAATCTCTCTATAGAAGATGCTAAAATTCCTAGTACTGAGAAAAAATACGCATGCCTGTCTCTTGGAATTATTTGAGTTGATACATCTTCAGAATTTAGTTTAAGTTTTTTTGCTACATAATCTTGAACTCGTGGGTCTATAGAATTAAAAGTTCCAACAGGTCCAGAAATAGCACAAACAGATACTTCGTTGATTGCCTGATCAAGTCTTTCTAAATTTCTTTTAAATTCAAAATAAAAGGAAGATAATTTTAATCCAAAAGTAATAGGTTCAGCATGTATCCCATGACTTCTTCCAATCATTAATGTGTCTTTATATTTTTTTGATTTGATTTTTAGACTTTGAATACATTCTGCTAAACTTTTTCTTATTATTTCTGAGGTTTGCTTAAGTTGTACAGAAAATGACGTATCAATAATATCACTTGATGTTACACCAAAATGAAAATACTTTGATGAGTCGCCAATATATTTACTTACATTATTAATATAAGCAACAACATCATGTTTAGTTTCTTTTTCAATTTTTTCTATTTCTTTAACATTGAATTTTGCTTTATTTCTTATTTCTTTTGAAGCTTTTTTAGGGATAATGCCGAGCATTGCTTGTTTTTCTGCAATCAAACACTCAATCTCTGTCCAAATTGTAAATTTATTTTCTAATGACCAAATCTTTTCAATTTTAGGTCTATTATATCTAGGTATCATTTATTTTACTTATACATCCTTTATTGGAAAAGATGTATTATTTTTAGACAATGTAAAAATTTCATTTCCATCCTCTGTTATTCCAATTGTATGCTCGAATTGAGCAGATAAAGATTTATCTTTTGTTACAGCTGTCCATCCATCATTTAGTATTTTTGTTTGCCACCCACCTAAATTAATCATTGGTTCAATTGTTAAAAACATTCCAGGTTCTAACATTGGTCCCTCACCTGGTTCTCCAAAGTGTAAAACACTAGGTGGAGTATGAAATTCTTTTCCAATTCCATGACCACAAAAATCTCTTACTACAGAATATCCTTTTCCTTCAGCAAGTTTCTGAATTTTATTTCCAATATCACCAATATGCTTTCCAGGTTTAGCTTCACTAATACCAATTAATAAAGATTCATAAGTTATTTTTAAAAATTCATAATTTTTTTTATTTGTCTTGCCTGCTACAAACATTCTGGAACTATCACCATGCCAACCATTTAGAATAACTGTTACATCTACATTTACTATATCGCCATCAGATAGAATTTTTCTTTCAGAAGGAATTCCATGACAAACAACATGATTTACAGATGTACAAACTGATTTGGGGAAACCTTTATAATTTAAAGGAGCAGGTATTGCTTTGTTTTGAATAATTTGATCATGACATATGTCATTTATTTCTTGAGTACTTATTCCTGGAACAATCTTTTCTCTCAAAGAATCTAGAACATTAGCAGCTAAAGAACCAGCCTCCCTCATGCCCTCAAAATCTTTTTTCGTATGTATTGGGATATTGTTGTTTCTCATTTAAAAAATAATTACTTACGATTAATAAATAATATATAGAAAATATCAATTAATCATATGAGTTCTTTTACTGCAGGAGTTATTGTTATTGGTGATGAAATACTTTCTGGAAGAACTCAAGATACAAACTCAAATTATATTGCAAAAAAATTATTAGAAGCTGGTATTAAGTTAGAAGAAGTTATTGTTATTCAGGATGAGAAAAAAACAATAATAGAAAATGTTTTAAAATATAGCTCAAAATATTCTTATGTTTTTACTACTGGAGGAATTGGACCAACGCATGATGATATAACTTCAGAAAGTATATCTGAAGCCTTTAATTTACAATATGAAACAAATAAAATGGCTTTTGAGATTCTTCAAAATTATTATCCAAAAGGTGAATTTAACGAAAGTAGGCAAAGAATGGCCAAAATGCCATTTGGTTCAGAGCTTATTTTAAATCCAATGACTGCTGCACCAGGATTTATTGTAAAAAATATTTATGTTTTACCCGGTGTGCCAGAAATAATGCAAGTTATGTTTGGGGAATTATTGAAAAAAATTAAAAAAGGTAACCCAAAACTTGTTACAACAATTAATACTAATTTATACGAAAGTAAAATTGCAAAAAATTTAAAAAATATTCAAAACAATTATGCAAATGCATCAATCGGTAGTTACCCATATTTTAATCTTGCAGCTAAAACAGGTGGTGTTAACATAGTTGTTTCATCATGGGATATGAAATCTATCCAACCAATAGTTGATGATATAACTAAGATGATTGAATTAAATGGTGGAAAAAGTTCTATAGTTTGATATTAGTCCAAAATTAGGCCTCGTGGTGGAATGGTAGACACAAAGGACTTAAAATCCTTGCCCTTTTGGGAGTGCCGGTTCAAGTCCGGCCGAGGCTACCAATCTCTAAATTATGTTTGCTTTTATTACCATTGGTACAAATAATTTAAAAAAATCATCTGCATTTTATAATAAAATTTTAAAACCCCTAAAAATTAAAAAAGTTTTATCTCATAATCGATATTATGGTTATGCTAAAAAAGAAACTCCTAAAAAAATAGAATTATACTTAATTAGACCTCATAACAAAAAAAAAGCAACCATAGGAAATGGCACAATGATTACTTTTAAAGCTAATTCTAAAAAAACTGTTAATGAATTTTATAAAATTGGAATTAGTCTTGGAGCAAAAGATGAAGGAATGCCTGGGCCCAGACATGGTAAAGATTATTATGCATATTTAAGGGATTTAGATGGCAACAAGATTTGTATTTTTAAAAAAATTTGATCTTAAAAATTAAATTGTTCATTCAAAATTTTATCTTCAATAGAGTGTTTACTATCGAACAATACAGTGCATTTATTTTCATCTGAAGATACAATATTAACTCTACTAATATCTCTAAACTCAACATTGTCTGCAGTTACGCTAGATGAGCGTTCATCATTATTTAACACTTCAAAATCAATTTTACTAATTTCAGATAACAGAGCACCTCTCCATCTCCTTGGTCTAAAGGCACTGATTGGAGTTAATGCAAGTATATTTGAGTCTAAAGGTAGAATACTGCCATGTGCGGATAGATTATAAGCTGTACTTCCAGCTGATGTAGATAACAAAACGCCATCACATATCAATTCTTCCATTTTTACTTTCTCATTTATTTTGATTTTAATTTTTGATGCCAAATGAGTCTGTCTCATAAGAGAAACTTCATTATATGCATATGCCTCAAAGATTTCATTATTAACACTTTGTGCAGTCATTTTTAATGGTTTAAAAGTAGATTTTTTAGCATTGGTAATCATGTCATTTAAATTTTCATTACTAAGATTATTCATTAAAAAGCCAATTGAACCAAAGTTTATTCCAAAAAATGGTTTGTTTAGTTTATTAAAATTATGAAGTGATTTTAAAAGTAATCCATCTCCTCCAATTGGAATAATGTAATCGGCATCTTCCACAGAATTTTGTCCAAATAATTCTATTAGTTTTTTTTCTGTATTTTTTGCCTCAGGATTATTTGATGATAAAAAATGAAATTTCATTATCCACCTGTTACGTTCATATGTCTTTTCATATATTTATTAATTTTTTCTCCAATCATAAAATCATGTTGTTTTGGTTTAATATTAAGAGCAAACTTAATTTTTTCTTTTATATAATCATCACTATAATCTTTTCTCATTATCTCTCTAAAATCAACAAAGTCATTCTGACCAAGGCACATGAAAAGTTTACCAGTGCTCGATATTCTTACTCTATTGCAAGAGGCACAAAAATTATTTGTTAATGGACTTATAAACCCAATTTTATTAGAAACTAAATCACTAGTATAAAATCTTGCTGGACCTCCAGTATTATAATCAATTTTAGAAAATTTATAAATTTTGTCTAGTTTTGAAAAAGTATCAGATAATGAGATAAACTGATATTCTCTTGATATATCTGTTTCTTCCATTGGCATTACTTCGATAAATGTAAGATCAATTTTTTTATTACTCGTCCAATTTATTAATTCTTCAATTTCATTTTCATTAAAATCTTTAATTACTACAGTATTAATTTTAATTTTTATGTTGTTATCGAGTGCTTCATTAATTCCATCAAAAACTTTTTCAATATTTCCAAATCTTGTTATTTTATTATATTTTTCAGGATTAATTGTATCTAGAGAAACATTAATTCTATTAATACCATTTAGCTTCAGTAGTTTGGCATATTTTTTTAATAATGTGCCATTTGTTGTCAGTGTTATTTCCTTTAGATTTGTTTTTTCTTTTTTGGTATTAAGTTTTTCAATTAATTTTATAATATCATTTCTTACCAAAGGCTCACCCCCAGTTAATCTAATTTTTTCAACTCCGAGTTCTATAAAGTTGTCACATAATCTTTCAATTTCTTCTAAAGTGAGTATGTCTTTTCGTGGGAGAAATTGCATTTTTTCTTTCATACAATAAACACATCTCAGATCACATCTATCTGTAACAGATACTCTTAGATAATTTACTTTCCTTAAATACTGATCAATTAGTTGCATTTATATTAATTATTTTTAATTCAACTTCTCTAGGGTTAATAGTTTTTTTTCCAACATTTTCAAAATTAATTGTAACGATATTATTAATACATGATTGTACTTGACCAATTCCCCATTCTTTTTCTTTGCTGACATTTACAACAAAAGTACCTGGTGTAAGATCACCTATATAAAAATCTGACATTTAAAAAAATTAACTAATTCTTTTTTCTGCTTTTTCATGCATTTCTTGAGCTTCTAAACTCAATGTTGCAACTGGTCTTGCTTCTAATCTTTTGATACTAATTGGATCACCTGTTTCATCACAATAACCATAAGATCCATCTTCAATTCTTTGTAGGGCGGCATCTATTTTATTGATCAGTTTTCTTTCTCTGTCTCTTGTTCTGAGTTCGAAGGATCTATCTATTTCTTCAGATGCTCTATCAGTTATATCGGGCTTTGCTTCATTTTCATTCTGAAGATTATTTAAAGTCTGAGATGATTCCTTAAGTAAATCATTTTTCCAACTCACTAATTTTTGCCTAAAATATTCTTTCATTTTGGCATTCATGAATTTTTCTTTTTGAGTTGGTTTATAATTTTTAGGTAATTTAGTCATAATTTTAAAAAGTTGCTGATTTATCAAATGATTTTATTTATTCAAGCAATATTGAAATTTTATTAATTATAAAAAATTCATATTTTTCAATATTTTAATCAAATTTTCGTAAAAGAACAAAAATAGAACTTTTAAAAATAGAACAAAACGTGTACAAGTAAACATGATTTGCAAGAATCTTAATAAAAACATAGGAAATTAATGGAGAAATTAAATGTCTCAAGCTAAATTAAAAGTAGTAAATAACGAAAATTCAATGGATAAAGAAAACAGAAGTAAATCTCTAGAAGCCGCTGTAAGCCTAATAGAGAAAAATTATGGAAAAGGCTCAATAATGAAATTGGGCTCTAAAACAAACGTAGATATTGAAGCAATATCTACCGGTTCATTAGGGCTTGATATAGCTCTTGGTATTGGAGGAGTTCCAAAGGGGAGAATTATTGAAATTTATGGACCTGAAAGTTCTGGTAAAACTACTTTAGCTACTCATATTGTTGCAGAGTCACAAAAACAAGGTGGCAATTGCGCATTTATAGATGCAGAGCATGCTCTAGATCCAGCATATGCTAAGAAATTAGGTGTAAATTTAGAAGAATTATTAATTTCCCAGCCTGATACAGGAGAGCAGGGTTTAGAAATTGCTGATTCTTTAATTAAATCTGGAGGTATTGATGTGCTAATTATTGATTCAGTTGCAGCACTTGTACCAAGAGCTGAATTAGAAGGCGATATGGGAGATTCTTTACCTGGTTTGCAAGCTAGATTGATGAGCCAGGCTTTAAGAAAACTTACAAGTTCAATTGCTCAATCAAACACTCTAGTTGTATTCATAAATCAACTTAGAATGAAAATTGGCGTTATGTTTGGTAGCCCTGAAACAACTACAGGGGGTAATGCTTTAAAATTTTATTCTTCTGTAAGAATGGATATTAGAAGAATTGGTGCAATTAAAGATAAAGATGAAATCATTGGAAATCAAACTAGAGTAAAGATAGTTAAAAATAAAGTTGCGCCCCCATTCAAAGTTGTTGAATTTGATATAATGTACGGAGAGGGGATATCTAAATTAGGCGAATTAGTTGATTTAGGTGTTAAAGCAGAAATTATTGATAAATCAGGATCATGGTTTGCATACAAAAATACTAAAATAGGACAAGGTAGAGAAAATGTTAAAAACTTTCTTAACGACAATCCAACTATAGCTAAAGAAATTGAAAATCAAATTCTACAAAATGCTGGAATAGTTGAAAAAGCTATGATGGAAGGAAAAGTAGAGAATAAAGAAAAAGAAAAAGAAGCTAAAGAAGCTGAAGAAATAAAAGAATAGTAAATATTATTTTTGTTTGGCGTCTATTTCAAAATAGGCGCTTTTTTATTTAGACAATAGAGTTTTCAAGTTATAATACCTTTTCATGAATTCAAATCAGATTAGGTCAACATTTCTCAATTATTTTAAAAAAAATGGACATGAGGTTGTTCATTCTAGCTCTTTAGTGCCAGATAATGATCCTACTCTAATGTTTGCTAACTCTGGAATGGTACAATTTAAAAATATTTTTACAGGTAAAGAAATAAGAGAATATAATAGAGCAACTACTGCTCAGAAATGTGTAAGAGCAGGCGGAAAGCACAATGATTTAGAAAATGTAGGATACACCACAAGACACCATACTTTTTTTGAAATGTTAGGAAATTTCTCTTTTGGAGATTATTTTAAAGAGTTGGCCATAGAACTAGCATGGAATCTAATTACTAAAGAATACGCAATAAATAAAGATAGACTATTAGTAACTGTTTATTCTGATGATCAGGAAGCTTTTGATTTATGGAAAAAAATAGCTGGATTGTCTGAAAATAAAATTATTAAAATAAGTACTTCAGATAATTTTTGGTCAATGGGTGAAACTGGTCCTTGCGGTCCATGTTCTGAAATATTTTATGATCACGGTGATAAATACGAAGGAGGCCCTCCAGGTTCTCCAAACGAAGATGGTGATAGATTTATAGAAATATGGAATTTAGTATTTATGCAATATGAGCAAATATCTCAATCTGAGAGAATAAATCTACCAAAACCTTCCATTGATACTGGAATGGGATTAGAGAGAATGACAGCTCTTCTAGATGGTTCTAATGATAATTATTCAACAGATTTATTTCAACCTATTATAAATGAATCAACAAAACTATGTGGTGATGAAAGTTCAATAACAAATCCTAGTCACAGAGTAATTGCAGATCACTTAAAATCCTCCTCTTTTTTAATTGCCGATGGAGTAATGCCTTCAAATGAAGGTAGAGGATACGTCTTACGAAGAATAATGAGAAGGGGAATGCGACACGCTCATTCTTTAGGTAATAAAGAGCCTGTATTTCATAAGCTATTTCCTATTTTTTTAGATGGAATTAAAAATTCATATCCTGAATTAGATAGAGCAAAAGATCTGATCACTAATACATTAATGAATGAAGAAACTAAATTCAAGGAAACTGTTGAAAAAGGAATTAAAATTTTAGATGAGGAAATTTCTAACTCAACAAATATATTTAATGGAGAAGTAGCATTTAAATTATACGACACCTATGGATTCCCCTTAGATTTAACACAAGATTATTTGAAAAGTAAAAATATTGAAGTCGATATAAAAACATTTGAACAAAAAATGTTAGATCAAAAGGAAAGAGCAAGACAAAGTTGGAAAGGTACAGGAGATATCGAGGATGAAGGCATTTGGTTTGAAATAACTTCTAAAATAGATCCAACAGAATTTTTAGGATATTCTGATATGGAAGCTGATTGTAAAATAATTTCAATCATATCAGAAAGTAAGTCAGTAGATAAAATTAAAAAAGATCAAGAAGCAATTATAATATTAAATCAAACACCTTTTTATGGAGAAAGTGGTGGTCAGGTGGGAGATCATGGTTTTTTTGAAAATGATAGCTTTAAGTTTGAAGTTATGAATACTACAAAAATATTTGGAAACTATTTTCTTCACAAAGGTAAAGTAATTAGTGGTGAATGCGAAATTGAAGATATTATTAAAGCAAGAATTAATACATTGAATAGAGATTTTATTAAATATAATCATTCTTCAACTCATTTATTACATGCTGCTCTTAGAAAAACATTGGGCAAGCATGTCACGCAGAAAGGCTCACTTGTAAATTCAGAAAAACTCAGATTTGATTTTAGTCACAATAATCCAATTGAAAAAGATCAACTCATGAATATTGAAGAAATTGTAAATGATCAAATTCAAAAAAATGGAATTGTTGAAATTAAAATTGTGGATCAAAAAAAAGCTATTGAAGAAGGTGCGATGGCATTGTTTGGAGAAAAATATAGCGATGAAGTAAGAGTAGTAACAATGGGTCAAGAAAATGAATCATTCTTTTCAAAAGAATTATGCGGAGGAACTCATGTGGTTAAATTAGGGGAAATAAGTAAATTTAAAATAACTAATCAATCTAGTGTTGCGTCTGGAATAAGAAGAATAGAGGCTGTATCTAATGTTGCAGTGGATAAATATATTAAAGAAATAGAAAGAAATTTATTAGAAAAAAATAAAAACCAAGATAATCAAATTGAAGATTTAAAGAATAAAATTAAAATGATTAATGCTGATTATAATTTTAAAAATCAATCTGAAGACAAAGGTTTGTTAATTAAAGAATTAATTCAGATACACGAAAAATTAAAACAAAATATGTCTATATCAAAAAATATTGATAATATTGTTGTAAAAAAAATCAAAGAATTAAATTTCATATACTTGATTGCTGAAGACTACCCTAATAAATCTTTGAAAACATTTATTGATGACCAAAAAAAACAATATAACAAAAATAGTGTTTCGTTAATAATTTCAAATAATAATAACAAACTATCTATAGTGCTAGGAGTGACTGAAGATATTACAGACCTTTTTGATGCTTCAAAAGAAATAAGAGAAATTTCGATTATTCTAGGTGGCAAGGGTGGGGGTGGTAGAAAAGATCTTGCTCAAGGAGGAGGATCAGATGTTAGTCAAATTAATGAAAGTATAAAATACGTAGAGGATAAATTAAACTCTATTAGTTAATTTGAAAATTGTTTTTTATTGCGCTTAAAAAATCTTGAGTGTTTAACCATTTCTGATCTTTGTTAATTAATATTGCTAGATCTTTTGTCATTTCACCACTTTCTACAGTTTTGATACACGTTTCTTCTAATGTTTTAGCAAAATTTATTAATTCATTATTACCATCAAATTCTCCTCTAAAACTTAAACCTCTTGTCCAAGCAAAGATTGATGCAATAGGATTAGTTGAAGTTTCTATACCTTTCTGATGATTTCTATAATGTCTTGTAACAGTTCCATGTGCTGCTTCAGCTTCTACTGTTTTACCATCTGGGGTCATTAACACACTTGTCATTAAACCTAGTGATCCAAATCCTTGAGCAACAGAATCTGATTGAACATCTCCATCATAATTTTTACAAGCCCAAATAAAATTACCTTCCCATTTTAAAGCTGAGGCCACCATATCATCGATTAATCTATGCTCATAAACTATGTCTTTTTCTTTAAACTTATTTTTAAATTCTGTATCAAATACATCCTGAAATAAATCTTTAAATCTTCCATCGTAGACTTTTAAAATAGTATTTTTAGTAGAAAGGTAAACTGGCCAACCAAGGTTAAGTCCATAATTAAAACAAGCTCTAGCAAAGTCTTTAATTGAATTATCTAAATTATACATTGATAGGGCCACACCAGGTTTTTCAAATTCATATACATCTTTTGTAAATCCTTCAGATCCATCTTTAGGTTCAAAAACCATTTTAAGAGTTCCTGGTTTATTAATTAATGTGTCAGTCGCTCTATATTGATCACCAAAGGCATGTCTAGCAACTACAATTGGATGATTCCAGTTTGTAATTATTCTTGGAACATTTTTGCATATAATTGGCTGTCTAAATATTGTTCCTCCCAGTATATTTCTTATTGTTCCATTGGGAGAACGCCACATTTGTTTTAATTTGAATTCCTCTACTCGATTTTCATCAGGAGTAATTGTTGCACATTTTATTCCTACACCATATTTTTTTACCGCCTCGGCAGCATCTATTGTGATTTGATCATTTGTCTCATCTCTTTTAATCACTCCAAGATCAAAATATTTGATATCTATATCAATATAGGGCAAAATTAATTGTTCTTTGATGTACTCCCAGATGATTCTGGTCATTTCATCTCCATCCATTTCAACTACAGGGTTTTTAACTTTTATTTTTGCCATTTAATTAATATATTTTTTAATTGATCAACCGTATCTATAATGTGAAAACTATTTTGTAAATTTTTATTTGAAAAATTTTCATCTTCAAAAAATTTAAATTGCTGAAATAGATTATTCCAGAAATTATTTTTATTAAAAAATATTATTGGCTTATTATGAATCCCCATTACTTTCCAAGATACAACTTCTACTATTTCTTCTAAAGTACCTGTTCCTCCTGGTAATGCTAGATACGCATCACCTAACTCAAATAGTAACTTTTTTCTTTCAGACATATTATCCACTATTTTTAATTCATCTATATTTTCAAAAATTATTTCTCTCTCAGATAAAAAATTTGGAATAACTCCCGTAACTATATTTTTATATTTTTTTGCTGTCTTAGCAACCACACCCATAATACCAACTTTTGCCCCACCGTAGACAATATTTATTTTAAATGATGATATTAATTTGCTAATTTCTTCTGCATCTTGATAATATTTATTACTTAATTTATCTGAAGATGAGCAATAGACAGTAATAGATTTAATAGTCATAAATTTAATGTTTATTAGAAAAAATTTAACTAGAAATTTTATTCTTATACCAATTCTTAATGTTTTCTCTAAACATTAATGCTGATGGTGTTACAACTAATGTGAGAAATGTCGCAAAAAGTAGTCCAAATACTATAGCTGTTGATAATTGAACCCACCACTGGGTATCTGGCGAACCTCTGGTTATTTCTCTAGATATGAAGTCAACATTTGTCATTGTAACCATTGGTAATAATCCTAGTACTGTTGTAGTTGTTGTAAGTAAAACTGGTCTCAGTCTCTGCGCCCCTGTTTTGATAATGGCTTCTCTAATACTAGATGTTTTAGTCTTTAAAAAATCAAATGTATCAATCAATATAATATTATTATTTACAACTATTCCAGCAAGAGCAATTACTCCAACTCCTGACATAACAATACCAAATGGCTGTGCTGTTACCATTAGACCTATAAAAACACCAGCTGTGGACATTACTACTGCAAAAAGAATTAAGAATGCACTATAAAAGCTATTAAATTGCAAAAGAAGTATCATTAACATTAAAAATAAAGCTACGCCAAAAGCTCCTGTTAAAAATTCTTGAGCTTCTTTTTGGTCTTCATTTTCTCCAATAAGTTCTGCTCTTACTTTGCTATCTAATTCATAGCGAGGTAAATCTAATGTTCTTCCTCTCCAAGACGGAGAAGTATCTGAAATTCCTAAAACGTATTCAAGTTCTTTTACTTTTCCATCAGGATAAGTTCCAGGCTCTACATCTGCTTGAATATTTATAGCATTTTTTGAGTCTACTCTTATTATATTTCCTGTTCTGCTATTTGGAACAATTTCTACAAAATTGGATATTGGAACTAAACCATTTGAAGTAGTTACTCTTAAGTTATCAATTCTATCCAATGTTCTTCCTTCGTTTGGATAACGAAGATAAAGTGGTATACTTTCATTACTATCATCAGGTCTATATTCACCAAGTTTAAGACCGTTTGTTGCAAGTTTAATTACATTACCAATTGATGTAATGTTAGCTCCAAACTTAGAAGCTTGTTTTCTATCTACATTAATTTCCCATTCTATCCCAGGTGCTGGTAAATTATCTTCTACATTCATTAACTTTGGATAACTATCCATGAATTTTTTAAGCTTAATTCCTTCAGCTATTAAAAGTTGCTTATTATCACTGGTTAATTTAATGTTAATTGGTTTACCTTCACCAGGACCACCTTGTTGTTCTCTTGACTCTACTTTAATTCCATTGATGCTTTTTGTGGCTTCCAAAATTTCTGCAAGAATTACTTTTGATTTTCTTCTTTTATCCCAATCTGTATATTCCAAACTTATTGATCCAATAAAGTCTTCTGATGCCTCTGATTGTTCACTTACATTTCCACTTAAAGAATAAATATTTTTAAATTCTTGTCTTTCCGATTGAAGCTTTAAAATAATATTCTCAACTCTTGATACATAATCTTTTTTTTCTTCAACTGAGAGATTACCTCTTGCAAAGACTACGATTTTTGCAAGATCTGGCTCAACATCTGGGAAAAATTCTACACCTTCTCCAACTTTAGTATAGGTGTAGTTTACAGCAACTAATATTACTAAAGCACTAATCATCACCTTTAAAGGATGAAATAATAAGAAGTTTAATACTTTTGCATAAAATCCAACAAAACCAGTTACGTTTAAAACAGGTTCATTTGATTCTGAAGATAAGATTTTTGCATTTTTAGAAACTAATTTATCTGTAGAATTTACATTTTCTGAAATTTTATAAACTCTTGGTATAATTCTTATAAATACAAATATAAATAAAGCGAAGCTCAGTAAATATTTTCCAATTGTTATAAATAAACTAAATCTTTCAAGATTTAATAATCCAAATCCATAAGATATTAGATTGTAAAAAATTAATGATATTAGTAATGGTACAATAAATTGGAGAAGTATTCTTGAAACAGTATTTAAAATAGATCCTAAAACTGGTACAAACAGTAGTGCCATAAATAAAGAAGAAATAAGAACACATATAAGTGTTATTGGTAAATATTTCATAAATTCACCAGCTATACCAGGCCAGAATATTAAAGGTAGAAAGGCTGCCAGGGTTGTTGCAGTCGATGATATAATTGGTAGTGACATTTTTTTTGATGCATTTGCGAAAGCATCTTTTACACCAAGTCCTTCTTTCATTTTTCTATCTGCATATTCAACAACAACAATTGCTCCATCGACTAATAGTCCTACAGATAAAATTAGAGCAAATAATACAACTATATTAATAGTAAAACCCATTACAGAAAGAGCTAATAAACCTGATAAAAACGATCCTGGAATAGATACACCAACTAATAAACCAGACCTAACTCCTAATGCTCCTAAAATAATAATTAAAACAAGGATTATAGCTGCTATGACATTGTTTTGCAGACTATTTAACATCGTTTTAATTCCTTTTGATTGATCATTACCAAAAGAAATTTCAACATTTTCAGGAAAACTTTTAGCAGTAATTGCTGTTATTCTTTTTACTTCTTCAATAGTATTAATAATATTTTCACCAATTCTTTTAGAAACATCAATAGTTATTGAATTAGATCCATTTACATTTGCATAAGATTGCCTGTCTTCAAATGTTCTTTTAACTTCAGCAATATCCCTGAAAGTAATAACTGAATCTCCGTTAGTTTTAACTGGAGTATTTAATACATCTTCAATAGTTTCGTATAAACCTGGTACTTTAATATCAAAACTTCCGTCACCAGTGTCTTGACCACCAGCAGATACCATTTTATTATTTTCTCTTACAATATTAATAAGACTCTCAAGATTGATACCATAGCTATCAACTGCAGTTGGATTAATTAGTATGTCAACTTGTTCATTTCTTTTACCGCCTATTTTTGCTTCTAAAACACTAGGAATTGTTTCTATATCATCTTGCAAAATATCAGCTAAATCTTGAAGTGTTCTATTAGGTACATCTCCACTTAAAGAAATAGATAGGATAGGAAACGTACTTATATTTACTTCGTTAACCGTTGGTTCATCTGCTTCACTAGGTAGATCACCCTTGGCTCTATCAACTTTGTCCCTAATATCAACCATAGCTTGATCAGAGTCAAAACCAGCATCAAATTCTAATAAAACATTACCTCCGCCTGAATAAGCTGTTGATCTTACTTCTCTTACTCCCTCAACAGTTTTAACTTCGTCTTCAATTGGTTTAACTAAAAGCCTTTCAGAGTCTTGTGCAGAAATACCATTTTGACTTAGTGAAATATAAACTATTGGTATGCTTACATCTGGAGATGATTCTTTGGGCATTGTGATGTAGGTAGATGCACCTGCAAATATGATAAAAATAAGTATTCCCATAAAAACTCGGGAATGGCTTATTGCATAGTCTATAATATTAATTTTCATTTAGATTAGTTTATTGTTTCACCAATACTTATATATTCTTGTCCACTTACAATTAAATTTACTGTTTCGGGTAATCCAGAAACCCACATGCCATCTATTGTATCCTTGATTGTTTTGGTTGGATAGAAAGTAACTTTATTATCATTATCTACAGCTTTAACACCTACAGTCCCATCGTCTAATAAGGTTAATATAGAAGGTGGTATTTTGTGAGCTTTAAGTTCTGAACCTTTAATAACAATTTTAGTTGTTATGCCACTTTTATAAGAGAGATCTTTGTTATCAGCTTCAATAGTAATTTCGAATGTTCTAGTACTAGTTTCAGCTGATGGAGAAATAAAAGATATTATTCCATTTTTTTTAATACCATTACTATCTTCGATCAAAGCTTTAGTACCTAAACTCACTTTATTAACATCAAATTCAGATAAATAACCTTCAATCTTGATAGGGTCTAAATCAATTATAGTGAATAGGGGGGTACCTATTGAGATGAATTCAGTTTCCTCAACCATTTTTTCTGAAATAATTCCATCAAATGGTGCCTTTATAGTAGTTTTTTCTATATCAAGTTTTATGTTCTTTAAAATTGATTTTACATTTGAAATTTGAGCTTCAAGGTTTGCTAAGGTAGATTCAAATTTTATTTTAATATCTTCTCTATCGGCTTGAGCATTGGCAAGATTAAAAGATGCTAAACTTAATTTTGATTTTGAACTTAAACCTTTATCAATTAGTTGTTTTGCAGAAGCATATTCAATTTCATACAGTTCAATTCTTTCAATATTTTGTCTAAGTAGATTATCTCTGTTTTTTTCATTTAAAATTAGTTCTTTATTAAGCCTTTCTAAATCTTTTTTTGCACTAGAAAGCTTTTCATTTCTATCCTCTAGGGAGATTGTAATCATTTCAGCATTTTGAGACACTCTATCTCCTCTTGCAAATTCAATATTATCTATGTTGCCAGATGTTTCAGATTTAACATCAATTTTTTTATTATGAATAGTTTGACCTTGTAATTCAATAGATTGATCAATTAAACTGGAAGTAAATAACTTTGTTTCAACAGAAAATGTAAATTCTTCATTATTATTATTTTCTGCATCTTGAGAATATGAAGTTTCTGTTACAGTTTTAGTTTCTGTATCATCGTTTTGAGCAACAACATTGTTTGAAAATTGACCAGAGCCAATCCAACCAACAACAGCGGCAAGTATTATGAAAGCTATAAATATTGATCTTTTCATTAAATATCGTACATGTCATATATATTAAAGTTACTAAAAAACAATTTTTTGTTAACTTTATTATCTTTTATGAAATCAAAAAACTGGGTTAATAGACAAAAAAATGATCAGTTTGTAAAGAAAGCTAAACAGTTAGGGTATATAAATCGAGCTGCTTTTAAACTAGAAGAGATTGAGCAAAAATATAAAATAATTGAACACTCTAGAGAAATACTAGAGCTTGGATCTTCTCCAGGTGGTTGGACTCAAGTAATCTTAAATTACAATTTAAAAACTAATATAACCTGTTTTGATTTATTAGATATGAAAATTAATAATCAACGTATAGCTTTCTATAGAGAGGATTTTTTAAAATTTAATTTTACTAATTTAAAAAATAAATTTGATTTGGTTTTATCAGATGTAGCTCCTAATACAACTGGTCATCAATCAACAGATCATCTCAGGATAAGTCAATTAATATATGAAGTTATAGACAGATTAGAAATAATATTAAAAAAACAAGGATCATTTATATTCAAAATTTGGAAGGGAGAGGAAGAAAAGGAAATTATAAAGATGCTTAAAAAAATTTTTGATAAAGTTGAGTATTTTAAGCCAAAATCATCAAGACAAGAATCAAGTGAAATATTTATAATATCAAGAGGATTTAGATTGCATGAAGAGTAAATTAGAAACTATTTTAATTGTAGATTATGGATCTCAATACACACAATTAATAGCTAGAAGAATAAGAGAGTTAGAAGTCTTTTGTCTTGTCTATCCTTTTAATAAAATTACGAAAAAAATTTTAAATGAAATCAAACCATCGGCATTTATATTATCTGGAGGACCTAGATCAGTACTCGACAAAAATGCCCCAAAATTAAATCAAGAAATTTTAAAAATGAAAAAACCAGTTTTAGCAATTTGCTATGGTATGCAATTAGTAACCAAAAATTTGAAAGGTGTTGTAAAACGTTCTACGCATAGAGAGTATGGTCACACAATTATAAATATTAAGAAAAAATCACTTTTATTTAAAGGAATTAACAAACTAAAATTCAAAGTATGGATGTCTCATGGAGATAATATTAATAAAATACCTAAACTTTTTTCAATAACGTCTTTATCTAATAACAAAATTATTTCATCTATTGAAAACTATAAAAATAAAATTTACTGCCTTCAATTTCATCCTGAGGTCTACCATACGGATTTTGGTTTAAAAATAATTAATAATTTTGTTTTTAATATTGTAAACATAAAAAATAAATTCAAAATTCAAAAATTTATTGAAAATAAAGTATCAGAATTAAAAAATGTAATTAATAATAAAAAAATAATTTGTGGTTTATCCGGAGGTGTAGATTCCACAGTTACCGCATATTTGTTAAGTAAGGCAGTCAACAAAAATCTTTATTGTATTTTTGTTGATCACGGTCTTTTAAGAAAAAATGAAGCTAACGAAGTGTCAAAAATATTTTCCAAAAAATTTGGAAAAAACTTTATTAAAATAAATGCTTCTAATATTTTTTTAAAAAAATTAAAAAATGTTTCTGATCCTGAAAAAAAAAGAAAGATAATTGGCAAAACATTTATAGAAGTTTTTGATAAAGCAGCTAAAAAAATATCAAGTGTAGATTATTTAGGACAGGGGACTCTTTACCCTGATATTATAGAAAGTATTCCATTTTTTGGAGGTCCAACAGCTAAAATAAAAAGTCACCATAATGTTGGGGGTTTACCAAAAAAAATGAAATTAAAAATTGTTGAGCCATTAAGAGAATTATTTAAAGATGAGGTTAGAAATGTTGGAAGGCAATTAAAAATAGATAAACATTTACTTTTAAGACATCCTTTCCCAGGCCCAGGTTTAGCAATCCGAATACCTGGGGTAGTTGATAAAAAAAAGATCTTAATTCTTCAAGAAGCAGATCATATTTTCATTGATTATCTAAAAGAGAAAAATCTTTATAATAAAATTTGGCAAGCTTTTGTTGTTCTTTTACCAGTAAAATCTGTAGGTGTTATGGGAGATGAAAGAACATACAATTACTCTGTTTCATTTAGAGCTATTACTTCAGTGGATGGAATGACAGCGGATTTTTATATGTTTACAAATAATCAATTAAAAGAAATATCATCTCGTATAATTAATAATGTTAAAGGTATTAACAGAGTATTATATGACTTTACATCTAAACCTCCTGGAACCATTGAGTGGGAATAATATAAATAATTGATTTTGTTATATTTTTAAATTTAAGATTTATGTATGCATTTTAAGAATTACTAAATTGCCTATATCGTATTATTAAAAAAACACATTTAAACTAACCTCAGGTTTAAATTAGGAGGTATAATTAAATGAAAATATTTTTAATATTTATTACTTCAGTTCTCTTATCTTTCAATAGTTTTGCAAATACTAAAATATCTTTTGCTTTAGATTGGAAATTTGAAGGACCAAGTGCACCTTATTTCTATGCAATAGATAAGGGACATTTTGGTGAAGAAAATTTAGAAGTTGAAATATCTGCGGGTAAAGGATCCTTAGATGCAATTCCAAAGGTTGCAACAGGAGCTTTTCCTATTGGCTTTGCAGATATAAACAGTTTAATCAAATTCTTAGATCAAAATCCTGGAGCGCCAGTTATGGCAGTTATGATGGTTTATGATAAACCTCCATTTGCAATTGCTGGAAGAAAAAGTCTTGGTGTTACAACTCCATCTGATTTAGAGGGAAAAATTCTTGGTGCGCCACCACCTGATGGTGCATGGGCACAATTCCCACCATTTGCTTCTGCAAATAATATCAATGTTGATAATATAACAGTGGAGCCAGTAGGTTTCCCAACAAGAGAACCGATGTTAGCTGAAAAAAACGTTGATGCTATAACAGGGTTTTCATTTTCAATGTTTTTAAATTTAGTTCGTCTTGGTGTTCCTGAGGATGATATATCAATTATGTTGATGGCAAACTATGGATTAGAATTATATGGTAATGCCATAATAGTTAACACAGATTATGCTGATGCAAATCCTGAAATAGTTAAAGGTTTTTTAAAAGCTGTATCTAAAGGATGGACTGATGCTATGAAAAATCCTGAAGACGCGGTGAAGAGCATGGTTGAGCGAAATCCAGCTGCTGATTTAGCTTTAGAGACAAGAAGATTGATACTAGCAATAGAAGGAAATGTTAATACTGATTACGTAAAAGAAAACGGTATGGGTAATATTGACATTGCAAGAATGGAAAAAGCTTTAGGACAGTTAGCAGAAACATACGAATTCTCATCTGATCCAGAGATTTCATCATTTTTTACCGATAAATATTTACCTTAATATTTTTTTATGGGGTAGACTATTCCTACCCCATATACTAATCATAACTTATGCATATCAATATTGAAAAAGTTTCTCATCAATATGAAACTAAACAAGGTATGCTTCCAGTTTTAAAGAATCTTTCCCTATCAATTAAAAGAAAAGGTTTTACTGCTATAGTTGGACCTTCAGGTTGTGGAAAATCTACAATAACTAGATTAGTCAGTGGATTAATTAAACCAACTCAAGGTAGTATTTTTATTTCAAATAAAAAAATTACATCCCCACTTTCTACTGTAGGAATGGCTTTTCAAAATCCAGTTTTGTTAGAATGGAGAAATGTAATTAAAAATATAATTCTTCCACTTGAGATAGTATCAAAAAATTTGACTTATAATCAAAAGAGATCGAATGCATTAGATCTGCTTAAGTTAGTGGGATTAGAAGAATTTGAAAATAATTTACCATCTGAATTATCTGGTGGGATGAAACAAAGAGTTTCACTTTGTAGATCTTTAGTTCATAGTCCAGAGGTCTTAATTTTAGATGAGCCTTTTGCAGCTCTAGATGCATTTACAAAAGAAGATTTGTGGGATGTTATGCACAAATTAAAAAAAGAAAGAGACTTCACATGTATTTTAATAACTCATGATTTAAGAGAAGCTGTTTATTTAGCTGATCAAGTAATTGTTTTATCCGGAAGACCAGCTTCATTACAATTCGAAGTTAAAACTAATTTTAATGAAGAAAAAAAAATCTCTGATTTATATTCATCAGAAGTATCACAATTACTTGCAACACTTAGAAATCAAATAGAAATAGCTCAGAATAAAAATGATTAGAATCAATAATTTTATTATACCTTTATTTAGCCTTATAATTTTTTGTTTGTTATGGGAAATGTTGGTTTGGTATAATAATTGGCCAAATTATAAAATGGCTTCCCCTTCAGATTTATGGCCAGCATTTTGGAAATTTAAACATCTCTTTTTAATCTACGGTTGGGAAACTTTTTGGAGAACTGTTGTAGGATTAATATTGTCTGTTTTGGTAGGATTAAGCTTGGGTATTTTGATGGGGTTTTCAAAAACTATTAGAATAGGCCTATATCCTATTCTTGTTGGTTTTAATGCTATTCCTAAAGCAACAGTAGTTCCAGTAATTGCATTAATATTTGTTGGTATGCACAATATGAATACAATAATAATTGTAATTCTTATTTCATTTTTCCCCATCTGTGTTTCAATTTCGATTGGATTGTCAACTTTGGAAAGAGAATATGAAGACATACTTTTATCTTTAGGTGCGAATAAATTTGAGATTTTTTATAAAATTGCTTTACCAAAAACATTACCAGAATTTTTTGGAGCATTAAAAGTATCAACAACACTCGCTTTTATTGGAACTAATTTGATGGAGATTATTGAACCCCATGGAAAAGGATTAGGACATTTGTTTGATAGTGGAAAAATTAGCGCAGATTATCCGTTAATGTTTGCAGTATTGATCACATTGGCTGTTATGGGAATATTTTTATATTATATTGTAGTTTATCTTGAAAATATTTTTGCTGGTTGGGCCATTAGAAAATAAAGTGTAGAAAGATAAAGTTTAATAATACAAAATGTTAAATAAAATCGTTAATATTTAATTTACTAACTTAAAAATGTTTCGATTTAAAGATGATATCAGTGCGTCTAAACTTTCAAATTTCTTGTTTTGATTTTTTGATTTTAATTTATAAAAAATTTTCCTTTTTTTTCTTTCTAGTGATTTATTTAGAATGCATTCTGGAGCTGCTAGACTATGTTTAAATATATAAAAAAATGCATTATTTTTATTAAAATCTATGGCATAATCTTTCCATTCTCCACTAGAGACTCCTTTAGAATATAGATTTAAGATTTTAGCTAGCTCATCTTTGGAAAAGTAGAGATTGTGATTGTTAGTTGAAGCACTAGATGTTACTAAGCCCATAAATTAAGAATATAACAAAAATTTATGCCTGTAAATGCTCCAAATGATAATTTAGATGTTTTAGCACCATCATTTAATCTTAAAAATATTGATGATAAAATACTTTCATTAGATAATGCAAAAGGATTAAATGGTACTGTTATCGTTTTTATATGTAATCATTGTCCATATGTTAAAGCAATTGCGAGTAGATTAAAAAAAGATGCTGATGAGTTACTAGAACACTCAATAAATACAATTGCCATTATGTCTAATGATGTAATTAACTATCCTGATGATTCATTTGATAATATGAAAATTTTCTCTGATAAATATAAATTTAATTTTCCTTATCTTTATGATGAAACACAAGAAGTGGCAAAAAATTATAATGCTGTTTGTACTCCAGATTTTTTCGGTTTTGATAAAGATCTTAAATTAAAATACAGAGGTAGAATAGACTCAGGTGTAATGAATGCAAATCAAAATTCAAATATTGAAAGAGATCTTTTTAATGCAATGATTAAAATCAAAAATGAGGGAGTAGGCCCAACTAATCAAATGAATAGTATTGGTTGTTCAATAAAGTGGAAGTAGTATGAATCAAGAGAATAAAAATCAAAATTTATTTAAAAAATTTCAAAATTTTATTTTTAAAAACTACATACAATTAATAATTTCATTAGTAATTTTGCTAATTATATTTATTGGTTTCCAAACTTATAATTATTTAAAAATTCAAGATATTAAAAATTCTAGTATAAATTTTTTTGATATTATCCAAGATAATCCAGATGATTTAAGTAGTTTAGAAAATTTAATTGATAACGATGATATTTTCTCTAATTTATCAAAATTAAAACTAATTCAAAAAAATATTGAAACAAATAATTTTGGTTATGTAAATGATTTATACAAAGATTTAATTTTATCATCTGATTTAAATATATTATATAAATCTGCTATTGCTGCACATGCATCATATACGTTCATCAACGCATCTTATTATAAAAAAAGTGATATATATTTAAATGATATATCAAATTATATTAATAATATTAGTGATGAAATTGACAGCTATTTTTCAATTAAAAAAGAATTAGAATATTTATTAATCGTCACAGAAATTGATCTAAATAAATCTAAGTATAAAAGTAATTCAAAAGCTTTGGAAAAATATAATGAAATATTTAATTCAAGTTTAGTTTCTGCCTCTATAAAAGAAAGAGTGAAAAAGATACATGAGTTTCAGCTTTATAAGTAAAATAGCGCTATATTTATCTCTCATATTTATTATTTCATGTCAGGATACGATTTCATCATTAAGAAATAATGAAAATATAGACACTGAAGATTATACCTTTCAGTTAGAAACAGAAAAATTTTTAGATTTTAGTTTATTTGAACAGTATACAGATAGCGTAATTGATAACTATACATACAAAGCATCTGACTATAATTTTTTAGATAAAGATCAAGTTGTATTAAAAATTAATAACTATGAAGCAAAATATAACAATAATGAGTCTATAAATCTCATATACCTTGATGAAAGTATTTACTCATTAAATAAAGATGGGGAACTTCTAAAGTTTGATTCAAATAATGGAAAGTTAGTTGAAAGAATTAATATTGATTTAGATCAAGAAAAAAAAGTACCTATATCTTTTTCTCTTTACAAAAATGATTTTATTGTTGCTTTTAAATCAGGAGTAGTAGTTAGAATAAACAAATTAGGTCAGGTTGTTTGGTTATTTAAAAATAAAGATTTATTAAATACTCCAGTCAAAATTTTTAATGACTATCTAATAATATTATATCCAGAAAATATAGTTTTTTTATCAATTTTAAGTGGAGATAAAATTTACGAGGAAACTTTTAAATCAAGTAATATAATTCAATCATCGGGCGGTAAAATAGTAAATTATTTTAATATTGTTTTCTTTTTATTACCTAATAGTGAATTTAAATCTTTAGATACGTATTTATTTGAGGAACATAATTTAAATTTTGATAATTTTGATCTTACTACCTCACTAAATAATTTAAAGGATCAAATACATCTTTACAAAAATTTTCTAGTTTACTTTGATAATGGAAATA
>CACNKX010000003.1 GCA_902621165.1 uncultured Alphaproteobacteria bacterium
ATATAAATCAAGTTTCATCATTCCTCCCATTTGATGAACTATTCCAGGGGTCTACGGACCCCTTTTTTTATGTTTTTAGCCAAATTTTAAGGTTATCCCTACTTAAAGATTCCCCCTGTTGATAACTCAATTGACCTGATTCCATATCTGCTTAAAGATTCTTTTTATCAATTATGAAGAAAAATCAAATTATTTTGGGTGATTCCATTAAGGAAATGAAAAAATTAAAAGATCACTCGGTTGATCTTATTTTTGCTGATCCACCATATAATCTTCAATTAAAGGATACATTATACAGACCTGATCAAACAACGGTCGAAGCTGTTACACAAGATTGGGATAAATTTAGCACATATAAAGAATATGATCAATTTACCAATGCATGGCTTAGTGAATGTAAACGTGTTCTAAAAAAAGGAGGAGCGCTTTGGGTCATAGGGAGTTATCATAATATTTTACGTGTAGGTTCTACAATCCAAGATGAAGGCTTATGGATCTTAAATGATATTATTTGGCATAAAACAAACCCTATGCCAAACTTTCGTGGTACACGTTTTACAAATGCCCATGAAACACTTTTATGGTGCACAACATCAAGAGAAGCGAAATACACATTCAACTATCAAAACCTTAAAGAATTAAATGAAGGAAAACAAATGCGAAGTGACTGGTATATTCCTATTTGTTCAGGCAAAGAACGATTGCGTAAAGATAACAATCAACGATCACACCCAACTCAAAAACCAGAAGCTCTACTCTACCGAATTCTTTTAGCTTCGACAAACAAAGGTGATCTCGTTCTTGATCCCTTTTCTGGAAGTGGAACAACTGCTGTTGTAGCGAAAAAATTACAACGAAACTTTATTGGTATAGAAAAAGATAAAGACTACGTTAAACTTTCAAAAGAACGATTAAAGAATACCAAAGTATTGAAAGAAGAAGTTGTTACTATTGCAAAGAGTAGAAAAGAATTACCAAAAGTTCCTTTTGGTGAATTAGTCGAACAAGGAATTATTCCACCAGGTGCAGTATTAACAGATAAAAAAGAACGCTTTAAAGCAACGGTTAGTATTGACGGTACGCTTAAGATAAAAGATTTATCAGGTTCTATTCATCAAATGGGAGCAAAAATACAAGGACTCCCAAGTTGCAATGGTTGGGATTTTTGGCATGTAAAAGATAAGTCAAAATCAATCCTTCTTGACGAAATACGATCTAATTACCGTAAAGATAAACTAAATTAATAATCTTTTATTCTTCCAACGACATTAAGATTTCGATCAGCTATTAATATTTCACCGGAAGTTACTGCCTGACCAAAGATAGCAGCGATTACTACGTAGTGTGTAACGAATACTATATTACCTTCATTTTCTAAATTATTTATAAAATTAATTAATTTCTCAAGTTGAGGCTCTTTATTTTTGTAAAATTTTGGATCATAAAACGAATTAAGAGCATTAAAAGTTTCAAATTTTTGGAATGCTAGATTTGCTGTTTCTTTACAACGACACCATTCACTAGATAAAACTAAATCTATAGAGATATCGTTTGTATCAAAAAATTTACCTAATTCGATAGATTGCTCTTTACCAACACTATTAAGATTCCGTTGAGTAGAACAATCAAAAATATCAAAATTATCAGGATCTCCATTACCAGGAGCTAGAGCATGTCGAATAAATATTAATTTATTGTTTTGTTTTAATACCTTTACATAATCTGAATTAGCATTAGTTGATAAAGAATAAATAAAAGTCAGTACAATAATAATTAATTTCTTAATCAATTATAATTCTAGGTTCAAAAGGATGTAGTTTTTCTAGGCGTTCGACTGCCCAAAGATTATCTTCCGTAACTTGATTCAAAGAATACATACCCTCTACATCACCATTAATATCAAAGTCTAATGATCCTGAGACACCTTCATAATTAATTTCGACACCTCGAACAAGTAAAGCACGAGCAGCTTCCCAACTTCCAGGTCCCATTTTAATTCCTGGTGGATTTGCAACACTAACTAAACTTTTTGATAGATCTTCCTTTGCAATATTATTATGTGCTTGATGCTGTAGAGCCAAAGCTGCTAGCATCATTGTATCAAAACTTATGGCTGAGTACGGGGAATTAGGATCAACGCCTGCATTCAACATAATATTAGCGTAAGTTTGAAATTCTTCTGAGCTTTGTGAAGTTGCTTGGGCAACAATAGTTGTATTTTCGTTTAATTGAATTGGAATATACGAATAAATTAAATCTTTGACTTCATTGGTTAACATACTATCAGAGCCATAATGATGTTTAAAAATTCCTGAGGTTTCTAATTCTTGTAATCTGCTTAAAACAGTATTGGTAAACTGTTCAAGTAAATTGACAGTTCTCTCATTTCCATGAAGAAACATAACTAAACCTGGTTGATCATTCTCAATTGCAATATCAACAAATGTATTGATGAAGTTCTGATTAATAACTGTTTTGTCTGTCAGTAAAGTATTAAATAAAACTATACCTTCTTGCTCAGTGTAAACTTTTAAAAAATTTTGAGCCAGTGTAGAATTATAATTATCATCACCGTAAAGAAGAATTATTTCTCTGATATTCTTGGATAGAAGATAATTGGCAATAGAGGTTGATTGCTGAATATCAGAAGGAATGGTTCTAAAAAATAGATCATTATCTTCAATTGTTGAGAGTAAAGGGTAACTTGCAGAAGAGGAGATCGTTAAGATATTTTCTGGAATAGTTACTTTCTCTATTACTCTGACAGCACTTGTTGAGCACGTCGGTCCTAAAAGAATTTCAGGGTCATTTTTTTTTAAATAGTCATTTAAACTATCTTCTGTTTTTCTAGGATCACATCCTGAATCAATGCTATCAATAGAGATGAGGCCTCTTCCTACAATACCAATACCATCCGCATTAATTGTTTCTACAGCAACTCTTTTTGCTTCTGCAATTGACTCAGCAATTTCACTCACTGGGCCACTTTCTGCATAAAGGGCAGCAATTTTAACTTCTGCACTCACAAAAGTTGAGTAAAATAATATGATCTTGAGGATAATTATCGTAATAATTTTCATTATATGAGATGTTTTTATCATAAATTTTTAGAATGAAAATGTGGTATTAAGTAAATACACAGGTCTAGAAGTAGTTCCCTCAATACTTTTATCAGCTTCTGCTACTTCAAAACTAATATCAAGACTATTAGAATTAAGAGGAATTTTAATTTTAACACCGTACCCTCCACTTGCTACTTCTGTTCGACTGAACTCACCTGAGGCTGGTCGTTTATAGTAGGTAGCACCAACACCAAGATGAATATACGGTTCAATACGTATAGACTCTTCCCTTTTATCTTCGTCATCTTCTGAAAAAGGATACAAGGGTCTACTCAATTCTGTTCGCAAAAAGAAACCTTGATCACCAGACATATTACCTGATTCAAAACCAGACATTTGACCTGGTCCTGTTATATTTATTTGTTCTGAATTAATTAAACCTCTATCACTTACAAGTTTTTGAAAAACAAAACGTGTGTTCAATAAATACTCTCTAAATATTTGCCTATTCAAATTAATATCACTATTCCATTTAATAAAATTTAAAGTGGAGCCCACACGGGATAATGTTTTAGTATCTGATGTTTTATTAGTATAGATCGGAGTGCCAAACTTTAAAGCTGAACTACCTTTGAGAGAAAACGTATCTAAGAAAGATAAGTTAGTCGTCGTATATTTTAACTCAAGAGCATTGTATTCATCATAAAAGGTATCATTTGTGAGGAAAGATAATGTTCGATGTTCTCTTTCCTTAATCCATTGCCAATCTAATGAAAGATTATTTTTTATAAGCCGCGTATTTTTTATTTGATATTCAAGACCAAGGTTAATTTTTTTAAATTCCCCTTTTTTATTTAAACCTTTAGGTTCCGAATAAGATTCATTAACAGCACCAAAAATAGAAAAGTCTGAGGCAAGAAGTGGTACTTTACCACCAACAAGATATGCTTCTCGAAAATCTGTTCGTTTAATAATTTCTGTTTCATCAAATGGAATATTAACACCATTTTCAGGATCTAAGACGTAGGCTGCATAAAGATTTTCACCATAACCAAAAGGACTATTAAAACTTAGGTAAGAGGTGAACTGATCTTTTCCTGCTGTTTCTGATAATCCATTTGAATAGGTAAAATAACCACTTACTAATTCGTGTTCAGCATTTAGTTGTAGTGAAGATGTTCCAGGTTCTTCTCCTGCCTTAATTGTTGTTTCTAAATCAACACCTGGTAATTCTCGTGATTTAATGATCGATTTTTCAATAGCAGGATATTCTAACCCTTTAATACCAACGAGTTTATCGAAATATTTCTTTATTGGTTTTGAAATACGTTTATCTAATTGTGAGTAATCAATTGATTCAATTTTACCAGGAAAAACAATAGCTTTTATTTTAGTATTTTGTTCAATCGTTTGAGGTGGAACAATAAAACGCGTTAAAAAATATCCATTTAAAACGTACAATTGCTCTAATGCAATCAGTAAATTATAAAAATCTTTTAATGTTATTGTTTTAAAAATTTTTGATTTAAATAAATTTTTACGAAGCTCAATCATGTCTTCGATTTCATTTTCAATTTCAATTCCAACAAAATTAAATGAAATATTTTCTGCTCCAGGTGGTACAACTAAACCTGTTTCATAAACAATATAATTACCAGTATTTGTCAAACCAGGATATGACATGAATGAAATAGAAATAAAAAAGATAAAAGATAAAAAATATCGCATTTATAGTCTTTGAATACTAAGCGCGTCTACCTGAGGAAAAGATGTAATAAATTCATTTTGTATTAGTGCAGCATTAGATGCACCATCAACAGATATAAAAGACACAATTCGAGATACGTCATCGAAAACATCTTTATTTATTTTTTCTTGAACAACAATTTTTTCTTTTTCTTCATCTGGTGCTACTCCTGGAAGTGGCGGAGTTTTAGAACCACTAAGAATGTTAGCAAGTGGAACCGTTTCTAAAGGTCCATTTGAATTTTCAATTGTAATACTACCTGAAGTAAACCCTGAGATTTGATAATTGATTGGAACCTCTTTATTATTTTCAACATCTGCTGTTAAAAAACTACCAGAGGAACTTATAGAAAGATCAGTACCTGTTAAATTTAAACCTGATATTGTTCCTCCACTAACTGTAGCTGATGTAGTTCCATCATATGTCTTATCGTCAGCGCTAGCCCCTGATATTGAAAAATTATCTGAAATTAGAGTACCTGTGGTAGCAGTGACAGTAGATAGATTTATATTTCCCATACTAGCATTGGTTAATGTACCGCCATCTAAAAGTTTTATAGTTAAATCATCTGCTGTTAAGCTTGCAGAACTAGCAACAACATCTCCTACTCCAGCATCTCTATCACTATCAGAAACATTGTTAGTATTTGTGTCACTTGCAATAATTTCTAGATCTGCTGCTGTATTGATATTGCTGTTAATATTAACATCCCTTCCGGCATGAAGATTTAAATTTCCAGTTCCTGTAACAGTAATAGCAGAACTAATGGTGATATCTGTATTTGCTTGAAGGGTAACTTCAACGCCGTTATTTAAAAATTCCTCTAATTCTGTTATGTTGATAACCACATCATCACTTGCAAAATCTGTGTAAGATGTTGCCCCTTGCATGATTGTATCAGACCATAAATATACTGCTCCCGCATCTGTTCCATCACCGTCATCATTACCAAGTCCATCATCTCGAGTTGCACCTACAGCCATTAATGTTCCTGTATCATCCATAGCTATACTGTTTGGAAATTCATCAGCATCTTCTAGTCCGTGAGTCGTAGCATTAAGCGTATTACTACCAGTTTGACCAAGTCCTATAGTAAATTGTAAACTTGCTCCATTTAAAGATGTATCCTGAAAACCAAATACATGTACATCATCCGTATCATGGTGACCAATTGCTAGGCGGTTTCCATCACCATCAATAGCTACCTGACCTGCCTTAAAACCAGAAATACCTGATGTATCGTAATCTTTTCCACCATTACCCTCATATTTATTTCCTATGGATGCAACATAGTCAGGAGTGCTAAAATTATCACCAAAGGTGAAAAGGTGCACTGCACCTGTATCAGTATAATTGCCATCAAAACCATCATCTTTATGCGTTCCAACAGCTAAAATTTTACCATCCTTTGTTAATGCAATATGACTAGCAAAATTGTCATTATTATCTAAAATTGAACTTATATTTTCATTATTATTTCCTGTATAACCAGATCCTATTGTGCCGACATGATTAGGATTATCAAAATCGGTATTACTAAATCTAATTAAATGAACTGCACCTGCATTTGTTGCGGTATCATCATATCCATCATCTCTTTGAGCGCCAACAACAAGACCTGATCCATCATCAGTTAAAGCCACTGAGGTAAATAAATCACCGTCATCTAAAGTACTTATTGATAGATTGTGTTCGTTATCTGAGGGATAACTTCTTCCAATTGTACCGACATGTTCAGGAGTACTAAAATTATCACCAAATGTTACTAAATAGACAGATCCTGTTTCTACTGCTCCTGTAGTAGTTTTATATCCTGAAAAAGCTAATCTGTCACCGTCTCCATCTAAAGCTACTCGCCATGCTCTTTCATTATTTGCTAGAGAATTTATATCTAAATTGTTGGACCCTGTATAACCTTTTCCAATTTTTCCTTTAAATTCTGGGGTAGAAAAATTTGTATCAGCAAATGTAAATAAATATACTGCTCCAGTATTTGTTTGGAGGTCGTCACTTCCATCATCATAAGTTGATGTTACAGCCATTCTATCTCCATCACGATCGAGAGATATACCTCTACCAAATTGGTCATTACTATCTAGTTGATCATCAATATCTAAATTACTAGCACCATATCCACTACCAACGATTCCATAAATTTCACCACTGCTGAAAGCATCATCATCAAATTTAATAAGCATCACTTCACCACTTTTAGATTGTGTATTACTATTTCCGCTTGCAAGCATACCTGAAATTACAAGACGACTGCCCGTTTCATTCAAATCTACACCATCTCCAAAAAGATCTTTAGCATCCATATACGCACTTAAATCAACATTTTTACCACCACTATACCCATCACCTATTGTTGCTACATAAGATGCTGATGCTAAATTATCAGTTAAATTATATAAATGTACACCACCAGGCTTGGTAGTACCACCCTCAGATAACTTGTCGTTAAAGCTAACAGCTAAACGATTAGCATCTTTATCAAACGCCACTGATTTACCTAAAACATCTTGTGATCCAAGTGTTTCTGTGTGTTCACTATCATCACTCGTATCTAGATAATCGTAACCATACCCAATTGTTCCAACATAAGTAGCTGTTCCCGTTTCAGCAGAAACAACACTACCGTCTTTCATAAATTTAAATAAATTAACTGCTCCCGCATTTGTTGCATTATTACCTTTACCATCATCAAATATCCTTGATGCTGCAAGTAAAGATCCTTCATGATTTAACGTTACACTCCAACCAAGACGATCTCTTCTGTTTAACTTTAAATCGGTTTCACTTTCTGTATCAAAATCCTGTGAAAATGATGCACAAGTGCTATTTGCATAACAATCAGAACCTGTATTATATGTATAGCCATGACCAATTCGAGATTTAACTTCACCACCTTTAAAATCTGAATTTAAGGAAATCATAAAAACTGAACCAGAGTCATCTCTTTCTGACCCTCCCTCCGAATAACCATGGTCACCATAACTACCGACTGCCAAAACATCAGCATCACCATCTAGAGCTACACTTACTCCAAATAAATCAGATACCTCAATAACAGGAGCATTATTATCTCCCTGACTCAATAAATTTATATCGTTAGAACCAGTATAACCAGCACCTATTGTGCCTACGTGTTTACCACCTGCGTATGATGTATCACTAAAAGTAATTAAATAAACTGCACCTGCATTTTTATAATCACCATCATAACCATCATCACCCGTTGCTCCAATTGCTAGTCGTTTTCCTGTGCTATCAAAAGATACAGATCGTCCAAATTTATCATCTTTACCTATAGTGCTGATATTTATATTAAGACCTCCGGTATATCCTTTTCCTATACGACCCATGAGTGTAGCATTTGTAAAATCGCCATCATCAAATTTATACAAATATACTTCTCCAGATGATGATGATTGATTTGAAGATCCTTTACCGTGCCTTGCTCCAACTACCATTAAAGTAGCATCATCACTAATGCTAACATCTGATCCAAAATTATCATCTATTTCTAGATTTCCTTCATTTACATTTCCATCTAGTAATGTATCTACGTAATCGTGTCCAATCAATCCTCGATAGATCCAATTTTGTGATGTTACACCTGTTCCAACAGTTATATTTTTTGGATCAAGTAATAAATGACCACCTTCTGATATATTAACATTTGATAATCCCACATGGCGTAAGGTATCTTTCGAAGAAATCTCAACTGCACCACCTGTTGTTCCTGTTGCATCAATATTACCAAGCATAGTTGTTTCTTGATCACTCCAAATAATTGCGGTACCGGCTTTTCCTTCAGATGATGATATATCAATCCTAGAACCGTCCGAGACTAAAACTGTTTTTGCATTTGTGAGCGATCGTCTTTCACCCCATCTATCAACAAAAACATTTTGTTGTTCTGCAGTTCTTGTTAAATTATTATTGCCTTGAAACTCTCCACCAATACGAACTAAACCACCTTGGGTATTGCCTGCAACATCAATCTTAGAAGATAATAATCGAATATATCCCTCTGATTCTAAGTCAATGTATCCACCTTGTTGATTACCTTTTGCGGAAACTGAACCAGAAGACATAATATTTGGTGCGGATAAAAGAATATCACCACCATTGGTATTTCCTGATGAATTAATTTCACTGCCGTAACTTTGAACAATTTTATACTCAGATTTAATATTTATATCACCGCCATCATTACTAGTAGAAGAAGCATTTAAATTGCCTCCCAAAGAAATTTCACCAGTACTATTTAAATTTATTGCGCCTGCATTTGTTCCAGATACGTTAACTTCTCCACCAAAAGATAAAAAGTCTCCCTCTACATTAATGTTACCACCCTCTTTTGCTGTTAAGTTTCCTGCAACAACAATGTCGCTTCCACTTCCAAGAGTAATGACACCGTTTTGTTGTGAAGCCGTAGTTGCAACAAGATTGCCGGGAATATTAACAGCACGCTGAACAACATTTTTGGCAGCACCCACATCAATGTCTATTCTATTTCCCGTTGATGTTCCTGCATGATTTATAACTGTGCTTAATTCTTCTGCATTTTGATCGAGCAAGGTAATGGCTTCAGTAAAAGGGATGCTTACTTGTAAAAATTTATCACCACTCAAGTCTAACGTAATTTCTTTTCCAGCCCCTATTCCAATTTTACCAAGATTAGCATTAATAGTACCTTCACTATCAATGGAACCACCTAAGAGAGCAGTAAAGCCTCCATCCAAAGTAGTAATAGAACCTTTATGAACGATTGAAGAAAAAATATTATCTACATCGTCTAGTTTAAATAATAATTTATTACTAAGAAAATCATCATTAGATAAAGCAAGCGTGGACGCAGCAAATGAATGAGCGTTGATTGTTGACGTAGGTGTAAAATAGACGCCGTTTTCATTCACAACAAAAACTTTACCATTGGCATTTAGTACACCAGCTAATGTTGTTGGATTGCCAGAAATGACTCTATTAAGTGCACTAGCAGCTGCAGAAGGTTGATTAAAAGTAACTGTATTATTTTCTCCAATGTTAAAACTATTCCATTCTATGATAGCTTGGTCTGATTGCTGTTGAATTGTCAGCGTCTGATCATCAGTAGTAAGTGAAACATCACCTGATATCGTTGTACTTCCACTCGGTAATTCAGCAAATAAATGAAGTGAATAAAAAAAGAATAAAATAATTACAAATACTCTCATAATAATGTTTATCGCCTTTTAAAAATTTAGACCAAATTTTTGATATTATTTATATATGTTTTAAAAAAAATATAGGTATTTTCTCAGTTTTTTAGGTGATGCGTTGATAAATTTTACCTAAATAAGAAAATAAAGTCAAAGCTCTGGCAATAAAGAAGATGCAGAGTGATAACCATAAGCCTGTATTACCAAAACTTGCTATTAAGAAAAAAGAAGCGACAATATAAATCACCACAGATACTATCATTGCGTTTCGCAGTTCTGTTGTTTGGGATGCACCTACAAAAATACCATCAAATTGAAAACAGAAAGAGGAAATAAAAGGAATAATAACAATCCAATATGCATAGGAAAAACAGATATCTCTAATCTCGGACAAATCAGTCATGGCAATAATAAAGTAATGATTACCAAAGAAAAAAATAACACATATTAATAAAGCTGTAGAAGCACTTAAAATAAAAGAATTTTTAATAACGTCTTTTAATAAACGTAAATTTTTAGAGCCAATAGAATATCCAACAATACCCTCTGTTGAAAATGCATAGGCATCAAGAATAAACGCGGATAGCATCGTTAGATTAAGCAATATTGTGTTTGCAGCAACCGTCTCCTCACTAATAGAATTGCCAAGATAGGTAAAATATAAGAAAGCAAATGTAAGAAGAATAGATCGGATAAATATATTAAAATTAATATTAAAAATATTTTTAATTTTTTTAAAGTTAAAAATCTTTTGTGTATTATATTCTAACTGAGCAAACTTATTTAAATCAAAAAAAGTATAAAATAAAAAAATAATTGTTGTCAAAGAAGAAGAGACTAAAGTACCAAGAGCAACACCCTGAACATTCAAATTTAAATATAAAACAAAAAATAAGCTAAAGAGTATATTTGTAATAGAAAAGAAACCAATAATGATACTTGATGTTTTTGTTTTCTGTAAACCAATAAACAATCCTGTAATTACAAAAATAGTAAGCTCTCCAAATGAGGAATAAATACGAAGATTAAAATAGTCTTTAAAATATTTTTTTGTTTCTAATGATAGTTCAAATATAGATAATGATATTTGAAATATATATCTCTGAAAAATAATAAGTAGTAAGGAAATAATAATTACAAAAGAAATATTTCGTAAAAATATATTTATAATTTCCTGATAATCTTTTGATCCATAAGCTTGAGCTACCATGCCGACCGTACCCATACGCAGGAAGCCAAAACTCCAGAAAATCATCGAAAAAACACTTGCTGCAATACTGGTAGCAACCAAGTAACTAGCATTATCAAGATTGCCCATTAGTCCTGTGTCAACAATGGCAACTAAAGGAATAGCTAAGTTTGCAAAAAATATTGGAATAGAAAGTTTAATTATATTTTTGATAGAAGATTTAGAGGACATTATAAATATTTAGATTTTTATTAGTAAAATTTGATAATAAACTATTTATCCAATCACTAAAGTAACAAATTATTCACTATCTTTATTAATTAAATCTTATAAAGCATTACATACTTTAAATGAAAATTGGCAGATACAAATACGAGTTTGATTTCTTTAGTTGGATCAAAAAAACAGAACTTGTTGAACTAGATGGTGTTAATCCATCTGATGATCCGGTACGCCCAGAACTCGATAATGACTTTCGTACGTCAAAAGGAAGAAAAATTTTTGGGCTCAAATATAAGGATGATATTGAAGGTATCGCCTGCTTTGCCTTTACAAATGAAATACCAGCAACCATTAAAGAAATGGATTTGATGAGTGTTGAAGAAGATCAAGCAACTATACCAATTGCCTATACTTTATGGTCTTTTAAAAAAGGGGCAGGGAAAAAAATTATGAAAGAGCTGCAAAAATATATCAAATCAAAAGAGCAGTTTGAAAGTATCATTACCATTTCGCCTTTAACTCCTGTTGCTACACACTATCATATTCGAAATGGTGCAAGATTAATTAAGATTAACCCTACAACGCAGAACTTCGAATATAAAATTTAAGACTTAGGGGTTCAAAAAGTATTATTTGAACTATTTATTTTACAAATCGAAACAAAATAAATATTGTTGGAAATGGCCTACCAGATAAATACTAATTATTCCGTTACTTTTGATGATGTTTTGCTCTCACCAGCGTATTCGGAGATAAAACCAAAAGATGTAGATACGTCGATTACGATTGGAAAAGTCAAATTACATATTCCCATACTCTCTGCTGCTATGGATACCGTTACAGAGAATAAAATGGCTATCAATCTAGCACTTAATGGTGGTCTTGGTGTTATTCACCGTAATATGCCAATTGATAAACAAGCAAGTGAAGTCAAGAAAGTTCATAGTTTTAAAGTTAACGTTAAAAAATTTCAAAATGCTGTAATTAATTCTAACAAACAAATTGCAGTAGGCGCTGCAATCGGTGTTGAAAATAATGCTTACTTACGACTATTAGAATTATTAAAAGTTGGTGTTGATATAGTCTTTATTGATGTTGCTCATGCACATACAAAAACAACTTTACAGTTTATTGAAAAAGCAAAAAAAGTTTTAAAGAAAACCCCTCTTATAGTTGGAAACATTGCTACAAAAAAAGCTGCATCGGATTTAATTAGTGCTGGTGTTGATGCTATCAAAGTAGGTATTGGACCAGGATCAATTTGTACTACAAGAGTTGTAACTGGTGTTGGTATTCCTCAACTCTCAGCTGTGATGGATACATTTCAAGTTGCCAAAAAATTTAAAATTCCAGTAATTGCAGATGGAGGAATAAAAACATCAGGCGATATTGCAAAAGCTATAGCAGGTGGCGCAAGTGCTTGCATGATAGGCTCTTTATTTGCCGGCACTGAAGAGTCACCAGGAAAATTATTAACGATTAAAGGTAAAAAATTTAAATCATACAGAGGTATGGGTTCTGTAGGAGCAATGCAAAAAGGGTCTTTTGATCGATACTCCCAAGAAGAAACAAAGAATGCAAAAAAATTAGTGGCAGAAGGTGTGGAAGGTATGGTTCCATATAAAGGTAAAATAGAAGATGTGGCCTATCAACTTGTTGGTGGTTTAAAATCTTCTATGGGGTACACTGGTCATAAAACGATTAAGAAAATGCAGGGTAACTGTAAATTTGTCTTTATTTCAAAAGCAGGAGCCCGTGAAAGTAATGTCCACGATGTCATTATGTAATAATGTATCGAATCATCATTGAATTGATACAATAAAATAAAAATGGTTTCAGCATCAACAAAACATAAAGTAGTAATTGTGATGGGTAGTAAGTCTGATTATGCTACCATGAAAAATTGTGAAAAAATTTTAAAATTACTGAAAGTTAAGTTTGAAACTAAAATTGTTTCTGCACACCGCACTCCAGAGAGAATGTTTAAATTTGCCAAAGCAGCGGAAGATAATAATATTTCTGTCATTATTGCCGGTGCTGGAGGTTCTGCACATTTACCAGGAATGATTGCATCATTGACAACTATACCTGTAATCGGCGTACCTGTAGAAAGTCGTAAATTAAAGGGATTGGATAGTTTATTATCAATAGTACAAATGCCCAAAGGTATTCCTGTTGGCAGTGTAGCAATCGGTGAGGACGGTGCTATGAATGCCGGTTTATATGCAGCTTCCATTATTGCTCTTACGAATAAAGAAATTAAGAAAAATCTAAAAAATTATCGAAGTAAACAATCAAAAGCTGTTAAACAAAAACCATAAGTCATGAATACATCCACACTTGGCATTATTGGTGGTGGACAATTAGGAAGTCTTTTAGCAGATGCTGCAAAAAAAATAGATATACAAACCGTCATATTAAGTGATGATCCTGATGCACCCGGGAAACACTTTGCATCTAAATTTATTTTTGGTCAGTATGATGATGATACAACGATAAATAATTTTATTAATGCAGTTGATCTTGTTACATATGAATTTGAAAATATTCCCTTCGCAATATTAAAAAAAATTAATGAAAAGAAAAAAGTTTTACCAAAACCCGAAATTAATCAACTTATTCAACACCGAGAAACAGAAAAAAAATTTCTCAATAATAATAATATAACTACAACAAAATATGTAACTGTCAAAAATGAAAAGGATTTGAGTAAAAATATAGACTTGCTTCCTGGTTTGTTAAAAACCACAACGTTAGGATACGATGGTAAAGGTCAGTATAAATTAAACACTGTAGATGATATTACGAAAGAGATTGATTTTACAAAAGAATATATTCTAGAAAAACTCATTCATCTTAAAAAAGAAATTTCAGTCGTCATTACTCGTTATGATCAAAATAGTTATGAGATCTATGATCCTATTGAGAATGTTCATGAAGAACAAATTTTAAAATATTCAACAATACCAAGTGATATCTCTGATGACATCCGAATAAAATCAATTGAGTGGGCAAAACAAGTTGTAGAAAAACTAGATTATATTGGAACGTTATGTGTAGAGTTTTTTATTGATACTGATGATAATTTATATGCTAACGAAATTGCCCCTCGTGTTCATAATTCTGGACATCTAACAATGAACTCTCATAATATTAGTCAATTTGAAAATCATGTACGAGCAGTATGTGGCTTAGAAAAAATTGAGACAAAAAAATTGTATAATGCCAAAATGATTAATTTAATTGGTGATGATATAACACCGTATCGAAATAAAACATTTAAGAATAATGAATTTTTTTATGACTATTTAAAGAAAGAAATTAAACATAAAAGAAAAATGGGTCATATAACGATTATTGAAAAATAAATTATTAACTTAAATTAAATTGATCAGTTAGTTGTGTTACCAGTTGATATTTATTAGTAACATTTACTAAATCTTCTCCTTCACGAAAAGATTGTTTATCTAATTGTTTAGTTGGATCTCCGCCAGGCCATATTCGCCAACTATCATTATCAACAACATCAGATAAAACTAACGAGCTATCCGATACTTTAAAACCAAGCTCAAACTTAATATCTACCAGATGAATAGGACCATCAATTGTCTCAATAGTTTTCCATTTGTCTTCTATAAGCTCGAAACTTGGAAGTATAATTTCATTAATAGCTATTTCTAATTCTTGATCAGACAATAATTTTTTGGTTTTCATTAAGCTTTTGCTTGTAACAGGTTGTTTGGCTGAAAATAACTCCCATTCTCCTCCAGTTTTTACAAATGGATCCGTAAATACACCCTCTTCCCATTTTCCATCCTTCAAAAATTGTCTTCTGGCTTCACTCTCATCCATTTGAACAGGTTCTGAAACATGTGGAGGGATAACAACGGCTTGTTTATGAAATATTTCCCAAACTAAGTTTTCAAATTGATGAGGATTACTTTTATCTTTTGCAAATTGAGTGTTTCTACTTAAATAACTTCCCCACGCATAGCGTCTTACTACAAATTCCAAAGGAAGCATATTACAGTTATGACTTAAAAGACTATTTGGCGAATCTTGTTCAATATATGATGTTGCAATACCTGCCTTGGTTAGCATACTAAACACATTACTTGTTTGTTTTGTCTTTTGTATTCCAATATCTTTAATTTCCTCTTTCTTCGCTGCATCACCACCTGTTAAAAAATCTTTTGTTATAATTCGAATGATATTTTGATCATTTGTTTTCTCAATAATTTTTGTTTTTCCTTCAACTAAAAAAGAATTACTCATTAATATATCTCCAACCAATATCTTTTCGATAATATCCCTCATCCCAATTAATTTGATTGATTATATTGTGAATATTTTCTCTAATAGTTTTTAAATCCTTACCAGTATTAGAGATATTTAAAACACGCCCACCATTAGAGAGCCATTTGTTTTCTTTAAGCATTGTTCCTGCATGAAATAGATAGTCATCCGTTGTTAAAGTAAGATTTTCCAAATTATTAATTGGTGTCAATTTTTTATAATTCTCAGGATATCCATGAGCAGCCATTACTACTGTCATGGCATAATCATTTTTCCACTTAATTTTTTTTATTTCATTTAAGGTGCCTATCGCTGATGCATGAAGGAGTTCTAATAAATCTGTTTCTAATAGTGGAATAATTGCTTGTGTTTCCGGATCACCGAAACGAACATTAATTTCGAGTAAATTTGGACCCTTATCTGTTAGAATTAATCCTGCATAAAACATTCCTTGATACTTGATGTCTTGTTCAGCAAGATGTTGAACGATAGGCTCAACAAATGTTTTGGATAATTCATTCATTTTATTTGATGAAATAGAAGGAACAGGTGTATAGGCTCCCATACCACCAGTGTTTAAGCCTTTTTCTCCTTCCAAGATTTTTTTATGATCTTGTGCTGTTGTAAGTGGCAACACAAATCCATTTTTATCAACAAGTGAAAATAAACTTACCTCTTCACCAACTAAAAATTCTTCAATAACAACAATTGAACCAGCATCACCAAAAGAATTATCTTTAAAACATTTAATCAGCGCATCCTTTGCATCATCCTTTTTTTGACAAATAATAACTCCTTTTCCTGCTGCTAAACCATCAGCTTTGATAACAAGAGGATAGGATTGGTTTTGACAAAAATTTAAGGCATCATCATAGTTGTCAAATACGTCATAGGCAGCTGTTGCAATATTTAATTTTTTACAAATATCTTTTGTAAACTTTTTTGATTTTTCTAGTTCAGCTCCCATTTGATCAGGACCAAAAACTAATATAGCATTGTTCATTAAAAGGTTTGATAATCCTTTAGTTAAAGGCAATTCTGGACCTATCACCACTAAATCAATTTTACTTTCAAGACAAAATTGAAGAATAGCATCATGATCATTAACATCTGTGATAATCGAAGAAGCAATTTCACTGATACTATCACTTCCAGGAATACAATATAAATTAGAACAATTTGGAGATTGTTTTATGCCATAACATAATGCGTGCTCTCTTCCACCATTACCAATGACAAGAACGTTCATGAAAAAAAATAACTCATTAATTAGTTATTTGAAGCAAGACTTAAAAATGATAGTTTTTTTAAACTTTCGTCATTCAAGTAATCTAAAGGTCTGACTGGGTACTCTCCTGTAAAATAATGATCAGTAAATTGAGGGTTATCATTATCTCTATGTTCATAACCAAGAGCCTGATACAGGCCATCTAATGATAAAAATTTTAATGATTTAGCTCCAATATATTTGCGCATTTCCTCTAAATTTTTATTTGCAGCCAATAATTCTTCTTGGGTTGGAGTATCGACTCCGTAAAAATCTGGATATTTAATTGCAGGTGAAGCAATACGCATATGGACTTCTTTTGCTCCAAAATCATAAAGCATTTTTATTATCTTAGTGGATGTTGTTCCTCGAACTAATGAATCGTCAATTAAAACAACTTTCTTTTTTTTAATAGAACTTTGGTTAGGATTTAGTTTTAACTTTACGCCTAAACTTCTAATTTGCTGAGTTGGTTCAATAAATGTCCTGCCCACATAATGATTTCGTATTAATCCTAACTCAAAAGGAATACCAGACTCTTGACTAAAACCAAGCGCAGCAGGAACACCAGAGTCTGGAACTGGTACGACTACATCAGGTTTTATATCGGTTTCTTTTGCTAAGTACGTGCCTAAATTTTTTCTATATTCATAGGCGGTTTTATTTTTTAAAATACTATCTGGCCGCGAAAAATAAATATATTCAAATACACATGGTTTGATTTGTTTTTTTGGAAATGGTCTTCTACTTTCAACTTTATTATCTTTAATAACTACAACTTCGCCATTTTCTATTTCACGGATAAATTTTGCACCTATAATATCTAAAGCACAAGTTTCAGAGGCAAGGATAAATGCATTTTTAAATTTACCTAAAACAAGTGGTCGAATACCTAATGGATCTCTTGCACCAATCAATGTACCGTTAGCAATAATTGATAAAGCATAACCACCTTGAATTTGCATTAAAGCATCAATAATTTTATTTAAAATATCTTTCTTTTTTGAACGAGCTACAAGTTGAACAATTGTTTCGGTATCTGATGTTGTTTGAAATATTGCACCTTCACGTACCATTTGCTCTCTTAAAAGGAGTGCATTGGTTAGATTTCCATTATGAGCAATACTAATAGCACCACCATGAAGGTCAGCATAAAAAGGTTGTATATTCCTTATTGTTTCACCACCCGTGGTTGAATAACGATTATGTCCGATTGCAATTTTTCCCTTTAACTTTTCTAATGAGTGTTTCTTTGTAAAATTATCGCCAACCAATCCAAATTTTCTTTCTGAGTGATAGGAGTTGCCATCATAACTTACAATTCCACAACCTTCTTGACCACGATGTTGCAACGCATGCAAACCAAGAGCTGTTAAAGCTGCAGCATCTTTGGTTCCACTTATTCCAAAAACACCACACTCCTCATTAAATCTGGGAACATGAGATTGCCTTACCTCGAATTTTTTTAAGAAATTTTGTCGATTTTTCATCTTACTGTTGTCTTGTTAAAAGTGTTTTTGCAACCATCTGTAATGCTCTTGGATAAACCTTATGCTCTTCTATCAATATTTTCTTTGAGAGTGATTCGGTATTATCTTTCTTCAAAATCTTTACTTTTTTTTGCAATATAATCTTTCCAGAGTCAATTTTAGCGGTTACGTAATGAACACTACAACCAGAATAGCTCGCTTTAGCCTTTATGGCCTGATCCTGAGCATTTAAACCTTTGAAAGCTGGAAGATAAGATGGATGAATATTGATTAATCGCGATCGCCACTGCCTTACAAATTTTGAGTCTAAAACTTGCATAAAACCAGCCAAACAAATGATATCAATATTTTTTAGATACTTCGTGACTTTGTTTTCGAAATTTTTTCTTGGGATAAAATGTATAAATGGAATTTTATTTTTTTTGGCAATAGTTAAACCTTTTGCTTTGGAGTTATTAGAGACGACTAATTGAACCTCTACTAAACTTTGTTTTTTAACTGATGATTGTATTAGTGATTCTAAATTGGAACCTCTTCCTGATATGAAAATAGCAACTTGTAATTTATTCAACTAATTGTGCACCTTGATGATTTGTTAACTTCTATTTTCCCAATTTCAAAAATATCTAAATTTTCATCTTTTATTAATTGCTCAAATTCTTTGTAATTATTTTTTGAAATAGTCATAATCAAACCTAATCCACAATTAAAAGTCTTCAACATTTCTTCATCTGAAATATTAGCTAAACTTTGAAACCATTGGAAAATTTCTTGATCACAAATAAATTTTTTATCAATCCTTGCAGATAATTTTTCAGAGAGCATTCTTGGTGCATTATCAATAATACCACCACCTGTTATATGTGAAATACCATTTATTAAATTTGTTGTTAAAATTTTTCTTAAATAAGGAAAATATAATTTTGTTGGAGCCATTAAGGCTGCTGCATTTGTTTCATAAGATGATTTAAATTCTGTTTCTTTATGTAGATCTATATTTTTATCTTTTAAAACTTTTCTAATGAGAGAATATCCATTTGAATGAAAACCTGAAGATCTAATCCCATATAAAAGATCATCTTCTTTCATGACATCTCTTTTAGGTAGAATTTTATTTCTCTCTACTGCACCAACACAAAATCCAGCAAAATCAAAATCATCTTTTTTATAAAGCCCAGGCATCTCTGCTGTTTCACCGCCAATAAGAGAACAATTATTTATCTTACAAGCTTCAGTGATGCTTTTCATAATTTTTAGAAAAGAATTTTTGTCAATCTTGGAAGAAGCATAATAATCTAAAAAAAATAATGGCTCTGCACCATGACAAAGAATATCATTAAGACACATACCAACAAGATCATGACCCAAGCCATCTAAAATATCAGTTTCAATCCCTAGTAATATTTTTGTCCCTATGCCATCTGTCCCAGACACCAATAAAGGATCTTCATATCCACAATTTTTAAGGTCAAAAATACCTCCAAATCCGCCAATTTTATCAAAATTTCCGTTTCTGTTTGTTGATTTGCTTAGCTCAGAAATATCTTCAACAAGGGCATCTGTATTTTCTATATCAACACCTGCTTCTTTATATGTTGTCATATTTAATTTGTTTTAAACGAATCGTTAACGAGTAAACTATTAATATAGTAAATTAAGTTGATTCGTACTCATAATGACAAATACAATTCAAATTCTCTCGATTGAGAAAACAGGGAAAGAAAGTTCACTACAGAAAGAACATAATAATAAATCCATTAAGATTATAGATGGATATTTCTTTTCGAGAAATCTTGATGATCAAAAGTTTACTAAAATAAGTAAACTAATTTCTAATGACGTTTCTCAAACAATATTAACTAAAAAAAATGTAAATAAGGTTTTATCTAGTTATAGTAATTTCAACTGGGTTGTAGAAATAAAATTTTTACCTGGTGTAACTGATAATATAGCTACAACTGTAAAAGAGATAATCAAAGATAATCTAAAAAGTAGTTTTAAAAGCTTTGAACTTGGTTCAACAAAAATTATTTTAATAAAAGGAAGAAAAGAAGATATTACCAAAATATCTAAAAATGAAACAAATCCCTTAATTCAAACAATTAAGATTTATCCATTTAAACAATATTTAAATAATTTTAAAAAAAATCAATTTACAATAGAAAAGGTAAAATTACCGAAAAAAAAATATAGTAAAAAAGAAATTAATTTAGATATTTCTGATCATCAACTCAGTCTTATTGGTAAACTTGGTATTGAAGAAAATGATAAATCTAGAAGAGGAACACTTGGCTTAGATCTAGAATCTTTAAAAGTCATAAGAAATTATTTTTCCACTATAAAACGTAAACCAACAGATGTAGAAATTGAAACATTAGCACAGACGTGGTCCGAGCACTGTAAACACAAAATATTTTCAGCTGAAATTGATAACATTAAAGAAGGTATATTTAAAAAATACATTAAAGGCGCTACTGAAAAAATTATTCAATTAAGAAAAGATAATTTTTGTGTTTCTCTTTTTACGGATAATGCTGGTGGAATAGAATTTAATAAAGATTGGATTATTTGTCATAAAGTTGAAACACATAATACACCTTCAGCCTTAGATCCATTTGGTGGTGCAATCACTGGAATTGTTGGTGTTAATAGGGATTGTCTTGGATTTGGGAAAGGAGCAAAACCTATAGCGAATACGTATGCATATTATTTAGCAGACCCGAATAAGAAATATCAATTGTATCGTCAAAAAAATAATAAGGATCCAATGCTTCCAGCAAATTTTATTGCGAAGGGTATTATCAGTGGTGTTAGAGTTGGAGGAAATTGTTCAGGTATCCCTACCCCTCAAGGTAATGTGTATTTTGATGACCGGTTTGCAGGAAAGCCCCTTGTATTTTGTGGAACAGTTGGGATTATTCCGAAAAAAATTAAAGGAAAATTATCGCATAAGAAGAAAGCTAATCCAGGAGATATCATACTAATGGCTGGAGGCAGAGTAGGAAAAGATGGTATTCACGGTGCAACATTTTCTTCAGAGGAATTAGATCCTAATAGTCCAGTTTCTGCAGTACAAATTGGTGATCCAATAACACAAAAGAAAATGTCTGATGTCATCATTAGAGAATTGCGTGATGAAAATCTTTACTCGAGCATAACAGATAATGGAGCTGGAGGATTATCATCATCAATTGGAGAAATGGCAAAAGAGAGTGGTGGTTTTATAGTTAATCTTGAAAAAGTTCCTCTCAAATATAACGGATTATATCCTTGGGAGATTTGGGTTTCTGAATCGCAAGAAAGAATGACACTAGCAGTACCTCCCGCTAATGTAAAAAAAGTTATAAAGAGATTTAATGCAAGAGGTGTAGAAGCAACAATAATTGGTAAGTTTATTAAAAAAGAAAAAGCTATAGTAAAATATAATAAAACTGAAATTCTCAATTTAGATATGGAATTTCTTCATGAAGGTTATCCTAAATTAAATTTAAAAACATCTTTTCCAAAAATTAAAAAAGAAAAGAAAAAAATAATTAAAAAAAGTTCCTTGATAGATAAATTACATAAACTTCTCTCTAGTCCAAATATTGTATCAAAAGAATTTATAGCCACACAATATGATCACGAAGTACAAGCAACCTCCATTATAAAACCATTGCAAGGCGAAGGCAGAGTTTTTGGAAATGCTACTGCTATTAAACCTCTATTTGATGATGAAAAATCAATAGCTCTTTCTCAAGCTGCATATCCTCAGTATGCCGAAACAAATCCTTATGATATGGCTGGGTGCTCTATTGATACAGCATATAAAAATTTAATTGTAAGTGGTGCCAACTCAAAAAAAATTGCAATTCTTGATAACTTTTGTTGGTGTAGCTCGGATGAACCTGATCGCTTATATCAATTGAAAGAAGCAGCAAAAGCTTGTTATGATTATGCAATTGCTTACCAAACACCTTTTATTTCAGGAAAAGATAGTATGTTTAATGATTTTAAAGGTTTTGATAAAACTGGAAAATCAGTAAAAATTTCAATACCTCCAACATTGCTTATTTCTTCTATTGGAGTGGTAGATAAAATTTCACACTTAACAAAAATAACACCAGATGATGGTGATATACTTTTAGTTTTAGGAGCTACCCGTAATGAATTACAGGATAGTGTTTATTCCAAAATTATAGGTTATGAAAAATCAAAAAATCCAGTTGTAAATAGCAAGGATGCACTTCGCACATATAGAAATTTTGAAAAAGCTAATAAACTCAGAATTATAAATTCTGCAATTGGAATAGATTTGGGTGGGCTTGGAATTGCAGTTACAAAGATGGCAATTGCTTCAAAGAAAGGTTTAACCGTTGATTTAAAACTTAAAAATAAAATTTCAGTTGACCAATTTTTATTTTCTGAAACACAAAGTAGAATTCTTGTTTCCATGAATAAAAATAAGTTAGCCAATTTTAAAAAAATATTTAAAGCTTGTGATTATACAATTATTGGTAAATGTACGGGCTTAGATGTAATTGAGATTAAAGATAACAAAAAAATTATGAGAGGTAAAATTTCAGATTTTGCTAAGTCATACAAACAAAATATTAAAGGGTTATGAACGTATTAGTCTTATCAGGTTATGGTATTAATTGTGAAAATGAAACACTACATGCATTTGAAGTAGTAGGATTTAAAGGAAAAATTATTCATATTAATGATCTGATACAAAATCCTAAACAACTTAATAACTATCAAGTATTCGCTATACCTGGTGGTTTTTCTTATGGCGATGATACAGGTTCAGGAAATGCAATGGCGAAAAAAATTATGACCAATTTGTATGATCAACTAATAAATTTTTCATTAAAAGATAAATTAATCATAGGTATTTGTAATGGATGCCAAATATTAATTAATCTTGGATTAGTTCCAAGCCTAAATAAAAAAGATCCAGAAGTAGCATTGATTGAAAATAAATCTGGTAGCTATGAGTGTCGATGGGTTGATGTAAAAGTAAGTAATAATAAATCACCATGGCTAGAAAATATTAGTACGCTGAACTTGCCTGTTGCCCATCAAGAAGGGCAATTTATGATACCTATTAATCTACTAAAAACTATCAAAGCTAATAACCTTATTGGTTTGCAATACATTAATCATCATAAAAAATTAGCAAAAGGTCAATTTCCTTTTAATCCGAATGGATCTAAAGATGATATTGCTGCGCTAACTAATCAAAATGGTAATGTTCTTGCAATGATGCCTCATCCTGAAAGAGCATTTTATCATTATCATATTCCCAATTGGCAAAGTAAAACCTTAAAAAAATTTGGGGATGGATATAAAATTTTTATGAACGCAAAAAAATTCTTTGCATAAATTATACTGCTATATCTACTATTTTTTTCATCACAGTTGGCATTCTAGAGCTAGAATAAGAAGATTTCTTTATCCAATTACTTTTTGATAATTTTGCTTTTTTAACATTCCCATAAAAAATTTCTGTTTCTAAATCAAAATGACTAAATGAATATTCAAATGAGCCTTTAGATTGTAATTTTGTTTTTATTTTTTGTATATCTTGATCAGTGGTTAATAATTTCTTGTTTTTAACCCAGACATCATTTGGTACTTCAAGCATGGAGGCCAACATTCCTTTATTTGGTCTACTTCGCACAAGAATTTCATTCTTTTCATTCACAATTACATAAGCTCTTGTATACTTTATGGGCTTAATAGTTTTCTTTTTTATTTTTAAAGGAATATTTTGCTGTAAATTTTTTTTATATGATTGGCAAAATTTATTAATTCCACAAATATTACATTTAGGGTTTCTAGGAAGACAAATCTCTGATCCGTAATCCATAAAAGACTGAATTAAATTTGAAGAGTTTTTATCTGAGATAAATTTTTTTCCCAAATCTTTGAGTTTATTTTTGACTTTATTAATTGGTTTATCGATAGCATGTAATCTTACCAAAATTCTCTCAATATTAGCATCAAGTGGCATGACTGATTTATTATATCCTATTCCAAGAATTGCTTTTGCAGTGTAATCTCCAATACCAGGAAGTTGGATGAGTTCGTCATAAGTTTTTGGTATGTTATTTTTAAAATTTTTTTTAATTATTTTTGCAGACTTTAATAAATTTCTAGCTCTTGAGTAATAACCAAGGCCAGACCAGAACTTTAAAATATTTGGTTCTGAAGTTTCCGCTAATTTATTTAGTGAAGGCCATTTTAAAATAAAATCATTAAATTTATTTTTTACAGTATTTACCGTTGTTTGTTGGAGCATATACTCACTCACAAACACAAAGTATGGATCAGGTAAATTTAGATTATTTTTCTTCCGCCATGGTAAATTTCTAGCATTTACAGAATACCATTGAAGCAAAAACTTTATTACTTGTGTTTCGTGTTTAAACATATTGCTTTCATATTTAGGTACTATAAATTATTTATGCATATGGACAAAAAAAATATAAAGCAAAAAAGAACATTTGTTCCACAATCTATTGGCGATACTCTGAGGAAGGTTAATAGAAAATTTTCCTCTAAATATAATCGTACAGAATTTATAATTAACTCCAAATGGCCTGAAATTGCTGGTAGTTATTTTAAAGAATATTCAGAGCCATTAAATGTTTCAAGGGTGCGTGATTTTGAAAATGATTTAGGTGAGACCGTATATAAAAATTATCTAAATGTGAGTGTTGCCCCAGCCGCAGCCATTGAATTTCAACACTTTAAGGATACTATAATTGAAAAAATTAATACTTATTTTGGCTATAAAGCTATAATAGACTTGAGAATTCATCAAAATTACATACCTAAATATATTCATATGAAACAAAGTAAGAAAAAACAAATGGACAAAGAGGACATAGAATTTGTTAGGCAAAACGTTAAAGAATTTCAAAATTCCGATTTGAAAAAATCACTATTAAATTTAGGTAATAAAATTACAACTGAGGACAAATAATGAAAATTAAAATTTTATTTATTTCTATTATACTTTCACTACTTTTTATTAATGCCAAAGCAGCTGAAAACTCAATACTAGACGTTAAAGATAGTGATTTTTACATTGGGGAAGAAAATGCCCCAATCACAATTATAGGATATGAATCCATGTCTTGTAGTCACTGTGCAGATTTCCATAATAATACTCTAGAAGATTTAAAAAAAGAGTTTATTGACACTGGAACAGTAAAGTTTGTTTTCCGTGATTTTCCCTTCAATTATCCTGCTCTTGCTGGAAGTATGATTTTAAGATGCGTCCCCGAAGATGTAAGATACGATTATATGAATGGGCTTTATAAACTTCAAAATAGTTGGGTTAATAGAGATCATTCAAAAACAAGATCTGAGTTATACAAAATAATGCAAAGTGGTGGTATGCAGCAAGAGGACTTTGATGCATGTTTAAGTAATGTTGAATTAGAGAATCAGTTACTTGAGGGTGTAATGGAAGCTCAGAGAGAATATAAAATAGGTTCTACCCCTTCATTCATTATTAACGGAGTACTTTATTCTGGGAATAAAAACATAAAAGAGTTTAGACAAATCATAGATAAAATATTATCACAATAGTTGATGATTAATTTTAGGACCCTTAAAGTCAAAGGCTTTAAGTCTTTTGTTGAACCAACAGAAATTTTAATTGAAAATGGTTTAACAGGCATTGTGGGGCCAAATGGTTGTGGTAAATCCAATCTCGTTGAAGCTTTTAGATTCGTTATGGGTGAGCTTTCTCCTAAACAAATGAGAGGAAGCGAATTAGATGATGTTATCTTTAATGGCACTGATGATAGGCCAGCATGGGATATTGCAGAAGTATCTATAGATTTAGATAATAAAGCAAGAAAAGCACCAAGTATTTTTAATGAGAGTGATACCATTGAAGTCACTAGAAGAATATGGCGAGGTGAAGGATCGGAATATAGAGTAAACGGAAAAGAGGTCCGGTTAAAAGATGTTCAATTGTTATTTGCTGATGCTGCAACTGGAGCTAGATCAACTTCAATGGTCAGTCAAGGTAGAGTTGGTGCTATAATAGCTGCTAAGCCTGAACAAAGAAGAACTTTGCTTGAAGAAGCTGCAGGAATTACAGGTCTGCATTCAAGAAGACACGAAGCTGAATTACGATTGAATGCTACTGAAAATAATTTAGAGCGTGTAAAGGATGTATTAAAAGCACAAGACGAACAACTTACAATATTAAAGAAACAATCTAAACAAGCTGAAAGATACAAATACATTCAAAAAGATATTACTAAAGCAAGGGCAAGATTATTTTATAAGAAATGGATTGATGAAAAAGATAAATTAAAAAATGCCAATGAAAAAATTCAATCTGAAACAAATGTAGTAAATGATCAAACACAAGTTGTAGCACAAATAAATATCGAATTTGAAAAAGTTCAAGAGAGTCTTCCAAACCTTAGACTCCAAGAAAGTAAGATTGCAGCTGAGCTGCAGAAATATTCAATTAGTTTAGAAAATCAAGAAAAAGAAATTGAAAGAGCAAATATTGCAGTAGATGAAACAAAAGTCCGTATAGAGCAAATTAAAAATGATATTGATAGAGAGAAGTTTTTATTCGAAGATGCAAAACAGAATCTTGAAAGAGTACAGGAAGAAAAATCAATTCTGTTAAAACAACAAGGTGATCTTTTTATTCAAACTGATGATGATTTAAATACTGAAAATGGTACTAATAAAAAAAATAATAATCCAATAATTGATTATCTAGACTTTGAAGATGGTCTTGAACAAGCAATTGCTGCAGTTTTTTCAGATGAGTTAATTGCATCTATCGATGAAGAACAAAGTATTTTTTGGAGAAAATTGGATGTGGAAGATTCTTCCTTTAATTCAGAAATTACAAAATTTTCCTCTCTAATCAAAGCTCCAGATAATTTGAAAAAGAAGTTAGAATTTGTTGGATTAATTGAAAATAAAGAAAATATTTTAGAAATTCAAAAAAACTTAAAACCAGGACAAATGTTAGTTAGCAAACTAGGAGAAATTTGGAGATGGGATGGATATGTATCTAAAGGTAAACAAAATAATTCTACTAAAGCTATATTAGAGCAACTAAAAAATAGAAGAATAAAGCAATTGAGTGCAGAAGAAAAACAATGGAATGATATTTCTGCAAAAGCAAATCAAAGAATAGAAGAGTTAAATTCAAGGCAAAGTTCATTAATTGGTGAATTATCAAATCTCCAATCCGTTCCTGAAGATGTATCAAGTGAAAAATTAAAAATACAAAAATTGATTGATGAAAATAAAAGTTCTTATGAACAAATAGCTGAGCAGCTTCGTCAAACTGAACAAAATTCTAATGAGATCAATAAGAAATTAAAATTAGAAGAAATTAAATTAAATGAACTAAGAGAAGAGAGAATTAGAACTGAAGGTCAAATTAATACAATTAATGAAGCAATTAAATTATTAGCTACTCAAGTAAAAGAAAGATTGAGTGTAAAACTAGAAGAACTTTACAATATTGGAGAAATCGATCCAAATAAAGTTTTAGGAGAGGCTGATGATTTAGAAAAAAAATTAGAAAGACTAATTGCTGAGCAAGAACGTTTAGGTGGTGTTAATCTTCTTGCAGAACAAGAATCCAAAGATTTAGAAGAAAAAGTAAATACGATAAAGAAAGATCAAAGTGATCTTTTAAGTGCAATTGCAAAACTAAGAGAAGCAATTGATTCACTTAATACAGAAGGTAGACAACGTTTACTTGCTGCATATGGGATAGTAAATGAAAATTTTCAAAAGTTATTTACCAGGTTGTTTGGTGGTGGAAAGGCTTATCTAAAGTTTACAGATGAGTCAGATCCTCTTCAAGCTGGTTTAGAAATATTTGCTAGTCCTCCTGGAAAAAAATTACAAAATCTAAATTTACTTTCTGGAGGTGAGCAAGCGCTTACAGCCTTATCATTATTATTTGCTGTATTTTTATCAAACCCAGCTCCAATTTGTGTACTTGATGAGGTTGACGCTCCATTAGATGATACTAATGTTGATAGATTTTGTTCATTAGTGGAGGAAATAGCTAAAACTTCTTCAACAAAATTCTTAGTAATAACTCACCATAGAATGACAATGGCAAGAGTAAATAGATTATTTGGTGTTACTATGCCTGAGAAAGGTGTATCACAATTAGTTTCCGTTGATCTTGAAAAAGCAATTGAGATAAAAGAGCAAGACGCTTCAAATGAATTATAAAAATAAAAATTTAGAAGAATTAGGTAAAAAAATTGATGATTTAGATAATCAAAATAAAGAACCTAATATTAAAAAAAAAGAAAGTGGTGCAGGATTTGGTTTTAAAATTAGTACAGAAATTATAGCTGCACTAGTTGTTGGAGTTGGAATTGGGCTTATTGTGGATAATTACTTTAATACTAAACCAATAGGCTTAATTATTTTCTTCGTATTTGGCGCATTAGCTGGATTTTTGAACGTTTATCGTGTAATGCGTCGCATTGAAAAGCAAAGGTAATTTTAATATTCAATATCAATTATGGCCGCAAAAGATAGTCCTCTAAAACAGTTCGAAATAGATCCAATATCTAATATTGAACTTGGAGGTTATAACATTTCTTTCACAAACTCATCTTTTGCAATGCTAATTACTGTTTTAGTGATTACTCTATTTTTAACTTTAACAGTGAACACAAGATCAATTATCCCTTCTAGGATGCAGCTTATCTCAGAGCTTATGTATAATTTTATTGCTCAGTTACTCTCTGATACAGTTGGAGATAATGGAAAAAGATATTTCCCATTTGTTTTCTCTTTATTCATGTTTGTACTAATTGGAAATATGGTTGGAATGATACCATATCAATTTACTTTCACGAGTCACATCATTGTTACATTTGCATTAGCAGCAGTTGTATTTATTGGCGTAACTATTCTTGGATTTATTAACCATGGTATTAAATTTTTTACTTTCTTCTATATACCAGGTGTACCATTTTACATGCATCCACTGCTTATTCCCATTGAGGTAATTTCTTATTTATCAAGACCTATAAGTTTATCAGTTAGATTATTTGCAAACATGCTGGCTGGTCACACACTACTAAAAGTGTTTGCAGGCTTTGTTGTTTCCATGCCATTTTTTACAGGAGTTTTTCCTTTAGCTTTCATTGTAGCTTTAACAGGATTAGAAATTTTAATTGCTTTTTTGCAAGCATATGTGTTTGCAATACTAACGTGTTTATATATTAACGATGCTTATCATTTACATTAATTTAAAATAGGAGGACTTATGGAAATTGAAGCAGCAAAAGTAATCGGAGCGGGTTTAGCCGTTATCGGTGTTATTGGATCAGGGATTGGAATTGGGAATATTTTCTCATCTTTTATTCAAGCAGTTGGAAGAAATCCGGCAGCAAGAGGTGAAGTTTTTACAATGACAATGTTAGGTTTCGCATTAGTTGAAGCGATTGCACTTTTCGCACTAGTTATTGCGTTAGTTATTTTGTTTGGATAGAACTCAATAATTAATTAATGCCTCAATTAAATCCAGAGTTTTTTGTTTCACAGCTCTTTTGGTTAGCTGTATTTTTTACTTTTCTATTTGTATTTTTATGGAGGGTATCACTTCCAAGAATAGCTATAGTTTTAGAGAAAAGACAAATTAAAATAGATGAAAATTTATCTTCAGCAAAAGAGCTTCAAGAACAGGCAATGGAAATTGAAAAAAAAATTAATGATCAGATCAATAAGGCTAAACTAGAAACAGATGAGAAAATTAAAGAAACAATCAATGCTTTACAAGAAAATGTTTCTTCTCAACTTTCTTCACTTGATAAAGATTTAGAAAAAAAAGTTTCTGATGCAGAAAAAGAAATTTTAAAAAGTAAAGATGATCAAATGAAAAATATTAACAATGAAATAGTTAATATTACAAAACTAACTGTTGGAAAAATTACAGATATAGCATTGTCAGACAATGAACTTAATAAAGTTATTGAAACACATAAAGGTAATTTTAACTAATGTTTTCTGATCCTCAATTTTGGGTAGCGGTATCTTTTATATTATTTATTGCAGCTATTTTTAATCCAGTACGAAAAATTCTTACATCTAGTTTAGATGCACAAATAAAAGATATAAAAAATAAAATAGATGAAGTTGAGAATTTAAAAAACGAGGCCCAAAAAGCTTTGGATGAACTTAGGGATAGAGAATCTAAAGTAGAGAAAGAAATACAAAATCTAAAGTTAGAATCTGAGAAAAGAATTGCCGAATTGAAAGATATATCCGCCACTAAATTAACTGATCAAATTGAAAAAAGAAAAATATTGGCAGAAAATAAAATTGAACAATTAGTTCGAGATACTAATAATTCTATCAAAAGTTATATTTCAAGTGTTGCAATAGAGGCTACTAGAAATATTCTACTTCAAAATCTAAGTAAGGATAAAAAATCTGCTTTAATTGAAGAGTCAATTACCGAATTTAACTCTGTTCTAAAAAACTAGTAGTAGATTTAGTTATTCCAAAATCTACTTACAATATTAATAATTTAATATTAAAAGATTTTCAAAATCTATAGTATTATTAAGTAACCAAAACTAATGGTAACAAATTTGGATGACAAAAAAACTTAATATATTTCTTGCAGGACCTCGGGGATTTTGTGCAGGTGTAGATAGGGCTATAGAAATGGTAAAGGGTGCTCTAAAAAAATATGGAGCGCCTGTATACGTTCGTCATGAAATAGTGCATAATAAATTTGTTGTTGAAAATCTCAAATCACAGGGAGCTATTTTTATAGAAGAATTAAATGAGATTGAAGATAGAAGTAGGCCAGTTATCTTTTCTGCACACGGTGTTCCCAAAGCAGTGCCAGAGGAAGCATTAAGTTTAAATTTGGTATATTATGATGCAACATGTCCGCTTGTTAGCAAAATCCATAAAGAAGTTGAAAATTTTGATAAAAAAAATCTTCCCGTTATTTTAATTGGTCATAGAAATCATCCTGAAGTTATTGGAACTATGGGCCAAACAGATAAAAAAATTCATTTAGTAGAAAAAGTTGAAGATGTTAAAAAATTACCTTTTAACCAAAATGATGAGATTGCATATGTTACTCAGACAACGCTATCAATAGATGATACTAAAGATTTAATAAAAGAGATAAAATTACATTTTAGTAATGTCATAGAACCAAAAAAAAATGATATTTGTTATGCAACAACAAATAGACAAGAAGCTGTTAAAAAAATAGCTAATCAATGTGATTATTTTTTAGTAATTGGTGCAAGTAACTCGTCAAATTCCCTAAGATTAGTTGAAGTAGCAAAAAATTATGGATCAAAAAAAGCTATTTTAGTAGAAGATGTTGATTCCTTAAATTTAAATATATTTCAAGAATCTGAAAATATAGGAATAACCGCAAGTGCATCATCGCCAGAAGTACTTGTTAAAAAACTTCTTGATAATTTGAAAAGAAATTTTGAAATACATATAAATGAAGGATCTTACCAAAAAGAAGATGTATTTTTTAAAGTGCCACAAAAACTAAACTTATAGAAGATGGCAGTCTTTACTAAATTACTTAAAGAGGATATTGAAAACTTTATTTCTGAATACTCAATTGGAAATTTAGATAGTTTTGAAGAAATTGTAGATGGGATAGAGAACTCAAATTTTAAAATTTTTTGTAATAATCAACCATATATTTTAACAATTTTTGAAAAAAGAGTAACTGATCAAGAATTACCTTTTTTTATAAATTTAAAAAACTTTTTAAATAAAAATAATTTTAAATGTCCAAAAGCTATCTCAGATAAAAATGGAAAAATTTTAAAAAGAATAAAAAATAAAACAGCTGTTATAATATCTTTTCTGGAAGGTAAAAGTATTGAAAAACCTAACTCTGAAATGTGTAGAGAAGTTGGAAAAATGGTTGCTGATTTACACAATCTTACCATAAATTTTGATGAAAAAAGACCTAACAGTTTAGATCTACAGGATTGGAAAGAAATTTACAAAAAGTGCCTTAATAATAAATCCGAAAAGTTTAATGAAACAATGTATTTGTTAAAAAATGAAATAGACTATTTAGAAAATTATTGGCCAGAAAATATTCCTAGTGGTGTCATACATGCTGATTTGTTTAGAGATAATATTTTTTTTAAAGATGAAAAAATTTCTGGAGTAATAGATTTCTATTTTGCATGTTATTATTTTTATATTTACGATCTAGCCATAGTTATTAATGATTGGTGCTTTAGTGAAAATGGACAATACTTTAACAAAGAGAACTGCTTGATAATTCTTGGGGAATATGAAAAATTGAGAGAATTAAGTGATCTTGAGAAGAAATCGTTAAATATTTTATTAAGAGCTGCTGCTGTTAGAATATTATGTACTAGAATGCACGATTATATCTTTCATCCGCCTGATGCAGTAGTTATTAAAAAAGATCCATTTGAATATTTGAATATTTTAAAATGGCATCAACAAAATGATATTTTTGAATAATGATTAATATTTATACAGATGGTGCATGTTCTGGGAATCCTGGTATAGGCGGATGGGGTGTCGTGATATTAGATAATAATAAAGAAATTTTATTAAATGGTGGTGATCAACACACAACTAATAATAAAATGGAACTTACAGCTGCAATAAAAGCACTGGAATATTTTGAGATAAAAAAAGAATTAATCATTTATACCGATAGCAAATATGTAAAGGATGGTATTGAATCATGGATTACAAATTGGAAAAAAAATGGATGGAAAACTTCAACAAAAAAAATAGTGAAAAATAAAGAATTATGGATGCAATTAGATAATCTAATAAATAAACATAGTGTAACATGGAAGTGGGTTAAGGGTCACGCTGGTTTCGAATTTAATGAGAAAGCTGATGAACTAGCAAGGAAATATATTGAAGGTTATATTTAGTTTATTTTTTATATTTCTGTATTGTAAACAGAGTGCAGCTAATGATTTATGGACTATTGATAAAAATATTTCTAGTATAGAATTTGAAGTTCCAGTTTTGTTAACGAAAAATGTTATTGGTAAATTTAATGAATTTGATGGTTTTGTTTCTTTAGATTTATCAAATCAAAATAATAATAAAGCTCTCATAAATGTTAGAATTGATAGTTTAGATATAAATTACAAACGATATAAAGATTTAGTTCTTAGTGAAGTTTTTTTTGATGCTAAAAAATATCCTTTAGGTCTTATTGATACAAATAATTTTAAATTTAATTATGAAGACAATAAAATTAATTTAATAGGTGAGTTATCAATAAAAGGAAAAAGTCAAAATATTCCTATTAATATTGAAGTAGTAAAATTGGCCAGTGAGTTGGTTCAGGTAAAAAGTGAAATATCTTTTTCTAGAAATGACTTTAAAATAGGCACTGGTAATTGGAAAAATACAACAATCCTCAAAGATAAAATAAAGATAAAGGCAAATATTTTTCTTTTTAAAGAATAATTTTTTTTAAGATAGATTTACTAAAAATTAAAATTTTTAGCAATTTTATTATTACTGTTATATAAATCTTTCCAAATTGAATACCTTTGTAATAAAAGATCAATGTTATCTTCATTAGGTTCATAAGTTTTACTTATTTTTATTTCACTAATAATATTTTCTTTATTATCAATAGTAACATCCTGATACATAGCTAATCTTGCAACGCCAAGTGCGGCACCAAATTCGCTTTGATCACAAACACTTAACTTTCTATTTAAAAGTGCTGCAAGCAATTCAATCCAAAATGAACTTTTTGAACCACCTCCAACCATGAATATTTTATCAAAGTTATTATTAACTTTCAAAATAGAATTTACTCCATCTAATATTCCAAAACTGACACCTTCAATTACTGCATACTGTAAATCTGTTGCATTTGTAGTTGTTTTTATAGAATGGAGTGAACCTCTAATATGCGGATCATTATGTGGAGTCCTTTCTCCAGACAAATAAGGTAAAAAATATGATGAATTTTTTATGGAATTTTTATCATTATAAAATTGCTCTACATCATTAAGTGTATCAGCAATTGAAGTATTGGTAATAGCGCAAATCCAATCTAAACAATTACTTGCACTTAACATAACAGACATAAGGTGCCATTTATTTGGTAAACAATGACAAAAAGAATGTACTGCATCACCAGTATTACTTAAAAAATTTTCAGTGGGGGTAAAAAAAACGCCTGAAGTACCAAGAGATATAAATGATTGATTTTTATTTGTTATACCCATACCAGTTGCTGCAGCAGCATTATCCCCTGCTCCACCCACAACTTTAATATTATTATTAAAATTAAATTTCTCTTTTAAATCTTTTTTTAAAAATCCTGTCTGCTCATTGCCTTCCACTAGATCTGGCATGTGTTTTTCTTCTAAAAATGAGCAAGATAATAGCTGATTGGACCATTTTCTTTTTTGGATATCTAGCCATAATGTTCCAGATGCATCTGACATTTCAGAAAAAAATTCACCAGTAAGAACAAATCGTAAATAATCTTTAGGGAGTAAAACTTTAAAAATTTTTTTGAAATTATCTATTTCATTATTTTTTATCCAATTTATTTTTGGTGCAGTAAAACCAGGCATAGTAATATTTCCTGAGATTGATCGTACATCAAAATTTTGTTTTTCAAATTCTTCACACTCTTGATATGATCTTGTATCGTTCCAAAGAATACATGGCCTAATAACATTTCCATCCTTATCTATTAACGTAGCTCCATGCATATGACCGGATATTCCTATTGAAATAGTTTGTGAAAATTCTTTTGGTTTTTTTGACTTTAAAGCCTCCAAGCATTCCATTGTTGAGTCAATCCATTCTTGTGGATTTTGTTCACTAAAACCATCTTTAGAGGATTGTACAGTAAGACTTGAATTAGCGGATGCAAGGATGCTTTGATTGTGATCAATTAAAATCATTTTGATTGATGAAGTTCCAAGATCAATTCCAATAAACATAGAGTAAATTTATAACATTAATTTTTTAATTGATACAAAGAAATTAAAACTACTTGTAAGAATATCTAAATATAAATATTCCAGATGAAACAATAATAATTGCTCCTATAATCGTAAATATATCTGGGACTTCTCCATATACTAATAAACCAAAAATTATTCCCCAAACAATTATAGTATAATTATAAGGTGCTAAAATACTTGCTGGCGTAATACTCAATGCCTTAATTTGTAAAAATAGCCCAGTACAAAAAAAGATACCCAAAAAAATAAAAAAGATAAAAGAAAATGAATGTAGGGGTTGCCAGAAAAAAAGTGATAGTGCAAATGTAATGATAGCACCTATAAGACCATTGTAGAATAACATGGTTTCATTATCATCATACTTAGCATTTAATCTTGTTGCTATTTGAAATAGTGAATAGAAAAAAGCAGCACATAATGGAATAATTAGATATGGATTAAAAATAGTTAATCCAGGTCGCATGATTAGAATAACTCCACAAAAACTTACACAAATTGCTAACCAAGTGGCCACATTTATTTTTTCTTTTAAAATAAAATAAGAAAAAACTAAAACTAGAACAGGGGCTAAAGATCCTATTGTGTGAGCATCTGCCAGAGCTAAGTGCCTAAAAGACAACACAAAAAAACAAGATTCACATACAGATAAAATACATCTGGTTATTTGTATCTTGTAATTATTTGAAAGATAAAATTTTTTAACTTTATTTTTTTTTGCAATAAAAAAAGAAAAAATAAAACAGAAAGTAAATTTTACAAATAATAATACAAAAACAGAGTGATATTGAACTGCTGTTTTTTGAATTGTATCTAAAATACCAAAAGATAAATAAGTTAAAAGAGTTAAAATTATTCCATAGGTATAGGGATTTGATTGCATGTTCATTAAAGATTTTTAAAGATATTATTGTAAAAATCTTTTTTAATATTCTTATCTGCATCTAAAATTTGCATCATTAAAACAGCTGACAAATTATTTTCTGGATCTGCCAAAAAATAAGTAGCGGCATAGCCTGACCATCCAAATTCTCCAACTGGACCAAACTTATTTTGAGAGGTATTATTCATTAACACTCTAAATCCTAAACCCCAACCATACCCATCTAGATCATTTTCATAATCTGCATCTTTATTTGTATTTATTGATGTGATTTCAATTGGAAATAACTCTTTATTTAAAGAATTATTTCGCATTAATTCTAAACTTTGAGAATTAATAAGCTCTTTTCCTTTTTTATTTTTACCATCGATAAGCATTGTAGCAAATTTTTCATAATCTTCAGCCGTAGAAAACAAACCATGGCCTCCTCTGGAATAATTTTTATTATTTGTTGGGTACCCGTATAATATTAACTTTCTTTTATCGTAATTTAAATTTGTTAGTTTTAATTTATCACTATTATATTCAAATGTTTCAACTAACTGACTATTACTATTTTCATCAATATAAAAATTTGTATTATTCATTTCTAAAGGTAAAAAAATATTTTCTTTTAAAACATCAAAGATTTTATCTTTTGTTACAACTTCTATAATCCTCGCTAAAACATCTATAGATATAGAATAATGCCACTTTGAACCAGGTTCATATAAAAGAGGTAATTCAGAAATTTTACTTATCTCTTCCTCCAAACTTGAAGATGCAGAATGAAATAAACTTCTATCCTCATATTCTTTAGCTAAAAAATTATCACAACTGTTATATGTAAAGCCTGCTGTATGTTGTAAAAGTTGTCTAACAGTAGGTTTGTTTTCTAGAAAAGTTGTATTTTTTAAGTTACTCTCAATACTGCTAAGTTTTTTTAAATTTTTAAAATCAGATAAATGTTTATCTATAGTATCATCAAGAGATAAGAAATTTTTATCAATTAATTGCATTGCTGCAAAACCAATAATTGGCTTAGTCATTGACCAAATTCTATAATATGAATTTTTATTAAGCTTATTTTTTAACTCTAAATCTTTGTAACCAATTACTTCATGATAAATATTATTTTTATGATTTATTATCCATTCAGCTCCGTTACATCTGCCAGCATCAATGTGTTTTTGAAAATCTAATTTAATATTATCCATAACTGGATTAGATAAGACTCTTTATTTTTTCTATTAGTTCTGAATTGATTTGTCTTGGACCTTTATCTTGCCTATTTGTATATCTTCTTTGTCCAGGTAAACGCACACCATCTAAAGATGTCATTTGTTCAAAAAATTTCTCAGCATGTTCGTTCCAATTTTTTCCTGCTATAAGTTCAGGGGATAAAGCCATTATAAATTCACCTCCTCTTGCAGGGCCTCCATCATTATTATCTTCTTCTTTAGCTTCAAAACTAAATAAATCTCCAACTAAACCAGCAGCTAATAACTCAATCATCATTGCTATTGCAGAACCTTTGTAGTCGCCAAATGTTAGAAGGACTCCTCCATTTGCAATTTCAGATGGATTATCAGTTTTTTCTCCATCTTTATTTAAGCCTGTTCCAAATGGAACTTTGTGACCATCACGTGCTGCAACCTGAACTTCTCCCATCGCCATCGTTGAAGTTGCCATATCGTAAACTACAGGAGTTTTATTTTTTCTTGGCCAAGCAAATGATATTGGATTAGTTCCAAATAATGGTTTTTTTGCACCGGCTGGTGCTACACTTGGCTTATAAGCAGTGCATGCAATTCCAATTAAATTATTTTCAGCTAATGCTTCGGTTTCATGCCATAATGCCGCAAAGTGATGAGTATTAGTTATAGTTAAAACTCCAACTCCATGTTTATTTGTCGTTTTTATCAATTCAGGCAAACCAACTTTTATTCCTACAGGAGCAAACCCATAATCACCTTCAACGCGAATTGCATTTTGTGTAAGATAAGTATTAGAAGGTCGGGAAACTCCATTTACTTTTTTACTTTTTAGAGAAGCTACATAACCAGGAATTCGAAATAATCCATGAGAAACACTTCCATCTCTTTCAGCATGTGAAACTGTAGTAGCTACAGAATCAGCATTGAAATGATCACACCCATGGGCTGAAAGTGCTTTATATGCTAAATCATATATATTTTCTAATTCTAATGGCGTGGTATTCATTTACTTTTATTGAATAATTAATATTATTAATTCATGGATAGAGGATTATTAGACAATTTAAAAGATATTTTACAGGAAAGAATATCATTTTCAGAAAGTGTAAGAAATAATCATGCAAAAGGTGAAGATGCCTATGATCCTGTTCTGCCTAGGGCAGTTTTGTTTCCAAAAAGCAACGAAGAACTCTCAAAAATTTTAAAAATTTGTAATGAATTTAAAGTACCAGTAACTGCCTATGGTACTGGAACATCTTTAGAAGGTCATGTTGTTGGAAATGATGAAGGTTTTACAATTTCAATGGAAAATTTCAACAAAGTTATTTCTATTAATGAGGCAGACTTTGATTGTCGTGTACAAGCAAATGTATCACGTGAACAACTAAATGAAACTTTAAAAGATAAAGGAGTTTTTTTCCCAATAGATCCAGGTGCAAATGCTTCTCTTGGAGGTATGGCGGCTTGTTCTGCTTCAGGAACAATGGCAGTAAGATATGGAACGATGCGAACTAGTGTGCTTGGTTTAACTGTCGTAATGGCAAATGGCGATATAATTAAAACAGGAAGTAGGGCAAAAAAAACTTCCGCAGGATACAATTTAACAAACCTTTTTGTTGGTTCAGAAGGAACACTTGGGATTATTACTGAAGTTCATCTAAGATTATCACCTATACCTGAAAGTATTATGAGTGCTGTTTGTCAATTCCCAGATCTAGACTCTGCAGTTTTAACAGCACAAGAAATAATTCAGTATGGTGTCCCAATTGCAAGAGTAGAGTTATTAAATAAAGATCAAATGGATATAAGTATTAAATATTCAAAGTTAGAAAATTTAGAGAGCTTGCCTACACTTTTCTATGAATTCCATGGGAGTGAAATTTCAAATAAAGAATCGATTGATGTAGTGGAAGAAATATCAAAAAATAATAATGGCAGTGAATTTAAGTGGGCAGAAAACACCGAAGAAAGAAATAAAATCTGGAAAGCAAGGCATAATGTATATTATTCAGTAAAAGCAGAAGGAGATAACATTAGAGTGTATGTCACTGATGTTTGTGTACCTATTTCAAACATTGTGGAATGTATTAAATTTGCGGAAACAGAACTTAGGGACACTGGATTAAGGGCACCAATGGTTGGTCATGTAGGGGATGGAAACTTTCATGTATCTGTTGTTTACGATCCTAGCAAAGAAAATGAATATAAATATATTAGAGCATTTAGTAATAAATTAATTGATAAAGCACTAGAAATGGATGGAACTATAACAGGCGAGCACGGTATAGGTCTTCAAAAGAAAGAGTACTTATTAAAACAACATCCAGATAATATTCCACTAATGAAATTGATAAAAAAAAGTTTCGATCCAAACAATATTTTAAATCCTGGTAAAGTTTTTGATGTATAAATTAAATAATGAGTTTGAAATAAATTATAACAAAGAAATTATCCCAAAAAAATTAAATCCAGATTTAGATAAAAAATTAGAAAAAGAGGTCAATTTTTTTCTTAAATGGGGCTATCTTATTATTGATAAAGCTCTAACAGATAATCAAATTGTACTGTTAAGAAAAACTTTTAATAAAACTTTTAAAAAACTTAAAGGAAAAGAACATATAGATTACAATTTATTTGAATATAATAAAAACTTCTTATTTTTGCTTGATAATAAACCTGTAATAAAAAGAATTTCTGCAATTCTAGGTAACTGTATTCAACTTCATAGCGCTTCAGCAAGACTATCAAGTCCTGGATCAAAAAATCAAAATTGGCATAGAGATGGGCATTGGCCCGTTGATCCAAATGGAACCCCAATTGGAAGTATTCCTGGTCAAATTAATTGTGGTTATTATCTAGATCCCCTAACTGAAAAAAATGGTCCGATAGCAATTGTTCCAGGAAGTCAAAAAGCTTTATTTAAACCGCCAAAAAAAGATTTTGAATTTCCAGATCAAAAAATAATATATGCAAAACCTGGGCAAGCCATAATATTTAATGGATGGATATATCATAGGGGTTTAGGTAATAAATCAAAGTCTAATAGAAGAGTGTGTTTAATATGCTATCAAAATTCATGGATGAAATCACGAGAAACATTTGATGGACCAATTATTTCAAAGATCAAAAAAAGTGGAAGTAATTTACAAAAATTACTTTTAGGATCAGTTAATAAATGGTGAAGTAAACTATATTCTTTCTAATTTTTTACTTTTCAGAGATTTATACATCGCTTCAAGTATTTTCACAGTTTTAAGAGCAAGTTCACCATTTGAATGATTGGTTACGTTTTTATTTAAACATATATCTACAAATGTATTCAATGCTTCTTTAGTGCCATAAGAGTACGCACCATCACCCTCTTTAATTTTATGTTCAATAATATTTCCATCATTTAATCTTACAAAAAGCCTTTCTCTTTTTATTTCCATATCTAAGTATAAAGTACCAATGGTTCCATGAATTGTAATATAAAAAGTTCCTCCAAAATTTTTAGGCACAAAAGCACTGCCAGAAAATGATCCAGTTGCCCCATTAGCAAATTTCATTGATATCGCATTGGTATAATCAACTTTTGTTGGCGATGGAACTGAAAGACAAAATATACATTCTGGGTCAAGATTAGTAATTTTTAATATACCTGCAAACATATGCGATAATTGTCCCCAACCATAACCACCAGCTTTTTCAGGATCTGACCAAGTTGATGCATGAGGTTGAAAAGTATGATTATTTGATTCACTTAAAGGTATGCCCTGAAATAAATCTGTTAAAGAAGAAGAAAAAGCTGCGTCTAAATGCTTAATTTCTCCAATTAAACCATTTGAAATTATCTCCTCTGCCTTTGACATAAAAGATTTAAAATTAAAACCATTTGGAATTAAAATTTCCTTATTATATTTTTTAGCAAGTTCAATTAATATTTCTGCATCTTTAACATTCGTCGTCATGGGTTTTTCAATCATTACATGACATTTTTTTTCAAGAGCAGCTTTGGCATTTTCAAAATGAGCGTGATGAGGAGAAGAAATAATTACCCCATCCAAATCAGATAATTGAAGCATCTCATTGTAATTTGTTGATGCAAATTTAAATCCAAACTTTTCCTTAACAAATTTTAATTGATCTTCTTCGAGTTTACATACACTTGTTAATTCTACTTCACTTCTTTCTAATAAATGTGGAATGTGGTTTTCAGTTGCCCACCATCCAGCTCCTATTACCCCAATTTTTAATTTATTCATTTTTAAAATTTAATCTAAATGCATTTGTAATGGTAATAAGTATGGAAAATTTGTTTTTGGATCAATATCTACTTTCATAATAGGTTCCATATATTCAGACCATTTTTTATTTATTTCGCTATTAGAGATAAAATTAATTGATTTATTAAGATCATCAGTTTCAAAATATCCAAAAAGTTTTATTCCATATCTAAAAATATTATAATTTCGTAATCCAGCTTCTTTAAGCATTTGAACCATTTCTGGCCAAATTTCATCATGTCTCTTTTTATATTCTTCCTCATATCCTGGTCGGATTTCAAGAATCCATGCGTAATTCATAAAACCTCTTTTCAAATAAAATATATGTATTAATTTTATAAACTTATAGGAAAAATTCAATTTTATAAAAAATATAAATGGAAAGAATAGCTATTATTGACTCGCATCATCATCTATGGGATCTTGATTCTAAAGAAACACATTATCCTTGGTTAAGCAGTAATGAAGAAGAAGCTTTTTATGGAAGTTTTAAAAGTATTAAAAAAAGTTATTTATTAGATGATTATTTAAATGATGCAAAAAATCAAAATCTTGTAAAATCAATACATGTTCAGGCTGAACATGATGCAATGAACCCGATAGAAGAAACAAAATGGTTACAAAATATTTCAGATAATAACAATTTAAAAATTCCAAATGGTATTGTTGCATTTGCAGATTTTTCTAAAGAAAGAGTCAGTGAAGATCTTGATCAACACCTTGTATATAAAAATGTAAGAGGAATTAGACAAATCTTGTCATTTGATAAAGATAAACCTCAATATTCTCATGCTAAAAAAGATTTTCTAAAAGACGAGGTATGGCTAAATAACTTTAGACATATAACCGATAGAGACTTATCTTTTGATATCCAAATATATCCTCATCAGTTTGATGATGCTTGTAAATTAGCTAAACGATATCAAAATGTTCTGTTTATCTTAAATCATACTGGCGAGCCTTGTCTCCAAACAAAAGAATACAAAAATTATTGGATGAGAAAAATGCAATCTTTAGCCGAACATAAAAATTTTGTTTGTAAAATATCAGGATTAGGAATGTTTAATCCTAGTTGGACAATTATTTCAACTGAATATTTTATTCTTAAGACAATTGAGATTTTTGGTATTGATAGGTGTATGTTTGGATCAAATTTTCCAGTAGATAAAATTTTTAACACTTTTGATAACTATTGGAATTCATATTTTGAAATAGTAAAAAATTTTTCAAAAGATGAACATAATAAAATTTTTTTTAAAAATGCAGAGAAGTTTTATAGAATTTAATGAGAAATAAAAAAAGTATAGCTGTTCTTTTAGGTGATCCATCTGGAATAGGCCCAGAATTAATTTCAAAAATTCTATCTCATAATATTTTAAAAAAAATAAATATTATAATTATTGGAGAAAAATCTATATTTGATCAACATTTAACGATACAAAAAAATAGAAAAAATATAAAATTTATTAATAATTTTGATCAGATAGAATTTAAAAATACTAATAAGATTTTCTTTGATATTACTAAAAGAAAAGTAAGATATCCAATTGGAAAAGCAAATAAAAAATCAGGAATTTCTGTTCTAAATTCTATCGATATAGCGGTTGATTTATATAATAAGAAAAAAATAGATGGAATTAATTTTGCTCCGTTTAATAAAACAAGTTTAGATCTTGCTGGTATGAAATTTAAGGATGAACTCCATTACTTTAAAAATAAATTTAAAATAAAAAGCTATGTTTGCGAACTTAACGTATTAGATAATTTTTGGACTGCACGAGTAACTTCACATATTCCCCTTAAAGATGTCGCAAAAAATATCACTATTAAAAATATTATTGAACCAATTAAATTAGTTAACAAGTATTTAAAAAAAAATGGATTAAAAAATCCGAAAGTAGGTGTTCAAGCTTTAAATCCTCACGCTGAGTTTGGAAATGAAGAGAAAAAAATAATAATTCCTGCAATAAACAAAGCAAGAAAAATGAAAATCAAAGCTTTTGGCCCGTTACCATGTGATACATCATTTATTAGAGCTTATAAAAATAAAGAGTATAATTGCCTTGTCGGTATGTATCATGACGCCATACAATCAGGTCTTAAATCGTTTGGATTTGAAAAAGGTGTTACTGTTCAAGGAGGTCTACCAATACCTATAACCACACCTGCTCATGGAACAGCTTTTGATATTGTGGGTAAAAATAAAGCTAATGTAAGTCCGATGCTAGAATCTTTAAAGTTATTACTTAAACTCTTATCATAATATTAAAAAATTCTCTTAAATTGAATTAAATTAGTATAATAATTATTTTGTGAGTAAAATTGTAAGTGTTAAAGCAAAGGTCTATAAATGGACAGGGCCCGTTCAAAAAATTCACGAAAATTTTTGCACAAATGCCGCAGATATTGTGAATCAAGAAAATATTTCAAATGATAGATGGACAACATATAAATTTCATAGTTGGTTAGTTGTAGAAGTAGAAACAAGTGATGGTTTTATAGGTTTAGGTAATGCTGCATTATCCCCAGAACCATGTAAATCAGTTGTAGATACATATTTAGCACCAGCCATTATTGGTGAAAGTATATGGGATTATGAGCATATATGGCAAAAGATGTATCGACAAACACTAGCTTGGGGAAGAAAAGGTGTAGGTATGACAGCTATTAGTGCTGTTGATATTGCAATATGGGATGCACTTGGAAAATCTGCTAAACAATCTGTATTCAAATTATTAGGTGGAAAAACTAAATCAAAACTCCCTTGTTATGCAAGTAAGCTTTACAGTCAACCTCTTGATAGTCTTGCAAAAGAAGCTAAAGATTATGTAGATCAAGGTTTTAAAGCAATGAAATTAAGACTTGGTTGGGGTCCGACTGATGGTGCTGAAGGTATGCACAAGAATATTGAGTTAATCAAAACAGTACGATCAGTTGTTGGTGATAATGTTGATCTTATGGCTGATGTATATATGGGATGGACATTTGAATATGCAAAAAGAATGATGAGATTAATTGATAATGAAAATCTTCGTTGGTTAGAAGAACCAGTTATTGCTGATGATATTGATGGTTATGCAGATCTAAAAGCTTCATGTAGAACTCCTATATCTGGTGGTGAACATGAATATACACTTTTTGGTTTTAGACAATTACTAGAAAAAAAAGCAATTGATGTTGTGCAATTTGATACGAATAGAGTTGGTGGAATAACACAGGCGCATAAAATTTCTGCTTTAGCTGAAGCATTTCAAATACCCGTTATTCCTCATGCTGGGCAAGTCCATAATTTTCATATTTCCATGAGTTCAGTCAACGCTCCTATTGTCGAATATTTTCCATTCTGGCCAGTAGAAATTGGTAATGAATTATTTTGGTATATTTTTGATGGAGAGCCTCAAGCAAAAAATGGTTTTATTGAATTAGATGAAAATAAGCACGGATTAGGAATAGAGTTATCCGAAAAATATTTAGATAACTTTGACATTTATCAATAATATTTAGTGGCTATGTCTTTTGACTTCAGCACCTCTTTTTCCAATTAGAAAATCTAAATCTGCTCCTTTGTCGGCTTGCATCACATGTTCTACATACATTTTTTGATAACCACCTGTTATTTCTGGAACAACGGGTGAATAATTTTCCAGACGATTTTTTATTGTTTCATCATCAACTTTTAAATTCATTGTACCTTGATCAACATCAACTTCTATTTCATCACCATTTTGAACGGCTGCTAAAGGCCCTTTAACAGCAGCTTCTGGAGCTGTATGAAGTATTACTGTACCATAAGCTGTTCCACTCATTCTAGCATCAGATATTCGAATCATATCTCTCACACCTTTCTTAAGTAGTTTTTGTGGAAGTCTCATATTTCCAACTTCAGCCATACCAGGATAGCCCTTTGGTCCACAATTTTTTAAAACTAATATTGAATTTTCATCAACTTCTAAATTAGGATCATCAATCTTTTCATGAAATTCTTCTACGCTTTCAAAAACTACTGCTTTTCCCGTATGTTTCATTAATTCTGGTGATGCAGCTGATGGTTTAATAATTGCGCCATTTGGAGCGATATTACCCCTAAGAATTTTAATACCTCCATTTTTTGTTAATGGATTTTCGAATTCTTTTATAACGTCATTGTTCCAACATTTAGAATTTATATTATTCTCAGCTATTGTTTTTCCATTAACAGTCATTGAATTTTCATCTAGTAATTTTTTTTCCATTAATCTTTTTATAACTACAGGAACGCCACCTGCATAATAAAAATCTTCCATTAAGTATTTCCCTGAAGGCTGTAGATTTACTAATGTTGGAATACCTTCCCCACATTTATTCCAATCATCTAAATCTAAATCAATTTCCATTCGACCAGCAATTGCAGCTAAATGGATTACTGCATTTGTAGATCCACCTATTGCTCCATTTACTTTAATTGCATTTTCAAATGATTTTTTTGTAACAATTTTTGACATTGTTATATCTTCCTTGACCATTTCAACAATTCTTTTTCCAGACATGTGCGCTAAAGCATATCTTCTTGAATCTACTGCAGGTATTGCAGCATTTCCAGGAAGTGACATTCCTAATGCTTCTACCATTGAACCCATTGTTGATGCAGTTCCCATTGTCATACAGTTTCCTTTTGAACGGCTCATTGAGATTTCAGCATTAATAAAATCTTCTTCAGTTATTATGCCCGCATTTAAATCTGCATCCAGTTTCCAAACTCCTGTTCCAGAACCTATTGTTTCCCCTTGATGATGTCCATTAAGCATTGGGCCACCAGAGACACCAATTGTAGGAAGATCAACACTTGCAGCTCCCATCATCAATGAAGGAGTTGTTTTATCACAACCCATTAGTAGTACGACTCCATCTATAGGATTGCCCCTTATTGCTTCTTCAACGTCCATACTTGCTAAATTTCTAAACAACATAGCTGTTGGTCGTAAATTGGATTCACTTGCTGAAAAAACTGGAAATTCTAAAGGAAAGCCTCCTGCCTCATAAACACCTTTTTTAACAGACTCAGCAATTTCTCTGAAATGTCCATTACATGGTGTTAATTCCGACCAAGTATTACAAATACCAATTACAGGACGCCCGTCAAATAAATGGTTTGGATGACCTTGATTTCTCATCCAGCCTCTATGAATAAATGTATCTCTTCGATGTGATTTAGAATTATACCAATTAGAAGATCTATATTTATTTTTTTTATTCATAAAAAAAGTTTTATCCAATTAAAGTAAAAAATCAAATTTTAAATTTATTATCTTCAATACCAGGAGTAGTAACATTTAATGCAAATAGGCTGCCATCATATTTATTTTTACCTGAGTTATTAGCAGTAGTAATAAATAGAGTTTTTAGATCATTGCCGCCAAATACACAATTTGTTACATTTTCAACAGGTAGCTCGTAAATTTGATCAACCCTGCCTTTTGGATCAATTTTCACAACACATGATCCACCCCAACGACAATTCCAAATAAATCCATCACTATCAATAGTTGATCCATCTGGAGCACCTCTATCAAAATTGAAGAAGTTTTTTTTGTCTGACAAACTACCTTCATCTAGGTTAAACTTGTATTCTAGTAATGATCCCTCAGTTGTATCGGCAAAATAAAATTTTGTGTTATCTGGACTCCAAACAAATGTATTAGGTATACCAAGATTTGTTTCAACAATATTAACCTTATTATTAGATAGACAATATAAACTACCAGATTTAGCATTTAAAGATTTTGCACTTCCATCTTGATTAAAATTATTTTGCATCGTCCCAAACCAAAGCCTACCTTTAGCATCTGATGCACCATCATTAGATCTATTTGTTAGAATATCATCTTCAACATTAATTATTCTTTCATATTTTTTAGATTGAAAGTTAAATTTATTTACTCCATTATTTGAGACTAAAGCAATTTCATTCTTTGAGATTATTGACGTCGCTGTTACAAAATCAGGTAAATCAAAAGTTTCTAATTTTTCGTTATCTAAATTAATTCTGAATAAAACTGATTTTGGTTTAATATCTACCCAAAGTAAACTTTGATCAATGGAAGACCAAGTGATGCCTTCTCCTAAACTATTTTTTACATCTTGATATAATTCGACCTTACTCATATTTTAGATCAATATAATAAAAATTAATATTTATGAAGATAAGTTTAGAGGTAATGGGCTTTATCTTTGATACGAGCCATTACTTCCTTAGTGGCTTCTTCAGATCCATCATGGAACGTGCCCATTAATTTATCTAAAAAACTAGTATTTCCACCTGAGTAATTACATTCAAAATATTTATGATGAATATAATGCATATAATCACCTGTTGGAATTGATACACCATTTTTGAAAGTCATTTTTTCATATCCTGTATGTCCAGGTGTAGGTGCTAAACCAGCATGAAATACATGATACATCGCAACAAGAGGATGTGAAGGGATTATCCAATGAACTAAGATACCTGAAAAATAGAGTATATGCTCTATTGGATGCATAGACATACCTGACCAAGCACCTGTATTTGTATTACGGTGGTGCACTTTATGTGCAATTTTATAAAGAGGTGCCCAGTGCAATAGTCTATGAGTTAAGTAAAAATGTGCGTCTCTTATAAATGGAACAAGAAAGAACATAAAACAACAATATATTGGATACGCCTCCCAGCTTACATATGGGATTATTTGGTTTGCAAATGCCCAAAATGTAATTACTTCATAAGCTGTCCATAATGGAATAGCACTACAAAAAGTATAGAATAGGTTATCTTTAGTCTGATCATTAAATAAAAAAGTTGAGTTATTTTTTTCTAGAGGTCGTGGGTTATATTTAAATGAAGTTCCTTGTGTCTTCAGTCTTAAATGAAAGAAGCCTGTCCAAAGTAAAATAATAACTGCATTTCTGAAAAATATATAGGATATCCATCCTATTTCAAAAGTCTTCATTGTCTCTAAAGAAGGAGTCAAAAAAAGATATGTAGCAACTGTTATTGCTGCGAAAACAAAAGTCCATGGAAAAAAAATTCCAGGAAATTTAAAAAAATACTTTAAAAATTTTATCGGGTTAAAAAATATATCTTTAGGTGGGTTAATACTAATTGTGCCAAAAGGTTTCCAATGGCCTCTTTTATCTCTTGTACCAAAATCATTATCATTTAGTTGATTTCCCATGCTTCATTTATAGTATATTTTGAGTAAAAAAAAAGAGACTAAATTGTCGTATCTGGAACCTTCACATCAATAAAATAATTTTTATCTTTAGATTGCTTAAATATTGCTGGGATTATTGATCTATAAGCAGAAATTATTCCGTTATGAGGTTCTGGCATTTGATTTTTAACTATTTTGTGAAATTTTTTTAAATTATGGCATGGGATTTTTGGGAAAATGTGGTGCTCAATATGATACTCCATGTTTGAATACAAAAAACTAAAAAAAGGATTCATAATAACGGTTCTTGTACTTTTTCTATGATCTTTAATATTATCAGCTAATCCAGCATGTTGAGTCATGCCGCATATCATTAATATAGTATTACCATAAAATGGAGGTAAAATTATCATTATAATTGGTAGCCATGATTGTAACAAAAAAGAACATAAAATTACGAGCAACCAAAAACTTAAATATAATCTTGAACTATTAATAATTTTTTTTATCTCCTTTTCAGGTACTGTAACTTTTACAACAGGAGTAATTATCCCAAATGAATGTTTAATAATTTCAAAATGTGTAAAATGTCTAATTTTTTGAATATTAATTATTGGACCAAGAGGTAAAAAATTTAAAAGAAATCTAATAGGCTCTGTTGGTTTGGGACTATTATTTTCGTAATCGTACACCTCTTCATGTGTAAATATAGTGTAAGTATGATGATGAAAATGACTCCACTTCCATCTAACTGCTTCAAAACCACCGAGTAAAGAAGTTATATGATAAAAAAGTTTATTTAACGCTCTTGTTTTAAAATATGTTTCGTGATTTGTTTCATGTTGAATGCTTATGATTTTACAATAGAAAATATTTCCATAAAGCAAAAGAGCAGGTATTGACCATAAAGTACCCCAACTTAGAATACACAGATATCCACTTAATATTAGAGCAACGATAAATATGGATATATCTAATAAACCTTTTGTATCAGATCTCTTAGAAAGTTCCTTTAAAGTTTTCTTATCAATTTTTGGTTTATACCAAGTTTTTAAATCAACTTCACCTGCAAACATTAATCAAAATTTTTCTGAAAGCTTTAAAAATTTTTCAAATTCACTTTCATCAATGTTAACTGTGATTTTAGGATCATTAAATTTTTTGTTTACCGTATCATCGTGAAACTCTTTGAATGCACTTACTCTTTCAGCTTGTAATTTTGCAAATTCTTTTTTAAAATCTCTATAAATTCGCGCATGTCTTGGAATTTTTCCTTGGGTATATCCAAGTACATCATTAGCAAATAAATATTGCCCATCACATCCAGAACCACTTCCCATTGAGAGAGTCATGATATCAACTTTTTTTGTAATAACTTCTGCAACTTTTGGAGGAACTACTTCAAGTTCAACTCCGATAGCCCCCGCTTCTTGTAACTCAAGAGTATGTTCTAAAATTCTAACGGCTTTATCAGCAGTTTTACCTTGTGCAACAAATCCTCCAATCCAAGTAGCATTTCCTGGAACTAATCCAACATGACTATTAATTGGAACATACTCATCTCTTAATGCTCTAATCCATTTGTAACTCCAATTACCACCATAGATAACATCTGCGCCAATGTCTAAATACTTGTGTGATAGTTTCATTGCTTCGTATTCAGAAGCTACTCTTACTGCCCCTCCGGATTGCATAAAGCAAGTTGGTGCAGCCTCGCGAATTCGCTTAAGCTCATCAAAAGAATTGTAAATACCAAATTGTGGAGCATCATGAGAAGTACAAATCATGTCAATGCCAGCCTCTTCAGCTGCTGCAGCTTCATCAGCATTATGTACAAACATAACACTTAGTTGTCTTTTACCTTTGCATTGCAAATAGTCGTAAACTGTAAGTTTTTTTCTGCTCATAAAATCTCCAAAAAAATAGTTAATCTATCTTAATGAAAATTTTGTTATTATCAACTTTAACTGGGTATGTTTTTAAATCCTCACACGCTGGGGGGCTTAGGGCTTCACCAGATTTAATATTAAAAATTCCTTGGTGCATTGGACATTCAATTTCATCATCCATAACCAAACCATCTTCAAGGTGTACAGCCTCGTGTGTACAAATTCCATCAGTAGCATAAAAACCATCTGTTAGCTTATACACACAAAAAGTTTTATCTTGATGGTCAAATCTTATGAGATCCTCTTCTTCAATACTATCTGTAGACCCTACTTCAATCCAATTTTCCTCAGACATAAATTGTATATAATATCTATTTTATGAAAATAAATATAAAATAATCAAAATATTATTTTTGTATGAGTTTATTTAATTTTTGATTTTGGTCTGAGAGAATTTGTTTATCTACAATGGTATTTTTTTCACTTAATTTAGAAGTAATTCTAATGTCGCGACCAATTTTTCCTGCAATTCCTAGACCACATGCACCTCTTATTATTTTATTTTTTAGAAAAAAATAAATTACACCATTATTAATATCATTACCTCTTTCAATGATTTCATCAAAATCATTACAAATACCAGTCAGTTGAAGATTCAAATTAAATTGATCAGACCACATCCAAGGAATTGAAGTATATTCTGTTTTTACTCCAGCAATATTTTTTCCAGCACATATTCCATGATTTTGTGCATGTTGATAAGACTCAAGTCGCATATTTCTTTCATATAATGGATGATAAAAATTAGATACGTCACCTGCTGCATAAACATCTTTAATAGAAGTTTCACAAAATTGATTAGTAACTATACCATTATCAAGCTTTAAATTTGTATTTTCAAATAACTTTACAGTCGGGGTTGAGCCTATACCTGCAATTATAAAATCTGTTTCTATTAAAGAATTATCATTTAATAAAATTTCATAATCGCCATTTTTTTTAGTTATTTTTTCTATCTGTTTATTTAATATTATTTCATTTCCATGTTCTATATGAGTGTTTTGAACTAAATCAGCAATTTGCTTAGGTATAATTCTTCCCATAAGTTGATTACCTATTTCAATAACAATTACTTTCTTTTGAAGCTGAGATAAAGATGAGGCAATTTCTAAGCCAATGAAACCACCGCCAATAATTGTTATTTTATTTTTATTTGAAACTAATTCTTTAATTTTTTTGGCTTCTTCTAAATTTCTTAAATAATAAATATCATTCTTTAAATTATTATTTAAAGTAAGTTTTTTATTTTCAGAACCTGTTGAAATAAGCAGACTATCATAAATGTAAACATCATCATTTTTTGTAAAAAGTTTTTTATTTTCAAAATCAACTTTAGTAATTGATATATTTTCAAATTGTATATTTTCATTTTTTAGTACGTCGCTAGAATGAAAACAAAGATCTTCTTCTTTTTTTTTATCTAGCAAAAAATCTTTAGATAAAGGAGGTCTTTCGTATGGTAATAAATTTTCTTCACCTAAAATTTTAATATTTGATTTTGAATCATTTTGTCTGATCTCTCTAGCAGCATAGATTCCGGCTTGACCAGCACCTAAAATTATAATGTTATTTTTCACTCAGTCTAAGCGTTGCTTGGAACAGATAATGGAATTTGATAGTCAGGATTTTTTGCTTGTTTTATGAGTGCTGGAATAATTTCTTTATAAGCCCCAAGAAGACCTTTTCTGGCAGGTGGTAATTGATCTTTAATCATAGCATGCAGCTTAGGTAAGTTATGTGAGGGAACTTGAGGGAACATATGGTGCTCAACATGATATTCCATATGCCAATATAAAAAACTCAAAACTGGATTTAAATATACTGTTCTAGTTGTATACCTATGGTCTCTTTTATCTTCTCTAAGTCCTGCGTGTTGAGTAAGACCCATAAGCATAACAAGGGTCTTTCCATAAAAATTAGGCAATAAAACATATAGAACTGGAAGCCAACTTTGAAAGTAAACTGAAGAAGCTATACTAATTATCCAAATAGAAAGATGACTCCACGCAGATAATCTACATTTCCATCTTTCATTTTCGGGAATACAAACTTTCATTACATCAGTGGTTACACCAAATGCATGTTTTATAGTTTCCCATTGAAGAGAATTTTTAAAGAAAATAAAACCAGAGAATGGAATGTAATGTGAGAAAAAAACAATTAAATCAGTTGGTTTTTTTACGTGTATTTCAAAATCTACAGGATCATTAAATTGAGTGTAAGTATGATGATGATAGTGAGAATATCTCCATCTGATAGGTTCAAAATTATCCATGAAACTAGCAATATAATAAAAGAAATCATTCCAGAATTTAGATTTAAAAGCAGTCCTGTGACCAGTTTCATGCCATATAGCATCGCTGCATCCCCAAATATTTCCGTATATTATAAAAAATAATAATGACCACCAAGTGCCCCAAGTGACATAAGCAAGATATCCAAAAAAAAACAGAGATGAAAAATAAATAATCATATGCTTGAAACCCTGCCAATCAGATTTCTTGCATAACTGCTTGAATTCTTTTTTATCTATATTTGCTCGATACCATTTACCTAAATCAACATCCATAATGAAAAATAGCACTTTTTGATAATCATATAAATATAAAAATTGCTTTAAATTGGTAAATAAGTGCGACTATTTTATCTATCAAAAGAAAGAGGGATTTAATTTGTAATAAGATCTTTAATACTTTAATTTAATTGTATTATTGATTTATTTACTTATAAATTAATGCATAAATTATTTGGAGGAATTATGAAAAAAATCTTTGCTGTCATTGCTTTATTTTTTGCTTTCGCATCTACTTCAGCAGTAGCAAAAAATGATTACAGCTGTGATAAGAAATTTATATTTTTCCCAGGTGGTCCTGAAGGTGGACCATTTGGAACTATCGTTTACAATGGTGCAGTAGCTGCTGCTGAACACACTGGTTGTGAAGTAGATTACTACTGGTCACAGTGGAACTCAGAAATCATGATTAAACAATTTAAAGAAGCTGTTGCTTTACAGCCTGATGGAATTGCAATCTATGGTTTTCCAGGAGATGCTGCTATGAGACCTATCATTCAAGAAGCTAGAGAAATGGGTATAGTAATTACTACTATGAATACACCTCTTCCTGATCTTGAATCAGAATATAAAACTGAAGGATTTGGTTATGCAGGTGCAGATCTATTCGATGCTGGATTTAATCTAGGTAAAAAAGCTGTTGAAGTTTGTGGTCTACAAGCTGGAGATAAAGCTTTTATCTGGGGTCTTGCAAGTATGCCAAACAGAGGAGAAAGAACTAAAGGTGCAATAGCTGGTGTTGAAGCAGCAGGTGTTGAAGTAGTTTATCAAGAAATTCCTGATAATGTAAACTCAGATGCATCTCAAGGAACTCCTATGTACGTTGCTACTTATAGTGCAAATCCTGATATCAAAATGGCTATTACAGATCATGGTGGATTAACTGCAAGTTTACCAACATATATGAAGGCCGCAGGTCATGGTACTGAAGAAGTATGTGGTGCTGGATTTGATTTATCAGCTCCAATTGTTGATGGAATTAATTCTGGATACATTGACGTTGTAATTGATCAACAACCATTTATCCAAGGATATATGCCAATTGTTCAGTTATTCCTAAGTACAAAATATGGAATGGCTGGATTAGCAATGGATACTGGTGCTGCATTTGTTACAGCTGATAACGTTGATGCTGTTGCTCCATTAGCAGCAGTACAAATCAGATAAATTAAATATTATAGCCTGCCTTATTTTATAAGGCAGGTTTATTTTTATGGCTGAAGAACTCTTAAAATTACAAAATATTTACAAAAACTTTGGAAATGTAAAAGTTTTAAAAGATGTGAATATCAAAATAAACAAAGGAGAAGTAGTAGCTTTAATCGGTGATAATGGAGCTGGAAAATCTACACTTATTAAAGTTATAACTGGAGTTCATAGTCCAAACTCGGGAAAAGTTTTTTTTAAAGAAAAAGAAGTACAAATTAAATCAGTTGCTCAATCTAGAAAAATGGGGATTGAAGCAGTGTATCAAGAAAGAGCATTATGTGATCAGCAAGAATTATACAGAAATATCTTTGCAGGAAGAGAGATTACAAATTCATTTGGTTTTTTGGATATAAAAAAACAAAGAAAAGAAGCAGAAAAAATTTTACGCGACTATATAGGCTTTACTTCAAAAGCTATAACAGTTGACTCTCAAGTAATGGGACTTTCTGGTGGTGAAAAACAAGGTGTAGCTTTTGGTAGATCATTGTATTTTAATTCTGATTTAATCGTATTAGATGAACCAACAATGGGATTATCGATACAAGAAACAGAAAAAGTTCTTAATTTTGTAAAAGGTTTAAAGAATGAAAACAAATCTGCAATATTTATAGATCATAATATTATACACGTATATGGAGCTGCAGATAGATTTATTATTTTAGATAGAGGTGAGGTTGTTGGAGAATTTAACAAAGAAGATATTTCAAGAGAAGAACTTGTTCAAAAAATGATTCAACTTCATGAATCAGGAAAAATAAAAGTAGAAGATTAAATGAATAATTTATTAAATAGTTATTTTGTAAAAACTCACAAACTTGAAATTAGTATTACTATAATTGCTGTAGTACTATTCCTAATTTATTTTCTTGGTGCTCCACATGTATTTACAAGATTTCCTATTTATAGAGCTTTTATGCAATCAATGCCTTTTTTTGGAATTATTGCTATATCAGCAACATTTGTTGTTACACTTGGTGAAATTGATTTATCATTTCCATCTATAGTTGGAATTACATCTCTCATATTTGGAATTATAATGACATCGACTGATGGTAACTTTTTTATAGCATTTATTTTGGCAACTTCACTTGGAATGTTTGCTGGATTAGTAAATGGATTACTTGTTACTAAAATTGGTATACCTTCAATAGTTGCCACTATAGGTACATTATTTTTTTGGCGTGGATTAGTTAATGTAATTTCTCAAGGTAGCGGTATTGCAATCGTCGATGTAGCAGATGGAACATGGCATCATATGATATTTGTTGAAAAATTATTTGGAAAAATTCCAATGCAATTTATTTGGTTCATTGTATTAACTGGATTGATGCAATGGGTTTATCGATACCATAAATTTGGAAATCATATCCACTTTGTAGGTGATAACAAAGCAAGCGCTCAAATGATGGGAATTAACGTTGATAATGTAAAAATTATTGCTTTTGTTCAACTAGGATTTTTCTCTGCATTAGCAGGAATTTTTACAATGTATGAAATGTTATATTTCTGGCCTACACAAGGTGAGGGTTTGATGTTAACAACACTAGCAGCCGTCTTTGTTGGTGGCACTTCAGTCTTTGGTGGTAAAGGTACTATTTTTGGAACTTTTATTGGAGTATTAATTATTGGATCATTAGAATCAGGAATAGTTGCTTTAGGCTTATCTGGTTTTTATGTAAAATTTATTAACGGACTCATGATTACAGTAGCCGTAACAGTCTACGCTCTAATACAAAGAAGAAAAAGTTAATAAGTAGCTCTACCTCCACTCAAGTCAAAAGTTGATCCAGTGGTATAAGAATTTTCTTCAGAAGACATCCATGCAACTAAAGAAGCTAATTCTTCTACTAACACAAATCTATTTCTTGGAATTTTTGATAACATATAATCAATATGTTCTTGTGTAATTTGATCAAAAATACGCGTCTTAGCAGGTGCAGGGGTAACACAATTAACTGAAATGTTATTTTCAGCTAATTCTTTTCCTAAAGATTTAGTAAGTGCAATAACTCCAGCTTTTGCTGCGCTATAAGGCATTGCATTAGGATTACCCTCCTTACCAGCTATCGAGGAAATATTAACGATACGTCCATAATTATTTTTGATAAAATGAGGAACTATAGTTTTACAGCAATAAAATACTCCAGTTAGATCTATGTCTATAACTTTTTGCCATTCCTCAAGTGGATAATCCCATGTCTTAAAATTTGGTCCAGCTATTCCTGCATTATTTATTAAAATATCAATTTTGTTTTCATGTGTAAGACTTTCAGCAAATGCATTCTCTACACTTTTATAATTTGAAACATCAACTTCGATTTTTTGAGTATTTTTTAGATCAACTTTATTTAAATATTCTTTATCTTTATCCCATATTAGTACTCTTGCACCTGACTCTATAAATCTTTTTGTAATTGCTAACCCAAAACCTTGCGCTCCACCCGTTACAATTGCTACTCTATTTTCTAAATTAATTTTATTCATTAGATTTGTTCTAAAATATATTCAGCTGAACTAACACGGTATTCACCATCATTTTCAATAAACTTGTTTATAATCATATTATTCTCAATGATCATGGCAAACCTTCGACACCTAAAACCCATATAATTTTTTGTCTTATCAGATAGCAAGTCAAAATATTTTGTAATCTCAGCATTTCCATCCGCAATTCCATTGATTATTTCTCCGTTTGAATAACTCAATAACCAAGATTTCATCACATGTTCATCATTTACAGATAAACAGTAAATGCCATCAATTTTTTTATTTATAAATGAATTATATAATTTTATATAACCTGGAAGATGTTTCTCAGAACAAGTTGGCGTAAATGCTCCAGGCACACCAAATAGGATAATTTTTTTATTTATAAATTCATTTTTTAATGAAGATACTGATGAAACACCTTTTTTAATAATAGGCACATTAAAATCATCAATATTCATGTTTATCATTTAATTTTATTATATGTTTCAAATATTTGTTTCTCAGTCAATATTTCATTCATTACTATGCCTTCAGGAAACTTTGAAGAATAAAATGCATTAAAAGGTATGCCAAATTTATTGTATTTTTTTAAAAATTTATTTATTTTTTCATTTGGTTGTGTCCAATCAGCTTTTATCAATGTCACCTCTTGTGAATCAAAAAAATCTGAAACTGTTTTTGAATTTAAAACATTAATTTTATTAAACTTACAGGTAATGCACCAATCTGCCGTTATATCTAAAAAAACAATTTCATTATTAGCTATTATTTCAGGAATACTTTTGGAATTAAAATCTAACCAATTATTACTTGCATAATTTTCTTCATTAATTTTTTGAAAAGAATTTAAATACGGAGTTAAAAAGAAAATAATTATTAAAGAAATAATTAAGGGAGTTTGATAAATTCTAAATTTTAAAATTGCTGATATTAAGATCAATAAAACAGTAAATGTAACTATAAAAAAATAATTGAAATAATTATTTAATATACTTAAAAGCCAAACAATTGTTATGAATAATAAAATAGATAAAAAATATTTAAAATAAATCATCCATTTTCCAGATCGAGGTAAGAAGGAAATCAAACCTGGAAAAAAAGCTATAATCAAATAAGGTAAGCTCATTCCTATACCCATAAAAAAGAATATTAAAAATAGATATGTTGTTGATTGAGTAAAAGCAGCAGTTACAGCTGTTCCTAGATAAGGTGCAGAACATGGTGTAGCAAGTAGTGTAGCAAAAAAACCATTAAAAAAATTCTTTGTATAAAAATTATTACCTGAATTTAAAATTTTTGATGAAAATAAAAAACTTGGTAAATATATTTGGAAAAGACCAAGAGTGTTCAAGAAGAACATTGATATAATAGTTAAAATAAACATTAAAAAGTATGGTTCTTGAAATTGCATACCCCAAGATATTGAAATATTGATTTGTTTAAGAATAGCAAAAAATGAACCAAGTATTAGAAAAGAAGTAATAATACCTAATACAGTTATAAAAAAACTACTTTTTATCTTTTTATCTTCAGTATTAATTACTGATAATAATTTTAAAGATAACACTGGAAATACACATGGCATAAGATTTAAAATAAACCCACCTAATAGTGAAATTAGGAGTAAGTATAAAAGACTATTGTTTGTAGAAATATTTTTATCTACATTTTCAATTTCTACATTTTTTTCAAATTTAAAACTGTGGTTATTATCGTAAAAAAATATTTCAATTGGAAACTTTTTTTCATTAAATTGATCTAATTTAAAATTAAAAGAGGTTTTTAATTTTTGAAAATCAAGGGAATAATTATTTATTGGTTCTACAACTGGCAATCCAAATGGTGTGTGGATAAAAATTTTTGGATCATCAAAATAAGAACTAGTTGATATTTCTATATCAAAAATAACGTCATTATTATTTTGAATAGCATTAAATGAGAAATTAGAAATAGGTGTAAAATCAATATTATTATTTAATGTGGTAGATAAAACTTTTTCAATTTCAAAAAAATAATCTGTGTATTCACCATCTCCAGATGGTAAGTCTAAAAATATATCCGCATTACCTGGAATGCAAATATCTCTACAAACTAAATAATTAATATTTAAATTTAAATTTGTTTGTTTTTGATTATCTTTAATATCAACAATCAAAGGGAATATAACTTTATCTTTATATCCAATTGATTTTAATCCTAGTATTTCAAATTCTAATGGTTCTGGCCATAATATTTTAATATCTTTCACATTTGATGAATTGTTCCATATAATTTTTTGAGGAAAACCTCCTCCTCCAGGAGATTTCCAATATGTTTTCCATTCTTCTTCTAGTTCATATTCTAATGCTAAAATTAATTGATTATTATTATTTGAAGCAGTCATTGGTGAAATTAATCTAACTTTTGATTTTTCACTAATTGCCCAATCTGAAGATAAAGAGTATCCAGCTGTGCTAAATAGTCCAAGAGCAAATATTATTGCAATTTTTAACAGATTTATAACTTTAATTACCTTGTCCATATAAAATAAATCAATACAATATTGAAAAATATAAATTAACGCGAATATATATACTATATGAATTTAACTGGTCAGTTCTTAATTTCAATGCCTTCGTTAGAAGATGATAGATTTGAAAAAACGGTTATTTATATGTGTGCTCACTCAAAAGATGGGGCTATGGGTATAATAATCAACAAAAAAATTGATTATGATCTTTACCCTGATTTACTTGAACAACTAGGTATAGACAAACCTTTAGAAGATAAGAAACTATACATTCGCTATGGTGGTCCTGTTGAAAGTGGCAGGGGGTTTGTTTTACATTCTGACGAAGTTATTCAAAAAGAAACCTTAACAATAGATAAAGGGGTGGCGTTGACTAGTACTTCAGAATTTTTTGAAGACCTTTCTAAAGGCAATGGTCCAAAAAATAGTATTCTAGCTCTTGGATATGCGGGATGGGGTCCGGGACAAATTGAAAAGGAATTAGCGTCAAATAGTTGGATGACGCTAAAAACAAATAGTGATTTTATTTTTGATGAAAAAGTTAACAATAAATGGAATGATGCATTTAATTTGTTAGGAATAGATGCAAGTAAACTTTCAATATTTTCAGGTAGTTGTTAATTATAGAATAATATCAAAAATCCTTTCCTTATCTTTTTCTAAAACTTTTTTTATTTTAAACTTTGTAGTTTTTGCAAGTTTAACACCTTTATTAGTAACAAATGATTTCATTTTTATTACCTCTTTTTCAGGCATTTTTCTTTCATATTTTAAAATATGCTTCTTTCCATTAATCATAAAAGCTGTCTTCATATTTTATCTCCTTTATTTTTAAGAGAGGTAAGATTACCTCTCTTAATTTTTTTTTAAGTATTAGTCTCTAATTGAATAAGCTACAACTCCAACCTCAGCTTTATCAGTGCCAAGTTTTTCGGCTTCTTCACTAATTCTTAATCCCATAATATTTTTAATTAGATATATTACAATATATGAGAAAACAAAAACAAAGATACACACTGAAGCAACACCCAATAATTGAATTGAGTATGATGCATCAGGATTAGTTAGAGGGACAACTAATGTTCCCCAAATACCAGCAAACATATGTACAGGTATTGCACCAACAACATCATCTAGTTTTAATGAGTTTAAGAAGTTAGTTCCATAATACATTATTACTCCACCAACTGCTCCAATTCCAATTGCAAGCAATGGACTAGGCATCAAAGGCTCAGCTGTTATTGAAACTAAACCTGCAAGAGCTCCATTAAGCATCATAACAATATCAGTTTTGCCACCAATCAATCTTGTTATTGCGGCACCAGCCATACATCCACCACAAGCTGCAAGTTGTGTATTCATGAAAATTTTTGACATTGCAGTTGCGTCTTCATAAGAACCTAATGCAAGTTGGGATCCACCATTAAAGCCATACCACCCCATCCATAAAATAAATGTTCCTAATGTAACTAAAGGAATGGATGATGGAGCAAATGGAGCCATATTAGCTGGTTCTCCACTTGCACTAAATCTTCCAAGTCTTGGACCTAAAAGAATTACTCCTGCTAAAGCTGCAGAACCACCACAAGCGTGAACTAATGTAGAGCCAGCAAAATCTGCAAATCCTAGGGCGTCTAGCCATCCTCCACCCCATTCCCAACCCATTTGAATTGGATAAATTACTCCTCCAAGCACTGCTGCAAATGTAAAGAAAGGCCAAATTTTTATTCGCTCTGCTACAGCACCTGATACAATAGACACAGTAGCACAAACAAATAAAGCTTGAAAAAACCAGTCCGAAGCATCTGAGTAACCTGTTTCCATAGAAGTATTATCAGTCCATATGGATGGTGTACCAATATAGCCTCCTTCAGGGACAGAATATCCTAGATTGTATCCAATTAAATAGAAAACAATTGAAACTATTGCGAATTTTCCAATATTTTTAGCAGCAATAGTTGATACACTTCTGGTGGTAACAAGGCCTGATTCTAAAAATAGAAATCCTGCAGCCATCCACATGACTAAGAAACCACAAACTAAAAAAGAAAATGTATTAAATATATATGCTACTTCTGCATCAACCTCTGCTCTCACAGAAGAACTTAGCAACAAAATAAAAGAGAAAATTGTAAAAAGACTAAAAAATTTTTTATACATTATTAACTCCATATAAAATTATAGACACATAACTAACCTTATAATTATGCATTGCATCATGCTTAGCTATGGAAATTAATTACTAAGATCCGCGTTCCTTCGGGTATACCTACTTCCGATTTGCAAGCTGCAAATTGAACGATTTTATAACTTTGCATGCGTTCCTTCGACTTTCGTCTACTTCCGTCGCTCTAAAAGAGTGATGAACGTGATTTGACTTATAACTATAATTCGGAAAGTATCAATAAATAGTATTAAAATTAATTATTAAATCAAATTAATTTTCTAGCCTCATTTTATTAAAAAATGTGCCTTCTTTTTTTAACCAACCATTAATCATATCAAGAAAATTATTACTTAAGTAGTAATTCTTAATTCTTTTATCAGATTTACTTTGTTCTTTTACAAATATATTTTTTTCCAAGGCTTCGTTTAAAATTGATTGAATAGAAGATCTAGAACCAATTGACTTAGGTATATTTGCGCAAATTGTTTCAAATGAAATTCCATTTAATCTATTGTTTTCATAGATCTCTAGAGAAATAACGTGATGCAAAATTGATTTAAATAAAAATTTTGAAACGTAATCTTCTGAAAAAAAGCTTGAATATATGTTTCTTTTTTTTTCTTTAATAATTTCTGTTTCAGTCATTTGACCTCCCACTAATGTTTAAGAGTTTGGGAGAGCAAATGCTCTCCCATTTTTTAGTGACCAACTATAAGGAGTTGATGTGCTAATCACTAAATTCATTAGTCTCTGATGCTGTAAGCCATAACACCTACTTCAGATTTATCAGTACCAAGTTTTTCAGCTTCTTCACTGATTCTAATACCAAATAACATTTTCATAATGTACCAAATGATAAATGATACGACAAAAACGAAGACGTTAATTGCTACTATTCCGTAAAGTTGAGCTCCAAAACTTGCTGCGCTGTTTGAAATTGGAACTACTAATGTTCCAAAAATTCCGGCAAAACCGTGTACAGGAATTGCTCCAACAACATCATCAATTTTAAAGGAAATTAAAAGTCTTGTTCCATAGAAGACAATTAATCCACCAATTGCACCAATTATCACTGCTAAGAATGGAGAAGGAGCTAAAGGTTCTGCAGTAATTGCTACTAAACCACCTAATGCTCCGTTAAGCATCATAACAACATCTGTTTTACCAGTTACTAGTCTTGAAATTACTGCACAAGCCATTACACCTGCACCAGCTGCCAAGTTAGTATTAATATATATTGTTGCTACTGCTGTAACATCATCAAATGTACCCATTGCAAGTTGTGATCCACCATTAAATCCGAACCATCCGAGCCACAGGATAAATACACCAAGAGTTGCAAGAGGTATTGAAGAATTTGCAAAAGGTTCCATTGGAGCTGCTTCACCACTATCAGTAAATCTTCCTAATCTTGGACCTAATAAAATTGCACCAGCGAGTGCTGCTGCTGCTCCTGCACTATGTACTAGAGTTGAACCAGCAAAATCTGAGAAACCAGCTTCCGCTAAGTATCCTCCACCCCACTGCCAACCCATTTCGATTGGATAAATGAAACCAGTTAATAAAGCACAAAAGATAAAGAATGGCCAAATTTTGATTCTTTCAGCTAGTGTTCCAGATACAATTGAGCATGTTGTTGCACAAAATACCATCTGAAAGAACCAGTCAGAACCATCTGAATAACCTGTATCAAGAGCGCTACCATCACTCCAAGGAAGTGGAGATCCGATAAAACCACCTGCCGGGATGCCATATGCCATATTGTATCCAACTAACCAGAACATTAAACCAGCTATTGAATATAAGCCTATATTTTTTGCAGCAATTGTTGCTACACTTTTGGACGTAACAAGTCCTGATTCAAGCATTGCAAATCCTGCTGCCATCCACATGACTAAGAACCCAGATACAAGAAATAGGAATGTATTTAAAATGTATTGCACTTCACCATCAACTTCGGCTCTTGCATATGAACTAAAGAGCATAAAGACGGCAAGAATGCTAATGAAATATATAGATTTTTTTAACATTAATCCTCCATTATAAATTTCACAGTACATGGCTCACATTGAGTCATGCTTTACTTTTCATGCTTAGCTATGGAAATTAAATAATAAGATCCGCGTTCCTTCGGTTTTAACCTACTTCCGATTTGCCTTAGGCAAATTGAACGATTTAATAACTTTGCATGCGTTCCTTCGACTTTCGTCTACTTCCGTCACCCCAAAAGGTGATGAACGTGAAAACTGATTTAGTTTAATATTAATTTTTATTAAGATTATAATCGTTAACATTAATATGCAAAAAACGCATATAGTAATATTTCGCTGTTTTGCAGGGAATATTAGCTATTTTATTGTTGATAAATCAGTCCAAGCAGAATCATTATTACTAGACTCTACACTTGCATTGATGAATTTCATAATGTGCAAACCATCATCAATATTTGGAAGTATCTTTAATAATTCTTCCTTATTTTCCTTATTTTGTATGACATCGGCAGCATCTGAATAAATTTGTGCAAATGCTTCAAGATAACCTTCTGGATGACCAGCAGGGATTCGAACGTTAGCTTCAGTTCCCTCAACTTTGATAGAACCACCTCTAGTTATTATTTGGCTAGGTTCTCCTGCTTGACTAAAGGTTGCATAATTTGGATTTTCTTGACTCCATTTTAATGCTCCCTTGTCTCCATAAATAGCTACAGTAAAATTATTTTCTTCTCCTGTCGCAACTTGAGAGATAGATAATGAGCCCTTAGCTCCGTTATTTAATCTTATCATTATCGAAGCGTCATCATCTAATTTTCTTCCTTCAACAAAAGTTGTAAGATCTGCACTAACTGATTGTAATTTTAATTGAGTTATAAATTCTAATAAATGCATAGTGTGACTCCCAATATCACCCACACCTCCTGCAGCTCCACTTCTTGAGGGATCTGTTCTCCATTCTGCTTGTTTATTTGAACCGGAATCTTCCTCTTTTGATCCGAGCCATCCTTGCAAATAAGATCCTTTAACAATTCTTATTTTTCCAAGTGCTCCATTTTCAATAAGTGATCTCATACCTCTAACGACTGGATAGCCAGAATAATTATGAGTTAAGAAAAAATGAGCATCAGATTTAGAAACTGCATCAACTAATTTATGTGCGTCTTCCATTGTAGAGGTCATTGGTTTATCACAAATGACATGAATATTTTTATTTAGAAATTCTATTGCTGGTGCAGCATGCATATGATTCGGCGTTACAATAGAGACTATATCAATTCCATCATCTCTTTTAGATTCTTCCTCAGCCATAGTTTTAAAATCAGGATAACTTCTTGAGGGGTCAAGGCCAATTTCTTTAGCAGATTTAGCTGCTTTTTCTGGAGTTGAAGATAAGCAACCAGCAACAAATTCATACTTATCGTCCATTCTTGCACATAAACGATGTACAGCTCCTATAAATGCTCCTTGGCCGCCACCTATCATTCCTAGTTTTAATCTTTTTGTCATTTAAATTTTCTCCTAAATACCTAAAAGTTTTTTATTAGTTTCTTCATCCATTCCTGAATCAGCAAAATCGTCAAAAGCTTTTTCAGTTACATCAATGATATGCTCTTTTATAAATTTAGCACCCTCTTCTGCTCCTTGTTGAGGGCTTTTTATACAACATTCCCATTCTAACACTGCCCAGCCATCAAAATCATAACCAGATAATTTTGAAAAAATAGATTTAAAGTCAACCTGACCATCTCCTAATGATCTGAATCTGCCGGCTCTATTAATCCATGATTGAAAACCTCCGTATACACCTTGCTTCCCACTTGGATTTAATTCAGCATCTTTTACATGAAACATTTTTAATTTGTCATGATAGATATCAATATGATCCAAATAATTTAAATGTTGAAGAATAAAATGACTTGGATCATAAAGCATATTACATCTTGGATGATTACCGACCTTTTCTAAAAACATTTCAAATGTAATTCCATCATGAAGATCTTCACCAGGATGAATTTCATAACATAAATCTACCCCAGCTTCGTCGAATTTATTTAAAATTGGTTTCCATCTTTTTGCAAGTTCATTAAAAGCTTCATCTACTAAACCTTCTGGTCTTTGAGGCCATGGATATAAATATGGCCATGCTAGTGCACCAGAAAAAGTTGCATGTGCATTTAGTCCAAAGTTCCTTGAAGCAACTGCTGCTTGCATTAATTGATCAATAGCCCATTCTTTTCTTTTACTTGGATTGCCTCTTACTTTTTCATCTGCAAATCCATCAAAAGGAATATCGTATGCAGGATGAACAGCAACAAGCTGACCTTGAAGGTGAGTAGATAACTCTGTCAGTTGTAAATTGTTATTTTCAAGAATTCCTTTTATATCATCACAATAATCTTTACTTTCAGAAGCTTTTTTTAAATCAATTAATCTTGAATCCCATGAAGGTATCTGTACGCCTTTATACCCTAAATTAGAAGCCCATTTTGATATTGACTCTAATGAGTTGAAAGGTTCATCATCACTTACAAACTGGGCAAGAAATATTGCTGGGCCTTTTATTTTTTTCATATTAAATCTCCATAATTATTTAAACACGAAACAGTTAGGTAGTCATTAAATTTTTAAAATTTTCGTATAATTTTTTAGTATTATAGTTCATTTCTTGAATATTATTTCTAAGCAATTTATCCAGTTCATCAATGGAGTTTTTGCCTAAATATTTTTCTAAAGCATTTTTTAATTCAGGAACTTTGGACCATTTAATTATTGTGTTTTCATCTACTTCCATATGAAATTGAACGCCATAAGCATGGTTTTTATACTTAAAAATTTGAAATTTTGTAATATCTGATGAGCCTAAAATTGTAACATCAGAATTATTTAGTTCACTTACCTCGTAACTATGCCATTGTAATGCTTTAATCCGATTATCAAAATTTTTAAAAACTTGATCCTTTTTTTTATTATCTAAAATATTAATATTTAGAACCCCGATTTCTGGAGGATTAGATTTAATTACTTTACCACCAAGAATTTCTCCTAAAAATTGACAACCTAAACAGATTCCGAGATATGGTTTTTGATTATTTAGAACAAATTCCTTTATCTTATTTTTTTCATCAATCATCCACGGATATTGTTCTTCCATCCAAGTATCCATTGGTCCACCTAAACATATCATTCCATCATATATATCAAGATTAACAGGAATCTTTTCTCCTTTATCCAATCGAATAATAGTTGTTTCAACTAAGTCTTCATTCATTAACTCTGTAAAGTACCCAGGTGTTACTAAGGGCGTATGTTGAAGAATAATTATTTTATGAGACACTTTTTTCTAAGTTGAGTAATCTTTTTTTTAACTTGATCCCCCCTCTTCCAGAAAATCCTCCAAGTTTACCATCGCTACGAATTATACGGTGACAGGGAATAATAAGCAAAAGTTTATTTTGTCCACAAACATTACCTACATATCTCGGAGACGTACCAACTTTTTTTGCTATTTCTCCATATGTTGAAACTTTACCATATTTGATTTTAGATAATTCTTTCCAAATTTTTTTTTGCAAAGGGGACCCTTCGAAAGAATAGTTAATCTTAAAATTTTTAAGTTTTCCAGAGGCATATAAATTAATCTGATTCTTAATATTAATTACATCATTCGTTTCATTTGTTTTTCCAAAACTCAGTGATAAGATGTTACCACCTTTTTTTTTTACCGTAATCCAACCGAGTTTAGTTTTAAAAGAAGCAATTTCCATATAAAATTAATAACATTATTGAATGAATCTATCAAAATAATTTATAGTAAATCATGGATGAAGATATTTTAAATCTAGAGATTAGAAAATTTCTTAAACAAGTTGGTATTAGCTCGCAACGTGAAATAGAAAATTACATACGAAAAAAATTTTCCGAAGGAAGTATCAAAACAGGTGAATCCATAAAAGTGTCTATGAATTTATCATCTGAAGATGGAGAGCTTAATCATTCAATTAAAGAAGATATAAAAATAAAATAATGTTTTAAAATTTTTGAAAAGTTTAGTTAATACGATTTTGTATTTTATCAATATTTTCAAGTTTTGATAACGGTCCGATACTTGATATAGTTATTGGCCCTTTTACAATTTCATTAGCAATCTTTTGAACTGTCTCTTTAGAAACCTTATCTATATTTTTTATAGTTTCAGCGGGGTCAATTATTCTATTAAAGACCAGAAGTTGTCTAGCAGCACTCTCACATCTTCTAAATGCACTTTCTCTCCCCATCATTAAGCTTGCTTTCAATTGAGCTTTACCTCTATTTATTTCTTTTTCTGTAATTGAATTAGGACTTTCATTTAATTGATCACATAAAACAGGTATGAGCTCTTGGATTTGATTTTCACCTGTTCCACAATAAATACCAAAAACACCCGTGTCAGTATAAGATGAACTAAAAGAGGAAATTCCATATACAAGACCACGTTTCTCTCTTATCTCTTGAAACAATCTTGATGACATGCCTCCACCTAATAAAGAAGAATAAACCAATAAAGAATAGTAATCATCATGGTGATAATCTATACCTTCAAAACCAAGTAGTAAGTGGATCTGTTCTAATTTTTTATCTTCTCTGTATTCTCCAGATTTGTAATCAGCTTTTTGTCTTTCAGTAAATAATCCAGTTGGTAGGTTAGTGCATGATTTTTTAATTGATTCTACAAATTGATCATGGTCAATTTTTCCAGCTGCACTTATAATCATTTTTTTTGGATTATAATGATTCATCATGAAGTTTTTAACTTCGTCTCTTGAAATATTTTTAATAATATCAGTTTTACCCAATATGGAACGTCCCATTGGCTGGTCCGGGTATGCTTTTTCTTGCCAATAATCAAAAATCATATCATCAGGTGTATCAAGGTACATGCCAATTTCTTGAATTATGACTCCTCTTTCTCGATTAAGTTCGTCTTCAGCAAATGTAGAATTTTGCAAAATATCTGTCAGAATATCTATTCCATAATGTAGATCATCAGCTAAGAGTTTTACATAATAAGCTGTTATTTCCTTTGAAGTATAGGCATTTATATCTCCGCCAACATTTTCAATTGTTTCGGCAATTTGAAGAGCATTTTTAGTTGATGTGCCCTTAAAAGCCATATGCTCTAAAAGGTGAGCAACACCATTTATATCTTTTGTTTCATCTCTACCACCAACAAAATTCCATATACCCATTGATACTGTTTCCAACCCTGGCATATTTTGAGTTACTATTCTTAATCCGTTTTCTAGTGTTGTAATTTTATGCATTGCTTATTTTTTCCAAGATGAATTTTTTTACATCCATAGTATTATTGGGTAATATAGTCATCTTTTCCTCTTTATCAAAGAGATTGCTCAATTCTTTTGGTATATCAATTTCTTTATTGATTGCTTTATTCACAGCTTTGTCAAATTTTGCAGGATGTGCACAAACCAAAGATACCCATGCTTCATTATCTTTTTTATCTAATAATACTTTTAGTCCTGTTGCAGTATGTGGATCAGCAATATAATTATATTTTTCATATACAAATTTAATTGTTTCCAGAGTCTGGCTATCATCAATTGAGGAAGCCTTATATACTTGCTGAAACTTTGCTAAAACAGAGTCATCAAATTGATAAAAACCTTTTGATGAAAAGCTTTCAAATACTTCATTTACTCTTTTGCTATCTCTATTTAGGCTTTCAAAAATTTGTCTCTCAAAATTACTTGAAACTTGTATATCCATACTAGGGCTATATGTTTGAGAAACAGATTTTTTTTTCATTTCTCCAGTGTCTACTATGGACTTCAGGATATCATTAGAATTAGTTGCAATATGTAAATGACCAATAGGTAATCCCATTTGTTTAGCAACAAAGGCAGAAAAGATATTGCCAAAGTTTCCCGAAGGAACAATAAAATTTATTTGATGCTTATCAGTTTGTAAATAAGACCAAAAATAATAAACTACTTGGGCAATTAATCGTGCCCAGTTTATAGAGTTTATTGCAGTTAAAGAAGTAGACTCTTGTATTTCATCATCTACAAATAGTTCTTTGACAATTTTTTGACAATCATCAAAATTACCATCTACAGCAATATTAAAAATATTCTTATCAATTACTGTAGTCATTTGTTTTTGTTGAATAGATGATATTTTATTATGAGGATGTAGAATAAATACATTTATATCTTTTTTTGATTTGAAAGAATGAATTGCAGCCGACCCAGTATCACCAGAAGTTGCACCTAAAACAGTAATTTTTTTTGGAGAAATCTCTAAACTTGTAGAAAATAGGTTACCAAGAAATTGTAAAGCGTAATCTTTAAAAGCATAAGTAGGCCCATAAATTAATTCTAATAAAAATTTATTATTTTCTAATTCTACTAATGGAGCTATTTTTTCATGATTAAAATTTGAATAGGTTTCATTTAAAATTTTTTGTAAATCTAATTTTTCTATATTTTCATTTACATAAGGAAAAATAATTTCACATGCCACTTCTTCGTATGATTTATTTTTTAAACTTAGTAAGTTTATTTTGGGCCAGCTTTGGGGTAAATAGAGACCGCCATCTCTCGATAATCCTTGATAAAGAATATCGTTAAATGATCTACTTAGAGAGTCATCTCTTGTACTTAAATATTTCATTAAAGATATCGATTAGTAATATATTCTTTGAAATATTTAGCATTTAAAGGCGACTTTGTAACCTGTTCTAAAACCTCATTGGTTGAAAAAAAACTAGCTTTTTCATGGATATTTTTTTTAAGCCAATTTACTAAATTTGAAAATTCACCATTTTCTATTTCATTATCTAATTCCTTTTGATCAGTTCTCAATTGAGACGCAAATTGAGCAGCAGTGAGTGCTCCTAATGAATATGTTGGAAAGTAGCCAAATAATCCAGCAAACCAATGAATATCTTGTAAACATCCATCCGTATCTTTATTTATCGATAAATTAAATAATCTATTAAATTCATCATTCCAAGCATCTGGGATGTCTGCAATATTTATTTGATTGTTGAAAATTTTTCTTTCTAAATTAAATCTTAAAATAATATGTAAGGGATAGGTTACTTCATCCGACTCAACTCTTATAAAAGATTTATTTACTCGAGTACCTAATTTGTAAAGATTGTCTGGGTTTGTAGCTTTATCTTTAATATTAAATTTTTTATTTAAAGTATTTGATAAAAATTTTTTAAAAGCTAAAGATCTAGTGATTTGCATTTCAATTAATAGTGATTGACTTTCATGCATGGCCATCCCTCTAGATTTGCCTGCTGGCTGATGTATCCAATCTTTTGGTAGGTTTAGCTCATATAATGCATGTCCAGTTTCATGCATAACACCATCTAAAGATGAAAATGGATTTTCATTATTATATCTTGTTGTAATTCTAACATCATTTGTAGATCCTCCACAAAAAGGGTGAACGCTTTTATCAAGTCTTCCTCTTGTAAAATCAAAACCTATTTGTTTCATTATATATTCAGAAATATTTTTCTGCATTTCTTCATCAATACTTGTTTCAAATTGAAATGTTTCTTCTTTTTTTTGCTTATCAATAATTTTATCAATAAGTGGTGTGAGAAATTTTTGTAAATCATCAAATACTTCAGATATTATATTTTCTTCTGAAGAAGGTTCAAATTTATTTATTAGTGCTTCATAAGGAGAAACTTTAAAAGTTTCCCCTAAAATATTTGCTTCTTCTTTTGTTAAATTTATAAGTTCTTCTAAATCTTTTTTTACTAAATTAAAATCCGACTTTTCCCTTGCCTCTTGCCAAACACCTTCACATTTAGCTGAAGATTTTGATATTTTTTCTACAAGCTCCGTTGGAATAGCAGAAGCTAATTTATATTCTCTATCCATTTCATATAAGTTTTTCTGATCACTGTTATTTAGATTAAGATTCTTTGAGTCTTCAATTAAATCACCAACTTCAGAAGATGAAATTTTACTATGACTAAGTTTTGATAAATAGGCTAATTGATCTGATCTTTGATCTCTTGAGCTGCTCGGCATCATTGTTGCCATATCCCAGTGTAAAATACCTGCAATATCTGATGTCAATGAAGCTTCATTAAAGATATCTTTAAGTTTTAAATATGTTTTCATTTTTTCTTCCTAAATAAATAAATTATAAAAATAATCAAAAAAGAAAAACTCATCAAAAACCATGTAATTGCATACTGCAAATGATTATTTGAAAAATTATGATTTTGAGATGATGGTATTAAGAAATTCTCTGCATAATTGCTCATATTTTTAATAAAAAATTTTTGATTGATCTTAACATTTAAGAAAGTTTGAATTTGCTCCAAATCATAATAATACCATTCATTTGAAGAGATAGAATTCTCGGGAGTAAACATCTTTTTTTGAGTTGGGTATCGGATGTATCCTAGAATTTCAGCATTTATTATTTCATTATTGTCTTTAAAATAATCATATCTACTTTGCTCAAACCAACCTTCATCAATTAAATAATTATTACCATGATTATCTGACAATAAACTGGCTATTCTAACACCAGAAATCCCATTCAATGTTTTAGCCGGAAAAAAAATTTTTTTACTTCTGTCAACAGTTCCTAAAGTAATGACTTTAGTAAACTCATCAATGTTTGGATACTTCATTTTTCCCATTGATAGTGACAGGGGTTTTTGATCCTTTAGTTCATTAAATTCGGCTATAATTTTTTCTTTCCATTCCAGTCTTTGCAATTGCCAAATTCCCAAAAATATTGTCAGCGCAATACAAAATAAACTAAATAAAATAAATATTATTGGAAAGTTTTTAATTTATGCACCCCAAACATAAACGCAGACAAACAAGAACAGCCAAACTACGTCAACAAAGTGCCAGTACCATGCTGCTGCTTCTAAACCAAAATGTCTATCAGGGGTAAAATGATTTTTGTAAACACGATACAAACAAACAGCTAAGAATGCTGTTCCAACCATTACATGAAATCCATGAAAACCAGTAGCCATATAAAATACTGATGGATATATTCCATCGGTAAAACTAAAATAATGATGAGCTGCCTCATAATATTCTACACCCTGCATAAATGAGAAGAAAATTCCAAGACCAACAGTGCACCATAATGCCTGAATGGCTTGATCTCTATGTCCTTCTCTAACAGCATGGTGAGCCCATGTACAAGTAGTACCTGACATTAATAATATTAATGTATTTAAAAAAGGCACATCAAGTGGATCAAAGGTTTTAATACCTTCTGGTGGCCAAATTCCAACTGCACCATTACTATCAAAAGTTTCTGAAAATTCTTCTATAGGTAATTTAGGTGTTAAGCTTGCATCAAAAAAAGCCCAGAAAAAAGCAACAAAGAACATAACTTCTGAAGCAATAAAAAGCGCCATTCCATATCTTAATCCAAGTTCTACGACAGGTGTGTGAACCTTTTGAAAAGTTGACTCTTTGATTACATCTTTCCACCATAGAAACATAATAGTTAGTAGACCAATAGTACCTAAAATGAGGAGCCAAGAAGTTCCATAATGCATATAAAATACAAGACCAGCAGCCATTGCAAGACCAGCTATTGATGATAAAAATGGAAGTGGGCTCGGATCAACTAAATGATATGGATGTTTCTGCCCTGTTGTTGATTTATTAGCCATTAATTATTCTATATATTTAAAAAATGTATATGACAACGTTATCTCTTCAACATCTTTCATTGTTGGATCTTCGTTAATTGAAGGGTCTATATAAAACACAACAGGCATTTCAACTGTTTCTCCAGGTTTCAAAGCCTGTTTTTCGAAACAGAAACACTGTGTTTTAATAAAATATGGTCCGACCTTTTCTGGCAGAACATTAAATGTCGCAGTTCCGATTGTTTCTACATCAGATTGATTAGTAGCTTTATAATTAACAAGTTTATTTTCACCGACTTTAAATTTAATATTTTCTGGTGCAGTAAAAGTCCAATTTATACTATCATTAACATCAGCATTAAATTTAAGATTAATATCTCTTTCTAAAATTGATGATGAAAGGAACTCAGATGTACTTGTCTTACCACCATAACCAGTAACACGACAAAATAAGTCATATAACGGTACCGAAAACGCAACTAAAGTAATCATTGTTAAAACAATTAATGATAGTCCTAAAGCTGTTCTAGTATTAGTCATTATACTCCAAAAATATTAGCCTTAAACAGAGTCCATAAATAAAAAAATGCAACTATACAAAGTAAAATAATGAGAGTTATAATATTTTTTCTTCTTCTATTTTTCATCTTAATACCACATGATCAATCAACAATGCTGAAAATAAACTGAATAGGTAAAGGATTGAAATAGCAAAAAATTTTAATCCTTCAGAATTTGGTATTGATTTTTTTTCTTTAGATTTTTTTAACTTTAGCGAACTATTAAATAATAATAAATTTAATATAGTAACAATAGTTAAGTATATTATTCCAACTTTACTATCTAAGTATGGAAGATAACTCGATAAAATTAATATTACAGCATAATAAACAATCTGTTTTTTTGTATCATCAATACTACTTACATTTGGTAACATAGGCACGTTCGCATTTTTATAATCATTATATCTATAAACTGATAAGGCCCAAAAATGCGGTGGGGTCCAGAAAAATATAATTATAAATAAACTAATTGGTAAAAAACTTAATTCTGGAACAACAGCAGTCCATCCAATAATTGGAGGAATTGCTCCGGCTGCGCCTCCAATAACTATGTTTAGTGAAGTTGTTCGTTTAAGCCAAAATGTATAAATAAATACATAAAAAAGAATTGTAAAAAGAAGTAAACTTGTTGCTAATGAATTTGAGAACCATTGCATCAAAATTAAAGAAATAGTACCTGTTAATATTCCTACAACTAGTGCTTCATTTTTTGAAACTATTCCTAGTGGAATTGGTCTTAGTTTTGTTCTTTCCATAGTTTTATCAATGTCTTCATCAAACCACATATTGATTGCTGCTGAAGAGCCAGCTCCTAATGCAATAGCAACTATTACAAGAAAACTATTTAGAAATGTTATCTGTCCAGGTGCCAAAAACATTCCAACAAATGCTGTAAAGATAACCAAGGACATAACTCTTGGTTTCATTAGTTCATAATAACCTTTGAATTTTCTTAAAAGAAAATTATTGCTATAGCCAGCTTCTAAGGATTTAGCATCCACTAAATTATCCTTTGAATTTAGGTAAAGTCTCGAACTGATGGAATGGTGGAGGTGAAGACAGTGTCCATTCAAGAGTATCAGCTCCCTCTCCCCAAGGATTTGCAACTTCTTTCTTTCCATAAAGTAAAGCATACACAATTGCGAAAAGAAATATCAAAGTAGCAGCAAAAGAGATGTAAGAACCATAAGTTGATACAAGATTCCATCCTGCATAAGCGTCTGGATAATCTGGAATTCTTCTAGGCATACCAGCAAGTCCTAAGAAATGTTGAGGAAAGAATGTTACATTTACCCCAATAAAAAATAACCAAAAATGTAGTTTGCCCAAGAATTCATTATATTTTCTTCCAGACATTTTTCCAAACCAATAGTAAATACCTGCGAAAATTCCAAACATAGCACCCATACTCAGAACATAATGGAAGTGTGCAACAACATAATACGTATCATGCATTACTGTATCTATTCCAGCATTGGCCAAAATAACACCTGTTACACCACCGAGTGTAAATAAGAAAACAAAACCAATTGCAAACAACATTGGAGTTTCAAATGTAAGTGATCCACCCCACATAGTTGCAATCCAACTAAAGATTTTTATACCAGTTGGAACAGCAATAATAATTGTAGCTAGCATAAAATATGCTCTTAAATCAGCACTCATACCAACTGTGAACATGTGATGAGCCCAAACAATAAAGCCTATAAATCCAATAGATATCATAGCATACACCATTCCTAGATATCCAAATACTGGCTTTCTTGAAAAAGTAGAGATGACCTGACTTACAATCCCAAAAGCTGGTAATATCATGATGTAAACTTCAGGATGACCAAAGAACCAAAATAAGTGTTGGAAAAGAACTGGATCTCCACCACCTGCAGGATTGAAGAATGTTGTGCCAAAGTTTCTATCAGTTAGAAGCATTGTAATTGCTCCAGCTAAAACTGGAACAGCTAATAAAAGTAAGAATGCTGTAATTAACATAGCCCATACAAAAAGAGGCATCTTATGCAGAGTCATTCCAGGCGTTCTCATATTAAGTATTGTTGTTATAAAATTAACTGCACCTAGGATTGAAGAAGCACCTGCTAAATGAAGAGCAAAAATTGCCATATCAACGGAAGGTCCAGCGTGTCCGAGTTTATTTGAGAGTGGAGGATAAATTGTCCACCCAGTTCCAGCACCAGTTCCTATTGTTGCTGAAACAACTAATAATACTAGAGCAGGGACAAGTATCCAAAAACTAAAATTATTCATTCTTGGAAAAGCCATATCAGGCGCACCAATCATTAATGGTACAAACCAGTTTCCAAAGCCTCCAATTAATGCCGGCATTACAACAAAAAATACCATTAACAAACCATGAGCAGTAATAATTACGTTCCAAACTTGACCATCAGCAACAACATCTAAACCTGGGGCAGCTAACTCAGCTCTCATTAATAATGAAAAGAAACCTCCAACTAAACCAGCTAGTATGGCGAATATTATATAAAGAGTTCCAATATCTTTATGGTTGGTAGAAAAAAACCATCTTTTTATAAAACCTGGTTTATGATCATGATGGTCGTGACTTGCTGAATCTGCGTAACTCATTTCTCTCCTATTCTATTGTATTCTCTTTAGTGGTTATTTCGTTTGCTAATGCTAACTTATTTTTTTGTTCAATTATCCAATTATTAAAATCCTTTTCATTAAGTGCCTCTATGACAATGGGCATGTAACCATGACCCGTTCCACATAATTCAGAACATTGACCTCTATATATTCCTGGCTCATCTATATTGAACCATGTTTCATTAAGTCTTCCAGGAACCGCGTCTTTTTTTACACCTAATGAAGGCATAGCAAAACTATGAAGCACATCACCAGCAGTAACTAATACGTGAATATTTTTATTTGCTGGTAAAACTAGGTGATTATCTACTGTTAATAATCTTATATCACCTGGTTCTAATTCTTCATCAGGTGTCATGTAACTCTCAAAAGAAATGTCATCATGTTCTGGGTATTGATACTCCCAGTACCACTGATGGCCTATGACTTTAATTGTCATATCTGTTTCAGGTATTACATCTTGCTGATATACTAACTTAAAAGATGGGATAGCCATAAAAATTAATATTATTACTGGAATCCCAGTCCAGAGTATTTCTATAAATGTGTTATGAGTAGTTTTAGAAGCAACTGGATTTACTTTTCTTCTAAATCTAAATACAACGTAAAAGATTAGAAACAGAACAAATATCGTAATTGCAGTCATCATAATTAATACAAAATTATGAAGATCATAAACATTTCTCATAACATCACTTGCAGGTGTTTGAAAACCCAACTGCCAATCGGAAATACCATTTGCTGAAGAAGCAAAAGTCATAAATGTAGCAGTAATAAAGGATAAAATGCGCATCTTAATTAGTTATTGTATACACTAATAAATAAATTATTCAGTAAATTAACCAGTGATTTAGAGGCAAAATTCTAGGACAGGTTGTCGCTCATTATGATTTATTCAATGACCGATTGAATAGAAAAAATTGCAGCTGTTGTTGCAGTGTCTGAGCGTAAAATTCTTTTTCCTAGAGATACAGATATACATGAAGACATAGAAGAGATGGTTTTTCGTTCCTTTTCAGAAAAACCACCTTCAGGTCCAATAATGACAGCCCATTTTTTGTATTTTTTTGTTTCATTAATTAGTGCATTGTAAATAGTAGGTAAATTTTCATTTCCTTCATCACAAAAAACTAAACCTCTATCAGATGGAAAATTGTTAACTAAATCATCTAGTTTAATTGTTTTATCTAAAGTTGGAATGGACAATCTCTCAGATTGTTCTGATGCTTCGATCATATTTAATTCAAAATTTTTAAAATTTATTTTTGATTGATTTGTATATTCTGTCAAAATTGGAATAAATCTAGAAATGCCAAGCTCGGTAGCTTTTTGAATAGTAATATTCATTCTATAAGATTTAATTGGAGCAAATATTAACCATAAATCAGTTTCCTGAGGAATATCTCTCAATTTATTTTGTATTTGTAAAACAATATTGTCTCTATTGATTGAGATTACTTTAGATAACCATTCACCTGTAAAACCATCAAACAAATTAATGCTATCTTCTTTTTTGATTCTAAGAACATTTTTTAAAAAGTGATGCTGCTTATTTTTTATATAAATTAAAATATTGGTTGATAATTTTTTTGAGACAAATAATCGTGTTTTAGACATTTTCATTTCAATAATTTAGAATTATAACATTATATTCATATATGTGGGATAACTTAGTTGTAAAAAAAGTATTTGATTACTTCGAGTTAATCAGACTTAACAAACCTATTGGCTTCCTTCTATTAATGTGGCCTTGCTGGTTTGGTTTAGCGTTACTAAAGATAGAAACTTCCAAACTATTATTTTGGTATTTACTTTTTTTAATTGGTTCTTTTTTAATGAGAAGTGCGGGTTGTATAATTAATGACATTATCGATATTGATTTTGATCAAAAAGTTACACGTACTAAATTTAGACCTTTAGCATCAAAAAAGATTTCTACTACTGAAGCGATATTATTATTAATAATACTATTGATAATTAGTTTTTTCATTCTTCTCGAGTTTAATTTTAAATCAATTGTGTTAGGTTTGTTAAGTATACCATTTGTTATTTTATATCCATTTATGAAAAGAATAACTTTCTTCCCACAATTATTCCTTGGAATTATTTTCAGTTGGGGTGTGCTAATAGTTTCAATACAATTTAATACACGAATTACATTTGATTTTCTTTTATTGTATTTTGTATGTATTTTTTGGACATTAGCATATGATACGATTTATGCCTATCAAGATAGGTCAGATGATGTTTTAAATAAAATCAAATCTACTGCTGTTTATTTTGATAAAAATGGTAAAAGATTTGTTCAAACATGCTATCTTATTATCTTAATTATATTGTCTTATTTCGTATGGAATTCCTCAAATTTTTTATTTAGTTTAATTATTATAGCCACTATCGCAATTTGTACGTATATAGCAATTCAGAAATGGGATATGACATCACCGTTAAGTTCAAATTATTATTTCAGACAAAATAATATTTTTGCAATTATGTTATTTTTACTTTTACATTCTTTTTAATGTCTTCAGATAAAAAACAGTCAGTTACTTCAAGAATAGTTTTTAATTACTTAATGAGTCATAAACTCAAAATAATATTAGCTTTATTTATGATGGTTATTTCAGCAGCAGCAACAGGTTTACATGCTTGGTTAGTTAGACCTGCACTTGATGAAGTCTTAATAAAAGGGAATAAAGAAATGTTATTTTTAATTCCAATTGCAATTATTATAGTGACACTCTGTAAAGGATTGGCAACATATACACACTCTTATCAAATGAGTAAGGTTGCACATTCTATTATTGCAAAACTTCAAACTCAGATGTTTGAAAAACTCATGTATTTAAATATGAAATTTTATAATGACTCTAAGTCAGGTAATTTAATTTCAAGACTCATCAATGATACTTACTACTTAAGACTTGCTATAGTGAAGTCTGTAACAGGAATTATAAAGGATGTTTTAGTCATTATTTTTTTACTAGGTAATATGTTTTACCAAAGTTGGACCCTAACTCTTTTTGCTTTTTTTGCATTCCCTTTAGCAATCTGGCCTATTAGAAAAATTGGAAGAGGTATTAGAAAAATTACTTATACTATCCAAAATGAAATAGCAGTTTTTTCTAATGTATTAGCTGAGAGTATCAAAGGTATTAGACAAGTAAAAGCATACTCTAGAGAAAACTATGAAAAACAAAGAGCTTTTGAAACAATTAGTTTCATTCAAAAATATTTCACAAAATCTGCTTTTATTAGCAATCGCTTAAGTCCTTTAATGGAATTTATTGGAAGTTTGGCTGTAGCACTCTCTATTTATGCTGGGGGTGTTTTTGTTTTAAATGAAAGTATGACAACAGGTCAATTTATGAGTTTTTTAGTAAGTCTTCTTCTAGCTTATCAACCGGTAAAGGCACTTGGCAATCTAAACATTAGTGTCCAAGAAGGACTAGCTGGAGCTGAGAGAATTTTTAAACTTTTAGATACTAGCGAAAAAAATATGGAAAATATTTCTGCAAAAAAAACCATAGATCTTGATGGAGACATTGTTTTTAAAGATGTTTCATTTGCATATAACGATAATACAGTGCTCGATAAAATAAGTTTAAGAATACCAAAAGGAAAAAAAGTTGCATTAGTTGGCTTATCTGGATCTGGTAAATCGACGATAGCAAATATAATTTTGCGATTATATGATAATTATTCAGGCTCTATATTAATAAATTCTAAAGATATAAAAGAACTAGATCTGACAGATGTAAGAAATAGTGTTTCAATAGTAACACAAGAAACAATTTTATTTAACGAGAGTATATTTAATAATATTAAATATGGAAACCTTAAAGCAAGTGATGAAGACATTAGTTTAGTTGCTCAAAATGCTGGAGTAAAAAGTTTTTCAGAAGAATTAGATCAAAAACTACATACCGTTATCGGAGAAAACGGTATAAAATTATCAGGTGGACAACGACAAAGAATTGCTATTGCCCGAGCTCTTATAAAAGATGCGCCACTTTTAATAATGGATGAAGCTACATCTTCTCTTGATAATATAACTGAAAATAAAATTCATGAAACAATAAATAATCTTATGAAAAATAAGACCAAATTAATAATTGCACATAGATTAAGCACAATAGAAGACGCAGACATAATTTACGTTTTGGATAAAGGCAAAATTGAAAGTCAAGGATCACATGAGGAATTAATTTCAAAATCAACTATTTATAAAAAATTACAACTAAGAGAACAGTTGGAAAATGAGTTTTAAAAAAAAAATTTTTAAATTTTCTATATCTCAAAAAATTTTAGCTTTTATAGGTTATCTATATATCTTATTCGTATGTTACACTTCTAAAATACAGATTATAAACTCTGAATTACCAGAAAAATTGTGGAGAGAAAATAAACCATTTATTTTAGCATTTTGGCATGGTCAATTAATGATGATAGGACATGTATGGAAAAGTAAAGCTGTGTTAAATATGTTAGCATCTAGTCATAGTGATGGTCGTTTTGGTGCATATGTTGCAGGTCATTTCAATTTAAAAAATGTTTCTATAATGTCAAAAAATAAATCACCTTCATTAAGAAAAGTATTTAAAATTTTAAAAGATAATAATTATATCGGTATTACTCCTGACGGACCAAGAGGTCCAAATAAGAAAGTCTCAGAAGGAATTATAAAAATTGCAATACATTCTCAAGTTCCAATTATACCACTTGGTTTTGCGTCAAATAAAAATCTTAAACTTAAATCTTGGGACTCATTTTTAATAACATATCCATTTTCAAAATGTAGATTTGTCTGGGGTGAACCAATTACTATTCCTTCTTCTACTAAAGAAGATGATTTAGATAAATATAGGAATTTCTTGGAAGAAAAAATTAATGATTGCATGGTATCAGCAGAAAAAAATCTAAATGCTTAGAATATATCAAATACTAAGTACTCTTCTCATACCAGTAATTATTTTTAATATATTTATTCGCATCTATAGAAAAAAAGAGGACAGACTGAGATTTATTGAAAGGTTTGGAAAACCAACGGTAAAAAAAAATAGTAAGAAAAAAATATTATGGATACACGCAGCAAGTATTGGCGAGTTTAAATCTTCAGATTTAATTATAGAACGATATCATAAAGTATTTGATATCTTAGTGACTACAACAACAAAATCTTCTGGGGAATATATTAAGGAGTTTTATAAAAATAAAATTATCCATCAATATATCCCATTTGATGTTTCTCTATGGTGTTCAAGATTTTTAAACTTTTGGAAACCAAATCTGATTCTATGGATAGAGTCAGATATTTGGCCAAATATGCTTAATAAAATTCGAGTTAAAAATATCAACTGTTTATATTTAAATGCAAGGATTTCTCCAACTTCTTTTAAAAAATGGAAAAGTACAAAAAATTTCTACAGAAATTCATTAAAGAGTTTTAATAAAATTTTTGCACAAAGCAAAGATGACAAAAAAAGAATTCAAGAATTAACAAACTTACAAATTGACTATATTGGAAATTTAAAATTAGCTAAGAATAATAACAATTCTTCAATAAATAAAGATCAAACAAATACAATCTTAATTGCAAGTACTCATTCTAATGAAGAAAAAGAGATAATTAAATGTATTAAAAAAACAATTCGTAAATTTAATTTACAAATTTATCTTGCGCCAAGACATCCAGAAAGAATTGCTACAATTAAGCAAGAATTAAATAAAGAAGGATTTAATATTTCTTTAGAGTCTAAAAAAGAATTTGAAGAAAATAATATTGTAATAATTGATAGTTTTGGAAAATTAGAACAATATTTTAAAATTAGTGATTTAGTTATTTTAGGGGGTTCTTTTTTAAAAAATATTGGGGGACATAATCCTATAGAGCCTGCAAGTTATGGATGTGCCATTATTAGTGGTAAACATGTTGATAATTGGACTAATATTTATGAAGATATGGTAAAAGCAAATTCATGTATAATGGTAAATAGGTTTGAAGATATTGATATAAAGATGAAAGAATTACTAAATAATAATTTGGAAATTAAAAAAATCCAAGCAAGTGCACTTGAATTTTCAAATAGATCTTTTTTTGAAAAAGAAAAGCTTTTCAAAGACATTGAAAAGTACATTAATTAAAATGCTTAAAGCTCCTAAATTTTGGTATAAAAAAAACGATACATATTTATCGAACTCTTTATACCCACTTTCATTACTATTTAGATTTGGAACAAAAATAAGAAATTTTATTAGCAGAAAATCACCCTCTAGCATTCCAGTAATTTGTATTGGAAATATAGTGGTGGGAGGAGCTGGTAAAACACCAGTTGCTTTAAAAATTGGAAATTTATTAAAACTTAATGGATATAATCCTCATTTTGTTTCAAGAGGATATGGAGGCGTTGAAAAATCTAATGTTCTTGTTAAAGAATGGCACTCAGCAAAAAGTGTTGGAGATGAATCCTTGTTGTTAGCTGAAGTTGCGCCAACTTGGATTGGTCAAGATAGAAACAAATCCTTTATTTTAGCTAAAGAAAAAGGTGCCGATTGTATTATTATGGATGATGGTTTTCAAAATTCAGCTCTTCAAAAAGATTTTTCAATTATAGTAATTAATGGTGAACAGGGCTTTGGAAATAAAAGAGTAATCCCATCTGGTCCTCTTAGAGAGAGTATATCAAGTGGTATTTCCAGAGCAAATCTTGTAATCGTAATTGGAGAAATATCTGAAGATGTAAAAGATAAAATTCCCAGCACTGTCCCTATTATTCATGCTAAATTTCAAATAAGCACAGATAATAAAATATACAAAAATCAAAAAGTTACAGCTTTTGCAGGTATTGCTTATCCAGAAAAATTTTATAACTCTCTTTCTGAACAAGGTGCTATTTTAGAAAAAAAAATCAGCTACCCTGATCATCATATTTTTGATGAAAATGATATGTTAAATCTAGCAGAAAATGCAAATCTTACAAAATCAGTACTAGTTACTACAAAAAAAGATTTTGTTAGAATCCCTAAATCTTATCGATCTTTAGTAAGCACTTTGAATGGGGAAATTAAATTTGAAGATGAAAATCTACTTAAAGAAATATTAGGTAACATTTTAGAGAATAAGATAAATGATTTAGCAAAATGAAAAATATAATTTATTTTTTTGAATATATTATAGTTTTTTTAATACTTTTCTTATTTAAACTTTTGCCACTAAATATATCGGCTAAGTTTGGTTCTTTTTTGTTTAGTACATTTGGTAAATTATCGGGTGCAAACAAAACTGCGATTAAAAACTGCAAATATGTATTTCCCAATATGAAAGAGAAGGAAGTTAAAAGTATAGTTAAAAAAAGTTGGGATAATCTTGGAAGAACAATTTCTGAACTTCCTAGGTTAAACTATTTATTTGATAAAAAAAAAATAAATTACAATAAAATTGAAAATATTGAAAATTTAATCAAAAATAATTCTCAAGCCATATTTATATGTATTCATCAGTCTAATTGGGAAGTTGTAGTACCTAGTTTAGATAGAATTGGTATAAATCTAGGTGCAGTATATAGACATATTAATAATCATTTTTTAGATAAATTATTATTAAAAATTAGAACAAATTCGCTTGTATCATCTAAGAGTTTTTATACTCCAAAAGGAAAAAAAAGTGCAAAAGATATTACTGAAGCTATAAGAAACTCTTTATCAATGTTGGTTGTAATTGATCAAAAAGATTCTTCTGGCGAAGAGGTTTTATTTTTTAAACGTAAAGTTAAAACACAAACAGGTTTTTTAAAACTAGCCAGAAAATATAAATTACCAATCATCCCAATTAAAAATAAAAGAATTTATAATGGTAAAATTGAGCTAACCTTTCTTGAACCTTTTTATCACAATGATCTAAATATTAGTGATAATCAAATGATGGAAAAGATACATCATAAAATAGAAGATTGGATTAGATCAGAACCCTCTCAGTGGTTCTGGCAACACAAGAGATTTAGTTAATTTTTTTTACCTTAATATCAATTGTGCCATCAATAAGCTTAACCGATAATTGATCATTGGTATTAATTTTTTTTGTAGTCTTAACAATTTTTTTTTTATTCATCAAAATAGAGTATCCCTTTTTAAGATTTGAAGAAATAGAATTTGAATTAAGTAATCTGATGTTTGCTTTATATTTTTCAAGATTATCTTTGTAGTTATTAGCAATATTTAAATTAAGATTTTTTGAAAGATTATTTATCTTTGTTTGTGTCAAGCTTACTAAAGAATCTGGAGAAATTACAGATTTACCTAAATTTATGAGACTCAATTTAGATATGCTAAATTTGTTTTCAATTGATAATGTTAAATTTTTAAAATCATCTAAAAGCTTCTCCTTGTAATTATTTACTATTGAGCTTGGTGATTTAAGAAACTTATTTAAATATTCGAAATTTTCCTTTTTGGACTGGATTTGTGAATTAACTTTTGTGTTTAACCTAAGTTGTAAATTTTTAATTTTTTCTATTAATTCAAATCTAACTGGGGTAGCTTTTTCAGCTGCCGCGGTTGGTGTAGACGCTCTCAAATCTGATACTAAATCAATAATTGTTGTATCTGTTTCATGACCTATTGCTGAAATTATTGGTATTTTTGATTCAAAAACACTTGTTGCAAGATTTTCATCATTAAATGCCATTAAGTCTTCGGTACTTCCTCCACCTCTAGCAACAATAAGAATATCTGGTTTACCAGATTTAAGTTTGTTGAAACCTTCGATAGCATTTATAATGCTATCTGCAGCGTCAACACCTTGTACAGAAACAGGCCATATATCTAAAGGCATTGGAAAACGATCATTCACTCTATTAATTATGTCGTGTACTACAGAACCAGTGGGAGATGTAATTATACCTAATCTCTCAGGTAAAAAAGGTAATGGGATTTTTTTATCTTCATCAAAATAGCCTTTTTTTTGAAGTCTTTTTTTTCTTTCTTCAATGAGTTTTAGAAGTGCCCCCTCTCCTGCAATTTCAATTTTATCAATATCTATCTGGTAGGTAGTTTTATAGCGAGACCAGGTGGTGATTCTACCTGTTGCAATTATTTCTAGCCCTATTTCTGGATTTATATCTAAATATTTTTTTTTCTGATCCCAAATAACTCCACTTAAAATTGAATCTTCGTCTTTAAGTGTTAGATAAATTTGCCCTCTTGTTGCAGTTTTTACCTCAGAAATTTCTCCTTTAATTCTTACATAATTAAAATTGGACTCAATTACTTCTTTAAATGCATGATTAAATTCTGAAACTTCAAATTCGGGTATATTAATTTTATCTATCATGCTTATTTTTAAAAAATTTTTTTAATAAATTACTACATTCTTTTTCCATAATGCCACCATAAATAGTTGGCATAAATATATTTTCTCTTTGAAAAGCTACTCGGAGTCTTTCAATTCCTCCATTTTTTTCATCATATGCACCAAAATATAGATCTTTAATATGTACTTCACTTATTGCGCTAGCGCACATTGTGCATGGTTCCAAGGTAACAAATAATGTCATATTTTCTAAATATTTAAGTTTTAGTCTTTCACAAGTTTCTTGAATAAGATTTAATTCACAATGTTTGATAGCATTTTTATTTTTATTTACTGTGTTGTAGCTTCTGGCTACAATATTGTTCGTTGTATTATCAACAAGTATTCCTCCAACTGGAACCTCATTTAAATTATAAGCTTTGTCTGCTTCAATAATTGCTTCTTTCATAAAAAAATCAACGTTCATTCTGGAATACACTTATGTTGTACATTATAGTTGAATTATAATGAAAAAACCAATTATTGGAATAACTCTTGATAGTGAAAAAAAGAAAACATACTCAAAATTTCCATGGTATGCTTTAAGGGAAAATTATTTAACTTCCTTAACAAAATTTAACGCTATTCCATTTCCTTTGTTACATGAAAAAAAATATATTGATGATTTTTGTCATTTAATTGATGGTCTCATTATTACTGGAGGAAATTTTGATATTAATCCCAAATTATATAAAACAAGTAATACTCAATCTAAAAATATTAAAAATAAGAGAACAAATTTTGAATTAAATATTTTCAATAAATTTTTTAAATACAACAAACCTATATTAGGAATTTGTGGTGGTGCACAACTTATCAATGTTGCATGTGGTGGAACATTGATACAAGATTTAAAAAGAGATCCGATAAACCATGAACAAGTGAATCCAAGAAATCAAACTAGTCATAGTGTTAATATTTCGAAAAATACTCAACTACATAAAATATGTGGGGCTCAAAAAATAAATGTTAATAGTGCACATCATCAATCAATAAAAAAAGTAGGTAAGGACTTAAATGTTTCGTGTGCAGCAAATGATGGTGTTATTGAAGGAATAGAACATAAAAAACACAAATGGTGTATTGGCTTACAATGGCATCCTGAATTTTTAATAACAAAATATGATATAAAAATAATTAAAAATTTTATTAGTAAAACAAAGTGAATATTAGAATTTCAAAATATCTATCAAGTGCTGGAATTTGTTCACGAAGAGATGCAGAAAAATTAATTGTAGAAAAAAAAATTAAAATTAATAATCAAGTATGCCTTCATCCAAGTCATAAAGTAAGTAATTTAGATATAATTAAGGTTAATAATAAAATTGTTAAAAAAGCAAATAAAGTTGAAGTATGGAAGTTATACAAACCAATAAAATATATTTGTAGTACAAAAGATAATTTAGGTAGAAAAAAAATTTTTGATTTATTACCAAAAAATGTCGGTCAATTAATAAGTGTAGGAAGATTGGATTATATGAGTGAAGGATTGATTTTGCTAACTAATAATGGTGATTATTCAAGATATTTAGAACATCCATCTTCAAACATTGAACGGATCTATAGAGTTTGTATAAATAGCAATGTAGAAAATACTGATTTACAAAAAATTAATAAAGGCATTACAATTAAAGAAATTAGATATAAAAAAATTAAAGTTGCCTTTGAAAAGAAATTAAAAAATCATAGTTGGTTAATTTTTAAACTTAAAGAAGGAAAAAATAGAGAAATTAGAAATATTTGTAATTATTTTTCATGGAATATTGTTAAATTAATAAGAATTGCATATGGCCCTTATAAGCTTGGAAGACTTAAAGAAGGGCAATTTCAAAAATTAAATTCAATTAGCAAATGATACAGATTACTGGAGGAAAGTTTAAGCAAAAAAAATTAGCTAGTATTAATGATTTTGTAAGACCAACTTCTTCTCTAAAAAGAGAAGCTTTCTTTTCAATTATTGAAAGTTATGCAATCAAAAATTCTATCGAATTATATAAAAATCAAATTTTTTTAGATCTTTTTGCAGGAATTGGCACAATGGGTTTAGAAGCAATTTCAAGAGGCATGAGTGAAGTAATTTTTTTTGAGAATAATATTAAAGTTCTTAAAATTTTAAAAAAAAATTGCTTAAGTATTTGTAAAAATAATCAATTTAAAATTTATGAAGAAGACCTTATTCATTCTAAATTAGAAATAGAATTTCAAAATATTTCAGTTGTTTATATTGATCCACCATATGCAAAGTATAATTTAACAAATCTTTTAGAAAATTTATCAAGTAACATTAAAAATACTACAGTGATTGGTTTAGAAACGGGTGTGAAAGATAATATTGTAATTCCAGAAAATTTAAATCTGCTTCAAAAAAAGACTTACGGTAAAACAATAATTTATATTTTTAAATTATCTTAAATAGGTTTTAGTTAGTTTTTTACCTTGTTCAACAGCAGGTTGATCGAAAGGATCAACATCTAAATACATACAGGAAGCAATAGTTTCTATTATACTAAAAGATAATAATTTACCTAAGTTTTGTTCATCTATTTTAGGAATATAGATTTCTCTAAAACTAAAATTATTTAATTTAAAAGTTTCAATGGTTGCGCGCTGTTCAGCTTCCATTAAATCTCCCATTGTTTTATCTTTAAAATAGTCAATATCGGTATTTTCAAACATATTATTATTTATTTTTATGCCCTTATTTGCATGATCTGTAGTGATAAAGGTGAAATATTTATCTTTAGGTCCATCTAAATACAGTTGTAATTGACTATGTTGATCAGTGGTCCCTACTGAATGAATTGCTGTAATACCTTTATTATTTTTTCCAATACTTTCTGCCCAAAGTTGCAGATACCATTTTCCAAAAAAATAAAGTGAATCAGAATATGTCATTAAAACATTATTAGTAAATTTTATATTTTCTTTTTGAGTTAAATATCTTCCAAGATCATAAGGTCTATAATTATCAATATTATTTATTACTTCAGATGCTCCACTAAAAAGTTCATTAATATTTAATCCAGAAATGATTGCAGGAACTATACCAACATTGGTAAATATAGAGTATCTGCCTCCAACATCTTTATGATGCTCTAATAGTAAACAATTATTATCTTTTGCAATTTTAAAAAGTGGTGATTCTTTAAATTCAGTTATGATTAAAGTATTTGAAAAAAATGCTTCAACTTTATTAGCTTCTGTTGCTTTTTGATAAAGACATGAAAATTGTGATAATGTTTCGGGAGTAGTTCCCGATTTTGAAATAACCAAGAAGCCAGTTAGCTCAAAATTAATATTTTGAAAATTTTTTTCAAAATTAATAGGATCAACATTATCATAAAATTCTAAGATAATTTTATTATTGGAAATAATATTATTTAATGCTCTAGCTCCTAAATTTGAACCTCCTGTACCAAATACAATTATTTTTTCCTTTTTCTCTTTAAATTGTTTTGAAATTTTAATGGTTTCTTCTAATAAATTTTTATCTGAAACAATATTCAGAGAAGGAAGTTTTTCTATTAAATTAGTTATACTTTGATCAGTATCTTTATTTTGAGTGATTTTGTCAAAATTTGAATTAAAGTATTTTATTTCCATTTATAAAATTAAAAGAAGAAAAATCTTTTTTTCTTTTTAGGTTCGCCTTCTCCGTCATCTTCATTTTCTTCTTTACTGTTGAAAAAGAAAAATCTTTTCTTCTTTTTTGGCTCTTCTATATTTTCACTTTCAACATCTGTATTATCTTGGCTTATTTCATCTTCTGAGTTTCCATCAAGATCTTCCCTGATACTATTATCTACTTGATCTGCTTCAGTTTCTTTTAAAATATTGTCGATAACAGAATTTTCAGAAGGTGTTTCATCACTTTCTTCATCCAGACCAAAGAGAATTTCCTTTGCAAGCTCAGTATCGGTATCATCAATATCTTTTGATTCAATTTGATCAGGTGGTAGTAAATTAAAATTTGGTGGAATTACTAATGGAGGATTTTCAACTACATTATATTCATCTATTACTTTTCTTTCTACACCGGCACTACTTCTTATAGTATTACAAGAAGATAGAAAAATTGAGGAAATAATTATTACAAAAATAACTTTTTTCATTTTACTGTTTTTGATTTTATAAAAAAACTCATTATTAACATGATAATTCCAATTGTAATATAGATATCTGCTAGATTAAATGCTGGCCAATAAAAATTTTCATAATGTAGTAAGATAAAATCAACAACATAACTATTTATCAATCTATCAATGATATTTGATAAAGCCCCAATTATAACAAAGAAATAAGCCAGTTTTTCTAGTTGTTTATCTGATTTAATAAATAAATAAAAAATTAATATAACAACTATTAAGGCTATAAGTATTAATATCCAATGAGAAACATAACCAGAGAATAAACCAAAAGAAACACCAAAGTTCTGAACATAAACTAAATCAAAATATTCATTGATTTGTATTGATTGATTTAAAAATAAATTATTCTGAATAAAAAATTTTGTTAATAAATCTAATAAAATCAAAAAAATAAATACTGCTGTTTTAATCACTTAAATATTACAGTATTACACCTATTACAAACTTCATCATTTATTAACTTTGCCTCATATTTCCAACATCTTTGACACTTTTCTCCATTTACCTTTGAAGCTTTTACGATAACATCAGAAATATCTTCAATAGAAAAACCTTTGGATTTTTCGTCAATAACATACAAAGAAAATGATGAAGTAATTGTAATTTCATCAAACATTACTTTCTCTAGTTTTTTATAACTTTCCGCAGAAACAAAAATATCTATGTGTGCCTCAAGACTTGAGCGAATAATTTTTTCTTCTCTAATTTTTTCAATTGCTCCAGTAGCAACTTTTCTAATATTTTTAATTAAACTCCATTTTTCATTTAATTGATTATCCTCATATTCATTTTTACATTGTAAAAAATCTTGTAGGTGTATACTTTCTTTATTTCCCATAGCTTTCCAGGCCTCTTCAGAAGTAAAGGAAATAGATGGAGCAAACCATCTTACTAAATGATTAAAAATTATATTTAATAGAGTTCTAGTAGATCTTCTTTGAACGGACTCTTTGCTATCACAATATATAGTGTCTTTTCTAATATCAAAATAAAAAGCTGAAAGATCACTTGAACAAAAGTTTAAAAGTGTTGTAAACATTAAGTGAAAGTTAAATGTTGATACACATTTTTGAACAACTTGATCAACTTCCCACAATCGATGTAAAAGATATTTTTCTAACTCTGGAAACTCACTCCCATCAATAGTTTCTTCTTCAGTAAAATCACTTAAATTGCCAATTAAAAAACGAAAGGTATTTCTTATTCTTCTATAAGACTCAGCTTGTGATTGGAGGATAGCATTATCAAGCTTCAGATCATCATAATAATCAGATGCGACAACCCACAATCTTAAAATATCTACTCCATATTTTTTTAATATATCATCTGGAGAAATAACATTACCTAAAGATTTAGACATTTTACGCCCTCTTCCATCAACAACAAACCCGTGTGTCAGAACACTTTCATAAGGCGCTTTACCTCTTGTGCCAGAAGACTCTAAAAGTGATGAATGAAACCATCCTCTGTGTTGATCACTTCCTTCTAAGTACATCGATGCAGGCCATTTCAAATCTTCTCTTTGTTCTAGACAAAAAGCATGTGTAGAACCACTGTCAAACCATACTTCAACTACATCCTTAACCTGTTCATAATCTTCAAGTGAATATTCATCCCCTAAAAACCTTTGTGGATCTTCGGTAAACCACGTATTACTTCCTTCTTTTTCATATATATCAGCTATTCTATTAATAATATTTTCATCTCTTAATGGTTGACCCGTTTTTTTATTTACAAATAATGGTAAAGGTACGCCCCACACTCTTTGTCTAGATACACACCAATCTGGTCTAGTTTCAATCATTGATCTAAGCCTTGTTTGGCCTTGAGGAGGATAAAAAATAGTTTCATCAATTGATTTAAGAGCAATGTCTCTTAGGTTATTTTTTTCCATGGAAATGAACCATTGTGGAGTATTTCTATAAATAAGAGGGGCTTTAGACCTCCATGAATGTGGATAGCTATGACGAAGCGTTCCTTTAAATAATAATTTTGAAAATTCTTCTAACTTATCTGCAATTTTATGATCTACTTTATAAATATGCTCACCTTCAAAACCAACAGCATGTTGATTATATTTACCATCATCTTGAACTGTCTGGATTATATCAACATTATTTTCTATCCCTAAAACATAGTCGTCATCTCCATGTCCAGGGGCAATGTGAACCACTCCTGTTCCCTGTTCTAAGTTTACAAAATCCCCATGAAATGGTTTTACAATAAAATCATATCCCAATTCTTTAAATGGATGCTCACATTCACAAGAAGATAAATTATCTCCTTTAAATTTCTTTATTGTACTAAATTTTTTAATACCAATTTCTTTAGTTACACTTTCTAAAAGTTCTGAAGCAAATATTAATTTATCATTTTTTTTAACTAAACTATCCTCTTCTAATTCCTCAACAACAATAAGAGAATAATCTAACTCTTTACCATAAGCCAAAGCTCTATTGCCTGGAATAGTCCAAGGAGTTGTTGTCCAAATAACAATATTTGAATCAATTAAATCTTTATCAGTAGAATTTTTAATTAAAAATTTAACATATATAGTGTTAGACGTATGATCTTCATATTCAACCTCAGCATCAGCTAGAGCTGTCTTTTCTACTACTGACCAGAGAACTGGTTTTGCTCCTTTATACAAACTTTCATCAAGTAAAAACTTTCCAAGCTCTCGAACAATTTGTGCTTCTGCTTGATTTGACATTGTTAGATATGGATTTTCCCAATCCCCTTCAACGCCAAGTCGTCTAAATTCTTTTTTTTGTATCTCGATCCATTTTTCTGCAAACTCTCTACACTCATTTCTAAATTGAACGGTTGGAACATCATCCTTGTTCTTTCCTTTTTTTCTATATTCTTCTTCTATTTTCCATTCAATTGGTAAGCCGTGACAATCCCATCCAGGAACATAGATTGAGTCTTTACCAGCCATTTGTTGAGTTCGCACAATGACATCTTTTAAAATTTTATTAAGAGCTGTCCCCATATGAATATGTCCATTTGCATATGGTGGGCCATCATGAAGAACAAATTTTTCTCTACCTTTAGATTTATCTCTTAGCTTTTTAAAAATATTTTCTTTATCCCACTCCTCTATTATTGCAGGTTCTTTTGAGGGAAGGTTAGCTCTCATTTCAAAAGATGTTTTGGGAAGAAAAATTGTATCTTTATATTCCATTATAGTTGATGATATTCTTTAGCTGTATTTATATCTTTGTTGATTTGCTTAGTTAATTCTTCAAAATTATTAAATTTTTGTTCAGACCTAATAAATGTAAGGAATTCAACAGTCAATTCTTTACCATATATTTCTTCACTAAAATTAAACATATGTGTCTCTAGAAGGAGTTTGCTTCCATCGACTGTTGGTCTTAAACCAAAATTTGAAACACCTTTGTATTTTTTGCCTTCTAATAGCACTTCAACACAGTAAACACCTCTTTTTGGTAATATTTGTTCATCTGGTGTCATATTAGCAGTCGGAAAATTGATTTCTCTAGCTCTTTTATCACCTTCAATTATTGTTCCATGCATATGCCAGGGCCTACCTAAAGACTCTGTAACATCTTTCATATAACCATCTTTTATTTGTGATCGAATTATTGAAGATGAATATTTATCAGATTTATCAGCAAGCATAATAGGTTCAATTAAATGAATATTAAAAGTATTTTTTTCAGCGTACTTTTCTAATGTTTTAAAATTACCTTTTCTGTCTTTTCCAAACTTAAAGTCAGTACCTATAACTAAGTATTTAATTTTTAATTTATCAATTAGAACTTTAGATACAAAATCATCAGCTGATAATATTGATAGATTGTTGTCAAAAGAAAAATCTATGAATATGTCTAGACCTAATCGTTCAAGAAAATTTATTTTATCATTTTGAGTATAAATATTAAAAGGCTCATTAATTTGATTAAAGTAAATACGAGGATGAGGATTAAAACTCATTATAGAAGATAATAAATTATTGTTTGATGCAATCTCCTTAATTTTATTTATTATTTCTTGATGCCCTTTATGTATTCCATCAAAATTACCTATTGCGAGACAAAGGTCTAATTTTTCAAAATCTGATGCTGTATCTAATTTATAAATTTTCATAATATTTATAAATCAATTAGTATAGAAACTTATGGCTAGTAACTACAAATATTTATTTAAGATATTTTCCAGATATTCTTGTCTTCCTGAACGAGGCTCTGGTTCAATATTATCATCGATTACTTTTTTATTTATATCATCTAATCCAGTATCTTTATTATGAATAAACTGACCCAAATTTTTATTCCAGTCTTCATATCTATCTTCAATAAACTTAGGAATAACATTATCATTCATCAGTTTTTCAACAGCAATAAGTGTTTTTGCACAAACATCCATGCCTCCAATATGAGCATGGAATAAATCTTCAGCATCAATAGATTGTCTTCTTATTTTTGCATCAAAGTTCATGCCTCCTTGGCCTAAGCCGCCATTCTTAAAAATAAAATAAAAGGACATAATTAAGTCTGCAGGATTATTTGGGAATTGATCCGTATCCCAACCTATTAAAGTATCACCTCTATTAATATCAATGCTTCCTAAGGCGCTGTTTGAAGTTGCGTAAGCAATTTCATGTTCAAAATTATGACCAGATAAAGTTGCATGATTAACTTCAACATTTAGTTTAATCTCATTTTCTAAACCTGCCTTTCGTAAAAACGCTAAGCAAGTTGCAGAATCAAAGTCATATTGATGTTTAGTTGGTTCATGAGGTTTTGGTTCCAATAAAATTTGACCTTTAAATCCTATCTTGTGTTTATAATTTACGACTAATTCGAGAAATCTTTGAAGATTAGCTGTTTCCTTAGTCATATCAGTATTAAGAATAGTTTCGTATCCTTCTCTTCCACCCCAAAGAACATAGTTTTGACCGCCCAATCTCATCGTTGCATCCATACAATCTTTTACTTGTGCAGCTTTATATGCAAAAACTTCTGGGTCTGGATTGGTAGAAGCACCACTCATATATCTTTTATGAGAAAAAGCATTTGCTGTTCCCCATAGTAATTTCATTCCAGAGTCATTAATTTTTTGTTCCATTAAATCTATAATATGAAAGAAATTTTTTTGTGTCTCAGCATAATTTGAACCTTCAGGAGAAATATCTCTATCGTGAAAGCAGAAAAAAGGTGTTTTTATTTTAGTGAAAAAATCAAATGCAGCATCAAGTTTCATTTCAGCCATTTTCATTTCATCACCCGCTTGCATCCAAGGTCTATCAAATGTTTGACCGCCAAACGGATCTAGACCTGGCCAAGTAAATGTATGCCAATAACAAGTAGCAAACCTTAAATGCTCTTTCATAGACTTGCCTAAAACTTTTTTAGATTCATCATAAAACTTAAAAGCGAATGGGTTTGTACTTTCTTCGCCTTCAAATTTAATCTCTGGTATTTTACTAAAGTACTCTGTCATATGATTTCCTATATTATATTACTCTATCTTGATGCCCAAAGTAAACCACGTTTATAAATTTTATTCATTTGTGGATGGTTTAATTCATGAGCAAAATGACCAAGAGAAATATAAAAAATTTTTCCTTTCCCAATTCGTCTTTTCCAGGCAACTGGCATTTCTACACCCTTTAACCATTCTGTGGTATATGCGTCACCACTTGATGAACCAGGTTCTTGTTCAAGCTTCCAAACTTCGTTACCTTTAAATGTCGTCGTTGCTAAAACTTCATTTAATGGATCCACATGCATGTAATATTGCTCTGAATGATAATCAAAATCTTCAATGCCTTCCATGATTGGATCATCTTTTTTTGTTATATTGACTTTATAATCATGAATACCATTTGGGTGACTTACCCATTGACCTCCTGTTAAGAACTGCCAATCAATTGATTGTCTAAATGCATCACACATTCCACCGTGATGACCAGCAAGACCACATCCATTATGAACAGCTTTAATAACATTATTAACAGCGGTTTTTTTTATTTCTCCTCTTGGATCAAAATGAAAGGCCATCGTCACTATTGGAATAAGCAGATCCATTTCGTGAACATAGTCTTCTGCAAATGCAGAAGTTTGATATTCTGCTCTTACCTCATATCCTTCAGGCTCCAGCATGCCTTTAATTATTTCAGTACATTTTTCTGGCTCATGTCCAGGCCAACCTCCATAAACTATTAAAGCTTTTTTCATTTTATTCCTTTCACTTTAATAAATTACTAATCTCATCTTCAGAGAAGTAATTTAAATTTTTAATAGAACTTCTAAGTTCTATTTTTTTATTTTCTTTTGATGATTTAATAATACTATCTAGTATATCTAAAACGTGAAGACTTAATTCTCCACTACATCTATTTAAACGATTATTTTTTATTGCATCAACTGTTTCGCTCACGCCAATACCTCTATAGTTAGCAATACCCGCTGACTCATTTGCTTTTTCAGATTTATTTTTAATATTTATTTTTCCAAGATTATTGTTCTTGGTATCAATATTTTCCCAAGGTCCATTTTTTGATTTACAAACAAGAATATCACCACCAAACATATTTGGATCAGGAATATTTATTGACCCTTTATCACCATATAACTCAATATGATTTTTACTATGTTTCCAAATATCAAAAGAAAAAAATGAATCAATTAATGCACCATTCTGAAATTCTATTTGTGAAACTAATGTTGTTGGGATTTCAACTTCTATTTCTTGCCCTTGTCTATCGCCACTACCAATAACTCTTTTTTGATAAACTGTTCTTGATTGTGTAAAAACATTTTTTGCAGGACCAAGTAAATTTACTAGTGCTGTAAAATAGTATGGACCCATATCAAGAATTGGACCACCACCATATTTGTAATAAAAATCTGGATTTGGATGCCAAATTTCATGTCCAGCTACACCCATTGAAATACTACCAAGATTTATTTTACCTATTTCATTTTGATTAATAATTTTTTTTGCTTCCTGTATACCAGCGCCAAGAAATGTATCTGGAGCACAGCCAACATGTAAACCTTTTGAATTTCCTAATTTAACTACCTCTTCACCATGTTCAAACTTTATTGAGAGTGGTTTTTCTGAATAAGAATGTTTTCCAGCTTCAAGAATTGATTTTGAAACTTCAAAATGAACATCTGGTATTGTTAAGTTTATAATTAACTCAATTTCTTTATTAGATAATATCTGATCTACTGATAATTGTTCTACTCCATATTTTTCTGCATAGTTTTTTGCAGCTTCGTTTTTAATATCAGCACATGCAACAATTTGAAAATTATTAAAGTATTTCTGAGAATTACTGAAATAAATATCGGCAATATTTCCACAACCTATAATTCCTACTTTCATAAAACTATTCCTTAACTGCTCCACCTGTGAGACCGGCTACAATAAATCTTTGAAGTGCTAAGAAAAAAACTACAGCTGGAATTAAAGTAAGAGAGACAAAAGCAAGTATCTTTGGCCAATCAGTAATATACTCACCTCTAAAAACCATTATCCCAAGTGGCCATGAGTACAAACTTTCACTATTTATCATTATAAGAGGTAGTAAATAATTATTCCAACTACCAACAAGATTAATTACTGCAACTGTTGCTATAATTGGTGTTGAAAGAGGCAGTGTAAACCTAAAATAAAATTGAGAATATGTACACCCATCAACAAATGCAGCATCAAATAACTCAGATGGCATTTGTCTAAAAAATCCTCTAAATAATATTATTGCAAATGCTAAGCCAAATGCAATTTGAGGTAAGATAACTGCCCAAACTGAGCCTAGCAAACCAAGGTCTCTAACTCTCAAAAACAAAGGAAGAATTGCTGTGGCAAAAGGGAAAGTTAAACCAAGTATAAAATAATTAAATAAAAATCTACTTCCAATAAATTTCATATGAGCAAATACAAATGCTGTCATTGAAGCTAATAGAATAACTAAAAAGGTTGTTCCTGCTGCATATAATACTGAATTCCAAGTAAATAACCAAAACTTGTTATCAACAAGTAAACTTGTGTAATTTGATACTATCCATTCTGTTGGTAAACCAAGTGAATTAGTTCTTAAATCTCCAATTGTTTTGAAACCACCAGCAATAGAAACATATAAAGGAATGAAAATAATACCTGCCAATAAAAAAAGGAACAGATACATGTAATAAGATCTAAAGTTACTAAACATTAATCCTTCCTCATTAAAGTTCTTTGATAAGTAAGAGCTATAGTGAAACAAATTAAGAAAATGACAACTCCGATTGCACTACCAAAACCAAATTTCATTCGCATGACTCCAAAATAATATAAATATGTAACCATTGAATGAGTTTGATTTGATGGCCCTCCACCTGTAAGTGGCATAATTATATCAAATAATTGTAGAGCTCCTAGAATAGATAAAAAAACTGATAATCTTATTGTAGGTAAAATGATTGGTATTTTTATTCTCCACGCAGTAGTTACTGGACCAGCACCATCAACTCTAGCTGCCTCTAAAACTTCTTTAGAAATATTTTGAAGACCCGCAATATAAATCATCATATGAATTCCAAAGTATTTCCAAAAAATTACAATATATAGAGCAATCATTGCAGTTTCTTTTTCAGCAATCATATGAGGTGGTTCTGCTCCAAAGAAATTCCAAATTGCAGCAACCATTCCGTAGTTACCATCATAAATATATGCCCAAATTAATCCTGTTACTATTTCTGCTAAGATATATGGTAAGAAAAAAACAGTTCTAAAAAAATTTGCTCCTCTTATTTTATCTGAAATCATTAATGCAACCAATAATGCGAAAGGCAATTGGAGAAATAATGAAATAGCAATAATGTAAAAATTATTTTTTAATGAAAGAATAAATGTCTTATTTTTAAAAAGATATTTATAGTTTTTTAAACCAACATATTTATTAGGATCACCATATCCATCCCATCTATAGAAACTGTAATATGCTGCCTCTATTATTGGCAAGACAACAAACATTGTAAAAATAGTTAATGCAGGAATAATAAATATTACCAAAGTGGAATACTTACTTAATAAAGCATTAAATTTAGGTGATTGCATTATATTTCCTAGAGAAGGCTTTTTATAAAAGCCTTCTCTTTATAAATATTTACTGATTAAATTCCCAAGACTCTTGGACAAGTTGTGCTGCTTCTTCTGCTGAAATAATTCCTGCAGCTAAATCAGTAGAAACATCATTTACAACTCTGCCAATATCTGGACCTAAAAATTGGTCATAGAAAATTTGATGATATTGTGAGTTTCCAATGTTGTTTGCAACTTGAGCAAGTAAAGGATTGGTAATTGATTTATCTGCACCTTTTACAACTGGAAGATAAGCACCTTTGGCAGCATCTTCATTTTGAATGTCTGCTGAAACTAAGTGCATTAAAAATTCTACAGCTGAGTCTGGTGCAGTTTTAGAAACTAGCCATCCATTGATACCTCCTAAAGTATCAGCAGAGTCACCAAGGGCTCCTGGAGTCATTGGCATACTAAAGATACCCATATTGTCGTCTCCTAAACCTTCTCCACTTGCACTGTTAGATTTTTGAGCTGGATACATCCAATTACCCATGAAAGCCATTGCACATTTTCCATCACCAAAGAAACCAGCTTGATCAGGCCAAGTATGACTTAACCAACCATCTTGAAAAGGTTCTAGGGCTACAAGTTCTAACATTTGTTCACCTGATTTAATGTACTCTGGTCTATCCCAACCACCATTTTCGAGTGATTCAAGGAATAATGACTCGCCACCATTTCTAATGTGTAAATGTGTCCAAATAAAATGAACAGGCCATTTATCTTTTCCTCCAATACAAATTGGAGTTATGCCAGCAGATTTAATTTGTTTTACTGCTGAAAGAAGATCGTCCCACATTTTGATACCATTAACATCAACACCAGCTTGGTTAACTAAATCTTTGTTATACCACCACGTGACTTGTGAAACATTTCTTGGAACTCCTACTCTTTGTCCTTTGTATACAAATGCATTTGCTGCAGCTGCACTTAGTGTAGATAAATATTCATCAGTGATAACATCAGATATATCTCTTAAAAATCCTGCTTCAGCTTGTGCATACATTACTCCACCTCCCCAGCTATTAAAAATATCTGGTCTGTCATCTGATTGTAACATTGTTGGAAGTTTAGCTTTAAATGATTCATTTTCGAGATACATCATCTCAACTTTGTGCCCAGTTTTAGCTTCAAATTCTTCAACAGCTCTTACAAAGTTTGGATACTCAGGTGAGCTTTCACCAGTTAAGTGTAACCATTTAATTGTATCTGCTTGAACAGAAGAAAAGAAAAATAAAGATACTGAACCTATGATAAATTTAAATAAATTCTTCATCATTCCTCCTAAATTTTAAATAATCTTACTCAGTTAAGTAATATAATCAACAATCATATTGTCTTTTTTTTATATAAAAAACATATAAAAATTAATACTAAAATGAAGAAACCTAATATTGTTATTTTTAATCCTGATCAGTGGAGAGGAGATATGCTTGGATATCTTGGTTATCCAGGCGCACAAACTCCTAATTTAGATAGTATAATTAAAGAAGACGGGGTTGCATTTAAGAATGCTTTTTGTCAAGCAACAGTTTGTACACCAAGTCGTTGCTCATTTATGACTGGCTGGTATCCACATGTACATGGTCATAGAACAATGCATTATATGTTACATACAGATCAAGGTGACTCCAGTATTTTATCAGAACTAAAAAATAAAGATTACTTCATTTGGTGGGGTGGAAAAAATGATTTGATAGCAGGTCAGGAAGGATATCGTAATCATTGTGATATTTACTTTGAACCAACTAATAGAGATTTTCAAAAATGGGGTTACAGTCAACAACCTGGTACTCATGGTGGAGATTTATCATGGCGAGGACCTGAAGATGGAGATAATTATTATAGTTTCTTCAAGGGAAAATTAGATAAAAAAGATAAAGAAATTTATTTCGATGATGATTGGTCCATGGTTTATGGCGCATTAGATTTTATAAAAGATTATAAACAAGAAAAACCATTCTGTTTATTTCTACCACTTGGTTATCCGCATCCTCCTTACTGTGTAGAAGATCCATGGTTCTCATCAATTGATCGAAGTTTAATACCAAGTAGATATCAATACAAAACTTGGGAAGACAAGCCAAGTCTATTAAAAGGAATTATGGATGGACAAAGAATGCAAGATTGGACCGATGAACGTTGGAATGAATTACGAGCTGTATATCTTGGTATGTGTGCAAGAGTAGATTATCAATTTGGACTTTTGGTCAATCAACTAAAAGAAAATAATTTGTATGATGATACTTTGATAATTTTTTTATCTGACCATGGTGACTTTACAGGTGATTATAATTTAGTTGAAAAAACACAAAATACTTTTCAAGACTGTCTTACGAATGTTCCTCTAATTATTAAACCACCAAAAAGTGAAAATACATTAAATGGTGTAAGCGATACAATGATTGAATTAATTGATATTGCGGGAACCATATATGATTACAGTAATATCGAGCCGTCATATTGGCATTTTGGCAAAAGTATTAAAAATTTTATTGAACAGAAAACTGATAATCATAGAGAAGAAGTATTTACGGAGGGTGGTAGACTTAGGTTAGAGAGACAAGCGAGTGAAAATCAAAGTCTTCAATTACCCCATGGCCTGTATTACCCTAGAGTTAGTTTACAAGGTCAAGAGGATGAAATTTTAATGCATACCAAAGCAACAATGTGCAGAAATAAAAAATTTAAATATATTAAAAGAGCTTACGAAAAAGATGAGTTTTATAATTTAATCGAAGATCCAGGAGAAATTAATAATGTTATTGATGATCCACAATATGCGTCACAACTCAAAGATCTAAAAGATAAAATGCTTTCCTGGTATCAAGAAACTTGTGATGTTGTTCCCTTAAAAGGTGATGAAAGAGATTTTAACTAATATAATTCATTCTCAATTCTAGTAAGCCAATAATCAATATCTAAATTTTTATTACCAGTGAGCATTCTCCAGAACTTAATTGTATTAATTTTATCTAATCGATTTGTATCTGCCTCTTGCCAAGGATATGATTTCATTAAAATATCATTGACTGTTTTTTCTTGATTTTCATCTGTCCAATATAATGCTTTATTAGGAAGTGGTTTATATTTTTTTTCAGGATCCCATAATAGTTCCTGTTTTTCTGTTGGTTGCAATCTTACTTTGAACATGTATCTAATCTCATCTGAAAAATTAACACCTGCACCATGCCACAAGCCATTATGAAAGATCCCAATTGTACCTGCCTTACAAACTATTTTTTTTTGTCCTTTAATATTTTGATATTTAGCAATTCCCATTTCGTTTACAATTCTAAGATGCGTACCAGGGTGATATCTTGTTCCACCCATTTCTTTTGTAACATCAGTTGGAAAATAGAATAGTTGAATATCAAATGTAATTCTTGGATCGATTGTGCTGTCTTGATGATTAACCTGAGACATCTGTCTTTGATTAGTTTTTTTAAAGTATTTCGTTGGGAATGTTAGATGAAGAAATTGATGATCAACTACAGCCTCAGATCCAACTAAACTATTAATTGCTCCTGCAACAACCTCATTTTGGAAAATTTTTTCTAAGGGAGATTTGTGTGGATAAGCATTCTTGAGTGGTGTTCCTGCAGGAATTCTTGGAATGCTGCTAGAAGCTTTAATATTTTGAAAATACTTTTGCATATTATCAACGTTTTCAATTTCAGTATGTCCAATATCGTTTAAAAATTCTTTATTAGTTTCATTATCTATTAATCCATCAAAAAATAAGCATCCGCTATTTGCAAACTCTGCCATTTGCTCAGTTGATAATAATTGTACCATCTTAAAAATCTCCTTCTTCTATTTTTTCAAAAAAAAATTCATGTTTTAAATATGAAGTCCTAAATTCTTCTCCTGGATGCTCTGGAATGGCTTGACTTGATTGAAATAATCTCCATCCATCTAATAAGGCGTCGAGGCCTGTAGGATAAGGAGGCTCATCACTATCACCTGTCATATGGAGTTTTTGACCAGTACCATCAAAAGTAGCCCATGAAATAACTTCAGCTTCTAGACTCGGAAACTTCAAATAAAGAACTAAAACTTTTTGTCTTTTGGTCATTTAGTTTTCTTTAAAATAATTGTTTAATAATTCCTTTGGTGGATCATAAGTTTTAATTTCATTCAGCATAAGATTTTTATATTTATTTATTAAATTTTCATCATTAATAGGATTTAATTGTCCAGGATCATCCTTTAAATTATAAAGAGCACATTTAGTATCTTCTAATGCTTTATGTGGATCTGATTTTCTAAGAATTCTATTAACTTTCATTACTGGAATATTTTTAGTAAAGTTAAATGGCTCATGCATTGTAGCAGTTTGCAACTCTTCATGTGAAAAAAATTGCCTCATATTGGTTGGCATCAATGTATATTGAAATCTACTTCTATCATATTGATCAAAATTTTCTGGAAAATGAAAATATGTATAATTTCCATCGGATATATTTATTCCCCCACCCCAATATCCATACAAAGCAAAATGCTTATTTTCACTGTCTTTATCTAGAAAGTTTAATATAGATTTACCTTTAACCTCTTTAGGAAGATTGTGACCATGCATTGTCATGAATGTTGGCATCAAATCAATATTTTGAGTTACAACATTTCTTTGCTCACCCGAATATTGTTTGTATTCCGGGTGATAAAAATAAAAAGGTATATTTGCAATTTCATTATACAAAGGCATTCTATTTTTAGCCCACCAATCATGTTCTCCAAGCATGAAACCATGATCTGTAGTTAAAATCAATGCAGTGTCATTCCATAAATTATTTTCATCAAAATAATCTAAAACCGTACCAAGTAAATAATCACATAGACCAACTAAAGCAATGTAATTGGCTTTTAACTCTGCAACCTCATCATCTGTTTCTTTCACTCTATCATACTGAGGCCAATCTAATCTTGGGCCAGTATAATTTGTTTTTAGTTTTTCTCTAAATCGCTCTGGCGCAAAAAAAGGTTCGTGAGGATCAAAAGTTTCGAGTTGAAGAAACCAATTATCAGAATCTTTATTAATATTTATAAAGTCTAAACCAGATTCAAAACATTTAACTGAAGGAAAATCTTTTTCTTCTTTAATAAATTCACTATTGATTGCGTAATGATAATAACCTGTTTCTCTATCAGTTAAATTTAATTGTGATTGATGATATTTTTCTCTTAATTTTTCAAGTGGTGGTTGAACCATTGCTTTCCACGGGTCACTCTCTTGTCCTCTAATAAAATCCCATGAGTTAAATCTATTATGATACGTTGCACCACCATCTTCGAAGTAATGATAATGATCAGTCACAAGATGAGTATATGTATTATTAAGTCTTAAGATTTCTGGAAATGAATTATCAAATGGTTCTAAAGGACCCCATGCACGGTGAAGAAAACTTAATCGACCTGAATGCATATCACGTCTTGCCGGCATACAGGGCATACTACCAATATAATGATTATTAAATTGAACTGATTTTTTTGCTAATCGGTTAAAATTTGGTGTTTCAATATATTTACCACCATAAGAATTTAACATTCTTTTATTTAATGAATCAAATAAAAGAAAAACTGTTTTCATAAATACCAGACTAATACGAAAAAAATAATTATTAAAGTTTTTTCTTTAATCTATGAAAAGAATCAGGATTTAATCCCATTTGACCAGGATTATTTACATTTTTAGCTTTTATAATTTTAGTTGTTATATTTTCAACTTTTTTAATTTTACTTTTAATCTTTTTTCTTAAGGAGGTTACTATTTCATCATAAGTACTAATACCAATTAAGTTATTTAATTCATACGGATCAGCATCAAGATCGTATAAATTTGTTTCTGTGTATTGATTAGATGAAGGTTTATCACTCCCATTAGAGTCTTGATCAGCAATACAATATTTCCATTTTTCAGTTCTTAAACTTCTAGCTAATTGACTCTCACTAATTTGAACAAAAATTTCGTTTTCCCATTTTTTTGATGTTTTATTTACTAAGGGCAATACTGAACTACCATCACAATGAGAGGTATTTTTTACTTTTGCCAAATCTAATATTGTTGCATGAATATCTAATATATTGGTTAGTTCTTTTATTCGGCCACCTTGTTGGAAAACATTTCCAATTAAAGAAGTAGGAACCCGTATTGAACTTTCATGACATGAACGTTTATATTCTCTATTTCGTGTTTTAAAATTATTTCCATGATCTGATGTAAAAATAATTGCACTATCATCAAATAATTTTAAGCTTTTAATAACATCAATCATTCTTCCATAAGCTTCATCTATTCTCTTCACCATTCCATAATAACCTCCTAAATGTCGAGGAGAAGATCCAACCAGAGATGAAAGATCTGGAGGAGACCACTTGCCTGTATATTTTTCTCTGTATCCAATAGGTGGTGGATAATCATCTGTATTGTTTTGGTGATGTGGCTCAATAAGAGAGACGAAAAGAAAAAATGGTTTTTTTTGATTTAGTTTTATAAAATTTATAGCTGCATCAGTTATTGCATCAACTCTATATCCTGGAAGAAATACTTTTTTATTTTGTCCATCATAAACATATGTTTCATAAGCATCAGAAGTAAATTCTAATAGATTTGATCCTAACCAATAATCATAACCACCTCTATCCTCTTTTTTAACCGGTTCAGATGAGCCGAGATGCCATTTTCCAATATATCCAGTTGCATAACCTTCTTTTGATAAATGTTTTGCTAGAGTTTTAATATTTTTTTTTAAAGGTATTCTATTTTTAAAACATCCAGTTTTTGTTGCATACATTCCTGATTGTAATGAAGCTCTTGCAGGCCCACAAACTGGTTGGCATGTAAATGAGTTATAAAGATGTGTACCTTCGACTGCATAATGATCGAAGTTCTCCATCAAGGATAATGGATTACCATGTAAACCAGAAGTATCCCAGCGTTGTTGATCAGTAAAAAATACAATAATATTTGGTTTAGATTTAATATTCATTATGATTTAGATTTATTTACTAAAAGGTTTTCCTTTATATTTCCTAAGATTGTCAGCGTGTTTTTTTCTATCTGTTTTTTCAAGACGCTCAACATATGTATTCCAGACTTTTGAATAAATATTTGCATGATGAGGACCACCTTCTCTAATTACACCTTGAAGTGGATCTCCTCTATCAGCCTCATACATATTTTCTTCAATCCACTCATCGATTAAAAACATTCCATGAGCTACGAGATCTTTATGCTGATCTGCGAGATTATTCAACTCATGCGGATCCTTTTCAATATCAAAAAGCATATATTTTGGAAAATCTTTTAAACCAGTATCGTACGTTCTTATCAGTAACCAATTATCCCATCTTACAGATCTTTGACAACTCCAAGCACCATGACTAATAACTAAATAATCTCTTCCATTTGATGATTTACTATTAGTTAAATTTTCAGTGAAATTAATACCATCCCATCTGTCAGGTTGAGAAGATGAAGTAATTTGAGAAATAGTTGAAGTTAAATCTAAATTATAAAATTTATTTTCTACAGTACTTCCTTTATTTGTATCTGTTATCCCTGGCCATCTAATTATTAATGGAACTCTATTAGTTATATGATCAGCTGTTTGGTGATCTCCCCAAACATTTAACTCACCTTGATTTTCTCCGTGGTCTGCTGAAATAATTATTGCTGTATCATCCCAAAGATTCATTTTTTTTAAATCTTCAAAAACTTCATTTAAATAAAAATCTGCGTATTTAATTCCAGTATCATATGCATCAATTTGTTCTTTAGCATCAGAAGTATTTTTAATTTCACCCACTCCCATTGTATACTTTCCTCCAAGATCTTCATCAAATCCTGGAACTTCTCTAGCGCTATGCGGTCCGAAACTATTCCTTTGTTTTTTAATTAATTCTTCTGTTACCCATTCTTCGATAGGATCATCTTTAAATGGATTTCCAAATTCTTCAGGAGTATCATATGGAGTATGAGGGTCCCACATATTTACATGTAAGAACCAATTTTCTTTTTCTCCATTATTTTCTAACCATTTTTTTATAACAGGGTAGACTTCATCAGCATTTTCTAATCCACCTTTTCCAGTGTCATATGTTTCGGTAAAACCAAACCAAACTTGATAGGCAGTATGTCTTTCAGGGAAAGGACTGATACTTGCTGTATAATATCCTGCATCTCGAAGAACTTTTCCAAGAGATGTAAAAGCGTATTCTCCTCTCAAACCGCCTTTAAATTCTCTATTCCAAATATTTTTTCTAGGAGCAATATCAGAGAATTCACCGCCATGATTAACAACTCCAGTTTTGAAACCAAAATTACCTCCAAACAAAGCAGTTCTGCTAGGTAGGCACGGTGTGTCAGTTGAATAAAAATTTGTAAACTTGACCCCTTCTTTTGCTATTGAATCAATCGTAGGAGATGTGTTTCTATGATAACCATAACATCCTAAATGATCAGGCCTCAAAGAGTCTATGTCTACGTATAAAATTCTCATCTTTATCCTTTCTTAATTAAGCGCCTGAAACTCTTTTCATTTTTGATGTTTCATCTTTTAACGTGGCTTGCGCAAACTTGAATAATAAATCTTTTTTTAATGTTTGTGCGTTCGTATTATCCCATAAATTATTATATTCGTTTGGATCATTTTCTAAATCAAAAAGTTCACCATAGTTAGCTTCTCGGTAAATAGAAATTTTATAATTATCATTAATATAAGTTTTTAAATGAGGCATTCTTGGATTATGTCTGTTTTCAACAAATATATGTGAACGGATACTTTCCTTGTTGCCATAAAATACATCCGTTTGATCCACTCCTTGCATTTGGGTTGGTATATCAATGCCCGCGACTTTTAAAAATGTTGGCGCAAGATCAACTAAACTCAATAAAGATGAAGATGATGAATTTTGAGGAACTTTATCTGGCCATCTAACAATAAATGGTAAACGGAGCATATCTTCATAGTGGAATGGTCCTTTAGCAATTAAACCATGCTGTCCTATAAAGTGACCATGATCAGTAGTAAAAATAATTATGGTATTATCAAGTTCACCCATTTGATCTAACTTATTAATTATTTTTCCAATATTCTTATCCATAAAACTAACCATGCCATAATAAATTGCCATGTCTTTTTTTAATTCTTCCATAGGATACAGATGACTCATGCAACCATGAGCGTTAAATGGTGAATGCCAATTGTCAAAATCAGGATTTGTCGTTTGTGTTTTTCCAAAATGTGGTGGATTTAATTCGTGTTCACCTTCTTTTAACGTTCCAGGTGACATGTCTTCTGGATTATACATTGATGCCCATGGTTCACTTAATACGTATGGTGGATGTGGATCCTGAAAGCTTGTCCAAAGAAAAAATGGCTTGTCATCTTTTTGTTGATCTAAAAATTCAATTGATCTTTCAGCTGTCCAATTTGTGTAGTGATGTTTTTCATCTAACTTCCAAACCCTATCCGGTCTTGCCCAGTAGTCATATTCGCGAGCAATTGGAGGAGCATATTTAGAAGTTTCACCAGGCACTGGTTGAAAATATTCTTTCCAATCACTAAGACCGTTTTGTTCCATCCAAATTGCATAATGTTGACCTACATGACTTTCATCTGCATGATTACGTGCTAGCTCAATATGTTCAAAGCCATACCAAGGTCCTTTAAAATTTTTCCAAAATTCTAAATCTCTTAAAGTTGGTTGTCCTTCTATAGATTCCTGACCTGGAACTGAAGTTAATGGCTGGAAATGTGCTTTACCAATTAAACCAGTAGAGTAACCATTTTTGTATAAAAGTTCTCCAATAGTTTCTACTTCTTCATCTAATTTAACTCCAATTGTCCAAGCTCCATGAGAAGACGGATATTGTCCAGTAATAATACTTGCTCTTGACGGCGTGCAAACTGGTGATGGACAATAAGCTCTTGTAAAATTCATACCCTCATCACAAAGCTTATCTAAATACGGTGTTTGTATTTTTGAATTAAATTTTCCAATAGTATCATGATGCTGTTGATCGGAAGTAATTAATAAAATATTTGGCCTTTTCATATTTACCCTTTTACAGCTCCTTGAACACCTTCAACAAAATATTTTTGCATAAACAAAAATAAAATAATTATAGGCAAAATAGTTATAACAGATGCAGCTGCCATACCAGACCAATCGACAAAGTACTCACCTTTAAAAGCGTACACGCCTACGGATAGTGTTCGTATATCAGGATTACCTAATGTGATGACAACTGGTAACAAGAAGTCATTCCATGCATGCAAAACTTGTAGAATAGAAACTGTAGCTACTACTGGTTTTGTTAAAGGTAACATGATTGAAATAAATGTTCGAACAAAGCCCGCTCCATCCATTTTAGCTGCTTCTTCAAGCTCTACAGGAACTCTCGAAAAATATCCTGCAAACAATAAAATATAAATTACTGGAGTGTGTCCTGCTGTTGCGAGTGTTAGTCCAATTAAGTTTTTAGAAATATTTAAATTATTTAATAAATCAAAAACAGGAATAATTGTGTAACCTTGAGGAATAAAAATTGTACTAATTAAAATTCCTATAAGTATTTTTTTTCCTGGAAAAGAATATCTTCCAATTACGTAACCAAACATACCAGTTGTTACGACAACTATAATTACCGAAACAACTGTGATAATAAGGGTGTTAAAAAAATACCTACCCATATTTGCACCAAACCATGCTCTTTCAAAATTTTCCCAAACAAGCCGGTCAGGGATTAAACCTAAGCCTCCCCAAATTTCAAAATCAGTTTTGAAAGAGGCTGAAAGTACCCACAGTAATGGATAGATCCAAAAGAAAGAGAAAATAATAAAAGCTATAGTTATAATTAAATATTTAACTTGGTTTTTTTCAGCAATAAAATTTAAGTATCTGCTCATATTCTTCGAGTTCTCCTCATCCATAATCCCTGAAGTACTGTAATAAATAAAACTGCAACACCCCAAAATACTCCTGCAGCACAAGCGTATCCAAGCCTAGGCATTGTGCCAGAGTCAGTTACAAAAGCTGTTCTAAAAATATATATTTCCATAACTTCACTACTAAAGAATGGTCCTCCAGCAGTCATAGTTTCAATTAAAGGAAAAACATTTAGTGCTCCAACTGCCTCCACAAGAATAATGACAATAGCAAAAGGTAGTACAATTGGTAAAATAATATGGATCCATAATCTATATCCTTCAGCACCATCAATTTTTGCAGCATCGTAAACATCTTGTGGGACTGTTTGTAAAGCGGCAAGCCAATACATCATAGTTATCCCTAGCCATTTCCAAACATATACTCCCATTACAGTTGGAAGCACCGTATCTGGGTTTCCAAGAAAATCAATTGGAGCAGAAGTTAAATTAGTAGACATTAAAAATTTATTAGCAGGTCCATTAAAAGGGCTAAATACAAAAGTCATTACAATACCAATGATAGCAATTGCAGTAACTACAGGCATAAAGATTACAGTACGAAAGAAAGGAGCAAGTTTCAAAACTTGATTATTTAAAAATACTGCAATTATAAATCCTAAAACAATTTTTACTGGAACTGTTCCAAACATAAAAATAAAAGAACGAATGAATGCATCCCAAAAGAATTCATCATTGACAGCTTCATAATAATTTTGAAGGCCAATAAATTTTGCTTCTTTTGTAAAACCACTCCAATCTAATAAAGAAAAATACCAAGACATTCCAATAGGATAAATGACAAACATTCCTGTTAAAATTAAACATGGTAGAACAAATACATAACACCATCTCGCATCGTATATCTGTTTGGATAAAGATTTTTTATTCATGATAAAAAGGCGAGTATAAACTCGCCTTTAGTTAATTTGTATTAAAGTTCGCTATATTTTGACGCGCCATAATTGGAGTTGATATCCCAATTTGGGAACACCCAATCATCACGAGTAACGTTAGCACCATCTGCTCTTGCTTCTTCAACTGCTTGATCAAGCGCATCTTCATATCTCTGATTACAATCTTTAAGCTGTGCTTCGACACCTTTAAGTTGTCCAGTATATAGCCCTTGAATAACTAAAGCTAAAGATGGGTCTGGAACTCTAGACTTAGCAGCTACAACACCTACATCTTTATTTCTAACTATTGGATTTGGTCCAACAAGTAGATTTTCAGCAAACATTGCAAGTGCTTGAGCTGATGGTCCAGTCAAACCAGCTTTTGCAACTGCTTCTGGATTAACAGCAGGATCTGCTGCACCAACAGTTTGTGCCCAATAAATTTGACCTTGCTCAGTTCCCATGAATCTAATTAGGTCACCAGCAAATGGTCCCATTGTACTATTAGCACTTAACCAAAGCGTATTTGACCCACCCTCTGCAATATAAAGTGGTTGAGCTTTTTTTCCATCTGGAACAGGCTCACTAGCAATACCGTATTTCCACTCCGGAGCATCTCTACCCCAAACTCCAATACACCAAGGACCTTGGAATATCATTCCTGCTGCACCTTGAGGCATAAGAGCTCTAGCTTGAGGAGCGTTCATACTCATGACACCAGGGAAAGCACTTCCATCAGATTTTAATTGAAGAAGTAATTCAACTGCTTCCATATATTGATCAGAAGCAATTTGGAATTTACCATTTTGGAAATTAATGTGTCTATTTGTAAAGCCACCTCTTCCTCCATGTGCTCCAGCTACTTGACCAAAAGTGTGAACAACATCTTCCCATCGATTAACTTGGTTTCCACCAATAATCCAACCATAATACTGACCATTACCTCTTTTAGTAATTTTTTTTGCAGCATCTCTGATTTCAGAATATGTCATACGACCAGCTTGAGGATCATATCCAGCCTCACTCATATATTTTTCACTATAGAGAAGACAAGTTCCTGTTCTTTTGTTAGCTGTTAAGCATAAACCATATGTCTTTCCATTGAATTGGTTGACACCAGGTAAATAAACTCCAGCAGGGAAATTTGCTAACCATTCATCTAGGTTTTCAATATAATCATCCCAAGGTTGAACCCAACCTTCAGATACAGCAACACCTGGATCCATTCCTAAAGGTAATTGGAATACATCATGAACAGTTCCATTTCTTATAGCTATTGGAACAATTTTATTTATTTCTTTCCATGGCAAACCATCATATTCAATAGTGATACCTCTTGAAGCTGCATATTCTGGAAAAAGTTTTTTCCAAAAGACACCTTTCATGTCACCACTATCAATCCATCTCATATTACCACCTGTTGTTGGTAATGGTTTTAGTGGATCAGGAATATTAAATTCTCCAGCAAATAGTTTTGAAGGAATAGATCCTGCTGACATCATTGCACCAGCAGCAAGAGCACCCTTCATTACTGTACGTCTAGAGATTTTTAATTCTTTTTTCTTCTTCATTAATTCCTCCCTATTTGAATTTTATTTTACGTGAATTAAGCAAAATAACAATTGAAAATAAATTTAAAATTGTGTTAATATTTATTAGTTTTTATGAAATATTTACACACAATGGTGAGGGTTGAGAACATTGATACTTCTCTAGATTTTTACTGTAACAAACTTGGATTAAAAGAGGTGCGACGAGTTGACAATGAAAAAGGTCGTTTTACCCTAATATTTTTAGCTGCTGAAAATAGCGATGAAAGAACAGGTCTTCTTGAACTAACATATAATTGGGATCCGGAAAAATATACTGGAGGAAGAAACTTTGGTCATCTAGCTTACAGTGTTAACAATATTTATGAAGTGTGTGAAAAATTAATGAACAACGGCGTCACAATTAATAGACCACCTCGTGATGGACATATGGCTTTTGTTCGCTCTCCCGATGGAATTTCCATTGAGATCTTACAAGAAGGGGAATCTTTACCTGAACAAGAACCATGGAAGTCTATGGAAAATTCTGGTTCTTGGTAGTTTAATTATTTAATTTAACTTTATAATATTTATTTTGATCAGTAGCCAAAGATATAACAGCTGGCAAAACTTTTTTATAAAAATCAAAAAGACTCGTGAACGGTTGTGGTAATTCTTTATCAATTTCTTTTCGTAATTTTTTTAAATTGTATGAAGGCACCATAGGAAACATATGATGCTCTAAATGATATTCCATATGCCAATATAAAAAACTTAATATTGGATTTATTCTAACAGAGTAAGTGCTTAAGCGGTGATCTTTTGTGTCAACTTTAGCAGCTAGGTGTTGAGTCACATTTACGGCAAACCAAATTGGCTTCCCAATATAAGTTGGTAAAATAATATAAATTATTGGTAAGAAAGAACCTAAGTAAAAAGAATATGCAATAACTGTTAACCAAATAAAAACATATAATCTTGAGTTCCAAAGAATTTTTTTCTTTTCTTCTTTAGGCGCTGTTATATCAATAACTGGAGTGAATTTTCCAAAAGCATGTTTTAGAACTTCAAACTTAATTAATTTATGTGGGTATAATAAATCTGTAAGAGGTATAAAATTCAAAAAGAATGCAAATAATTCTATCGGTCTTGATACTTGTATTTCGTGATCATAATCATCTTCTGTTTGTAATGTCTTTGAATGATGGAAAGTATGGCTCCAACGCCATCTAAAACCTTCAAAGTCACACATGAAAGAACTGATATGATAAAAAAATTCATTTATCCAACGAGTCTTGAATGCAGTTCGATGAACAGTTTCATGCCAGTTCGCTACACTGAACGCATAAATCGTACCATAAATAAAAAAGAATAGATATGTCCACCACGTACCTAAAGTAATGTATGCTAAATATCCTGAAATAAATAAAGATAAAAAATAAAAGAAGAAATGGATTAGTCCAGGTAGATCTCTTCTTTTACTTAAGGCTTTTAATTTTTTTCTGTCGACTTCTGGTCTGTACCAATCATCGAGATTAACTTCCATGCTTGATAATTAAATTAATTATCCCAACGATCTAACCATGACCCATCAACTGTGGAGTCAAATTGGTCTTTTTTTGAAGTCCCTCTAAATTTAGTGTGTTGTTCTTCATAACCTTTAAACCAAGAGTCCCAATCAGCTGTATAACTTGGGTCTTCTGATTTTCTCATTATGATTGGATCAACCAAACCAGTGTGAAAACCAGCTTCATCTTTTGGATTTTGAAATCTTAGGTCAACGCTCCACCTTACATCCTCAGATAAATTTTCAAGTGATCGATGAGGAACTAATTGATGTAAAAATAGAACTGAGCCAGCCTTCATTTCACAAGTAACGACTTTCTCCTCTGGAATATCTTTGTCTTCAATAAATAAATACCAAGAATCTTTTACTGAACCATCTTTCTTTTCTAATTTATGATTCAAAACTCTTTCAGGTCTATGTCCTCCAGGAACAACTTGCATGCATCCATTATTTTTATTTACATCTAGAAATGGAATCCACGCAGCAGGCTGAGTGGTTTTTTCTGCTCCATCTTTTAAATAAGCAGAGTCTTGGTGCCATGGAACTGTCATCCTAGCTGTCTGAGGTGTTTTAGATCTAATATTCCAAACTGGATGACCAGAAATATCTTTGCCAACCCAATTTTCAACCATATCTAAAAGTTTTTTTGATCCCCAAAGATTTGCAAGAGCTGGTTTTAATTCCCCTCTATGATGTATTAATACGGAAGAACCTTTAAAATCTCTTTCGAGAGCAGCTAGTCTTTTAAAGACATCTTTATCATCATGTTTGTTTGTAATTTTTCCAGCTTGAAAAGCTTTTTCTGCAAAATCATCAACAATTTCTTCAAATTCATTTAATATTGGATTTAAATCATCCATACTAAAAACATTTTCAACGATCGTATAACCTTCTTCGTTATATTGTTTTATTTGCGCATCACTAATCATAATTCCTCCCAAAATTATCCATTCACTAATAAATCAGTTAGATGATCTATTGTTGTGTCTTTTTTATCCAAATCAGCAATTTTTTCACCTCTTGCCATTACACATAAATGATCAGCAATTGGATATACATGACTCAAGTTGTGAGTAATAAATATTGATGTCACGCCTTGGCTTTTTAATCCTTCTACAAACCTTAGTACTTTATTTGTTTCTTTTACTGATAAGTGGTTTGTTGGTTCGTCTAATATTAAAACTTTTGATTTAAAATACATTGCTCTTGCAATCACAACACCTTGTCTTTCTCCTCCAGACAATTGGTTAACTGGTGTATCTGGAGATCGAAGATGCAGTTCAACATCTGTTAATGCTTTCATCGCATCGTCCTGCATGGTTTTAGTTTTCATTAAACCAAAATTGCCAACATTATATTGAGTTTGTTCACGTCCAATAAAAATATTTCTTGCAATAGACATTTCAGGGATCAAAGCCGAATACTGATAAATTGTTTCAATACCTAAATTCATTGCTTCTTTTGTAGATTTAAATTTAACCTTATTACCTTCAAAATATATATGACCTGAATCAGGTTGATGTGCGCCAGATAAGATTTTAATTAATGTTGATTTACCAGCACCATTGTCTCCAATAAGACCAACAACAGAGTCTTTTTTTATCTTTAAGCTTAAATCTTTTAAAGCATGAACTCCTGAATAGTATTTGTTTAGACCCTCACAAACTATTATATCTTCCATCTTTAATCCTTTGCCTTGTTTTGACCAATTCGTGTCGCTCTTCTACTTATATAAGTATTAAACACTACGGCTATGATAATTAAAGAACCTAAACCTGCTCTAAACCATTCCGCATCTATTCTAGCCATAATGATTCCACTTTCTAAAAACCTAATTAGTATTGCTCCAATAACGGCACCAAAAACTGTTCCGATACCTCCAAATAAACTGACACCGCCAATAACTGCTGCAGCAATTGACTCTAGTTCTAATAAGTATCCTTGAGATGGTAATGGTGCTTCCAATCTAAATGTTTGAATCATTCCAGCAAAGCCAGCTAAGAAACCACATAAGATGAAACAAAACATTTTAACGTTTCCAGTCTTTATTCCCATTGAAGATGCTGCGTTTTGATCTCCGCCAGTTGCATAGATCCAGTTACCAACATTACTTCTGTGAAGCATAACACCTAAAACCACGGCAACTAAAAGAGCCCAGTACAAGGAAGCTCTAAATAACTCAAATTGATAAACGAATAACTCATTTGGTAAAATATGAGGAAATGGTGGTGGAAATCCTGCAGTAGCTACAGTTGTAAGACTTCTAGCAATATAGAGCATTCCAAGAGTTGCGATAAAAGAAGGGATTCCAAATCTTAAGGTAATAAATCCATTAACAAACCCAACAATAATACCAATCATTAATCCTAGAAAAATAGCGAACCAAGGTGGTATCCCTTGATGCACCATTTGTACAATAGTCATTGGGACTAATGCAAAAACAGAGCCTACAGATAAATCAAATTCACCTGAGATCATTAATATTGCGATACCAATAGCAACAATAATATATTCGGGTGTAATACCCATAACTATTCTTATATTTCTTGCATCTAAAAATCTTTCATTAGCAATATAAAATCCAATCATTATTGCTAGGAACATTAAGAAGGTTGCTACTTCTGGTCTTACTAATAAACTTCTAAGACTAAAATTTTTACTCATATTTTTTTATTTTAAAAAAAAACCAGGCTCTATCTAAAGAGCCTGGTTAAGATATTTATCTAACTGACATTCCTTTGAATGATCTGATTGTTTCAACATCATCAGGACCAATCATAGCTTTACCAGTGTTGATATCTAGTGCACTTAAACCATACTTGTTCATTAAGTATAATTGGTGAACTGACATGTAACCTTGGTAGTATGGTTGTTGGTCAACTGTTAGTTGAACATAACCTTTGTCCATTTCTTCGAAAACTACGTCAACTAAGTCAAAACCAGCAAGAAGTATTTCACCAGGTCCGTAACCTAAGTTTCTTACTGCTGCAGCTGCACCAGCTTCCCAGAAACCTACATCAAGATATGCAGTTGTATTTGGGTTAGCTTGAACATAAGCTGCCACTCTGTTTCCAACAGTTGAAAGATCTAGACCTGACTCGATTTTCTCATAAGTTACTTTTCTATCAGGGTTAGCTGCTTTGTAATCTTCCATGAAACGTGCAATACCGTTTCCTCTAGTGTATGCCCATGATTGGTTCATGTCTGCAACACCGATTAGAACGTGAATATCTCCATCAGGAAACATTTCAGAAAGATTAGCTGTTAATTCATAACCAGCTGCTTCTAAGTCTTGTCCAACATATGCTAGTCTGTTACTACCAGCAGCACCTTCTGGATCATCAGTATTAGCTGTAATTACTGGAATACCAGCAGCTAATGCTTCATCAACTGCAGCATCAAAGATAGTTGGGTTAGTAATTGTAGTTACGATACCATCAACACCTTGAGCTATTGAAGACTCTAAGTTTTGTAATTGCTCTTGTTGGTCTCCATCACCTGAAAGAGTTAACATTTGGCAATCAGCATTAATTTGTGCACAAGCATCTTTAAAACCTTTGTGAACAGCTGCCCAGAAAGCATTGTTCGTATCACTGTGCATTACGAAGTTAAATTTGTATTCTGCCTTCGCTGAAGTAGCAAAAAGCGCTACAGAGGCAAGAATAATTGAAGCAATTTTTTTCATGCATTCCTCCTATAAATAATATTTTCCTAGCAAGAATGGGTATGTAAAACAAGGAGAAATATCAGGAATTAGTCTGTAAAATTATCGCACTAATCAATAGCTAAGCAAATTTTATATTTTTTTTAGGATTTGCCTTATGAAATCGTCATGCATGGGTTCAGGCTTTACACACGAAGAACGGAGCTCTACTTCCACTTTATAAATTGAAGAAATCATAGCACACTCGATTACATCTAAAACGTGAAGAGCAAGTTCTCCATTACACCTATGCATTCTATTATTTTCGATAGCGTCAATCATTTCAGCTAACCCAATACCCCTGTAGTTTGCTTGTTCAGGCGCCTCATTACTTCTTCCACTATGGTTAACAATATTTGTTTTTCCAAGGGGTTTATCTTCGACGCTAATATCTCTCCATTCAGATCCAAACTCACCAGATATGGAAACTGGACCACCAAACATATTTGGATCAGGAACTACTATTGAACCTTTCGTTCCATAAAGCTCCATATGATTACGTTTATGATTTAAAACATCAAATGAAATAAAACCTTGAATGATAGCTTTATTTTGAAACTCAATATTAAACATATAAGAAGTTGGAATTTCAACATTAAAAGTTTCTCCTTTTTTTGGACCAGCTTTGTATTCTCTTTTATCAGAAAATTTAGCTCCTCTTCCTCGTATATTTTTTACGGGACCTAGAAGATTAACAAGTGTGGTGAAAAAATATGGACCCATATCTATTACAGGTCCTCCTCCTTCTTGAAACCAAGACTCAGGACTTGGATGAAAATCTTGAACACCTGGAAAAGCAAAAATAAAATTCCCGGTAAGAACTTGTCCAATATCATTATTATCAATTAAATTTCTAGTAAGCTGTCCTCCTCCTCCTAAAAAAGTATCGGGTGCATTCCCAATGTAGAGACTATTTTTTTTTGCTAAATTTAATAATTCTTTTGCTTCATCAAACTTAACACTCATTGGTTTTTCACAATAAACATGTTTATTAGACTCAAGGGCTCTTTTAGATATATCATAATGAGCTTGGGGAATTGTGAGATTAAGAATAATATCTACATTCTTATCATTAAGAATCTCATCAACTGATAAAGGAATAATATTATATTGATCAGCTGTTTTTTTTGCGGCATCTAAATTAATATCAGCACAAGCAACAAAATTTATATTATTAAAATATTCCTGAGCCCGGAAATAAGTCTCTGCAATATTACCACAACCAATTAGACCAATATTTTTCATAACTTGTTTCTATAAATCAATTGTAAAAAATGGAATAGTAAAAAAAAAGGCCGTAAAAAATTACGGCCCTTTAAAAATAATTTAGCTTTGACTTACATAAAGTCTGAAGCGTTTTCTTTAGTAACTAATACAGTTCCAGTATCAATGTTATCTGGAATGCTCTCACCATTAGCTAACTTAAGTGCATTTTCTACACCCATATATCCCATGTTGTATGAGAATTGAGCAATAGTTGCTGACATTTCACCAGCCATTACACTTGCAGCAGCATCAGGGTTAGCATCAAATCCAACAACGACAACATCATCTAGCATATCAGCATTTTTTAATGCTTGGATAGCACCTAGACCCATATTATCGTTAGAAGCAAAGATTGCTTTTAGATTTGGGTTACCAGTGATGATATCTTCCGTTACTGACATACCTTGTGCAGTATCCCAGTTAGCTGGAAGTTCAGCAACAACGTTCATACCACATGCTTTAAGACCTTTGCTAGATCCTTCAGCTCTGTGCTGACCTGTAGTTTGCGTGATCATTCCTTGAAGAATTGCAACATCAGAACCACTTGGAACATTATCACAAATGTATTGAGCAGCTAAAGCAGCACCATTGATATTGTTTGTACCAATGAAAGTTACACCTTCATTAATTCCGTTAGTATCAATGTATACAACTGGAACACCTGAAGCCATTGCATCATCAAGAATTGGTGCAACTGCGTTAGGGTCAGTTGGTGCAATCGCAATACCGTCTACACCTTTTGCAATTTGGTCTTCAATTTGTGCTACCTGAGCCATAACATCACTTTCTTGCGGTGGTGAAAGTATGATTAGGTTTACACCAAACTCTTCAGCAGCATCTTTAGCACCAGCTTCAACTGAAGCCCAAAATGGATTTCCAGCACCTGGTCCTTTAGTACTTAGCATTATTGTTTTTGCGTGTGAGCCTGCTAAAAGACTACCTGAAAAAAACAATACAGAAGTAGTAATTATAGAAATAAAAAATTTCATTTTTCCTCCTAAATTTTTTTTTAACCATTAATCAAAAATGAAAATCTAATCAAGTGACTGTTTGTCAGAAAGCGATTATTTTTTAATATTATGTTCTGGTCGCAAGTTGTCTTCTTAGAACATCAATATAAACGGCCAAAATAATAATTGAACCAATAAGAACCTGTTGCCAGAAAACACTAACATTCATTAGATTTAGACCATTTCGGAGTATACCCATAATCATGACTCCAGCAAACACACCTAAAACCGTTCCTCTGCCCCCGAAGAAGCTTGCTCCCCCTATAATGACTGCTGCAATCGCATCTAGCTCAGATTGTAAACCAGCATTTGGATAAGCAGAGTTTGTTCTTCCAGCTAAAATTAAACCTCCAATACCAGCCAAGAAACCACAAAGGGTGTAAACTACGATTAAAATACGATCTACATTTATACCTGCTGCTCTTGCTGCGCCAGGGTTACCACCAATCGCATAAATCCATTTACCTATTCGTGTATGATTTAAAAAAACCCAAAAGATAAAGAATATAACAATCATTAAAATTAAACTTGTAGGAATATACTCTCGCGCGCCTTCTCCAAAAAAAACATCCAGTTTAATTTTACCATTTCCGATAACTCTTATCTGTTCAGCAAAACCTGTTATTGGCACACCTCCGGATATAAGATTTCCAATACCTCTAAATATGTAAAGCGTTCCCAATGTCATGATGAATGGATGAGGCATTCGAAGTAAGGTAATGCCAATACCATTAAACATACCGCACAAAAATCCAATTGCTGGTGCAACTAACATGACAACGTACCAAGGCATTCCTGCCTTCGAAGCAATAGCGAGTCCCATTAATGATAACATAATAATTGAACCGACTGATAGATCTATACCTGCAGTTACAATGACCATAAAGACACCAAGCGCTAACATAGACTGCCAAGACACTTGTTTAAAAATATTTGTTACATTTCTCCATGATAAAAACACATCAGGTTGCAACAAATGTAGGACAGCAATCATTATTAGGATCAGTAATAAGATTCCATATCTCTCAAAAAAAGGAATAAGTCTGACAAATAAAGTTTCTTGATTCTTATCCATTAATCTTTTTTCCCCATGATCCATCCAATCACTTCGTCTCTTGAAGTGTTTTTTAATTCTGATTCAGCGAAGTTTGTTCCTTGAAAAAGTGCCATTACGCGATCACAAACAGTAAAAATATCATCCATTCGGTGACTAATTACTATTACACTAACACCTAATTTTTTTAGATTTAAAATTAAATCTAGAACCTTTCCAACTTCTTTAACAGCAAGTGCTGCTGTTGGTTCATCCATCAATACAATTTTTGCATTAAAAGCTGTAGCTCTAGCAATTGCAACTGCTTGTCTTTGTCCGCCTGATAATTCTTCAACCTTTTGATCAGCACTCTTTACGTTTATTTTAAGTTTTGCAAGATGCTCTTCCGTTAACTGTTTTCTTTTTTTATGATCTAAAAAATTGAAAGGACCAACCTTTCTTGTTGGCTCTCTTCCTAAAAAAATATTATCACCGATAGGGAGATTACCAGCTAGTGCTAAATCTTGATATACCATTTCTAAGCCCAAATTTTGAGAGTCTCTGGGACTATTTAAAGTTACTTTTTCTTTATCAAAAAAAAGTGAGCCTTCACTTGGCTTATATAATCCTGACAAAACTTTCATTAATGTAGATTTTCCAGCACCGTTATCGCCGACGACACCAAGAACTTCACCTTTATTTAAATGAAGATCTACATTTTGAAGAGCTGTAATAGTACCAAAAAATTTTGAAACTGATTTAGCTTCTAGTACTAAGTTATCTGACATAGTGTGTTTTTAAATAAATTTTAATTAATATCAACTGGTTTTGAACGTAAATATTTAACAGTTTCTCTTTCAGCTTTTTTACATAATTTAGGCAGCAGGCCTTTTGAAATAAGTTTTAAATCTTGAATTACTAATTCTCCCATCTCTTTAAATGCACTGTCTAATGCGCCAGCCCTATGCGGAGAAAAAATTACATTTTTAAGTTTTCTTAATTTATGATTTTTAGGAAATGGTTCTTGTGGAAAAACATCAATGGCAGCAAACACATTTCTATTTTTTAAAAAATTAAAAAAATCATCAAAATTTATTATGGCTGCTCTACTCATTAAGACAAACACTGATCCATCTTTTATTAATTTAAGTTTAGAGCTATGAATCATAGATTCATTAGAGGAAGTAATGGAAGCTAATACATAAATGATGTCAGCATTTTTGAGTAATAAATTTAAACTGGTTGGTTTAACATCAAATTTTTCAATTTCTTTATTGGGAATCCAAGGATCATAGGCAATAATTTTATTAGAGAATGCTTTGAGTATAGGAGTAAGTGATTTAGCTAAATCACCAAATCCAATTAAACCAAATGTTTTATTTTTTATTAAAAAATTATTCTGGCTTATTGCACCACCATATTTTTCTTTTTTTGAAATAAAGTCTGAATGAGCAATATGAATACTTCTTGCTATAGATAAAGTAAGACCCATTGCCATTTCAGCAACAGGTTGAGCAAATACAGGAGATGTTGCTAAAACATGTATTCCTTTTCTAAAACAATAATCATAATCCATATTGTCCATAAAATTGCTCTCTACATTAAATATTGCTTTAAGTTTTGCGGACTTAGAAATTAAAGATGAAGGTAAATTGGGTTGCCCAAAAATATAATCTGCCTTTGGTAAATTTTTTTCATAAAAATTATTTTTATTTTTATTTGGAGCAGTAATAAGTTTAAAATTTTTTTTTAAGTAGTTTAAATTTTCTTTTGAAAAAAGTAGATCCATTGTTCTAGGATATGGATCTATTAAAATTATAGGTTTGTTTTGACTCATACAATTTTTAAATTTTAGAAAAAGAGATTTATTTTTATACGCCCTTACGTTGTTTATTTTTTCCTTCTAAAAATTCGTTAAGAGCTGATTTCTTACCTTCGGTATTATCCACTTCAAGTGTTGGGCTTTCCCAAAAAGCAGTTCCTTCTAGCCATTCATATCCATCTGTTTTCATAGAAATTACGTATGTTTTGTCTGATTCTTTTGCTCTTTTAAAAGCGGCTTCTAACTCTGAAATGGATTTAACAGTCTCACCGTTTGCCCCCATACTTTTTGCGTGAGCTTCAAAATCAACAAACTGTACATTTGTCGCTCTTGCAGCATTGAGATTGCAAAGATATTCATTGCCACCTTTTGCTAGTTGCAATCTATTAATAACCATATGACCACCATTATCACAAACAACTATAATTAATTTTTTATCATATAAAACTGAACTGTATATATCGCTATTTTGTAAGAGGTATGAGCCATCGCCTACAAATACAATTACATCTTGTTCAGGTTTTGCCATTTTGATTCCAAGCGCACCTGATATTTCATAACTCATGCAACTAAAACCCCATTCAGTTTCAAAAGTATTTAGTTCTTTAGGTTTCCATATTTGAACCACTTCGCCAACTAATCCTCCAGCTGCAGTCACTACAATGTCTGATGGGTCTGAGTTTCTATAAACTGCACCTACAGCATGAGCATAAGATGGTAATTCTTGGTTTGTTGGTCCACTTTCTTTGGCAACATATTCATCCCATTTATTTCTTTCCTCAATTGAACGCTGGTACCAATTATCTGGTGCTTTCCAATCTCCTAATGCCTTTGATAATTCTTGAAGTCCAATTTTTGCATCACTTACAACAGGAGTTGCACGATGTTTTGTAGTGTCAAATCTTGAAGTATTTATTGATACAAGTTGAAAATTTTCATTTTCAAAATTAGTCCAAGAACCAGTTGTAAAGTCTCCTAATTTTGTTCCTACAGCTAGTGCTAAATCTGTATCAGTAGCAAGGTTATTAGATGAGCCTTCTCCTAAGCATCCAATTGCACTTATATAATAAGGATCATCTTTATTCATACAACCAATACCCATCACAGTTGCTGTTACAGGAATATTATGTTTTTTTGCAAAAGCGGAAATTTCCTCTTCTGCTTCTGAATATAAAACACCTCCACCTGAAATAATAATTGGTTGTTTAGATTGTTTTAATTTATCAGCTGCCTTTTGTATTTGATTTGGATCAGGATGAATTCTTCTAATTTCATGTATTTTTTCTTCAAAAAAAATTTCAGGATAATCATAGGCTTCTCCTTGAACATCTTGAGACATAGAAATTACTGCTGGGCCACAGTCTGCAGGATCAAGCATTACATTAATTGCTTGCGGTAAAGATGTTAAAATTTGTTCAGGTCTAGTAATTCGATCAAAATATCTTGATACAGATTTAAATGAATCATTTTGAGTTTCTGAAGGAGAATTAAAATGTTCTACTTGTTGTAAAACAGGATCCGGAAAACGACTAGAAAATGTATCACCTGGTAAAAGTAAAATTGGAAGTCTATTACTTAAAGCAACTGCAGCAGCTGTAACCATATTTGTAGAACCAGGTCCAACAGATGAAGTTGCAACAAATATTTGTTGTCTTCTTTTGGCACGAGCATATGCAATACCTGTTAGTGCCATATTTTGTTCATGATGACCTCTATATCCAGGAAGTTCATTTTGATATTCTTCCATAGCTTGCCCAATACAAGCAACATTACCATGGCCATAAATACCGAAAGCGCCTGGAAATAGTGGTTCTTTTTTTCCGTTAATTAAAATTTTTTGCATAGTTAAATATTTAATTAATGCATGTGAACATGACATTCTAACTGTTTTCATGTGTTCCTTTCCCAAAAAAAAATAGATACTATTATAATAAAAAAATAATTTAAAGAGTTAAACAATTTATTTTTCTAATATTTTAGAATATAGAATTATTCATGAAAGTTGGGATTGTTGGTGAAATTCATCCAAGTGGATATGAGATATTTGATAAAAATAATATTGAATACTTTGTCACTAATAAAATTGATGAAGTTCATCTAATTGAAAAATTACGAGATGTGGATGGTATTGTTGTAAGAACGGCGGAAATAAATAAAAATATTCTCTCTCAATCAAAGAGCCTAAAAATTGTTGCAAGACATGGTGTTGGCTATGACAATGTAGATACTGAATATTTAAATAATAATAAGATAGCTATGGCAATTACTGGAACAGCAAATGCAACCAGCGTAGCTGAACATGTAATGACAATGATGCTTTGTTTAACAAAAAATATTTTTGAATCAGATAGATTAGTGAAATTAGGTAAATTTCAAGAGAAGGGCAATCTACCCAACTACTTTGAACTCTATAATAAAAAAATTTTAATTCTTGGTTTTGGTCGAATTGGAAAAGCTTTAGCAAAAAGATGTAATGGGTTTGAAATGGAGGTTTATGTACATGATCCATTTCTTTCAGATGAAGAAATAAAAAATTATAAATGTATTCCAATCAATAAAGAAGAAGGCTTTAAAATTGCTGATTATATAAGTATCCATTTACCTTTAAATGAAGAAACTAAAAATTTGATTTCTTTTGATCAATTTGAAAACTTTAAATCTAATATGATTTTAATTAATACAGCAAGAGGCGGTATAATTAATGAAGATGCTTTATATGAAGCTTTAAAAGATAAAAAAATTTTCGGAGCTGGTGTTGATGTATTTGAAAAAGAACCGCCATTAGAAAATCATAAACTATTTTCTTTAAGTAATACCTTGCTGACACCACATAATGCTGCTTTAACTCTAGAATGCAGAAAAAGGATGTCTGTAGAGTCGTGTGAAAATGTTTTTCATTTTTTAACTAAAAGTAAAAATTTAAACAAAAATAATATTATAAATCTTAAAATTATAAGTTAGATATTTAAGTAAATATTTCCATCCTCTTCAGAGATGTCGAAGATCTTAAGACCATCCAATTCAGGATCACTAATACAATCACCAGAAACAATACTATAAGTATTACCACAACCAACGCACTCTAACTCTTCTCCTTCAATTTCAGATTCACTCAAAGGTGCTTTCTCCTCGCAATTACAGTTTCCCTGTGTGCAAAAAAATCCTGGCTCTAAATGATAAACTGCGTAATTAACATCGTCATGTTCAAAACTTTCCACAGTTCCAACTTCGATATCATCAGTTTCACCAACTAGTATTGGATCAATTTCATCATTCATAAAAAATTTGTAAAATAAAATTGAATTAGAATAAATAATTTTTTTAAGAAAGTTGTTGATTTATCTGAATTTTAGATTTTTTCTTGTGAGTTCTTTTACGTTAGAAACTCCCATTAATTTCATATCTCGTTCAATTTCATTGCGTAAATTAGATAAACTTTTTTCGACACCTTTTTGGCCTCCTGCTGCCAATGCATATAAATACATTCTTCCACCTGAACAGGCTTTTGCACCAAGTGACAGTGCTTTTAAAACATGAGTACCTCTTCTTATTCCTCCTTCACAAATTACATCTATTTTATCTCCCACAGCATCAACAATTTCAGCTAGTTGATCAAATGGTGATCTTGAACCATCTAATTGTCGACCTCCATGATTTGAAACCATTATAGCTGAAGCACCCACATCAACAGCTTTTTTTGCATCGTCTACAGACATCACACCTTTAATAGCAAATTGACGGCCCCACTCCTTATTAATATTTTCCACATCTTTCCAACTCATAGAATTATCAAGCATTTTAGTGAAGTAATCTCCTATGGTTGTCATAACTGTTGTGCCCTCATTAATGTGATCCTTTAGATTACTTAATTCCCATTTTGGTTTTGTAAAATAATCTACTGCCCACTTTGGATGAAGCATAAAACTTAAAACACTATTGAGTTTTAATTTCATTGGAATTGTAAAACCCGTATATAAATCTCGTTCACGGTTTCCTCCAACAGCAGTATCTACAGTTACAGCCATTGCCTCAAAATTTGATTCCTTACATCTTTCTATAAGAGCTTTATTCAGACCTTTGTCTTTGTGAACATAAAGTTGAAATAATTTAGGTGTTTTGACTAAATTTGATATTTCTTCAATACTGGCAGTCCCTAAAGAAGAAATTCCAAACATTGTTCCAAATTTTTCTGCAGCTTTTGCAACTCCAATTTCACCTTCATGATGAAACAATCTTTGAAGAGCAGTTGGTGCACAATACAAAGGCATATCTAACTTTTGTCCCATTATCGTAGTTGACATATCAACTTTGTCAACGCCACTTAATACATTTGGAATCAAGTCACATTGCTCATAGGCATCTGTATTTCTTTTATAAGTTATCTCATCATCAGCAGCACCATCGATGTAATGGAATATTGGACTAGGTAGTCTTTTTTTTGCTAAGTTTCTAAAATCTTTAACATTATGACAATTATTAATATTGCCAAACATTACGCCTGAATAGTTTTTTGAGTTTGTTCTCCCAGACCCTCAATACCAAGTTTCATCACATCACCTGCTTTTAAAAATACTTGTGGTTTCATTCCCATTCCAACTCCTGGCGGTGTGCCTGTTGAGATGATATCTCCAGGTTGTAATGACATGAATTGACTTAAATAACTTATTAAAAAGTTTACTCCGTAAACCATTGTGCTTGTTGATCCATCTTGCATTCTTTTACCATTTACATCAAGCCACATTTTTAAGTTTTGGGGATCTGGTACTTCATCGGTAGTAACCAAATATGGTCCGATTGGGCCAAAGGTGTCACAAGACTTTCCTTTAACCCATTGACCGGAATGTTCTATTTGAAATTCTCTTTCGCTGAGATCATTGATGACACAGTATCCAGCAATATGAGATTGTGATTCGCTCTCCGATATATATTTTGCTTCTTTTCCAATAATAACACCAAGCTCAACTTCCCAATCAGACTTTACTGAATTTTTTGGAATCTCAACATTATCGTTTGGCCCAATAACAGCACTTGTTGCTTTTGCAAAAATAATTGGTTCAGGTGGAACTTTCTGACCAGTTTCTTCAGCATGATCAGAGTAATTAAGACCGATGCAAATAAATTTTCCAATACTTTCTTTAGAAACACAAGGTGCAAATCCGTTACTGTTTTCAACAATAGGTAAAGATGTATGATCAATTTTTTTAACTTCATTCAATTTGCTAATAGTTACATTTTTATTATCCCAATCATTTACTAGAGATGATGCATCACGAATATTTCCTTCTTGGTCAAGTATTCCAGGCTTAACTTCATTTCCAATTCTGTATCTTAAAGTTTTCATTATAACGTCCATCCTCCGTCAATTAAATTTAATGTTCCAGTAACAAAATCTGATTCATCACTAGCTAAATAAGTTGCTAGAGATGCTATCTCTTCTGGTTGTGCCAATCTACCCATCGCTTGTCTTGCTATAAAGTCTGATCTTGCTTTAGCGGGATCATCGGCCATATTAACTCTACCTTCCCAAGAAGGTGTTTCAACAGTTCCTGGTAAAATAGCATTACAACGAATGCCATCTTTTACGTGATCGATTGCAATAGCTTTTACAAAACCATTTAGCGCTGCTTTAGTTGTACCATATATAAATCTATTTGGCGCACCTTTAACATTTGAAGCTGCGGATGATACAATAACGATACTTCCCTTCTTTTGTTTTAACATTTTTGGCAAAAGATTATAGGTCATTAAATATGCAGAAAATACATTCACATTTATTGAATGTGAAAATTCATTTTCATCACAATCAAGAATTGTTCCATGATGAACAAAACCAACTGCGTGAAATAAAACATCAATTTTATCTATAGTAGAACAAAAGGCTTCTACATCATTTTTATTTGTTGCATCCAATTTTTTAGTTTGGATACTCTCATTCTCATTTTTTAAATCATTTAGTTTATCTTCATTAATATCAGTTGCTAAAACATTAGCCCCCTCATTTGCAAATTTAAGAGCGGTTGCTCTACCAATACCTTGTGCAGCTGCGGTAACTATAATATTTTTTTTATCTAATCTCATATGTCAGAATGATATGTATTTTTTTAGCATTAACAGACTTTGTTTTGAATTCAATAAATAAAGAGGCCTATAATATTAGTCATTTATAAAATATATCAATTTTAAATTAATAAATAATAATTTATTAGATACATATATGAATTTTCTTTTAACGGGCGGTGCTGGATATATAGGAAGTCATGCCGCTCTTTCTCTACTAGATGCGGGTCATAATGTTCATATTATTGATGATTTATCTACTGGGAATAAAAGTCTAATTCCTAAAAATGCATTTTTTACAAAATGTAATATTAATGACGAAGAAGTAATTTCTGAACTTATAAAATCTAATAGCTTTGATTTATTAATGCACTTTGCTGGTTTTATTCAAGTTGAGGAATCTGTAAAATATCCGCAGAAATATTTTGATAATAATACTGAAAATGCAACTAAACTATTTGAAACTTGTAAAAATAATGGATTAAATAAAATAGTATTTTCTTCAACAGCTGCTGCATACGGATTAGTAAGCGAAAATAAATTAATAGATGAAAATATAAATTTAAATCCTCAAAATCCATATGCTGAATCTAAAATAAAAACAGAAAATTTTTTATTTAAAAATAAGCATGACTACAAATTTATAATATTGCGATACTTTAATGTTGCTGGTGCTGATAGAAAATTAAGATCAGGTCAAATATCTAAAAGATCAACACATTTAATAAAAATTTTATCTGAAGTAGTTGTAGGTAAAAGAGATCATATTGAAATATTTGGCAATGATTATAATACGGCTGATGGAACAGCTATAAGAGACTATATTCACGTCTCTGACCTTGCTGATATCCACTTAGAAGTTGCAAAATATTTATTAGAAAATTCAGAATCTAACTTATTTAATTGTGGTTATGGAAATGGCTTTAGTGTTTTAGATGTCATAAATACTGCAAATAAAATTTCAGGAGGTAAAATTGATTACAAATTTTCAAATAGAAGAGATGGGGATGTTGAACAACTAATTGCAGATACATCAAAATTATTAAAACATATTGATTGGAGGCCAAAATATAATGATCTAAGTGAAATTATAAATTCTTCAATTAAATGGGAAGAAAAAATTAATGAATCAAATACATAAAAGAATTTTTACAAGAAATGATAAAAAAGAACTTTATCTTTATGGCTATAAGGAACATAAAGAATTTGCAAGCCAAGAACTTGACGTAACAGAAATTCCTAAACCTCATATGAGATGGAACCCTTCAAGAGAGGAATGGGTTACCTACTCAGCAGGAAGAAAAAATAGAACTTCATTTCCACCAAAAGAATATTGCCCACTTTGTCCAGGAGCAAATTTAAATTATCCAACAGAAATACCATTTTCAAACTTCGAAGTTGCAGTCTTTCCAAATCGTTGGGCTAGCTTTAATCCAAATGGAGAAAATATATTTTTAGAAAAAATTTTAAGTAAACCTTCAAAAGGAGAGTGTGAAGTAGTTGTATATTCTCCAGGACATCTTGATACTGTTTCTGAAATGCCTTTGGAGCGAATAGAATTGTTAACTAAAGTTTGGATTGATAGATATAAGGAGTTGCAAAAAAAACCTGATGTTAAATATGTTCTACCTTTTGAAAATAGAGGGGAAGAATGTGGTGTTACTCTTCATCATCCACATGGTCAAATTTATGCTTATCCTTTTATCCCTCCTGCAATTGAAAAGGAAATAAGGGCATTTAAAAAAGAGAACTTTTTAATTAAAATTATGAAGGACCTGGAGGAGAAATATTATGTGTATCAAAATGATAATTTTATTGCTGCTGTACCGCCCTTTGCTAGATATGCTTATGAGATATGGATAATACCAAAAATTCAAATTGAGGGACCTTGGAAATTTAATGATAAGCAAATTGAAGATTTTTCTAAATGTATTCAGCAGGTGGTAAGAGGATATGATACTTTTCTAAATAAAAGATGTCCATATATAATGGGCTTACATGCTTCCCCTGAATTAAATGATAATCAGTTTCATTTTCATGTTGAATTTTATCCACCTCTACGACACGGAGATAAACCAAAAGTTTTAGCTGGCTCTGAGTCAATGGCTGGCGTTTTTATAATGGATGTATTGCCAGAAGATTCTGCTAAAGTGTTAAGAAAATTTATGTCATGAAAACAATAGAAGAAAAAATAAATTACTACAAGGAGAGTCTAGATCTATTCGATGACGGAATGGATAAGTATAAGTTTTTAATTGATCAGGCGAAAAATGCTAAAAATTTTCCAGAAGAATATAGAAATGACTCGTTTAAAGTCTCTGGGTGTCAGGCACAAGTTTGGTTAGTTCCTCAATTAAAAGAAAATAAACTTTCATTTTATTACGACTCAGATGCATTTATATCAAAGGGTATGGTAACAATTCTATGTGATATTTATGGTGACAGGAATCCATCTGAAATTAAAAATTCTGATTTTAGTATGCTAAATACTTTAGAGCTTGATACTCTTTTAACTCCGGGGAGAAGAAATGGGGTTTATTCAATGCTTGAAAAAATAAAAGAATACGCAAATTCTTATTTATAAAATAGATAATGTTTTATGAGCCAAAAAATGGAAGTCCTTTTAAAATAGATCCATTTAAGTCACTAGTTTTTCCTAGACCTATTGGATGGATTTCTTCAATTAGTAAAACTGGAATAGCAAACTTAGCACCATATTCATATTTTAACGCTGTAGCCGATGAGCCTCCACAGGTTATGTTTTGTTCAAATGGTAGTTCAACACATGGAAAATATAAGGATTCATTATCAAATATTTTGACTACAAAAGAGTTTGTTGTAAATTTTGCAACCTCCACTTCACGAAATCAAATGAATATATCTTCCAGGGATTTCAAACCAGATGAAGATGAATTTATTTTGTCAAATTTAAAAAAGAAAAAATCAAGACTTGTTAAACCTCAGTCAGTTAAAAATAGTCCTGTTAATTTAGAATGTAAATTAGTTAAAACAATTAAATTAAAATCAAGTTCAAGAAAAATCTCTACAATGATTATCGGTGAAGTAATTGGAATTTTTATAAATAATAAATTTATTAAGAATAATAGAGTTGATAGTGTTGCAATGAGATATATAGCAAGAATGGGATATAGTGAGTACACGACTATTTCTTCAAAATTTAATCTAAAAAGATAATCGAAATAAAAATAAATAAATCATTAAAACTAATAGACTAATAATTAAAACCAGAGTAAACCTTAACTAAGGGAGTATGGCGGAACTGGTAGACGCGCCGGATTCAAAATCCGGTCACTTCGGTGGTGTGGGTTCGATTCCCTCTACTCCTACCAATTTATCTTCACGCATTATAAAAAACATTACTAAAGCAATCAAAAACATTATTACGCCTAATGCATACATATTAAATGTTAAACCAAAAGTTTCAGCTGAAAATCCAACAACAGCAGGTCCAAATATAGCTCCGACAAAAGCAATACTTGATACATGAGAAATAGTAACTGGAATTGGATTTTGAGAATTTTTTACTGCCTGTCTAAATACTATGGGCATAACGTTAGAAATTAACATTCCAAAGAGTGTTATGGCTATAAAAATAATAATGATATTTTGAGAAAAAATACTTAACACTAATATTGTGGATCCAATCATTGCAAAACATGGACCTACAATTACTTCACCAAATTTTGTAATTAATTTTGACGCAAACATATTACTTATGATCTCACCTAAATTAAAAAAAATAACTATTGAACCGACTAAAAAAATTGGCGCAGCAAGATCAGTAACAAGCCATAAAGGTGACCATTGAATTATTATTCCCATAAATGCGATAATACACATGTTAATTGATGCAAACATGATAATTTTATAATTTGGAATTGAAAATCTTGGATCCTTATTAACAACATCATATTTCATATTCAATCCAAAAAAATACATAGTCAAAGTTGATATAAAAACAAACAAACCTACAATAAAAGTAGTATAGACAGGGTTAATTTCTAAACCAAGACATAAACTAGATATTCCTGCTCCAAGAAGAAAACCAAAATTAAAGGATGATTTAAATATTGGATTAAGAATTTTTTTTGTTTTCTCTTCTATTATAGCAACTTGCGTAAAAATATTTGGTGCTTGTATGCCAATAGAAATACCCCACAACATAGATACAAAAATAAAAAAAGTATAAGAAGACAAGTAAAAAATAGAAAATGGAATAAATGCGTATAATAATCTCGCAATTATTAAACAATTTGTGCTTCCTATTTTTGGAAGTAAAAAACGGGTTGTAAGTTGGTTTGTAATTACATTACAAATACCAAAAATAATAAATCCTATAGAAAATTCTATTTTTGTCATATCAATCAAATCAAAAAGAATTGGTGAATTTACCATAAACATACTGAAGGTTAATGTTGCAAAGAACCCTTGTGAAAAGGTTGCATAAAATGCCGTTTTTAATTCTTTTGTCTCTATATTTTCCATTTAAGTAAAATTATGATAATTTAGATTTAAAATCATTAATAGTATAAATCAAAATTACAAAAAAAATATATTAAATGAATTTTCTTAAAAGAACTTACAATTGGACTTTAGAAAAAGCACAACATAAAAATGCAAAGTGGTATTTAAGTTTAATATCATTTGCAGAAAGCTCATTTTTTCCGATTCCACCAGATATACTGCTTGTACCAATGGCATTAGCTTCCAAAGTAAATGCTCTATTTTACGCATTTATATGTACAATCTTTTCAGTACTAGGTGGAATACTAGGATATGCAATAGGATATTTTTTTTATAATTCAGTAGGTATTTACATTGTAGACTTTTATCATTTAGAAAATTCTTTTAATATTTTCGAAAGTTATTACAAAGAATTTGGTATATTGATTGTTCTTGGTGCTGGAATAACTCCATTTCCTTATAAGTTTATCACTATTGCAAGCGGTGTATTTGGATTAAATATTTTTTTGTTTTTTATTGTTTCTATTATTGGTCGAGGATTAAGATTTTATTTGATAGCAATACTTCTTTATTTTTTTGGTGAAAAAATTAAGTTAATTATTGATAAATATTTTAATATTTTAACTATTGTGTTTTTTATTTTACTTGTTGGAAGTGTTTTTATAATTAGATTTTTATGATAATTCGTAATTGGATAACACTTTTATTTTTTATTTCGCTTATTTCGATATCATCAGCGTTAATTGCAGAATATTTTTTTAATCTTCAGCCATGTGAATTGTGTTTAAAGCAAAGACATCCATATTATTTAATTTTAATATGTTTAATTTTGATATTTTTATTCAAAAATTTAAATAAAATTTGGCTTTATTTAGTAATACAGTTTGCATCAGTTTACGGGCTTTTTTATTCTATATGGCATGTTGGAGTTGAAAATAAAATTCTTAAAGGACCAGTAGGTTGTTCAGCAATGTTAACAAACAGTGAAAACACTACAGACCTTAAAGCTCAGATATTATCAAAGCAGGTAATCAATTGTGATGAAGTTATTTGGAGTTTTTTTGGAATTTCTGCTGCTTCAATTAATACGCTTGTTTTACTAGTTATTTTTATTTTAAATGCTATTTATTTATATAAATACTATGGCATTAAAAAAGAAAAAAGCGTCTAAAAAAAAATCTTCGTCGAATAGAACTACTCATAGGGAGGTTTTAGAAGAAATCATAAGAGTTGATCATGCCGGTGAATATGGTGCCACTAAAATATATGATGGTCAAATAGCAGTTTTTGGGAAAAGCTCAAAGCTTGGTAAAACTATTCAACATATGGCTGATCAAGAACAAGAGCACATTGATAAATTTAATGAATTAATATTAGAACATAGAGTTAGACCAACTGCTCTTCTACCTTTGTGGAATGTTGCAGGTTATGCACTTGGCGCTTCTACTGCCTTAATGGGTGAAAAAGCTGCTATGGCTTGTACAGTTGCTGTAGAAAAAGTTATTGGTGAACATTATCAAGAACAGTTAGATCTTTTAGGGGATGATCACAAAGATTTAAAAAAAACAATTTCTAAATTCCGAGATGACGAACTAGAGCATCATGATATTGGAATAGAGCATGACGCAGAAAATGCTCCAGGTTATAAAGTTATGTCAAAATTAATTGAACTTGGATGTAAAACAGCAATTGCTATCTCAAAAAAAATTTAATTTTCTAATTCTGTATCCCAATATAAATAATCTCTCCAAGTTTCATGCAAAAAATTGGGAGGAAAATTTCTTCCATTGTTTTGTAGTTGAATTGACGATGGTCGAAGAGGTTTTTTAAAAAGTTTCATATCTGTATTGTGAATTAATTTTCTTCCCTTTTTTAAATTACACGATGTGCAAGCAGAGACGACGTTTTCCCAAGTAGTTTTTCCATTTAAACATTTAGGCACTAAGTGATCAAATGTTAGTTCATTAGCAGGGAAACGATTGGTGCAATACTGACAAGTAAAGTTATCCCTTAAGAATACATTAAAACGAGTAAAAGCTGGTCTTCTTTGTGGTGTAACGTAATCTTTTAAAGCAATAACACTTGGTAACTTAAAAGTAAGGTTTGGAGAATGAACTTCGTGCTCATAATTTTCAATTACTGAAACCCTTTCAAGAAATACTGCTTTAATAGCATCTTGCCATGAGCATAAGGAAAGTGGGTAATAAGATAGTGGCCTAAAATCAGCATTAAGCACCAAAGCTGGATTTTCTGCGGTACTCATTTTAGTTTCTACTAACCCAAGTCATATTATTCAAATAGTAATATAATATTAAGATTCGATTACTTAAATATTTTTTTTAATAAAATTTTGGAATAAAGTTATTGTTTCTTGCGACATAGTATGCTCATCATTTGGTAAAAGGTGAGATTCAAATTTGAAATTAAAATTTTTTAGAATTTCAACTGATTGATTAAAATTTGAAACAGGCAGTACGTTATCTAGTCCACCATGTGAAATAAATATTGGTGTTTCTAAAAATGAATTTTTAGGAACGAATTCTCTTGAAATTATTCTTGAAGAAATAATTGCTATGCCAGCTAATTTTTTATTAAGAGATTGACCCAATTCAAACGCCATTATTCCTCCTTGGGAAAAGCCCATAACAAAACAATCACTCATCTCAATATTTAAATCATTTGTAAGCAGAGATATCGTATTAGAAATTTTTTTAACATTTTCATTTATTAAATTTCTAACATTTTCAAATTCTTTTGGGCCAACATCAGAAATATAAACACCGTTAAGGTATAAATCAAACCATTGATAACCCATTGGATTGCCAGGCATGATACTTGGTGCATTTAAAGCTACATAGTGCATTCCCCATTCATCTTGGTCTAAAGGTTCTGCTAAATGAATAAAATTAGCAGCATTGTCTCCATAACCGTGAAGCATTACCATTAATTTCTTAGGTTTATCGTGTTTTGATATTGATGGGCCTAATAATATATTGTCCATATTGACCTTATGTATGAATTCTTGCTTCATTCAAGAAAAGTTTTATATAGATAGATATATGGGTACAATGCAGATAGTACTAGTTTTATTTATGGCTGCAACTCTAGCAGTCGTAGTTATTGGTGTTATAGCCATGGCAGTAAATGGCAAGCTTAATAAAAATCATAGTAATAAGCTGATGCGTTTAAGAGTACTTTTTCAAGCTATAGCTATATTTGTTTTTGTTTTAATTATCTGGCTGGCAAGAAATTAGTATTTAGACTCTAGAAAATTTTTATAATATTTAGTATACAGTTGACAGGTTTATATGGGCATTCACTTTAATCACAAATCTAAAGCGGGAGACCGCAAAATGCAAAAAGAACTAAAGCTTAAAATGAAAGCTGAGGAACGCAAAAGAAAACGTGAAGAGCAAGAAAAGCTTAAAATGGAAGAGGAAATGCGCAAACTTGAAGAGCTTACAAGGCCTGATAAAGAAGAAAATCAGTAATAGCAGAAATATTAATTGCTAAAAATTTTTAAAATTTACTAACTTGGTAAAGGATAATGTTCGGCTATAAATTTCTTTAGAATTTCTAATGTTTGATCTGCTTCTTCTAGGAGCATCATATGACCACAATCTTCAATAATCTTTACTTCTGAGCCCTTAATATAATCAGCAAGAATTTTTCCATCTTTTAAACGGCACATTCTGTCTTGTGCACCTAATATAGAAAGAGTTGGTAAATCTAATTTTTTAGCAACCTCAGGTCCGTTTTTATAATTATCACATGCTCTAAAATCGATACCTAGAGTATCTTTAATTTCTTTATTTTGAACAATCATGGAACCAACATTCAGGTGATATAAACCTGGAACAGGATGACCGCCAAAATGTCCTGCTGGACCGTGCGCAAAATCCATCATAAGATCAACAGCCTTAGGATTACTCTCTTCAGCTAGCTTTAATAATTCTGGATTCATCGGAATAGCAGACGCACCGCCCATAAGAGTTAACGTTTTAATTTTTTCTGGGTGTTGTGCAACACATTCCATTGTTACAAGACATCCTTGAGAATGTCCAACTAGTGAAGCTTCTTTACATCCAACTGCACCAATAACATCACCAACCCAGTTTCCCATTTCTTCAATAGTTTTTAAACTTTCACCAGAAGATAGTCCGTGACCTGGTAAATCAACTGCTAAAACACTGTATCCACGGAATGCAAAGTAACGTGTTTGTAAAACCCAAACCATGTGACTTAGTCCACTACCATGAACAAAAATAATAAGAGGTTTATTTTTATCAAAAGGTCTGCCTCCAGTGGAGGCAAACGTATCAATACCGCGAACTTTAAACTTCATTTATTTGTTTGCAACTAAACGAGGTTTTTTTGCAGCTCTAAATCCATCTTCGAAATCGTTTACGATATCTTCAAAGTCTTCTAGACCAACAGACAATCTAATCATATCATGAGATAACCCAGCAAATTTTAAAGTTGCCTCATCCATTTGTGAGTGCGTTGCAGATGCTGGGTGTATAACTAGTGTTCTCGCATCACCTACATTTGCTAAATGCGATGCAAGTTTAACATTGTTAATAAATGCAGCTCCAGCCTCCTTGCCACCTTTAATTCCAAAGGCGATCATTGACCCCGTACCCTTAGGTAGAATTTTTTCTGCAAGTTCCTTATCAGGATGTCCTGGTGCACTTGCATGCGAAACCCAAGCGACACTTTCATGATTAGATAAATACTCAACCATTTTCAAAGCATTAGAACAATGTTTTTCCATTCTAAGAGAGAGAGTTTCTAAACCATGTAAAATATTCCATGCATTTTGTGGTGCTAAACAAGGCCCCATATCTCTCATTCCTTCAGCTCTTGCCATCATTGTAAATGCTGTTGGGCCAAATTCTTCTGCAAATGATAATCCGTGATAGCCTTCATACGGTTCTGTCATTGATGGAAACTTATCATTTTGCATCCAATCAAAAGTTCCACCTTCAACTAATATACCTGCCATAGAAGAACCATTACCACTCATCCATTTGGTTAGTGAATGTACAACAAGGTCAGCTCCATGTTCAAAAGGTCTACATAAATATGGAGTTTGATAGGTACTATCAATAATAAGTGGAATGCCAGCTTCTTTTGCTATGTTTGAAACTTCAGGCATATTCATCAATTCATTACCAGGATTACCAACAAGCTCACCAAAAATTCCTTTAGTATTTGGTTGAATAGCTTTTTTAAAACCTTCTGTATCTCTTGGTTTTACAAAAGTTGTTTTAATACCAAACTTAGGAAGCGTTAATCTAAATAAATTTACTGTTCCACCGTAAAGCTGAGAAGAAACAACCATGTGATCACCAGCGTTACAAAGAGTCATAATAGTTAAAAATATTGCACTCATTCCTGATGCAGTTGCAAGAGCAGCTGTTCCTCCTTCAAGTGCACAAACTCTTTCTTCTAGAACTTGTACTGTTGGGTTGGACATACGACTATAAATATGACCACCTCTTTCTAAATTAAAAAGTGCTGCCGCATGATCAACATCATCAAACATATATGAAGTTGTTTGATAAATTGGTACTTGTCTTGAGCCAGCGTTTTTGCTTGGTTGATAACCAGCATGCAGACTAAGTGTGTCAAATTTATAAGTTTTTGGATCCATTTATAACTCCTTTGCTTTTGTTCTTAATTCAAACTTTTGTATCTTCCCAGTTGAAGTTTTTGGTAATTCACCAAAGATTACATGCTTTGGTCTTTTAAATCCAGCCATATTTTCTTTACAAAACTGAATTATATCATCTTCTGTGGCATTTTTTCCAGGTGCTAATTCTACAAAAGCACAAGGTGTTTCACCCCACTTCTCATCTGGTTTGGCAACTACTGCAACCAAAGAAACAGCTGGATGTTTTGCAACAACATTTTCCACTTCCACAGATGAAATATTTTCTCCACCAGAAATTATAATATCTTTCGATCTATCTTTTATTTGAATATATCCATCAGGATAGACCACGGCTAAATCACCTGAGTGAAACCATCCTTTTTTCATGGATGTTTCAGTCGCCTCTTTATTTTTGTAATATCCTTTCATTACAACATTTCCTCGAATTAAAATCTCTCCCATGGTTTCTCCATCCATTGGAACTTTTTCATAGGTCTCTGGATCTGCAACACAAACTTCTTCAGTATTTGGATAACGAACACCTTGTCTTGCTTTAATATCAGCTTTTTTAGATTTTGATTGTGATTCCCATTCTTCATTCCAAGCGCATTGAAGAATATGGCCGTATGTTTCGGTTAACCCATATACATGCATAACTTCAAAACCTAAGTTATCCATCTTTTCAAGAATTGCACTCGTTGGTGGAGCTCCAGCAGTTAATACATATACTTTATGATTTATTTCTTTTTTATCTTTCTCATCTGCGTTAGCAATTAAACTTAAAACTATTGGAGCACCTCCAAAATGAGTTACTTTATATTTATCTATTAAGTTATAAATATCTTTTGCAACAATGTATCTGCAGCAAATAATCTTTGCATGTATTAAAGCAGCTGTCCAAGGATAACCCCATCCGTTACAATGGAACATTGGAACGGTATAAAGAAATGTTAATTTATTAGGCATGTTCCATGCCGTAACACTTCCTGTTGACATTAAATATGATCCACGATGGTGATACACAACACCTTTTGGTTTACCTGTTGTACCTGATGTATAGCTTAGTGAGATTGCTTGCCATTCATCTTCCGGTAAAGACCAATCATAATTGTCATCACCCGTTTGCAAAAATTCTTCATATGTCATTTCTCCAATTTGTTCGCCCTCACCATCTTTAAAAACTGCTTGATCATCATGAATATCAATAATAGGAATATTCTTCCCATATATTTTTAAAGCTTTTTTCATTGTAGGTGAAAATTGAGTATCAGTTATAAGAAGTTTTGCATCACTATGATCTAAAATATATGCAATTGTTTCTGCATCAAGTCTGGTATTGATCGTATTAATAACACCGCCAGTCATTGGAATAGAATAATGAGCTTCGAATAATTCTGGAGTATTTGCAGCTATAATTGAAACGGTACTCCCTTTTGTAATTCCTTTTTTTGCTAAAGCACTAGCGAACTTGGTACATCGATTATAGGTTTCAAGCCAAGTGTAACTTCTATTTCCGTAAACTAAAGAGTCATAGTTTGGATAAATATCTTTTACGCGAGTTATAAAACTTAATGGTGATAGTGGAACAAAATTGGCTGAATTTTTATCTAGGTTTGTATCAAAATTACTCATCTGTTTCCTAAAAGGATTAAATATTACAAGAAATTAATTTAATTTACTAATGGTTTTCCAGTTTCAAGTGTATGTTTTATACGCTCTTGAGTTTTAGGCATCTGGATAAGTCTCATGAAAGCTTCTAATTCAAGATTATAAAGATCATCTTCACTTAATCCATTATCAATATTTGTATTTCCACCACTAAGTACAAAAGCAATTTGCTTACCTACTTCTAATCCGTGGTCTAAAATTTTATTTTCATTATATAGTGCTTCAAGTTTTTCGAACATTTTATCTCTGACAGCACTACCGCCTAAATTGAATTTAGGTTGAGATGGTTTTTCATATCCCCCCTCAATATTATGTAATAAATCGATAGCCGTTGATAATTGTCTGTCTCTATTTATTACGACCTTATCCTTTTCTAAAAAGAATTGATTTGGGAGCGCTTCATTTGGTGAGGTAGCAGTAATAGCATAACCAATAAGATCAAAAACTTTCATAGACGCATGTTCAGAATTTTCTTTACCTTCTGGGGTTTGTAACCAGCGCCACAGCATTTCCTTACAACCCCCACCAGCAGGAATAAGTCCAACTAAAGATTCAACTAATCCAAGAACAACATTTGAATGAGCAACATTATAATCGCAATGCAATACCACTTCAAAACCACCACCAATAGCAAGCCCTGATGGCGCAGCAATAAAGGGCTTATCTGCATATTTTATTGTTTTACATGTTTGTTGGAAATCAATTATAAATTTTTCAATTTTAGACCATTCATTATTTTTAGCAAATTCCATGACATAATTTAAATTTACACCGGCAGAAAATTGCATTGCATCATTAATCACAATTGTGCTTTTATTATTTTGAGCAGCTTCTTTTAAAGCTAACATAGAGTCAGTATCTAAAGCGTTTGCCTTAGTAGTAAATTCGACAACCTGATATGATGAAGCATTTTTAACATTAGCAGAAGGGTTCTCAAAAGTTTTTTGTAAATTTAAGGATCTTAAATTATCAATACTTGTATCTAAATATCCAGGTCTTTTATTAAATTCAAAAATTCCATTTAGATCTTTAAAGAAGTTAATATCAATATTTTGATCAATAAAATTTTTTGTATCAATATTTGAAAGCATTTCAAAAGGGCCAACGGTCCAATTAAAACCTAATCTTAGTGCATCATCTATGTCTATATATTTTGATGATACATCAGGGATTAAATATGCAGCATACCTAATTACTTTGGTTAGAATTGATTTTGCATATTCACCGTATTTGTCTTTTCTTTGAATAAGTTTGTTTATGTCAATTTTATCTCCCATACCTAAATTAATTTTCTGACTTGGGTGATACTCCCCAGTTTCTAATTTAATAGCTTCAAGAATTTTTTTTCCATCAGATTTATTCATTCTATAAAAACCACCCTTACCTTTTCTTCCTGTATAACCAGTTTCAATAAGTTTTGTGACCAATGGAATTTCTTGAGCAACCTCGTGGAAAGGATCATCTTTTGGGAGTTCTTTAATGAAACTTTTTAAAACATCAGCCATCAAATCGATACCAATTAAATCGTATAGCCCAAAAATTCCAGTCTTCGGGATACCCATTGGTCTTCCAAATACTGCATCAGCTTCTTCAATTGATATTTTCATTTTAAAAGCTTCAGTCATAGCAACTTGCATTGCATAAACTCCAATTCTGTTTCCAATAAATCCTGGAGTGTCGTTACAAATGATTACACCTTTACCAAGTTTTTCATCACAAAATTGTTTTAATAAATTTATTTTATCAATGTCATTAACTTCTTCAGTTACTATCTCGAGCAATGCCATATATCGAACTGGGTTAAAAAAATGGGTAATGCAAAAATTTTTTTTCATTTCATCTGACATATTTGCTGATAAAATTTTTAATGGAATTGTGGATGTATTAGATGAAATTATAGAATTATTCTTTCTTGTAGTCTGAATTTTTTCATAAATGTTATGTTTAATATCTATTCTCTCAACAACAGCCTCCACAACCCAATCAGCTTCCGCGACTTCATTAAAATCATCCTCAATATTTCCAACCTTAATTAATTCTGCTTTATTTTTTTCTACTAAAAGTGGAGGTCGTGATTTTTTAATCCTTTCTTTAGCGTTTTCTGTAATTTGGTTTCTAGATCCCTCTTTCGAAGGCAAGTCTAGAAGTGTAACATCAATATTAGCATTTGCTATTTGGGCTGCTATTCCACTACCCATAGTGCCAGATCCTATTACTACTACTTTTTTAATATTCATGTGAATTCTATAAAGTTGAGCTTATATAAGAAAAATTTGCCGTATGAAAATAATTTAAGCATAAGGGTGGAAATTAATATAAATATCTCTTATAGGCGCGCAAAATGAAAAAAAATCCATCAAGAAATGTCCATTTTACAAAAGGACCTAGTGAAATTTTAGATGCAATTAATTCGTCTATAGATATCGATCAACGTCTGTATAAAGAGGATATAACTGGGTCAATAGCGCATGCTAGAATGCTAGGTAAACAAAAAATAATAAATAAAAAAGAACAAAGTGCAATAGTCTCTGGACTTAAAGCAATTGAAAGAGATATTGAAAAAAACAAGGTCGTATTTTCAAAAAAACTTGAAGATATTCATATGAACATTGAAAGTTTATTATTTAAGAAAATTGGAAAAGTTGCAGGAAAGCTTCATACTGCAAGATCTAGAAATGATCAGGTAGTAACTGATTTAAAATTATGGGTTAAAAAAGAATCTAAAATTTTAGATAGTGAACTAAAAAAATTTCAGAGAACTTTAATTAATATTGCAACAAAAAATACTGAAACAATTATGCCGGGTTACACACATTTACAGATTGCTCAACCAATAACATTGGCTCATCATGTTTTAGCTTACGTTGAAATGATTGGTAGAGACAGAACAAGACTTGAAGATTGTTTATATCGTCTTAATGAAAACCCATTAGGAGCTGCTGCACTTGCAGGCACCTCTTTTCCTATTGATAGAAAATATACATCTAAAAAATTAGGTTTTAGAGAGCCGACAAAAAATGCCTTAGATACAGTCTCAGATAGAGACTTTGTAATAGAATTTTTATTTGTTCTATCATTAATTGCTGTTCATTTATCAAAAATAGCAGATGAAATAGTACTGTGGTCAAATCAACAATTTGATTTTATAAATTTACCAGATGATCTTTCAACTGGCAGTTCAATTATGCCTCAGAAAAAAAATCCTGATGGCGCAGAACTTGTTAGAGGAAAAACAAGTATTATCATTAGTAATTTAAGTACAATGCTTAATATTATTAAAGGGTTACCACTTTCTTATAGTAAAGACTTACAAGACGATAAACAAATAATATTTAATTCATACGACAATGTTTCTTTGTGTATAAAAGTTATGAATGAAACTTTATCAAAATCTACATTTAATAAAACTAGAATGAAAGAGTTAATTGATAATTCAAATGCAACCGCTACAGATTTGGCTAATTGGTTGGTTCAAAAACTTAGATATTCATTTAGAGATGCTTATATTGTTACAGGAAAGATTGTTTCTTATTGTTCAAAGCTAAATAGAAACATAGATTCATTATCTCTTGGAGAATTAAAAAAATTTGACAAAAATATAACAGCTGACGCAAAAAAAGTGCTATCAGCTACTAACAGTGTTAAATCAAAATCAAGCTTTGGGGGTACAGCTCCTGAAATTACTAAAAAAATGATAAAACTTGTTATAAAAAAATACTTATAATGATCAGATTAATATTATTATCATTTTTGTTGTTTACTTTTAGCTGTGGTAAAGTTGGTCCTTTAAGTTTACCAGAAGATCAAGTAGACAAATCCGTAATTACATATCCATGTGATGAAGCATGTTTAGAGAAATTAGAAAAAGAGAAAAAACGTCAACAATCCGTTATTATAAATACTGAATAAATGTTAACTTATAAAAATAACGACCCGTATATTGAGGGTACATCTTTATATGACTTAGTTAAAGTTTGTCAGACGCCTTTTTATGTGTATTCACAAAAAAAAATTATAAATCAAGTTAATAAAACTAAAGAAATTTTAGGTAATAATATTTTTTATTCAATTAAGTCTAATTCAAATCAAGCTATATTGAAATTAATGAACTCGTTAGCTATTGGAGCAGATGTAGTGTCAGTTGGTGAATTAAAAAGGGCCTTGGAAGCTGGTTTCGATCCAAATAAAATAATTTTTGAAGGTGTTGGAAAATCTGAACAAGACTTACTCTATGCTATGCACAAGAATATACGTTTAATTAATACTGAATCTTTAGAAGAAATAAAACTACTCGATAATTTAGCAAATGAAAAAAATAAAATCGTTGATATTGGTGTTAGACTTAATCCAAATGTTGATGGTGGGACTTTAAGTAAAATTTCAACAGGAAACAAAACTGATAAGTTTGGTATTGAATTTGAAAATTTAGATAAAATTATCAAATTAGTTAAAAGTTGTAAAAATTTAAATTTAATTGGTATTAGTTGTCATATTGGAAGTCAAATTAGTAAAATTGAGGCATATAAAAATACGTTTTCTCAAATGAAAATAGCTGCAGATAAATTTATTGAATCAGGTATTAATATCAAGCATGTAGATTTGGGTGGAGGTTTTCATGTTAAATATGAAGATTCTGATCCTGACTTTAATATTGAGATGGTAAAAGCAGAACTTGATAATTGTTTTACGCAAACAAACTATGAATTATCGTTTGAGCCTGGTCGGTATTTAATTGCTGAGGCTGGAGTTACAGTTACTTCTATTGTTACAATTAAAAATAATGGAGGTATAAATTATTTAATTGTTGATGCAGGAATGAATACATTAATACGTCCAGCCATGTATGGTGCACATCATGAAATATTAGCGATTGATGTAAAATCAGAGGAATTTATGGATTATGCTATTGCTGGTCCAATCTGTGAAAGTTCAGATGTTTTTATAAAAAATATTAAATTGGCTAAACAAAAAATTGGTAATCTACTAGTTATAAAAAATACAGGAGCCTATGGAAAAGTAATGTCTTCAAATTATAACTCTAGGCCATTACCCTCTGAAATTTTAGTACACAATGATAATTATGCAATTATTTATTCTCCAGAGAAAATTGAGAAAACAATTGAAGCTGATATTATTCCGAGTTGGTTGTAACTAATTTAAAGTATTGTGTATAATTTTAGCTAAGTCTGAAATTATCAAATTTAAATTAAAGAAAAATTCCCTAATATAGAAATCAATAATAATAAAAGTATTTACACCATAGGTTCTATAAATCCATATTGCTAAAATTACAACTATAGCCAGAGAAATTACTATAGTTGAATTAATAACACTTGGTTTTTCTTGTCTTACAACTGTACTTGGTAAATTTCTGACTGGACCTTTTTCTAATTTTTCTTTTTGTTTATTATTTTTTAAATTTTGATCTAATTCTTCTTTTTTTGTAGATGGGACTGATGATGTAATGTCAGTATCATCTAATTCTTGAAACCATTGATGATTACAATTTGCGCATTCAACCATTCTACCATTTGGTTTAAGATCTGCAGAATTTACTAAATACTTGAATTCACAATTAGAGCAAACAATGAACATAAATTATATATAGATCAGTCAGGCTAGTATATAAAACAAAATCATTAAGTATGTTAATTTTAAAAAGTATAATATTTTATATTTCCTTGGTTATATGGACTGTGTTGATGGGTATTGTATGTTTACCTTTTCTCTTATTACCAAGTTATTTACTTAAATACCCAACAAAACTTTGGATACGTATTATTTTTGTTTTTCTTAATCTTATATGTAATATTAAACATAAAATTGAGGGTTTAGAAAATATTCCAAATGAAAGTGTCTTAATTGCGTCTAAACATCAGTCCGCTTTTGAGACACTCGCACTGTATTACTATTTAAAAGATTGTTTCTTTGTCCATAAAAGAGAGCTTTTCTTTATACCAATTTTTGGACAATATTTATTCAAGTCAAATATGGTTGCGATTAATAGAGATGGTGGAACAAAAGCTATGAGAGATATGTTACAAAAAGTTCAATCAAAATTATCTTTTGGATCTTCAATTATTATTTTCCCCGAAGGAACAAGAAAGCTGCCTGGTAGTAAACCTGATTATAAGACAGGTTTTATTGGAATTTATAATCATACAAAAAGAAAAATCCTTCCTGTAGCTTTAAATTCAGGTTTATGTTGGCCAAAACAATCATGGGTATTAGAAAAAGGATTAATTACTATAAAATTTTTACCGACAATTGATGAAGGTTTAGATAAAAAAGTTTTATTAAACGAAGTGCAGAATAGAATAGAAACTGCTTCAAATTTATTATTGGATAACTAATTCTTTTCTGTGGGATCAAAAGTTCCTGCTTGACCAATCTCTTCAATAATTTTTCTAATTTCTTTTGATTTTATAAATTTTTCTTCCAAATATTTTAAATCATTATTTCTTATTGCTTTTTGATAAGTAAGTAGATCTTCACTGAAACGACCAAGCATTTCTAAAACGGCTTCTTTATTTTTTTCATAAACATCACGCCACATTACTGGATCACTACCTGCCAATCTTGTGAAATCTCTAAAACCTGCAGCTGAATATTTAATTACTTCATCTTTCATTTGAGATTCAAGCTCTGTAGCAGTTCCCACGACAGAATATGCAATGAGTTGTGGAATATGAGATGTCATAGCTAGTACTCTGTCATGACGTTTAGGTTCCATGATTTCTATATTCATTCCGAATGACTCCCAAATATCTGAAACTGATCTTGTTATCTCACTCTGAGTTTCTGTTGGGGTCAAAATACAATACCTATTCTCAAACAGTTTTGCGAAACCAAATTCTGGTCCACTTTTCTCTAATCCAGCAATAGGGTGGGCAGGAACAAATAAAATTTTTTTATTATTAATTGATTCTTTAAAATCCTCTATAACACTTACTTTTGTTGAACCAACATCTGTTACTAGTGTTGTTTCATTAACATAACTATTCAATTGCTTAAAAATGTCACTATATGAACTCAAAGGTGTACAAATAAAAATGATATCAAATTGTTGATTATATTTATTTAAATCACTCTCTATTGCATCCACAAGATTTAAATTTTTTGAAGTACTTATTACCTTACTGTCTTTATCAATAGCAAAAACTTTTTTTGATAATTGTTTTTCCTTCAGAGCCCTTGCTATGGATGATCCAATTAATCCCATACCAATGACCAGAGCTGAATCATAAGTTATTTTAGACATTAAATTTCTTCAAACTTTCAACTGTCAAATTCATTTCTTCTTTTGTACCAATACTAATTCTCAAAAAATTGGGCAAATTATAACTATTTAAACGCCTTATAATAATGCCATCATTCATAAGATGATTACTAATTTTCTCAGCTTCTTCTTCTGAAGTTTCAATTAAAGTAAAATTACCTTCAGTTTGTCTGGTTTTAATATTTAGAAGTTTGAGCTCTTTTTCAAACCAATCTTTAATTTCAGAATTTAATTTAACAGAGTTTTCAATATGTTCTTTATCGTCCAAAGCTTTAATTGCAAGAGACTGTGAAATAGTTGTAGTATTAAAAGGAGGTTTTATTTTATTAATTATATCAGCTATTTTTTGACTGGTATAACACCAGCCTACTCTTAAAGCCGCAAGTCCATATGTTTTTGAAAATGTTCTTGTTAAAATAATATTCTCATATTCATCCGTTAAACTAAATCCTTTATCATAATCATCTTTTTGCACATACTCGACATATGCCCCGTCTATAACAACTATAATATTTTTAGAAATACTATTCATTAATTTAACAAGTTGGTCTCTAGACAAATAAGTTCCGGTTGGATTATTAGGTGATGCAATATAAATTACTTTAGTAGCGTCATTTGTTTGATCTATGAGATTTTCAATATTTAAATTGAAATTTACATCTTCCTTAATTTTTTTTGGAACTGCACCAACTACTTTACTCACAATTGAATACATCTCAAACCCGTGATTTGCATGGAGTATTTCATCGCCATCTTGGCAAAATGCCAAAGCTGCAAATAATAAAACTTCATCTGAGCCAGAGCCAAGAATAATTCTATTACTATCAATAGAAAAATTTTTAGCTATTGCGTCTCTTAATGATGATCCATCAATTTCTGGGTATCTATGTAAATCATGATTAATATTTTTTGTTTCTAACAATTCAATTGCTTTCGGTGAAGCACCGTAGGGATTTTCATTTGAAGAAAGTTTGATAACTCTATTATTGTTATTTAACTTTGCCTTACCACCTTTATAAACATTAATATTTTCTATAGATCTTTTTGATTGAATATTTTCTTTAGTCAACTTCTGAAGTTTTTCAGAAGATTGAAAAATTTCTCTCCAAAGTCTAACAATAGTATCTTTCGGATAAGATCCTGTAAATTTAGAGCTTAATCTGTCGAGAATTTTTTGTTCTCTATCTAGATCAACAACTGAATTATCTTTTTTGTGTTTTCCTATTTCTAAAACAATTTTAGATCGATTAGATAATAAAGATAAAATTTCATCATCAATGTTATTAATTTTGCTTCTTAAATTGTCTAATTCTTTATTTTTCATAATTTCGGACGTTTCTTTACAAACTATCTTACGATAAATCAAAATAAAGTAGTATTTAATTTAAAAAATGACGATTTATTGACTTAGAAAGATATATAAATATAAGACCGATTATCACCGATTTGAGACAGCTTGCGGGTGGAGCAATAATCAGCTAAAGCGTTTACACTCCTCCTTCATTCTTTCAAATAGTGTTAGACTAAAAAGATATGAAAACAAAATTTACTACTGACACAAAACTTGAAACCGAAATAGCCTATTTCGAGAATATTAATTTAAAACTAGATTCAGGAGATATAATAGATAGTTTTAAACTAGCATTCAAAACATATGGCAAATTAAATGCTGATAAAACTAATGCTATTCTTGTTTGCCATGCTTTAACTGGAGATCAATATGTTGCTGGGAATAATCCTATTACTGGGAGAGAAGGTTGGTGGTCTAGAATGGTTGGGCCTAATAAACCAATTGATACAAACAAATTTTTTATAATTTGCTCAAATGTACTCGGCGGTTGTGCTGGCTCAACTGGTCCTAAAGAGTTACAAAATGGAAGTGATGTTGCATATGGTGGTAATTTTCCTTCCGTAACAATAAAAGATATGGTGAAGGCTCAATCTTTATTAATTGAAAGTTTAAATATAGAGAAGTTATTTTCTGTTATTGGTGGTTCGATGGGAGCAATGCAAGCACTTCAATGGGCAATCGATTTTCCAGATAGAATTTTCAATATAATACATATTGCGGGCGCTTTAAAACATTCGGCTCAAAATATTGCATTTCATGAAGTTGGGCGACAGGCAATAATGAGTGATCCTATTTGGAAAAATGGAAAATATTTTGAAAATAATGAAGTACCAGAAAGAGGTCTATCAGTAGCAAGAATGATTGCGCATATCACATATTTATCTGAAAATGCGATGCATAGAAAATTTGGAAGAAAACTTCAATCAAGAGATATTATTTCTTTTGGATTTGATGCTGATTTTCAAGTTGAGAGTTATCTGAGATATCAAGGTAAATCATTTGTTGAGAGATTTGATGCAAATTCATATCTTTATTTAACAAGAGCTATGGATTATTTTGATCATGATGAAACATTTAGAAAAAATATTGAGTTTAGTCATAATCCAAATAACCATTTAAAATATTTAATTGTCTCATTTACCTCGGATTGGTTATTCCCTACAATAGAAAGTAAAATGATTGTAAATCAATTAAATTCTCTATCAAGAGAAGTAAGCTTTCTAGAAATTGATACTGATAAAGGACATGATAGTTTTTTATTAGAGGAACCACAGTTAGATGATGTAATAAAAGGTTTCCTAACCAAAAACTTTGCGAAGATAGATGAATAAAATTAATAGCATAAGAAAAGATTGGTCTCTTATTGAAACACTTATCGCAGAAGATAGAAAAATCCTAGATATTGGATGTGGTGATGGCGGTCTTATGGAACAATTAGAAAATAATCGTAATGCGATAACTCATGGCATTGAATTAAATAGAGATCTAGCTGCAAATGCTATCGCAAGAGGTTTCAATGTTGTACATGGGAATGCCGAATTGGATTTGTCCCAATATTCAAATAATAGTTTTGATTATGTAATTTTAAGTCAAACTTTACAAGCAATGATGAAGCCCAAAGATATTCTGTCTGAATTATTAAGAATAGGATCAAAAGCAATAGTTTCTTTTCCTAACTTTGGACATTGGAAAATAAGATTACAGCTTTTGATATCTGGAAAAATGCCAGTAACAGAAAGTTTACCTTATACATGGTATGACACACCTAACATTCATTTTTTTACAATTAAGGATTTTTTGAATTTGTGTAATGAAATGAATATTGTGATTGAAAAAAGTATTGGATTAACATCAAAAGGTAAGCAATTTGATATAAGTGAGTCAGTTACTGGAGTTAATTTTTTCACTCACGAAGCTATCTTTTTATTAAGTTATAAAAATTTTGAACCAATAAAAATTAAATCATCAAAAAAAGTTTTTGCAAAAAATTCTGTTATTGCAAATTAGTCATTAGATGAAAGTTGAAATTATAAATCAATTAAAAGATAACTACTCTTTTGTTTTGTATAATGACAAGCTTAAGAGCTGTGTTATAGATCCTGCTGATAGTAATCCTATATTAAATTTTGCTCTTGAAAACAATTTAACAATAGAAGATATATTTATTACACATCATCATAAAGATCACACATCAGGTGTAAGAGGAATACTTAATGCTTTTCCAGAAGTTAATATACACTCTCCAAGTGCTCAGATTAAAAATACAAGATTCGTTTTACGTGATGGAGATGAAGTCAATTCCTGCTTAAATACATTTAGAATAATAAAAACACCCGGGCATACATTAGATCATATAATTTACTATGATGAAAACAATGGTGTTTTATTTTGTGGTGATACACTGTTCAGACTTGGTTGTGGTCGTGTGTTTGAAGGAACATTAAATGAAATGTTTAACAGTTTAAAAAAAATCAATGAGTTAGGTAAAAATACAATTATTTATTGTGGTCATGAATATACTATAGGCAATTTAAATTTTCTTGAGAAAACACTCAAAAAAGAAAGTGCTTATTTGACAGTTAGAAACAAAATTAATGATGATTTAAATAATAAAGGAAAATCCGTACCTTTTTTTTTAGAAGATGAAAAACAATATAACTTATTCCTGAATCAAAATTCAAAATTAGGTAATATAATTAAGAAAGAACTAGGTTTTACAGACTTTGAATTATTTGCTTATTTGCGAAAAGCAAAGGATAGCTTTTAGGGTCTTAATTTCCAGTATTTACGCCATATTTTTAATTTGACTATTAGCATAGTTCACTATAAACCCCGCCATCAAAAGATATGTTAGCAATTTTCAAAACTGGTGGAAAGCAATACACAGCAAGAGCTGGTCAGATACTTAAAGTAGAAAAACTTGAGGGATCCAAAGGTGATAAAGTGTCTATTACTGATGTATTAGCGATCAGTGATCAAAGCACAAATAGCTTAGGGGAGCCATTACTAAAAGATGCTTCAATTGAAGCAAAAATTGTTGATCAAATCAGAGATAAAAAAATAATAGTTTTTAAAAAAAGAAAAAGACAAAATTACAGACTAACACAAGGTCATAGACAATATCTAACTGTATTAAGAATAGAATCAATTTCTTATGGTGGAAAAAAGTCCACTGCTGAACCTGAAACAAAAAAAGTTAAAAAAACTGAAACTAAAGTTACTAAAGAAAAAATTGAGTCTAAAGAGGTAAAAGTTACAAAAAAGAAGACAGTTACAAAAAAAGCAGTAAATAAAGCTTCACCTACTAAGAAAAAATCAGTAAAGAAAACTGTTAAAAAAACTGTTAAAACAAAAAAAGAAGATAAATAATGGCAACGAAAAAAGCAGGTGGTAGTTCTAGGAATGGAAGAGACTCGGCGGGTCGAAGACTTGGAGTTAAGAAATTTGGTGGTGAAAACGTAATAGCAGGAAACATTATTATTAGGCAACGAGGCACAAAGTTTCATCCAGGTGATAATGTTGGCATAGGTAAAGATCACACAATATTTGCTACAATAAATGGAAAAGTAGCTTTTAAAAAAACAAGAGTAAGAACTTTTGTGTCAGTTGTTCCCACAGAACAATAATCCCAATTAATTAAAAATTTATTATGAAATTTTTAGATCAAGCAAAAATATATATTGCCTCAGGCAATGGTGGAGATGGCTGCGCTAGTTTTCGTAGGGAAAAATATATTGAGTTTGGTGGTCCTAATGGAGGTGATGGAGGCAAAGGTGGAAATATTATTTTTAAAGTGGATGATAATTTAAACACACTAATTGATTTTAGATACCAACAACATTTTAAAGCAAAAAAAGGTGAAAATGGAAGGGGAAAAAATCAAACAGGAGCAAATGGAAGCAACATGGTTATTAAAGTTCCACCTGGAACAGAAATTTACAATGAAGATAAATCGGTATTGCTAACTGATTTAACAAAAATTGATGAAGAATACATTTTATTAAAGGGTGGTAATGGCGGTTTAGGAAATAATCATTTTAAATCATCAGTTAACCAAGCTCCAAGAAAATTTACAAAAGGTGAATTAGGAGAAGAACGATGGATATGGTTATCACTGAAATTATTTGCAGATATAGGAGTAATAGGCTTACCTAATGCAGGTAAATCAACTCTGTTGTCAACGATTTCTAATGCTAACCCAAAAATTGGAGATTATCCATTTACAACCTTACATCCTGTACTTGGTACCGTGAAGCGCTTTGATAAAGAAATTGTATTAGCAGATATCCCAGGGTTGATTGAAGGTGCGCATGAGGGAAAAGGTTTGGGAGATAAATTTTTAGCACATATTGAGAGATGTAAATATTTACTTCATTTAGTAGATATAAATGACGAAAATTGGTACGAAAACTATATTACAGTAAGAAACGAAATTTCAAAATATAGTGAAAAAGTATCTTCAAAAAAAGAAATAATTGTTTTAACCAAAGTTGATTTACTCAATGAAAATTTAGAGGAAAAAAAATTTAAGATCAATCAAAAGTTAAATTCTGATATTCTTTTTATATCAAGTTTTAATAATGAAGGTATAGATGATCTAATTGATTATTTATTCAAATATAATAAAATTATAAATGATTAAAAAATATAAAAAAGTAGTTGTTAAAATTGGTTCAAATTCAATTGTTGATTTGAAAACAAAAAAGATCAAATCTAAGTGGTTAGATAATTTATGTAAAGATATTGCGGAATTGAATAAAACAAAAAAAATTGTGATTGTGTGTTCTGGCGCTATTGCTTTAGGTGCAAAAAGTATTTCAAATACAAAGTTAAGAAAATTAGAAGATAAACAGGCAGCAGCTTCAGTTGGTCAAATTGAATTAGCCCATCAATGGCGAAATAAACTAGGAAAATACAAGATAGGTGTTTCTCAAATTTTATTAACATTAGAAGATAGCGAAGAAAGGCGACGATATTTAAATGCTAGAAATACAATATCATCATTACAAAGTAAAAACATAATCCCAATCATTAATGAAAATGACACTGTTGCTACTGAGGAAATTCGCTATGGTGATAATGATAGACTTGCAGCCCGAGTAGCACAAATGATTGAAGCGGATTTATTAATTTTATTAAGTGATGTTGATGGTTTATATCAAGGTAATCCAAAAAAAGATAAGGATGTCAAAAAAATTTCAGAGGTATTTAAAATTGATAAAAAAATTGAAGAACTTGGTAATTATCAATCTTCTGAGCTAGGTAGTGGAGGAATGGCAACAAAAATTTTAGCGGCAAAGATATGTGCTGGAAACGGCTGTGCTACAATAATCACTAATAGTGATAAAAAAAGACCAATCAGTAATATTAATAAGAAAAATTCAACAATTTTTTATCCCTTAACTTCTACAAATTCGTCCAAAAAAAAATGGTTATTAAATCATTTAAAACCATCAGGATCGATTATTATTGATACAGGAGCTCAAAATGCAATTTTGAAAAATAAAAGTCTTCTTCCTGCAGGTGTAATAGATATCAAGGGAAGGTTCAAAAGAGGGGATGTAATATCTATCTTAGTTGAGAATGGTCAGAAGGTAGCAATAGGTATATCTGCTTATGATTTTAATGATGCAAAAAAAATTATTGGAAAGAAAAGTAAAGAGATTTATAAAGTTTTAGGTTTCGAAGGAAGAGAGGAAGTGGTACATAAAGATAATTTAGTTAAGCTTTCTACATGAGTATTGAAAATAATATTATTGAATTAGGCAAAAGAGCAAAATCTGCCTCTCTAAATATGAAAGTCTGTAGCAGTGATCAAAAAAATCTTGCTTTAAAAAAACTCACTATAAATTTAGATAAAAATAGAAATAAAATTCTTGAAGCAAATAAAATAGATTTAGAAAAGGGTGAAAAAAAATCTTTAGCAAAGCCTCTAATAAATAGACTTACATTAACTGAAAAATCTATCGATGGATTGATTACATCAATTGAAGATATAATCGAAATACCAGATCCAATTGGCATTACATTAGAAGAATGGGAAAGACCTAATGGTTTACAGTTTCGTAAAATTTCAACACCACTTGGTGTATTAGGTGTGATTTATGAATCCAGACCGAACGTCACTGTTGATGCGTCTTGTCTTTCCATAAAATCAGGCAATTGTATAATTTTAAGAGGTGGTAGTGATAGTTTTCATTCCTCTAAGGAGTTGGTAAATAATATTACAAATGCTTTCACGGAAGCTGGCCTCCCGGAACATTGTGTCCAAATGATTAATACACCTGAAAGAGAAGCGGTTGATCATTTACTTAGCATGAGAGATTATGTTGACGTAATTATTCCTAGAGGTGGCAAAGGTTTGATTGAAAAAATTAATTCAGCAAGCAAAATACCTGTTATCAAACATTTAGACGGTATATGTCATGTGTATGTAGATAAAGATGCTGATTTAAGCATTGCAGAAAAAGTAGTTTTTAATAGTAAAATGAGGCGTCCTGAAATTTGTGGTGCTGCAGAAACACTTTTAATTGATGAAAAAATTAAAGACAAAGCAATGAAAATATTAAAACCTCTAAAAGAAGTAAATTGTGAAATTCGAGGTGATGAATATATTCAGTCTTTAGATAGTGATTTTAAAACTGCAAATGAAGAAGATTGGTCATTAGAATATTTAGATAAAATTTTATCAGTAAAAATTGTTTCAGGAGTTGATGAAGCGGTTAAGCATATAAATAATTATTCTTCTGGTCATACAGAAAGTATAATTACAGAAAGTGAAAAAACCTTTGAAAAATTTTATAATAAAATTGACAGCGCAATAATACTTAAAAATGCTTCTACACAATTTGCAGATGGCGGTGAATTTGGTTTTGGTGCTGAGATAGGAATCTCAACAGACAAAATACATGTAAGAGGACCAGTGGGAACAAAACATTTAACTACATTTAAATATGTAGTTAATGGTAATGGTCAGGAAAGACCTTAATTGAAAAAGATTGGACTTCTGGGAGGGTCTTTTGATCCACCACATCGAGGGCATCTATTTATTTCAAATGAAGCTAAAAAAGTATTACACCTAGATGAAATTTGGTGGCTAGTTACACCTCAGAACCCTTTGAAGATTTCAAAACCCGCAACATATGAAGAAAGATTACAAAATTGTAAACAAATTACAAAAAATTTTCCTATAAAAATATTAGAAGTAGAAAAAAAAATTAAATCTCAATATTCTTATCAAACAATTAAATTTCTTATTCAATATTATAAAAATATTAAATTTTTTTGGTTAATGGGTGCAGACAATTTAGTTAATTTTCACGAATGGGAAAAATGGCAATCAATTTTTCATATTATCTCTATTGTTATTTTTAGAAGACATGGATATAATACAAATGCTTTGAAAAGTGTTGCAGCAAAAAAATTTATTCATCATAAATATATAGCGCAAGACATAGAGCATGTTTCAAAAAAAACTCCTGCATGGACTTTGATACAAAATAAAGAAATTAAAATTTCATCATCTGAAATTAGAAATCAAAGAATTAAATTAAGAGGCAAATATTAATAAAATTACTTCATTAATAGAAAATATTGTATCAATACTAAATGATGCAAAAGCTGAAGATATAAAAGTTATCGATTTATCAAACAAATCATCCGTTGCTGATGCCTTTGTGATTGCTACCTGTAGATCAACTAGACATTCAGATGCTACAGCAGACGAAATGGTAAAAAAATTAAAAAAAGCAGGGATAAAATGTCCGAATCCTGAAGGAAGACCTCAATGTGACTGGATAATTGTTGATGCAGGTGAGATCATTGTTCATTTGTTTCGACAAGAAATTAGAGAATTATACGCTTTAGAAAAATTATGGGAAGTGAGCTTTGATTCTTCACAAACTAAACTAGCTTAAAATATATGGTAATTTCAAAAAATCTATTTTTAAAAGTAATACTATTGCTCACCCTCATTATACTTCTTGCACCTAAAACATATGGATCTTCTGCAGATGAAGAAAAATATAAATATTTAGATCTATTTGGGCAAGTATTCGACAGGGTAAGATCATCCTATGTAGAAGAGGTTACGGATCAAGAGTTAATTGAAAAAGCGATTGATGGAATGTTGTCAGGTTTAGATCCTCATTCTGGTTTTATGAATGAAGAAGTATTTCAAGAAATGCAAATGGATACAGAAGGTAAATTTGGAGGATTAGGTATTGAAATTACTATGGAAGAAGGTTTTGTAAAAGTCATTGCTCCGATTGAAGATACACCAGCATATGAAGCTGGAGTTCTTGCAGGTGATTACATTATTCAAATAGATGAAACACCTGTTTTTGGTCTAACTCTAAATGAAGCCGTTGAATTAATGAGAGGTAAAAAAGGTGAACCAATAGTAATTACTATTTCGAGAGCAAATACTGAACCCTTTGAGATTGAAATTATTAGAGATTATATAAAAATTAGATCAGTAAAAAGTGAAGTACTTAATGATATTGGATATTTAAGAATAACATCTTTTAACGAACAAACAGAAAGTGGCCTTCTTGATGCAATAAAAAAAATTGAAAAAGAAAACCAAATAAAAGGTTATGTTTTAGACGTACGGTCTAACCCAGGCGGTCTTCTTACTCAAGCAGTTAAGGTAACAGATATATTCTTGGAAAGAGGAGAAATTGTTTCAACAAGAGGTAGAGATAAAAAAGATATTAGAAGATATCGTGCCAAGAAGTCTGATAGAACTAATGGTAAACCACTTGTTGTAATTATTGATGGAGGTTCTGCATCTGCATCTGAAATTGTTGCAGGAGCACTGCAGGATCATAAAAGAGCAATCATTATAGGCACACAATCTTTTGGTAAAGGATCAGTACAAACAATAATTCCCTTTCAAGTTTCAAATAACGATAATCTCACTGGTATAAGATTAACTACAGCTAGATATTATACCCCTTCAGGTGAGTCAATCCAGGGTAAGGGTATTGTTCCAGATATAATTATTGAACAAGGAGAATTTGAATCTTTTAATTATAAAAGATTTTCTGAGTCGGATTTAAAAGATTCCCTTGATAAAAATAACGAAGAAGAATTAGAAGATAATGAATTAAGTGAATTTGAAAAACGTTTAGAGCTTGATTATCAACTTCGTAGAGCCTTTGACCTTGTGCAAGGTGTAAGTCTCTTCAATGAAATTCAAGAATAATAATGCAAAAAAAATATAGAAAATGTGTGGGAATGATGATTCTCAACACAAAAAACCAGATTTTAGTTGGCAAAAGACTAGATAATCCTAGCGGGTATTGGCAAATGCCACAAGGTGGTATTGATGAAAATGAAAATCCTGAAGAAGCAGTTTGGAGAGAAATGATGGAAGAAATTGGTACTAATAAAGCATCCCTAATTGCTTCATCTAAAGAATGGATATCCTATGACATACCAAGTGAAATTTTAAGCACTTTACCCTGGGGAAATGAGTATATGGGTCAAATTCAAAAATGGTTTTTATTTAACTTTAATGGAGATGATAGAGATATAAATGTAGGTACAGAAAATCCAGAATTTAGTGACTGGAAATGGATAAATTTCGACGAAATTACTCATAATGCAGTACCATTTAAAAAAAATGTTTATCAGAAAATTCAAAGTGAATTTAAAAATGTTCTAAAAGATGTTTAATGAAAATCCTGAATTAATAATTACAAGCTTAGATAAACAAATATGGGATGAAGAGTTAGAAAACTTTGTTCCTAAAAATATTTTTGATGTTCATACCCATATTTATAAATGGAGTTTTAATAAGGATACTAAAAAAGATATTGGTGAAAGAAATTTTCAAGGAAAATATTTTAGTGAAGTATCTATGAGATTTGCAGATCAAGTAGATCAATTACTTATGCCTAATAGAGTTGTAAATAGGTTAAGTTTTCCTTTTCCATTCAAATATCCATGTAACTTTGAAGGTTCAAATGAATATATTTTAGAACAAACTAAAACACTTACTGAAAATGAGTGCTTAATTTTAATTAACCCAAATATGGATAAAAATTATATTGAAGAGCTTTTATTAAAAAATAAAATTAAAGGTTTTAAACCATATAGATTTTATTCAAAAACAAACGATGCAATTAATTGCAAAATTTTAGATTTTATAACTGAAGAGCAAATAGAAATTGCAGATAAATTTGGACTTATCATTATGATGCATTTAGCAAAAAAGGATGCAATTGCCGATGATGATAATATTAATGACCTAATTTATTTGAGTGATAAATATCCTAACGTTAAATGGATACTTGCTCACTGTGCTAGAAGTTATTCTGCTTGGGCGTTAGAAAAAGGAATTAAGAAAATTAGAGATTTAAAAAATATTTGGTATGATTGTTCTACAGTATGTGAATCTGACTCAATTGACGCTCTGTATCAAGGAGTTGGTCTTGAAAAAATAATGTATGGATCTGATGATATGATAGGGAGAATGAGAGGGAAATATATTACTTTTGGGAAAGCTTGGTCTGCAATAAATTCTGATAATCATAATTTAGCTCTAAGTCATTGTGATGATCGAATGACATTTATTAGATACGAACAATTAAGAGCAATGAAAAGAGGAATTCGAAATAGCAAAATAACAGAAAGTGAAAAGCAGGATCTTTTTTATAATAATGCAAAAAATTTAATAGACTCTGTTAATTCTAGAAATTAAATCTTATCATAAAAACTAACAGTTATAGCTTCTAATTTAGCTTTTGCTATCGACATTTGTTCTTCTGACTCTTTACTTTCCTTACTACCTAATTCTTCAATTTCTTTTTCAATTGAAGACTTGTCTAAAGAATTTAATTCAACTACACTTTCTGCAAGAACGATACATTTCTCTGGATTAATTTCAGCAAAACCACCTGATACAAAAAATGATTTAACTAAATTTTTATCCTCACTATAAACCATCACTCTACCAGGTCTTAATGAGGACATTACTTGACTATGTCCAGGTAAGACACCCAGATCACCATCTTTGCCTGGAACAATAATAGTTCCAACATCATCATTAAAGATGAGGTTTTCTGGAGAAACTAAATCAAAAGAAATTGTTGCCATTATGCAGCTTCAGCTTCTAATTTTTTAGCTTTTTCAATAGCTTCATCAATACCACCTACCATATAAAATGCAGCTTCTGGCATATGATCATATTCACCTTTTACAAGTCCATCAAAACTTTTTATGGTATCTTCAAGATCAACATATTTTCCAGGAGAACCTGTGAAGACTTCTGCAACAAAAAATGGTTGGCTCAAAAACTTTTCTATTTTTCTAGCTCTTGCAACTGTTAACTTATCTTCTTCTGAAAGCTCATCCATTCCTAGAATAGCTATTATATCTTGAAGACTTTTATATGTTTGTAGAACTCTTTGTACTTCTCTAGCAACTCTATAATGATCATCACCAACAACTTGTGGATCTAAAATTCTAGAAGTAGAGTCTAATGGATCAACTGCTGGATATATTCCTTTTTCAGAGATAGCTCTATTTAGAACTGTTGTTGCATCCAAATGTGAAAAGGATGTTGCAGGTGCAGGATCAGTTAAGTCATCTGCAGGAACATATATTGCCTGTACTGATGTAATAGATCCTTTTTTTGTAGTTGTGATTCGTTCTTGTAAAGCACCCATATCTGTTGCAAGTGTTGGCTGATATCCAACTGCAGATGGGATACGTCCTAGAAGAGCAGACACTTCCGAACCTGCCTGGGTAAATCTAAATATGTTATCTACAAAAAATAACACATCCTGACCTTCTTCATCTCTAAAGTATTCTGCTTGAGTTAATCCTGAAAGAGCAACTCTAGCTCTTGCTCCTGGTGGTTCGTTCATCTGTCCATAAACTAGTGCAACTTTTGAGTCCTTACCTTTTAGGTCAATAATTCCTGATTCAATCATTTCGTGGTACAAATCATTGCCCTCACGAGTTCTTTCACCTACACCAGCAAAAACAGAATATCCTCCATGTGCTTTTGCAATATTGTTAATTAATTCCATAATTAAAACTGTCTTGCCAACTCCAGCTCCACCGAATAATCCAATTTTACCACCTCTTGCATAAGGTGCTAGTAGATCAACTACTTTAATTCCTGTTACTAGAACTTCGGTTTCTGTTGATTGATCAACAAACTCTGGCGCTGGCCTATGAATAGGATAAGATTTACTTGTTCCAATGTCACCTCTTTCGTCAACTGGCTCTCCTACAACATTCATAATTCTACCTAAAGTTTCCGGGCCTACAGGCATTGAAATAGGGGCACCTGTATCAGTAGCTGTTTGACCTCTAACTAGTCCATCTGTTGTATCCATAGCAATTGTACGAACAGCGTTTTCTCCTAAATGCTGAGCAACCTCTAGCATTAATCTTGTTCCGTTGTTGTCAACTTCTAGAGCGTTCATAATTGCAGGAAGTTCACCATCGAACTCTACATCAACAACAGCTCCAAGAACTTGTGATATTTTTCCAGTTAAATTGTTAGCCATATATCCCCCTTTATATTGATTCAGCTCCAGAAATAATCTCTATTAATTCTTTTGTAATGAACGCTTGTCGCGTTCTATTATACTTTAACGTTAAACTATCTATCATTTCACCTGCGTTTCGGGTTGCGTTGTCCATTGCAGCCATTCTTGCTCCCTGCTCCCCTGCATCACTTTCCAAAAGTACTTTGAATATTTGAATAGAAACATTTTTTGGAAGTAAATCCTTTAAAATTGTTTCTTCATCAGGCTCATAATCATAAATTGCATTTGAAGAATTTTCTTTTTCTTCTTCCTTTTCAGAATTTGAAACGTCTAATGGTATTAATTGTTGTTGTGTTACTTCTTGAGAAATAGCTGATTTAAATTTATTAAAAACTAATATGCATTTATCAAATTTACCCTCAAAGTATAATTCTTGAAGCTTATTAGAAATATTTAATGCAGACTCATAACCAGTACTTGAAACATTTAAGTCGACAAAACTCTCTATAATTTGATCCTTCATTACTCTATTAAAAAAGTCTCTACTTTTTTTCCCAACTGGCATTAGTTGAACTTTTTTTCCATTACCCTCAAGTGATTTAACTAACTTAAAAGTTTCTCTATTTATGCTGCTGTTAAATCCACCACATAAACCTCTATCAGCACTTACTGATACTACGATATAATTCTGATCATTGCCAGTACCTGTTAAGAGTTTAATTATACCTTCCCCAGATGCAGCAGATGATGCAAGAGAGGAAAGCATCTCCTCTAGTCTTGATGAATATGGTCTTGCTGCTTCAGCTTTTTCTTGTGATCTACGTAACTTACTTGCAGCAACCATTTTCATTGCTGATGTAATTTTTTTTGTAGATCCAACTGAATTGATCTGAGTTTTAATATCTTTTAAACTTGGCATAGGTTAGTTACTTGCAAACTTTCCAACCAAATCATCTAAGATTGATTTTAATTTATCATCATTTTCTTTAGATAATTCTTTTTCATTGGCAATTGCATCTAATAAATCACTATGCTTAGTTCTAATCTCATTTAAAACTTCTGCTTCAAACTTGACTACATCGCCTACTGCAACTTTATCAAGATATCCACGCACACCAGCATAAATAGATACAACTTGCTCTGAAACCGTTAGTGGTGAATACTGACCTTGTTTTAAGATTTCGACTAGTCTTGCACCACGATCAAGTAATTGTTTCGTTGAAGCGTCTAAGTCTGATGCAAACTGTGCAAAAGCAGCCATCTCACGATATTGAGCTAATTCAAGTTTTACAGGACCAGCAATTTTTTTCATTGCTTTTGTTTGAGCTGCAGAACCAACACGACTTACGGAAAGACCAACGTTAATCGCAGGACGAATACCAGCAAAAAATAAGTTTGTTTCTAAAAATATTTGTCCGTCAGTAATGGAAATAACATTTGTTGGAATATAAGCAGATAAATCTCCTGCTTGAGTTTCAATAATTGGCAGGGCGGTCAAACTTCCACCACCATGTTCATCACTCATTTTGGCAGCTCTTTCTAAAAGACGACTATGAATGTAAAATACATCTCCGGGATATGCTTCACGTCCTGGAGGTCTTCTTAATAATAGAGACATCTGTCTGTAAGCAACAGCTTGCTTTGATAAATCATCATAAACAATTAATGCATGCATACCATTATCTCTAAAATATTCACCCATTGTACAACCAGTATAAGCAGATAAAAATTGCAACGGTGCAGGCTCTGATGCAGTTGCAGATACAACAATTGTATATTCCATTGCACCATTATCTTCTAGTGTTTTTACAATTTGAGCAACTGTTGATCTTTTCTGACCAATTGCGACATAGATACAATATAATTTTTCTTTTTCATTATCTGATCGATTTACAGATTTTTGATTTAAGATTGTATCAATAGCAACAGCAGTTTTACCTGTTTGTCTGTCACCAATGATTAATTCACGTTGTCCTCTTCCAACTGGAACAAGAGCATCAAGTGCTTTAATACCTGTCTGCATAGGTTCAGAAACACTTTGACGAGGAATAATGCCTGGGGCTTTTAATTCAATTCTTCTCTTTTCAGAAGATTGAATAGGACCTTTACCATCAATAGGATTTCCTAAACCATCAACAACACGTCCTAACAATTCTTTTCCAACAGGAACGTCAACAATTTCTCCTGTACGTTTAACTGTATCACCTTCTTTAATTCCAGTATCATCACCGAAGATTGAAACACCAACGTTATCCATTTCAAGGTTGAGGGCCATACCTTTGATGCTGCCTGGGAATTCCACCATCTCTCCAGCTTGTACTTGATCAAGACCATACACACGTGCAATACCATCTCCAACACTTAGTACTGTTCCAACCTCAGCAACATCCGCTTTAGTTTCAAAATTAGCTATTTGGTCTTTAATTACAGAAGATATTTCTGCAGCTTTAATTTCCATTATGCCCCCTTCATTGCAATTTTAAGTTTATTAATTTTATTAGCTATAGATGTATCAATCATTTTGGAACCAACCTTAACAATTAAACCGCCTATAATGTCTTCATCAACATCAAAATTTAAAGATAATTTTTCACCTAAAGATTTTTTAAGTTGATTTGTAATATTATTTTTTTCATCATCAGATAATATATTTGCTGATGTTACGTCAGCAGTAATATCACCTCTTTTTTCAGAGTTTATTTTTTTAAATTGTAAAATGATAGAAGCGATATTTGAAATTCTCTTATTGTTATCAAGAACTTTTAAAAAAGTTGTAGTAAGATTATGTAAGTTTGCTTTAGAAAATAATTTTAGTAAAATATTAAGCTTCTCATCTGAATTTACTAATGGGCTTTTAATAACTTGTCTCAATTCTGAACTTTCTTTCAATGCTTTTTGCACTAACTCAAAATCATTTAGAATATCATCAATGCATTTTTTTTCAGATGCAAGATCATAGAGAGCTGCTCCGTACCTTTCAGATATTAGGTCTCCAGACAATGTATTAGATGCCATAAATTAAGTTCATAAGAAGTTTAGAGATAGGCTATTAACACATCAGAAAAAGTAGGTAAACTGTCAGTTTGTGCGTCAAATGAGTTAAATTGAAGATATTTTTGAAATTGTGGGTAAATTACATAAATGAATAAGGATCGACATCAATAATTAACTTTACAGTGGAAGGTAATTTAGTCTTTTCGACAATTTTTTTTGTGAATTTATTCAGATTTTTTCTACTATTGCTCTTCAATAATATTCTGTATCGATATTGCCCTTTAAGCAAAAAAATTGGAGCTTCAACTGGACCTAGAATTTTAATATTTTTACTATTTTGATCTTGTTGAGCCAGTCTTGAAGCATGTTTAAGAACTAAAGCTTTTGTATGACTAGAAAGAATTATTGAAGTCATAAAACCAAAAGGAGGAATATTAAAATTCTTTCTTTCTTCTAAAGCTTTTTCAATAAAAGATTCTCTTTCTCGAAGTTGAATCGACTTAATTATTTCTTGATCTGGAAAATATGTTTGAAGAAAAACTTTACCAATTTTTTTTCCTCTACCAGCTCTTCCTCCAACTTGCTGAAGTAGGTTAAAAGTTTTTTCTATAGCTCTAGGATCACCACCAAATAAACCTGCGTCCGCATCAACGATTCCTACTAATGACAAATTTGGAAAATCATATCCTTTTGCCATAATTTGTGTGGCTACAATTATATCTATATCTTTGTTGTTTATATCAGTAATAAATTTTTTAATTTTGTTTGGTGTATTAACATTATCGCTAGACATGATAGAAATATTTTTTCCAGGAAAGAATTCTTTTAACTCCTCTGCAACTCTCTCAACTCCAGGACCAACAAATTTTATACTATCTTTTTCATTACATTTAGGACAATCTAAATTTAATTTTTTTATAGTTCCACATTGATGACATAAGAAAACTTTTTTGTGTTGATGCATTACCATCCATGATGAACATTGATCACATTCATATCTGAATCCACAACTGTTACATAAGGTTAATGGAGAATATCCTCTACGATTTAAAAAAATAAGAGTTTGTTCCTTATTGTCTAAACACTGTGAAATAGAATCTATAATTGATTGTGATATCCATTTATCTTTATCAAGTTTATTTTTATTTAAATCAATTATAGAAATTTCAGGTAATGGAGTTCCAGAAAATTGTTTTGATAAATAGACTTGATCATATTTTTTAATTTTAACATTATTTATTGTTTCTAAAGACGGTGTTGCTGAGGCTAATAATATAAAATTTTTTTCAATTTTAGCTCTTACAACTGCAAGATCTCTTGCTTGGTAACGTATATTGTCCTCTTGTTTATAACTAGAATCATGTTCTTCATCGACAACAATTAATCCTAAGTTTGTATAAGGAAGAAATAAACTTGAACGAGCACCAATAACAATAACTGGATCTCCTGCAAAACATTTATGCCAAATTTTTTGCCTATTTTTTTTTGTAATTTTAGAATGCCATAAACACACTTCCATTCCAAAACGCTTCTTTACTCTTGTCTCTAATTGCGGTGTTAAGCTAATTTCTGGAACCATTATTAATATTTGTTTTTTTTCTTTTAAAAATTTATCTATTATTTCAAAATATACTTCAGTTTTACCAGAGCCTGTTACACCTTCTAATAAAACAGGTTTGTTTGATTTATTAAATGATTGGGTGATTTCTTTAAATGAATTAGCTTGCTCTTCACTCAAAGTCACTAAAGAAGGTTCGGTGTTATTGAAACTATCTAATTTTTCTTTATCAAATTCAATTATATCATTATTAATAAGAAATAATTTTAAAACTGCTCCTAGTGGAGCTAAAGTATAGCTTGCGATCCAATTTATAAAATCGATTGAAGAATTCTGAAGGATAAGATCATTACAAATTTTTGTAACCTCTTTAATTTCGTATCCAGGATTTTTAACATTCTTTTTCCAAATAATTCCAGCTTCTACTTTTTTTCCAAATGGAACTAAGACTACTTGACCAATTTCAAGTTGCTCATTTGTTGAAGAATAAGTGAAAACTTTGTCAAAAGGTCTTGTTACTACTACATCGTACAACATTATATTTATGTATTTTTTATATGTTAACTTTCTAAATAACTTGTATATGGTATACAACAAACAATGAAATTTTTTATAGACACTGCCGATATACCTGAGATCGAAGAGTTAATGCCAAGCGGATTAATAGACGGTGTTACGACAAACCCATCTCTAATTGCAAAAAGTGGTAAGGATATGGGAGAAACAATTAAAACAATTTGTTCTATAGTGTCTGGTCCAGTAAGTGCAGAAGTGACAGCAACTGAATATGACAAAATGCTTGAAGAAGGTGAGTACTTAGCATCATTAGCTAAGAATGTTGCTGTAAAAGTTCCTCTCACACCTGCTGGTCTTCAAACTTGCAAAGCTCTTAGAGAAAAAGATATCATGGTAAATGTAACATTATGTTTTAGTGCTGCTCAAGCATTACTAGCCGCTAAGGTTGGAGCAACATTTATTTCTCCTTTTGTGGGAAGGCTCGATGATATTGGTGAAAAAGGTATGGATCTAATTTCAGATATAGTAATAATGTATGAAAATTATGGATTTGATACTGAAGTATTAGTTGCTTCGGTAAGAAATACTCAACATCTTATTGATGCAGCTGTGATTGGTGCCCATGTTTCAACTCTACCACCTAAAGTTATTCACGAATTATATAAACATCCTCTCACAGATAAAGGGCTGAAAGCATTTCTTGATGATTGGGCAAAAACAGGACAGCAAATCTTGCCAAAATAATCGTCATGGCGCATGAAGATGAAATTAGTGAAAAACAAATAATAAATTTTTTAAAAAAAAATAAAAATTTTTTTATTAAAAATTCTGAATTAGTTAATGAACTAAATTTTCCAACCGTAGATAATAGTTCAGATAAGGTAGTTGATTTAGAGGCTTACAGATATAAAAAAATATCGCAACAAAATATAGATCTACAAAATCAAATGACAAAAGTACTACTTGCAGGAAAAAGTCATTTAAATGCACAAAAAAGAATTCTAAAATCTACAATTAGAATTCTAAATGTAAAAAGTTTACAAAAATTAATAAGCTTAATTAAAAATGATCTTAAAATAATTTTAGGTTGTGATGAAATGAATTGTTTTATTACAAATGAAAATATTAGAGCAGAAAACTTATCACAACTGGATATTAAAATTGCAAATAGTTATTTTAAAAACAAAATGGTTACAAATTTAAATCAAAATCCTAAAGGTTTACTTTTATTTTTTCCTAATAAATCAGCAACGATAAAATCATATATTTTATTAAAAGTTAAATTTCGTGAAGATAGTCTAATATTGGCTATGGGATCAAAAGATAAAAATAAATTCACAGTTGATATGCAAACTGATCTTGTTGAGTACTTAATTAAAATTATAGAAGTAAATTTATTAAGTATTAAATGAAAGGAAGGTAAAATGAAAGGTTATAGATTTATTACAGATGATGACACTGTTGATTTTTGCCAAAGGGTAACAGAGGCACTCTCTAATGGATGGAAATTACATGGTGAACCAAAAATGACTTTTGATCATAAAAGAAAAGTTATGAGGTGTGGTCAAGCAGTTGTAAAACAATCATCAAAAAAATACAAAAAAGGAATGGATCTAGCTAAAATTTAAATATGAATTGCTCTACCATCTACACTTAAAGCTGCTTCTTTTACTGCTTCACTAGTTGTCGGATGAGCATGACATACTCTAGCAATATCTTCTGCACTACCACCAAATTCTATTGTCGTAACAATTTCAGCGATCAACTGTCCAGCATCATGACCAATTATATGAGCACCTAAAATTTCATCTGTTTGTTTATCAACCAGAATTTTAACAAATCCTTCTGATGCGGAGGTAGTTAAGGCACGACCATTTGCCATAAAAGGAAATTTTCCAACCTTGAAGTCTTTCTTTTCTTGCTTGAGTTGTTCCTCTGTTTTTCCAACTGATGCTATCTCTGGATTAGTATAAACAATCGCTGGTATAGCGTCGTAGTTTATATGAGGTTTTTGACCGTTTATAAATTCAACACAAGCCACTCCTTCTTCTTCAGCTTTGTGTGCTAGCATTGGTCCTGGAGCTACATCGCCAATTGCGTAGATTCCTTTAACAGAAGTTTGAAAATTATCTTTAATTTCAATGGATTTTTTTGCGGTTAATTTAATACCAATTTTTTCGAGACCCAGTCCCTCTGTGTTTGGTTTTCTTCCTACTGACATTAAAACTATTTCGTAGTTTTCTTTTATTTTCTTTTTATCTGATGTTTCCATCTCAACATCTACACCAGACTTACCAGATTTTGCAGAACTAACTTTATGAGATAATTTAAATTCTAATCCTTGTTTAGTTAACATTTTCATAAACTCTTTTGCAATTTCACCATCCATAGTTGGAACAATTCTGTCTAGAGCTTCAACAACTGTCACCTTTGAGCCTAATCTACTCCATACTGATCCCATCTCTAGTCCAATATATCCACCACCAATAACTAGGAGTGATTTTGGTATTTTAGATAGAGAAAGAGCACCTGTTGAAGATACTATTTGTTTTTCATCAACAGGAATATTTGGTATCTCAATCGAAGATGATCCTGTTGCGATAATAAAATTTTTAGCACTGGCAGTAATTTCATTTTTTCCATTTGTAATAGAAATAGTATTTTTATCTACAAATGAAGCCATGCCAGGAATATGCGTTATTTTATTTTTCTTAAATAAAAAACCGATCCCTGTTGTAAGTTTTTTTACAATCTTATTTTTGCGATCCATCAAAACACTTAGGTCTAAATCTATCTTTGATGTTTTTATGCCATGCTCTGCAGCATGATCTGAAATTTCAACAAATTTTTCAGATGAATTTAATAATGCTTTAGAAGGTATGCATCCAATGTTCAAACAAGTTCCACCAAGTGATGGTTCCTTTTCTATACAAGCAACCTTCATTCCAAGTTGAGCTGCTCTGATTGCAGCTACATATCCGCCAGGTCCCGCACCAATTACTATTAAATCAAAATCTTCCATTTTATATTCCTAATACTAATTCGGATGGATCTTCTAGAAGTTCTTTAACTTTCACTAAAAATCCAACACTTTCTTTTCCATCAATAATTCTATGATCATAACTTAATGCAACATACATCATTGGCCTAATTACTATTTCATCATTTACAACTACTGCTCTTTTTTGAATATTATGCATCCCTAAAATTCCAGATTGAGGTCTATTGATTATTGGGGTGCTGAGCATTGATCCGTAAACGCCACCATTTGAAATTGTAAAAGTTCCACCAGTCAAATCGTCCATGGTCAGCGTTCCATCTTTGGCTTTTGTACTAAGATCAATAATTTTAGTTTCTATTTCTCCAAAACTCAATTGATCGGCGTCTTTAAGTATTGGTACGACTAATCCTTTTTCAGTTCCAACAGCTATACCTATATCAAAATGATTTTTATAAATTATATTTTCATCCTTGATTTCAGCATTCACAGCTGGATACTCTTGCAAACTTTTTACTACCGCTTTTACAAAAAATGACATGAAACCTAATTTGACCTCATACCGACTTTGAAATTCTTGGTTTTTTGATTTTCTAATTTCCATAACTTTGGACATGTCAATTTCATTGAAAGTCGTAAGTATGGCTGCTGTATTTTGAGCCTCCTTTAAACGTTTAGATATTGTCTGTCTGATTTTAGACATTTTAACAACTTCTTCTCTTTCACCTTTGTTAGCGGTTGTTTTATTTGAAGAAGAAAGATGAGAAACTACATCTTCTTTATTAATTCTTCCATCAGAACGAGATGAGGTGACATCTTCAAGTTTAATATTATTTTCTTCAGCAATTTTTCTTGCAGACGGTGAAGATTTGGCAGGCGAAGATTTTGTTTCAAACTTAACTGCTTTTACTTCTTCTTTTATTTTTTCTTCTTTATTTTCAGTTTTTTTAGGACTTGGTTTTTTACCTTTTGATTCATCTAAGATTCCTAAAATACCACCAATTTCAACATCAGTACCTTCAGAAACTTTTATTTCTTTTAGAGAGCCTGCATGAGGTGCTGGCACTTCAACTGTAATTTTGTCTGTCTCAATTTCAACTAAAGGTTCATCTGCTTCAAAATTATCGCCTATATTCTTAAGCCATTTTGAAACAGTTGCTTCCGTAATTGACTCTCCAAGTGTTGGAACTATTAATTCAGTGCTCATTAATTAAATGCTTAATAACATTTAAATCAATTTATTCAATTGGCAGATTAGTCTTTAATTTTGTTGAAATACCTGCCCAAGATTTGATAATTTTGCTAATCGAATCTTCAGTTGCCATTTTTATAATAGTTTCTTGGTTACTTAAGTGTCTTTCTAAAGAACCAGCGGCAGGAGAAGCAGCTGGACTTCTACCAACATAGAATATTTTTTCTTGTTTAACTTTGGCTTCCTGCATAACACTTTCCAATCTACCTTTCACAAAACCCCAGGCACCCATATTTTTTGGCTCTTCTTGTGCCCAGATAATTTCAGCATCAGTATAATGTTTTAATTCATCTCTAAAGTTTTCATAAGGAAATGGATAAATCTGCTCCAATCTTATTATGGAGAGATTTTTAATTTTATTTTTTGCTATGTGATCTGCAAGTTCAAAATATATTTTACCAGAGCAAATGATTAATCTTTTATTTTTCCTTTTTTCTTTAACAGATAATTTATCAGTAAGAATTCTATGGAAAGTTGATCCATTAATATAATCCTCAATATTAGAAACATTAGATTTATGTCTAAGTGTAGATTTTGGTGTAAATATAATTAGAGGTTTCCTAAAGTTTCTATGTAGTTGCCTTCTTAAAACATGAAAATAATTAGCAGGACTTGTGCAATTAACAATTTGCATATTATCTTCCGCACACATCTGTAAAAATCTTTCTAATCTTCCACTGGTATGCTCAGGACCTTGGCCCTCATGTCCGTGGGGAAGAAGCATCGTTAAACCAGACATTCTCAACCATTTTCTTTCTCCAGAACTAATGAATTGATCAATCATTATTTGTGCACCATTTGCAAAATCACCAAACTGCGCTTCCCATATAACAAGTGTCTTAGGATCGACTTGAGAATATCCATATTCAAAACCAAGAACACCAAACTCAGATAAAAAACTATCTATAATTTCAAAGTAACCTTGCTTGTTTTGAAAGTGTCTTAATGGAACAAAACGATTTTCGTTTTCTTGATCGTATAGAACACCGTGTCTATGACTAAATGTTCCTCTTCCAACATCTTGTCCAGATATTCGAACGCCGTATCCCTCATCAAGAAGTGTTGCTAAAGCTAAACTTTCAGAGGTTGCCCAATCAATACCTTTTCCGTTGATAACACTTGTTAATCGATCCCCATAAATTTTTTTTATTCTTCTATGAGCATTAAAATCTGCAGGTATTTCATGAATTTTTTTAGCAACGTTAATTAATGTTTTTTCTTTTACAGATGTTTTTCCTCTTCTTGCATCAAATGTTGCAGTAGATAAACCTGTCCAAGTTCCCTCTAACCAATCTACTTTATTTGGTTTATAATTTTTAGTTAATTCAAATTCTTTATCTAAAAAATTTTTAAAAGAATCTACAATGTCTCTAGTTTCTTCTTCTGAAAGAGTATTATTCTCAATTAATTTTTTTTCATATTTTTTTCTTGTAGTAATTTGTTTTTTGATAGCCTTATACATTAGTGGTTGAGTAAAAGAAGGTTCATCAGCTTCGTTATGTCCTGATCTTCTGTAGCAAAACATATCTACAACAACATCGACTTTAAATTTATTTCTAAATTCCGTTGCAAGTCTACAAACATGAACTACTGCTTCTGGGTCATCGCCATTAACATGAAATATTGGTGCCTGAACCATTTTTGCAATTTCAGTACAATAAGGTGCTGATCGTCCATATTGTGGCATAGTTGTAAAACCTATCTGATTGTTAATTACAAAGTGAATGGTACCACCTGTTTTAAACCCTCTTAATTGTGACATAGCAAATGTTTCGGCCACAACTCCTTGTCCAGCTATTGCTGCATCTCCATGAATTAATAAACCGATAACTTTATCTGTTGTTTTATCTCTAGCTAAAGTTTGTTTAGCTCTTACTTTTCCTGCCACAACTGGGTTAACTGCTTCTAAATGTGATGGGTTAGAAGTGAGCGATAAATGAATTTTCTTTTTTTCAAATTCACGATCAGCAGAAACTCCTAAATGATATTTTACATCACCCGAACCTAGGACCTCATTTGGATCGTTTAAAGATCCTTGGAATTTTGATAATATTTTTTTGTAAGGCATTTCCAAAACACTTGATAGAAGTGTTAGTCTCCCTCGATGAGCTGTGCCAATAATAATATCTTCAATTCCAGACAAACATGCTTGTTTAACAATTTGCTCTATTCCAGGTATCATCGCTTCACCACCTTCGATACCGTATCTCTTTGTGCCTAAAAACTTTTTGTCTAAAAACTGCTCAAATAGTTCTGACTCAACCAATCTTTTATAAATTGCTTTTTTTCCCTCATTGGTAAAATTTGTTTTATTTCTTACTTCTTCAATTCTTTCTTGGACCCATTGTTTTTGATCAGCTTGTTGTATGTGTAAAAATTCAACACCAATTGAAGCAGAATAAGTTTCTTTTAATATTTTAATAATATTTTTTAATTTACCTTTTTCTAAACCCAAACTTCCATCAATGAATATTTCTTTTTCTAAATCTGATTCAATGAAACCATAGCTTTTATAATCTAATTCTTGAGGATACTCTCTTTCAGATATTCCTAAAGGATCAAGATCTGCAATTAAATGTCCATTAATTCTAAAAGCTCTAATTAATCTTAATGCCCTTATTGAATCTAAAGTTGAAATTCTAAATTCCTCAGAATTATAATTCGCATTTGATTTTATGACCTTGGTTATGTAATTTTTATCTATTATACTTGATGGACGTTCTTTCCATTCTGGTCCTCCAAAATCTTTAAGAACAGAGTAGTCATCTTCATTTAAATTGTTAAAAAAATCTTTCCAAGTTGTATCCACACTTTCAGGATCATTACTAAATTTAGAATATAGTTCGGCTACATATGGAGCATTAGCACTATTTAAGAAAGTATCATTCATAGATTTCTATTAAACTAAAACCATTTCGCATAACAATCATACTAATGGAAACTAATTATTCCCATTTTGCATTGCTAATTTCATAGTTTTTCCCAATGAAGCCGGGGATTTTGACACCAAAACTCCAGCATTTTCTAAAGATTTAATTTTGGAATGTGCTGTACCTTTTGAGCCTGAAACGATAGCACCTGCATGACCCATACGTTTTCCTTTAGGGGCAGATTGTCCGGCTATAAATGCTGAAACTGGTTTTTTTCTTTTTGAATTTGAAATAAATTCTGCCGCATTTTCTTCCTCCTCGCCACCAATTTCACCTATCATTAATATTCCCTCAGTCTCATCGTCTTCTAAAAATAACTTTATACAATCTACAAAATCCATACCATGTATTGGGTCTCCACCAATACCAACACATGTTGATTGACCTAATCCTACCTCTGTTGTTTGTGCAACAGCTTCATAAGTTAATGTTCCTGATCTACTCACTATACCTATTTTACCTTTTTTATGGATGAAACCTGGCATGATACCAATCTTGCATTCGGAAGGTGTGATTAACCCCGGGCAGTTTGGCCCAATCAAATATGTTTTATTGTTAATAATTCTTTTTTTTATATCAATCATATCTAAGACTGGAATACCTTCTGTAATGCATACAATTAATTCAATGTTTGCATCTAAAGCTTCGTGGATTGCTTTAGCAGCAAACTTAGCAGGCACATAAATGACTGTTGCGTTTGCTTCAGTTTGTTTCACTGCATCAGCAACGGTATTAAACACCGGTAAATTTAAATGGGTCTGCCCTCCTTTACCAGGCGTGACACCACCTACAAGGTTTGTACCATATGCTATAGCTTGTTCAGAATGATATGTTCCTTGTGAACCGGTAAAGCCTTGGCAAATAAGTCTTGTATTTTTATTAACTAAAATTGACACTATTCTGATAACTCCACAGCTTTCTGAGCTGCATTTGAAAAATCATCAATTGAAATTAATCCTAATGATGAATTATTTATAATGTCTCTTCCCTCTTTAGAATTTGTTCCTTGAAAACGTACAACAACAGGAAGTTTAAAATCTAATTCTTTAATTGCATCAATGATGCCATTAGCAATCATATCACAATGGATGATTCCTCCAAAAATATTTATGAAGACAGATTTCACATTTTTATCTGATTGAATAATCTTGAAAGCTTTAATGGCTCTTTCTTTATTTGCTGTACCACCTAAATCTAAAAAATTGGCTGGCTCCATTCCAAATTGTTTAATGATATCCATAGTTGCCATAGCTAGACCAGCTCCATTAACCATACAGCCTATTTTTCCATCTAGCTTAATGTAAACCATATCGTTTTCAGAAGCTTCAAGTTCTAATTCATTTTCTTCTGAAGTATCTTTTAATTTTTCAATGTTAGCCTGTCTATACAGAGCATTATCGTCAATATTAATTTTAGCATCTAAAAGAATTAATTTTTCATCTTTTGTTACAACAAGAGGATTAATTTCAATTAAAGAAGCATCTATTTCAACATAGGCCTTACATAAATTTGAAACAATTTCTTTAAATTGGTTAAACTCATTAATAGAAAAGTTTAATTTATTTTGAAAACTATCACTAATTGTAAAATCATCTAAGTTATCAAAATAAACATATTGAATTTTTTCTGGTGTTTTTTCAGCTACATCCTCTATGTCTACACCTCCAGCATCAGATACCATCATCATTAATTTTGATTGATTCCTATCAAGAAGAATACTTAAATAATATTCCCTATCAATTTCACATCCAGCTTCTACGTAGATCCTATTTACTAACTTTCCTTCATTACCTGTTTGTTTTGTAATCAATATGTTGCCCATCATTCTTTTTGCAATTTTTTCCGCATCATCAATTGATTCTGTTATTTGTACTCCACCTTTTTTATTAAATGGTTTTAAAAATTTACCTGCTCCTCTTCCCCCAGCATGTATCTGTGATTTGATAACCCAGGGTGGTCCTTTTATATTTTGTAAATCTTTTCCTAAATCGTCAACATTTTCTATGTAACTTTTACCTTCAAGTATAGGTAGTTTGTACTTTCTTAGTAGATCTTTAGCTTGGTATTCATGCAAATTCATTTTGATAAAAAGGTAATAGTTAGATTAGATGAAAAATACAATTATTTTTTATTTTTCTTTTTTAGAAGCTTGTTAGACAATGTAGTTAATGATTTTACTGCTTTAACGGAATGATTAAATTCTTTCTTTTCATTATTATTAAGTTTTAATTCAATAATTTTTTCAACACCTTTTTTGCCAATGATAACTGGAACTCCAACATATAGTCCTTTTACTCCATATTCACCATTAAGATATGCAGCACATGGTAATAATCTTTTTTGATCTAACAAAAATGACTCTGCCATTTGTATAGCTGAAGAAGCTGGTGCATAAAAGGCAGATGTGTTCATGAGTTTTACAATTTCAGCACCACCATCACGTGTTCTTTGAATAATTTTGTCGATATTTTTTTTTGTTGTCCACTTCATCTTTATTAATTCAGGTACAGGAATACCTGATACTGTTGAGTATCGCATAAGCGGAACCATCGTGTCTCCATGACCACCTAAGACAAAAGCGCTGATATCATTAATTGATACATTAAACTCCTTGGATAAAAAGTATTTTAATCTTGCACTATCCAAAACACCTGCCATACCAATACACATATTTGTTTTAAGGCCTGATGATTTCTGAAGGACACTTACCATCGCGTCTAGTGGATTAGTAATGCATATAACAAATGCTTTTGGACAATATTTTTTTATATTTTTCCCTACATTTTGAATAATAATAGAATTTTTTTCTACAAGATCATCTCGGGACATCCCTGGTTTTCTTGGAAAACCTGCAGTAACTATTACTACATCAGAATTTTTGATATCTCTAAAATTTGAAGTACCTTTAAAATCTGCATGAAATCCCTCAATGGAAGATGACTGAGCAAGATCTAAAGATTTGCCCTTAGGCATCCCTTCAAAAATATCTAATAAAACTACATCACCTAATTCTTTTAAACTAACAAGTTGTGCTAAAGTCCCACCGATATTGCCTGCTCCAATAAGAGCAATTTTTTTTCTCATTTAAGTTTTATACTTTAATTACAATTCTGTAACAATAGCCTTTTTAAGTCCAGCAATTTCTTTGGCTGGATTTAGACCTTTAGGACAAGACCTAGTACAATTCATTATTGAATGACATCTATAAAGTTTTAATGAATCATTTATTGCTTTTAATCTCTCTTTTCTTTCTGAGTCTCTAGAGTCACTTACCCATCTTGCTGCTTGTAAAAGGACTGCGGGTCCTAGATATTCATCTCCATTCCACCAATAACTTGGACAAGAAGTAGTGCAGCAAAAACATAATACACACTCCCATTTACCATCTAGTTTTTCTCTATCTTTTGGTAATTGTTTTTTTTCGTCTCCAGAGTTTTTATCTTCATTTGTTTTTTCACGCTGCAACCAAGGTTTAATGGAAGCCAGTTGCTCATAAGCCTTACTAAGATCTGGAACTAAATCTTTTACTACACGCATATGTGGAAGAGGGTAAATTTTTATTTCATTCTTAACATCAGACATACTTTTCAAACATGCTAATGTGTTAACACCATCAATATTCATAGCACAGGAACCACAAACTCCTTCTCTGCAAGATCTTCTAAATGTTAAAGTTGGATCAATTTCGTTTTTTATTTTCATAAGTGCGTCTAATACCATTGGGCCACACTTTTCTTGATCTATTTCATAATTATCTATCCTAGGATTTTTATCATCTTCGGGATCCCATCTGTAGATTGCAAGTTTCTTTGGATCGTTTGCAGGTTCTTTTAGTTGGTGAGTTTTCCCTTTAGTTATTTTTGAATTTGCAGGAAGTGTAAACTGAGCCATTAGTAAACTCTTCTTTTAGGTGGTATTGGTTGAACATGATTAGTTAGAGTATTCATATGAACACCTCTGGAACCCATGCTCACATCTCCCTTATCGTTTAACCAGGCTAAAGAGTGAACTAACCAATTATTATCATCTCTTTCTTTATAATCTTCTCTTGCATGTGCGCCTCTACTTTCAGTTCGATTTAACGCAGAATGAAGAGTAACTTTTGATTGTGCCATTAAATTGTGTAACTCTAAAGCTTCGACCAAGTCCGTATTAAAGATTAATGATTTGTCTTTAATATCTATGTCATCCATTGAGCTCTCAACTTTTGAATATTCTTCAATACCTTTTGATATGAGATCATGTGTTCTAAATACTGCACATTTTTGCTGCATTATATGTTGCATGGAAGTACGAAGTTCTCCAGTTGTAGAGTTTCCTTTGCTGTTTCTAATCTTATCAAATCGCTCAATAATATTATCTGTTTTTGATTTACTAATTTCAATTTTTTTAGAATTTGGTTTTACTTTTTCTTTACATGTTAGACTAGCTGCTTTGCCAAAAACAACAAGATCGATTAATGAATTTGTTCCTAATCTATTAGCACCGTGTACAGAAACACATGCAGCCTCACCAACAGCCATTAAACCTTCACATACATTATCTGGATTTTCATTTGTTGGTCTTAGAACTTCTGTTCTATAATTTGTCGGTATACCACCCATATTATAATGAACCGTTGGAAGAACTGGGATTGGATCTTTAGTCAGATCAACTCCTGCAAATATTTTTGCAGTTTCTGAAATACCAGGTAATCTTTTATGTAATGTATCAGCATCAATGTGCTCAAGATGAAGTAGCACATGATCGGCATTATCTCCACAACCTCTATTTTCACTAATTTCAATAGTCATTGCTCGGCTTACTACATCCCTTGATGCTAGATCTTTTGCATTTGGAGCATATCTTTCCATAAATCTTTCACCATCACTATTAGTTAAATATCCACCTTCTCCTCTTGCTCCCTCAGTGATTAACACTCCTGCACCGTAAACTCCTGTTGGATGGAACTGAATAAATTCCATATCAGAAAGAGGTAGGTTTTGTCTTAAAGCCATTGCACTACCGTCACCAGTACAAATGTGAGCACTCGTGGATGAGAAGTAAGCTCTTCCATATCCACCAGTAGCTAGAATTGTTTGATGAGATAAAAATCGATGGATTGATCCGTCCTCTAAGCACCATGTTACCACACCAATGCAATTACCTAGATCATCAGAAATTAAATCTAAAACAAAATATTCGATATAAAATTCTACATTATTTTTAAGTGATTGCTGATAAAGTGTATGGAGTAAAGCATGTCCTGTTCTATCAGCTGCTGCACAAGCTCTCATAGCAGGAGCTCCCTCGCCATTATTGGTTAAGTGTCCGCCAAAAGGTCTTTGATAGATCTTGCCATCATCTGTTCTACTAAAAGGCATGCCATATTCTTCAAGTTCAATTACTGCTTCAGGGGCTTTAGAACATAAGTATTCAATTGCATCTTGATCACCAAGCCAGTCGGAACCCTTAACGGTATCATACATGTGCCACTTCCAATTATCTTCACCCATATTACCTAAAGCTGCTCCAATTCCACCTTGTGCTGCAACAGTATGACTTCTTGTTGGAAACACTTTTGATATACAGGCTGTTTTTAATCCAGCTTCAGCACATCCAAGCGTAGCTCTTAGTCCTGATCCTCCAGCCCCAACAACTACAACGTCATAATGGTGGTCAATAATTTTGTATGAATTAGTCATCTAAAAAACCATTCTCACTAAGTTAACAGTAATTAAAATCATGATAAAATATATAAAATAATTTATTAATACTTTAATGAATTTGGCTGTCTTTTTCGATGTGACATAATCTTCAATAATTGTTTGCAGTCCTAATTTTGAATGCAGAAGCATAGATTGCATCATCACAAAAAATAAGAATGCATTAAAATAGGATTGAAAAAAAATTTCTATTTCAGAATACGTCATCTTTGATAATGATATTGCAGAGTATATAAACCAAAACGTCAATGGTATTAAAATTGAAGCAGTAATTCTTTGGGTTAACCATTTAAAAGCATAATTTTTCATGCGAAGTACCAGACAACTAAACTAGAAATTAAAGTTAAACATATAACTGCATAACCAGATTTATATACTTGAGATAATTCCATTCCAATACCGAATGACCAATATAATTTTCTACATCCATTAAATAAATGGTAAAAAATACCTACAGTCCAAATCATTAGAACTAGTTTAAAGAAAATACTCTTAGAAAGAATTTGAAAATAAATATAAAATTCAGGACCAAAACTAATTAAAAAAAACCAAATTGAAATTAATAGTGCACCCACACTTAATCCTATTCCAGATATCCTATGAAAAATTGAAAATACTGCTGTAAGTACTCTTTTGTGAATAGATAGGTGAGGTGATAATGGTCTATTATCAGTCATTTTTTTCATTTTTTTTATGTTTCATAAGTAAGTATTTTTCTTCAAATTTCAAAATATTAATGGTTTAGTTATTTTTTCTTACTATCACGGAAGTTTGTAAAATGTTGATAAAAAGTGCCAAATCTTATGAAAATCATCCAAATTTAATGCCAAATTTAACTAAAAATCTTGAATTTTAAATAGATAGATATTACTCTTAATAAGCCGGATAATACTCGTTTCTTAGCTTCGGAGGAACGCCAAGAATTTTTAATTATCTTACCCGCCGTTTGATAATTAGTTGAGTTTCTTATTCTAGAGAGGTGTCTGCCAAGGTACAAACTAGTTTTAGAGTCCGGCCTACTTTAAATTTTTATTAAAAAATTCTTCCATCTTTTTAGAGTATACTTCGGGATATTTAAACATAGCATCTACATGATAAGAGTTTTCAACTAACCAAAACTCAGCATTAATTTTATTTTGATTTGTGTATTCTTTAAAATAATTAAAGTGTCTTGTTAAGATTCTTGTATCAGAGTCGCCATGAGTAAAAAAATAATATTGGTTCTTTGATAATTTTTTAGCTGGAGATAATTCTCTTGGATCTGTTCCAGTTAAGATTCTTCCAGCTAAACTAACTACTGGCCCAAATTCTATAGCAAGACCATATCTTGCTATTTCATCTTTTAAAATCATATTAAATTCAGCAAGTGAACTATCTGCCCACACTGCACGTATTTCCGGTTCTGCATGTGCTGCAAAAATAGATGTGCTTGCACCAAGAGATATTCCATGTAATCCAATGCTATTAGACTTGAAACCAATTTTTTTTAAAAAATCAAATGTACCAAGAATATCATTATATGACTTTAAACCTAAATCATCATAACTACTTACAGTATCACTTTGGCCGTAGTTTCTTAAATCTATCGTAAGAACATTAAATTTTTTATTAACTAAAAAACTTGCAATAAGATTTGCTTCAGACTTACATTTACCATTCGGACTTATACCGTGTGTTACAATTATAATTGGTCTATTTGGAAAATAATTAAACAACCATCCATTAATCTTAATGTCTGAGTCACGAGATTGAAAGTATACATCTTGCCATTCATCTAAATAATAGTCTTTAAAGTTAAAATTTTCTCTTACTTTTTGTCGTGCAAGAATAGAATATTCATGTGAGTCAACTGTTGTACTCCATGAATTAGGAAGAGATCCTTCGTGTAAACCACAAGTTGGATCTATTTTTAAAATTTGATAAGCAACATAAAAACCTGCAGTAAAATAAACTACTGTTAATAAAACTACAGTGCTTACTAAAAATCTGATTATGTATTTCATCAATCTGGTTTTACTATAGTCATTTCATATAATCTGCTAGCAGTTCTTTTAAATTCTTCTGCTAGAGTATTTATATTATTTAATGAATTTATAGGTTTTGAAGCTAAAATTACTATTGAACAATTATTTTCATATAACATATCAATTAATCCAATAAATCTTCTGCACGCATCTTTTTTCTGATTATCAAATTCAGGAACATTTTTTAAAAATACCAACTTAAATTTATCTGCAATATTTTTGTAATCTTCATTACCAAAATTTACTTCACAAAGATTTTCAAAATCTATCATCATTAGATTTGATGTGCATTTATCAAACTCTAGTTCACGACTTTTAGATTTTATTTTTACAGTTGTTAAATGGGAGGGATCAACAAAGCGATTAAATGATTTTTCAAATTCATTTGACGTTTCGGTTGTTATAGGTGTGAAATATGTCTTTGATTGATTTAACGTTTGTCGACGAAAATCAGTTTTAATACTAATATCATAAAGAAAAAAATTTTTTTTAACTAAATCAATAAATGGCAGAAAGTCATTTCTCTGCAAACCATCTTTATATAAATTATCTGGATGAAAATTTGACGACAGTAATACAAATATTTTATATTTAGAAAAATAATTAAATATTTTTTTTATTATTAGTGCGTCAACGATATTAAAAATATGTAATTCATCAATAAATATTATTTTGTAATCTCTACTTAAATTTTTTACATAGTTTTCGATTGCAAGTTCTTTATTTTCTGATTTTTTAACTTGTTCATGGATTTCATTCATTAAGTTATTAAAATGAATTTTTTTTCCAATCTTAGTATTTTGATAAAATAAATTTAATAAAAATGTTTTTCCTGTTCCAACTTGACCATAAAGATAAATTCCTTCGAAAATTTTATCCTTAAAAAATAACTTTGTTTTACTAAAAGATGACCATACATTATCTGCTTGTTTTAAAAATTCAATTTGATCTTTATTTTTTTTAATAAAATTATTTTCAACAAAACTATTGTATTGATCAATAACATTAAACATTATTTTTTACCTAAGTACTGTTCAAGTTGTTTTAAAGTTTCTAGTTCACCACTGCTGATGCTTTTATTTTCTTTTTTCTTTTTTAATCTTTTATATTCCTTGATTAGAAAATTAAGACTCTCCATTATTTGTTTATTCATGTTTTATAAATTATAGGTAAAGTTGATGATACAATAATCATAATGGAGCTGATTAAAAATATAAGTGATATTCCATAACCCCAATCAATAATATAACCAAAAACTACAGGCGATAAGGCACTAGCAAAAACCCCAACTGCGTGCAGTAAAGCTTTAGCAGTTCCAATGCTTTTCACTCCGTAAATTTCTGCCCAGAGTGATCCCATAAACGGTGCTGATAAACCAAGGTTAAATCCAAATAAAGACATGTAAAGCACGAATGACCAATAATTATTAAAGAAAAAAAGAATGGTGATACAGAGTAACAAAGGTAATAGGACAAAAGGTATTGCTTTCTTTGTATTTATCTTATCTATTAAGGGTCCTCCTATTAATAAACCTAAAATAGAAAATAATCCAAAATATATATAACCGTTCCCAAGCATTTCCATTGTCCACCCTTTAGCATCAAAAATATAAATCTGATGAAACATTAGCCCAGTACCAATAAATGGAAAGGCTGCAGCTAATGGAAAATAAATGAAAAAAACTCGGTCTTTTAAAATTTCTGTAATGGTCCAACTTTTATGTGTTTTCTCATTATCAATATTTTTTTGAAGAGCAGAATCCCTTCTTTTTTGATTATGAAGAATAAAGTATATTATTGGGATTAAGATCAAAAGAGTCAAAGTTGTTAAAAACCAAAGAGTTTTAAAACTAAAGTATGAGTCCAAATTAACGACAATCTTTGGTAAAAACATTATACCTAACATTCCTCCAAGTGTTGCAACAGATATTGCTTTACCTCTATCTATTAAAAAATATCTTGCCATTGAAGTTGAGCCGGCATGTGTCATAGCCCCCTGTCCAAAAAAACGTAATAAAAATAAAATTAGAAAAAGATGAAAAATATTATTGAAAATAAAATAAAAACCAATGCAGGCAAAAGCTAAACCAAGAATAATACCTATGGAGTATAATCTTAAATCAATTTTATCTATTAATTTAGCAAAGTTAATAAATAAAAATGAACTGACAAGTGTTGCTATGGCATAAACTAATCCAAACTCACCATCTGTTATTTTATATAGATTTCGAATATCATCGTTAAATAATGCAATGTAAAAAGTCTGCCCAAAACTTGCAAAGAAGACCATGGCAAATCCGTATACTAAGAGATAAGGATCATGTAAAAAAAATTTTTTCATTATTGTTTAAAGTAATTTTTTAATACTATTTAAAAGTTTTACCATTTTACTCTTATCTATTCTTCCTGTGTTAACATTTCGTGGGCTTGGATGATAACTACCAACTAAAATTTTCTTATCGGGTAAAATATTCATAGATCCGTGAGAAAAAATAAAATCTTTATTTCGTATTTCATATTGTTGCTTATAATAATTTACACAGGCATCATGACCAATTTTACCAAGGGCAACAATGACTTTTATTTTTTTTAAGAAAGCAATTTCTTGATTAAAAAAATTAAAACATGTTTTCAATTCTTGTGAAGTAGGTTTATCTTCTGGGGGTACACATTTAAGAGCAGTAGTTAAGTACATATTTTGAAGTTCCAAACCGTCACCTCTATCTAATGAATCTGGTTGGTTTGCAAATCCAGTTTTATATAAACAGGAAAATAAAAAATCTGCAGATTTATCCCCTGTAAAAACTCGACCTGTTCTATTTCCTCCATGAGCTGCTGGCGCAAGACCTACCATTAATAATTTAGCTTTTTCATCTCCATAGCCAGTAATGGGCTTACCCCAATAACTTTGATCAATATATTGTTTTCTTTTTTCTTTAGCAATTTTTTCACGGAAGTTAACCAAGCGTTCACACTTTCTGCAATGAATAATAGATTTGTTTAAATTACTTAATGTCATTTGGAAGATATATATTTATATTACAGCTCTGTGATTAATGAAAGAGCTAAAGCTATTCTAGAATTTTGTTTCATCAAAACTCCACTTGAGCAGTGGTTTAAAAAAGATGATGAATTTGATAAAATATTGAAAAGTAGTTTTATGGATGATTACATTAAGGCTATTAATAATGAGTATGATAATTGGAGAAATGATGCTGAAGAATGTGTAGCTTTGATTATATTACTTGATCAACTATCAAGAAATTTTTTCAGAAACAATCCAAAAGCTTATGACCAGGATACTAAGTGTGTTTTAATGGTTAAAGAAGCAATAAATAAAAAATATTTAGATAGCCTAGAAATTGATAAAATACATTTTTTATTACTGCCATTAATTCATAGTGAGGACATCATGGATCATGAACTTGGTCATAAATTAGTCGATCAATATTTAAATAATCATCCAGAATATACTAATATAAAAAAAGCTTGGAATGATCATAGCGTGGCAATTAAAAAATTTGGAAGGTATCCGCATAGAAATAAAATACTAAATAGAAAATCAACAAATGAAGAAGAGGTATTTTTAACACAACCGAATAGTTCTTGGTGAATTAAGATATGCTTTTAGAAAGAAATTTTTCAGATATTTTAAAACAACTTAAGTTTAAAAAAGGGAAAATTAAAGCAATTCTTGATACAGACACTTACAATGAAATTGATGATCAATTTGCTTTAGTGCAAATGTTGTTTTCAAAAGAAAAAATAGAAGTGCAAAGTATAAATGCCGCTCCTTTTTCAATGAATAATCGTTCAGATAATCCAAAGAAGGGAATGGAGCTTAGTTATGATGAAATCTATCGATTGTTAGAAAAAATAAATTTTAAAAAAAATAATTTTGTTTTTAAAGGCTCTACAAGATATGTAGGTTTTGAAAAAAAACCAATTAATTCGCCTGCAGCAGATAATATCATCGAAAGTGCTTTAAAATGTTCTGAGGAAGATCCTCTATATGTATTGGCTATCGGCGCTATTTCAAATGTTGCCTCTGCTTTGTTAAAAGAGCCAGAAATTATAAAAAAAATTGTCGTAGTTTGGTTGGGAGGTAATGCGCTTTATTGGCCACAAAATATGGAATTTAATCTAAAGCAAGATATTGGAGGTGCTCAAGTTTTATTTGATAGCGGTGTTTCTCTCGTTATGGTTCCTTGTAAAGGAGTAACTTCACATCTTATTTCCACAGTTCCAGAAATAGAAAAATACATCGAACCTCATGGTGAGATCGGCAAATTTCTAGCAATGCGATTTAAAGAGTACAATGGTATCCATAAAGGTTGGTCAAAAGAAATTTGGGATATGGCAGCTGTTGGTTATGTCTTAAACGAAGACTGGGCACCAACTAACATAATTCCATCTCCAATTCTTTTAGATGATATGAAATGGGCTTCAGATAAAAATAGGCACCCAATTAAAATAGTCTATGAAATAAAAAGAGATCCTATTCTTAAAGATTTCATTCAAAAATTAGAAAATTTCAATAATAAATAATTATAATAAATGGTCTCGTGGTGAAATGGATATCACACGTGTCTTCGGAACATGGATTTGGGGTTCGAGTCCCTACGAGACCGCCAATTAAATAATTATTTTTTCTGAGTATTTTGAAATTACTAACTCAGCAATTTGAACAGCATTAAGTGCTGCTCCTTTGCGCAAATTATCTGATACTACCCACAAATTCAAACCATTATCTATTGATTGATCATTTCTAATTCTGCTAATATAAACTTTATCCTCTCCTGCAATTTCAACAGGAGTCACATAACCTTCATCTTTTCGATGATCAATTACTGAAATACCTTCAGAGTTAGATAATATTTCGTTAGCTTCTTTTTCATCTAATGGTGAGTCAAACTCTATATTTACAGCTTCTGAATGGCCAATAAATACAGCTGTTCTAACACAAGTTGCTGAAACATTAATTCCCTCGTCTAGAATTTTTTTTGTTTCATCAATCATTTTTTGCTCTTCTTCAGTATTACCATTTTCTAAAAAAGCTCCAATGTGTGGAATGGCATTAAACGCAATTTGTTTTGTGAACTTTTCTTTTTTTAATTCTTGGTTTGCATAAACATTTTGAGTCTGATTAAATAATTCATCCATACCTGTTTTCCCTGCCCCAGAAACAGCTTGATATGTTGATACAACAACTCTATTTATAATTGCTTTTTCATGAAGTGGTTTTAATGCAACAACCATTTGTATAGTTGAACAGTTAGGATTTGAAATAATATTAGTTCTGTTTTCATCATCAAAAAATTCATCAAGTGCATTAGCGTTTACTTCAGGAACAATTAAAGGAATATTTTGTTGCATTCGAAAATGAGAGGTATTGTCTATAACAATACATCCTTTTTTAGCTGCTTTTGGTGCATATTCTGCAGAAATTTTACCACCAGGTGAAAATAAACCAATGTGAGCTTTTGAAAAATCAAATTCTGATAATTCTTCTACAACAATTTCTTTATCTTTAAACTCTACTTTTTTGCCTTTTGATTTTGATGATGCAAGTAAATATAAATTGTCTATTGGAAAATCCCTTTGCTCTAATATTTGAACAATTTCTGTTCCTACTGCACCTGTCGCTCCTGCTACTGCTATATTGTATTTTTGAGTCATTTAATTTCCAGATAGAATTTTTAATTCTTCAATAACAGCATTACCCATTTCTTGAGTTGAGATAATTTTTTCTGCTCCATCTTTTATATCAGCTGTTCTTAAACCTTTTAGTAATACATTCTGTACGGCTTTCTCAATCATTTGACTATCTTCTTGCATATCAAAAC
>CACNKX010000004.1 GCA_902621165.1 uncultured Alphaproteobacteria bacterium
GCAATTTATAATTTTTATTTCAAAAAAATTATCTTAATAATTATAAACTCATTGATGGGAATTCCTCCAGTTGTAGTTGGTTTAATTGTTTATTTTATTTTTGCATCAGGTGGACCTTTAGGTATCTTACAACTTCTATACACACCTTCTGCGATGATTATTGCTCAAACTATAATAATTTTTCCAATAATTGCTTCATTATCTCATGAGATATTTTCTAAAAATTGGCTTGAGTTTAAAGATCAGATAAGATCCTTAAATATTCCTTTTTGGGGTTCTGTAAAACTTTTATTTAATCATAGTTATTTTTTATTAATAACAACATTATTATCTGCTTTTGGAAGAGCAATTTCAGAAGTTGGTGCAGTTATGATTGTGGGTGGTAATATTGATCATTATACACGAGTTATGACCACTGCTATATCGTTAGAAACTAGAATGGGAAATTTAGAATACGCTATGGCATTAGGTTTAGTTTTAATATCAATCACAATAATTATTTACTCTCTAGTATATTTATTAAATAATAGATCAATTAAATGAAAATAGTAGGAATTGTTGGCTGGAAGGACTCAGGGAAAACGACTATTGCAACTAAAATTATAAATAAACTTAGTTATAAAAATTTTCGTGTGGCTTCAATCAAACATGCGCATCACGAATTTGATATAGATCATGAAAATACTGATAGCTTTAAGCATAGATTAGCGGGATCTTCTCAAGTAATAGTTAGTTCATCGAAGCGATGGGTTAAAATATCAGAGCTAAACAATTCAAAAGAAAAAACATTAGATGAATTAATTAATCAACTTTCTGAAATTGATATTGTAATAGTGGAAGGGTTTAAAAATGAAAATCACCCAAAAATTGAAATTATTAAAAATGATAATAATAATTACTTATTCAGCAAAATTAAAAATATTAAAGCTATTATTACAAATAATAAACTTGAAACTGACTTGAAAATTTTTAAGAATGACGAAATTGATAATATAGTCGATTTTATTTTGAGAGAATTTTAATGAATAAATCACCTCTTACAAAAAACCAAATTGTTAATTTATTTAAAAAACAAAAGATTATTATTTTCAATTCTGAAAAAATTAATTTAGAAAATTCAGAGGATAGATTTCTTTACGAAAATATAAAAAGTAAAATTAATTTACCTCCTTTTAATAATTCTGCTGTAGACGGCTATGCTATTTTAAAAGAAGATTTAAAAACAAAAAAAATTTTTTTTTGTAACAGACGAATAGCTGCTGGAGATAACAAAAATATAAAAGTAAAACCTGGTGAAGCAGTAAGAATTTTCACTGGTGCAAAAATGCCTACGAATTCATCAACTATAGTTATGCAGGAAAATACATACAAGAAAGGAAATAAAATTCATTTAATTAAAATTCCAAAATTTGGAGATAATTATAGATTAAAGGGTGAAGATATAAAGAAAAACCAAAAAATATTGGAAAAGGGATCTAAATTAAATCAACAAAATATAAATTTAATTGCTGCTATTGGTATTAGTAAAGTAAAAGTATTTAAAAAAATTAAAATTGGTTTCTTTACAAGTGGTAATGAATTAAGAAAACCAACTAAAAATTTAAAAAATTCTGAAATTAATAATTCAAATTATTATAGTTTAACTAATTTGCTTAATAAGAATTTTATAGAAAAAAAATATTGTGGAAATCTCAAAGATAATTTTAAATCAATTAAAAATAAAATTTTAAACACTTCAAAAAAATTTAATGTAATAATTACTGCTGGTGGTGCATCTGTTGGTGATGAAGATCATTTAATTAAAGTTTTATCTGAATTAGGTAAGGTATATTTTTGGAGAGCAGCAATAAAACCAGGAAGACCAATTGCAGTTGGAAAAATAAATAAGTGCTACATAATTTGCTTACCAGGTAATCCAGTTTCTGTTCAATTACTATATGCAATGTTAGTAAAACCATTAATAGAAAAACTTTCCGGTGGAAATTTTAAGCTCCCATCTTCAAGTAAAATTACAGCAAATTTTTCTATGAAGAAAAAAACAAAAAGAATGGAGTGGTTACGTGTAAATAAAGAAACTATAAATAATAAAAATATTGCAAATAAATTTCCTAAACAAGGTTCTGGTATGATCAGTTCTATATCCTATTCAGATGGTATAATTGAAATTGATGAAAATGTTTCTCAAGTAAACAAAGGAGATATATTTGATTTTTATAATTATGAAAGTCTATTTTAATTTTTAATTTTTAATCTATAACGAATTACAATTTTATCTTTTATTTTTTCACAACTTAAATATTCATAGTTAGACTGATCACAATAATGTTCAAAGTCTGCTTCAGCCAAAGGATCAGTTGCAATAATTTTAATAATTGTATCTTTGTTTAATTCTGAAGCAAGTTTTCTAGCCTTAAGCACTGGTATAGGACATTCTGTACCACTAGTATCAAGAACTAATTCTTCATTTTCAACTGAATCTTTCATAGTTTTCTGATACTTAATATATAGTATATTATTAATTGGAATGGATAAATTTGTTTCTCAAACAGAAACTTCTTTAAAAAAGAAGAAAAGACGTTGGACTCCAAAAGGAAGACAAGTAGAAGATAAATATTTAGATGAAGTTTCTAAATTGTTTTCAGGATTAATATTTAAGCGAGATGAATTAATAGAATATTTGCATATATTACAGGACAAATTTGGTGTCTTGTACGATAAGCATCTTGTAGCTTTATCATCTATTATTAACTTACCACTTTCTGAAATTTATGAAGTTGCAACTTTTTATGCTCACTTTAATATAGTCAAAGATAGTAAAGATTATAACCCAGTGAATGTTGTAAGGGTGTGTGAAAGTTTAACTTGCGAATTATTTGGTGCACACAAATTACTTCAAGATATAAAAAAATTAGAAAATAAAAATATAAAAGTCGTACCTGGTCCATGCATGGGAAGATGCAATGTTGCTCCTACTGTTTGCGTAGGAAAAAATTATGTTGATGTGGCTAATTTTGATAAAGTTAAAAAAACAATCGATGAAAAAAATTTTGAACCTTTCATTCCAGATTATATAAATTTATCTTCTTATAAAAAAAGTGGCGGTTATGAAATTGCGAACAAAATAAAAAATGGTGTTATCTCAAAAAAACAAGTTTTGGATTCATTAAATGAAAGCGGATTGAAAGGTAAGGGTGGGGCTGGATTTCCTACAGGAAAAAAATGGGAAATTGTTTCAAATTACAATGGTAAAAAATATGTTGCTGTTAATGGTGACGAAGGTGAACCAGGAACATTTAAAGATAGATCGTATTTAGAAAGTGATCCACATAGATTTTTAGAAGGAGCTTTAATTGCCTCCTATTTTATAAATGCTCAAAAAGTTTACATTTATATGAGAGATGAATATCCAACAGTTATAAAAATTTTACTTGATGAAATAAATAAAATGGAAGACGAAGAAATAATTCCAAAAGACTTTTTTATAGTAAGAAGAGGGGCAGGAGCTTATATTTGTGGAGAAGAGTCAGCAATGATAGAAAGTATTGAAGGCAAGAGAGGATTGCCAAGGCATAGACCGCCTTATGTGGCTGAAATTGGTTTATTTGGATGTCCTACTCTAACAAATAATTTAGAAACTCTTTTTTGGGTAAGAGATATAATTGAAAAAGGATCAAAGTGGTTTGCTGAAAAGGGGTCCAATGGGAATAAGGGTTTTCATAGTTTTTCAGTATCTGGAAGAGTAAAGAACCCAGGAGTAAAAGTTGCCCCAGCCGGTATAACAATTCAACAATTAATTGATAAGTATTGTGATGGTATGGCAGATGGACATACTTTTAAAGGATATCTTCCAGGAGGTGCATCAGGCGGTATCTTACCTGCTACTATGAATGATATTCCACTTGATTATGGATCGAAACAATTAATGGATGCTGGATGTTTTTTAGGTTCAGCGGCAGTAGTTGTATTATCGGATCATGATAATATGAAAGATGTTGCACTTAATTTACTAAAATTTTTCGAAGAGGAAAGTTGTGGTCAGTGTACACCATGCCGTTCCGGTACGGAGAAAACTGTAAAATTAATGCAAGAAAAAAATTGGAACAAGGAAAAATTAAAAGATTTAAGTGAAGTTATGGCTCAAGCATCGATATGTGGTTTAGGACAAGCTGCAACAAACCCATTAAATTCTATTTTAAAATATTTTAGCAATGAAATAACTTATGACTAAAGAGAAAATAAAATTTTATTTAAACAAAAAGTTAGTTGAAGCAAATGCTGATGAAACTATTTGGCAAGTTGCAAATAGACTTGGAACAGAAATCCCACACTTATGTTATTCCGATAAACCTGGTTATAGAGCAGATGGAAATTGTAGAGCATGTATGGTTGAAATTGAAGGAGAACGTGTGTTGGCAGCATCTTGCATTAGAAAGCCAACTGATAGTATGAAAGTAAACACTTCTTCAGAAAAGGCTAAAAAATCTAGAGAGTTAGTTTTTGAATTACTTCTAGCAGACCAGCCAAAAAAAGAAATTGCTCATGATAAAAATTCTGACTTTTGGAAATGGATAGATAAAGTTGAAGTTAAAGAAAGTAGATTTCCAAAAAAAACTTCATGTCAGGCCGATGTTTCTCATCCTAGTATGGCTGTAAATCTAGATGCATGCATCCAATGTAATCTTTGTGTAAGAGCATGTAGAGAAGTCCAGGTCAACGATGTCATCGGAATGGCATATCGAGGAGAAAATTCTAAAATTGTATTCGATTTTGATGATCCAATGGGCGACAGCACATGTGTGGCATGTGGTGAATGTGTACAGGCTTGTCCAACTGGAGCATTAATGCCAGCATCCATTGTAGATAAAGATGGTGTTGGCCATAGTAAGGTAGATAAAAAAATTGATAGTGTTTGTCCTTATTGTGGTGTGGGTTGTCAGATAGAATACAATGTAAAAGATAACAAAATTAAATATGTTAATGGTGTTGATGGTCCCGCAAACAAGAATAGATTATGTGTAAAAGGAAGGTTTGGTTTTGATTATGTAAATAATCCAGAAAGACTTACAAAGCCATTGATTAGAATTAAAGATAAACCAAAAGACTTACACCCAAGTATTAATTTTTCGAATATTCATGAATATTTTAGAGAAGCATCTTGGGATGAAGCTCTAGATTATGCTGCACATGGATTTTTAAAACTTAATAAACAAAGAAATGGTAAGAGTAATCTTGCAGGTTTTGGATCAGCAAAATGTTCAAATGAAGAAGCTTATTTATTTCAAAAATTAATCAGAACTGGTTTTAATACAAATAATGTAGATCATTGCACAAGACTTTGTCATGCGTCTTCTGTAGCTGCTTTATTGGAAACTATTGGCTCAGGAGCTGTCACTGCTCCATTCTATGAAGTTGAACATTCTGATGTGATAATAGTCATTGGAGCAAATCCGACAGAAAACCATCCTGTTGCAGCAACATTTTTTAAGAATGCTGCTAAAAAGGGTTCTAAATTAATTGTGATGGATCCTAGAGGTCATTCCTTAAAAAAACATGCAACTCATATGTTGCAATTTAAACCAGGATCTGACGTTGCTCTCTTAAACTCAATAATGAATGTTATTGTCGAAGAAAATTTATTTAATTCCGAATATATAAAAAAACAAACTGAAGGATTTGAAAAATTAAGAAAACATTTAATGAATTACTCACCTGATATAATGGAAAACGAAACAGGTATTGATCCAGAACTTATAAGAGAAGTGGCGCGCTTATATGCTAATACAAATAAAGGAATAATTTTTTGGGGGATGGGGATTTCTCAACACACACATGGCACCGACAATGCTAGATGTTTAATTTCCTTAGCTTTAATGACAGGGAATGTTGGAAAAAGAGGATCTGGTTTACATCCTTTAAGAGGACAAAATAATGTTCAAGGAGCGTCGGATGCCGGTCTTATCCCAATGATGTATCCTGATTACCAATTAGTTGATAAAGATAATAATAAAGAATTTTTTGAAAAACTTTGGAACATTCCTTTAGATGATAAAAAAGGTCTAACTGTTGTTGAAATTATGGATGCTATTCACGAGAATACAATTAAAGGAATGTATATACTTGGCGAAAATCCAGCTATGTCAGACCCTGATCTAAATCATGCAAGAGAAGCTCTACAAATGTTAGAGCATTTAGTTGTTCAGGATATTTTTTTAACTGAAACAGCAACATATGCTGATGTTATTTTCCCTGCTTCAGCATGGCCTGAAAAAAATGGTACAGTTACTAATACTAATAGACAAGTACAAATGGGAAGAAAAGCTTTAGACTCTCCAGGTGAAGCTAAAGAAGATTGGTGGATAACAAATGAACTTGCAAAAAGAATGGGTTTAAATTGGAAATATAATCATCCCAAGGAAATTTATGAAGAAATGTTACTAACAATGCCTTCATTAAACAATATTTCTTGGGAAAGATTAGAAAATGAAAACTCTGTAACTTATCCAAGTAAATCGCCAAATACACCAGGAGATGAAATTGTTTTCGGTGATAAATTTCCAAATGAAAATGGTAAAGGTAAATTTGTTCCAGCTAGTGTTACTGCACCAGATGAAGTACCTGATAAAGAATTTGCAATGATACTAACCACAGGGAGACAATTAGAGCATTGGCACACTGGAGCTATGACTAGAAAGGCATCAAATTTAGATGCCATCGAACCGGAACCTTCAGTTTCAATATCACCTAAAGATATAATTAAAAATAATATGAAAGCTGGTGATAAAATTAAAGTCACAACTAGAAGAGGCTCAATTGATATTAGAGTAAGGCAAGACAGAGCGATACCTGATGGAGTCATATTTATACCATTTTGTTATAATGAGTCTGCCGCTAATCTTTTAACTAATCCAGCTCTAGATCCATATGGAAAAATTCCTGAATTTAAATATTGTGCAGCAAAAATTGAGAAGTTATAAATATTCTATGATTAAAAAAACATTAATAATTTTATTTCTTGTATTTAGTCCAATCACAGCATGCTCTTCATTAAGTGAATTAAATGAAAGAGTAAAGGGTGATGGAGTGCCTTATATTCCTGGAATTTAATTTATAAAATTCTTGTTGAATTTATAATTTAATATAAATGCAAAATTAATGCCGCGTTAGCTCATTTGGTAGAGCAGTTGATTTGTAATCATCAGGTAGTCAGTTCGATTCCGACACGCGGCACCACCTTTATAACATTTACGTTGAGTAAAAATGATATAATGCTATCGATGTTGCATTAGAAACATTCAAACTATCAATTTCATATTTTAAATTATTTTTCATGTTTATCTGCATTATTTCATCGCATTCTTTTTTTACTAATTCTCTAATACCTTTTCCTTCAGAGCCGAAAACTAATACTGATTTTTGTGAAAAAGTTAATTTTGTATTATTAATTTTTGAACTGTCAAAGCCATAAATCCAATAATTATTTTTTTTTAGAAAAGAAATAGCTCTTCTTATATTTGTCACTCTAATATAATTTACAATCTCAGCAGCACCAGAAGCTGATTTATAAAGTGATGAAGTCAACTCTGGTGAATTATCTTTGCCAACTATAATTCCTGCGCAATCAAATAATGCACATGATCTCATTATTGAGCCAATATTTTGAGGGTCAGTTACTTGATCTAAAATTAATATTACTGATTTTGCTTTCTTGCTTTCAACTTTTACAAATTCTTCTAAACCTGGCCTTGCAAAATCTTTTGTTTTTAAAATTACTCCTTGTGTTGTGTTCTCATTTCCAAATCTTCTTGTAAATTCATTTTGAGGCAGAATGGTAATTTTTTGTATTTTAGATTCATATTTTTTGGTAAAATTAGTCTGATTTTTACTAATAATTAGCTCAATATGCTCTCTTTTATTATTTTGTAGAGCTGCTTTAACAGAATGTTGACCAAAAATTGTATGAATTCCTTGATTTTTATTAGATTTATTATTTCTAAACTTAGTCATCATTTAATATCACAGATTTGTCTAATTAATACAATCTAGATATGTACAAAATAGCATTTTTTGTCTAAAAGGCCGTTGCTTTTACGAGTATACGTATTTTGCAAAGGTGAAGCTGCTGTTTTAGATTGACATATATACTAATTTATTAGTATTGGCCAATTTCTTCAAACGGAGGGGTGGTCGAGTGGTTAAAGGCAGCGGACTGTAAATCCGCCCGCGTGAGCGTACGTAGGTTCGAATCCTACCCCCTCCACCATTATGGAGGTAATGGGATGAAAGCATTAAAGTGAGTGTGTGAAGCAGTCAGTTTAGTTGCGGGTGTAGCTTAGTGGTAAAGCTCCAGCCTTCCAAGCTGGCTACGAGGGTTCGATTCCCTTCACCCGCTCCATAACAAAATATTATTGGGGTAAAAAATGGCTAAAGCAAAATTCGAAAGAAACAAACCGCATTGTAACATAGGTACAGTTGGTCACGTTGACCATGGTAAAACAACATTAACAGCTGCTATTACAAAAATATTAGCTGAGACAGGTGGAGCAGAATTTACAGATTATGCAAACATTGACAAAGCACCTGAAGAAAGAGAACGTGGTATTACAATATCTACAGCACACGTTGAATATGAAACTGAAGCAAGACATTATGCTCACGTAGATTGTCCTGGACACGCAGATTATGTTAAGAACATGATTACTGGTGCAGCTCAAATGGATGGTGGTATCTTAGTTGTTAATGCTGCTGACGGACCAATGCCTCAAACAAGAGAACACATACTTTTAGCTAGACAGGTAGGTGTACCTGCTCTTGTTGTATACATGAACAAAGTTGATCAAGTAGATGATAAAGAATTAATTGATCTTGTTGAAATGGAAATTAGAGAACTTCTTACTTCATATGAATTCCCAGGTGATACTATCCCAATCATTAAGGGTTCAGCTTTAGCAGCGCTTGAAGGTAGAGATGATGAAATTGGAAAAAATTCGATTATGGAATTAATGAAAGCAGTTGATGAACATATACCACAACCTAGCCGACCTGTTGATCAGCCTTTCTTAATGCCAGTTGAGGATGTATTTTCAATTTCTGGTAGAGGTACAGTTGTAACTGGAAGAATTGAACAGGGTCAAGTTAAAGTTGGAGAGGAAATCGAAATCCTTGGAATAAGAGAGCCTCAAAAAACTACTTGTACTGGAGTTGAAATGTTTAGAAAACTTTTAGACTCCGGTGAGGCTGGAGACAACGTTGGTGTTCTTCTTCGTGGAACAAAAAGAGAAGAGGTTGAACGTGGCCAAGTATTAGCAAAACCTGGTTCAATAAAACCTCATACAAAATTTAAAGCAGAAGCATATGTATTAAAAAAAGAAGAAGGTGGAAGACACACCCCATTCTTTTCAAACTACAGACCTCAATTCTACTTTAGAACAACAGATGTAACTGGAACAATTAAATTACCAGAAGGAACAGAAATGGTAATGCCTGGAGATAATATAGCTATGGAAGTTACTCTTTTGTCTCCAATTGCAATGGATAAAGGTTTAAAATTTGCAATTCGAGAAGGCGGAAGAACAGTTGGCGCTGGAGTTGTTGCTGAAATTATTGAATAGTTTTAGAGACCGCTCTATCAGTTAGCCAATACTTATTAGGAGTGTAGCTCAACTGGTAGAGCACCGGTCTCCAAAACCGGGGGCTGCGGGTTCAAGTCCTGCCACTCCTGCCAAGAGAAATGAAAATATGAATATTGAAAAAAAGAAAACATCACCAGCTCTTTTTGTAAGAGAAGTTAGACAGGAATTACAAAAAGTAACTTGGCCTCAAAGAAGAGACACTTTTATTTCTTCTGCAATAGTTATATTATTAATAATTTTATTCTCATTATTTTTTCTTTTAACCGATCAAATATGGTCTTTTTCAATAAGAAAAATAATTGAAATAGGTTCAGGTTTTTAATGAATAAAGCAAGATGGTACGTTCTTCATGCCTATTCAGGTTATGAAAAAAAAGTTGCTGATAGCATACTAGATCAAGCAACAAAACTTGGTGTTAAAGAACACATTGAAGAAATATCTGTTCCAGTTCAAAATATTGTTGAAGTAAAAAGAGGCGTAAGGGTCAATACAGAAAGGAAAATATTTCCTGGTTATATACTAATTAAAATGAGCTTAAATGATGATACTTGGCATATTATTAAAACAACTCCAAAGTTAAGCGGCTTTTTAGGTAACAAAGGTAAACCAGTTCCAATTAGTAATGCTGAAGCAAAAAGAATATCTGAACAAGTTATTGATGGTGTTGAAAATTCTAGACCTGCGATGATGTATGATGTTGGAGAACAAGTAAAAGTAATTGATGGACCTTTTGCATCATTTAATGGAGAGATAGAACAAATAGATGAAGATAAAGCAAGATTAAGAGTGGCAGTTTCAATTTTTGGAAGATCAACACCTGTCGATTTAGAATATTCTCAGGTAGAAAAGGTATAAACTATGGCTAAAGAAATTTTAGGTTTAATTAAGTTACAAATCCCTGCTGGAGGAGCTAATCCCTCACCACCTGTAGGACCTGCACTTGGACAAAGAGGTTTGAACATAATGGACTTTTGTAAAGCATTTAATGACAAAACAAAAGATTTAGAAAAAGGTGCACCAATTCCAGTTATTATAACTGCATACAAAGACAGAAGTTTCGACTTTACTACAAAATTACCACCGGTAAGTTTTTATTTAAAAAAAGCAGCAAAAATAAAAAAAGGAAACTCAACTCCTGGAAGAACATTAGTAGGCAAAGTATCAATGCAAGATATTGAAAAAATTGCAAAAGAAAAAATGCAAGATTTAAATGCTATTGATTTAAATGGAGCAATGAATATGGTTAAAGGATCAGCCGTTTCAATGGGTATGGAGGTAGTGAGTTAATGAAATTAACAAAAAATAGAAAACAAATGTTAAATAATTTTGACATTACAAAGGTTTACGAGCCACTAGAAGCAATTAAAATTTTAAAAGAAAAATCTTACGTAAAATTTAAAGAAACAATTGATATTTCAATTAATCTCGGAATTGACAGTAACAAAACTGATCAAAATATTAAAGGTGTTGTAAATCTTCCATATGGAACAGGAAAAACTGTTAAAGTCGCAGTAATTGCAAATGAGGACAAACAAAACGATGCAAAAAATAATGGTGCAGACTTAGTAGGAAGTGATGATTTGATTGAAACAATTTCTAAATCAAAAATAGAATTTGATGTTCTAATTGCAACTCCAGATATGATGCCTAAATTAGGTAAAGTAGCAAAAATTCTAGGCCCAAAAGGTTTAATGCCAAATCCTAAGCTTGGAACTGTAACTAATGAAATTTCTCAATCAGTAAAAGATGCTAAATCAGGACAAGTGAAATTCAAAAATGATAAATCTGGTATCGTTCACGCTGGTATCGGCAAACTAGATTTTAACGAAGAAGATTTGTTAGAAAATATTAAAACATTTTATTCTTCAGTTAGTAAAAGTAAACCTGATGCTGTTAAGGGTTCTTTTATAAAAAAGGTTACCATAGCTTCAACTATGGGAGTTGGATTAAATATTAATCAAGCTAGCTTGCGTTAATTAATCCAAAAGATGATCTTTGATCATCACCTGTCAAAGACTGCAGGAGCTTTTAGCTTAATTTCCTGCATAGACTGAAGCGAGTCATTGATTTGCTTCTTGACAGGCTTTAAATTAGTTTGGTGGGCAAACTAATTTTAGCTAATATTGGATCTTGGATCCAATTAAAACCGAGGTTGACGTGAAACGTTCTGAAAAAAAAGATTTTGTAAGTAATCTCAAAGACGATTTTTCAAATGCTGTTTCTGTGATTGTGGCTGAATATTCTGGGCTAACAGTTAATGAAACAGAACAACTTAGAAAAGAAATGAGAGATAATGGAGCAAAATTTAAAGTAACTAAGAACAGACTCACTAAACTTGCTATATCTGAAACTCAATTCAAAGATATTTCAGAACTTTTCAAAGGTCCAACAGCAATTGCTTATTCTGATGATGCAGTAGCACCAGCAAAAGTAGCAGTTAGTTTTGAGAAAAAATTTGAAAAGTTTAAAATTATTGGGGGAGGTTATAATGGAGAGAAAATTGATAAAGAAAAAATTGATTTTCTTGCAAAATTACCTTCTTTAGATGAGTTAAGAGGAAAAATTATAGGATTAATTTCTGCACCTGCTCAAAAGATAGCTTCAATTACAGCTGAACCTGGAGCACAAATTGCAAGATTAATTAGTTCTAACAGTGGCAATAAACAAGAGTCGAACTAGGTAATAAGGAGAAATAAATGGCTGATTTGAATAAAATTGTAGAAGATCTATCCTCCCTTACAGTTCTTGAGGCAGCTGAATTAAGTAAATTGCTTGAAGAAAAATGGGGCGTATCCGCTGCTGCACCAGTTGCAGTTGCTGCAGCTCCAGCTGCAGGCGGTGGAGAAGCTGCTGCAGAAGAGAAAACAGAATTTGATATAGAACTATCTGAATCTGGATCTAATAAAATTGCTGTTATTAAAGAGGTTAGAACCATTACTGGTCTTGGGCTAAAAGAAGCAAAAGATTTAGTTGAAGGCGCACCTAAACCATTAAAACAAGGGGTTAAAAAGGAAGAAGCTGAAGAAATGAAAAAAGCATTAGAAGCAGCTGGTGCCAAAGTTACACTAAAATAATTTAAAGGCCTTTTTTAAAGGCCTTTTAATTTAAATTTAAAGAAGGAGAAAAAGTGAGTTTAGATCATATTAATTTAAAAAAAATTAGAAAATCTTTTGGTAAGATTCCTCTAGTAACTTCTCTGCCAAATTTAGTCGAGGTTCAAAAAAGATCATTTGATAGTTTTTTGCAACTTAGAACTGATCCCGATAATAGAGAAAATATTGGTCTTCATTCAATTTTTAAATCCGTATTTCCAATTCATGATTATGCTGAAAGAGCCACAGTAGATTACGTAAGCTATAATCTTGGCGTACCAAAATACGATGTTGATGAATGTTCACAAAGAGGAATGACATATGGAACACCCTTACTTGTCAATTTTCGACTTATAATTTGGGACATTGATGAAATTGCCGGAACTAAGTCGGTAAGAGATATTAAAGAACAAGAAGTTTACATGGGAGACATCCCATTAATGACAAAGAATGCTACTTTTGTTGTTAATGGTACTGAACGTGTTGTCGTAAGTCAAATGCATCGTTCGCCAGGTGTATTTTTTGACCATGATTATGGGAAAACACATACAAGTGGAAAATATCTTTTTAATGCAAGAATTATTCCATACAGAGGATCATGGCTTGATTTCGAACATGACGCAAAAAACAATATTCATGCTAGGATTGATAGAAAACGAAAGTTTCCAGTTACCACTCTTTTTAAATGCTTACTAAGTAAAGGATCCGAGGATTATTTAAAAGAATGTGAAGAAAAAAAGATAGAACCTGACACAAAAAGAATACTCGGTATGACAAGTGAAGAAATTTTATCACTCTTTTATCAAAACATTTTATACAAAAAGAATGATTATGGTTGGTCATTTAAAGAAGATATTTCTTTTTTTAAAGGTAAAATATTAAACTACGATTTAATTGACTCTAAAAATGGTAAATTACTTTTAGCAAAAGGTACAAAAGTAAATCAAAAAATTATTAATGATTTAAAGAAGAAAAATATCTCGAATATTACTATTCATGAGGAATCTCTTTTAGGTTTTTATTTAGCTTCTGATATTATTGATGATAAAACAGGAAAAATATTTTTTGAAGCTGGATATGAAATTGATGAAGTCTTTATAGAATTTATTAATGATAATAAGATTAATAAATTTGATATTTTAAAAGCAGATAATATTGAAATTGGATCTTATATTCGAAATACTCTTCAACTAGATAAAGCAAGATCAAGAGAAGAAGCATTATTTGAAATATTCAAAATTCTCAGACCGGGTGAACCGCCTACAATAGAAACCGCTGAAAACTTATTCAATAATCTTTTTTTTAACTCTGATAGATATGATTTATCATCTGTCGGTAGATTAAAAATAAGTGCTAAATTTAAAAAGAAAACTTCAGTGGATCAAAGGATTCTTGATAAAAGTGATATACTTGATGTTGTAAAGCATATGCACAATCTAATTGATGGCAAAGGTGAAATTGACGATATTGATCATTTAGCTAACAGGAGAGTTAGATCTGTAGGTGAACTACTGGAAAATCAATATAGAATAGGTCTGTTAAAAATGGATAGAGCTATTAAAGAAAGACTCAGCTCACTAGAGGTCGATAATATTATGCCTCAAGACATAGTAAACGCTAAACCAGTTGTTGCATCCATAAAAGAATTCTTTGGATTAAGTCAGCTAAGTCAATTTATGGATCAGACAAACCCTTTAAGTGAAATTACTCATAAAAGAAGAGTTTCAGCACTTGGCCCTGGAGGTTTAAACAGAGAAAGAGCTGGTTTTGAGGTGAGAGATGTTCATCAAACTCACTATGGTAGAATATGTCCGATAGAAACGCCTGAAGGTGCTAATATTGGATTGATTAATAGTTTAGCATCTTACTCAAGAATTAATAAATATGGTTTTATTGAAACTCCATACAGAATAGTAAGTTCTGGAAAGGTAACAAATCGAGTAATATATCTTAGCGCAATAGATGAAGAAGATTTTGTTATAGCCCAAGCGAACGCAGAAGTTGATGAAAAAGGGAAATTTTCAAATGAAATTGTAAGCTGTAGAAAGAATGGAGAATTTATTAATGTTGATGTAGATGCTATTGATCTGATGGATGTTTCTCCACAACAACTAGTATCTGTAGCATCTTCACTTATTCCTTTTTTAGAAAATGATGATGCAAATAGAGCTTTAATGGGTTCAAACATGATGAGACAAGCTGTGCCATTAATCAAACCAAAGGCTCCTTTGGTTGGAACAGGTATGGAGTATACGGTTGCCAATGATAGTGGTTCAACAATTGTTGCAAAAAGAGAGGGTATAGTAGATCAACTAGATGCAAATAGGATAGTAATAAGAATTACAGATAAAAATGATAAGACCCTTAACAAAATTGATATTTATAATTTATCAAAATTTCAGCGATCTAACCAAAATACATGCATTACTCAACGACCTTTAGTTAATGTTGGAGATAAAATTTTAAAAAACCAAGTTATTGCTGATGGACCAGCAACTGATTTAGGAGAACTAGCTTTAGGCCGTAATGTTCTAGCAGCTTTTATGCCTTGGAATGGTTACAATTTTGAGGACTCAATACTCATTTCAGAAAAAGTTGTTCAAGACGATGTTTTTACATCAATTCACGTTGAAGAATTTGAAGTAATGTCTAGAGATACAAAACTTGGACCAGAAGAGATAACAAGAGATATACCAAATGCTAGTGAAGAAATGCTTGTAAATTTAGATGAAACTGGAATAGTTTATGTTGGAGCAGAGGTGAATTCAGGAGATATACTTGTAGGTAAGGTAACACCTAAAGGTGAATCTCCCATGACACCTGAGGAAAAATTATTAAGAGCAATTTTTGGTGAGAAAGCAGCTGATGTAAAAGATACAAGTTTGAGAGTACCACCTGGAGTAAAAGGGACCATTGTTGAAATTCGAGTATTTTCTCGAAGAGGAATCGAAAAAGATGAAAGAGCAATAAGCATAGAGAATCATCAAATTGAAGTTATTGCTAGAGACAGAGATGATGAATTAAAAATTTTAGAAAAAAGTTTTGGCAATCATTTAAGAGAGCTTCTTAATAATCAAACTTTTTTATCTGGTAATGAAAGCATAGATAAAAATTCAAATATTAAGTATGACCAGATTGAAAATTTATCTTTAAATGAATTACTTAAAATAAATATATCAGATGAAAAGAAAAGTAATCAGATTGATTCTTTGGTAAAAAATTATGAAAATCAACTTGGAAATATTAATCAAAAATTTGAGAATAAAATTGATAAAATTCAAAGTGGAGATGAGTTATTACCAGGGGTATTAAAATTAATTAAAGTATTTATTTCAGTTAAACGTAAGTTACAACCTGGAGATAAGATGGCTGGAAGGCATGGTAATAAAGGTGTTATATCAAAAATTTGTCCAGTTGAAGATATGCCGTATTTAGAAGATGGGACACCAGTTGATATCGTTTTAAACCCATTGGGAGTTCCTAGCAGAATGAATATTGGTCAGATTTTAGAAACTCACCTAGGATGGGCATCTGCGTCACTCGGAAGACAGGTTAATCAAATGATTAAAAAAATTCAATCAGAGGGACAAACAAAAGATTTGAGGGAAAAATTATTAGAGATATATGATCTTAATGTTCATCAAAAAATTATAAAAAATATGAATGATGATGAAATCTTAGAACTAGGAAATAACTTAAAAGATGGTATTCCATTTGCTACTCCAGTTTTTGATGGTGCTAAGGAAAAAGATATAACTAATCTTTTATCTCAATCAGGAGTTTCAAATACAGGACAAGAAGTATTATACGATGGTATTACAGGTCAGAAATTTGAAAGACCCGTTACTGTTGGATACATGTATATGTTAAAACTACATCATCTAGTTGATGAAAAAATACACGCAAGATCTATAGGTCCATATAGTTTAGTCACTCAGCAACCTCTTGGAGGAAAAGCTCAATTTGGTGGTCAAAGGTTCGGAGAAATGGAAGTTTGGGCTCTTGAAGCATATGGAGCCGCATATACCCTTCAAGAAATTTTAACCATAAAATCAGATGATGTTGCTGGGAGAACCAAAGTTTATGAATCAATAGTTAAGGGTGACAATAATTTTGAATCTGGCACTCCGGAGTCATTTAATGTTATGGTTAAAGAATTAAGATCACTGGGTCTAAATTTGGATTTCAAAGAAAATATTAAAGACAACAATTTAACAAACTTGATAGGTACAAATGAATAAGGAACTAACGAATATATTTAATCAGAATCTAGGTGTTCAAAATTTTAATAGCTTGAAAATTTCAATTGCCAGCCCAGACGATATAAGATCTTGGTCTTTTGGTGAAATAAAGAAGCCTGAAACTATTAACTACAGAACTTTTAAACCTGAAAAAGATGGTCTGTTTTGTTCTAGGATCTTTGGACCTGTAAAAGACTACGAGTGCTTATGTGGAAAATACAAAAGAATGAAATTCAGAGGAATAATATGTGAAAAATGTGGTGTAGAAGTTACTTTATCAAAAGTAAGAAGAGATAGAATGGGGCATATTGAGCTTGCCGCACCAGTGTCTCACATTTGGTTTATGAAATCTTTGCCAAGTAGAATCGCTACATTGCTTGATATGACTATTAAAAATCTTGAGAAAGTTTTGTACTTTGAACAATTTATTGTTGTTGAGCCAGGTTTAACAGATTTAAAAAAAGGTGATATTATATCTGAAGAGCAATTTATAGATTATCAAGATGAATATGGAGAAGATTCTTTTAGCGCAGCAATTGGAGCTGAAGCAATTGAACAAATGCTCGTTAGTATTGATTTAGAGCAAGATTATAATCAATTAAAAATTGACCTTACAGAAACAAAATCTGAATTAAAAAAAACAAAGATAACTAAAAGATTAAAATTGATTGAATCTTTTATTTTATCCAAAAATAAACCTGAGTGGATGATAATGAGGGTTCTGCCAGTTATTCCACCTGAGCTGAGACCGCTTGTACCTCTTGATGGTGGTAGATTCGCAACAAGCGATTTAAACGATCTTTATAGAAGGGTTATAAATAGAAATAATCGTTTAAAAAGACTTATTGATTTAAGAGCTCCAGATATAATCATTAGAAATGAAAAAAGAATGCTTCAAGAATCTGTTGATGCTCTTTTCGATAATGGCAGAAGAGGAAGGGTAATTACATCAACTAACAAAAGACCACTAAAGTCACTATCTGATATGTTGAAAGGAAAGCAGGGAAGATTTAGACAAAATCTTCTTGGTAAAAGAGTAGATTACTCGGGCAGATCTGTAATTGTTGTTGGGCCTAATCTTAAACTTCATCAATGTGGTATTCCAAAAAAAATGGCACTTGAACTTTTTAAACCATTCATATTCCATAAACTAGATATATATGGATGGGCTAATACAATTAAAGCTGCAAAAAAATTAGTCGAAAAAGAAGATCCAAGAGTCTGGGATATATTAGAGGAAGTTATAAGAGAGCATCCAGTTCTTTTAAATAGAGCGCCAACTTTACATAGACTCGGTATTCAAGCATTTGAACCAATATTAATTGAAGGTAAATCAATACAATTACATCCATTGGTGTGTACAGCTTTTAATGCTGACTTTGATGGTGACCAAATGGCTGTTCATGTTCCTTTAAGTCTAGAAGCTCAACTTGAAGCAAGAGTACTTATGATGAGTACAAACAACATTCTACATCCAGCAAGTGGCAAACCAATTATCGTTCCTTCTCAAGATATTATTTTAGGAATTTATTATTTATCCATAATTAGGGATAAACAAATTGGAGAAGGTAGAAATTTTTTAGACCTTAATGAAATAGAAAAAGCTCTAGAAAATGGAGATATTAGTCTTCATTCTAAAATTAATGCCAGAGTTAAAAACAGTGATGGCGATATTTTAAAAGTAACAACTACTCCAGGAAGAATGATTTTGGGTAATATTTTGCCAAAAAATAAAAATATAAAGTATGAAATGATAAACAAAACTCTTACTAAAAAAGAAGTCAGTAATATTATTGATACAGTTTATAGATTCTGTGGACAAAAAGAGACTGTCTTATTTGCAGATCATATTATGCAGATAGGTTTTAAGTATGCAGCTATTGCTGGAATATCATTTGGTAAAGATGACCTCATTATACCTTCAGATAAAGATAATTTATTATATGCCACACAAGCTAAAGTTCAAGAATATGAAGATCAATATCAAGACGGACTTATTACTCAAGGAGAAAAATATAACAAAGTAGTAGATGCTTGGTCTGAGTGTACCAATAAAGTTGCAGATAAAATGCTTGATGTAATTTCAAATCCAACTGATGATCAACCAATCAATTCAGTCTATATGATGGCACATTCCGGTGCTAGAGGATCAGCAGCACAATTAAAGCAGCTATCAGGAATGAGAGGTTTAATGGCAAAACCTTCTGGAGAAATTATTGAAAATCCAATTAAATCAAATTTTAAAGAAGGATTATCAGTTCTTGAATACTTTACATCGACCCATGGAGCGAGAAAAGGGCTTGCAGATACCGCTCTAAAGACAGCTAGTAGTGGATACTTAACTAGAAGATTAGTTGATGTAGCGCAGGATGCAGTTATTCGTGAAGAAGATTGTAAAACTAAGAATGGAGTAATTGTCGAAGAAATAGTAGAGGCTGGTAACATAACATCTCCTTTGACAGAGAGAATATTAGGTAGAACTCCAGTAGAAGATATTTTAGATGAAAACAATAACCCAATGGTAAAAGCTGGTGAAATTATTTCTGAACAACATTTAGATCCAATCTCAAAACTCGGAATTAGATCATTAAAAATACGATCTGTTTTAACATGTGAAACAGAGGATGGTATCTGTTCAAAATGTTATGGTAGAGATCTTGCAAGAGGTACTCCAGTCAATATTGGTGAAGCAGTAGGAATAATTGCTGCACAATCTATAGGTGAACCAGGTACTCAGTTAACTATGAGAACTTTTCATATAGGTGGTGCAGCTAGTTCTTCAGTTGAGCAGTCAAATGCCACATCCCCAGTTTCTGGAATTGTTAAGTTAGAAAATATTAAAATTATTGAAGATAAATTTGAAAATAAAATAGTGCTTAGCAGAAATGGCAAAATAAAAATAATCTATGAAGGCTCCGAAAAATATTCTTCGAACATACCTTTTGGCTCAAAAATTATTGTTGAAGATGGAGCAAAAGTAGAAAGCAACCAAATACTTGCTGAATGGGATCCTTATACATTGCCAATAATTGCTGAAAAAAATGGATACGTTAAATATTTAGATTTAAAACAGGGTATTTCATTTAGAGAAACAGTTGATGATACAACTGGAATATCTAATAAAATTGTTATTGACTGGAGTCAAAATCAGAAGAGTAAAAATTTTAAACCAGCAATTAATGTTTTAGATAAACTAACAGAAGATTTACCTGATGATGATTCAAGCTTTTTAAATTATCCAATGTCAATAGATTCGATTCTAAGTGTTGAAGATGGTCAAGAAGTTAGTGCTGGACAAGTAATTGCAAGAATACCCAAAGAGTCATCAAAAACAAAAGATATAACAGGTGGTTTACCACGCGTAGCAGAACTTTTTGAAGCAAGAAAACCTAAAGACCCAGCTATAATGTGTGAAATAGATGGTAAAATATCATTTGGTAAGGATTATAAAAATAAAAGAAGAGTTATTATTAATTCAATCGACGACAAGGACTCTTTCGAGATATTAATTCCTAGATCAAAATATTTGAATGTACAAGAGGGAGATTTTGTTAAAAAGGGCGATATACTTGTTGAGGGAACACCTGTGCCTCATGATATACTGAGAATTTTAGGAATTGAAGAACTAGCTAGATATCTTGTTAGAGAGGTACAGTCTGTTTATAAACTTCAAGGTGTATATATAAATGACAAACATATTGAAACAATTGCAAGACAAATGCTGCAAAAAGTTCTTATTAAAAACCCTGGTGATTCAAACTTGATCTCGGGTGAACAGATTCAAAGAAGGGATCTATTAAAACTTAATAAAATTTTAGATAAAGAAGGAAAGAAACTTGTTGAGTATGAACCAGTATTACTCGGAATAACTAAAGCAAGTCTTCAGACAAGCTCCTTTATTTCTGCCGCATCTTTTCAAGAAACCACTAAAGTACTCACTGATGCTGCAACTTTAGGTAAAATCGATACTTTGAATGGCCTTAAGGAAAATGTAATTGTTGGTAGACTTATTCCAGCTGGGACTGGGAAAATGACAACTGATTATGAAAATATTGCATTTGAGAGAGATAATGAAGCTATTGAGAAAAATCAGAGTGAAAATCTAGAAAATTAGTAATTTTATAGTATATCTGCTTGACTTTAATGCGATCAATTAATAAAGACCCCTACGATTTGTTAAAGGTCGTGGATTAACCTCCAAACACTTAACTAAAGGATGAAATGCCAACAATAAACCAACTTGTTAGAAAAGGTAGAACTAGTGTAAAAAAAAGGAACAAAGTTCCCGCACTTGATAAAAGTCCGCAAAAGAGAGGAGTTTGCACTCGTGTATATACTACAACTCCAAAAAAACCTAACTCAGCCCTCCGTAAAGTAGCAAGGGTTAAGCTTACAAACGGTCAAGAAGTTTCCGCTTATATTCCAGGAGAAGGACATAATCTCCAAGAGCACTCTGTTGTTCTAATTAGAGGTGGTAGAGTAAAAGACCTTCCAGGTGTAAGATATCATATTTTAAGAGGAACTCTTGATACACAAGGTGTATCGTCACGAAAACAAAGAAGATCCCTTTACGGAGCAAAACGTCCTAAATAATTATGTCTAGAAGAAGAGCAGCAGAAAAAAGAATTATACTACCTGACCACAAGTATAAAGATCTTGTTTTAGCAAAGTTTATGAATCGAATTATGCTTGATGGAAAAAAATCTACGTCTGAACAAATAGTTTATGGTGCTTTTGATATTGTTTCAAAAAAAACTGACAAAACACCTATAGAATTTTTTCATGAGGCTTTAAACAATGTAAAACCTGCATTAGAAGTGAGATCTAGAAGAGTAGGTGGTGCAACTTATCAAGTTCCTATGGAAGTTAGACCTAAGAGAGCTCAAACTTTAGCAATGAAATGGATTGTTGACTCAGCAACAAAAAGAAATGAAAAAACTATGAGAGAAAGAGTTGCCAACGAGATTATTGATGCATTTAATAATAAAGGTAACGCAGTTAAAAAGAGGGAAGAAACTCACAAAATGGCAGATGCTAATAGAGCATTCTCTCACTTTAGGTGGTAATAATAATATGACTAGATCACATCCATTATCAAAATATAGAAATATTGGTATCATGGCACACATTGATGCCGGCAAAACTACTACAACTGAAAGAATTTTATATTACACTGGTAAATCTCATAAAATTGGTGAAGTTCATGATGGTGCAGCAACAATGGATTGGATGGAACAAGAACAAGAAAGAGGTATCACCATTACATCTGCAGCTACAACATGTTTCTGGAACGATCATCGTATAAACATAATTGATACTCCTGGTCACGTAGATTTTACAATTGAAGTTGAAAGATCTCTAAAAGTATTAGATGGAGCTGTAGCAGTATTTGATGGTGTAGCGGGTGTAGAACCACAATCTGAAACTGTATGGAGACAAGCAGATAAGTATAATGTTCCAAGAATGTGTTTTGTAAATAAATTAGACAGAACCGGAGCTAACTTTTTCATGTGTGTAGATATGATTTCAGAAAGATTAGGTTCATATCCTTTAGTAACACAGTTACCAATTGGTATTGAAAGTAATCTAAAAGGCGTGGTCGATTTAGTATCCAATAAAGCCATAATTTGGCAAGATGAAAGCCTAGGTGCGAAATTTGATGTTGTTGATATACCTGAAGATTTAAAAGATCAATCATCAGAATATAGACTAAAGTTAATTGAAAAAGCTGTTGAAGAGGATGACTCTATAATGGAAAAATATTTAGAAGGTAATGAGCCTACAACTGATGAACTAAAGTCCTGTATTCGTAAAGGTACTTTGAAAGGTTCTTTTGTTCCAGTATTAACAGGATCTGCATTCAAAAATAAAGGCGTTCAACCTCTCTTGGATGCAGTAATTGACTATATGCCATCACCAACTGATGTTGCTAGTGTAAAAGGTGTAGATGTAAATGATGATTCAAAAGAGATCACACGTAAATGTGAGGACGATGAACCATTTAGTGCTTTAGCATTTAAAATTATGACAGATCCATTCGTTGGAAGTTTAACTTTTGCTAGGATATACTCTGGTTCAATTAACACTAAAGATTCAGTCTTAAATTCTAATTCTGGAAAAAAAGAAAATATAGGAAGAATGCTATTAATGCATGCAAATAATAGAGAAGAAATAAAGACTGCAAATGCCGGTGACATAGTTGCACTAGTTGGATTAAAAGATGTTACAACTGGAGAAACATTATGTTCATCTGATAAACCAATTATATTAGAAAAAATGGATTTTCCAGATCCTGTTATTGAAGTTGCCGTAGAACCTAAAACTAAGGTTGATCATGAAAAAATGGGTCAAGCTTTAGGTAGATTAGCTCAAGAAGATCCAAGCTTTAGAGTTACAACTGATCATGAGAGTGGACAAACTATTATAAAAGGCATGGGTGAATTACATTTAGAAATATTAGTCGATAGGATGAAAAGAGAATTTAAAGTTGAAGCGAATGTTGGAGCGCCTCAGGTTGCATACAGAGAGACAATTTCAAATTCATTTGATGTAGATTATACTCATAAAAAGCAATCGGGTGGTGCAGGACAATTTGCAAGAGTAAAAATAAAATTTGAACCTGGAGAAGCAGGTAGCGGTTATCAATTTATTAATCAAATTAAAGGTGGTAATATTCCAACTGAACATATACCAGGTGTTGAAAAAGGTTTAATTGCACAACAGCAAACTGGTGTCATTGCAGGCTTTCCATGTATAGATTTTAAAGCTACACTTTACGATGGGGCTTATCATGATGTTGATTCAAGTGTTCTAGCATTTGAAATTGCAGCAAGAGCAGCATTTAGAGAAGGTATTTCAAAAGCAAGTCCTGTTTTGCTTGAGCCTATGATGAAAGTTGAGGTGGTTACACCTGAAGAATATATGGGTGATGTTATTGGAGATTTGAACAGTAGAAGAGGTCAAGTCCAAGAAATGTCAACCAGAGGTAATGCTAATGTAGTAGATGCTATGGTACCGCTTGCTAATATGTTTGGTTATGTAAATAATCTTAGATCATTATCTCAAGGTAGAGCAAATTATACAATGCAATTTGATCACTATGAAGAAGTGCCTTCAAATGTAGCAGAGGAAGTTAAAGCAAAGTTAGCATAATGGATAATCAAAATATTAGAATTAGGCTTAGAGGATATGATAACTCTCTATTAGATACAAGTACCCAAGATATAATAAATACAGCTAAAAGAACTGGTGCAAAAGTTAAAGGGCCAATACCACTGCCTACTAGATTTGAAAGATTTACAGTAAACAAATCACCTCATATCGATAAAAAAAGTAGAGACCAACTTGAAATAAGAACCCATAATCGTCTTTTAGATATAATTGACCCAACTCCTCAAACAGTTGATGCATTGATGAAGCTCGACTTATCAGCTGGTGTTGAAGTAGATATAAAAATTTAATATGTTAAGATCAGGTTTAATTGCTACTAAAATAGGAAATACTTCGTTCTATCATAACGATGGTACTAACAGTCACGTGACCGTTCTTAAGGTAGATGAGTGCATAGTAGCAAATGTTAAAACTATTGAAAAAGATGGATACAATGCTGTTCAACTAGCTTCAATTGAAACAAATAAAGATATATCAAATATAAAAAAGCCGCAAAGAAAACTATTTTCTTCAATTAAAATAAACCCAAAAAAAATTCTAAAAGAATTTAAAGTTGATAATGAAAATATATTAGAGGTTGGTACAAAACTTAATGTGGATCATTTTCAGGTAGATCAATTTATAGATGCAAGTAGTATTTCAATTGGAAAAGGTTTTGCAGGAGTAATGAAAAGGCACAATTTTGGTGGACTCAGAGCTTCACATGGTGTTTCAATATCTCATCGTTCTCATGGTTCTACTGGTCAAAATCAAGATCCAGGAAGAGTTTTTAAAGGAAAAAAAATGGCCGGAAGAATGGGTAATAGAAAAGTTACAAAACAAAACTTAAAAATAATAGAAATAGATAAAGAAAATAGTTTAATGATAGTTAAAGGTTCTGTGCCGGGAAAAAAAAATTCTATAATCTATATAAAAGATGCAATTAAAAGGTCGAAATGAAAAAATCAGTAATTAATCTTCAAAGCAAAACAGTTGGTGATATTGATTTAGATTCGACTATTTTTGGAATAAAAAAACTTCCTGATATAATACATCAATACATTAGATATCAAAATGCTAAATCTAGACAAGGTTCGCATAAAACCAAATCTAGATCAGAAATAAGTGGAAGAAGCAAAAAACCTTTTTCACAAAAAGGAACTGGAAATGCTAGACAAGGAAGTAATAAACCACCAAATTTTAGAGGTGGAGCAGTATCAATGGGCCCAGTCAACAGAGATCACTCATTTAGTTTAAATAAAAAAGAAAAAAAATTAGCCTTAAAATCAGCTCTATCTATCAAAATTTATGAGGATAAAGTTTTTATTATTGATACGTTTGAAATTAAAAGTTTTAAAACAAAAGAGCTTTATTCTAATTTAAAGAAATTTGATTATAAATCTGCTTTATTTATTCATTCACAAAACGGGATAGATAAAAACTTTAAATTAGCATCTTCAAATATTCCTAAAGTTTCAATATTAAATCAAAAGGGAATAAACGTAAAAGATCTTATAACTTATGATAAAATATTTATTGAGCAAAAATCTATTAACGAAATTACAAAGAGACTATCATGAGAATAAAAAATCAAAATATTTCTCTTGAAAGAGCTTATGATATTATAAAAAAACCCATAACGACAGAGAAATCGACTAACCTACAACAGTTTAATCAATATTCTTTTATTGTATCTAAGAATTCTAACTCATTTGAGATTAAAGAGGCTATTGAAAAAATTTTTAAAGTTAAAGTTAATAAAGTTAATACCTCAATTTTACGAGGAAAGGGTAAAACCTTCAAAGGACAGTTCGGATTTAGAAAAAATACTAAAAGGGCAATTGTAACCTTGAATGAAGGCAGTACCATAGATCCATCATTGGAGATAAAATAATGCTTACAAAATTTAAACCAATTACTCCAGGTCTAAGAGGGACAGTATTAGTTTCAAAAAAAGAATTGTCTAATGAGAAGCCATATAAAAGTCTTACAAAAAAATTTAAATCAACTGGAGGAAGAAATAATCAAGGTAGAATAACTTCAAGAAGAATGGGTGGGGGAGTTAAAAGAAAATACAGATTGATTGATTTTAAAAGATCAAAAATAGATATGTCTGCTGAAGTAATAAGAAATGAATATGATCCAAATAGATCAGCATTTATTTCTTTAGTTAAGTACGAAGATGGAGAACATAAATATATTATTTCACCAAAAAATGTAAAAATTGGAGAAAAAATTATATCTGGTGAAAATGTTGCAATTAAAAATGGGAATTGCTTACCTATTAGTAATATTCCCGTAGGTACAAATATACACAATATTGAACTTAAGCCAGGAGCTGGAGCACAATTAATAAGATCAGCAGGATCATCAGCACAAATCGTATCAAAAGAACATCCTTACGTTCAAATCAAATTGATTTCTGGAGAAATTAGGCACATCAATAAAAATTGTAGAGCTACTATCGGTGAAGTATCTAACTCAGATCAAAAAAACATAAAGTTAGGAAAAGCAGGAAGAAAAAGATATCTTGGGTTTAGACCTAAGGTTAGGGGTGTAGTTATGAATCCTGTTGATCATCCACACGGCGGTGGTGAAGGAAGAACATCAGGAGGAAGAGATCCAGTTACTCCATGGGGTGTTTCTACAAAAGGTAAAAAGACTAGGAATAATAAAAAAACTGATATTTTTATAATTAAAAGGAAGAAAAAATAATGACAAGATCAATTTGGAAGGGCCCTTTTGTAGATATAACACTGATGAAGAAAGCTGAGAAGCTATCACAATCTGGAAGAAAAGAAGTTTTAAAAACTTGGTCAAGAAGATCTACAATATTACCTCAATTTGTTGGCTTAACTTTCGGGGTTTATAATGGACAAAAATTTGTTCCCGTAACAATAAATGAGCAAATGGTTGGACACAAACTTGGAGAGTTTTCTCCAACTAGAAATTTTAAAGGCCACACGGCAGCAGATAAAAAAGCGGAGCAGAAATGAACCAGGATCTTACAGTTGTTGCAAAAGATAATATGATTAGAATTAGCCCCACAAAACTATCTATACTAGTGAATAGCATAGTGAATATGAAAGTTAGCTCAGCAGTAAATCAATTACAGTTTTCTTCAAAAAGAATTTCTAGAACAATACTTAAAGTTTTAAACGCCGCAATTGCAAATGCAGAAAATAATAAACAATTAGATATTGATAAGCTTTTTGTTAAAGAGGCCTACGTAGGGAAAAGTTTAAGAATGAAAAGATGGAGACCAAGAGCAAAAGGCAGAGCCGCTTCAATAATAAAGCCATTTAGCAAAGTTACCATAGTTGTTGAAGAGAGATCAGAAACTAAAAAGGAAAAAAAATAATGGGACAAAAAGTAAATCCTTATGGCATTAGACTTGGAATTAATAAAACTTGGTCATCAAGATGGTTTTCTAAAAATGAATATACCAAATTATTGCATCAAGATTTAAAAATTAAAAAATATGTCGAACAAAAATTAAAAAATGCAAGTATCTCTAAAATTAATATTGAAAGAGCTGCTAAAAAGTTAAGGCTATCAATTTATAGTTCAAGACCTGGAATTATTATTGGTAAAAAAGGAGCTGATATTGAGACACTTAAAAATGATCTATCAAAAATGTCTAATCTTGAAGTATTTCTTGATATAAAAGAAGTTAGAAAACCAGAGGTAGAAGCAAAATTAGTAGCTGAAAACATTGCTTCTCAGCTTGAAAAAAGAATTTCATTTAGAAGAGCAATGAAAAAAGCTGTTCAGTCAGCAATGAGATTAGGGGCAAAAGGTGTTAAAGTTGTTTGTAGTGGAAGACTGGGTGGTGCAGAAATTGCACGTACTGAAAAATATCACGAGGGAAGTGTGCCATTACATACTTTAAGGGGAGATATTGATTACTCAACAGCTGAAGCTGAAACAACCTATGGAATTTGTGGGATTAAAGTTTGGATAAATAAAGGAGAAATATTGACTAAAGATCCATATGCTTCTGAAAAAAAACAAATTGATCAAGGGAGTGTTAGATAATGAACATGTTATCCCCTAAAAAAACTAAATATAGAAAGCAGTTTAAAGGCAGAATTCATGGTAAATCTAAGGGTAATTATGCTTTAAATTACGGCAGTTTTGGATTGAAAGCAATGGAGCCTGAAAGGGTAACTTCTAGACAGATAGAAGCAGCGAGGAAAGCTATAACTAGATATCTTAAAAGAGCAGGAAGAATGTGGATTAGAATATTTCCCGATGTACCTGTATCAAAAAAACCTGCAGAAGTAAGAATGGGTAAAGGTAAAGGTTCAATTGAATACTGGGCTTGTAGAGTTAAACCAGGAAGAATAATGTTTGAAGTGGATGGCGTAAATATAAATGATGCTAGAAAAGCAATGACACTGGCCGCAGCTAAGCTTCCAATTAAGTGCAAATTTGTAGAAAGAAATATATAATGAATAAAAGTGCAGGAAATAAAAATAATAAAATTCAAGAAGAGATTTTGAATTTAAAGAAATCTCTTTTAAATTTAAATTTCCAAAAATTTTCAGGTCAACTTGAAAAAACATCACAAATCAAAAGTGCAAAGAAAGAAATTGCAAGATTAAAAACAAAATTATCAAAACCCAATGGAGGCAAAAATGCCTAAAAGAATTTTATCAGGTATAGTTGTTTCTTCTAATTCAGATAAGACCATAACTGTTGGAGTAACAAGAAGAATTAAACACAAATTATACAAAAAAATTATTAGACAAACAAAAAAATATCATGCTCATGATGAAAAAAATGAATTTGGTATTGGTGATACAGTTTCAATTATTGAATCAAAACCCATCTCTAAATTAAAGAAATGGAAAGTTATATCTAATAGCGAGGAAAACTAATGATACAAATGCAGTCCAATCTTTTTGTAGCAGATAATTCAGGTGCTAGAAAAATACAATGTATTAAGGTTCTTGGTGGATCTAAAAGAAGATCTGCTTCTATTGGTGACATTATTGTAGTTTCAATAAAAGATGCTTTACCTAGATCTAAGGTAAAAAAAGGAGATGTATATAAGGCTGTTATTGTAAGAACATCTAAAGATTTTAAAAGACCTGATGGTTCAGCAATAAGATTTGATAAAAATGCAGCTGTTTTACTAGATAAACAAGAAGAACCGATTGCAACAAGAATATTTGGACCTGTAACAAGAGAGCTTAGAAGCAAAAAGTTTATGAAAATTATTAGTTTAGCACCTGAGGTAATTTAATGAGTATTAAACTAAAATTAAAAAAAGGTGATGAGGTAATTGTTTTAGCGGGTAAAGATAAGGGAAAAACAGGTAAGATAATTAAAGTGCTACCAAAAGAGATGAAAGCAATAGTATCAGAAATAAATCGTGTTAAAAAAAATCAGAAACCTGACAACAATCAACCTGGAGGCATATTAGACAAAGAAATGCCTATGCATATCTCAAATCTTTCATTCTATGATCCTGAATTAAAAAAAGGTGTAAAAATTGGTTATAAATTCAATAATGATAAAAAGATTAGAATAAACAAATCATCTGGTAAGGAAATTAAATGAGTAGGCTTTTAGATCAATATAATAATAAAATAAGAGAAGAATTAAAATCCAAGTTAGGTTTATCTAATTTATTTGAAGTACCTAAACTAATAAAAATTATAGTTAATATGGGTGTTGGAGAAGGTAAAGAAGATTCAAAACTTATTGATAAAGCTGTACAAGATTTGACTCTTATCTCAGGGCAACAAGCTGTGAAAACTAAATCTAAAAAAGCTATTTCAGGTTTCAAGATTAGAGCTGGTATGCCATTAGGTGCTAAAGTAACTCTTAGAAATAAAATGATGTATGAATTTCTCGACAGATTAGTAAACATAGCAATACCTCGAATTAGGGATTTTAGAGGTTTAAATTTTAAAAGTTTTGATGGAAGTGGTAATTATTCATTAGGAATTAAAGAGCATGTAATATTTCCTGAAATTAATTTTGATAAAGTTGAAAAAATAAGAGGTATGGATATTACAATATGTACTTCAGCAAAAGATGATAACGAAGCACTAGAACTGTTAAAAAGTTTTAATATGCCTTTTAAGGATCAACAAGTAAATTAAGGAGAAAAATGGCAAAGTTAAGTTCAGTACAAAAAAATTTATTTAGACAAAAGTTAATAGAAAAATACAAAGCTAAAAGAAAAAACCTCAAGTCAAAAATAAAGGATAAGAAACTTTCACTTGAAGAACGAATTTCTTATCAAAATAAATTAAACGACCTTCCTAGAAATGGATCATCAATAAGACATAGGAATAGATGTGAAATTACTGGAAGACCTAGAGGCAATTATAGAAAATTTGGTTTATCAAGAATTAAACTTAGGGAACTTTCAATGACTGGTGATTTACCAGGAGTTGTTAAGTCGAGCTGGTAGGAGAAAATTATGGCTTTGAATGATTCACTTTCGGATATGCTTGCTAGAATTAAAAATGCTCATCAAGCAAATAAAGTGTCAACTTTATGCCTCAAATCTAAATTAAATTTGAATGTTTTATCTGTATTAAAAGATGAAGGATATATTAGAGACTTTAAAAAAATTGAAGAAAGAAAAGGAGTAAACTCAATTAAAATTGATTTAAAATATTACAACGGTAGTCCAGTTATTAAAAAAATTAAAAGAATTTCCAAACCTGGTATTAGAAAGTATTCTAAAATTAATGAATTAAGTAAACCATATGGAGGTTTAGGAATATCAATTCTTTCAACCCCAAAAGGTGTAATGTCTGATCAAGAAGCAAAAAAAAATAATGTTGGCGGTGAAATTTTATGTGAGGTATTTTAATGTCAAGAATTGCCAAAAATCCAATTAAAATCTCTAATGATGTTGAATGCACTTTTGTTAATGGGATTTTTTCAGCAAAAGGTAAGTTAGGTCAATTGGATATAAGTGTAAATTCAAATTATAATATTAATATTCAAGATGATGAAGTTAAAGTTTTACCATTGAATGAAAATAAAAGTGATCCAAATTGGGGAACTACAAGAGCAATAATAGCAAATACAATAAATGGAGTTACCAACGGTTTTACTAAAACACTAGAGTTAAATGGTACAGGATACAGGGCTAGTGTTTCAGGTTCAAAACTTAAACTTGAACTTGGTTATAGTCACGATATTAACTTTGATATTCCTAAAGATGTTAAAATAGAGTGTCCTAAACAAAATATAATTAAACTTACCAGCATTAATAAAGAAAAACTTGGCGCAGCAGCAGCTGAGATAAGATCATTTAGAAAACCAGAGCCGTTTAAAGGTAAAGGAATTAAATATAGTGATGAATATATTTTTAGAAAAGAAGGAAAAAAGAAATAAAATATGAAAGATCGTGAACAAAGAATTAGATTTAAAATAAAAAAAATATCGAAAAGAAAAAGGTTAACTGTGTTTAGATCTAATAATCATATTTACGCCCAACTAATCGATGATACAAAAGGTTTAACATTAGCAAGTTCCTCGTCAATTGAAAAATCAATTAGAGAACAAAAGCTTACAAGAAAAGAAATTGCTGAACTAATTGGTAAAAATATAGCAAAAAAAATACTTTCAAAAGGTATTGATAGAGTTGCATTTGATAGAGGTAAGTATAAATATCACGGATTAATAAAAATTCTCGCTGAGGCAGCAAGATTAGAAGGACTTAATTTCTAGAGGTTATTTATGTTTGAAAATGATAAAAATGAATTAAGTGAACACTTAGTTACAATTAATAGAGTTGCAAAAGTTGTTAAAGGTGGAAGAAGGTTTGGTTTTGCAGCTATTATGATCGTTGGTGATAATAAGGGCAGAGTTGGTATTGGAACCGGAAAAGCTAAAGAGGTGCCAGAAGCCGTTAGAAAAGCAACTGAAAATGCAAAAACCAAAATGATAAGAGTTCATTTAAAAGAAAATAGAACAATTCATCACGATACAGTTGGTCGTTTTGGTGCTGGAAAAGTTATATTAAGATCAGCAGCACCAGGCACTGGTATTATTGCCGGTGGACCCATGAGAGCTTTATTTGAATCTTTAGGAATTAAAGATGTTGTTGCAAAATCTACCGGCACTTCAAATCCTCATAACATGTTAAAGGCTACAATTAATGCTTTTAAGATGTCAGAGTCACCAAAATCAGTAGCATCGAAAAGATCAAAAAAAATAAATGAAATTAATAATAGTAAAAAGTAGATAAATATGAAAATTAATGAAATTAAATCAACTCTTACTTCTTCAAAAAAAATGAAGAGAAGAGGAAGAGGGGCAGGATCTGGTTTAGGTAAAACGGCAGGAAGAGGAGTAAAAGGTCAAAAATCTAGATCAGGCGTTTCTATCAATGGATTTGAAGGCGGGCAAATGCCACTTTATCGTCGTTTACCAAAAAGAGGTTTTAAAAATCCGTTTAAAATTAAAACCCAAAATATTAATTTTACAATGATAAATACATTCATAAAAAAATATAATTTAAATCCTAAAGAAATTACTGAAGATGATCTTTTTAATAAGAAAATTTTTAAAAGATCAAAAGGTAACTTAAAGCTACTTAATATTGGTCAATTAGAAAATCCAATTAATTTAGAAGTTTCTTTTGCATCTAAAAAAGCAATTGAAGCTTTAGAAAAATTAGGTGGAAGTATTAAAATTAAGAAGAAATAGATGGCAACTGCTGCAGATAGATTAGCAAATAACTTAAATTTTGGTGCTCTTGGTAAAGCTACTGAGCTTAGACAGAGATTATTATTTACTTTGGGAGCTCTAATTGTATTTCGTCTAGGAACTTTTTTACCAATACCTGGGATTAATCCAGTAGCACTTCAGCAATTTTTTGAACAACAATCATCTGGTATTTTAGGAATTTTCGATACATTTTCTGGAGGTGCATTAGGGAGAATGGGTATTTTCGCTCTAGGAGTAATGCCGTATATTTCATCATCTATCATAATGACTTTAATGCAATCAGCTATACCTTATTTAAAATCTTTAAAAGAACAAGGAACTAAAGGTAGGAGACAACTTCTTCAATATACTAGATATGCAACTGTCTTAATTGCAGCTGTACAGGGATATGGTGTATCAATAGGCCTTGAGTCTATGCAGACAACCTATGGTAATATTGTATTTGAACCAGGTATTTTTTTTAGATTAACAACAGTTATTACTCTTGTAGGTGGTACAATTTTTTTAATGTGGTTAGGGGAACAAATATCATCTAGAGGAGTAGGTAACGGTATATCTCTAATCATAACTGCTGGTATTATTGCAAATCTACCGGGCGCTTTTGTAAGTACATTACAGCTAGGTAGAACTGGAGAATTAAGTATTGCTTTTATTTTAGGTATACTAATACTTATTTTATTACTTATAATTTTCATTGTATTTGTTGAGAAAGCTCAACGAAGATTGCCTGTTCAATATCCAAAAAGACAAGTAGGAAACAAAATTTATGGAGGTCAGAGTTCTCATTTACCACTAAAAATAAACACTGCAGGTGTAATTCCAGTAATATTTGCTTCTTCGATACTACTTCTTCCAAATACAATGTCAGGATTTGGAGCTGGATCTTCAAGTGATATTTTTATTTTAATTTCTAGTTATCTAGGAAGGGGACAACCATTGTACTTATCTTTATATGCAGCAATGATTATATTTTTTGGTTTTTTTTACACGTCTATCGTCTTTAATCCTGATGAACAGGCAGAAAATTTAAGAAAATATGGCGGTTTTATTCCTGGGATTAGACCAGGTGAAAACACAGCAAAGTATATAGAATATGTTTTAATTAGATTAACTACGATTGGAACAATATATTTAACTTTTGTGGCATTATTACCAGAATTTCTACTGTCGAGAACTTCAATACCATTTTATTTAGGTGGCACAGCATTATTAATTGTTGTTGTAGTAATGATTGATTTTATAACCCAAGTACAATCACATCTTTTTCAACATCAATATGAGGGATTACTAAAAAAAACAAAGCTAAAAGGTAGAAGATAAATTGTCTAATATTATTTTTTTTGGCCCTCCTGGAGCAGGTAAGGGTACTCAAGCTAAAATAATTGCAAAATATTTAAATATATCGCATCTTTCAACAGGTGATATTTTAAGAAATAAATTGCTAGATAATGACAATTTATCAAAAGAATTAAAAAAAATTATGAGTGCCGGCAATTTAGTTTCTGATGACGTATTAAATTCAATTGTTTCTTCAAGATTAAGTAATGAAAATAATGGTTTTATATTAGATGGTTATCCTAGAACACTATCCCAATCTGAATTTCTTAATGAGTTTCTTTCAGAGGTATCCAAATCTATAAATTATATTTTTAATATTCAAATAAATTTTGAAACATTAAAAAACAGAATATTAAAACGATCATCTGAAGAGGGTCGAGAAGATGATAATATTGATGTCATAGAAACTAGATATAATGAATATCTAAATTCTACACAAAAAGTGTCTAATTTTTATAATAAAGAATACCCTACTATATTTCATGAAATTGACGGATCTTTGCAAATTCAGCAAATAACTGAAAATATTAAACAAATTTTAAAAAAATCATGAAAAACAGCGGATTTTTTCGGATATCTCTTCTTGACTAGACATGTAATTATCATGTATTCACCCTCATTCATTTTTTTTGGATTTCATTATGGCTAGGATTTCAGGCGTTAACATTCCCACTAATAAAAAAATATACATAGCACTTACTTATATTTTTGGAATTGGTAAAAAAATTGCATCAGATATTTGCAAGGATGCTTCAATTGACACAACTAAAAGAGTCAGTGAGTTGAATGAAGATGAGATTAATAAAATAAGAGATTTAATTGATAAAGAATACTCTGTTGAAGGTGACTTAAGAAGAAAAATATCACTAGATATTAAAAGATTAAATGACTTAGGCTGTTATAGAGGATTAAGACATAGAAAAAAATTACCCGTGAGAGGTCAAAGAACTCATACAAATGCAAGAACTAGAAAAGGGAAAGCTGTTGCTATTGCAGGTAAAAAGAAAGTCACAAAAGGTTAAAATGGTTGAAAAAAAGAAATCTAAAGTTAAAAAAAAACTATCATCAGGTGTTGCTCATATAGTTTCATCATTTAATAATACCATAATTACTATTACTGATGAAAAAGGTAATGCATTGGCGTGGTCTTCATCTGGCCATAAAGGTTTTAAAGGCTCAAGAAAATCAACCCCATACGCAGCTCAAATAGCAGCTGAAGATGTTGGAAATAAAGCAAAAGAACACGGTTTAAAAAATCTTAAAGTTGAAGTTTCTGGCCCAGGATCTGGAAGAGAATCAGCCTTAAGATCATTGCAATCAATTGGTTATGTAATAACTTCGATAAAAGATGTTACACCTATCCCTCATAATGGATGCAGACCAAGAAAAAGAAGAAGAGTATAAAAAAAGGAGATAAGTAAGTGTTACAAAAAAACTGGAGTGAATTAATTAAACCTACAAAAATGGAAGTTAATGTAGAAGAAAGTAATGGAAGAATAGGTAAACTTACTGCTGAGCCATTGGAACGTGGATTTGGATTAACATTAGGTAATTCTATAAGAAGAATCTTACTTTCTTCATTACAAGGTGCTGCTATTACATCTGTTAAATTTAAAGGAGTAGTTCATGAATTTTCAACTATCCCTGGCGTTAAAGAAGATCTAACTGATATCCTTTTAAACTTAAAATCAATTGCAGTTAAAGTGCATTCACCTGGTTTAAAAAAAATGTATTTAAAATCAACTGGATCTGGAGAATTAAGAGCTGGAAATTTTGAGACTGACTCTGAAACGGAAATTATGAATCCCGATCAACTTATTATGACATTAGATTCTAACGCAGATGTTGAAATTGAGGCAAATGTCGAAACTGGAAAAGGGTACGTGTCTGCTGAAGTGGCGGAAGATGAAAATAAAGTTATTGGAGAAATAAAACTTGATGCAATGTTTAGTCCTGTTGTCAAAGCATCTTATAAAGTAGAAAACAGTAGAGTAGGACAAGTTACTGATTTTGATAAACTAGTATTTGAAGTTGAAACAAATGGAGCAATTTCACCTGATGATGCTATTGCTTTAGCGGCAAGAATTTTGCAGGATCAACTTCAACCATTTATTAATTTTGATGAACCAGAAGTAGTTCCTGATCAATCTCAAGTTCAAGCGTTATCATTTAATTCTAACTTATTAAAAAAAGTAGAAGAACTTGAGTTGTCAGTAAGATCTGCAAATTGTCTAAAAAATGACAACATAATTTATATAGGTGATCTCGTACAAAAGTCAGAATCTGAAATGTTAAGAACTCCAAACTTTGGAAGAAAATCACTTAATGAAATTAAAGAAGTTCTTCAACAAATGGAACTTAACTTAGGAATGTCTGTTCCTGACTGGCCTCCAGAAAATATTGATGAACTTGCTAAGAAATATGAGGATCCTTTTAATAAATAGTATCATTCATGAAACATAATATTAAAAATAAAAAGTTAAACAAAACAACCTCTCATAGAAAAGCAATGTTTATGAATATGTCTAATGCTTTAATTAAGCATGAACAGATAACAACTACTTTAGCAAAGGCTAAAGAATTAAGAAGATTTGTTGAAAAAATTATAACCCTAGGCAAAAAAGCCGACTTACTATCAAGAAGAAAAGCAATTTCTATTTTACAAGATCAAAAAATTTTAAAAAAAGTATTTGATGTCCTTGCTGACAGATATAAAGATAGAAGCGGTGGATATACTCGTATTATAAAACTTGGGAACAGATTTGGTGATAACGCACCAACAGCTGTAATAGAGTTTGTTGATAGAGATGAAAATGCAAAAGGACAAGACAGCGGTCCAGTTATTGAAAAAAAATCTACTGAAGAAGTAGAAGAACAACCAACAGTTTAAATATATTGTTCAACTTAATGTTAGTCGCCACTGGTGGTGCATTTGGAGCAGTACTAAGATATCTTTTAACAATCTTTAGCAAATCTCTTTTTGTATCTAGTATTTATGGGACTTTTTCTGTTAATATAATAGGTTCTTTCTTAATCGGATATTTAATAACATCAAACGTAGTATATAATTTTTCTGAAAATTTTATTAAGTTTTTTTTAATTATCGGTTTTTTAGGATCTTTTACAACTTTTTCTGCCTTTTCCTATGATGTTGTAGAACTAATAAATTCGAAAAAATATATTACTTCTTTTACTTATGTTTTTGTTTCAATTTTCTTATGCATAATGTTTGCATATTTAGGGACCTTATTAAACAAGTTTTGATTTGATTAAGAATATTAAAATTTTAAAAAATTCTAACCAAAGATTAGATAAATATCTTAAATATAAATACTCATCTTTGACACAAGGATTTATTGAAAAAAATATCAGAAAAAAAAATATTCTTATTAACAATTCAACTACTAAAGCAAGTTATCTAGTTAAAATTAATGATGAACTCAAAATATTAAATTTTCACGAAAATCTATATAAAAACAAGATCATTTTTAAAAAAAATATAAAAATATCTAAAGATATTTTAGCTGAATTTAAAAAATCGATAATATTTGAAAACAATAATTTTATTGTTTTAAATAAATGGTCACAAATAGCTACACAAGGTGGAAGTAAAATAAGAATTTCAATAGATCAAATAATACAAAATATTAACTCTCAATATAGATTGGTGCATAGACTTGATAAGGAAACATCAGGAATACTTTTAATTGCAAAAAATCTTGATTATGCAAAAAAAATATCCTCACTTTTTAAGCAAAAAGAAATTACAAAATTTTATATTGCTTTATGTGAAGGCAATCCTAAACATAACTTTTCTCAAGTTAAATTAGATATTAAAAATAAAAAACTTAAAATTGAAACTACTGTAACCAACTACAAAGTGATAAATAAAAACAATACTATTTCTTCAATATTATTTAATCCACAAACTGGAAAGACCCATCAACTTAGAATAGTATCTAAAAATCTTGGGTGTCCAATAGTTGGAGATAATAAATATAATATTTATTCTAAATATAAAAAAGAAAGCTTAATGTTACATGCATTTGCAATAAAATTTACAATAGACAATAAGAAATTTGAATTTGTCTCAAATTTACCAGATTATTTTCTAAATTTTTTAAAAAAAAATAATTTAAAAATTAATAAAGATTTAAAAAATTATTTAAATAGTTGACAATTTTTCTAAAAAAATTTTTTTAAATTTATTATCAAACTCAGATTGATCTAATTTAATACCTAATTCTTCCATCGATGTATTTTGATATTCTTTTAAACCACATGAGTGAATATAATTGTAATATTTAAGATCAGGATTTATATTAAAGCTTAGTCCATGATATGTGATCCATTTTTTTATTCGTAATCCAATAGCTCCAATTTTTTTTTCTTTATTAAATGTAATGTTATTACTTTTAGTAACCCAAATACCAACCCTATCCTTAAAAGCTTTTGCTTCAATATTATAGTTAGCTAAAAAAGAAATAAGAGAACTTTCAATTATAGTAATAAACTTTCTAATATCTTTATTTTTATTATTTAGATTCAACATAAAATAAACAATTCTTTGACCAGGTCCATGGTATGTAGTTTTTCCTCCACGATTGGTCTTTATAACATCAATAATATTTGAATTTAATATCTCTTCTTTTGAAGCACTTGTACCTTGAGTAAAAATATTGTTATGATTTAGAAACCACAATAATTCTCGAGATTTATTTTTACTTATATCATCAACTCTTGATTCCATAAACAGCACTGCTTCTTCATAATTTATTTCATCATTAGATATTTTAATTTCAATCTGTTCCATCTTAAATTTACTTTATTGATAGTTAATATCCTATCTGTTATTTAATACTACTATATATGCGGCTGTGGCGGAATTGGTATACGCGCAGCGTTGAGGTCGCTGTGGGATTTATCCTGTGGAAGTTCAAGTCTTCTCAGCCGCACCAAATAATATGGAAGAAATAATTATAAAAAAAGATCAGAATTCATCTAAATCTGTTGAACTAGTATCTGATTATTTAGAAAATTATAAATATGATAATGTTTTATCTTACTTGAAAGATATTCATAACGCAGATATTGCAGTCATTCTTCAAAATTTAGATCCAGTTTTACGACTAAGCCTTTTGAATATAATTGATAAAAATTTTGATCCTGAAATATTAACTTATTTAAATGATAGTGTTAGAGAAGAAATTATAGAAACTTTAGATATAAAACAATTAGCTAACAATGCTAAAAGTTTAGATACTGACGATGCCGTGGACTTGGCAGAAGATTTAGAAGAAAAAGATCAGACTATATTCTTAGAAAATTTAGATAAAGAAGAACGTACATTGGTTGAAGAAGGATTAAAGTATCCTGAAGATTCTGCAGGAAGATTAATGCAAAGACAATTCGTTGCCATTAATCAATCATGGAATGTTGGTCAAGCAATAGATTATTTGAGAAATAATAAAGTGAAACTACCTGAAGATTTCTATGATATTTATTTAATTAATAATAATCAAGAAGCAAAAGGTGTTGTTCCATTAGGAAGATTAATGGGTTCCAAAAGAGAAGTAGAATTAAATTCAATAACAAATAAAGAATTAAGATTAATTGATGTAAATACAGATCAGGAAGATGTAGCTTTATTATTTAATAAATACGGTTTGGTCAGTGCTCCTGTCATCAATAATCGAAAAAAAATTATTGGATCAATTACAGTTGATGATGTTGTCGAGGTTATAGAAGAAGAAAGGGAAGAAGATATTTTAAAGCTTGGAGGTGTAGATCATACTGATTTGTATGAATCAGTTATTAGTACAACAAAATCTAGAATTTCATGGTTAATTGTAAATTTAATGACAGCTGTTGTGGCTTCAATAGTTATAGGTTTGTTTGAAGCTGCAATAGAAAAAGTAGTTGCTCTAGCTATATTAATGCCAATAGTAGCTTCTATGGGCGCTAACGCAGGTACTCAAACCTTAACTGTTGCAGTAAGAGCTATTGCAGTTAAAGAACTAACTACTAGTAATGCAATAAAAATAATAACTAAAGAAACTTTAATCGGTGGTATAAATGGAATTATATTCGCTATCATTATATCTTTAATTTCTATTTATTGGTTTGAAAGTTTGATGTTGGGTTTTATAATAGGTCTTGCTATGATACTAAATTTACTAATCGCTGGTTTTTCAGGAATTGCAATTCCACTAGTTTTAGATAAGCTTAAAATTGATCCTGCTTTAGCATCTGCAGTAATTTTGACTACAATAACAGATGTATTTGGTTTTCTTTCTTTTCTTGGATTAGCAACTTTATTTTTAATATGATTAAGTCTATTTAAGTTAAATCAATGCTAAAAAAAAACGATCTAATAGATTACTTTTATAAAGGAATCAAAAATAAGAATGATTTACGCATAGGAGTAGAACACGAGAAATTTGTACTAAAAAAAGAAAGTTTACATCAATTATCTTATGAAGAACCCAAAGGTATAAAAGAAATTCTTCTAAAATTTGTAGATAAGGGATGGAAACCAAAGTATGATGATAAACATACTACAATAATCGCCTTAGAAAGATTTGGTGAAAGTATAACTTTAGAACCTGGCGGTCAGATCGAATTATCTGGAGCACAATTAAAAAATATCCATCAAACCTGTACTGAAACTAATAGACATTTAAAGGAATTAAAAGATATTGGTGAAGAATTTGGTTTTATATTATTAGGATTAGGCGTTGAGCCAAGTTTATCTCTTGATGATTTTCCTTGGATGCCAAAACAAAGATATTCCATAATGAAAAAATATATGCCCAAAGTCGGTACTCTTGGACATCATATGATGAAACGCACATGTACAAACCAAGTAAATTTGGATTATCATTCTGAAGAAGACATGACTACTAAGTATCGATTAATGTTAAATCTTGAAGGTATAGCAACTGCAATATTTGCTAATTCTCCTTTCGATCAAAAAGAAGTTTCCAAATATAAGAGTTTAAGATCTCATTTTTGGCATCACACAGACAAAGATAGAACAGGTTTATTGCCATTTGTCTTTGATAAAGATTTTAATTTTGAAAAATATGTGGAGTATGCTCTTGATGTGCCAATGTATTTTGTCATCAGAGATCATAAATATATAGATATGACCAACTATACTTTTAGAGATTTTATGGAAAATAATATTTCAAAAGAATTAAAAATTGAACCTAATATAGAAGATTGGATAAATCATTTATCAACTTTATTTCCTCAAGTTAGATTAAAGCAATTCTTAGAAATTCGTTCTATGGACGCATGTTCATGGGATTTAATATGTTCTCAACCTGCTTTTTGGATTGGCATTTTATATAATGATGAAGCGATTGATAAAACAAATGAAGTTGTTGAGGGTTGGACTCAAAATGATAGAAATTTAATAAATAGATTTGCTCCAGAGCATGGCTTAAAAACCAAATTTAAAAATGGCAATCTTTTGGATTTTGCACAAAAATTATTTGAAATTTCAAAATCAGGTTTAGAAAAAAGAAATATTCTAGTCAACAATGGTAAATATAATGAAACATTTTATTTAAGAGATTTAGAAAAAAATCTATCAAATAGTTTTTCACCTGCTGATTTATTAATTAATAAATATAATGGTAAATGGAAAAAAAATATTACAAAAATATATGAGGAAGAAATTTTCTAATGAAAAAAAGTATAGCAATCCAAATGGATCATATTGAAAAGATTGATTATGAATTCGATACATCTTTTTTGATAGGTTATGAAGCGCAAGAAAGAGGTTATGATGTTTTTTATTACAATCCAAAAGACTTATTCATAAAAGAAAATTGTATTCAAGCATCTGGATATTATCTAGAGTTATTTTTAAATGAAAATAATTATTTTAATTTTAAATCTAAAAAAATAATTTCTAAATTAGAAGATTTTCAATTTATCTTTTTAAGACAAGACCCTCCTTTTGATATGAATTATATCACATCTACATATATTTTGGATTTACTTCCATCCTCAACAATTGTTGTCAATGATCCAACTGCAGTCAGAAATTCTACTGAAAAGTTATTTACATTTAATTTTAAAGAATTTATGCCACCTACTTTGGTGACAAAAGATTTAAAAATTATTGAAGAATTTTTAGATAAAGAAGAAGATATTATAACTAAACCACTATATGGTAATGGAGGAGAGGGCATACATAGATTTGATAAAAGTAATTTTAATTCTAACAAATTAGAAGAATATTTACACTTACCTATAATGGTCCAAAAATTTATTAATGAGATAAATGATGGGGACAGAAGAGTAGTTTTTTTCGATGGTGAATATTACGGTTCAGTTGCTAGAATACCTCAAGAAGACAATGTAAAGGCAAATTTCCATGCTGGTGGTAAGGCAGTTAAAACTGGCCTAGTTTATAGAGATAAAGAAATTATCGAAATTTTGGGACCCAAACTAAAAGAACATAATCTATTTTTTGTCGGAATTGATATAATTGGAAATTATCTAACAGAAATAAACGTAACTTCGCCTACAGGATTGAAGCAAATTAATGCATTAAATAATGTAAATTTAGAAAAAGATTTTTGGGATAAGCTTGAAGCAAAATATAAATTAGTTTAATTACAATAATTAAAGGGAAATATATGCACGAAGATAGAATTTTAATTAACAAATTAAAAAATTTTGAAAATATTAATTCAAATTTTCTTACAATAACATTGATTTTAATTGGTTCAATTTTACTAGCGATTTCAGCAAAGGTTCAAGTACCATTTTGGCCAGTGCCAATGACAATGCAGACATTTGTCATTTTCTTGATAGGAATGACTTATAGTATTAGATTATCTTTTACGACAGTTGCATTTTACCTTTTTCAAGGAGCTATAGGACTTCCTGTATTTGCAGCAGGTGGAGGAATTGCTTATTTAGTTGGACCAACAGCAGGATACCTTTATGGTATGTTATTTGCTTCTATCGTTATAAGTTATTTAGCAAATTTAGGTTTTAGCAAAACATATTTTAAGGCTGCGTTATCTCTATTAATTGGTTCTGTTGTTATATTCTCATTTGGTATCATCTATCTTAGTTATATTATTGGTTTCGAAAAAGCATTAGCAGCTGGTCTTTTACCATTTATTCCTAGTGAGTTATTTAAAATAGCATTAGCAGTTGCTCTGATCCCGACTTTACATAAAATTATTACAAAATAATAATTAATGAAAATAGGTATTGATGTAGGAGGTACCAAAACTGAAGGTATTCTTCTAAATCCAAATGGAACTGAAATAGATAGAAAAAGAATTAATACTGAAAAAAGTTATGATGGTACAATTAACGGAATACTCTCCATTATAAATCATTTTGAAGAAAAACATGGTAAAGCAGAATCTGTAGGCATGGGAATGCCAGGAGCCATTTCAAACGATACAGCTTTAATTAAAAATGCTAATTCTATATGGTTAAATGGTAAACCATTTAAGCAAGATTTAGATAAAATTCTTAATAGGAATATTAATATAGAAAATGATGCTAATTGTTTTACGCTCTCTGAAGCAGTAGATGGAGCAGGCAAGGGTCATCAAGTTGTTTTTGGAGTAATTATTGGAACAGGTGTTGGTGGTGGTATAAGTATTAATCAAAAAGTTATAAGGGGTCGTAATAGTATAAGCGGAGAGTGGGGTCATATAGTACTGCCAGGTAGAACTGAAGAAGAAAAAAAATATGTAAAAAAATGTTATTGTGGCAAAAATGGATGTTTAGAAACATATATATCTGGCCCGGGATTTTCATCGGCTTATAATTTGCGCTTCAACAAAAATTATAACTCACACCAAATATTAGAAGGCTTTCATAATAAAGAAGAAAATAGTATTTTTGCACTAAATCAATACATTGATCATTTAGCTAGAGGCTTATCTGTCGTATGTAATATCCTTGATCCAGATGTAATTGTTTTGGGTGGCGGCATGTCTAATATAGATTTTATTTATGAAAATATAAACGATACTCTAAAAAAATATGTTTTTACTGATACGTTACAAACAAAAGTCGTTAAAAATGTTTATGGAGATTCAAGTGGTGTAAGAGGCGCTGCTTGGCTTTCTTAAATACCGCCCATTGAAATATATTTTATAGTTAAATAGTCATCAAGGCCATATCGAGAACCTTCTCTTCCCATTCCCGATTCTTTTACACCTCCAAAAGGAACTTCTGCAATTGTTGGTAGTCCATTATTAATAGATACAATTCCATATTCAAGTGCTTCAGCAACTCGCCAAATTCTTCCTATGTCTCTCGAATAGAAATATGAAGCTAATCCGTATGGTGTATCATTAGCCATTTTAATCACTTCATCGTCACTGGAAAATTTATACAGAGGAGCAACCGGTCCAAATGTTTCTTCAAAAGTTATTTTTGCCTTTGTAGATACATTAGAGAGAACAGTTGGTTGATAGAAATTCCCACCAAGTGAATGAACATCTCCACCAATCGCTATCTTAGCTCCTGTATTAACTGCGTCTTCTACATGATCTATTACTTTTTCTAAAGAGGATTGATCAATTAAAGGACCAGATGTAATTCCATCTTCAAGTCCATTGCCCACTGTTATTTTACTGACTTCATTTGTAAATTTACCTAGGAATTCATCATAAATATTTTCATGAACAAATATTCTATTTGAACAAATACATGTTTGACCACTATTTCTAAATTTACTTTGAAGTGCGCCAGCAACAGCTTCATCCATATCTGCATCATCAAAAACAATGAAGGGTGCGTGACCACCAAGTTCCATAGAAACTTTTTTTACTGTTGAGGCACTTTGTTCTAAAAGTATTTTTCCTACCTCCGTAGATCCTGTAAAAGAAATTTTTCTTACAATTGGGTTACTTGTTAGCTCTTTACCAATTTCACTTGCCGACCCAGTTATTACATTAAATACACCATCTGGAAAACCTGCTTCTTTTGCAAGTACTGCTACAGCTAACGCTGAATAGGGTGTTTGACTTGCTGGTTTAACAACAGTAGTACAACCAACTGCTAGAGCGGCTGCACATTTTCTTGTGATCATTGAATTTGGAAAATTCCATGGAGTTATTGCTCCAACAACACCAACAGGTTGTTTAATTATTACAATTCTTTTTCCAGGTCTTGGATCAGGAACTATATCACCATATACTCTTTTTGCTTCTTCAGCATAGAATTCAATATATGAAGCACCCATTAGTATTTCACCTTTTGCTTCAGCCAGAGGTTTACCTTGCTCAATAGTCATTATTTTAGCTAAATCATCTGCATTTTCTGTAATGAGTTCTCCCCATTTTTTAAGAATAACTGATCTTTCTTTCGCAGTAGTTTCTTTCCAAGTTTGGAAAGCAGTATTTGCATCATCTATAGCTTTTTTAGTTTCTGAAACTGAGCATTTTGGGACATTGCCAATAATTTCAAGAGAGGCTGGATTATTCACCTCAAGAGTCTCACCTGAAGAGCTATCAACCCATTCCCCATTTATGAAACATTTTTGTTTAAAGAGTGATTTGTTATTTAATTCCATATGTTTTAATTATAATGCATAGTTTTAAATTAAGGAAAATATAATGACAATAGTTAATTCTTGGAATGAATGGGATCCATTAAAGCATGTTATAGTTGGAGCAGTTGAAAATGCCAACATACCTCCAATGGAACCAGCCCTTGAACCGAAAATTAGCAAAGATAGTGGTATGGCAGGATCTCACGGACCACGTTCAAAGGAGTCAATTGATAAAGCAAATATACAATTAGAAAACTTTGTTAAAATTTTAAATTCCCTAAATATAAAAGTTGATAGACCAACACCTATCGATTTTTCTCAGAGTATCGAGACACCCGATTGGTCTAATGACGGTATGTTTGGTTGTATGCCTCCTAGAGATGTTATTCTTACTGTAGGAAATGAAATGCTAGAGGCGCCCATGTCTTACAGATGTAGATGGTTTGAGTACCTTGCTTATAGACCACTACTTGAAAAATATTATTCAGAAGATAAAAATATGAGATGGGAGTCGGCACCTAAACCAAGATTAACAAATCAATCTTATAAGTCTAATTATCTTCCTGAAGGTATAACAGAAGAAGAACGATATAAAAAAATCGAAAATAGAGACATGATATTAACAGAAAAAGAACCACTTTTTGATGCAGCAGAAATTTTACGCTTTGGAAAAGATCTCTTTTATCATAACAATTTTACATCAAATTTAAGCGGTTTAGATTGGTTAAGAAGACATTATCCAAATCATCGCGTACATCAAATTAATTTACCAGGTGATTTAATCCCAACTCACATTGATGCGTGTTTTACTCCTATTAAACCAGGAGTTATAATTATTAATCCGAATAGAAAAATATCATCAGAGCAAAGAAAAATTTTCGATGATAATAAATGGGAAATTCATGAGGCAGCACCTTCCATTCATAATAGTCCACCACCTATGTGTTATTCATCAATCTGGTTATCAATGAACGTTTTGATAATTGATCCTAAAACTATATGCGTCGAGGCAACGGAAGAAAAAATGATTAAACAAATGGAAAGTTTTGGATTGGAGGTTATTCCAGTTCCTTTTAGAGACGTTTATGCGTTTGGTGGTAGTTTACATTGTGCTACTACTGATGTTCATAGAGAAGGTGAGTGTGAGGATTATTTTCCAAATCAATAATGGATAATTTTAATCAAAATAACGTTAAAGCTAATTTACATGATACAAACTTTTCTAGAATAGGTGTAATTACACTATCAACTGATTTTACTATTGAGCAAGATTTTAGAAAAATTTGCCATAATTTACCAGTTGATCTATTTTTTAATAGGATACCTTTTTTAAATCCTCTAACTCATGAAAATTATATGAGGATGGCTGATCATCTTACAGAAACAACAAACCAAATATTACCCAATGAAAAAATAAAAGTTGTAGCGTATGGATGTACTTCGGGTACTATTGAAATTGGTGAAAAAAGAATAAGATCTGAAATTTTCAAAGCTAAACCTGATGCTTTAATTACGACACCTATTACAGCAGCTGTCAAAGCACTTAAATTGCTTAACCATAAAAAAATTGCTGTTCTTACTCCTTATCCAAAAGATGTTAATGTTAAAGTTTACGAATATTTAATTGATAGTGGATTTGAAATTAAATCATTTAGTTCGTTTAATTTAAATTATGATTCGGAAATTGCCAAAGTTACTCATGATAGTTTAATGCAAACAATTTCCTCAATTGATTTAACAGATGTTGATAGTATTTTTGTTTCTTGTACTGCATTAAAAGTAATTGATATTATTGAAACATTAGAGTCAAAATTAAGCACAGATATCATTTCAAGTAATCAAGCTATTATTTGGGATTCATTAAGATTATCTAATATTAATCAAAAAATTAATGGTTTTGGTAATCTATTTAAATTACATTAAATAGGGTTTAAATTGATTACACTTCAACAGATACAAGATGCACATAAGAAAATTTTACCTTATGTTAATTATACACCATTAATTAATTCTAATTTCTTATCAAAAAATACTACAGTAAAACTAAAGTTAGAAAATTTTCAAATCACTGGTTCATTTAAGTTAAGAGGTGCGGTTAATAAGCTTCTTTCTTTAAGTGAAGATGACAAAAGCAAAGGAGTCATCGCAGTTTCTACAGGCAATCATGGCAAAGGCGTTGCTTATGCTTCAAAGGTATTGGGTATTCAATCAACAATATATATGTCTTCAATGGTTCCTGAATATAGAAAAGAAGCTATTGAAAAATTAGGAGCAAAAGTAGAAATCATTGGAAAAAATAGTGATGAAGCTGATTTGTATGCTAAACAAATTGCGAAAGAAAAAAATATCCCATTAATTCACCCTTTTGATGATGAAGATATTATTGTAGGCCAAGGTACAGTTGGACTTGAAATGCTTTCTGAATTTCCTGAAGTTGATACAGTAATTATACCAACATCTGGTGGCGGTCTTATATCTGGAATAGCACAAGCAATCAAACTTCAAAAACCTGACACAAAAATTATTGCCGTATCTATGGAAAGAGGCCCTTCAATGTATGAAAGTCTAAAAGAAGGTAAGCCTGTTGATGTAGAGGAAACTGAAACTTTAGCTGATTGTTTAGGTGGTAGTATTGGTTTAGATAATAAATTTACATTTAATATTGTACAACAATACGTCGATGACTTTGTTTTAGTAAGTGAAGAAAAAATAGCTGAGGGAATTAGAATAAATTTTTTAGAACATAAAATTGTATCTGAAGGTGCTGCAGCAACAAGTGTAATGGTTGTTAAAGAAAAATTAACATCGCACTTAGGAAAAAATATAATTTGTTTAATTTGTGGTGGAAATATTGACTCGGTACTATTTAATAAAGTTTTAAGCCATGCTCATCCTTAATAAAAATGATATTATTCAACATGTAGATTTGAATAAAAATCTCATTCCAATAATAGAAGACGCATTTAATAGTTTATCAAAGGGATTGGTAATGATGCCGCCTATAATGAGAATTGATATTGAAAAATATCATGGTGAATCAGATGTTAAAGCTGCATACGTTGAAGGTCTTGATAGTTTTGCAATAAAAATTGCCTCAGGTTTTTTTGATAATCCAAAAATTGGTTTGCCATCTAGTAATGGACTGATGGTTTTATTAGATTCAAAGACTGGAGTTGTAAAATCTGTTTTATTAGATGAAGGTTATCTTACAGATACTAGAACAGCTATAGCAGGAGCAATAGCTACAAAATATTTATCAAATGAAAATGCGAATTCCGTTGGTATTGTTGGGGCTGGAATTCAAGCCAAATTACAACTTCAAGCAATAATGTTAGTTAGAAAAATAAATAAAATTATAGTCTGGGCAAGAGATGAAATAAAAGCGAACCAATTTATAGAAAGTTTCAAAAATTCAGATATAGATTTGTATGTAGCTTCTTCTTGCAAAGAATTGGCAAGCTTATCTGAAATAATTGTTACGACGACTCCTAGTAAAAAACCGCTTTTGGAATTTGATTGGATAAATAAAGGAACTCACATAACAGCAATGGGATCAGATGCAGAACAAAAAAATGAATTAGATCCTCATATGATAAAACATTGCGATCAATATGTGCCAGACAATCAATTACAAACAAGTGTTTTGGGTGAATTACATCATGCTTTAAAACAAAATATAATTTCTTCCAAAGAAAAATTTAATGAACTTGGAGATATTATTAACGATCCAAGATTAGGAAGAAAAAATAAAGAAGATATAACGATATGTGATTTGACAGGAACTGGTGTACAAGATACTGCAATAGCAAGATTTACTTATAATCTTTGTAAAAAAAATAATTTAGGCATCAATATTTAATTTATGAGTCAAGCAATAGTAAAAAAAACGTCTGATTATTTCAAATCAAAAGGAGTTGTCTTGCCAAGTATAAGTGAACTTCAAGATCCTCAAATTATTAATGATGATATTAAAAATTCTCTAAAAAAAATAAATAATAATGATATCAATCCTCTTAACCTCTTTAGAGTTCATTGGTTTAATAAAAGAGATCAATCAGGTTTTGGAAATGAGCCTGAATACATTGTGCTTCCAACAGAATTCACAGGCGTAAAGGCAAAGATAATTGTAAATATGGGACGATATTTTCCCTTAATAACAGCTCATAAAGTTTTGGCAGCTTATGGTTGTTTGCTTCCAAGAATATTAAATGGCACTTTTGATTATGAAAAACATAAAGCAGTTTGGCCTTCTACAGGAAATTATTGTAGGGGTGGAGTGGCAATATCACGGATAATGGGTCTTAATAGTATTGCAATACTTCCTGAAGGAATGAGTAATGAGAGATTTGAATGGTTGAATAATTGGGTTGAAGATAAAAAAAATATCATCAAGACAAAAGGCACAGAAAGTAATGTTAAAGAAATCTACGATGCTTGTAATGAATTAAAAAAAGATAATCAAAATGATATAATAAACCAATTTGATGAGTATTATAATTACGGTATTCATCGTTCTGTAACTGGTCCATCTTTTGAAAAATCATTTCTTAAAGTTAAAGGTAACAGTAATTTAACTCCTAGGTTTTATGTAAGTGCTTCAGGATCAAGTGGTACTCTAGCAGCAGGAGATTATCTTAAAGATAAATTACAGACAAAGATTGCAGTTGTTGAAGCTTTAGAGTGTCCAACATTGCTCCATGGAGGTTATGGTGAACATAATATACAAGGAATTGGTGACAAACATGTTCCCCTTATTCATAATGTAATGAACACAGATTTTGTGGTCGATGTTTCTGATCAAGCTACCAATAATCTAAATATGATTTTTAATACTGAAATAGGAAAAAATTTTTTAATTGAGAAAAAAAATTTTGACCCTGATTTTGTTTCTCGTCTTCCTGAGTTTGGTTTTTCAGCAATAGCAAATATATTGGCTTCAATAAAGCTAGCTAAATATATGGATTTAAATAGTGATGACGCAATTATAACGGTTGCTACTGATGGTGCAGATTTATATATGTCAGAATTAAACAAGACCATAGCTGATTTTAAAAATAATTATGATGAAATAGCTTGTGCTGAATTATTTGGACAACACTTATCAGGAGTATCTACTGATAATATGCTTGAACTCTCTCACATGGATAAGAAAAGAATATTTAATTTAGGTTACTTTACCTGGGTAGAGCAACAAGGTGTTAGTCTTGAAGAATTTGAAAAAAGAAAAGATCAAAAATTTTGGAATTCACATTATGATTACATGCTTTCTCTAGACAATCAGATTAAAGAATTTAATAATATGTAGATTATGAAAACTCAGTCATTACATAACCAATTAGTAGAATGGCGTCATGATCTTCATATGCACCCTCAAATAAGTTTTGAAGAAGAGTATGCTGCTGCAAAAGTGTCAACACTTCTAAAAGAGTTTGGAATAGAAGTTCATTCTGGTATTGCCAGAACTGGAGTAGTTGGAATTTTAAAAAAAGGAAATAGTTCAAAATCAATAGGTATAAGAGCTGACATGGATGCTCTTCCTATACATGAAACTAATAATTTTAGTTATAAGTCAAAGTTTGATAACAGAATGCATGCATGTGGACATGATGGTCACACTACAATGTTATTAGGTGCAGCAAAATATTTATCAGAAAAAGGTAACTTTAATGGAACAGTATTTTTTATTTTTCAGCCTGATGAAGAGAATACTTTTGGCGCAAGAACAATGATAGATGAAGGTTTGTTTGATAAGTTTAACATTGATGAAGTTTACGCTATGCACAATATTCCTAACATGGAAATTGGAACATTTGGTACTAGAAAAGGAGCAATCACAGCAAGTGAAAATTTATTTGAAATTGAAATAAAAGCCAAAGGTGGGCATGCCGCATTACCTCATATGGGCGTTGATGCAATAACTGTTGGCTCTCAAATAGCAGTAGCACTTCAATCTATAGTCTCTAGGAAATTAAATCCAGCAGATAATGGTATAGTTTCTATTACTGAATTTATAACCGATGGTAAAAAAAACGTTCTGCCAGGTATGGTAAAAATGACTGGTGATGCAAGAGCTTTATCAAAAGAAACAAATGAAAAAATTGCATCAAAAATGTTGCAAATTGTTGAGGGCATTTGCAATGCACATGGTGTTAATGGTAGTGTTAAATATGAAACAACCTGTCCTGTAACTTTTAATTCAAAAAACCAAACTGAGTCTGCAACAAAAGCTGCAGTTTCATTACTTGGAAACGATAAATGTAACGGCGATATTGAACCGCGTTTATTCTCAGAAGATTTTTCAGTGATGGCAAATGAAAAACCTGGCTGCTTCGTTTTAATGGGTAACGGTACATCAGAGCAGTATTCTAGACCTTTACATGCTGATAATTACGATTTTAATGATGAATTATTAGTCATAGGTTCTTCATATTGGACTGAATTAGTAGAACAACAATTAAAATAAATGTTTTCTGAAAACTTAAATAAACTTAAGAAAAAAATGTCTGAGAATAATATTGATCTCTCAATTATAACAGATGATGACTCGATATATTATTTTACAGGATATCATGACTTTCTTCATATGGATTTTAATCGACCAACATTATTAATTGTTTCAAATGATCACAAAACTTACTTAATTACACCTCTTCTTGATGTTTTATTAGTACCAGATGATTGTCCTGTGGATACAGTTGAAACATGGAATGATGGTATTGGAAATGAATGGAGAGAATTATTACCTCAAATTATTAATCAGCATAAAAATATTTTTATTGAAAAATTTAAAATCAATCCAATGGTTAAAAGTTATATAGACGAATTACTTCAAGATCATCCTGGGGATTTAACCAAATTAATAGATAATATAAGAATGATTAAATCTAATCATGAATTGAATATAGCTCGCCATGCCGGCGAAGTTGGTATGGCTATGATGGAGGCAGCAAAAAAAACAATTGGCCATAATGTTCCTGAGTATGAGGTTGCACTTGCACAATCACAAGCTGGAACAAGAAAAGCTGCAGAACTTTTAAAAGAATTTTATCCTGATAATATCAATATGTCTCCAAATATTCACTTTTTACCTGTTATGACATCGGGTCATGATTTACCTAAAACTCACCATCGTGCTTCAACCAAAATTATACAAAAAGGTGATCCCGTATTTGTGTGTTATTGTGGTTCTACAAATTTCCATAGGTTTAAATTAGGTTTTGACAGAATATTTTGGGTAGAAGAAATTCAATCCGATGAACAAATAAAAGCTTTTGAGACTGCAGTTAAATCTCAAAAAGCTGCTCTTGAAATTCTTGGTCCTGGAGTAACAGCTGAAGAAGTTCATGCTGCTTATGCAGATACTATACAGTCTGAGGGATACCCTTATCCTACATTTCGATGTGGAAGAGGTACAGGCTTTAGCTTTTTAGAGGAACCACAATTAGTAGTTGGGAACAAAACAGTTCTTGAGACTGGAATGGTATTTGCTGTTGATGGTGGTGCAAGTGCAAATAATTTTAGATCACAAGTTGGTGATAGTTTTATTATAACAAAAGATGGATACGAACAAATTACACATCATTCTAAAAATATTGATGATCTAATAATTCCACATGGATGAAATCACAGTATTTAATACACATTGCTGTGGTGAAATTGGGGATGTCGTAACTGGAATTAAAGGTTTGAAGTATAATTCACCTGAGGAAGCTTCTAAAAAACTTTTTTTAGATAAAAAATGGAGAAATTTTTTTTTAAATGAACCTCGAGGAGGGGTCTTTAAACATTGTAATATTATTTTAGAACCTTCAAATAAAAATGCAGATGCTGGATTTGTAATTATGGAACCAGAAGATAATCCTCCAATGAGTGGATCAAATGCAATTTGTGTAACAACAGTCTTATTAGAAAAAAATATTGTTCAAATGAAATATCCTAAAACCATGCTTACACTTGAAGCTCCTGGTGGTTTAATAAAAGTTGTTGCTGATTGTGAAAATAAGAAAGTTAAAAGTGTCACTTTAACTAATCTTGCCTGCTTTGCAGATAAAATAGATGTAGATTTAAAGACTAAAAATTATGGCACAATTAAAGTAAGTACCGCTTTTGGAGGTGATAGTTTTTTAATTTGTAATGCTAGTGATTTTAATCTTAAAATTGAACCAAAGAATGCAAATAAATTTGTAAATGTTGCCAAAGAATTATTGAAAGAAGCAAACGCATATATAGGATTTGAACATCCTACTATTAAAGGATTAGACTATCTTTCCTTTTGCCAATTTATTGAACCTTTAAAAAAAAATAATCAATCATTACTTACAGGATTAAATACAGTTGTTATACGACCTGGAAAACTTGATCGCTCACCTTGTGGTACAGGCACTTCAGCAAGATTAGCAGTAATGAGAGAAAAAAATGAAATACAAATAAATGAAGAATTTATATCAAAGTCTATTATAGGATCTACATTTAAAGCAAGTATTGAAAAGGAAATTACAATTAATAACAAAAATTGTATTATTCCAAAAATAACAGGTAGTGCATTTATTACTGGAAAACAAAGTTTATATATCGATAAGGATGATCCTTTTCCAGAAGGTTATAGATTAAATGACACATGGCCAGATTCATTAAGTTAACTGTGATTAAATAACACTAGCATTGCGATTTAATTCATTTTACTTTCATCAACTATTCTAATAATTAATAAAACAAATGACAAAATTTAATGCCTGGAATGTAATTAAAAACGGTTTAAATGGTCAGTCTTATTGGACTAGACAATGGCGTGATCCAGAACCAAAAAGCAGTTATGATATTGTAATAATTGGAGGAGGTTTACACGGTCTTGCCACAGCATATTATTTAGCAAAGAATCATAATATAAAAAATGTAGCTGTCTTAGAAAAAGGCTGGATTGGTGGAGGAAATGCTGGACGTAATACAACTATTGTAAGATCAAATTATATGATGCCAGGCAACCACGAATTTTATGAACATTCTTTAAAGTTATGGGAAAATTTAAGTCACGAATTAAATTATAATGTAATGTTTAGCCAACGAGCTCATGTCTCATTATTTCATAGCCCTGGTGCCAAAGATTCAATTTCACGAATTTATAATATTATGCGGCTCCATGGAACTGATGCAGAACTTTGGGATTTAAAAACTTTAAAGAAAAAAATTCCGCATTTAAATTATCATAATTCTAGATTTCCAATACTTGGAGCTGCAGTTCAAAAAAGAGCAGGCAATGCAAGACACGATGCAGTTGCATGGGGTTATGCAAGGGCTGCAGATACTTTAGGTGTAGACATTCTGCAAAATTGTGAAGTTACAGGTTTTACAAGAAAGAATGGAAATATTGAAAGTATTCAAACTTCAAGAGGAATTATAAAAGGAAAGAAAATAGGATTTGCTGTTGCAGGCAATACTTCAGTATTATGGCAAATGGCAGAATTAGGCAACCTGCCAATTGAGTCTCATAAACTACAAGCATTTGTATCTGAGGCTGTTAAGCCACTTCTAGATCAGGTTGTTGTTTACGGTGTAGGTGGTGCACATTTCTATATATCGCAGTCGGATAAAGGAAGTATGGTGTTTGGCGGTGATCTTGACTGGTATAAATCATATGCTCAAAGAGGAAATCTTCCTATGGTTCAAGATGTTGCCGAAGCGGCCATGGCAATATTTCCCTCACTTGGAAGAATAAGACTACTTCGTCATTGGGCAGGTGTTATGGACATGACAATGGATGGATCATTTTTTATTTGTAAAACGCCTATATCTAATCTCTATTTAAATGCCGGTTGGAACTATGGAGGTTTTAAAGCAAGTCCAGCATCAGGTTGGTATTTTGCTGACTTAATTGCAAATGAAAGTCCGCATAACTACGTGCAAAATCATAATTTAGAAAGATTTGAAAAAGGTATCAATATAGATGAACGTGGTGCAGGACCTGATCCGAAATTGCACGGTTAAATGATTAGAATCAATTGTCCTTATTGTGGTGAAAGAGATCATAGTGAATTTAGTTATGGAGGAGATGCAACAATCAATTATCCTTCCTTAGATGCATCAGAGAAAGAATGGACTGAAGCTATATTTTTCAGAAAAAATATAAAAGGTTTTCAATTTGAAACATGGCATCATTCTAATGGATGTAGAATGTGGTTGGTAGTTGAACGTTCTACAGTCACTCATGAAATAAAAAGTGTCAAACCATGTCATCCGAACTTACAGAAGGTTGTAGAAAATAATAAATGAAAACAAGAAGATTAGATAATTATGGAAAAATTAATAGAGATAAAATTCTATCCTTTAGATGGGATAAAAAGAATTACAAAGGTTTTGAAGGAGATACTCTAGCATCAGCATTACTTGCAAATAATATTGGTATAGTTGGTAGAAGTTTTAAATATCATAGACCAAGAGGAATATTTTCTAGTGGAGTCGAGGAATCCGGCGCCTTAGTTACTATTGGTTCAAAAGATAGAAGAGATCCAAATGTAAGAGCAACAACACAAGAATTATATAATGGTTTGGAAGCAAGTGGTCAAAACGCATTCCCAAATGTAAATTTTGATCTAGCGGGAATAAATAATTACTTAGGTAGATTTTTTGCAGCTGGCTTTTATTATAAAACTTTTATGGGAATACCTCCATTTGAATGGGGTAGAGGGACAGCTATATGGATGTTTTTCGAAAAGTTTATTAGAAAAGCGGCGGGAATGGGAAGTGCTTCTGAGTTACCTGATCCAGATTCTTATGAACATGCTCATGATTTTTGTGATTTAATTGTTGTAGGATCAGGGCCTGCTGGTGTTGCAGCTGCAATAGAGGCAGCAGAAAAAAAATTAGATGTTATTTTAGTTGAGCAAGATAGTCTTGTTGGAGGAGATCAACTTGCAGAAAATAATTTTGATAACTCACAGATTAAAAATCAACTTGAAAATCTAGGAATAAAAATAATGACTAGAACTACTGCGTTCGGACTATATGATAATTGTGTTGTTGGTTTATTAGAGAGAGTAACAGATCATATATCAGCACCAAATGTAAACATTCCACGTCAAAGATTTTGGACTATTAGAGCAAAGCATATAATTGTTGGTGCTGGAGCAATTGAAAGACATATTGCATTTAATAATAATGATATTCCTGGTGTAATGACTGTAAATGCATCAAAGCATTATTTGAATAGATATGGTGTATTAACAGGAAAAAGAATTGCGATAGCTACAAATAATGATTCTGTTTATGAAACAGCACAACAATTATCGGAAGCTGGAGCCAATGTAACTGTTCTTGACTCACGAACTAATTTTGAAATTGAAACAAATAAAAGTTTTGAAATTAGAAAAGGGTATGTGCCTTATAATATTAATGGTTCAAAAAAAATTCATAGTTTAGATGTATCAAAAAGTGAAGATATAAATAAATCTGAAACTATAAATTGTGATCAGGTTCTATTATCAGGCGGTTGGTCGCCTGCTGTACATTTGTTATCTCACAGGGGTGTAAGGCCTAAATGGGATTATAGCAATGCTTGTTTTTTACCGAGTGACTCAAAAGAAAATATTACAATGGTAGGTTCTTCTAGAGGTTTATGGAATAAAAATGATTGTATTGCTTCTGGGATAGCAGGAACTACAGATGCCTTGAACCGTTTAGGTATTTCTAAAACAAATTATTTTTTCCCAAAACCTGGTGGATGGAAAAATCCCATACAACCACTTTATGAAGTAAAATATAAAAAATCTAGATCAAAAAGTTTTGTAGATTATCAACATGATGTAACGACAGATGACGTAAGACTCGCACATCGTGAAGGTTTCATTTCTGTAGAGCATCTTAAAAGATACACAACTTTAGGTATGGCAAACGATCAAGGAAAAATGGGAAATATCATTGGATTATCTTTAATGGCTGAACTTTTAAATAAAGAAATTCCAGAAGTTGGAACTACTGTTTTCAGACCTCCTTATACTCCTGTATCTATAGGTGCCTTAAGCGGAAGAAATGTTGGAAAACATTTTAGGCCGTTAAGAGTAACACCAATGCACCAATGGAATATTGATCATGGTGCAAAAATGATTGAAGTTGGATTGTATCAAAGACCTTGGTATTATCCCAAAGAAAATGAAACTTTAAGTGACTCTTATATAAGAGAAGCATCAACAGTAAGAAAAACAGTTGGAATTTGTGATATAACATCATTAGGCAAAATTGCTATTCAAGGACCAGACTCTTCCGAATTTTTAAATAGAATTTATTCGAATGGTTTTTCAAAACTACAAGTTGGAAAAGCTAGATACGGTATTATGTTGCGTGATGACGGTATTGTAATGGATGATGGCACATCTTGGAGATTAGCAGAAAATGAATATTTTATGACGACGTCTACAGGTGAAGCTGCAAAAGTGATGTCATGGTTAGAAGAATTACTTCAAACTAGATGGACAAATCTTAATGTTAATGTGACTAGTGTTTCTGAACAATGGGCTGGCGTATCAATTGCAGGACCTAAATCTAGAGAAGTTCTCAATAATTGTGTCGATGATTCTTTGGTTGTAACTAATAATAACTTACCTTTTATGGGTGTTACTTCAACATTTCTTAAAGGTAATATTCCTTGTAGAATTGCAAGAATTAGTTTTTCTGGTGAATTAGCTTTTGAAGTTTATGTCAAATCAGATTTTGCCAATACAATGATGGACCTACTTTGGGAAAATGCAAAAAAATATGATGGATGTTTATATGGATTAGAAGCTTTAGGTGCACTTAGAGTTGAAAAAGGTCATGTAACAGCCGCTGAGCTTGATGGAAGAGTAACAATTGATGATGCAGGTTTAAGCAAAATGGCTTCTACAAAAAAATCATATATTGGAAGCGCAATGAGAAAACGAGGAGTATTAAAAAATAATGATCGAGAAATTCTAGTAGGTTTCTTTCCTACAAACTTAAAGGAAACTTTTAATGCTGGAACTATTGTCTGTGAAAAAAATAATATTAAAGGACAGGGTATCGGAAGAATTACCTCAGTTACTTATTCTCCTGAACTTGGACATTGGATTGGGTTAGGTTTTGTTAAAGGGGGTTTAGATAAATGGAAAGATACCAATTTAGTTGGGGCAGATCCTGTAAGAAATAAACAAATGAATTTAAAAGTTGTTTCACCACATATGATTGATCCTAATGGAGAACGAATGTATGCATAGACATTCTGCACTAGAAACAATTTATAAGGTTGGAAAATATTCATCAAGTGAGAAACAATCTCTAACATTTAAAGAATTAAAAAGTTTAGAAATTTTGCAAATTGCTTGTTGGCCTGACAAAATTGATGAAATGAATAATTTACTATCAAAAGAACTAAAAATTAAAAATATTCCTAGTTTTAATAAAGGGATAATTTTTGAAAATAAATCATTATGGAGAATGGAACCTTTGAAATGGTGGTTATTTAATAAAGAAATTGAAATAAGTGAGCAAATCGCAACAATTTTAGACCTGTCTCATGCTTTCACAGGTATTGAAATTACAGGAGATAATTCATCATTATTTTTAAATAGACATCTTCCAATTGATTTAAGAGCTAGAAAATTTCCAGATCTATCTTCTGCTAGCACAGCCATTCATCATGTCAGTGTTAAGTTATTTAAAATATCCTCTAATAATTACTGTCTATATATGCCAAGAGGTTTTGCCTTATCAATTTGGGAGATCCTTCTTGAAACAGCAGATCAGTTTGGATATGAAGTATTAGAGAGATAAAGAGATTATCTAAAAAATTATGATTTTTTCACAAGAAGAATTTAATTCAAGAATTGCAAAAGTAAAACAGTCTATGAATAAAAGAGGTGTTGATATTCTATTAACTACTGATCCCTCTAATATGAATTATCTAACTGGCTATGATGGATGGTCATTTTATGTTCCACAAGGAGTAATAATTTCTATAGATGAAGATCAACCATTTTGGTTTGGAAGGAAGCAAGATTCGAATGGTGCAAGGATTACAACTTTTTTAAATGAAGAAAATATATTTGGTTATCCTGAGCGACTTATTCAATCACCACCATTACATCCATATGATTACGTAGTTAAATTATTTAAAGACAAAAATTGGTCAAGTAAAAATATTGGCGTCGAAATGGATAGCTATTATTATACTGCAGAAAATCATAGGAGATTAAAAGATAATTTAACGAATGCTAAATTTATTAATGCACATCTTCTAATTAATTGGGTAAGATATGTAAAATCTGAAAATGAAATAAAATTTATGAAAGATGCTGGCACACTTGTGAAAGCAGGAATGACAACAGCATTTGATTCAATAAAAGAAGGTGTAAAACAAAGTACAGTTGCAGGAAAAATTCAAAATACTCTCATTGCTGGAAATGATACAACACAAATTGGAGGAGAATATTCAGGTTTAGGTATAATACTTGCAAGTGGGAGATCAGCATCAGCATCACACTTAACTCCTAGTGATAAAAAATTTGGAAATAATGAAGGAACAATTATTGAATTAGGTGGTGTGAAACATCGTTATCACTGTGCCTTATCCAGAACTGTGTATGTTGGTAAACCTGATCCAAAAATATCGGATACATTAAAAATAACAAATGAAGGTATTGAGAAAGCTTTAGAACAAACGAACCCAGGAAATAGTTGTCATAATGTTGCAGTTGCTTTTTGGTCAGTATTAGAAAAATATGGATTAGAAAAAGAATCAAGAGCTGGCTACTCAATTGGTATTGGTTATCCTCCTGATTGGGGGGAACACACACTTAGTATCCGGAAAAATGAAAAGACACTTTTAGAACCTAATGTTACTTTTCATCTTATGTGTGGAATGTGGATGGATACGTGGGGATTAGAACTAAGTGAGTCAGTTAGAGTAACAGAGAGAGGTTACGAGTTACTTACTCAAGTCCCAAGAGATTTGCATTTAGTAAATTAATCATTTGCATCACCACCTCCAGCACCTTTGGCTCTAGATTCCTCTGACTCAGGTACAAAAGTTCTAAAAGCGATCTTAGATATTTGATCCCAAGATTCTTTATCAGGATTTATGCCTTCAGATAGCAAATTATTTATATTTGATGATGGAATATTAATATCTAACTTTTGTTCATTTAAAATATTTTTTGTAAGTAAAAGATCAAAATTTCTTTGATAATTTGTAGAGGTAATATCTCTATTAATACTAATATTTTTATTTGTTATTTGTGCATCAACTTTTTTATCTATCAAAAACTGTGAATTGATATTTTTTTTTGCATACTTATAAAGCAAAGGTATAAGGAATATGGGATCATTGCAATTTTTTATAGTTAATTTTAAATTTTCTTTTTTATCTACTTTTGATATCAAATAATCAATTAATCCTGGCCCTATCATCAATGAAGACTTATTTTTACAATCAAACTCATCATTTATATTTGATGGATCTATGCTAGCATTAAAAGTGTTATCTAATTCTTTAATTTTTAATGTTAATAATTTGATTCCGTCTAAACCAAGTATTTCAAGCCAAGTTGTAATAAATGCAGCGTCTTCATCTGATCCATAAGTGAACCCTAATCCTGAAAAAGCTCGCTGTGAATTAGTGTAGACTTCATAATAAGAGTAACTCACAGATATTAATATGAATTCATTGTTGCAAAACCCCATTCATCAACATTTTTATTATTTAGGTCTGATAAATAAGGAGCTCCAGAAAAAAAACTTACTCTTAACCATCTGTCTGACTTAGGATCGTAACGATTGGCACCAAAAAAGGATAATTTAAATCTTAACATATCAATTGGTATTGTTTTTCTATCAAGAACATTATCTTGAACTTCCGAGTAAGGGTAATTTTTTAAAGATTGAATTCTTTTAACAATTCCTCTGTATTTAGGGTGCACTAATAAAAATTCACAAATTAATTGATTTTCATCTACATTTTTTATTTGCTTAAATAAGTCACTGACCATTTTTGCAATTCCTAAATTTTGCTCCAATTCACTTCCTTGCTCATTATATCTTTCACCCAGCCTAGGTTCTAACTTTGCTGCTGAAACATACCAAAATAAATAATTGCTATCTCTGTTCTTAAAATCAATATCTTTTATCCAAGAATATTTATCATTGATTATTTTTTTTAAATCTCCGATAGATTGATTCCCATCAATTTCCATTATCTCCTCATCTGCCATATCTTCTGCTAACTCCTCTGATATTTGAGGGTACAATTCAATTAGTTGTACTCTTGCAATTTCTTGAGTATCATTATTAAAATTTGAATCACAATAATCTAGAATATCTAACCATTTAAATTTTTGAGAAAGATCTAAGTCATTAATATAGAAAATATATTTTTTTAAATCTTCAGTAGTTAATTTATTTTTATTAATTTGGAATTCATCACTTGTGTTTACTTCCTCAAGATAATTAAGAGCTTTATTCAACAGTTTTTTATATTTTTCGAAAATTATACTATCTAACTCAATTTGGGAAATTTCTTCTAATGTCTTTGTGTACTGTTTCATCCACTTATTAATCAACTTTGGATGTTTAATGATAAAAGGTGCCATACCTAAACCTGTTGAATTACCAATACCTAAATGTTGTTTAATTTTTCTATCTAACTTTACTGCTTTTTTTGGATTAATTTGCCTTGCAACATGCTCAACTAATTCAATACTAAATTCTCTAATTAAATAAACTGATAACATTTCTGCTCTAAAGGGTTGATTGAAAACAGTTGTATTTTTTGTGTTAGTAAAATCTGATAATCCAAATTTACCACTACCATAAACAGCAGTAGTTCTCAGTAAATACCCAACTTTATTTATTTCATAAATATCTGGCTGATTACCATTTGAAAGACAATCGACAACATACTGAAACAATCTTACACTTTTATTTGCTCTGCTAAGAATTAACTCATCTGGAGAATTGCGACCTGATTCTTGAAGAGGAATTGTTTTTTTTAATCTATTTAGATCTTGATCAGATAATTTACCTACATGTAATGTATATGCTGTATCCCATTTACTGGCGATAACTCTATCACTTCTATCCTTATCATCTAGAAAAGTAGAGAAACATACAAGTGAATAAGTTTGCTTATTAATAATTATTTCATAAACCACAGTGCCGAAACCATATTTATCTAAATCAAATTTTGACTTATGTATTTTCCAGTTGTCGTTAATCAATCTTCTTAACATACTTCTAGAAAAACTAAGGCGAGAAGGATAGCGTGAACCCATTCTTGATAGTTTCATGTAGTTATCGTTTTCTCTTACTTTTTGTAACATTAATTAAATATCTGTAGTTAATTTTGGTTTTTTCATTAATAGAAGTATTAATCTATGTCAAAAATAAGTGAAGATATACTTCTAATTGATGGATTGGAATATTGTAACTGGAATAGGGAATTATTTGAAAATGCCCACCAAGCTGGATTAACTGCAATTCATGCGACATTAGTGTATTGGGAAAATACTGAAGAGTCTTTTGAAAAAATAAATTATTGGCACCATCTTTTTAAAGAGCATCATGATATTATTGCTCACGCAAAAACTACCGTAGATATTTTGGATGCTAAAAAAAATAATAAAGTTGCAATTATTTTTGGTTTTCAAAATTCAGCTCCTATTGCGAATGATATATTTTTAATTGAAAAATTTTATGAAGCAGGTGTGAGATTTATGCAACTCACCTATAATAATCAAACCCCACTTGCTGGAGGATGTTTTGAACCTAAAGACTCAGGTGTTTCACGATTTGGAAAAGCTGTAATTGAAGAAATGAATAGACTTGGCATGATTGTAGATTTAAGTCATGCAGGAAAGCAAACTTGTCTTGATGCTATTGAATTCTCAAATAAACCTGTGGCAATTTCTCATGCTAACCCAAATTTCTTTCATAAATCTAAAAGAAACATTGATACTGATATTTTACAAAAACTTGTTAAAAAAAATGGCTTTATTGGGTTAAGTTTATATCCTTACCATCTTAAAAATTTAGGTGATTGTACTATAGAAGATTTTTGTGAAATGATTAAGGAGCTAGTAAACCTAATTGGTGAAGACAATATTGGAATAGGTTCTGATCTTTGTTTAAATTGGCCTGATGATGTAGTTATGTGGATGAGGAATGGAAAGTGGACCAAAAATATCGACTATGGAGAATCTAAAGATAAAAATCCAAAATGGCCTAAGTTACCAAGTTGGTATAAGCAACCAAGTGACTTAAATAATTTATTTTATTTAATGTGTGAAAATAATATTCCAGAAAAAGTTTCTACAAAAATAATAGGTCAGAATTGGTTTAACTTCATGAAAAATCAATTTTAGTTTCTATGACTAATAAAAGAAGCTGATAGCAAACTTATTATTACAATCGAAGCACCAATGATTTGATAAGTTTCTAAATTTTCTTTTAATAAAAAAACAGCTCCAAGAACACCTATCACTGGTTCTAAATACAAAAATAAAGCAGTATATGATTGTCCAATCTTTGGGATAGCAATTAATTGTGATAAAAGTGCAAAGCTATAACATACCGAAGGAATTAAAATTAAAAGATAAATATTGATATCAAAATTAAAATTTAAAGAAAAAAATATTTTTAATATTACAAAGAAGAAAAAAGTATTAAAAACATTTATAAAGATATTAATTGGTATTGGTGAAATACCTTTAATAGACATTTTTTGATTTACTATAATCATACTAGTTGATCCCAGTGATGCAAGAAAAGCTAAAAGAATACCTACTATATTTATGACTTTAAAAGATGGTCCTATAACTAAAATAATTCCTAAAAATGTAACAAAAAAGAGAAACTTTACAGTTAATGAAATTTTTTCTTTATCGACGATAATAGAAAATAAAAGAACATATATTGGATAGAGGCAAAAAATAAGAATTGTTAAACTAACTTCAATAAATATCACTGAAGTCAATAATCCAAGTGTTAATAATATAGAACCCGCTGATATAGATAAAAAGTATATTAGGTTCTTATTAAAAATTTCTAATAAATTTTTTTGATAAGGGATAAAAGGTAATATAATAATTGAGGCAACTGCATATCGTAAAAAAATGGTTAATGCTACAGATGCGCCAGAATTATATGCTATTTTTGTAGTAGGGCCAATTAAGCCAAACAAAATCCCAGCAACTAAAGCAAAAATAACTCCAAATATGAACATTTTTTAAATTAACTTTTGACTATTTGTTTTCATGCAGTTATTCAAGCTTCATTACAAAATATATTATGAATGACACATCTCAAAGTTTCGTTAAATTTGAAAAGATTGATAAAAGTTATGATGGAGAAGTACTAGTAGTAAAAAACTTGAACTTGGACATTGCTAAGGGTGAATTTGTAACAATGTTAGGTCCATCAGGGTCAGGTAAAACAACAACTTTGATGATGTTAGCTGGTTTTGAAACTCCTACAAATGGTGAAATATTTTTAGATACTAAACCAATAAGTAAAATACCGCCCTATGAAAGAGAAATTGGAATGGTATTTCAAAACTATGCTTTGTTTCCCCACATGACTGTTGCCGAAAATTTATCATTCCCTTTAGAAGTGAGAAAAATTTCAAAACCAGACATTAAGGAAAAAGTACAGAAAGCACTTGATATGGTTGAGTTAGGTAATTTTGGTACAAGATTCCCAGCTCAATTATCCGGTGGGCAACAACAAAGAGTAGCTTTGGCTAGAGCACTGGTATTTGAACCACGCCTAGTATTAATGGATGAGCCTTTAGGTGCACTCGATAAGAATTTACGTGAACAGATGCAATACGAAATAAAACATATTCATGATAGGATTGGTATAACAGTTGTCTATGTTACTCATGATCAAAGTGAAGCATTAACCATGTCCAATAGAATTGCAGTATTCAATGATGGAGTTGTGCAACAATTATCTACACCTGATATCTTGTATGAAAAACCTGAAAATTCTTTTGTTGCAAAATTTATAGGTGAAAATAATACACTTAATGGTGTTGTTAGGGAAGTGAATGGATCATCATGTACTGTTGAATTAGATGGTGGTTTTGGAATGGTGAAAGCATTAAAAATTAATGTGAATGAAGTTGGAGAAAAAACTCAACTATCTATAAGACCAGAACGTGTCTCAATAGACAACTCAATATCTGACTCCAACAATTTTTCAGGAAAGATAGAAGAATTGATTTACCTAGGCGACCACATCAGAGCTAGGCTTGATGTTTGTGGTAATAATGAGTTCATAGTCAAGGTTCCAAATGAAGGAAGTTTTAATCATAAAGAGGGTGATGAACTTAAATTAAGCTGGAATTCTGAAGATGTTAGAGCATTAGATCTGTAATTCTACTTTTTTCTATATATTTAGCCAAAATTTTTTACTTTTACCCCTTTTTTTTCATTTAACGACATGTTATTACATCATCATTACGGACATAATCTTAAGATTAAATAATTAAAAATAGGAGGATATATATGTCTAAATTTTTAAAAGCCTTCTTATTTGTGTCACTTGTTTTTGCTCCTTTTGCAGCCAGCGCTGTAACGGTTGCATCATGGGGTGGTGCTTATACAGAAAGTCAACAAAAAGCTTATGCTGATACTTATTCTGATCCTGGCTCAATAGTTTTTGAAAACTACAATGGAGGATTAGGTGAAGTTAGAGCACAAGTTGAAAGTGGAAACGTAACTTGGGATTTAGTTGATGTACTTCCATCTGATGCTATTACTGGTTGTGATGAGGGATTATTTGAAGATATTTCAAGTGAGATCGCATCAATGGGTGTACCAGGACCTGACGGAGAATCAATTGCTGAAGATATGGAAGCTAATGGATTAAATTATCATTCTGGTTGGGACTGTTGTGTTCCACAAATTTTCTGGACTTACGTAGTATTCTATGACCCAGATGCTTTCCCAGGAGAAAAACCTGATAGTATGGCTGACTTCTTTGACGTGGAAAAATTTCCTGGAAAAAGAGGTATCCACACTTGGGCTGATGGAATTATTCAGAAAGCTTTAGTTGCAGATGGAGTTGCACCAAATGCAGTACCAACGGTTTTTGCAAATCAAACTGGTGCAATTGATAGAGCTTTTGAAGTAATGGATAAAATTAAAGATCATGTAGTATTTTGGTCTGCAGGCTCACAACCACTTGAATTAGTAAAAAGTGGTGAAGTTGTAATGGCTGTTGCTTACAATGGTCGTGTTGGTGCAGCTAATCTTGCTGAAGGAGAAAACTTTGAATATATTTGGGAAGGACAAGTTCTAGATCAAGAATATTTATGTTTAACAACTGGATCTCCTAATAGAGAAGCAGCTCTTGATTTTATGATGCATGCTTCAAGCCCTGAGTCACAAGCTGAACAGGCAAAATATATTACTTACGGACCAATGAGAGCTTCTGGTATTCCTATCATTGAAGCAAATGAGCCTTGGGGTCCTGGAGGAGTAGATATCATGCCTCATATGCCTAACACTCCTGAGCGTTTAAAAGTTTCAATCGTTAATGATCCACAATGGTGGTCAGATAATGGTGCAGAAATTAGTGAACGTTACTCAGCGTGGATGGGTAACTAAGGTTGATAATTTAAATTTACTATTTTAGAGTAAAGGCGAGATTTTTCTCGCCTTTAGTTATTTTTGGAGGATTGTATTTCTACTTCTGCATTACTTACAACGGACGGGGTTCCTTTAAAGCAAAGTTTAAAAAAAGCTGAGCGAAAAAATAAATTAAGAGCTTTCTTATTAGTTTTTCCACTATTACTTTTTATAATTGTTACGTTTGTTATGCCAATTGGCGATATGCTTTTTAGAAGTGTTGATGATAGTCAAATCAATGGAGTATTTCCAAATACTTTCAATGAATATAAAAAATGGGATAAAGAAAAAGACGTACTCCCACCAGAAGAAGTTTATAAAGCTCTTTTTGAAGAACTTGCTTATGGGGAGAAAATACAAATTGGAAGAGCTTTAACTAGAATGAATTATTCAAAATCAGGTTGGAAAAGTCTGATTAAGACAACTTCTAGACAAATCAAAAAAGCTGTAAAAAAAGATGAACTTCCAAATAATTATAAAGAATTTTTAATTAGTGCTAATGAAAAATGGGCCGACCCAACTTTTTGGTATGCGATGGGGCAAATGGTGAACAATACTACACCCATTTATTATTGGAATGCTCTTGATAGAACTTATGATCAAGATCAAAATGTTGTCATGCAAGATGAAAAAAGACGAATTTATATAAAAACTTGGATTAAGACCTTAAAAATAAGCGTTTATGTTACAATTTTTTGTTTAATTCTTGGTTTTCCCGTAGCTCACCTTCTTGCAAATTTACCATTAAGATACAGTAATCTTCTTATGATTTTTGTTTTACTACCATTTTGGACATCACTTTTAGTACGAACTACTGCTTGGATTGTAATGCTTCAACAAAATGGAGTAATAAATGGAATATTGGTATGGTTAGGTATTTTGAGTGATGATGGTCGATTACAATTGGTTTATAATGAAACAGGAACTTTAATTGCTATGACCCAAATATTATTACCATTTATGATACTTCCTTTGTATAGTGTGATGAGAGTTATTCCCAAAAGTCATATGAGAGCAGCACAAAACTTAGGCGCTAAACCTGCCACTGCTTTTTGGAGAGTGTATTTACCGCAAACTATACCTGGCATGAGTGCAGGCGGACTATTAGTTTTTGTTTTAGCAATTGGATATTTTATTACTCCTGAATTAGTAGGAGGTAAAGATGGAAAATTGATTGGTCATTGGATTGCTTATCATCTTAAAACAACATTAAACTGGGGCTTATGCGCTGCTTTAGGTGCAATTCTTCTTGGTGTAATGCTAATATTTTATTGGCTATATAATAAAATAGTTGGCATAGACAATATTAAGTTAGGATAATTTATGGCACTACCAAGTTACGCAACTCCAGTACAAAGAACTTACTACTACGCCTATTTATTTTTTTGTGCAGTAGTGTTCTTTTTTTTAATTGCACCTTTATTTGCTATTATTCCAATATCTTTTAGCGTTTCACCTTTTATGGTTTTTACAGAAGGAATGCTTGCTTGGCCTCCAGATCCAGAAGCATGGTCTTTAAGATGGTATAAAAACATGATCGGTGATTGCAGTGCAGATGTTGTTTCTTCTACTGTTCCTTGTTCAACAAAATGGATGAAAGGTACAGTAAATAGTTTTTACATTGGTATCATAGCAACTGTTATTGCCACAGCGTTAGGTACATTAGCTGCTTTAGGTTTGAGTAGACCTCATATGCCATACAAAGGATTGATAATGGCAATCTTAATTTCACCAATGATAGTTCCTTTAATTATCACAGCTGCAGGCATGTTTTTCTTTTATGCTAGAATAAACCTGGTTTATACATTTACAGGTGTAATTCTTGCACATGTTGCTCTTGCTACACCTTTTGTAGTAATCACTGTAACGGCAACATTAGTTGGTTTCGATATGAATATGGTAAAAGCAGCACAAAGTCTTGGTGCAAAACCAATTAGAACTTTTTTTAAAGTCATTATGCCATTAATTTTACCAGGTATTATATCAGGAGCTTTATTTGCTTTTATTACATCTTTTGATGAAGTTGTTATAGTTATGTTTATGGCAAGTATTGATCAGTTAACTATTCCAAAACAAATGTGGGCTGGAATACGTCAAGAAATAAGTCCCGTTATATTATGTATGGCAACATGCTTAGTTTTACTCTCAATCTTTTTGTTAACCACAGTTGAGCTACTTAGAAGAAGGTCTGAAAGACTCAGAGGTATTAAATCTCGATAGATCAGTGAAGAACATTGCTGTTATTGGTGCTGGCATAGTAGGTATATGTAGCGCATATTTTTTAAAAAAATCTGGTTTCAATGTAACTTTAATTGACAGGGAGCAACCTGGCTCAATGACAAGTTTTGGGCATGCTTGTACTTTTGCAGACTATGCAAATGTTCCTGTAAATTATCCTGGATTGGTTTGGGATATACCATCAATGCTCTTAAGAAAAGATGGACCTTTGGCAGTTGATTTTTTTTATATTTTAAAAAACTTGCCTTGGGCAATAAGTTTTTTAAAAAACTGTAAAAAAGAAAAAGTTAATGAAATAGCAAACTCTCTCACCAACCTATTAAAACATTCACAAATATCTTACGATGAAATTTTTAAAGATGTAAATGTAGAAGAATATATTAGCTATGAAGAAAATCTTTATCTTTTTGATTCAAAAAAATCTTATGAAAATTATGAATACGCAAACATTATTAGAAAAAATAATAATGTTAAAGTTAGAAATTTAAATAAAGATGAAGTTAAAGAATTAGAACCAAATTTAGCTGATGTTTATTATTCTGGGCAAGTCTTTACTGGATCGAGACATACAACAAATCCATTAGCAATAAGTACTAAAATTTTTGAAAAGTTTTTAGAACTCGGTGGTATTTATATAAATCAAAATATAATAAATTTAAGACAGAGAGAAAAAAATATTGAATTATTTTTAGAAAATAAAAAACTTAATTTTGATAAAATAATTGTATGTGCTGGTGCTTGGTCCAATCAAATTGCAAATAAGCTTGGAGATAAATTTCCTCTTGATACTGAAAGAGGGTATCACCTTTTATTTGAAACTGAAGAGAAATTAATAAATCGTCCCGTTGCTTGGTCTGAATCTGGATTTTACCTAATACAAATTCATGATGGTATAAGAGCTGCTGGTACAGTTGAAATAGCAGGTTTAAATAAACCTGCTAATAAAAAACGTCTTGAAATGATAGAAAGACAATCAAGAAAGGTTTTGCCTCAATTGAAAGAAGTAAGATCAACATGGATGGGCAGAAGGCCTACCTTACCAGACTCATTACCTGTTATTGGAAAGTCTCACAAAAATAATAATGTCATTTATGCGTTTGGACATCAACATATTGGTTGGACTTTAGGAGCTGTTACAGGAAAAATTATTGATAGTCTATCAAAGGATCAATTACCAAATATAGATATTAGTGCTTATTCTCCTAGCCGATTTTAACCTAAACTAATTCCAACATTTTTGACTTGAAGATACGATTTAAGTCCATCAACCCCTTTTTCACGGCTATATCCCGATTGTTTATAACCTCCAAAAGGAGTTGCATGATTTCCGGTGAACCATTTATTTACATATACTTGACCAGCTTCTAATTTGCTTGCAGTCCAAGATGCTTTTTTAAGATCTTTTGTAAACACCCCAGCACCTAAACCATACTCAGTATCATTAGCAATATCAATTGCTTCTTCTTGATCTTCATATTCAAGAACTGAGAGTACAGGACCAAAAATTTCTTCTCTGGCTACAGTCATACTTTGTTTAACATTGTTTAGAACTGTTGGTTCCATAAAATATCCATCACGTTCTAATCTTTTTCCTCCATATGCCGCTTCTGCTCCTTCTTGGATTCCTGATCTTGCATAACCTTCAACTTTTTGAAGCTGATTTTCTGATATAACTGGAGTTAGGTCTGTATCTTTTTCTATACCAGGTCCAATTTTTAACGATTTACTCATATCAACAAGCTTATCTACTAATTCATCTTTGATTGATTTATGAACTACCAATCTAGACATCGCTGTACAAATTTGTCCTGCAACACTAAATATTCCTGAACGTGCACTCTCTAAAACTTCATTTAGATCTGCGTCAGGGTATACTATACCAGCTGACTTACCACCTAATTCAACTACAGCAGGTATAGCTTTATCAGCACAAGCATGAAGTATCTTTTTTCCAGTTGCAACTGAGCCTGTAAATACTACGTGATTTACATCTTCATGAGATACAAGATAAGATCCTGCTTCATTCCCATATCCACAAATTATGTTTATTAATCCTTCAGGTACTCCAGCATTTTGTATTGCTTTAGCAAAAACTGTTGCTGACAAGGGGGTTAATTCTGCAGTTTTTATTATTGTTGAATTTCCTGTAGCAAAAGAACATGACAGTGATCTTCCAATCATTGATAATGGAAAATTCCATGGCACAACATGTGCTGATACACCAAATGGTTCTAAAACTGTGTAATCAAAAACATTTTTTGCAACAGGTATTGTTTTACCCTCAAGTTTATCTGTTAAGCCTGCATAATAATCAAACATATCTGCTACATCATTGAATTCTTTAATTGCTGAAGCGATATTTTTTCCATTTTCATAACAAAGAAGCTCACCACCTTCTTTTGAAACCTTTCTTGTCTCTTCTGCAATTTTTCTCATTAGTTTCGCTCTTGAAAGTAAAGGCATATCTACAAGTACTCTGCTGTTATAAGAATTTTTAGCTGCTTCAACCGCAAGATCAACTTCATTTTTTTTTGCACATGAAATTTCACCAATGATTTTACCATTTGAAGGATCATCAACCTTTATTGTTTCTTTGGACTCACTTTCAATCCATTTATTATTTATAAAATTCTTATATTTTTCCATTTTCTGCGTTTTTTAATCAATTATTTTTGTTTCATTCTTTATCATTTAGGATATGAAAATGATACAAATTTAATTTTAAGAAACATGAGTATTACATTTAATCAGTTAAAAAAACTAATAACAAAAAAAGAAATAGATACAGTTTTAGTTTGCGTATCAGATATGCAAGGTAGACTAAATGGTAAAAGAGTTACCGGAAAAGCTTTTATTGATTATGTTTATAAAGAAACGCATATGTGCGATTATCTCTATACCGTTGATATGGATATGTTTACTGTACCCGGATATAAATCTTCTTCATGGGAAACGGGTTATGGAGATATGACTGTAATTCCAGATCTCAAAACGATAAAGATAGCAAATTGGTTAAATAAAACAGCTATAGTAATATGTGATTGTTTAGACCATTCAGGAAAAAAACCACTTATTCATTCAACAAGACAGATATTAAAAGATGTTTTAGCTAAGGCCGACAAAATGGGATTTCAATCTATGGTTGGTTCAGAATTAGAATTTTTTCTTTTTAATCAAACTTATGAAGAAATTCATAATAATAATTATACAAAACTTAAAGAGTCTTCTTGGTATATTGAAGACTATATGATTTTCCAAACTACGAAAGAAGAGGATGTGATGCAGGAGTTAAGGAATTCTCTTCTAGATAGTGGAATTTATGTAGAATGTTCAAAGGGTGAAGCAGCTCCAGGACAAGAAGAAATCAATGTTGTTTTTTCCGATGCATTAAACATGGCTGACAATCATATTTTAATTAAAAATGCGACAAAAGAAATTGCTTATAAACATAACAAAGCAGTAACCTTTATGGCTAAATATAACAAAGAAGTTTGTGGAAGTTCATGTCATATTCATAACTCTTTATTCGATAAGAAAACAAAGAAAAATATTTTTTATAACCCTAAGGATAAATATGGAATGTCTGATATTTTTAAAAGTTATCTTGCGGGACAAATTAAATTATTACCAGATATTTCAATTTTTTTAGCGCCAAATATTAATTCTTATAAAAGATTTCAAGATGGATCATTTGCTCCTACAAAATCTGTTTGGGGCATTGATAATCGTACTGCTGGGTTTAGACTAGCTGGTCATGGATCATCCATAAGAATTGAATGTCGAGTCCCAGGAGCGGATGTGAATCCTTATCTTTCTTTTGCAGCTTTAGTTGGTGCTGGTTTATACGGTATTAAAAATAAACTTAAATTAGATAAACCTTATTCAGGGAATATTTATGAGAAAAAAGTAAATGAAGTTCCTAAAACACTTAACGAAGCAATCCAACTTGCTAAAAAATCTAAATTTTTAAAAGAGATATTTCCACAAGATGTACTTGATCATTATATCCATGCTGCCGAATGGGAGCAAAAAGATTATGATGGTTCAGTTAATGATTGGCAATTACGAAGATATTTCGAACGAGGCTAATTTTACTAAATGTTTGAGACTATTACTCCAATAGACAACTCCGTCTTAGTTAAAAGAGAATATGCAACAGATGAAGATATTGAAAAAAGTCTCAGTAATTCCTATGCTGTAAGAGAGCATTGGAAGAATATATCTCTAGAAGAAAGAAAAAAGTCAGTTTTAAATTTTGTAGAAATATTTTTAAAAAATAAGGATGTTTCTAGTAATTTATGTAAGCAAATAGGAAGACCTATAGCACAGTGCCCAGGAGAGATGCGAGGTTTTGAAGAAAGAGCTCGTTATATGATTGAAAATGCTGATAGAGCACTATCAAGAGTTGTATCAATTAAAAATGATGAATTTGATAATTATATAAATAAAGAACCACTAGGGACTATATTTGTAATTGCACCATGGAATTACCCTTTCAACACTTCTGTTAATTCAATTGTACCAAGTTTACTTGCAGGTAATGCAGTTATATTAAAACATTCTTCTCAAACTCCACTCTGTGCTGAAGAATTATATGAGGCAGCTAAACAATCTTCATTACCAAAAAATATTTTTCAGTATTTACATTTAAATCATAATCAAACATCAAGAATAATTTCAGATTCAAGAATTAATCATGTTTTATTTACAGGTTCTGTAAGTGGCGGAAAACAAATAAAAAAATCTATAGGCACTAGATTTATTGGAGCCGGTCTAGAGTTAGGTGGAAAAGATCCTGCTTATGTTAGAGCTGATTGTGACTTAGATCATGCTGTTGAAAATTTAGTTGATGGATCATACTTCAATTCTGGTCAATCTTGTTGTGGTATTGAAAGAATTTATGTTGATAAAAAAATATACAATACATTTGTAGAAAAATTTAAAGATGTAACTGAGAAATATATTTTAGGAAATCCACTAGAGATGGAGACAAATTTAGGTCCAGTAGTGAAGCAATCTGCTGCAAATTATATTAGATCTGAAGTTAACAACGCAATTAGTCAAGGTGGAAAAAATATTATAGATAACAAAAAATTTAATTTAGATGATGGTAATAATTGTTATGTAAGCCCAAGTGCACTCATTAATGTCGATCATTCGATGAAATATATGATGGAAGAAATATTTGGTCCTTCAGTTGGAATAATGAAAGTAGAAAATGAAAATGAAGCTTTATCTCTAATAAATGATAGTTCTTATGGGTTAACAGCAAGTATTTGGACAAATGATAAGTCTTTTGCAGAAAATTTTGGAAAAAATGTTGAGACAGGAACTTTTTTTATGAATAGATGTGATTACTTAGATCCCGGCTTAGCATGGACCGGTGTAAAAGATACTGGAATTGGCGTTACTTTATCTGTTCTAGGATTTGATCATTTAACAAGAGCAAAAAGCTATCATATAAGAAATATTTAAGATTATGGAAAATATTAATTGGAATTATCCTACTACAATCTGGTTTGGTGTTGATAGAATAAAAGAAATACAAAAAGCCTGTGAAGAATTAAATATTCAAAAACCATTAATTGTTACTGATAATGGAATTTTAAAAACAAATATTATTAATAAGTTAAATGATTGTTTAGATAAACAGGCAATTGTTTATAGTGATGTTAAATCAAATCCTACAGGTAAGAATGTTGAAGATGGTGTTAAAGCATTTAATGAAAATAAACATGATGGAGTAATAGCTGTTGGTGGAGGCTCGGGTATGGATACAGGAAAGGCAATTGCATTCATGGCCAAGCAAGAAAGACCAATCTGGGATTTTGAAGATATTGGTGACTGGTGGACTAGAGCTAATGCAGATTCAATTTTTCCAATAATTGCTTTACCAACTACAGCTGGTACTGGCTCTGAAACTGGGAGAGCATCAGTCTTTACTAATGAAAAAACACAAGAAAAAAAAATAATTTTCCATCCAAAAATGCTTCCATCAATTGTTATCCTTGATCCAAATTTGACAATTCCACTTCCTGCAAATTTAACAGCCTTTACAGGAATGGATGCACTAGCTCATTGCTTAGAAGCATATTTGTCTAATATTTTCCATCCTTATTCTCAAGGTATTGCATTAGAGGGTATTAGATTAGTAAAAAATAATCTTGTTCATGCTTTTAATAATGGATCAAACTTAGAAGCTAGATCGCATATGCTAGCATCTTCATCTATGGGCTCAATAGCTTTCCAAAAAGGTTTAGGTGCTATCCATTCTTTAAGTCATCCTGTTGGTGCAATTTATAATACACATCATGGATTAACCAATGCAGTATTTATGCCATATGTTTTACAATATAATAAAAAAGGTATTGAAGAAAAAATTATAGATATTTCAAGATATATAAATTTAAAATCAGCAACATTTAACAATTTTATGGATTGGATTTTAGAGCTTAGATCTAATTTAAATATTCCTCATACTTTAAGTGAAATAATTGATGATGACAAAAATTTAGAAAAAATGAGTTTAATGGCTTTTAATGATCCTTCCACAAGTACAAATCCTATACCAGTTAATGCAGAAGATTTTTTAAAAATGTATATTAACGCCTTTAAAGGTGATTTATAAATTTATAGCGTTGCTCCAATTATCCAAGGATTAAATTCATCATCACCATAATCATTTATTTCGCTCTTTGATTTTTCACCAGATGCAACTGAAATTATTTTATCAAATATTTCTTTCCCAACTTCATTAACGCTTGCAACGTTATCCATAATAGTACCTGCATTGATGTCCATATCTTCACTAAGTTTATTATACATATTTGTATTTGTTGCTATTTTAATACTTGGAGTGGGTTTAAATCCAAAGCACGAACCTCGACCAGTAGTAAAACAAATAACATTAGCGCCAGAAGCAACTTGACCAGTTACAGAAACAGGATCATAACCTGGAGAATTCATAAAGTTAAAACCTTTGGTTTTAACCTGTTCAGCATAATCGAGAACATCAACCATCTTTCTATTTCCAGCTTTGGATACTGCGCCTAATGATTTTTCCAGAATTGTAGTTAAACCTCCTTTTTTATTACCAGGACTTGGATTATTATCTAATGTGCTATCGTTGCTAGCAACATATTTTTTCCACCATTCAATTTGTTTATTAAGTTTTTCTATATTTTTTTCGTTTGATGATTTTTCAAATAATAAATGTTCTGCTCCATATATTTCTGGAGTCTCTGATAGTAATGTTGTTCCACCATGATCAATAATCATATCTGAAGCAAAGCCTAGCGCAGGATTTGCAGTTATCCCAGAATACGAATCTGAACCACCACATTGCAAAGCAACTGTTAGTTCTGAAATGGGTATATTTGTTCTAGAAATACTATTAATTTCATTTAGTTGATTAATAATTTTTGAAGTTACTTTCGTTATTATTTCATTTGTTCCACCTTCATCTTGAATATTCAAATATTCAATATTTCTTTTTTCCTGATCATTGTTGTACAAACTTATTTGGGCACATTCGCATCCAAGTCCAATAACAAAAACTTTTCCAAAATTAGGATGAATTTTAAAACCTTCAATAGTTCTGTTAAATACATTCATGGCATATCCAGAAGTATTCATCCCACAACCTGATGAATGTTTTAAACAAACTGCCCCATCAATGTTATTAAAATTATTATTTTTTAAATAATTATTTATTTTATCAGATATTTTTTTAACAACTGTTGCTGAACAATTAACTGTACTAATTAAACCTATATAATTCCTAGTACCTGATGATCCATTATTCCTTTTAAAGCCTTTAAAGTATTCTGTTTTTTCACTTTTATTAATATCATTTCTAATATCTTTACGGATATATTCTCTTTTGAATTCACTATATCCCATATTATGGGAATGTACATGTTCACCAGGTTCTATATTTTTATTAGAGATTCCTATTATCTGACCATACTTAAAAATAAAATCACCACTTTTAATTTTTTTTAAAGAAATTTTATGGCCATAAGGAATATTATTTATAGATTTAATTCCATAATTTATATTAATATTCTGAGGAATATCCATTGGAGCAATTCCAATATTATCTTTTTCATTTAATTTGATTATGTTAAACATAACTTAGATTAATATATCATAAATAATCATGAACGAAATCGCAACTTATCCATCACTAAAAGATAGAGTAGTGCTTATTACAGGGGGTGCCTCAGGAATTGGGGAAAGTATTGTCGAACAATTTGCTTCTCAAAAATCAAAAGTTGCATTTTTAGATATAAATGATGAGTTAGGAAACGAATTATCAAAAAAAATTAAAAACAAATATGATATTGATAGTCTATTTGTAAAATGTGATTTAAAAAATATAGAACAACTTAAAAGTTCATTAGAACAAGTAAAAAAAGAAATTGGGCCAATTTCAATTCTGGTAAATAATGCAGCAAATGATGAGAGACATGATCTAGATAGTGTCACCCCTGAATATTGGGATGATAGAATGAATATTAATTTAAGACATTATTTTTTTGCAACTCAAGCTGTCTATAAAGACATGAAGGATTTAGGAAAAGGTTCTGTTGTAAATATAGGTAGTTTTTCATGGATGATTTCTCAAGGCGGTATGCCTGGATATACCACTGCAAAATCTGCGATTATGGGATTAACAAGAACTTTAGCAAGAGATTTAGGTGTCTATAACATCAGAGTAAATTGTATTGTTCCTGGCTGGATCATTACGGAGAGGCAAAAAAAATTATGGCTTACTCCAGAAATTAAAAAAACTCAACTTGAGAGACAATGTATTAAGAGAATGCTTATGCCTGAAGATATATCAAAGCCAGTTTTGTTTTTTGCATCAGATCAAAGTTCTGGTTGTACCGCACAAAATTATGTAATTGATGGTGGCATAGTTAATTAATGAAAAAAAAATCCAAAATTGCTTTTGGTAGATTAGACTTACTTAGAAATGATACTTTAAATAATAAAAATAAAATTAGAATTGGTTTTATTGGTGGAGGTCCTAATTCATTTATTGGATACACACATAGGTTATCAGCAAGATTTGATAATAAATTTGAATTTGTTGCTGGAATATTTTCAAAGGATAAAAAAAAATCTAAATCTTTTGGTTCTTCATTAGGATTAGCTGATGATCGTTGTTACAGTGATTATAAGTCTATGGCATCCGCTGAGTCAAAAAGAAATGATGGTATTCAAGCGCTTGGAATAATGACTCCATCGGGTGATCATTATAAGATAGCAAAAGTATTTATTGAAAAAGGAATACATATTATTTGTGACAAACCTTTAACCGCAACGGTTGAGGATGCTGTTAAATTAAAAAAAGTAATTTTAAAAAATAAAATTGTATTTGCATTAACACACAATTACTCAAGCTATCCAATGCTACGAGAGGCAAAAAATATTATTTCAAATCATAAATTAGGAAAAATCAATTTAATAAATGTTGAGTACCCCCAAGGTTATACAGTCGGAGTAAAAAAGAAAGATGAAAAAAGAACATTAAAATGGAGACTAGATAAAAAACAATCTGGGCCCTCAATGATATTATCTGAAATTGGAACTCACGCGTATCATTTGTTGAGATATGTGACTGGATTAGAGGCAAATGAAATATCAGCAGAAGTAAATTCATTATCCTCAGAAATTTCAGTTGATGATAATGCTTTTGTATTATTAAGAATGCGAAATAAGGCAAGAGGTATAATCTGGGTATCGTCTGCTGCTACTGGTGGAGAAAATGGTCTAAAAATTAGAGTGTATGGAACAAAAGGTTCAATAGAATGGTTACAGGATGATCCAAATAATCTAAAGTTTACAGAACTAGATAAACCAATGAAAGTTATAACAAGAGCAAGTAAATTAGTATCTAAATTTTCACTATCATCTTCAAGAATTGCTGCTGGTCACCCAGAAGGTTTCTTTGAAGCTTTTGCAAATATTTATTCAGAATTTGCTGATCAGATTCATAATAAAAATAAAAAATATTCATTTCCAACAATTGATGATGGTGTCGCTGGTATTAAATTTATTTATGCAGCAAAAAAATCTTCTAATTTAAATTCAAAGTGGATAAAAATCTAAAATGATTAATTTTACCTTATTAGGAACAGGAAGAATTGGGAAATTACATGCGTCAACCATAAATGATCATCCAGAAGCGAGCCTCAAATATGTTTATGACATTGATACAAGCTCTGCTAAAAAAATTGCAAAAAAATATAGTTGTGAAATTGCAAAGACTGCAAAGGAAGCAATTTCTTCAGATCAAATAAATGCTATTTTAATTGCTTCTGCAACACCTACTCATACAGATTATATTTCTCTAGGAGCAGAATGTAATAAAGCTATATTATGTGAAAAGCCAATTGATTTAGATATAAATAAAGTAAATAAATGTTGGCAAAAAATTAAAAAATATAAACCAACTATACAAATTGGTTTTAATCGTAGATTTGATCCTAATCATAATAAAGTACAAAGTGAGGTTCTATCAGGAAAGATTGGTAAAATTGAAATGATTGTAATCACAAGTAGAGATCCTTCTCCACCTGGTATTGATTATTTAAAACAATCGGGTGGAATTTTTAGAGATTGTTCAATTCATGATTTTGATTTGGCACGATTTATTCTTAATAATGATCCAATTGTAGAAGTTTTTGCACAAGGTTCTGTAAATGTCTCAAATGATTTTAAGGTTACCAATGATTATGACACAACTATGTGTTTTATGAAATCAAAAAAAGGTGTTTTAGTTCATATAAATAATTCAAGAAGAGCCGTCTATGGTTATGATCAAAGACTCGAAGTATTTGGAAGTAATGGAATGTTAATTTCTGATAATGTTCCAAATAATGATATCAATTACTATAATCAAAATTTATCATTTGCAAAAAAACCTATTAAAAATTTTTTTATTGAAAGATACAAAGATGCTTATCAAATACAATTAGATCAATTTATTAAATCAATAAAAAATAAAAAAAATATATCAGTCACTTTTGAGGATGGAAAGAATGCTTTAATTCTTGCTAATTCAGCTACTAAATCAGCAAAATTAAATAAAGTTGTAAAACCAAAATTTTAGTTATAGATAAATTCTATGAATGAACAATTTAAAGATAAGGTCATTATAGTTACAGGTAGTACACAAGGTAGTGGTGCTGAAACAGCGAGATTATTAGCTAGCAGAGGTGCTAAAGCTATTACAATTTGTGGCAGACAAGAAAATAAAGGTCTTGAAGTTAAAAATCAGATTGAAAAATTAGGTACTGAGTGTTTGTATATAAAAGCAGACCTTAAAAATGTTGATGATTGCAAAAAAATTGTTTTAGAGACTGATAAAAAATTTGGAACAATAAATTCTTTAATTAATGTTGCAGGATACACAGAAAGAGGAACAATTCTAAGTGCTACTCTAGAAAATTATGAAAATAATTATAATATTAATACCCGTGCACCTTTCATATTAATGCAAGAGACAATTAAAATAATGATTAGAGATAAGAACAAAGGAACAATTGCAAATGTATTATCTATGGCAATGTATAGTGGTATGCCATTTATTGTTGCTTATAGTGGTTCAAAAGCTGCTTTAGCTACAATGACAAAAAATATTGCAAATTCTGTCGCTAGTTATCAAATAAGAGTAAATGCCTTAAATATTGGATGGACAGACACTCCTGCTGAACATGATATTCAAACAAGAGTTCATAAAAAAAATCCTAATTGGTTGCAAGATGAAGAAAAAAAAGTTCCTTTTAACAGATTGATTAAGCCTATCGATGTAGCAAAGGGATTAGCTTTTATGTGCTCAGAAGAATCTGGATTAATGACAGGTAGTGTAATTGATTTTGATCAAACAGTACATGGCTGGCACTCTTACTCAGCATATGAAACTAGAGTTTTGGATGATTCTCTACTTGGAGAATAATTTATCACTTATTTCTCAACCATTTTTTAATTTTTAACTATAATTTATAATTTACACAAATTTAAATATTAATTAATAAACTAAAAATGGGAAAAAAAATAATTTCTATTAATGAAGGAAAATTATCAGAGTTTAAACTTCATAGTATTTGGCTTCGTGAAAGATTAAATGGGAGTGAATTTGTAGACCAAAATAATTTACAACGTTTATATGAACCAAGCCTTTTAGATGATAATCTATTTATAAATTCTCATAATGTTAACGAAAATATATTAAATGTTGAATTTAGTGATGGAGCAAAAGGATCTTTTAATATTGATGATCTTTATAATGAAATCAATAATATTGATGTCATACCTGAAAAAAAAATATGGAATGTCAGTGAACAAAATTTGGAAATTTTTGATAATAATAAAATCTTTGAGAATAAAAAGGAACTTATCAATATGCTTAAAGTATTTTATCAATATGGTTATGTAATAATTGAAAATACAAAAGCAGAAGAAGATGAAGTTATAAATTTTGCTGAAAAATTAGGCCCAGTTCGAGCAACAAATTTTGGAAAATTATTTAACGTTGTCTCAAAACCAAATCCAAATGATCTTGCCTATACTGCATTAGAGTTAACTTCGCATTCTGATAACCCATATAGAAAGCCTGTTCCTGGAATTCAATTACTTCATTGTATTGCTAATGAATCTACAGGAGGAGACTCAAGTTTAGTTGATGGTTTTAGTGTTGCAAATTTTTTAAAACATAACCAACCTGAATTTTATAAAGTATTAACTGAAACTAATGTTACTTTTAAATTTACAGATATTGATACTATTTTAGTTGATGAAGCAAAATTAATTGAACTAGACCATAATAATAACTTTAGACAAATACGATTTAGTGGAAGACTTGATTATGTTCCATTATTAGAGGAAAACAATCTTGATCTCTTTTATAATGCTAGAAAATATATGTTCAAACTTTGTAACTCTGATGATTTCAAAATTAAATTTAGATTATCTAGAGGAATGATTGCAATGTTTGATAACCTGAGATTATTACATGGAAGAACTAAATTTGATCCAAATACTGGTTTTAGACATCTACAAGGATGTTATATTGATCATGATGTCACTGAGGGTAAGCTTAGAAGGTTACTAAAACCCTAATTGACTTCGAAGATCTTTTCAGCAGAATAAAAATTTAATATTTTACTATACCAATTACTATAATTATTTCTTTCAATTAATGAAACTGTAAAACCACCAAATCCACCACCAGTCAATCTGGCGCCTAAAGCCCCACATTCAACCGATCTCTGAACAATTAAATCAACATCTAAAGTAGATGCTTCAAAATCTTTAGAATATGATACGTGACTTTCATTCATTAATTTTCCAAACTCCTGAATATTATTTTCTATTAAATTTTTTTTCGCATTAATCACTCTATCATTTTCAAAAACTACATGCTTTGCTCTTTTTGCTATAGTATTATTGTCAAATTTATTTGTTTGAAAATTTTCTTTTTTAACTTCACCTAAATATTCTACACCAAGTTTTTTTTCAGCCTCTTGGAGTTCAGCAAATCTTTCATTATAAGAGCTATCTCTTAAATTTCGTTGTACTTCAGAGTCAATCAAACAAAATTTCCAATTTTCTGGAAAATTAATAAGTTTGTATTCTAAATTCTTACAATTCATAAAAAATGCTTTGCCATGAATACCAATAGAAGAGACCATTTGATCCATTATTCCACCAGAAACACCTATATAGTTGAATTCCACTTTCTTTGCTAATTTTGCAATTTCTGGATCTTTGATTTTTGTTTCAAAAAAAGTATTAAGTGCTTTTAGTGTAGCAACACACAATGCTGAAGATGATGAAATACCTCTTTCTAAAGGTATATCAGATGAAATAAAAATGTTTAAAAATCTAGATGAAATCTTATTTTCATCAAAAAAAATATGCAAACAACCTTTTATATAATCAACCCACTCATTGTTTATTGATTTTTTGAAATCATTGAATGTTTTTTTTTCTTTAAAATGTTGAGAATAAACTGTGAATTCATTAGAATTATTTTGAGATATCTCAATGGTATTTTTAAAAGATAAAAGTGTAGGCATGACATATCCACCAGTATAATCGGTATGTTCACCAATTAAATTTACTCTTGCATGAGCACTTTCCTTTACTTCTCCGTTTATATTAAATATATCTTTAAAACTCATATAATGGCTCGTTATGACTCATCAAATTAATATATCTTTTACAAATGAAAATAAATTAAAAATTATTCTTAATGATAAATTAGTAGTTTCAAATTTGAAACTGTGTTTCTCATTAGTTTATTCAATAAAATCTATAACTGGAGCCCATATAACTAAGCAAATTGGACGCTATTATGAGTTATCTATAGAAAAAAATATAATCTTATTAGATCTACAAATTCCTAGAATTGGTAACTTCAACCTTTCGTGTGGTCCGGAAGGTATTTTCATTATTGATACATTAAAAAATAGCAAATTAAATATAAATGTTTCAGATTTGATATTTGAAAAACCAATTAAAAAGAAAACTTATGAAGATTTAAAAACAAAAAATTTTATACCTATTATTCCTGAGCCAGAAAAAATTTATTTACAAAATGAATTTGTAAATATTGAAAATAAAACATTTAATCTAAATACGGAAATTGAAATTATATCTAATTTGCAAAATATTATTTCCAAATTGGATATTAATTTTACTTCTGAAAAAGGATTTCCAATTTTCTTTAAAAAAGTTGATCAGTTGTTAAACGATCAATATTTTATGCAGATAAAAAAAGATAATATTGAGATTAAATACAATACTTATGGTGGAAAGCTATATGGTCTTATATCTTTAGTTCATTTAATTGATTTCTATCAAACAAAGCTTCCAATTTGTACAATTCACGATAATCCAAAATATCAATGGAGAGGAATGCATCTCGATTGTGCAAGACAATTCTATACTATTGATGAAATCAAACGTTTATTTAATTACATGGCATTATTTAAGCTTAATAGATTTCATTGGCATTTAACAGATAACGAAGCGTGGAGAATTGAAATCAAAAAATATCCAGATCTAGCATTAAATGGGGGATACAGAGGATATAATTTTAAAATACCACCATTGTACGGAAGTGGTTATGATAAATACGGCGGATATTACTCACAGGAAGATATCAAAGATTTAATTATATATGCAAAAAAATTAAATATCGAAATTATGCCTGAAATTGATTTACCAGCACATTCTTGGGCATTATTAGAAATTATGCCAGAACTTAGAGAACAGTCTTCAAATATAGTTAGTGAAGATGTTGGTTCGTATAAGAATAATACAATCAATCCTTCCTTAGAAAAAACTATAACTTTTTTAAAAGATATGTTGAATGAAGTAAGTGATATTTTCTCATATGATGTAATTCATGTTGGCGTTGATGAAAGACCAAGTAATGCTTGGGAAGGTTCTCCAGCAATTATCGAGTTTATGAAAAAAAATAATATTAAATCACCAGAAGAATATCAAGATTACTATATGAATTTTTTAATAGATTTTCTAAAATCAAAAAATAAAAGAACAGCTGCATGGAATGAGGCGGCAGTGTCTCCTCATATCGATCATGGTGTGGGTGGAAGTGCTGGAAAAATTGATAAATCATGTTTGATCTTTTCATGGGAGCATTCAGATGTTGCAAAAGAAACTACAAATAAGGGATTTGAAACAATACTTTGTCCTGGGCAAAAAACATATTTTGATATGGCTTATAATAATTCAACTGAAGAAAGAGGTATTTGTTGGGCTGCAACTATAGAAGTAAAAGATATTTATGAATGGGACCCAATAAAAGATATAAATAAATCAGAATTGATAAAAGGATTACAAGGTCAACTGTGGTCAGAGACAGTTACTGATAAAACATTTTTTGATCAAATGATCAACCCAAGATTAGCAACTTTATCAGAAGTTGCATGGAAAGGAAAAATTTCGAGAAAATGGATAGAATTTCGTTCAGCCCTTCTAAATTCTATGGATTTTTTAAAAAAATTAGGCTGGCGATATCACAATTTTTAATGTTAAAGTAAAATAATATGAAAATAGGTGCAGTCGGTTTTGGGAGTAGGACAGCAGGTGTTTATAATGAATTTTCAAAAGTTAATCCAAATTTTGAAATGGTTGCTTATGTAGATCCTCAACCAATAGGTAAAGATTTTGCTGAGAAAAATAATTTTTTTCCAAATAAATCATATTCAAGTTTAAACGAAATGTTGGATCGAGAGAAACTAGATATGTTAATGATTGGGTCTCCTAATCATCTACATTTAGATCATATTAAGCTTGGATTAAGAGCAGGATTACAAATATTTGCTGAGAAACCAATAGTAATAAATGAACAAGAAACTTTTGAGTTAGCAAAATTAATAAAAGAATATGGCAAAGAAAGAATTATTGTTGGCTTAGTTCTTAGATATTCGCAACAAGCAAGATCTGTAAGAAAATTATTAGATCAAAATGCTATTGGAAAAATAATATCGATTGAAGCTTCAGAACATATTGTACCCTCGCATGGTGCTTTTTTTATGAGAAATTGGAGAAGAAAACAAAAATACTCGGGAGGCTTTATGCTGGAAAAATGTTGCCATGACATTGACTTCTATTCAATGATTACGAAGAGTAGACCTATTAAAGTTGCTAGTTTTGGTTCTAGAAGATCTTTTATACCAGATAATCTTCCAGAAGGTTCTCATGAACAATATACTAAAGATAGATTAAGAGGTTGGGAGTCGAAAACTAATGTATTTGATAGTGATGCTGATATTGTTGATCATCAAGTTGCAATAATTGAGTATGAAAACAAAGCAGTTTTATCTTTTCATACAAATATGAAAGTTCCTGATGAATATAGAAGATTTGCAATTATGGGCTCTAAAGGAATGATAGAGGGAGATTTTGTAAGAGGATTTTTAAAGGCACATGATGAAAATAATAATTTAATTTTAGATGAAAATTATGGATCAGCATTTGGTCAAGAAATTAAAGGACATTATGGTGCAGACAGTATGATGGCAAAAGATATTAACTCACATTTAATTAGTGATAATTTTAATTTACCTGTTGGAGTAGTTGAGTGTATGGAGGCTGGTATTGTTGCTATGAAATTAGATGAATCAATTAAAACTAATTCAATTATTGATTTGACTAGCACATGGAATGAATTAGACAACTTATTAAATAAATGAAAAACAAATCTAAACTTGTATCTTTTAATTCACCAACATTTTTAGCATATGTATTAATAGCACCCGCAGTTATTTATCTCTTATGTATTGTAGGATGGCCTCTCTTTGAAACATTTAGGCTGTCATTTACAAACGCTAGTATTGCTGGAGAGGATTATGTTGGTTTTGAAAATTATGAAAAACTATTAGCTAGTTCTAAATTTAGTAAAATAGCAATAAGAACTTTTGTTTGGACGTTTTTTTCAGTTTTACTAAAATTAATTCTTGGAATGATTGGTGCTGTATTGCTCAATGCTAGTTTAAGAGGAAGAACAATTTTTAGAATTTTAGTTTTACCTCCATGGGTAGTTCCAATTGCTATTGGTGCACTTGGATGGATGTGGGTATATAATGGCCATTTTGGAATTTTATCAGGAATAGGTATTAGGCTTGGCATACTAGATGGTCCATTTAGTTTTTTAGCTTACAAACAAAGTGCTTTTATTGCTACAATGGTTACAGATGTTTGGGTAGGTACTCCTTTCGTAACTTTATTTTTTTTAGCAGGAATGCAAGCAGTACCAAAAGATCTTTATGAAGCTGCGTACTGTGATGGAGCAGGAAGATTTAGACGTTTTTACCACATAACACTTCCTCAAATAACGCCAGTCATAATTTCGATGTCTCTAATCTCAGCAGTTTCAACTTTTGTCTCATTCGATATTATTTTTATTATGACTGAAGGCGGACCTAGAGGTGCTACAACAACATTAATCATTGACACCTACAAAATGGCTTTAGGGAATTACAAATTTGGAAGAGGTTCAGCTAGAGCAGTAATGATAGTCTTAATGATCACTACTTTTGCAATTTTTTATTTCTATTTGCTATCAAGAATAAATAAAAAGGTATCTCATGGATAAATATAGTTTGCCATTAAAAATATTTATGTATTTTTGCATTGTCATATTTTTTATTTTTATATTACTTCCATTTATTGAAATGTTTTATGCTTCACTAAGACCATTAAAACATTTATTTAGATCCCCTTATCAATTCTATTCTGATGACTTATCTTTTTGGGCATATAGAGAAATGTGGAATACCGTTCCTCTTTTAGGAAGATATATTTTTAATAGCTTTTTTATGGCAGTAACCGTTACTTTTTTTACACTCTTATTTGTAGTTCCAGCAGCTTATTCATATGCAAGATTTAACTTTCCTTTTAAGCAGGGAAGTCTTTGGGTTCTACTTGCTGTTAATATGTTTTCTGGAGCTGTACTTTTAATTCCATTATTTAAATTATTAAGAACTTTTGATTTATTAAATACTTATTTTGCAATGATTGTACCTGGTATTGCTTTTTGTATTCCTACTTCAATTTGGTTGCTAAAAGCATATTTTGAAAAAATACCTGTTGAGTTAGAAGAGGCTGCTTATGTTGATGGAGCTTCAAGAATAGATATTCTTACAAAAATTATTGCCCCCTTAAGTACTCCCGGAATAGTTGTTACTGCCATATACGCATTTATTCAAGCCTACGCTCAACAATTTCTTTTTGCCATTACATTCAATTCAATAAGAGAATATATGCCAATAGTTTCAGGATTAACTGAGTTTATAGGATATCAATCTGTAAAATGGAACGAAATGATGGCAGCATCAATAGTTGGAGTATTCCCTGTATTAATAGTATTTGTGTTCCTCCAAAAATATATTGTTGAAGGATTAACTGCTGGAGCTGTAAAAAACTAGTAAATCTAGCAAAAACACTCTTGCTTGCGCCTACCTAATAATGCTACGGTCTTTTATATTTACGGAGGAATTATGAAATTTTTAAAAATTACTTCAATTGCTTCTTTCATATTTTTTCTGTCTTTTGGTTTCAGTGCAAACTCACAAGAATTACATGGCATTCTATGTGGTGGAGAAATCAGACAAGCAGATATGGATGTAGCAGCTGAATTTGAAAGTGCTAACCCAGGTGTTACTATAAAATGGGAAGCAGTTCCATGGGGAACATGTCAGGATAAAGTTATAAATTTAGCTATTGCTGGTGATCCAGTTGACTTAGCATATGTTGGATCAAGAACTTTAAAGGGCCTTGCAGAAAATGGTCATATAATTAATGTTGATATTCCACAATCACAGATTAATATGTATCAACCAGGTATTTTAAACACTGTTTCACATTTAGGTAAAGTATGGGGATATCCAAGAGCATTTTCTACTAAAGCTCTATTTATGAATTGTGATTTATTAGAAGAAGCTGGTGTTGCATGTGAGGGTCCTGAAACATGGGATGAATTATACTCAATGGCAGAAGCTGTAACTAATAATGTGCCTGGTGTTGCTGGAATAGGTCTAACTGGTAAAGATTTTGATAATACTATGCATCAGTTTTTAAATTATTTGTATAGTAATGGCGGTCAAGTAATTGATCCTGATACAAATACTATTACTTTGAATAGTTCAAACACAGTTGAGGCTTTAGCATTTTATGGAAAATTAGCAAATGTAGCTCAAGAGGGTCCGTTAGCATATGAGAGATCACAATTAAGAGATCTACTTAATGATAAAAAAATTGCAATGTATATTGATGGACCATGGGGTCGAGGTACTCATAATGAAGATCTTAATATGAAAACTGTTAGGATTCCTGCTGGACCACAAGGTAAACAAGGAACTCTATTAATCACTGATAGTATTGCTGTATTTAATAATACTGGAAATGAGGAAATGGCAAATAAGTTTGCGGCTATGGTTACATCTCCAGAATGGCAGTATAAACTAGATACTGAATGGGGCTTAACTCCAATTATGCAATATGATGTTATAGGAAGTGAAGAACCATACAATGATGATTATTGGATGATGTTTATAGATGCAATAGGGGATGGTGGACCAGAACCTTTACTTGTTGACTATAAAGCTTTTCAATCAGTTATGAATAACATGATCCAAGGAGCAATTCTTGGTGAAGGTGATCCTGCTGATTTAGTTGCAGAAGCAGCTGAAGAGTTAGAAGAATACAAATAATCATATTATTATTGCTAGGGCAATATTTGCCCTAGCATCTAATAAAAAATTCAAATGAGTAAATTAACAAGATCATATTTCTCAAAAATTAATTCAATTTTAAAGAAGATATTAAAAGAAGAAGAAAAAAAATTCTTACAGTGTGCTAAATTAATTAGTAAATCATATAAAAAAGGTGGGCAGTTATATATTTTTGGAACTGGACATTCTAGATTACTCGGAGAAGAATCATTTCACAGAGCAGGAGGTTTTGCTGCAGCTTGTCCAATAAGAGATGATGATCTCAGTTTTAAAAAAGGAGCAAGAAAAGCCACTGCTCTAGAAAGAACTCCAAATATTGCAAAAAAAGCTCTCGCTAAATATAAAATTACCAACAAAGATGTATTAATGATTGTGTCTAATTCTGGCGTTAATCATGCGCCAGTTGAAGCAGCTTTAATTGCAAAGAAAAAAAAAATAAAAACTATTTCACTAACATCTATTAAATTTTCTAAACAAGCTCCTCTATCTAAATTAAATAAAAGATTATTTGAAATAACGGATATATTCATTGATAATAAGATTCCACCTGGTGATGCGATTATAAATGTAAAAGATAATATGGTTGGGCCAGCTTCAACAATTACCGGTTCTTTTATTTTAAATTCTATTTTAATTGAAGTGGCAAATATCTTAAAAAACGAAAAATTATTCCCATTTTATATCAGTGTAAATATGCCAAATGCTAAAAAAAATAATGATATATTAGAGAAAAAATTTAGTAAGATTAATCCTCATTTATAATTTTCTAAATTTTTTTAAAAATCACGAAATTGCTATATAAGATATTGAAGTTAGATGACTGATCAAAATAAAGTTAGCGGAAAAATTATAAATCATAATTCTTCCTATATTGGTGATGTATATTTCAATGAAAAAATTATTGACTTGAAAATAAAAGACTCTGTAGATTATGATAACATTATAATTCCTGGATTTGTTGATCTACATTGTCATGGTGGTAATGGTTTTGATGTAATGGAGGGCATACAATCAATTATTGAAATGTCAAAATATCATTTGCGGCATGGGACAACTTCAATAATGCCAACTACTTGGACTAATACCTTAGAAAATACTATTTCAGCCTTAAAAGGATTTAATGAAATAAAGAGAGATAATGGTAATAATATCCTTGGCGTTCATTTAGAGGGACCTTTTATAAATCCTAATAAACTTGGTGCTCAACCAAATTTGACTGAAAAACCATCTTTAGATTTTATAAAAAAAATTCTTGAAATTTCTGATGTAAAAATAATTACTTTAGCTCCAGAAATTGATGGAATGCAAGAATTTATAAATGATTTAGTGGAGTTAAATATTAAGATTCAATTTGGTCACACTTTGGCAGACTTTGATTGCTGTGAAAAAATTATGAAATATCATGAAATTGGTTTTACACATTTGTATAATGCTATGTCTGGTAATGATCATAGATCCCCAGGAGTTTTATCAGCTGCTCTTTTAAAAGGAAAATATGCTGAAATAATTTGTGATAATATTCATGTTAGTAAAGAAGCAATAAAAATTGCAAAAAAATGTATTCCTGGGTTGTATGCCATAACAGATTCTATTAACGCTAGCGGACTGAATGATGGAGAATATATTTTTGCAAAAAATAATATTAAAAAAGAAAATGATTCAGTAAAAATTAAGTCTGACGGTACTTTAGCAGGAAGTATTGTTACTATGGATCAAACTTTTAAAAATTTAATATCAATGAATTTTTCATTAGAAGAAGCAGTTGCTTTAACTAGTTATAATGCTTCTAAATATATGAATCTAGATAATGTGGGTATAATTCAAAAAAATTTTTTAAGTAATTTTCTTATTTTAGATAAAGAATTTAATCTTAAAGAAGTTTATTTAAGAGGAAAAAAAATTAATGTCTAGTTCTCAAGTTTTATTGGAAGCACTTTCAATTCCAAATAAAATTAATCATTTTAGCTTGAATGATAAAAATAATTATCAGGAAATATCAAATTTAATATCAGAAAAAAAGATTGATTATGTTGTTACTGTTGCAAGAGGTACTTCAGATTGTGCTGCTCTTTATTTGTCTTATATGTTTGCAAAATATCTTGGTCTACCAACGTACAGCATGCCTCCATCTATAATAACTTTAGAAGAATCAAAATTTAATTTTTCGAGAGCATTAGTTTTCATTATTTCTCAATCAGGAAAAAGTGAAGATTTGGTTGAATGTCATAAAATGGTACAAAAAATGGGAGCAAAGACTATATTAATAAGTAATAACTTAAATAGCCCAATTGCAAACACATCCAATTATTTTTTTGATATAAATGCTGGAGAAGAAAAAAGTGTTGCAGCGACAAAAACTTTTGTTTTGTCTTTATTGATAATTTTAAAGCTTGTTTTTAATACTCTTAATAAAAAAGATATTAATAAACAAATTGAAAAGTTAAGTGATCATTTAATTTTAGATAATCAAAATCAATGGAATCCAAATATATTAGATAAAACTATAAGTAATGGATACATAATTAGTAGAGGTGTTGGATATGCAATTTCTAATGAAATATCTTTAAAGTTTAAAGAGTTATGTCAAGAAATGATAGAACCTTTCAGTAGTGCTGAAGTAATGCATGGGCCAAAAAGCTTGATACAAAACTCATTCAAATTATTTACTATATCGCTTAGAGATAAAAGTGGGATGATAGTAGCAAAAGATGCTAGTCAAATTATTTCATTAACCAATCTTCACTATGAAATAACCTATGATAAAAAATCTAACACTGAACTTCTATATAGCCCTAATGATATGATAGAGTTAGATCCAATTATAGTTCTATCAAAATTTTATCCATGGATAATTAATTACTCTTTTCAAAAGGGATTAGATCCAGACAATCCTAGATATTTAACTAAAGTAACACAAACATTCTAATTTGAATAATATTGATATAGCAATTATTGGAGCAGGTTCTGCAGGAAGTATAATAGCAAATAAACTTCTGACTAAAACTAATTTTAATATAGTCCTTATTGAGGCTGGGCCTAAAGATAACAATCCTATCATTGACGTTCCTCTTGGTTATGGAATGACATTTTATAATAAAAAAATTAATTGGAACTTCTACTCGGAAAAACAAGATAATTTATTCAATAGGCAAATATATTATCCGAGAGGTAAAGTTTTAGGTGGCTCTGGCTCAATAAATGCAATGGTCTATGCAAGAGGATTAGAAACAGATTATGAAAATTGGGGTAGCAATAAGGAATGGAGTTTTGAAAATATAAAAAAAGTATACAGTTCTATGGAGCAACAAATAAATCATGATAAAGAATTTCTTACAAAAGAAAAGATTCCAGTAAATAATGTAAGTAAGCATCATCATTCAATTTTAGAATATTTTTTTAATGCTAGTAATGAAATTGGTATTAAAAAAAATACAAATTTAACTACATCAATCGAAAATCAAGTAGGTCATTATAATATTAATACTTACAACGGTACTAGACATTCATCATCAAAAGTATTTTTAAAGCCTGTAATAAAAAATCCAAGACTTACAATATTAGACAATACTCAAGTTAAAAATTTAATAATTAAAGATAAAAAAATTACTGGTATTAAAATTCAAAATAAATCAATAGAACAAATCATACACTTATCTCATGGAGCAATTTTATGTTCTGGTTCTATAATGACACCTTATTTGTTAATGCATTCTGGTATTGGTGATAAAGAACATTTAAAAAAATTTGATAAAGAAATAGTAATTGATAATTCTAATGTTGGAAGAAATCTTCAGGATCATCTTGGGTTAGATTATTTATTTAAAACTCACCATCATTCACTAAATAAATCGTTAGGAACTTGGCCAGGCAGAATTACTTCTGTATTAAAATATATTTATAATAGGAAAGGACCATTATCACTAAGTATTAATCAGTCTGGGGGATATGTAAATTGGAATTCAAAACATCATTATCCCAACTTGCAGATATATTTCAATCCATTGACTTATTCTATTACTCATAAAAATAAAAGACCTCTTCTAAAAACTGACAAATTTAATGGTTTTATTATTGGTTATAATTCTTGTCGACCAAAAAGTTTGGGTAGAGTTGCATTGAACTCTCCTAATTTTGAAGATGCTCCATTAATTGATCCAAATTTTCTATCACATGAAGAAGATATATATGATGTTAAATGCGCAATTAATTTTTCTCAAGTTTTGGCGAATACAAATAGTATAAAAAAAATAAGAAATGAAAGTGTTAAGCATGATCTTTTAAATGCTACTGAAGAAGAAATGATTGATCACTTTAAATCTAATGCAGTTTCTATATATCACCCTTGTGGTACTTGTAAAATGGATGAAGATCCTAAAAAGGGAGTTGTTTCTGAAAGATTAAAAGTTCATGGAATGGAGAATCTTTGGATTGCTGATGCATCTGTTTTTCCAAATATTACTTCTGGCAATATAAATGCCCCTGTAATGATGCTTGCTAATCTTGGAAGTAAATTTATTATTGAGGATTTAAATAAGATTTAATTCATGAAAATAGTTAAACTTGAAACATTCACAAAACCATATGTAAGTTTTGTAAAAATAACAGTTGAGGATGGTTCAATTGGTTATGGTCAAATGTCAACTTATCATGCAGATATAACAGCTCAAATTTTTCATAAACAAGTAGCACCCTGGGTTATAGGAAAAGAATATTTTGATTTCGATGATTTAGAAGATTTTGTCTTTGAAAGAGAGCATAAATTTCCAGGATCCTATCTTTTACGTGCAATTGCTGGTTTAGATACAGCCTTGTGGGATTTGAAAGGTAAAATCGAAAGTAAACCTGTAGTCTCATTGATAGGAGGATCTCCAGGAAATTTAAGAATATATGGTTCATCAATGAAAAGAGATATTACACCGAATGATGAAGCAAATAGATTTAAAAAACTCTTTGATGAAAAGGGTGTTGATGCATTTAAATTTAGAGTTGGTTCAGAATGTGGAAGAGGGATCGATGAATGGGAAGGAAGAACGACTAGTATAGTAAAAACAATAAATTCGACTCTAGATAAAAGTGTAATTAAGATGGTCGACGCAAACAGTTGTTATAGCTCTGTTCAAGCAATAGAAATTGGGAAACTTTTAGAAGATAATGATGTTACTCATTTTGAAGAACCTTGCCCTTACTGGAAACCAGAAGAAACAAAAAAAGTTACTGATAGTTTGAAGATAGACGTTACTGGGGGAGAACAAGATTGTGATCTCAGAATTTGGAGAGATATGGTTAAAAGAAAAATTGTAAATATTTTTCAGCCAGATGTTATGTACATGGGGGGATTAACAAAAGCTTTGAAGGTTGCGAAAATTATTGAAAAGGGTGGTTTTATATGCACTCCACATACAGCTAATTTATCTTTAGTAACAATTTGTACAATGCATTTTTTAAAAGCAATAAATAATTCAGGTCCCTATCTTGAATTTTCAATTGAAGGTAAAGATTATTATCCATGGCAACAGAATTTATTTTTAGGCGATCCTTTTAAAATATCTGATGGAATGGTTAAAATTGAAGATACTCCTGGTTGGGGTATAGAGATTAATCCTGATTGGTTAGAGAAATCAGAATATAAAAAGACAGAAATATAAAATAATGATTAAAAATATAATTTTTGATTTTGATGGAGTAATAGTTGATAGTGAGGTCTTAGCTTCTAAGGCATTTTCCAAATATTTTAGTAAATTTGATCAATCTATTAAAGAGGAGCAATTCTATAAATATGCTGGAAAAAAAACAGTCGAAGTAATAGATTTATTATCTGATAAATATAAGATTGAAAACAAAGAAAAATTTACAAATGAAATATTTGATATTGTTTCAGAAGTTTATTCCAAGGATTTAAAACTAGTTGATGGAGCAAAAGATTATATTAGTAAATCAGATAGAAATCACTTTATTGGATCTAACAGTAATAAGGATAGAATTTTCGATGGATTGAAGCTTGTTGGGTTAGATAAATTTTTTTTGAGTAATCAGGTTTATTCATTCGATATGGTAAAAAGACCAAAACCTGATCCAGATATATACTTAAAGGTTTTAAATGATAATTCACTTATTAGAGAAGAGTCAGTCATTATTGAAGATAGTGGCGTAGGTGTTAAAGCAGCAACTGCAGCAGGAGTAAGGGTATTTGGTCTTACTGCAGGAAAACATTGGCATTCAGATAGAGATACAAATGAATTATTTGACAATGGTGCTTTGAATGTATTTAGTGATTATGAAAGTTTAGGTAAGGCAATAGAGGAGCTTTAAATGGGGCCAGATGTAAAAGGAAATCCACTTTATATTTCAGTCTATCTTTTGATAGCCTCCTATATTTTAGGTGAATTTATTTTTCCTAAATATCCACTGCTATATATTCTTAATCTTTTTGGATTATTAATTATAATTTTAATGCCAATTGTATTTTTTTCGTCAAGAAATGCATTTAATGCACATGAAGAAAAATTACCTCCTCAAACTGAAACAAATAGAATTATAAAAACTGGAATTTATGCTTACTCTAGAAATCCAATTTATCTATGTTTTGTTTTATTTCATTTTGGTATGTTTCTTACTTTTGAAAACATTATGTATTTTATTTGTTCTATAGGATTATTTTTTTGGTTAAATAATTTTGTAATATACGAAGAGGAAAAATATTTAAAAGATAAATTTGGGGATGAATTTGTAAGATATTGTAATTCGGTTAAAAGATGGATTTTTTTCTAGTTAAAATTTATTGAAGAAATTTTATGATTTTTTTCAAATTTAATAACGATCTGAGCTTTTTTATTTAGATCCTTCATCATCCATTTAGTTATTTTCTCATAATGTTGAACAAAATATTTAATTTCATTTGGAGTCATTCTTTTTGATTTTTTGTTTTTTGATTGATTAGTTTTTTCCTGCTTTAACCTCCATTTGAAAACATTACCAAAAGAGGATGTCTTCAAAAAAATAAGTTCATCGAATAATTTAAATAATTTTTTATATTCTAATTTTAATTTATTATTATAGAAATTTCTCCACTTATATTTTGGATCTTTAATTTTTTCTAAATTATTTATATTTTTATGAAGAATTTTTTTTGGAATTTCTGTACTTCCACAACACCAACCTTCTAAGAAAAGAATATCACATTTAGTTTTAGTTATTTTTGTTGATTTAGTCGTATCATCAATCAACTTATCAAATAGAGGCGATGTGATAGGGTATTTACTTTTATTGAATTGTTTTATATTTTTAATTAATTTTTCAATATCATGTGTTCCAGGAACACCTCGAGTTATTAACAATTGATGTATTTTATTTGATAATTGAGATCGTTGTTTTCTTGATAAATAATAATTATCTAAACTAAGCAAAAGTATTTTCTTATTATAAAACTTTTCAATAGTTTTAGAGATAATATTAATAAATGATGATTTTCCAATACCCTGAGAGCCTCCAAATAGGAATTTTTTCGATTTACTAGAGCAAATATAATTTATGATTGGAATTAATTTATCTTCTATATACTTTTTGGAATATTTTTTATTATATGTTTTATGTATTTCTATTTGAATATAGTCTATTAATGCACTCATTTAATATTTATTTATAAACAAAATACTTATACATGAAATTTCTTTTTGATTTAGGTGGTGTTTTTTTTGATTGGGACCCTCATTATTTTTATAAAGATGTAATTAAAGACAAAGAAGAAAGAGACAATTTTCTCAATAATATTTGCAATGATGAATGGAATATCCAACAAGATGCTGGAAGACTTATAAAAGATGCTGAAACTGATCTAATCAAAACTTATCCTGATTATGAAGATAAAATTAAATTATATTATAAAAATCATCATAAAATGTTCAGAAAAATTTTTCAGTATTCAGTGGATGTTTTAGAGCATTTAAAAAATAAAAAATATGAGTGTTATGTTTTGTCAAATTGGTCTTGGGAAACATTTCAAGGTATGGATAAAAAATATCCATTCTTAAATAAATTTGATGGCCTAATAATATCTGGAAAAGAAAAATTGGTTAAACCTAATGCTGAAATATATAAATTAGCTACAAGTCGTTTTAATCTAATTCCAGAGGAAACTGTATTTATTGATGATAAAAAAGAGAATATTGAGGCTGCAAAGAAACTTGGTTTTTTAACTATACATTTAACTGACCCTGAAATAATAATTCACGAAATTAATAGATTTATTAAATTTAAGCATGAATGAAACTTTTGATATTTTAGTTATTGGTGGAGGTATTAATGGTGCTGGAATTGTTAGAGATGCATCAGGCAGAAATTTAAAAGTTTGTTTAGTTGAAAAAAACACAGTTGGCTCAGCCACTTCATCTTGGTCTACAAAATTAATACACGGCGGATTAAGGTATCTTGAAAATTATGAATTTCGCCTTGTACGTGAATCTCTCAAGGAAAGAGAGGTAATTAAAAAAATTGCCAGTAATATAACAACACCATTACCTTTTATTATACCTTATCAAAAATCTTTAAGACCTAAATGGTTAATTAAATTAGGATTATTTTTATATGATAATATTGGCGGCAAAATGACTATACCAAAATCTTCAACTATAAATATTAAAAAGGAAATTCCTAACATTTTAAAAGATCAATTTAAAATTGGTTTCCAATATTATGATTTACAAGTTGACGATAAAAAACTCGTTCAGTTAAATGTTGAAGATGCAAAGAAAAAAGGTGCTATTATTATTCAAAATAGAAAAGTTATAGATGCAAAACGAAATAAAAATATTTGGGATATAGCTTTAGATGATAATACTATACTTAAATCTAAAATTCTTATTAATGCTGCTGGACCTTGGATAAATGAAGTTTTAAGTAATGTTATTAAATTAAATTCAAATAAATCAATTCGACTTGTAAAAGGTAGTCACATAATAACTAAAAGTCTTTATAGTCAGAAAAAAGCTTTCACTTTACAAAATGAAGATAACAGAATAATTTTTGTTATACCTTATAAAGAGGAATATTCCCTTATTGGCACCACCGAAACAGAAGTCTTTTCACCAGAAAATCCAAAAATTGATGAAAGTGAAATTGATTATTTATTAAATTCAGTAAATAAATATTTCATTAAACAAATATCGAGAGATGATGTGGTAAGTTCTTATTCTGGAATTAGACCACTTATTGAAGATTTCAAAGAAGCATCAAAAGTTACTAGAGACTATATATTCGACTTAAATGAGGATGGTTCACAGGCGCCATTATTAAACATCTATGGAGGAAAATTAACGACGTATAGAAAATTAGCTGAAAATGTTCTTTTAACTCTTAATAAACACATTCCAATAAATAAGGAAAATTCTTGGACTGCGAAACAAAAACTATAATTGGTATCCCTCTTAAATAACTTTTCAAATTTGGTGGGCAGAAAAGTTTTATAAGAGGAATACTTCTTATAGGAGGAAATAATATGAACCCTCTGCCCATAAACATTTTAGTTTAAATTTATGATATTTATTGAAAATTTTTAAAAAAGGGATGTATTGCCCCTTATATTAGGGGCAATATTCAATACGATTCTATTATTTAAAAGCTTGTCCTGAACTGTCAAATAACTGGCATCTTCCAGCAGGAAAACCAACTTTTACAGTATCACCAACTTTAATTTCTGAATGTCCTTCAGTTTCAGCAACTAATGGCTCTCCATCTTTTTCAAGGTATAGGTAAGTAACGTCACCAAGTTTTTCAACAACAAATACTTTACTTTCCCAAGATCCATCTGAGTCACCATTTACTACTAAGTGTTCAGGTCTAATACCTAGAGTTACTGAATCACCCTCCGAGGAGGATGCTGACATTTTAGAGACTGATATTTTTGACATTCCCATAATATCAACTTCTGTAGCATCAGTACTTTTACTTAATATCTTACTTGAAATAAAGTTCATTTTTGGTGAACCAATAAATCCACCTACGAACATATTATTTGGTCTATCATAAAGTTCTAATGGGGATCCTTTTTGTGAAACGATACCTGTATCAAGAACTACAATATCATCTGCTAGAGTCATTGCTTCTGTTTGATCATGTGTAACGTAGATCATTGTTGCTTCTAGTTCATTATGAAGTTTTGCTAATTCAACTCTCATTTGAACCCTCAATGCAGCATCAAGGTTAGAAAGTGGTTCATCAAACAAGAAAACTTTTGGCTTTCTTGTGATTGCTCTTCCAATTGCAACACGTTGTCTTTGACCACCTGAAAGTTGTTTTGGTTTTCTTTGAAGATAATCTTCTATTTGAAGAATTCTTGCAGCTTCATTTACTCTTTCATTAATTTCATCTTTAGATCTTTTTTCTAATTTTAATCCAAATGCCATATTATCAAATACAGTCATATGAGGGTACAATGCATAAGATTGAAACACCATTGCAATATTTCTTTGCTTTGGTGGTAAATCATTAACTACTTGACCATCAATTGAAATTGTACCTGAATTGATATCTTCCAGTCCTGCTATCATTCTTAACATAGTTGATTTACCACAACCACTAGGTCCGACTAGAACTGTGAATGATTGACTTTTGATATCTAGAGATACGTCTTTAATTACGTGGACGTCTCCAAAATATTTATTAACAGTATTTATATTTATATCTGCCACTTCATCCTCCTTTGAGCGATCTTTCAAGTGTATGAATACATCATCATACAAATATGAGTTTATTTAACGATAATTTAAAGAAAAAATCAATAGTTTTTAATACTAGCCCTTAACTGATCCTGCTACTAATCCTCTTATAAAATATCTTTGTAGGGCGAAAAAGATAAATAAAGGGACTGTCATTGATACAAAAGCTCCTGTTGTTAATATTTCCCAATTTTCCCCTCTTGATCCGAGTAATTCTTTTAGTTTAGCAGTTAAAATTATCTCACTTGGAACCTGGTCTAAAAATACTAAACCAACTAATAAATCATTCCAGCACCATAAAAATTGCAATATGAATATTGAAGCAAACGCAGGTATTGATAAAGGAATAATAATACGTAAAAAAATATCATAATGAGAAGCGCCATCAACTTTAGCAGCCTCCATCATTTCATTAGGCAAGCTTTTTAAGAAATTTCTCAATAAGAAAGTAGTCGAAGCTAATCCAAAACCAGTATGTGCCATCCATACTCCAGGATATGATTTTGCTGCTACACCAAATAATGCACCAAAATCATTATATATTGTTAAAATTGGTATTAAAGACATTTGAAGAGGAACAACAAGAGAAGCAATTATTATCGCTAAAAGAGTGTCTCTTCCATAAAATCTCATCCAAGTTAAGGAATAGGCAAAAAAGGAACATATTATTAATGGTATCAAAGTAGAAGGTAGGGCAACAGCCATTGTATTGATAAATGCTCTTCCAATTCCTTCTTTAAATAAAACTTCTCTATAATTTTCAAAAGTAAATGATGGTGGGCTTAATGATGTAGTAAATAATCTTTTTCCTTTTTTCTTTTGAAATTCACTTTTTGATCTCCATTCATAGTTTCCATCTTCATCTAGTATGACTTCACTTTCATCTTTAAAAATAGCAATATCACCAATCTTGAATTCATTTATTTTTTTAGAATTTATACCAAAGCTTTCAATTTTTTTACCCGAATTTTCCTCAAATAATGTTCCTTTAATTTTAAAATAACCATCTTCCTCAATTTGAGATTCCATTCCCGACATTCTATAAATTTCATTAATTTCAGTTGTAGTTAAAGCTGTCCACCAGCCACTTATTGCTAACAAATCTTTATCTCTTAAAGAGCTTATAAAAAGTCCAAAAGTCGGAATGATCCATACAATCACAAAAAACAATAACAACAATTGTGATAAGATTGATGATAATGAAATTTTCTTCATTAAATTTTTTGCTCCTGTCTATGTTTGTATAAATTCCAAGCTAGGATTGGTATTACCCCAATCATAATAACAATAGCTAAAACACTACCTCTTCCAGAATCTCCACCACCCCTAAACATCCAATCGTACATTAAATTAGCTAATACTCCAGTTTGCCATTCACCATTGGTCATAGCAAAAATAATATCAAAAATTCTTAGAACAATAATTGTTATTAAAGTCCAAATGACAAGAATTGTTTGTTCTAAATAGGGTATGATAATTGAAAAAAATATTTTTAATTCACTCGCTCCATCAATTCTTGCAGCTTCCAACATTTCTTTAGGTATACTTCTCAGAGCTGCACTAAATATTACAAGAGCTAGTCCAGTCTGTATCCAAATCATTATTGCCATTAAAAAAAAATTATTCCATATTGGAATTGTTAACCATGCCTGAGGTTCATAACCAAGTGAAACTATTATTGAATTGAGTAAACCAATTTGCGTATTATCTGGTCCTCGATACTCGTAAATAAACTTCCAAATTACTCCTGCTCCAACAAATGAAATTGCCATAGGCATAAATATTATTGATTTTGCAATTGAGCCCCACCAAATTCTATCTGCTAGGTTTGCTATAACTAAACCAAAAAATGTACTTAACGTTGGAACAACAAGCAACCAAACAAGATTATTTAAAATACTTCTTCTAAATTCAGGATCATTTACCGCCCATTTATAATTATATAGTCCAACAAATTCTCTGCCAAATTTATCATAGAAACTTAGTCTAATAGTTTCAAAAACTGGATATAAAATAAATATAAATAAAACAATAAATGCTGGAGCTATAAAAACGATAACTCTTATGGAGTTTTCTAAATTATATCTTTTTACACTTCTGCCTCCATAACTATCCAAAAGATAATTTGAGATATGAAAATAAGCGATAAAAAATAATATTCCTAAAAAAACAATGAATAATAAATTCAGGATAGTCATTAATGATTAAATATATAAAAAAAACAGGCGAACAAGTTAATTGTCCGCCTGTTTTAAGGAGGTAGTTATTTAATTGCGTCCCAACTGTCTTGGATTGCATCAGCAACATCTTTTGCTGATTTTCCGTTGGTATAATCAACCATACCAGTCCAGAAAGTTCCAGCTCCAATAGCACCTGGCATTAAATCAGAAGCATCAAATCTAAAAGTTGTTGCTCCAGTTAATATTTCTCCAAGTTTTCTAAAAGTATCACTAGCATATTTACTGCCATCAACACCTTTGTGAGGAGTTAAGAAACCTCCCTTAGCCATCCAATATTCGTGTGGCTCAGGATGCATTAAGAATTTCATGAATTCTATAGTTGCAGGATTGTCATTTGTAGCTGCTACCAATGTTCCTGCTCCTAAAACTGGAGTACCTAAATCTTTTCCAGCAAACGCAGGAAAGTAGAAAAAGTCATAATCTACACCAGCTTCAACACCTTCAGGAAAGAATGCAGGAATAAAACTTGCCTGACGATGCATCATACACTCAGCAGGAGAAGTAAATAAACCATTTGGAGCATCTCTGAAATCAGTTGTAGCAACTGCTTTTGATCCACCATTAACATAACTATCGTTTAGAGCTATTGAACCAAAGAAATCCATTGCTTCAAGAACTCTTGGGTCATTGAATGGCATTTCGTTTGATACCCACATGTCATAGACATCTGGGGAATGAGTTCTAAGCATTATGTCTTCCATCCAATCAGTTGCTGGCCAACCAGTAGCTGCTCCTGAACCTAGACCTATACACCAAGGAGTATTTCCATCTGATGCCATTTGTTCCGTTAATGTCATAAGCTCTTCCATAGATGAAGGTACTTCATAACCATTATCTTCAAAGTTATCAGGTGAATACCAAACTAAACTTTTTACATTAGTTCTAAAGAATATAGCATTAAATTGCTCATTACCATTTTCATCAGCATAAGTTGAAAGATCAATCCATGATTGTCCGGCAGCATAGTTGTCTAAAACCATTTGCTTGATATCATCTCCAAGAGGAACTAATCCTCCCATAGCTGCAGCATTTGCAGCAAGACCTGGTTGTGGAAATACAACTAGATCTGCAGCACTTCCAGCTTTTAGATCGATCATAACTTGTTGTTCAAAACTATCTGAGCCTCCATATTCAAATGTTGCTCCTGTAGCTTTTTCAAATATAGCACCTACTTCTCTCATTGTTTCTTGCTCTGGAGATAACCAAGGACCAAACATAACTACTTTTTGTCCACTTAGATCCGGACCAGTATATGCGTGTCCTCCAGCAAATGCAGAGAAACTTAGAAATAATGAAGAAATAAATACTACTAGACTTTTAATTGAGTTTTTCATTAATCCTCCTAATTTAAAAAAACAATTATCCCATCATTAGTTATTGTCAATTTATAATAACTTTCTAATTGTTGATATTTACTGTCAATTTATAACAGTTTTATATTTTGTTGATTTTGCTCAAGAAAAAATTCAAATATAAATCTTCTATCTATTCTTATGATGGCACAATTTTTGAAATATAAAATGAATTATCCTTATTTTGTTTAATTATTGCTGGAATAATTTCCTTATATGCATCAAATAAACTAGTATTTGCTTTTGGTAATTGATTCTTAATTAAATTACTTAATTTAGGTAAATTGTAAGATGGCACAGATGGAAACATGTGGTGTTCAACATGATATTCCATATGCCAATATAAAAAACTAAAAATTGGATTTAAGCGCACTGATCTTGTTGTATATCTGTGATCTTTAATATCTTCAGGTAGACCAATATGTTGAGTTTGATTAAAAAGTTCAATAATATTTCCCCAATACCTAGGAAAGAAAATTAGAAGAGCTGGAAGCGGATTCATTAAATAAATGGATATTACAAAAGATGCTATCCATATTGTAACATGTATTCTTGAAATAAGTCTACATTTCCAAATTTCATTTTGGGGTATGCAATCTCTCATAACAGGAGTTGTAATCCCAATAGCATGTTTAATTGTTTCAAATTTCCATGAGTCTTTAAATTTTATTAACTCTGCGAATGGTACAAAGCTGAAAAGAAAATTTTGTAGAGTTGGATATTGATGGAATAATGCAGCTTCATAATCATGAGGGTCTTTTAATGAAGCAGTGTTGCTATGATGTCTAAAATGACTCCACGTCCACCTTGTAGGCTCAAAGTCTGTCATAAAAGAACCTATTTGATAAAAGATTTCATTTAAATATTTTGATTTGAAAGCTGTTCTATGACCACATTCGTGCCAGATAGGGTTACTTGCGTAAAATAAAACGCCATAAAGCCATAGCCATAATACAGTCCACCATGTTCCCCAAGTTACTGCAGACATGTATCCAAAGAAAAATAGTAATATGAAATATATAGTAACGTGCTGTAATCCCTTAAGATCGCTTTTTTTTGATAATAGTTTTAAGTCCTTTTTACTTATTTCAGCCCTAAACCATTTAGTATCTACATTATCTAACTTTTCTGACATTGACCTTTTATAAAAAAATTGATGAAAATATAAAGATAAAAATCAACTATTTTGACACACTATACTTCAACCCAACATCCATTTTCACTACTTTCATAGCAACTATCAAGCACTTTCTGGATTTCTGCTCCTCGTTTGAAATCAGGCTCGTGATTATTATTATTCATTATAGACTCTATAAATCTTTCAAAATTAGTTAAGGAAGAAGGGCATTTAATTTCCTCCCATTTTATTTTATCATCTTTACTATTAAATTCTCTTTCAATATCTTTTGTATACATAAATTTGTTACCTTCTGAAATTGGATCATCAAATTCAATCTTAACAGCACCTTTGTCACCAAATATTCTTAATTCCAATCTATTTGAATAACCAGTTGCAAATCTTGTGGCATTAACAGTACCAATTGCTCCATTATCAAATTCTACCATTGATAAGAAAGTATCATTTGCATCTAATACATAATCTTTAATTTTTTCACCCTTTGAGTGAAAAGTTTTTAGATAAGAATTGAGTCTTTTGATTTTTCCAATAGGCTGTGAAGCAAAATCAAATATATGTACACCAATGTCACCTAAAGTACCCTTGCTTCCATGTTTTGTAGATAATCTCCATAGCCATTTATCTTGCTCCTTCCAATTTCCCCAGTAATTTGAAGTTAACCAAGACTGATTATAATTGGCATCCATGTGAATCACATTTCCAATTTTACCTTCTTGAACCATTTTGCAGAGTTCTTGATAGCCAGATGAATTACGGTAACTAAAATTTACCATATTAATTAGGTTTCTTCCTTTAAGTGCCTCGCACATTAATTGTGCGTCTGCATGATTTTCAGCAAGAGGTTTTTCACAAAAAATATGCTTATTTTTTTCTATTGCTTTAATTGATATTTCTTTATGAAAAGCATCTGGTGTTGTATTTGAGATTGCATCAACATCTGATTTTTCTAATAGTTCATCGACACTATTATATCTATGATCAATATTAAATTTATCACAAAACTCATTTAATCTATCATTGTTTACATCACATGCTGCAACAACGTCTGAATCTTTATTATCTTTAAAAGCACTTGCATGCCATTCAGCTATTCCACCTGTACCAACAATGCCAACTTTAATCATTTTTTTATAATTATGATCGACTTGATATCCTTTAGTTTCAATTGGTTCAACAGGAGTTGTTCTTTCCATATTGTCTATACCTTTAGCAATTCTGTCAATCCAAACACCTGATGTTTTTTCAGGACAAACCCAATGAACAGAGTTTCTAATAACTCTTTGAACATCTTTATTATAATAAACAGGATAAGATTCGTGCCCTGGTCTAAAATAAAAGATCTTCCCATTACCTCTTTTATAACAAAGCCCTGATCTAAAAACCTCACCACCTTCAAACCAACTTACAAATACTGTTTCATCTGGTGCTGGAACTTGAAAAGGTTCTCCATACATCTCAGTCATTTCAATTTCAAAATATTCATCTAGACCCTCTGCAATGGGATGACCAGGATTGCATATCCAAATTCTTTCCTTTTCACCTCTCTCAGCCCATCTTATATTTGCTGTAGTTCCCATCATTCTTTTAAAAATTTTAGAATGATGTCCAGAATGTAAAACTAAAAGACCCATTCCTTCTAAAACTCTTTGCTGAATTCTATCGACAATTCTATCTTCAACCAATTTATGAGCTTTATGACCCCACCAAATTAATACATCAGTCTTTTCTAATAACTCCTCACTTAAACCATGATCTTTTTCTTCAAGAGTTGCTGTTTTAATATTTAAATTTTTATCTTCAGATAAAAAATCTTTTATACAACCATGAATACCATTTGGATAAATCGATTTTACATGTTCATCTTCTTGTTCGTGAACAAATTCATTCCAAATAACTAAGTTGACCATTATATTACCTTACTCTTTCACCGTGTAGTCTATGACCAAGAAGAGCTAATAGAATAATTAAACCATTAAAAAACTGTCTCCATTCACCACTCCAGCCTATTGCTATTATACCAATTTCCATATACGCAATTATTCCTACACCAAAAACTGCACCAATGATTGTACCCAATCCCCCCCAGTAAGGGGTGCCGCCAACAAACACTGCCGCAAGAGCTAATAACAAATATCCAAAACCTTGAGTTGGAAAAAAAGTATACGTTATCATAGTAGTAAATATTCCACCTATTGCTGCACCAACACCAACAAACATAAAAGCTTTTATTTTAACAGCATTTACATTAATACCCATTTGTTCTGCACTAACAGAATTATCTCCTACATGCTGAATATGAATACCAAAAACATGTTTGTTAAAAAAATAGTAACAAAAAATTACAAATATTGCTGCCCAAAAAATTTGCATTGGAAAGCCATAAAAATTTCCAACTAAAAGAGGGTAGATCCAGTGGTTTTCTACTTCCATAATCGTAATGGATCTGCTGTTAGATAATAAGAGAATTACACCTCTCAATAAAAATAATACTCCAAGTGATGCAACAAGAGAGGAAAGTCTAAATACAACAATTAATGTTCCAACGAGAGCACCAATAGCTGCTCCAGTAAAAATACCAAGAACTAAACAAATAGCTGGATCAACTCCATTTTTAACAAGTAAAGCAAAAACATAAGCTGCTACAGCGTAAGTAGAGGCAAAGGAAAGATCTATTTCACCAGATGCAACTAGAAAAACTAAAGGAATAGTTAAAAAAATTAAAGTAGGCATCATTACAAATACAGATTGATGAAGGTTGGGCCTTATCCAAGCTTCTGGTGCACCTATTAAAAAAATTACCATTAATAGAACAAAGTATCCAATGCTTCCTAAAGCCCTTCCATTTCTGTGGAAGTAATTACTTAAATATGAATTATTTTTACTCATTAGTGTGCCCCTATAGTATCTCTCATTATTTTCATGAGTTCTTCAGGAGTAGATATGTCATTCTTATCGAGTTTATGAACGACTTCTCCTCTATCTAAAATTACAAATCTATCTGATATGTCGTATACATGATAAATATTATGACCAATAAATAGAACAGATCTATTTGATTTTTTTACATTTAAGACAAAATCAAAAACTTTCTGTGTTTCATTAAGAGATAAGTTATTTGTTGGCTCATCAAGAACAATTAATTCTGCTTTATTATAAATTGCCCGTGCAATTGCTACGCCTTGTCTTTCACCTCCGGATAAATTTCCAACAGGAGATTCAGCTTTAATTAATTTTGATGTAAAACCTATTTCTCTTATTAATCTATTTGCTTCAAAAATTTGTTCTTTTTCTTTTATAAAACCAAATGGGTATCGAAGTTCCTTACCCATAAAAATATTTTTAACTATCGATTGTTGTGGAGTTAAAGCTCTATCTTGAAAAACAGTTTCTATACCAGACTCTCTAGCCTTGAGAGCATTCCAAGCGTTTACTTTTTTTCCTCTTATTAGTATATCACCTTCGTCAGGACTATATACACCTACTAGTGTTTTAATTAATGTTGATTTACCTGCACCATTATCACCAATTAAACCTACCACTTCACCCCTGGTTACTTTTAATGATGCTTTGTTTAGAGCAGTAATACCGCCAAACCTTTTTGTAACATTATCTAATTCAATGATATTTTCCATATAATTTGAAATGCTAACCCATTAAAATGGGTTAGCAATATATTTACCTATCTTAAGCCTGCATCAGCAAGAGCTTTAACAGCTTGATAATTATTTGTATCAACAAATCCTGCACCAGTATCTTGGTTTATTGCACCAGTACCAAGTACAGCTGTTTGACAAAGTGACAACACTGGAAGATACCCTTGAAGAAAAGGTTGTTGATCAGATGTTAGATGAACATATCCTTTTTCAAACGCCGACATAATTTGTGGACTTGTATCAAATCCAATTTGAAGTAACTCACCTGGTCCATAACCAGCAGCTTTGGCAATACCTTCTGCAACATTCATTACATCACTTCCAGAGTGAACAATTACTTTTGTTTCAGGATTTGCATTTAACGCTGCTGAGAAAACTGGGATAGTCATATTTGGATCTGAAGCATAAGCTGGTTGTCCATCAAGAACAGTAACTGTCATTCCGTGTTCTTCAAATATGATTCTTGCACCATCTTCTCTTTGAGCTCTAGCGTAATCTCCAATAGGAACCATTACTATAGCGTGATCTCCAGCTTTGAAACCAAATTGCCTAATTGCTTCTCTTGCAAGAGCTTTACCTTGAGTTGCTAAATTTGCTCCTACGTATCCGCCACCAAATTTTGCTCTTACACCTGATGGATCAACGTTTTGATATGTCATTAGAATACCCTTTTCAGCGGCTTGTTTTGCTAAAGGCATTAGAGCTTCATCTCCTGGATGTCCCATCATTGCAATAGCATCAACACCAAGTCCAACTGATTCTCTAAGTTGACGGACCATTTTTTCAAAATCCCATTCTGAGTATATAATTTCGGCGTCAGCTCCAGTATCTCTAATAGCATTCATAGCTCCTGCTGCAACTATTCCAGCAAAACCTCCTGCTTCAGGACCACCTGCATAGAAATGCATTTTTACATCTGAACACCATTTATCACCTAGGTCTTGTCCAGTTGGAGCAGCATAAGCTTGCATAGAAACTGGAAAAAGAAATAAAGTAATAAGAAATAATTTAATAATTTTCATATTTCCTCCCACGGATTTATTTTTAACATTAATATTAAATAATAATAATAAAGTTTAACAAAAATAACTTATAAATGTCAACTAGTAGAGTCTTTTACTTATACGCTTAGTTTGTCCATGACTATAGACACCATCAACCCCACCATCTCTTCCATAACCAGATCTTTTGTAACCCCCTCCAGGTAGGTTGGTTCCATCAACAGCCCAGTCATTATGCCATATAATTCCGGCTTGAATTCTATCAGCTGTCCATCTCGCTTTTTGATCATCTGCAGTAAATACACCCGAAGCTAGACCATATTTCGTTGAGTTTGCTATACTTATTGCTTCTTCTTCATCTTCAAAATCAAATATTGATGTAACTGGACCAAATATTTCTTCTTGTGCAATTGTTGCATCAATTTTTACATTGTCAAAAATCGTTGGTTTGTAGAAATTACCATCTTCTCTTTCAGCCTTTTCTCCACCTATGGCTATAGTTGCTCCTGATTGTACTCCAGATTTTACATAATTTGAGACTCTTTGCATTTGATCTTTTGAAATAAGTGGTGTTACCTGAGTATCTTTTTCATCACCTGCACCAACTTTTAATTTTTGTGTTTTTGCCACTAGCTTTGTCATGTACTCATCTTTAATTTTTGGATGCAGTAATACTCTAGACATCGCTACACAAATTTGACCAGCATTAGGTTTAAAAACTCCTCTTAAAGTACTGTCTACAGCTTTATCAATATCGGCATCAGGATAGATTATAGCTGCAGACTTTCCGCCTAATTCAAAATGAGTAGGAATAATTCTATCTGCTGTTTCTTTTAGAATTTCAGATGCAACTTCAGGCGATCCTGTAAAAACAATATAATCACTTCCAGGATGTTGAACTAGTTTTCGACCAGTTGTTTCACCATAACCATGAATAATATTTATAATTCCATTTGGCACGCCTACATCTTTAAAAATTTGACCATAAAAATTAGATGATATGGGACACAATTCAGGAGGTTTGATAACTATTGTATTTCCAACAATCCAGTTTTGTGCAACCATACCTGAAAAAATAGAAACAGGATAGTTCCACGGAACAATTTGAAGAGCTACTCCAAAAGGCTCAAGTACAACATAATTTAAAGTATCATGTCCTGAAGGTATAAGTTTATTTTCTATTTTATCTGTGAGTCCAGCATAAAAATCAAAAGTATCGGCAGCACCTTTAAATTCATCAATACATTGTTTAATCGTTTTGCCATTTTCTTGGCTAAGGAGTTTGCCTCCTTCTTCTTTGCGCTCTCTTAATTTTTGAGCAATAGCTCTCATCATATTCGATTTATTTTTTGCATCCATGTCTACTAAAATTCTTTTATCGAATGCTCTTTTTGCAGCTTTGAAAGCTAAATCTATTTCTTCATCCAATGCTTCATCAATATTACCAACAATTTTTTGATTAGCCGGATTTAATACAGGAATATTTTTCTTTGAGAGTGAATCAATGAATTTACCATCAATAAAATTTCTTAACTCCATATAAATATATAGATAAAACTAAAGCTGAAGATGTGTCAAGAACAGTTTAGTTATTTGGAACTTGAACTGGAATAAAATAATCGGGATTTTTAGATTTTTTTATAACTGCTGGAATAATTTCTTTATAAGCTTGATATAAAGTTTGTGGTTCTGGCATTTGATCTTTTATAACATCATATAATTTAGGAAGATTGTATGAAGGTATCATAGGAAACATATGATGTTCAATATGGTATTCCATCTTCCAATAAATAAAACTAAAAATCGGATTAAGCCTAACTGATCTTGTTGATAGTCGGTGATCCTTGGCATTTTCTTTTAGACCCATGTGTTGTGTTACGCCCCAGATGCCATTAATGCCAAAGAACTTTGGAATTAAAAATAAAAATATCGGAAGAAAGGTAGAAAAGTAAATTGAGGCAGCTATTATTAATATCCATAGTAAGACAAAAGTTCTAGAACTATTAATACAATCTTTTATTTTATCTTCTGGTATGCAATCTTTCATTACATCAGTTTTAATACCTAAAGCATGTTTTATAATTTCTACATAAAGAGATTTATGAATTGTAAAAAAACCAATTCCAGGAATAAAATTTAAAATAAAACTTAAAAATGTATGTTTAGCAAAAATACTCCCATCAACTTCGTAGTCATGAGGATCAACTGAGGCAGTATAGCTATGATGAAGAGAGTGACTCCACTTCCATCTAACAGGTTCAAAATTATTCATAAAACTAGCAATGTTATAGAAAAATTTATTTAACTTTCTATTTTTGAAAGCGGTTCCATGACCACACTCATGCCATATAGCATCAGCTCCACCCCAAAGAGTGCAATAAGCAAGATAAGCAGGAAGGAACCATAAAGTTTCCCATGCATATACTGATAACGCACATAGAGCGGTTAAAGATATTGCATAAATAATTATATGTTTCCAACCTTCAAAATCTGATCTTTTAGAAAGTTTTTTTAGTGTTTTTCTATCTATGTTAGCTCTAAACCATTCCTCGGAAATGTTATTTATTCCTGTTTGAATCTTTTTAGTTTCTGTCATAATTACTATATAAATAATAAATATTTACGTTTTTTCCAGTAAAAATCTCGTATTTATTTTATAACAAATGATAAATATTTAGGTTATTGAGACAGAAATTTTAATAAATTCTGCAATATGATGAATCTTACAATCGTTGGTACCGGTTACGTTGGTTTGGTGACGGGAGTTTGCTTTGCTGAATTTGGATATTCTGTAACATGTATCGATAAAGATACGAAGCGTCTTGAAGAACTCAAATCAGGTACGTGTCCATTTTTTGAACCTGGAATGGATAAGCTTTTAGATAAGCATATTAATAAAACAAAATTATTATCTTTTGCTTCAAGCATAAAAAATAATTCAGAAAATACAGATATTTTTTTTATAACTGTTGGAACTCCTACAAGAAGGTTAGAAGATGAAGCTGATTTAAGTTTTGTATGGCAAGTTGCAGATGAAATTTCAGAAAGTATAAAAAAATATTGTTTAGTTGTAACTAAATCCACCGTACCAGTTGGAACGACAAGTGAAGTAAAAAAAATTATATCAAATAAAGTTGATCAAAAATTTTTTGATGTAGTTTCTAATCCAGAGTTTTTACGAGAAGGATCTGCTATTGATGATTTTATTAGACCAGATAGAATTGTAATAGGAACAGATAATAAAAAATCTGAAAATATAATGAGAGAACTTTATAGACCTTTATTTCTTAAGGAAACTCCAATTGTGGCTACATCAATAGAAACATCAGAAATTATTAAATATGCATCTAATAGTTTTCTAGCAACTAAAATTGCATTTATTAATGAGGTTGCTGACTTATGTGAAGTAGTAGGAGCTGATGTTCAGCAGGTAGCACATGCAATGGGTATAGATAAACGTATTGGTTCCAAATTTTTAAATGCGGGACCTGGATTTGGAGGTTCATGTTTTCCAAAAGATGTTAAGGCTTTTGCTTCTACAGCTAAAAAGAAAAATATTGATTTATCTATAATTAATGCAGTGAACAAATCTAATCAAGATCGTATAATTAAAATTTCTAGTAAAATTAGTTCAAAAATAAAAAATAATTCTACAATAACTTTTCTTGGTTTAAGTTTTAAACCTAATACAGATGATATAAGAGATTCTACATCGATGAAAATTGCATCATTACTTTTTGAACAAGGATTTAAAATACAATGTTATGATCCTGAGGCTATGGGCAATGTTAAAATAGAAAATTCTAATCTTGTTTTATTTAATTCTGCTTACGAAGCTTGTGAGGGATCCTCTGCAATCATTATTGGAACAGAATGGAACGAATTCAGAGCATTAAATTTTGAGAAAATATCTAAATTATTAAAAGACAAAATAATTTTCGATTTAAGAAACATTTATATTCCAAAAGATTTAAAAGACATGGGATATGAATACTATGGAACAGGTAAATAAATTGGAAATTGAGAATTTTGATAAAGAGGTTTTAAGAGAGTATGATATCCGAGGTGTGGTTGGTAATAATATTAATCAAAACACCGCCTATACTATTGGAAGAACATTTGCATACACGGTAATTAATCGCTTAAAATCTAATATAATTGCTACAGGCTACGATGGGAGATTAACATCACCAGATTTACATAAAGCACTATGTCAAGGTTTAAAAGATTCAGGCGCTAAGGTAATTAATATTGGTATGGGACCTACACCTATGACTTACTTTGCTCATTACCATCTTAATGCAGACGCAGCTATAATGGTTACAGGTTCTCATAATCCATCAGAATACAATGGCTTTAAAATGGTTTTAAATAAGCATTCTTTTTATGCCGAAGACATTCAAAGCCTTCAAAAATTAATTGATCAAAATGATTTAAAATTAGTCCAAGGTGAAATTATTAATGAAGATATTAAAAAAGATTATAACGAAAGATTATTACAAAATATTAATCTCAATAAAAAAATAAAAATTGCTTGGGATATTGGTAATGGTGCGATGGGAGCTGTCATTAAGGAAGTTACAAACAATTTAAATAATTCTGAAAATATATTAATTAATGAAGAAGTTGATGGAAATTTCCCTAATCATCACCCAGATCCAACTGTTCCAAAAAATATGGAGCAATTAATAAAGTCAGTCAAAGATAACAAATGTGACATAGGTCTGGCTTTTGATGGAGATGGAGATCGTTTAGGTGTTGTAGACAACTTAGGCAATTTAGTTTGGGCGGATCAGTACATGTTATTACTATGCACTGAAATTGCTAACTTATACGATAACCCAAAAATAATTATGGATGTTAAATGTAGTAAAGTTTTTTTTGATGAAGCAAAAAAACTTAATTGCGATCCTATTATGTCTAAAACTGGTCACTCTCCAATAAAAGAAAAAATGAAAGAATTAAAATCCCCTTTATCAGGAGAAATGAGTGGTCATGTATGTTATGCAGATGATTTTTATGGTTACGATGATGCAATGTATGTCGCGTTACGCTTATTACGAATATTATGTAATCAAGAAAAATCCTTGAATGAGTTAATTAATATATATCCAAAAACTTATTCAACCCCTGAAACAAGGTTTGATGTAGATGAAACAAAAAAATTTTTAATTATTGAAGAAATAAAAGAAAGAATAAAAAATACAGAAGGTAAAATTATAGATATTGACGGCATAAGAGTGGAAAATGATGATGGATGGTTTCTAATGAGAGCTAGTAATACCCAAAACCAACTAACTTGTAGAGCAGAGTCTACTTCTCAAGAAGGCCTTAAGTCTTTAATAGCAATTATCGAAAATCAGTTATCTCTAAGCGGTGTAAATTATAAGTTTACAGTCTAACAAAACAATCACGATTATATTTTTTCAATCTTTTACAAGCTGTATACGCTTCTTTTTTAGAAAAATTTTCAAATCTAGATTCATAAAGTTGTTTACCGCTAACTTTGATCAGCACAACATTTGAAATTTTATCTTTAGTAGAAACTGGATATTTACTTTTAATTAATTTGATTTGTTTTTCTGCATTATTTCTATACTTAAATGTTCCAACAACAATGGAATAAGTATTTTTTTTCTTTTCAATTTTTTTGTTTGGAGTCTCATCTTTTTTAACTATTTTTTTATTACTACTTTTTGTCTTAATATTTAATTCAGCAAATTCTTTATCCATTATTATTTTCAAAGATTGATTGCGTTGGCTTCCTGTATCACCCCCAAAAATAATTCCTATTAATCTCTTATCATCTCTAACAGCTGAAAAGGCTAATTGAAAACCAGATGCTTTTATATATCCAGTTTTAATTCCATCAGCACCATCATAGCTTAACATTAATTTATTATGCGTTTTGTACGTCTTACCCTTATAAGTAAATTTTGTTTTGCTAAACAATTTATACTCTTCTGGAAAATTTAAAATTAGTGCATGTGAAAGTTTTGCTATATCTCTTGCAGTTGTTAATTGCGCTCTATTAGGCAGACCTGACGCATTTTTAAAAGTTGTATTATTCATACCTAAATTTTTTGCATAGCTTGTCATAAGTTTAGCAAATTCTTTTTCACTACCTGATATATTTTCAGAAACTACAGTTGCTACATCATTTGCTGATTTAATTATAAGCGCATTAATTGCATCTCTAACTTTTATACTTGATCCTGCTTCTAAATAAAGTTTGCTTGGTGATCTTGAAGCAGCAATATTTGAGACACTTAATTGACTATCATAACTAAGTTTTCCTTTTTTAATATAATCAAATACTATGTAGAGAGTCATTATTTTTGTTAAGGATGCTGGATAATTCCTCGTATCAGCGTTGACTTCGAATAGTACTTCTTCTGTGTCAAAATCAATAACGATTGCTGCTTTTTTAGCAAAAAGATTTGATGAAAAACCTAATATTAAAAAGCTATTTAAAATTATGATTAATAATAAATTTTTTTTCATTTTTTCTTGATTAACATAAGATTTTCGATGCTTTCAAACAGAAAAATACTTTAAAATATTCTAAAACATATTATTTAAGGAATATGGCAAATGAAGATCAAAATAATAACAATAATAATAAGGAAGATTTTCAAAGAGGTCTTTTATTAGATACAAAGCCTAAGACAAAAAAACCATCCATGTACAATGTTCTGCTTTTAAATGATGACTATACTCCTATGGAGTTTGTTGTTATGGTATTAGAAAAAATATTTAATAAAAAACAAGAGGAGGCTACACAAATCATGCTTCATGTTCACAAAAATGGTATTGGTGTTTGTGGAACATTTACTTATGAAGTGGCTGAGTCAAAATGTAAATCAGTAATGGATATGGCAAAAAAAAATGAACATCCTTTACAATGCACAATGGAAAAAAGTTAATGCTGTCACAAAATTTAGAAAAAACATTAAGAGAAGCATATCAACTAGCGACTACATATAAGCATGAGTATGTAACTTTAGAGCATTTATTATTTTCTCTTTTGGAAGACCAAGATGCAATTAGTGTTCTTAAGGCGTGCGCAGTAGATATTTCAAATTTAAAAGAAAGTGTTGAGAAATTTATTATTAATGATTTAGAAAATCTTAAAGAGAACTTTACTGGAGAGCCAAAATTAACAAATGGTTTTCAAAGAGTTTTACAAAGAGCTGCTATTCACGTCCAATCGAGTGGAAGAGAGAGTGTTACAGGAGCTAACATGATTGTAGCTTTATTTTCTGAGAAAGAAAGTCATGCAGTATATTTTCTTCATCAACAAAATATGAGCAGATTAGATGCTGTGCAATATATTTCACACGGTATTTCTAAAAGTAATGAAAGTTTTGAAAATGAAGAATTTGTAGATAGTCAAACAAATGACAATAATGAACAACAAAAACCGAAAAGTGCTTTAGGTCAGTTTTGTATTAATTTAAATGAAAAATCAAAAGATGGTAAAATTGATAAGCTAATCGGAAGAAGCAAAGAGCTAGATAGAACAATTCAAATTTTATGCAGAAGACAAAAAAATAATCCTTTATTTGTTGGAGACCCTGGTGTGGGGAAAACAGCAATTGCTGAAGGATTGGCAAAAAGAATTACAGAAAAAAAAGTACCTAAAATTATGGAGGACGCAATTATATATTCACTGGATATGGGCGCTCTACTTGCAGGTACAAGATACAGAGGTGACTTTGAAGAAAGATTAAAAGCTGTTCTTAAAGAATTACAAAAGAAAGACAAAGCGGTTCTATTTATCGATGAAATCCACACGGTTATTGGTGCAGGAGCAACGAGTGGGGGATCAATGGATGCAAGTAATTTATTAAAACCATCCCTAGGAAATGGTACTCTTAAATGTATTGGATCAACAACGTATAAGGAATTTAAAAATTATTTTGAAAAAGATAGAGCATTAGTAAGAAGATTCCAAAAAATTGATGTTAAGGAACCATCAAAAGATGAGACTGTTAAAATTCTTGAGGGTTTAAAAACTTACTATGAAGAACACCATAATATAAAATATTCACCGGAAGCAATTATTAGCGCAGTTGAGTTATCGAATAAATATATAGGTGATAGAAAGCTCCCAGATAAAGCTATTGATGTTATCGATGAAGCAGGAGCATCTCAATATTTATTACCAGAAGAAAAGAGAAAAAAAATTATTCTTTCTAAAGATATTGAAGCAGTAGTTGCTTTAATGGCAAGAATTCCTACAAAATCTGTTAATCAAAGTGATAAGAACAGTTTAAAAAATTTAGAGAGAGATTTGAAAAATTTCGTCTTTGGTCAAGACAAGGCTATCGAAGAATTATCATCTTCCATTAAGCTGGCAAGAGCAGGACTAAGGGAAGATGGAAAGCCAATTGGCTCATATCTATTTTCTGGGCCTACTGGAGTTGGAAAGACTGAGGTAGCTAAACAGTTGAGTAATACACTTGGAATTAAACTGCTTAGATTTGATATGTCAGAATATATGGAGCGTCATACAGTGAGCAGACTGATTGGAGCCCCTCCTGGTTACGTAGGTTTTGACCAAGGTGGATTATTAACTGATGGAGTTGATCAAAATCCTCATTGTGTATTATTATTGGATGAAATTGAAAAAGCCCACTATGATTTATTCAACATTCTTTTACAAGTAATGGATTATGGAAAACTAACCGATCATAATGGTAAGACGATAGATTTCAGAAACGTTATATTAATTATGACAACTAATGCTGGTGCAATTGATGTATCTAAAAACAAAATTGGTTTTAATGCAAAAAGATCTAACGATGATAGTAGTGATGCAATAAATAGAATTTTTTCACCAGAATTTAGAAATCGTATTGACTCAATTATTCATTTTAATCATTTATCTAAAAATATTGTACTTTCGATAGTAGATAAATTTATTATAGAAATTGAAGCACAACTCGAAGATAAAGGTGTTTCATTATCGATTAATAAAGATGCAAAAGAGTTCCTAGCTGAAGAAGGGTATGATGAAGTGTACGGTGCTAGAGAATTAGGTAGAGTAATACAAGAAAAAGTTAAAAAACCGATGGCTGAAGAACTTATCTTTGGTAAACTTGCTAAAGGTGGTCATGTTGAAATTACATGTAAAGATAAAAAAATTAACTTTGAATTTTCTAATAAACAAGAAGTAAAAAAAGAATTAGCCTAATTTTTGAAAGGAAGATAATCTTCTAATTTTTCTTTTTGATTATCAATAAGCTGTTTTTCATTATCAAGAAAATTTTGAATAGCTTTGCTAAACTCTTGATCTTTTATCCAATGAGCACTCCATGTTTTTGTAGGCGCATAACCTCTTTGCAATTTATGTTCACCCTGAGCGCCTGCTTCTACAATTTTAATTTTATTTTGAATTGCATATTCAATTGCTTGATAATAACAAAGTTCAAAATGTAAAAATGGCACTTCATATTTTGATCCCCATAATCGTCCATACAAATGAGTTTTACTTAGAAAATTGATTGCAGAGGCAATCATATTATCTTCTTGATAAGCCATTATAAGTAATATTTTGTTTCTAAAATTATGTAATATTTCAAAGAAAAATTCTTTAGTTAAATAAGTAGAGCCCCATTTTCTTCCTGTAGTATCTAAATAACAATCGTAAAAAAAATTTATATGCTCTTCTTTAATATCATCTCCATTAAGTAATTTTACAGTTAAATTATTATTTTCAATACATTGTCTTTCTCGTCTAATAATTTTTCTTTTTCTTGAGGATAAGTCATTTAAGAATTCATTAAAATTTTTATATTCATTATTGTTCCAATGAAATTGTATTCCTGATCTAACCATAATATTATCAATTTCATTCCAATTTGATGCATCATTGACAAAATTAAAATGAAGAGAAGAAACATTTATTTTTTTTGCTTCTTCTATGATATTCTTAATTACTTGAACTTGTTTTTTCTTTTTATCTTTAACTGACTTATTTAGAACAATTCTATCACCAGTAACGGGTGTAAACGGAATTGCAGATTGAAGTTTTGGATAATAGTTTATTCCATATCGATGATAGGCATCAGCCCAAGAATGATCAAAAATATATTCTCCAAAAGAATGATTCTTTATGTAAAGTGGACATAATGAGATAATTTTATCATTTTCTTGTTCAATATAATGATATGGTTGCCAACCTGTTTTGGTATTTGCACTATTACTTTTTTCTAAAGCATAAAGAAATTCATATTGTAAAAACGGATGATCATTACCAACACATTCGTTCCAATCAGAACTTTTGATGTTACTGAGCGAAGAGCAAAAAAAATGTTCACTCATTTGGAGTATTTATTTAATTTTAATTATTGCGTCTATTTCAACAGATATATTGAGTGGAAGAGCATTTGAACCAACTGCGAACCGCGCATGTCTTCCCTTGTCACCAAAAATATTAACTAATAAATCTGATGCTCCATTTATAATTTTAGGTTGATCAGTAAAGTTGTCATTACAATTAACAAAACCCCCCAGTTTTAAAAAACTGTCTAATCTATCCCAATCACCATTTATGGATGTTTTTAGAGCTGCGATAATATTAATGCAGCAAATTTCAGCTGCTTTAATTCCATCTTCTTCAGAAATATCTACACCAACTTTTCCACTATATAGAATTTTTCCATCTATTACCGGTCCTTGACCCGATACATAAACAGTACTATCTGAAACTTTATAAGGAACGTAATTAGCTAGGGGTGTTGGCATATCAGGAATATTTAAATCTAATTTCTTGATATTTTCTTCAAAGATGTGCATTACATATATATAAAACAATTTGGGTGAAGGTAAAGAAAACAAATATGATTAAATTTAAAAAACTATTTATTTTCATCTTCATTTTCTCAATATTTTTAAAAGGAGAGATTTTAATGGCTGATGAAAAAAAAGATATTATACATATGACACTTAAAGATGGTGTTGTTGTAATAGAAACAAAACCAGATGTAGCACCAAAACATGTCAAACAAATTAAGCAACTTATTGAAGAAGGTCAGTATGATGGAGTCGTTTTTCATAGAGTAATAGATGGTTTTATGGCTCAGACGGGAGATGTAGAATTTGGAAATTCAACTAATGACGATTTTAATCTATCAAGAGCTGGTACAGGTGGATCAAAACTTCCGGATATTGAGGCAGAATTTTCTTCTGAGAATCATGGAAGAGGGGCAGTGTCAATGGCCAGAGCTCAAAATCCAAATAGTGCTAATAGTCAATTTTTTATTTGTTTTAATGACTGCTCTTTTCTAGATGGTCAATATACTGTTTGGGCTCAAGTTACCAAAGGTATGGAATATGTAGATAATATCACAAGAGGTGAACCACCTGCTGATCCAGATAAAATAATTAAAATGGAGATTATTAAATAATTAAATGTTTGTAGCTGACTTGCATAATGATCTTGTGCAAAGAGTTATCGAAGGTGAAGATGTTACTAAACTTACATCGCACGGGCATACGGATATACCAAGGTTATTAAAATCTGAGATTGATTTAGAAATTTTAATTATTTGGGTCTCAAGCAATTCTAAAGAACCAAATTTTTTTAAAAGAGCTGATAAAATGTATGATGAGATTGAAAGAATTTCATCACATGAAGAAATTGTTATCCCCAAAAAAATCTCAGACATTAATGAAGCAATAGAAAAAAATAAGTTAATACTTCCAATTTCAATGGAAGGTGGAGAGGGTTTAGAAAATGATATAAATAATTTATATCATTTTATTGAAAGGGGTCTTTTCTATTTCGGTCCGACTTGGAATCATTCTTTGGATTGGGTTTCATCAAATTATGATGAGACATACAATTTGTCAAAACTTAAAAGTCATGGTTTAAACAAATTTGGGAAAGAAGTTATTTCTATTTGCCAAGATAATAATGTGTTAGTTGATGTTTCGCACATTGGAGAGAAAAGTTTTTGGGATATTGCATCAATAATTACCAAACCTTTTATAGCCTCGCATTCTAGTGTGTATAATTTGTGTCCTCATTTTCGTAATTTAAAAGATGATCAAATTGAAGCTATTAAAAAAGTAAAAGGGTTGATTGGTCTTAATCCATACCCTTTCTTTATTGATAAATCTTTTAAAGAAAGAGAAACCAAAGAAAGAAAAAAATATATTGATGAATTAAATTCTATTGAAAGAAAATATTCAAACAAAACATCTCAATGGATCGCAAAACAACATTTTCTTCAAAAAAAATTAGCAAATATATGTCCGAGTATTGAAATATTTGTTGATCATATTGAGTATGTAATTAATCAAATAGGTATTGATTATGTTGGAATAGGCAGTGATTATGATGGTCTTGATTGTTTGCCAAATAAATGGAATGATTGTCTAGATCACATGATTATTCAAGAAAGTTTAGAAAAAAGAGGATATAAAAATACTGAAATTGAAAAAATTATGGGTAAAAATATCTTAAGAGTTTTGGAAGAAATCTATAATTAGAAGTATACCAATTAAAACTAAAATTATTCCCGATGTTTTTTGAATAAATTTTTTTCTTCTTTGAAAAAAATTGCCCATTCCATAACTTGTTGCTACAACTGAAACTATAACATACCAAATGCCATCTATTACAGATGCAGTAATGACAAGAATTGAGTGTGAAAAAAAAGATGCATCTATTTTTACAAATTGTGAAAATACTGCAGAAAACCATATGAGAATTTTAGGATTTAAAATTGCTATAGAAAAGCCCTGAAAGAATGAATTAAAATGTTTTTTATTATTTATATGGTCAATTTCTTGATTTTTTTTAAAAAGAAATTGGAAGCCTATAAATAACAAAAATATAATTCCAATAATTTGTATAAATTGAAATAGTATTTCATTTGTTGTTAAAATAATTATTAGTCCAGTTACTGCAAAAATTGCGTACACCCCCATACCAATCCCGTGACCAATAGAAGTCAGAATGCCAGCATATCTATTAATTGTAACACTGTTTCTGATAATTAATGCCAAACTAGGCCCAGGAGACATAGCGCCAGCAATACATACTAAGGCAAATTGAAGCCAAAAGATAAAAGTCATTTAATTTTTTGTTAGAGATAAATATTTTTTTATTGTTTTTTCTAAACCAAATTCAAAGGTATCACAGATCAGAGCATGACCTATTGAAACTTCTTCGATATCATTAATATTTTCTAAGAAAAATTTTAAATTTTCCAAATTTAAATCATGGCCTGCATTTAATTTAATTTCAGGAAATTCTTTTTTTAAATATGTTGATACATCTTTATAGGATTTTATGGCAGTATCTTTATTCTCTACAAAATTATGAGCATAATCGTATGTATAAAGTTCAACTCTATCAGTTTGTATAACTTCTAAATTTTCAAGTGTTTTAATCGATGGATTTATAAAAATTGAAACACGAATTTTATTTTTTTTAAATTCACTAACAATATCTCGAAGAAATTCTTTATTTTCATGACAATCCCAACCAAATGAAGAGGTTAATGCACCAGGTGGATCTGGCACTAACGTGACTTGATCTGGTTTAACCTCTATTACTTTTTTAACAAAAAAATCTGATGGATATCCTTCAATATTGAACTCTTTATTTTCAAATTTTGCCAATAAATTTTTTAATGGCTCTAGGTCAGAAAATTTTGCATGTCTTTCATCAGGGCGAGGGTGTACTGTAATTCCATCAGCACCAAAGTTTAAACATTTATTACTAATATCAATCAAGTTTGGCAAGTCAGCACCTCTTGCATTTCTCACTAAAGCAAATTTATTCACATTTACGCTTAAAGCTGTCATAATTTATTAATTTTTTTATTTTAACTTCACTTATTATTTTTAGTAATCAATAACATCAAATTGAAAGGAGTAATATGAATAAATTTTATTTAATCGGAAAATTAAGTTCAGAATATGTTAAAGGTTATATGAGTAATCCAGATCAAGATAGAGTAGCGATTGTTGGAAGTGCTGCTGAAAAAGCTGGAGGTAAATTACATAGTTTAGAATTTGTAAGAGGTGACTTTGACATGATTGCTACAGCAGAAGGTGATTATGAATCAATGCTTGCCATGAAGGTTACAGCTTTACAATCAGGAATGTTAAATGAATTAATCATTTTAGATACCAAATTTGATATGGTTAGCACTGTAAAAAAAGCAGGAGAAGCCTCTGTAACTTATAAAAAAACTTAAGAATTACTTTAAATTATTTTTCCATACGTTTTAAGCATCCATTCATTAACTTTTGGATGCTTATATACTTCTTCTCTCAATTCATTTAATTTCTCATAGGGTTCTAATATGTTAGCTGGAACACCATCTAAAAGCCCCGAACTTAACCATCCAAGTAATCTCCAAATTGCTAAATCAGCAATAGAAATTTTGTTACCAACAAAGAAATTAGAATCTTTATTTTCTAAAAGTAAATTTTCAAGAAATTGAAACCATTTTGGTAGATGTTTTGTTGCTAATATTTTTCTCGCTAATTCTAATCGTTCCCTTTCTTTATCTCTGCCAGACAGAGTTACCAGATAGTTAATATCTTGTGCTGCATCAATTATTTGATCAATTTGTGCTGCTTCAAAATCATTATTTTTTGGATATAAACCTGATAACTTTCCACAAAATCTGGCAATTGCTCCTGTTTGGGCAATTATTTTTCCATCAACATCTAATACTGGCAATTGTTTAAAAGGAGCTATTTGTTTATTCGGCAATAATCCCGTTTCTTTTAAGTTATCTATTTCTTTTCCTTCTACTCGATAATCTTTGAAAGGAATATCACCTATAAATAGAGTTAATCTTGTTACTTCTGCTCTCCAAAAAGGTATTTTAAAATAGTATAATGTAATTTCCATATTGATATTTTATTATAATCTATGATACACAGTTATGATCAAAAAAATAGATCTTTTCATTATCATCATTAATATTATTTTTTTTTCATACTATTCAATCCAACTTCTTGTATTCACTGATGAATTTGCTTTAAATAATTTAGGTTTCTTTAATCATGCAGTTGCAGGATTATCTGAGATAATTGGTATAATTTTTTTATCTTTTGTAATAGCTCTAATAACGATTATTTTTAGAGGAATTGATAAACAATCACCTCTTATTTATTGTATTTTCGTATTACAGTTTTTAGTATCAATTAATTTCTGGAGATATGTTATTACAAACAACCCAGGAGAAACCAACTTACAAACAATTAGTATAAATGCATTTTTATTTTCGGTAATTACTCTTCTAAATTTACTATTGATAATAAATAATTTTAAAAAAATGTAATATTATTATATTAGATTATTTATTAAATTTTTTTTGAACGTATGGATTTAAAAATACTAAGTGCCAAAATTAAAAATATCTTTGATAATAATAAGATTCCTTGTTTATCAGTAATAATAACAAATAAAGACAAAAATATTTTCGAACAATACCATGGCCATACTCATTTAAAAAAAATGACATCTTTTAATGAAAACTCAATATTAAGAATAGCATCAATGACGAAACCAATTACCTCATTATGTATTTTTCAACTAATAGAAAAAAACTTAATAAGTTTAGAAACCAACCTTGAGGATATAGATAGACGCTTCGCTGATGTAAAAATTATTGAAATTGTTGATAATAATGTTCAGTATATAAAACCTAAATCAAAAATTAAAATTAAGCATCTATTAACTCATACTTCTGGATATGGTTATCAATTTCTTAATTCTGAAATTAAATATTTAGTTGATAATCAATTATTGCAAGATTTGAAAGATGATGGAGGAGATTTTCTTGATGCTCCTATTTTATTTGAGCCAGGTACAAGATGGAATTATGGAATTGGCATTGATCTACTTGGACATGTAATTGAAAAATTATCTAATCAAAAATTAAATGATTATATGAAAGAAAATTTATTTGATAAAATTGGAATGAAAAATACTACTTTTCATTTGGAAGAAAATAAATTTGAAAATTTGGCTTATGTTTATGATTATATAGACAATAAATTAATGCTTAATAAAGATATTACTTTCTATCAAGAGGAAAAAATTAATAGATTATTTCATGCTGGAGGGGGTGGTTTGTTTTCTAATGCACAAGATTATGCAAAATTTATGCGTATATTTTTGAGTGAAAAAAATGACATATTATCTCAAGAGTCTATTAATATGATGAAAACTAATCAAATAGGAGATCTTGAAGTAAAAAGGATGCCTTCAGTTGATCAAGAATTTTCAGCTTCCTTAGATTACGATGATAACATTGAAAAAAAATTTGGATATGGTTTTATGATAAATAATAATAAAACACTTGAAGGGAGACCAATAGGGAGTATTTTCTGGACAGGCATCTTTAATAGTTTTTTTTGGATTGATTTTGAAAACCAAATAGGATGCGCAATATTTATGCAAATATTGCCGTATATGAATGAAGTATCTTTGAGAGCCTATAATGAAATTGAAAAAAGTATTTATGAAAATATTTAATATTAGATATCTAACATTTATCATTAATCATTTCATTTTTTCTCATTGGCATCGAATCTATAAGATCTAACAAACCTAGATATATTTTATCATCTTCCGTATAATCTTTTATATTGCCATCATAACCAATTAGCCAGATACCATATTTATCTTCAATGAAATCCGGTGTTGTGTATTGTTTGTTTTTAAAATTTTCAAAAAAAATTATTTCCAAATTTCTATCAACAATCTGACATGTATTATCGGAAATAAACTTTGTAGTTTGAATAAATACTAGATCATCTTCATTTTGATAAGATATAACGAGCAATCTTTTTTTCCAATTGAGTTCTGATATTTGCTTAGCCATTATTTCAAAATTTATAAATAAAACTAATATTATAAATATATATTTCATCAAGAGTGGTGCTGATACCGAGAATCGAACTTGGGTCTGACCGTTACCAACGGCCTGTAATAACCATTATACTATATCAGCTCAATCTATGTAATATCACAAAATTTTTTAATGAAAAGAAATGTAATTAGCGGATTCAAATCCGCTAATTTTATTTAAGAATATGAATAATCCTATATTAAATTATTAATCCCAATTAGTTTCTATAACTCTAACTAAGTTAAAGCTTTTCCACGTTACATCATCAGTAAAATCTGTATGATCTGCCCAAACATTTTCAGAATTAAGTTTATCCTGGGCTTTTCCATAATCTGTCATACTTTGGAAACGTGAAGCAAAAGAATAGTATCCACTATCATGGCCATTGTATCTTCCAACACTACAGCCATTTGCTCCAGCATCCATCCATAACTTAAAAAATATCTCTGATTTTTTCATTATCATATCAATATTTTTATGATGAAATGTCCAAGCTGCAAAACAATTTTTTACTCCAGGATCAGGATCCATTTTATGCATCATTGGTTCAGCAAAATTCATTTTTTCCCATGAAGTTAACTCAAAATAAGGATTCATTTCTTTATTAAAGTTTTCATCCTGACTTATCTTGTCATCAATTAATCCAAACTGTTCATAGTTTTCATAACCAATCATTGTACTAAATGTTCCCGTATCTGTCCCATGACTTGAGACTAATGCTGACCCAATTGCTCCATGATTACTAAAATGTTTTTCAATTATTTTATAACCATCAATTGCTTTTTGAATATTACCAGCTAACTTATAAGTCCATTGTCCAATTACCATTTTATCTCCTTTAATTGTTTATTTGTCTCTTAAGCATTCTTAGGTTGTAATTTTTAATAATTTTTATTTTTGAATGATAATCTTTTATTTCATTCCAATAATTACTATTTTCCATTGTTTTATCAAAGTGTTTGCCAAGTTGAGTCATTGAATCAAATCTAGCTGCAAATACGTACTGGTTAGGTCTTGGATAATCAGCTCCTGAAGTGGACATGATATTTAAGCCAGTGCATCCATTGCTGTTATAATGTTTCCAATCAATCTCAAAACTATCAATAACTGCTTGTTGATCATCACATTCAAAAAGCCAAATAGACCAAACTGATAACTTATCATTTGGACCATCAATATTTCCAACAATTTTTCTCATATACATAGTTTCAATAAGTTGCGTATTTGATCCTAAATTAGGTTCAATTAATTGGTCCCATTTTCCATTTGAATTGTTCCATGCATCATCCATTAATCCATAAGATTCATAATTTTTAAAATTTACACTTATTGCGAACGATCCATTATCTGCACCCGTTAAAACACCTAGAGTTGTAAATTCTGCACCATTTTCTTTATGCATACCAGAAACTTTATCAAAAATATCTATTGCATTTGAATGATTAGTTCTAATTTTCCATTGAAGTAACATAATTGCCTCCTTTCATACTTCTAAAAAAAAATATAATAAAAATGTTAATAATTTATTAAAATGTTAAAATTTAACTGTTTGTGAATTAATTGATTTAAGTTTAAGACAATTATTTATTAGAATAAAGATTTCTAAATATGTCATCAAAAATTAACAAAGTTACATTGGGTTATTGGAGTACAAAAGGCTTAGGGGCTGCTTCCAGGCAAATGATAATATATGCTGGAATACCATTGGTTGCTAAAATTTATAAAGTACTTCCCAAAGAAGAAAATGGTGAAGTAATTTATGAAGGCAGTTCTTGGCATGACAATGATAAAATTGAATTGAAGAAAAAAAATAGTTTAATAAACTTACCTTATCTACAATTCTTAAAAGATGACGAGGAATATGTAATTTCACATTCAAACACATGTCTTACTTTTTTAGGAAAAGAATTTGGAATGTTTGGGCAAACAAGTAAAGAGCAAATAGAATGTGAACAATTGCTTCAAGAAAGTGCTGATCTTCGCAGTGTTGTAACAAAATTTGCTTACACACATTTTCTTAACAAAGAAGAGGAATTGTTTGCGGCTAAAGAAGTATTTATTTCTGCATTTGAAAAATCGAATTCAGGAAAACTTCAAAAATTTGAACACTGGTTAAATTCAAAAGATAATAATCTTTCAAAAAATTTTCTTGTTGGGAATAGTATTTCTTCTCCTGATTTTAATTTATTTGATACTTTAGATTTATATAAAAATTTTCTTTTATATTACAATTTTGTTGAAGGTGCTGAAGATAATAACGTTTTTAATTTAGCTGGTTATCCGCTTATTTCTGAATTCTTTAATAACTTTAGGCTACTTCCTAAATTACAAAAATATATAAATTCAGAATTATATAAATTACCTTTTACCAATAAAGGAGCTAAGTTTGGTTCAGGCAAGAATGGTATTACCTGGGATCCAGCAATTGATACTGATACAACACCTGAAGAAATAATTATCGAATAAAAAAAAATAGTTTAAAAGGATACTTTATGAAAGAAATAAATTTTTGGTTTTCTATTGGTAGTACATATACTTATTTAACAGTTAATAGATTGCATGATGTAGCAAAAAAAGAAAATATCAAATTCAATTGGCATCCTTTCAGTGTTCGAAAAATTATGATGGATATGGATAATATTCCATTCACGCCGCCAGCTAAAAAAATAAAATCAGATTACATGTGGAGAGATATAGAAAGAAGAGCAAAATTTTACGGTTTTGAAGCTAAGGTTCCTGCTCCCTATCCATTAAAAGAATTTGATTTAGCAAATCAAATTGCCATTCTTGGAATGAATGAGGGTTGGGGTGTTGACTATGTTTATAAAACATATCAGAGATGGTTTCAGCAAGGTAAAGAACCAGCTACTCAGCCAAATTTAAATGAAATTTTTCAGGAGCTTAATTTAGATGCTGATGAGACCTTAAAAAAAGCAAACGATCAGGAAATAAAAGATAAATATTTAAGCAATACTGAATATGCTTATAAAAAAGGAGTTTTTGGAAGTCCTACATTTATATACGATGGTAAGGAAGTATTTTGGGGAGATGATAGACTTGAAGATTGTATTAAATGGATTAAGTTACAAAGTGAGTAAATTATTATGAAATTTTTAAATTTTATTTTTCCAAAAGGTCAATGGTCATTAACTAGAGTGGCAATACTATTTATAATATTTATGATCCTTGATTTTATTGTTGTTTATTACAAAATTATATAAGACTTAAATTAGTGGCTAGTGATTTATTATTTTCTCTAAGAGATGTAGAAATCAAATTTGGCAAAAAAGTTATTTTCCAAGATCTAAACCTCAATTTACACAAGGGTGATATGATTGCTCTTGTTGGTAAGAATGGTGTTGGAAAAACTACCTTAATGAAAACTATTTACGGTGATCAAGATTTAGATGCTGGAGAATTATGGAATTACCCAAATCTCAAAGTTGGATATTTCAATCAAAAATTTGAAAAATTAAATAACAAAACTATTGAAGAGAATTTTTCAGATTTACTTAACGAACAAAATAAACATTTTGTTGATATATTTTGCAATAAACTCAATTTAGATAAACTTGCTAATGTTGAAGATCTTTCAGGAGGTCAAAAAAGAAAAGTTTATTTAATTCGATCTTTATTAAAAGACTCAGATGTTTTGTTATTAGATGAGCCTACCAACCATTTAGATTTGCAATGCATCGAATGGCTAGAAAGTTATTTACGCAATTTAAATAAGACAATTATATGTGTCAGTCATGATAGAACTTTTCTCAGTAATTTTACTAATAAAGTTTTTTGGATAGATAGAGGAAAATTACGGGTAAGCCTAAGAGGATTTAAGGATTTTGATAAATGGTCAGAGGAGTTACTCGATCAAGAATATAGAGAATTAAGAAATAGAAAGCAATTTGTTAATATTGAACTCGAGTGGGCAAATAAAGGTGTAAAAGCCCGAGTTAAGCGAAATGAAAAAAGATTAAAAAGAGCAAAAGAATTAAAAGCGCAATTAGAAAAGGATGAAGCATCTTACAGAAGTGCAATTAAATCTTTAAGACCTCAAGTTTCTAAAAAATCTACCGATCAATCTAAATTTATTGCTGAACTTCAAGAAGTTTTTGTGAAATATCCAAATCAAAGTGATTTTGTTTTTAAAAATTTATCCATTAAAATTTCAAAAAATGATCGTATTGGTCTGTTAGGGAATAATGGAAGTGGTAAATCAACTTTTCTTCGTACCATCCTTAATGAAATAAAAATTTCTAAAGGTAAAATCAAGCTGAAAAAAAATTTAGAATTTTCTTATTTTGATCAAATGCGTAATGATCTTAATGGTAGAAAATCTATTAAAGATATCTTAGTACCCTCTGGAGGTGATTATTTAAAAGTTCAAGGAAGAGATAGGCATGTCTGTAGCTATGTGAAAGATTTTCAGTTTGATCCTAAAAATGTTAACCATACGATACAAACATTATCAGGAGGAGAGCAAAATAGATTACTTTTGGCAAAAGTATTAGCTAATCCCAAAACTGGACTTATATTAGATGAGCCAACAAATGACCTAGATTTAGAAACGCTAGATCTGTTAACTGAAATGTTATCCAATTATAATGGAACATTGCTAATAGTATCGCATGATCGAGATTTTTTAGATCAAACTGTTAACAAAATTTTACATTTCAAAGAGGATGGAAATGTATCATTGTTTTTTGGTGGATACAGTGATTTTTTAAAATCTGAAAATCAACAAGTTACTAAAAATAAAGAAACAAAAAAATCACATTCAGAAAATAACAAAGTAAAAAATTCAAAACATAAATTATCGTATAAGTTTCAATATGAATTAGAGCAATTACCAAACCAAATAAAAAATATTCAACAAGAATTAGAAGATATTAAAAATGAATTGAAGGATACAAACCTATATTTGGAAAATTTTGACCGCTATCAAGAAATAACTTCCAAAATGGAAGTTCTTAATAATGATCTCAATACAAAAGAAAATCGATGGTTTGAATTAATTAAAATGGAAGAGGATCTAGTTAGTAATTAAGCGACAATTAATAAGCGCTTGTATTATCAGATTTAGTATCTACATCTTTCAATTCTTTTAATAAACTTTCAGCATGTGATGTCATCATTCTAAAATCAGAAAGTAAGGTGGTAAATTGAAAACCGTACTCCATCATTTCTTTCATATACTTAACTGATCCATTATGAATACCTGCAATCTTTCCTTTTTCTTTTGCTTTTTTTGCAATCATTTTAATATTTGAAAATACCGGATCTTCACGAACATCAAATTTAGGTGGTAAACCATAAGAAGAACTCATATCCGCAGGTCCAATATAGATACCAGTTAAGTTTGGAACTGAAAGAATGGCATCTAAATTTTCTACTGCTTGTTTTGTTTCTATCATTGCCAAACTTACAATATTATCATTTGCATGTTGATAGTAATCTGAACCATAAACTACCTGAGCCCTCATTGGACCAAAACTTCTTTGACCTATTGGAGGATAATAACAATATGAAACAAACTTTTCACAGTCTTCTTTTGTATTTATCATTGGCGCAATAATTCCTTGAATACCTAAATCTAACATTTTCATAATAATACCTGGCTCGTTCCATGGTACTCTTGTCATAGGAACAGTATCACTATTTGTTAATCCTTGAACCATTGAAATAGCAGTAGAATAATCATTTTGGCCATGCTGCATATCGATAGTTACTGAATCCCAACCCATTTTACCAAAGGCTTCTGCTGTAAAAGAATTAGGTATAGAAAGCCACGCATTTATAGATGCTTTATTTTTTTTCCAAATATCAAATAATTTGTTTTTCATAATTATGATTAGAATATAATAATAATTTATAATATATTAATACTACTCTTAAACATTATTTAATTTATAAAAACTATAAAATGATAAAATTTATAATCTGGTCTTTAATAGCAATTTTTTTAATAGTTATTTTTTATTTTTCTTTTAACTATTTTTTAAGTTTAATTAGGGATCAAATGATTTTTATGCTTTAGATTAATTTTTTGTCGCAATTCCTAATTTTCCTCGTTTTTTTGGATCAAAATATTACATAAATAGATTTACAGTCTTTCTATTTATAGTATAAATTTCTTATAAATGGAGGAAATGATGAATAAAATTTTAAATATTTTTTTAACTTTTATTCTTACAGCTTTTTTCGCAACATCAACATTTGCTGCCACTAAAGTAGTTTGGTGGATGGAAAGTAGTGCAGATACTGACCCTACAGTTCAAGAAATGATGTGTGATGCTTTTAATGCTGAACAAGATGAAGTAGAATTAGAATGTGTATTTAAAGAAGACATTAATGATACTATCAGACCAGCTCTTTTATCTGGAAGTGGACCGGACATGTTTGATACACCTGGTGCTTCTTATATAAAAATTTACCAAGATGCAGGTCTTGTTAAATCTATGCAAGAGTATGCTGATCAATATGGTTGGCAAGACAAACTTCTAGGTTGGGCTTACAACTCAGGAGTATTTGATGGTGAATTATATTCAATTCCAAAAAACTATGAAACAATGATTTATTTTTATAATAAAACTTTGTTTGAAGAAAATGGATGGAGTACGCCAAATAATTTAGAAGAAGTTGAATCTTTAGCTGCTAAAATAAAAGCTAAGGGAATGAATGTTTATGCGTATGGTTCTGCTGGATGGCAGCCAACTCACGAACATTTAGTAGGTAACTATTTCAACACTTATGCTGGACCAGATAATGTCTATAAAGCATTAATTGGTGAAAAAAAGTGGACTGATCCAGAGTTTGTAGAAGCAATTGAACTTTTAAGAAAACACATGGTAGATGAAGGCTATTGGTCTGGGGATTTAGAGACATATTATTCTTTAGATTGGGATGATTTTAATAACGAGTTTGCTACTAGAGGTTCTGCGATGCTCATGATTGGAACTTGGGGTTTCAATGTAACGGCAACAAATTTTGGAGAAACTTCTGATGATTGGGATTGGAATCCTTTACCGATTCTGAATTCACAGGCAGGAAGTGCTCCTAATTACCAACTTGCAACAGGTGGAACTATGTCCATTAATGCAGCATCTAAAAATGCTGATGGAGCTGCAAAAGTAATTGATTGGATTCTTTCTGATAAAGAAAGAGCTCTTAAAGTTACTGGCAGTTTAGGTTATGGCGCTTGGTTGTTACCACTAAAATACACTGATGCTGACTTTGATCCTAATATTGATCCAAGACAAAAAAGATTCTTAACTGAATTCGCAGAAGCTTCTGATTCTGGAAACTATGGATATACAACATGGACGTTCTATCCGAATGACCCAGGTGTACATATTTGGAAAGATATGGAAGTTGTTTGGGCTGGAGATATTACTCCACTTGAATTCATGGAGGAATCTCAAAGACTTTGGGATCAAGCTCGTGCAGACGATGCATTAGTTCCAGTTGGAAAAAGATAATTTATAAATTTAAATAAGGGGAAATTTTTTCCCCTTATTAAAAATAAAGTAATTATGCCAAAATTTTTAACAAGTATAAATGCAATTTCCTGGTACTTTTTATTTCCAGTTATATTTATACATTTTTTTGTGGTAGCATTCCCATCGATACTAAGTTTATTGTTATGTTTAACGGACTGGAATGGTTTCGGCAGAATAAACTACGTTGGATTAGAAAACTTTCAAGAATTATTCAGAGACCGTGTTTTCAAGAAAGCAGTTAAACACAACATAATTTGGACAGTAATGTTCTTAACAATACCAGTAATCGTAGCACTTATTATAGCATATCTTTTAACTGGAATAAAAAGAGGACAACTTTTTTATAGGCTAGTGTATTTTTTTCCATACATTCTAGCCAGTATCGTTAACTGTTTGATTTGGAGATACATATTCCATCCAAGACATGGCTTAGGGGGTTGGTTTGAGAATCAAGGTATTGATTTTCTTGCTAAGTCACCTTTTGCAATGAAGGAGACTGCTTTATACGCTGTTGCCTGGGTAGATATGTGGCATTTTTGGGGCTTCTTAGTTATTATTTATTTAACTGGAATGTATCAAGTGGATGACTCTCTTTATGAGGCAGCAGATATTGAAGGAGCAACAAAATTTCAAAAATTTAGATACATTACTTTACCAATGATACGACCAATTTTTGTTTTATCTTTAATAATTATAATCATCTGGTCTGTCCCAACTTTTGACTATGTATATATTTTAACAATGGGTGGGCCAGCATATAGTTCTGAAGTTGTAGCAAATCATCTGTATTCTCAAGCCTTTCAACGAATGAATGTTGGTTACGCGTCTACTATAGGTGTCATGATGTTCTTCTATGTCGGTATTATAGTTGGTTTCTTTGCAATTTTGAGGCGGATGGGTTGGGAGGTATAAAATTTTAAATGGCAACTGCAAGATTTAGACAAAGATCAAGCTATATTAATCACGCCATTTTGATTTTTATGGCTTTAACAATTATTTTGCCATTACTAGTTTTAGCTTTTAATTCTATAAAACCATCTTCTGAATTTGGAGCAAATCCATTAGGTTTTCCAAATGAAATAAGATTAATGAATTATTATGATGCTTGGGTGAATGGAAATTATACTCAAATATTTATGAATTCACTTACTTTGGTTATCGGAACATTGATATTAAATTTGACTGTTTCAGGTTTAGCTGCATTCAGTTTGGCAGTTTTAAATCCAAGAGGAATTCAAACAATTGTTGTTGGCTTATACCTTTTAGTTGGAATAAGTATTCCTGCTCAATTATTTATTTTACCATTATTTTTAATGTGGAAAAGTTTATACCTCCTAGATACAAGGATTGGTTTAGTTATTATTTATAGCGCCTTAAATGCCCCTTTTGCAACTTTCTTAATTCGCTCTTACATGTTGCAATTACCTACAGAACTTTTTGAAGCCGCTAAACTAGATGGGGCATCTGTAATGCAATTGTTTACAAGAGTTGCCCTACCTTTATCTTGGCCAGTTTTTTTAACAACAGCACTTATTGTGTCATTAACAGTTTGGAATGAGTTTTTATTTGCTATTACTTTTATTATTACTGATGAGTACAAACCTATTTCGTCAATTTTATTTACATTTCAAAGTAGATTTGCAAATGATTATGGATTGGTGAGTGCGGCGTCTATTTTAATGGCGGCACCAATTGCTATTTTATTTATGTTTTTTCAAAGACGATTCATTGCTGGTTTAACCAGTGGTGCTACAAAAGGTTAGTTCAATGGGAGGAAGATGGAACTTAACAAAGAATATGAGGAGAAAGTTTATTCAGGAGTTTTAGGTAAAATCATAGGCGTCTATCTTGGCAGACCTTTTGAGGGTTGGTGGTATGATAGAATTATAAAAGAATTAGGCCCAATTAATTATTATGTAAATGATAAATTAAATATGCCTGTTCAAATCACAGATGATGATTTGACTGGAACTTTTAGATTCATAAATGCTCTAAAAGATTTTAATTTTGATAAGAATATTTCTTCTAAACAAATTGGACAAACTTGGTTAAATTATTGTTTGGAAAACCAAGCTGTTTTATGGTGGGGTGGTAAAGGAACATCATCAGAAGATACCGCTTATCAAAATCTTAAACAAGGTATTCACGCGCCAGATAGTGGTTCTATAAAAACAAATGGTCGAATTGTTGCAGAGCAAATAGGTGCTCAAATTTTTATTGATGGATGGGGATTAGTTTCGCCAGGTGATCCAGATCAAGCAGCTGATTTTGCAAAAAAAGCTGGAAGTGTAAGTCATGATGGTGAATCTGTTTATGCTGCTCAAGTTGTTGCTGCAATGGAAGCAATGGCGTTTATAGAAAAAGATACAAAAAAAATTATTGAGCATTGCAAAAGATATATCCCAAAAGATTCAACAATTTTTAAACTTATATCTGATATTCAAGATTGGAGTTCTGGTAATTTAGACTGGGAACAAGCAAGAGAAAAAATAGATGATATTTATGGTTATGAAAAATTTATTGGCGGTGTTCATATTGTACCAAATCATGCATTAATTATTTTAGCATTACTATTTGGAGATGATAACTTTCAAAAATCTTTAATGATTGTAAATACTTCAGGTTGGGACACAGATTGTAATTCGGGAAATGTCGGATGTTTTCTTGGAATTAAAAATGGATTAGAGAGTATTAAAGACGGACCCGACTATATTACACCAGTTAATGATACAATTTTTCTTCCAACAAGTAATGGTGCTGAAACGATGACTGACGCATTAAGAGAAAGTCAAAATATTGTTAATATTGCTAGACGAATTAATGGTATGGAAAACAAGATAGTAAAAGAAAATGCAAGATATAATTTTGAAATGCCAGGCTCTACTCAAGCTTGGAAAATAAATAAGACTAATGATAATAATTTAAATACTACAATTACTAATGTTCCTTATGAAACCAAGATTGGTGAAAGAGCATTAGAAATTGACTTTTCTAATTTATCAATAGGGCATTCAAGTGTTGCCTATGTTGATACATTTTTTCCAGATTGGTTTACTGAACTAAAAGGATCTCAGCGGCAGAAATTTTTTCACTATGACTTTGTTGGATGTCCAATTGTCTATAGTGGACAAAAGATTAAAACTGAAATTATTTCAAAAAGTAAAAATAATATTAAAGTTACTTTATTTATAAAATATTGGGGTGAAGAAGATAAATTAAAACAAATAGATGCTGAAGAATATGAACTTTCAAATAATGAAGTAAAATCAATTGAATGGATAGTTCCAGATACACATGCAAATCCAATTGGACAAATTGGATTTGTCATATCAGCAGATGTTAACACTTCAGGAAAATTACTAATTAATTTTCTTGATATTACGGGCACACCAAAAGTTACATTTAAAAGACCTGAACACATAGAAAATGCATCAAAAAATGGATATTTTTTTAACCAAGAATTTTATGGTCAATTATGGAAAAGAGCATGGGTGAATGATATCGATAAATGGCAATATAGGTGGTTAGAGTCATTTAAAATTATCAATGGAGTTGGTAGAGGTCATATTTTACAAGGATCATCTTCCTGGAAAGATTACACCGTTACTTCAAAAGTGAATTTTCCATTAGCATCAGCTGGAGGATTAATAATTAGATCTCAAGGAGTAAAGCGATATTACTCTTTAGAACTTACTTCCAATAATAAACTGCAGATTAATAAAATGTTTTATGAATTAGAAACATTAAAAGAAATCGATTTTAACTTTGAGTTTTATAAGGAATATGAATTAAAATTTGAAGTGCATGGAAATAAATTATTGGGTTATGTTGATGATAAGTTATTAATTGAAACACACGATAAGGATAATTCTTTTGAAACAGGCATGATAGGTTTTGTTACACAAGATGGAACATTGTCATCCAATTCAATAAGTATAGAGTAAAAATATAAGAGTATGAAATTAGATAATAATTTTGAAAAGAAAGTTTATGCTGGTGTCTTAGGAAAAATTATTGGAGTTTATTTAGGAAGACCATTTGAGGGTTGGCCCTATGATAAAATAATGAAAGAACTTGGGCCTATTTATTATTACGTAAACGACAAATTAAATTTACCTCTTCATGTTACGGATGATGATCTCAATGGTACTTTTACTTTTATTAAAGCTTTTAAAGACTTTAATTTTAATCGAAATATAACTTCAAAGCAAATTGGTGATACGTGGTTGAATTATTGTTTAGAAAATCAGGCTGTTTTAGCATGGGCTGGAAAGGGATTATTGACCGAAGAGAGTGCGTATTTAAATTTAAAAGAAGGTATTGAAGCTCCAGAGAGTGGATCAATTAAAAGGAATGGTAAAATTATTGCAGAGCAAATTGGTGCACAAATATTTATTGATGGTTGGGGAATGATTGCAGCAGGTGATCCAGACTTTGCATCTGATTTAGCAAAAAGAGCAGGGAGTGTTAGTCATGATGGCGAGTCTGTTTACGGCGCTCAAATGGTTGCTTCTATGGAAGCAATGGCTTTTATTGAAAGTGATACAAAAAAAATAATTGAGCATTGTAAAAGTTACATTCCTAAGAATTCTGTTATTTATAAATTAATTTCAGATATTCAAGATTGGAGTTCTGGTAATTTAGATTGGGAACAAGCTAGATTCAAAATTGAAGAACACTATGGGTATGACAAATACCAAGGATTTTGTCATATTGTGCCAAATCATGCTTTGATTATTCTAGCTCTTTTATTTGGAGATGATGATTTTCAAAAAACGTTAATGATTGTTAATACGGCAGGGTGGGATACAGATTGTAACTCAGGAAATGTTGGCTGTTATATGGGTATTAAAAATGGTCTAGAGGGCATTCAAAAAGGTGCAGATTTTATTACACCTGTTAATGACACTTTATATATTACATCTGCTCGTGGTTCAGAAACTATGACTGATGCATTAACTGAAAGCCAGAATATAATTAATATTAGAAGAAAATTAGATGGCCTTGAACATCAATCTATTAAAAACAATGCTCGATATAATTTTGAAATGGAAACATCTACGCAAGGATGGATGATTGATAAATCAAATAATAATAATCAAAATACTTTTTTAAAAAACTGTGAACATATCTCTGCTATTGGCAAAAGAGCTTTAGAGATAAATTTTAACAATCTTACAAAAGGAATTAATAGTGAATTATATGTGAATACATTTTTCCCAGAAGAATTTACAAGATTGAATGAGCAACAAGAAATGATGCTTATGGTTTACAGTTTTGTTGGTTGTCCTACAGTTTACTCAGGTCAAACAATTAAAGCAGAAATTATATCGAAGACGAAAAAAAATATAAAAATTAAATTATTTATTAAGTATTATGGTGAAGGAGATAAGTTATTTAAATTAGATTCGGAGGAATTTTACTTCTCAGAAAATGAAACAAAAAAAATAGAATGGACTATTCCAGATACATTATCAAATCCCATTACTCAACTTGGATATAGTATTGCATCTGATGAACAAGTATCAGGTAAAATATTAATAAATTATATTGATATTTCTGGAATACCTAAGATGACTTTTAAAAAACCTGAGCATATTAAAAACGACAAAGTAAATACGACAAGTCATAATATTAAATCTTTAACAAATGGTGTTTATATTCCAGATGATGAAAAATATTATGGTCAGTTATGGAAATTGGCTTGGGTGAATGATGTAGATAAATGGTATAGTTATGGAAAAAATTCATTTGGGTTAATCAAAAATACATCAAGAGGGCATGTATTTACAGGATCCTCCGATTGGAAAAATTATTCGGTAACTTCAAAAATAATGTTTCGTTTAGCATCATCTGGAGGATTGGTAATTCGATCTCAGGGTTTGCAGAGGTATTATTCATTAGAAATTAAATCAACAAATAAATTACAGATTAATAAAATGGAATATGGTCTAAAAATATTAAAAGAAGTAGATTTTGCTTTTGAGCCATTTGAGGAATACTTTATGCGTTTTGAGGCTGATAATAATTTTTTAAAAGGCTTTATTAACAATGAATTGTTAATTGAGGTAGAAGATAAATCAAATCAATTTGAAAAAGGTATGATAGGCTGTATTGTTGAAAATGGAACTATTATTAGTAATGAAATTTCGATAAATTGAGATAATATTCATTTGGAGGGAGGAAAATGAATTTAGATAAAGTATTTGAAGAAAAAGTTTATGCTGGTGTCTTAGGAAAAATTATTGGTGTTTATTTAGGTAGACCATTTGAAGGTTGGTATTATGACAGGATCATGGAAGAACTTGGTCCAATTAATTATTATGTAAATGATAAACTTGATTTTCCAATACATGTCACAGATGATGATCTAACAGGTACTTTTAGGTTTATAAATGCTCTTAAACATTTTAATTTTGATAAAAATATTTCGCCTAAACAAATTGGACAAACCTGGTTAAATTATTGTTTAGAAAATCAAACTGTACTTGCGTGGGCAGGAAAAGGAATTTTAACTGAAGAAAGCGCATACATGAATCTTAAACAAGGTATTCACGCACCTGAAAGTGGTTCCATTGCTAAAAATGGTAAAGTAATTGCGGAACAAATCGGAGCGCAAATATTTATTGATGGCTGGGGAATGGTTTCTCCAGGTGATCCAGAACAAGCTGTTGATTTAGCAAAAAGAGCAGGGAGTGTTAGTCATGACGGTGAATCTGTTTACGGCGCTCAAGTTGTTGCTGCTATGGAAGCCTATGCATTCATAGAAAAAGATATAAAAAAAATAATAGAGGACAGTAAAAAATTTGTTCCAAATGATTCAACAATTTATAAATTGATTTCTGATATCCAAGATTGGAGCTCTGGTAATTTAGATTGGGAACAAGCTAGATCCAAGATTGAAGATAAGTATGGGTATAGTAAATTTCCAGGTAATTGTCATATCGTTCCTAATCACGCACTAATTATATTATCGTTGTTATTCGGAGACGATGATTTTCAAAAATCCTTAATGATCGTCAATACAGCAGGATGGGATACAGATTGTAACTCAGGAAATGTTGGTTGTATCTTAGGAATAAAAAATGGATTAGAAGGAATTAAACAGGGTCCAGACTATATAACACCTGTAAATGATATTATTTATTTACCAACAGCATATGGTTCTGAAACAATGACTGATGCTTTATTGGAAAGTCAGAACATTATTAATATAACAAGAAAAATGAATGGTCTTGAGAGCAAGGTTATCAAAAATAATGCTAGATACAATTTTGAAATGGAAACATCTACACAAGGATGGATGGTTGATAAATCAAATGATAACAATCTAAATACAAGCTTATCTAATGTTGATTATAAATCAGATAATGGAACGAGAGCGTTACAAGTCAGCTTTAATGATCTATCATTTGGTCTTGCAAGTGAAATTTTTGTAGATAGTTTTTTTCCAGAATGGTTTACAAAATTAGAAGGCTATCAAGTTCAAAGATATTTTCATTATGATTATGTCGCTTGTCCTATTGTATATTCTGGACAAAAGATAAAAACAGAAATTATATCTCAATCTGAAAAAGATTTGCGAATTAATTTATTTATTAAATATTGGGGAGAAGAAGATAAATTAATTAAATTATCCTCTGATGATTTTAATTTAAAGAGTAAAGAAAATAATACAATTGAATGGGTTGTTCCTGATACTTTTGCAAATCCAATTGGACAGATAGGTATTAGTATTAATTCTGATGATAATGTTTCAGGAAAAATTTTAATTAATTATTTAAATATCTCTGGAACTCCAAAAATGACTTTTAGAAGACCTGACCACATAGATGAATATAAAAGAGGCATATTTTATAAAGAGGAAGTTTACGGTCAATTATGGAAAAGAGCTTGGGTCAATGATGTAGATAAATGGCAATACCGACATAATGAATCATTTAAAGTAGTAAGGGGCATAGGTCGTGGTCACATAATGACTGGGAGTGAGACATGGAAAGATTATACAATTTCTTCAAAGATATCTATTCCTCTTGCATCTGCCGCTGGATTAATTGTTAGGTCTCAAGGTTTAAAAAGATATTATTCTCTTGAGTTAACATCTGAAAATAAACTCAAGATTAATAAAATGGAATATGAATTAAAAACACTTAATGAAATAGATTTTAATTTAGAATATTTTAAAGAATATGATTTAAAATTTAAAGTAGATGGCAATAAACTTCAAGGTTATGTTGATAATCAATTACTAATTGAAGCACAAGATTCATCTAATCCATTTGAGGAAGGTATGATGGGATTTTTAACTGAAAATGGAGCAATTCAAAGTAATTCAATATCTATAGAATAAATTTATAAAAAAAGGGGAGAAATAATGAAACTAGATAAAGTGTATGAAGAAAAAGTATATGCAGGGGTACTTGGTAAGTTAATTGGTGTTTATCTAGGACGTCCTTTTGAACAATGGACTCATGAAAGAATATTAGAAGAGTTAGGTGAGATTAATTACTATGTAAATGAGAAATTAAATGTTCCATTAGTAGTAACTGATGATGATATTACTGGTACCTTTACTTTTTTAAGAGCTTTAAGAGAAAATAATTATGATCCTAATATTACGCCAAAACAAATTGGTCAAAGTTGGTTAAATAATCTTATAGAAAATAAAACTGTTTTGTGGTGGGGAGGTAGAGGTCATTCAGCTGAGGACACTGCATTCCAAAACCTTAAGGCAGGCATTCACGCCCCAATGAGTGGTTCGATTGAAACCAATGGAGAAGTTGTTGCACAACAAATAGGAGCTCAAATATTTATTGATGGATGGGCTTTAGTATCACCAGGAGATCCGGAAAAAGCTGCTGATCTTGCAAAAAAAGCTGCAAGCGTAAGTCATGATGGCGAAGCGATTTACGGAGCACAAATGGTAGCCGCTATGGAGTCTTTAGCTTTTATCGAAAAAGATATTAATAAAATTATTAATGAAAGTAAGAAATATATTCCAAATACATCTGAGATTTACAAAGTAATTGGAGAATTACAAAATATACGATCAGGTAATAGTGACTGGATGCAAGCAAGAGAATTTTTAGCTAAAAACTATGATTATGATAAATATTTAGGTGAGTGTCACATGATACCTAATCATGCTATTATAATTTTATCATTATTATTTGGGGATGATGATCTTCAAAAAACATTAATGATTGTTAATACTGCAGGTCGAGATACAGATTGTAACTCAGGAAATGTTGGTTGCCTGATGGGAATTAAAAATGGACTTGAGGGATTAAATAATGGCCCAGATTATCTTTCTCCAATCCAAGATAGAATGTATTGTCCTACGGCAAATGGTGGCGAAACACAGACAGACGCATTAACTGAAGCTTATAAAGTAATTAATACTGCAAAAAGAATGAACAATGAGGAAATTGTTCAGCCTAAAAATGGATCCAGATTTCATTTTGAAATGCCTGGTTCAGTTCAAGGGTGGAGAGCAAACTATAAAGAAAATAAGAATATTTCCACTCATGTACAAAATATAAAATATGATAGTAAAATTGGAAAAAGAGCCCTTGAGATTAAATTTGATAGAGTAGCGCCTGGTGTCTTCTCTGAAGCATTGGTAGATGTATTTTTTCCTCAAGAGTTACACGAATTAACAGGGAAAGCTAGAGAGAGATTTTTTCAAAGTTATAATTTTATTTCATCTCCATTATTATATTCTGGTCAAACAATTGAATCTGAAATTAATTTTGTTACAAGTTCAGATAAACCAATCAATGTTAAATGTTTCATAAATATGTTTGGGAAAGATGATGAATATGAAAGAATTAATTCAGAGGAAATAATTTTGTATCCAGGTAAATCACATAACTTAAAATGGAAAATTCCTTCAACTGAGGGAAATCCAATTACTCAAGTTGGATTTTCTATTGAATCTGATGAAGCAAATTCTGGCAGCTTATTAATAAACTATCTAACATTTACGGGAGAACCAGATTGTTCATTTTATAAACCAAAACATATTGGAGAACATAAACGGGGTGTGAAAACATCAAACGCTGTTATGTGGAAATCAAGTTGGGTAAATGCTGTTGATAAATGGGAAGTAGGTGCAAGAACATTTAGAATAACAAAAGATAGTGGGAGAGGGATTATCATTACGGGTAATGAAACTTGGAAAAACTATACTGTTAGCGCAGATATAGCAGTGCAAAGACTAACTACCGGTGGCCTTGCTGTAAGAGTACAAGGTTTAAATAGATACTATGGACTGGTAATTAATTCTTCAAACAAACTTCAATTAATAAAAGTGGTAAATGAAGTAAAAGTTTTAAAAGAAATGGATTTTAATTTAGAATATTTTAAAAATTATAAATTATCTCTTAAAATTAAAGATAATGTTCTTTCTGCATACTTAGAAAATAAATTAGTTTTAGAATATGAAGATAAGAATAATCTTCTTGATTCAGGAGCTATGGGATTGATTGTTGAGGATGGTACATTAGTCACTGATGAAATAGTTGTAGGATAAATATGAAATATAGAAAATTTGGATCATTAGATTGGAACGTATCCGAAATTGGATTAGGTTGCTGGCAAATTGGAGCAGATTGGGGAGAAGTTCGTGAAGATAAAGCTAAAGAAGTATTAAAATCATCATTTGATAATGGTGTTAATTTTTTTGATACTGCTGATGTCTATGGCATGGGTAGAAGTGAAAAATTTGTAGGTGAATTCATTAAATCAGTATCTGAAAGAATTTATGTAGCAACAAAAGCTGGAAGACAAATCAATCCTCATGTGGCCGAGGGATACTATAATAAGGAATTAATGGAGTCTTATGTAGACCAATCTTTATCAAATCTTAATGTTGAAACAATTGATCTCTTACAAATGCATTGTCCTCCAACCGAAGTATATTCATCTGATCATACATTTGATATGTTAGATCATTTAGTGAGTAAAGGAAAAATTCAACATTACGGATTTAGTGTTCAAACAGTTGATGAAGCTTTAGCTTGTATCAAACGTCCAAATACAAAATCGATACAAGTTATTTTTAATATTTTTAGACAAAAACCTGCTGAAAAATTATTTGAAATAGCAAAAGAAAAAAAAGTTGCAATTATAGTCAGGGTGCCTCTTGCAAGTGGTTTGTTAACAGGTAAGTTCTCAAAAGATTCTTCTTTTGCTCCTGATGACCATAGAAATTATAATATCAATGGTGATGCATTTGATGTTGGAGAAACATTTTCAGGTGTTAACTTTAATAAAGCATTAGATGCAGTTGAAGATTTAAAAAGTATTTTGCCAACTGATATAACTTTGTCACAATTATCGCTAAGATGGATTTTGATGCATGATGCAGTTAGTGTTGTTATTCCTGGAGCTAAAAATAAAGATCATGTGAATTTAAATACTTCTTCTTCAAATATTAATGAAATTTCTTCTTTGATGGATAAAATCAGTAATATTTACACAGAGTACTTTTTTGATGATGTGCATCATCGTTGGTAAAAAATTTTGTGTTAGAAGAAAATATAATTTTTAGAAGAGCTACCCTTGCATCAGTAATTACTTCTACCTATCCAATGATAGTCGTTGGTTGTTATTTTGGAATAACACCTTGGAATATGGAAAGACTTTCAATTGACGAGTCTGATTTAAGCTATGCAATATTACTTTTTGGTATTTTTTTTATAATTTCTAATCAAATTGCTGGAAGGTTATTAGTCCCAAGATATGGAACTAAATTAGTTATGACTTTAGCTTTTCCTATTGTTACATTTTCCGCCTTATTGACTGTTATTTCCTCATCATATTTTTATTTTTTATTAACTTTTATATCTGGTGGAATAGGATGGGGTGCATCTGGACCAATTGGAGGTATACATAGTCAACTTATTGAAAGACATTTTAAAAAAATTATTACACCATATTATGCCATGGGATTTAATTTAGGAATTCTCCTTGGAGGAGGATTAGCGGGTTTAATAATGAGAAATAATTATGAACCTTACATATCGTTTACGATCTTATCCTTTTTATCAATCTTAGTTTCCTCTTTTGTATATTCTTATGGATTACCTCGAGATTTAGATTTTAAAGGCGAAGGTGAGAAATTTAAATTACCAGAGACGAATGTTCTTTTATTTGGTTTTTTGTTATTTTTTGTTTTTGGATCAGGTGGAATAATTATGGATTGGTCGACATTATGGTTGTCAAAAGATTTAAATACTCCTTTATACTTAGCAAGTATGGGATTAATCTTTTTTAGCATTGGAGGGATTTTTGCAAATTTATTTTCAAACTCTTTGATTAATTTATTCACTGAAAAAGTTGTAGGTTGTCACTTTGTGATGATTGGCGCAGCTATAATGTTTTTGTCTTTATTAACAAATAACTTCTACATTATACTAGGAGTTCTATGTATTTATGGATTTGCTATTGCAAATTTAGTTCCTATAATAATTCGACAAGCGGTTAAACAATCCAATGAAAGTATCCCAATGACTGTAACTAATCTTATAACAATTGGATTGTCTTCTACAATGATTTTACCTGCTGGAATTGGTTTTCTAGCTGAAACATATTCATTAACATTAAATATGTATTTGTTAACCTTTGTAGTATTTATTTGTGCGGTTATATTTTTGCTTAAATATAAATAATGGCTAAACTTAAAATATCTCAAATTCAATTTAGTGCTAGTCACATAGCAAATTTAAATGCAAAAAATTTAGAACAAAATTTTAAAAAAACATTAAAATTTAAACCTCATTTGATTTGCACACCAGAATGCTCCAACATTATTACTAATGATAAAAATTTTTTATTATTAAATGCTCCATATCAAAATACATGCCCAGTTTTAAAAATGGCAAAAAATTTTGCTAAAAAAAATAAGGTTAATATAAATCTTGGTTCTTTACTATTAAAAGTAAAAAAACAACGCAAACTAGTTAACAGATCTTTTTTTATTGATAATCATGGAGTGATAAAAAAAACATATGATAAAATTCATATGTTTGATGTCAAAATTAATAATAATGAAAAACATCAAGAATCATATTTATTTAAAGCAGGAAATAAAATAATTTTTACAAAAATTAATAATATTAAATTAGGAATGACAATTTGTTATGATTTACGATTTCCTAATTTGTATAGGCAGCTTGCTAAAAAAGATTGTTCAATTATTTTAGTTCCTGCTGCTTTTACTAGACCAACCGGAAAAGATCATTGGGAGGTTTTGAATAGATCACGAGCTATAGAGAATAATGTTTTTATTGTAGCAACAGGCATGTGTGGAAATCATCATATGAAAAGAAAGACTTATGGATATTCTCTTGTAGCAGATCCATGGGGGAACATTGTAAATAGTACTAAAAATGATCCTGCAATTCTTAATTCAACGATTAATATTTCTGATGTTAAAAATATAAGAAAAAAAATTCCTTCTCTAAAATATGACTAATTTTAAATCATTAGTTTCAGGTGTTGGAAATTTAAAAAAAACTAGAAAATATTATGATGATTGGTCAGCAAAATATGATGAAACACTTAAGTTATGGAATTATCAAGCACCTAAAAAGAGCATTAAATTTTTAAAAGAAACAACTAATTTTAAACCAAAAAATATCTTAGATTTAGCATGTGGAACTGGCTTATTTGGTGCTGAATTAAAAAAAGTTTATCCAAAAAGTCATATTTATGGTTCAGATATTTCAAAAAAAAGCCTGAAAATTTCATCAGGAAAAAAAATTTATAAAAAATTACAAATAAAAAATTTTGAACAATTACATCATTACAAAATAAAATTTGATCTCATTTCCCTGATTGGCTCCATGACGTATTGCAAAAACTTTGACAAATTTTTTGCTAATATTAATAAAAATATTAAAGAAAAAGGCTTTGTACTATTTACCCATAGAATAGATTTATGGGAGAAACAGGATTTTTTAAGTATTTTAAAAAAACATCAAAAGTCATTAAAAATCAATAAAATTTCTAGACCATTAAATTATCTACCTTTGAACAATGATTTCAAAAATAAAATAAAAATAAAAATTGTTTTATTACAAAAGTATTAAAATTTAGGCTTTTTAATTAAAAAATTTGAGCCAAAACCGAGAATCGGGTATTTATTAATTAGGTTTATTTTCTATCCATAAACCAACGATGAAAAGAAGGGATATTCGCCGTGTCCCTTCTTTTTTTATACACTAGATAAAATTGATTTGGCAATAAATTAAATTTATTTTTTCGAGTTAAAATTATCCATTTTTCGAAGTGTCTTTTCACTAACATGATGCTCTATTCCTTCAGCATCTTCTGAAGCTGTATTCTTGTCTAAACCAAGATTTAGTAAAAAATTGAATACAATATTATGCCTTTTTTTTGACTCACTTGCTATTTTTTGACCTTTAAAAGTTAAAAAAATTGATCGATAAGGTTCTCTTTTAATGAAACCCTGTGTTTGTAATCTTTGTATTGTTTTATTGGCTGTGGCTTGTGCAATACCCAAGCTTTCAGCAATATCAACAATACGAGCTTCACCTTTGGAATTTAAAAGTTCTGCAATTAGTTCTAAATAATCTTCAGTATTTTCTGTTTTATGAGCATTTCGTACTTTGCTGAATGACATCCTTTTTTTTAACATAATAATCAATAAAAATTAACAGAAAATGTAGCCATAGCTATATTTATTAGCTATATATACATTTAATGAATGCGCTAATTAACGCTATTAATGAAAAAACAAAGATTATTCTTGAGAATGATGGAAGGTTATTAAAGAAATCTTTCTTTGGTCTATTATTACTTTCTCTTGTTTTTCAAGGAGGTGAATTCGGCGAAGTTATACGATCGTCAATGATAGATGCTTATATTCAGGTATCTGTTTTTGTAGGATTTACATTATTTGTTTTTATTGGCTTGGATAGTTTAACAAAATTTGATGTAAAAAATTTTTTATCTAAGACACAAAAGTTCCATGTCGGTATAGCTGCTTTTTTAGGTGCAATACCAGGATGTGGTGGAGCTATAATAGTTGTAACGCAATATATCCAGGGCCGTATTTCTTTTGGATCTTTAGTCGCTGTGTTAACAGCAACAATGGGTGATGCAGCTTTTTTAATACTTGCTATTGAGCCCACAACAGGACTTTTAATATTTGGTATTGGAATAATTGTTGGATCAATTTCAGGTTATATTATTGATTTTATTCATGGCATAAATTTTATGCAATCAGAGACAAAAATAAAAGTTGAATTTGAAAAAATAAATAAAACTTTTGTATCGAATTTTAATTTCTTTTGGCTTTTTTTATTTATCCCTGGTTTTATTTTAGGTATTCTAGTTGCATTCCAGATAGAATTTTCACCAGCTTACAACTCACTTTTAGTTTTTGTAGCTTCTGCTGGAGCAATACTTTCAATATTTATGTGGTCATTAAATCCATTAAGTGATTTTCAATGCTCAACTGACAAAAGTAGAGGATTATTATCAAGAGTAGTAGATACAACTAATTTTGTAACCACCTGGGTCATTAGTGGTTTTCTTGTCTTTGAAATATTTATGTACTTTACAAGTTTAGATTTAAAAATATTTTTTGATTTATGGCTGCCGTTTGTTCCATTGGTAGCAATTCTATTTGGTTTTTTACCTGGTTGTGGACCGCAAGTTGTTGTAGCAACCTTTTATCTAAATGGCTATATTCCTCTTTCTGCTGAGCTTGGTAATGCTATTTCAAATGATGGTGATGCTTTATTCCCAGCAATTGCTCTTGCCCCAAAAGCTGCGATTTTAGCAACCCTTTATAGTGCAATTCCTGCATTAGTTGTTGCCTACGGATATTTTTACCTATTTGAGTAAAATCTTGAAGAAAAACTTACCATCTAAAGTTTGTATTGTTTGCAATAAGCCATTCTCTTGGAGAAAAAAATGGGAAAGAGATTGGAAGAATGTTTTATATTGTTCTAAGAAATGCTCTAAAAATGGATTAAAAAAAAATAATAATAATTAAATCTTATTTATGACAGATAAATTAAATAAAGAAAAAGATACACATAAAGCAAAAGATGATTCTAAAAAAAAAATACGCTTAACGAGATTAAAAAGGTTAGAAAAAAAACTCAAATCAAATATTTTAAAAAGAAAAAAAGCTATTAGCAAAAATGGATAAATTGATAATAAATGGAGGTTCTAAAATTTCTGGCTCAGTTAATGTTCATGGTTCAAAAAATTCTGCACTACCGATTATAGTATCTTCTCTTTTATCTGAAAAAACTTTAAAACTCTCAAATGTACCTAATGTGGTTGATGTTCTAAATTTAATAAAATTACTGAAAAATTACGGTGTGAAAATTGAACACAAAAAAAATAAATTAAAAATAAGTCCCTCAAAAATTAAGAATCTATCAGCAGATTACGATGTTGTGCGAAAAATGAGAGCTTCTATATTGATTCTAGGTCCATTACTTTCTCGATTTGGTGAGGCTAGAATATCTTTACCGGGAGGATGTGCAATTGGAACTAGACCAATAGATATACACCTGGGTGGTTTATCAAAATTGGGAG
>CACNKX010000005.1 GCA_902621165.1 uncultured Alphaproteobacteria bacterium
TTTAAAAAAAGAAAATGAATTTTACCTGGATAGAATTAAAAGATTACAACCAAATACTATAGATTTGGACTATTTAGATGAGACATTTAGGAAAGTTACAGGATTTACTTCAGAAAACGAAACAGTTATAATTATAGAATAGATTGATTTATTTGACAAAAAATCACCCTAATTATAATTAAAGATTATCATATGAAGAAACTTCAAAAAGCAGATTATATTAAGATGTACTCTTTTATGCTCAAAATTAGAAGATTTGAGGAAAGAGCAGCTCAACTTTACGGAATGGGTAAAATAGGTGGTTTTTGTCATCTGTATATTGGCCAAGAAGCGGTTGTTGTTGGTATATTAATGACAATAGATAAGAATGACTCAGTTGTAACAACTTACAGAGATCATGGCCATATGATTGCTAGGGGATTAGATCCAAAACGTATTATGGCAGAATTGACTGGTAGAGAAGATGGTTATTCTGCTGGTAAAGGCGGTTCAATGCATATGTTCTCTAAAGAAAACAATTTTTATGGTGGTCATGGTATTGTAGGAGCTCAAGTACCAATTGGAACCGGTATAGCATTCACGCACAAATATAATGGAGAAAAAAATATATGCAGAACATATATTGGCGATGGAGCAATGAACAATGGTCAAGTTTTTGAAGCTTTTAATCTAGCTTCTTTATGGAAGCTTCCTGTTTTATACATTATTGAAAATAATAAATATGGAATGGGTACATCTGTAGATAGAGCGGCGGCCGGATTAGATTTATATAAGAGAGGGGAGGCATTTGGTATTCCTGGTGAGAAGGTAGATGGAATGAATGTGTTCTCTGTTATAGAAGCAGCAGATAAAGCAGGTAAGTATGTTAGAGAAGGAAATGGGCCTTATATTATTGAAGTACAGACATATAGATATAGAGGACATTCAATGTCAGATCCTGCAAAGTATAGAACGAAAGAAGAATTAGATAATTATAAACAAACCGATCCTATTGAAATAGTCAAAGCTGAAATTTTAAAGAAAAAAATTGCAACTAATGATGAAATTGAAAAAATTAACAAAGATACTTTAGAAGAAATAAAAAATGCAGCTGAATTTGCAACCAATAGTCCTTTTCCAAAGGACAGCGAGCTTTACACGGATGTTTATTTATAAATTATGAGTACAGAAATTTTAATGCCCGCATTATCTCCAACAATGACAGAAGGGAATCTGTCTAAGTGGTTAATTAAAAAAGGTGATACTGTTAAAGCTGGTGATTTGATTGCCGAAATTGAAACTGACAAAGCAACAATGGAAGTAGAAGCGGTAGATGAAGGTGTTGTTCTTGATCTTTTATTTAAAGAAGGAGAAGCCAATATTCCAGTAAATAAAGCTATAGCTATTATTGGCGATCCAAATGAAAAAGTTGAAGTAAAAAAAGAAGCTCCAATTGAAAAAGTGATTGAAGAAAAGAAAATTGAAAAAAATATTGAGACAAAAATTGAGAATAAGAAAGCTAATATAATCGATACACCATCACCTAAAATAGAAGAAGATAGAAATTTAAGTTCAGAAGAAATTACTATGCGTCAAGCATTAAGAGACACAATGGCCGAAGAAATGAGAAAAGATAATAAAGTTTTTATACTTGGAGAGGAAGTTGCCGAGTATCAAGGTGCTTATAAAGTAACACAAGGTCTTCTTCAGGAATTTGGCAAAGAAAGAGTATTAGATACTCCTATTTCTGAACATGGATTTACTGGATTAGCAGTTGGAGCAGCGTTTAAGGGATTGAGACCAATCTTAGAATTCATGACTTTTAATTTTTCTATGCAAGCAATTGATCAAATTATAAATTCAGCTGCAAAAACACTTTACATGTCAGGAGGGCAAATTAATTGTCCTATTGTTTTTAGAGGACCAAATGGTGCTGCGGCGCAAGTTGCTGCACAACATAGTCAGGATTTTTCTTCCTGGTATTCTCAAGTTCCAGGTTTAAAAGTTATTGCTCCATCTACTCCTTATAACGCAAAAGGTTTGTTGCGTTCTGCAATATCAGATCCAAATCCTATAATTTTTCTAGAAAATGAAATTCTTTATGGATTAAAAGGTCCTGTTAATAATGATGTTAACTTTTCAATACCTATTGGAAAAGCAAATATTGAAAAAGAAGGAAAAGATTTAACAATTGTCACTTATTCTATAATGTTACAGAAATCGAAAGAAGCGGCATTAAGATTAAAAGAGGAATATAATTTAGATGCAGAAATTATTGATTTACAAACTTTACGACCTTTAGATACGGAAACAATTTTAAATTCAGTTAAAAAAACTAATAGACTAATCACTGTCGAAGAGTCATGGCCATTTGGCAGTGTTGGTTCTGAAATTGCAAATATTGTTCAAAGGGATGCATTTGATTACTTAGATTCACCAGTGATAAAAGTAAATAGTGCGGATGTTCCAATGCCATACGCATTGAGTTTAGAAAAATTATACCTTCCTCAAGTTGATGATATTATAAATGCTGCAAAAAAAGTAAGTTACATAAAATAAATGGCAATTAAAGTTTTAATGCCTGCATTATCACCTACTATGTCAGAGGGTGTAATTAATAAGTGGTTAGTTAATATTGGCGATACTGTTTCAGCTGGAGATATATTAGCTGAAATTGAAACTGATAAAGCAACAATGGAAGTTGAGGCAGTTGATGAGGGAGAAATTACACATTTAATTGATACAGCACCAGATAAACAAATTGCCGTTAATTCTGTCATTGCTCTAATTAATGGTAGCAAAGATGAAACATTAGAGGATTATAATGATAAAGATCAAACAGTAAGTAATGAAGAAAAAAATGGAGTTTCAGAAACACCTAAAGTAAATACTGAAGTAGATAAAAGTCAAATAATAGAAAGAAGTAAAGATACAAATACTAAACAAAATACAAATTTTGCATCACCGTTTGTTAAAAAATTTTCTAAAGATAACAATATTGATTTAACTCTTATTAAAGGGTCTGGACCTGAAGGTAGGATAATAAAAAAAGATATACAAAATTTTGAACTACAAATTAATGATGAAAATATTTCTGTAATTGAGCCCTCTAGTATTAGAAAAATAATTGCTGAAAGAACAACACAAACTAAAAATGAGGTTCCACATTTTTATCTTACTATTGAAACAAGAATGGATAAGTTAATAAATTTAAGAAAAAAAATTAATTTAAATAGTGATATCAAAATCTCTTTTAACGACCTTATTGTTAAAGCATGTGCAATGGCAATGGCTAAAAATCCAGAGACAAATATTTCTTGGGTCAATGGTAAAATTCACCAATATAAAAATATCGATATTGCAATTGCTGTTGCTTTAAAAGAAGGATTGATCACCCCTATTGTCAAAGAAGCTGATACAAAAGGATTAGCTGAAATTTCTACAGAAATTAAATCACTAGTAAAAAAAGCTAATCAAAATAAATTATTACCAGAAGAGTATAGCGGAGGTTCTATAACTATCTCTAATTTAGGCATGTTTGGAATCACAGAATTTCAAGCAATTATTAATCCGCCACAATCAAGTATTATTGCAGTTGGATCTATAATTGAAAAACCCGTTGTTAACGCTGGCAGTATTGAAATAGGGCATACAATGAAATCTACCATTTCAGCAGATCATAGATCATTAGATGGTGCTGTTGCGGCAAAATTACTCAAAGATTTTAGCGATATTTTAGAAGATCCTTTCGAAATTTGGTTGAATAGCATGGATATGGAAGTTATTTAACCTACATGAGTGGACCGCGTCATCCTGAAAAAGTTAAAAACAAATCCAATCCAATTCCTAAAAAACCAAGTTGGATTAGAGTAAAAGCACCAACTTCAAAATTTTTCAAAGAAACTAATAAGCTTTTAAAAGAAAAAAAAATTGTAACTGTATGTGAAGAAGCTGCATGTCCAAATATAGCTGAATGTTGGCAAAAAAAACATGCAACATTTATGATACTCGGAGATATATGTACTAGAGCTTGTGCATTTTGTAACATTAAAACTGGCAAACCTCATTATATAGATCACGGTGAAGCTATAAGAATTGCTGAGTCAGTTAAGCAATTGAATTTAGAACATGTTGTAATAACAAGTGTTGACAGAGACGACCTAATAGATGGTGGAGCACTACATTTTATCAATGTTATAGATTCAATTAAATCTCTAAATCCAAGTTGCACAATTGAAATTTTAACTCCCGACTTTAAAAATAAACCAGAAGCTATAGATATTTTATCAAAAAATTTACCTGACGTCTTCAATCATAACTTAGAAACTGTGCCAAGATTATATCCATCAATTCGTCCGGGTTCACGTTACTTTGTTAGTTTGAATCTACTTAGTCAAATTAAAGAAAAAAACCCAAGTATATTTACAAAATCAGGTCTAATGGTTGGTTTAGGTGAAACTAAAGAAGAAGTATATCAGGTAATGGATGATTTAAGAGCAGCTAATGTTGATTTTATTACAATAGGGCAATACCTACCACCAACACAAAAACACGCTAAGCTAGAAAAATTTATTACTCCTCAAGAATTTGATGAGTATAAAAAAATGGCATACGCAAAAGGATTTTTAATGGTGGCATCATCACCCCTAACTCGTTCAAGTTATCATGCTTCTGATGATTTTAAGATCATGCAAGAAAATAGGAAAAATAAACTTTATTCAATTCAATGAAATCTTCAAATAGAGAGGAAATAGTCGATCACAACGCAAAAGGACTTTTCGATATTGTTTTAGATATTGAAAGTTACCCATATTTTATTCCCTGGTGTTCAGCAATGAGAATTCATTCAAAAAATAAAAATGAAATATATGCTGATATGGTCGTGTGGTATAAATATTTTATGCCCCAAACTTTTGGTTCTCATGTCACTTTTGATAAAAAAAAACTTTCAATAAGTACAACCTATATTGAAGGACCTTTAAAAGATCTTAAAACTAATTGGATTTTTGAATCATTAAAAAAAAATCAAACACGAATTCATTTTAATGTTGAATTTGAATTTAAACGATTTTTTCACCAAAAAATTGCTGAAGCTTTTTTTCCATTAATTGAAAATAAAATGATTGAATCATTTAAAGTTCGTGCAGATGAAATTTTAGATTAATTGATTAATTTTGCTAAATATAAAATCTCTAGTTTTTCTTTGTATATCTAATCTTTCTCCCTTGTATATTTTTTTAAAAATATAATTTTTTTTATTAATTTTAATCCCAATATACACTAATCCTACTGGCTTTAACTTTGTTCCACCATTAGGACCTGCTATACCAGTTGTAGAAATACAGATTTGTGTGCTTTCATTTTTATACAAACCATTAATCATGTCCTCAGCTACTTCTTTACTTACAGCTCCAAATTTAGAGAGATTACTTTTTGAAACAAATAAATATTTAGTTTTAGCATTATTAGAATAACTGATAATCCCGTAAGAGAAAATTTTTGAAACTCCACTATATTTGGTAATAGTATTTGCTATTAGTCCACCTGTGCATGACTCAGCAACTGAAATTGAGATATTTTTTTTTATTAATTTATCTATAATTTTTTTAATAGAAGGCATTTAATATATAAAGAATAATTGTTGTATATATTCCAGCTATTAAATCATCAAGAATTACACCAAATGAAGATTTAAGTTTCTTATCAACAATATTTGCAGGAAATATTTTTAAAATATCAAAAAAACGAAATAAAATAAAAATTGATACAATTGTGACATAAGGATTTATTATTATAATTTGATCATAAAATATTAAAATTAAGTATATTCCTAGAAATTCATCAATAACTATTATTTTTGAGTCATGTGATTGTGTGTGTGAAGAGAATTTATTAATAAAAAATAATGACAATAAAAAAATTAAAATAAAAACAACTACAAATATTTCTAAAGAAATAATTTTGTATTCAACAATAGGAAATAAAATAACTATTGATAAAAAGGATGCAAAGGTTCCTGGCGGTATTATTTTAATATATCCAGCAAATGAAAACGATACAAAAAAATTAGCTAATTTTATCATTTTTTATATGAACTATTGACTCAGCTGCAATTCCTTCACCATTTCCAATAAAACCAATCTTCTCATTTGTAGTTGCTTTAATAGACACAGAGTTATTTTTTATTTGAAGTAATGTTGAAATTTTTTTAATCATTTTTGAAACATACTTATTAATTTTAGGTTTTTCAGCTATTATATTTATATCTAGATTTATAATAGAATAACCTTTTTCTTTAAGTTTATTTCTACAAAAAATGATAAATTTTGATGAATCTGCATTTTTCCATTTTTTATCTGTGTTTGGAAAGTGATAACCTATATCTCTTAGAGAGAGTGCTCCAAAAATACTGTCACAAATAGCATGAAGTACAACGTCTGCATCAGAATGACCAATTAATTTAGAGAAAGGAATTCTAATACCTCCTAATTTTAATCCATTTTTAGTTTTTTTATCAATTTTATGAATATCGTAACCAATACCATATTTTGTTATTGGCTTTCTAAATAAATTAAATAACTTAATATCTTCTGGATAAGTAATTTTTATATTATTTTTCTCACCTTTGATAAAATTTATTTTCACTTTTGATTTTTGTAATAAACCAGCATCATCATTAAACTCAAAATTTTTATATTTGATATGTTCTTTTAATATGAGATCATAATTAAAACCCTGTGGTGTTTGTACGTTAATAGCTTTTGTTTCTAATTTACTTTTTTTTATTAATTGTCTGTCATTATATTCAACATATGGTATCGCATTATTATTTTTATCTAATTTAGAAATAATTTTTTTAATTAAATTATTACTGCATAAAGGCCGTGCAGCATCATGTATTAATACCTTCTTAATTTTAAATTTTTTTAAATTTTTTAGAGCATTAAAAGAAGAAATTTGTCTTGTATTGCCAGGTTTTGAAAAGGTGATTGTCACTTTTTCAGAAAAGATCTTATGATTAAAATAAGTATTTTGATATTTTTTATCTATTGAAATGTTAATTATATCGAAGTTTGATAAATCTAAATTTGAAATAAAATAATTTAAAAAATTTGTATTCCCAATTTTAAAGAATTGTTTTGGAATTTTTTGACCAAATCTCTTTCCTTTTCCGCCAGCTAGAATTACAAGTGCATTTTTCATCATTTTAATTTATAAATAATATTATTTTATAATCATTATTTGAAAAATTAACTAAAGTACACAGTGTTTGACCTATCAAAATTACTTAAATCTATTCATCTATCTAGATTATCTTTTTATTTTTTAATTTTTTTAATCATACTAAGTTTTTCGATTACATTCTATTTAATGCTACCAAATAACGATTTAGTAAAAGATCCTAGGAGACTACAATTTTTTTTATTGGCTGATGTTATTTTTGTCATTTTATTGATTTCAATAATTGTTAGGCAAATTGTCCTTATTTTAGTAAGAAGAAGAAAAAGTTATGATGAATCGCGATTATATATAAAATTTGTTAATTTATTTGCTGCAATGGCTTTGGGCCCAGCCATTGGATTAGTTATTATTACATCACTTTTTTTCAATTTAGAGTTAAGAACTTGGTACGGAGATGCTGTAAGAGACGCGGTTGTCAATTCTAACATTGTAGCAAAAAATTATGAAAATGAGATTCAGGCAGAAATAGTTTCTGATACACAATTAATAATGAGAGAAATATTAAAAGCTTCTCAAAATAATGAAGTAAATATTCAATCAATAAGACTAGCTTTAAGTGAGTTTATTAATTTGAGAACAATTTCAAGTATCTATATTTTTAATACTGAAGGAAATATCTACTTAAGTCTAAAAGATCCTGATAATGAAAATTTTTCTCTTCCGTCAAATGAGATATTTAAAGTTGTTAATCAAAACCAAGTTTATATTTTTCAGTTAGATAAAAATTCTATCACTGCCTATAAAAAAATAAATTTTTTAAATGATGTTTACATGCAAGTTAATAGAAATTTGAATACAAATATTTGGGATCATATTAGTGCTACAAAAGAAGCATTTGAAATTTATACTTTGAAAGAAGAAGAAAGTTCAGGAATTCAAATAACTTATTCAATGATATTTGTTCTTTTCTCTATTTGTTTTATATTAGTGGCAATTTTGATTGGGTTTAATCTAGCTAGCAATCTTAGTAAACCAATTACAAACTTAATCAAATCAGCAAATAAAATATCAGAAGGAAATTTTGATGCTAAAGTTAGTGAAACAGATCAATTTCAAGAAATAAAAGTATTACTATCGTCTTATAATAAAATGATTACTGAAATTGAGAATAAACAAAATGAGTTGATATCAAAAAGTCAGGAAGATGAAGAAAAAAGAATTTTTATAGAGGCAATCTTAAGTCTTTTAACAATAGGTGTAATATCTTTAGATAAAAATTTTAATATTTTATTATTTAATAAAACTTTAACAAAATTATTTAGAAGCACTAAAAATTTTAAAATTAATGACAATTTTCTATCCTATTTCCCTGAATGGAAAAAGATATTTGAGAATTTTGAAACCTCAAACAAAGTATTATTAAACTTTCAATACGATTTTACATTGTTTGATGATCAAAGAAATTTTAACATTAGAATTATTAAAGAAATTAATGATAATAAAATTGAGGGATATGTTGTTGCCCTAGATGATGCTACATCTCTAATTTTAGCAGAAAAACATGCTGCTTGGTCTGATATAGCAAGAAAGATAGCGCATGAAGTTAAAAATCCCCTAACCCCAATTAAACTTTCTGCTGAAAGAATAGAAAAGAAATTTTTAGATGCAAAAACAGATAAAGAGGATATTTCACTTTTAACTAAAACAATATCAAGACAAGTAGATGATATTGGAAAGTTAGTTGATGAATTTTCTTCTTTTGCAAGAATGCCTGAGGCAGAAATCAAGCTTGATAACCTATCAAAATGTTTAGAAGAGGCATTCCTTTTACATTTCAATACAAGGAAGGATATAAAGCTAAATTTAATTAAACCTGAAAATGATATTTATTTTCACTTTGATACTCTTCAAATCTCAAGATGTTTCGGTAACTTAATTAAAAATGCTATTGAAGCTGTAGAAAAAATACCTAATCCAGCAGTCGAAGTATTATTGGCTACCGATGATAAATATATAACAATTGAAATAAAAGATAATGGTGTGGGAATTGATGAAAAAATGTTGAGTAAAATATTTGAGCCTTATTTTACAACTAAAACAAAAGGAACTGGCCTTGGTCTATCTATTGTCAAAAGAATTATTGAAGATCATGGTGGTAAAATAAAAATTGAGAAAAATAAAAATATGGCAGGCACAACATCACTAATTAATTTTGAATACAATGCATAAAGTATTAATTATAGATGATGAAAAGGATATTTGTTTTCTTATTTCAGAAATTCTAAAAGATGAAAATTATAATACATCTATTGCGCTCAATTCAGATGAAGCAATTAGTAAATTTAATGAAATTAAACCTGATTTAGTTATATTGGATGTATGGCTATCTAACAGTAAACTAGACGGGATTGAAATTTTAAAAGAATTTAAATCGATTGATAGTAATATTCCAATTATAATTATAAGTGGTCATGGAACTGTTGATCTTGCAGTGAAATCTATAAAAAATGGAGCATACGACTTTTTAGAAAAGCCATTCAACAGTGATAAATTAATTATTCTTACTAAGAGAGCGATAGAAAGTTCATCATTGTTGAGTGAAAATAAAAATTTAAAAGATACTTTAATCAAAACTATACCACTAATAGGTACTTCAGAATTCATAAAAAAAATTAACAAACATTTAAATGAGCAGAGTTCAAGTAACTCAAGATTATTAATTGAAGGGCCATTTGGAACAGGAAAAAAACATTTTACAAATTTAATACATCAAAATTCACCATATAAAGATAAGCTTCCTATATCAATTGATTTTAAAAAACTTACAAATGAAGCATTGGATAATATGTTTGCTGAAAATAAAAACGCAATTAATGAAAATATTTTTTATCGATCAAATAATAATACATTAATACTTCTCAATATTGAAACTCTTCCAAATATTTATCAAAAAAAACTTTTAAATTTTCTAGAAAACAAAAAATTTTTTGAAGATCTTGATATTAAATTAAATCATAAAATTATTACAATTACTGAGAAAAATTTAGAAATAGAAATTGAAAAAGGTAATTTTATTAAAAGACTATATGATAGAATTTCAACAGACTTTATAAAATTTAAATCTCTTTCTGATAGGAGAGATGACGTTCTTCCTATTCTTGATTATTATTTAAATGAAAAAAGTGGAGGAAATTTAAATTTTAAATTTTCTTCTAAGGCCTTAACTAAGTTACAAATGTATGATTGGCCTGGAAATATATCTCAATTAATTAACTATGTTGAGAAAAGTCTGATACTTAACCAAGATCAAAATATAAAAGAGTTAGAAGTTGATGATTTAGCTTTACAAATGGGAGATGAAACTGCGTCAAATTCTTCCAATAATTCACTGGATTTGTCATTAAAAGAAGCAAGATCAGAGTTTGAAAAAAATTATTTAATATCGCAAATTAAGAGATTTAATGGTAATATAACTAAAGTTTCTGAGTTTACAGGAATGGAAAGAACTGCTCTTTATAGAAAATTTAAATCACTAGATATTAAAGTAGAATAACTAATCAATGAAAACAATTATTTGTGGTGCTGGAGATGTTGGATATAGCATAGCTGATAAACTATCACGCGAAAACTTTGAAGTTACAGTTATTGATGAAGATGAAAATAGATTAAATAAGGTATCTGAAAATTTGGATGTCAAAACAATAAATGGTATTCCTAGTATGCCATCAGTTTTAGAGAGTGCTGGTGCAAATGACTGTGAAATACTAATTGCAGTTACTAAGAGTGATGAAACTAATATGGTTACTTGCCAAATTGGCTACTCTTTATTTAAAATAAAAAAGAAAATTGCAAGAATAAGACAACAAGATTATTTAAAAAATGATTGGAAAAATTTATATAATGATGAAAATTTCCCAATAGATGCAATTATTTCCCCCGAACAAGAAGTTGCTAAAGGTATATTTAGAAGATTAATTTCTCCTGGCACAATAGATATGGTTGAATTATCAGATAAAAAATTAAAATTAATTGGTCTAAAATGTGAAGATAATTTTTTACATTCAGGTCTTTCTGTAAGACAATTATCAGAAAAATTTCCTGACTATTTAGCTAACATTATGTTTATATTTAGAGGTGATCATAAATTTACGGTAAATTCTTCAACTAAAATTGAAAAAAAAGATACCATCTTTCTAGTTGTGGAAACTGATAATTTGACAGACGTGTTATCTGAATTTGGCCATCAAGAATTGCAGGCAAAAAAAGCTGTGATTATCGGTGGTGGAAATATAGGATTTTCACTTGCTCAATTAATTGAGAATTCTGAAACATATATAAAAACTGAACTTATTGAAGCTAATAAAGAACGAGCAGAATTTCTTGCATCAAATTTAGAAAATATCACAGTGACATGTGGAGATGGTTTGGACAATCAGATACTTGAAGAGGTAAACATATCAGATTCAGGATACTGTATATCAATTACAGAAGACGATGAAGTTAATATACTTTCATCTTTGTTGGCTAAAAGAGCAGGCTCCAACACATCAATAACTTTGATTAATAATAGTAATTATTCATCTTTGTTGTCTAATATTGGTGTTGATATGACCATAGACCCTAAAATAATAACAATTTCTAAAATTTTAGAAAAGGTTAGAGGCGTAAAAATAAGAAACGATTATTCTATAGGTGAAGGTTTTGGAGAAGTAATAGAGGCAGATATTCAATCAGAGTCATTTCTTTGTAATAAAAATCTTAAAGAATTAGAATTACCAAAAGGTATACGTATTGGCTCTATTGTAAGGGATAAAAAAATTATAATCCCTAATAGCCAAACTGTTTTTAAAGAAAATGATGATGTTGTTTTTTTTGCTGAAACAAACTGCATAAAAAAACTAGAAAAACTTTTATCAAAAGTTTAGTTTAATGCCAAATTTTGCTTATATAAATAACAAATTTGTAAATTTTAAATCAGCAAAAATTCATATTGAGGATAGAGGATTACAATTTGCTGATAGTGTTTATGAAGTTATCGCAGTTTTAAATAATAATTTAATTGATTTAGATTTTCATCTAAAGAGATTAAAATATTCTCTTCGTGAATTAGAAATCAAATTTATAATTAATAAAAAAAACTTAACTAATATTTTTCTTAATCTAATAAAGAAAAATAAAACAAGAAATGGTATAATATATTTACAAATTACAAGAGGTATTCAATTTAGAGAACACAAATATCAAAAAAATTTAATCCCAACTTTGATTGTATACACAAGAAATAAAAGTTTTAATTTACCTGGAAAAAAATTTGTAGGAGTAAAAACAATTACATACAAAGATCTTCGATGGAAAAGACGTGATATTAAAACAGTAAATTTACTTCCAAATATTATAGCTGCAAATATGGCCAAAAAGAAAAACGCATATGAGGCAATTTTAATACAAAATGGAAAAGTAACTGAGGGCACATCTTCTAATATTTGGATTATAAAAAGAAACAACTTAATAACTCATCCAGCTAATTCCGATATTTTAAAAGGAGTAACTAGAACTTCTCTTTTAAAAATTATTAAAAAAACTAAACTTAAATTAGTTGAAAAACAATTTACCCATAAGCAATTAGTTAATGCAGATGAAGTATTTTTAACAAGCTCTGGAAGTTTTATTACGCCTATTTTAAAAATTGATAATAAAAAAATAAATAATGGTAAAATTGGCAACATAACATTGAAACTAGCTGAAATGTATACTGAAGCATGTATAAATGGATAATATAAAGCAAGAAGACATAGAAGATATTTGTTTTAATGTAAGTAAAAATATTATTTTACCAAAATTCAAAAATTTATCAGATGATGATATTAATTATAAGAATGGATCTGATTTGGTAACAGTAGCAGATATAGAAGCTGAAAAAGAATTAAAAAAAAACTTATTAAAAATTATACCTTCCTCTAATTTTATTGGTGAAGAAGAATATTCTAGAAATGAAAACATATTAAACTTCTATAATGAAGATACATATTGTTGGACTGTTGATCCAATAGATGGAACAACAAATTTTGCCAATGGTAGAGATAAATTTGCAATTATGATTGCTTTAACATTTAAAGAAAAGATTTTACGTTCTTGGATATATAAGCCTTTAGAAAAAATTATGTGTTCAGCTATTGTAAATGAAGGTGCTTATATCAATAATAAAAAAATTATTACAAAAGGTGTAAATATTATTAACGAAAGTATAGGGTCTATAAGTACAAAGTATTGGGAGCCAGGATTTAAAGAAAAGTTAAAAATTTTTAAAAACATATTTAAAGAAGTTAGCTCTTATAGATGCATTGGTTTTGAATATATAGATATAGGTATAGGGATTAGAAATTTTGCTATTTTATCAAAATTATCACCTTGGGATCATATTCCGGGTATTCTTTTTGTTAGAGAAGCAGGTGGCGATGACATAGATTTTGAAAAAAATAAATATGACTTTACAAAAAAGAATAAGAATTTAATTGTTAGTAATTCAGAAGATTTGAATTTAAAAATTTTAAAAAAATTAGGAGAATATTCATGAGTATAAAAAATGTATCTTTTATTGGCTTAGGGGTAATGGGTTATCCAATGGCGGGCCATCTTCAAAACAATCGTTATAATGTAACTGTTTATAATAGAACAACTGCTAAGGCAGAAAAATGGGTAGAAGAATATAAAGGTAGCATGGCTAAAACTCCTGGTGAAGCTTCTCAAAATTCTGAAATTGTTTTTATGTGTGTTGGACGTGATGAAGATATTATTGAAGTAATGGAAGGTGAGGATGGAATTATTTCAAAAGTATCTGAAGGATCAATTATTGTTGATCACACAACGGCTTCCGCAGAGATAGCAAGAAATTATTATCAAAAACTTAAAGATAAAAAATTAAGTTTTCTTGACGCTCCTGTATCTGGTGGTCAAGCTGGAGCAGAAAATGGTGTTCTTTCTATTATGATTGGCGGTGATGAAAAAGATTATAATACTGTTAAGCCAGTTCTCACATCTTATGGTAAAGCCGTTGAACTTATAGGGCCTTCTGGTTCGGGTCAAATTGCTAAAATGATAAATCAAATTTGTATAGCTGGACTAGTCCAAGGCTTATCTGAAGCAATGGCTTTTGGAAAAAAATCCAATGTAGACATGGAAAAAGTTCTAAGCGTTATATCCAAGGGAGCAGCTCAATCATGGCAGATGGAAAATAGATATAGAACTATGCTTGATGGAAAGTTTGATTATGGTTTTGCTGTAGATTGGATGCGTAAGGATTTATCAATATGTTTTAACGAGGCCAGCAAAAATGGCGCAATACTTCCTGTTACAAAAATAGTTGATAAATATTATGAAGAAGTTCAAAAAAATGGTGGGAATAGGTTTGATACATCATCCTTAATGACTCTTGTAGACAAATAAATGTCAAGAAACTTAATGTTAGCAGTCATACTGTTAATAGCTTCTTCTTTATTTTGGTCAGGAAATTTCTTTTTTGGAAAAGTTGCTCATATTACTGATCTTACGCCATTTAAATTAAGTTTTTTTAGATGGTCTTTAGCTTTGCTTTTACTACTACCTTTCACCGTTAAAAGCATTTTAGAAAATTTAAATTATTACAAAGAAAACTTTTTACTGATGACTACATTAAGTATTTTAAGTGTTACAATATTTAACTCATTTACATATATTTCATTGCAAACTACTTTAGTTTTAAATTCTACTATAATGGCATCTACTGCACCAGTAATTATGATTGGTTTTTCTTGGCTAATGTTTCGAACTAAAATCACAAAACTGCAATTAATTGGTATAATTTTATCTTTACTAGGCGCTTTAGCAATAATTTTAAAAGGAAATTTAAATAATTTATATACCCTAAATTTTACTATTGGAGATATATGGATGTTTGCCGCTGTAATATCTTGGTGCTTATATTCCGTACTGTTAAAAAAAATGGATACATCAATTCCACAATTAGCAAGTTTAGAAGTAATGATTATTATTGGCTTATTTTTTATTATTCCATTTTATCTTTTTGAATCTTTCAATGGTACCTTTTTACTTTCATCTACTTATGACTTTTTCATTATTATTTATGTTGCTATCTTTGCAAGTATTGCTGCTTATTTTGCTTGGAATAAGGGTGTGTATTTAATTGGACCAAATAGAGCTGGTTTATTTTTACACTTTATACCTGTCTTTGCTGCAATTTGGGCAATAACTTTTTTAAATGAAAGTTTTGCAATATTTCATATTGTAGGTGTTTTTTTTATAATTACAGGAATTATATTATCCAATATAAGATTTAAAAATGAACAAAATAGTCAAAACTGATCAGGAATGGAGATCTCTTCTTACAGAAGACGAATATTACGTAACAAGACAAAAGGGAACAGAACCACCTTTTTCTGGTAAAAATTTTGAAATTATTAATGGCGGTATTTTTAAATGTAAATGCTGTGGTAATGAATTATTTAATAGTTCTACAAAATATGATTCTTATTGTGGATGGCCAAGTTTTTTTGAGCAAATATCACCTGAAGCAATTAAAACAGAGACTGATAGATCTCATGGAATGGTGCGTATTGAAATTATGTGCGCCAAATGTGATGCTCATTTAGGTCATGTCTTTGATGATGGACCTGAGCCCACCGGCAAAAGATACTGTGTAAATTCGCTTTCTATTAATTACGAAGAGTTTGAATAATACTTTTTATACACTCCTATTTTCATCAATAGGTCATGCACTTATGCATATGTTTGCAGCATTTTATTTTGTAATCGTTCTGACGATAGAAAAAGAATGGAATATTTCTTACGATCAATTAATTAGATTATGGTCTCTTGGAGCTCTACTAATTGGTTTAGGGGCAATTCCTTTTGGATGGTTAAGTGATAAATGGTCCCGTTCAGGAACAATGACAATTATGTTTATTGGAATGGGATTAGCCTCAATTTTATGTGGTTTAAGCACATCAGTTTTTTTTTTATTTTTTTCCTTATCTCTTCTTGGACTTTTCTGTTCAATTTACCATCCTGTAGGCATTCCTTGGGTAATTCACGCAGCAAACAAACAAGGAAGGGCGCTTGGTGTAAATGGTATTTTTGGTGGAGTAGGGATAGGCTCTGGAGCATTTGTAGCTGGTACTCTAACGGAATTACTTAATTGGCAACTAGCTTTTATATTACCTGGTATGATATCTATTCTTATAGGATTTTATCTTATCTACTTAATTTTAATTGATAAAATATCTTATAAAAATTATTTTATTAAAAATGATGATCAGGATCATTCACGTAATGAAATGATTTTAATTGCATTAATTATGCTTTTATCAATGTTTGCCCTTGGATTATCATTTCACAATACTCAAACAGCCTTACCTAAAGTTTTTGAAATACGAATTGGTAATATAAACTCTATTCAAATTGGATTTATGATAGCAATTATCTATTTTATTTCTGGCGCTACAACATTTGTTGGAGGCTTACTTGCTGATCGATTTAATTTAAAAACCATTTACTTAATCGGTATTTTTCTTCAGTTTCCTTGCTACCTAGGTATAGCTTACATATCTGGTTACTCTATAGTAGTATTATGTATTCTAGCCGCAGTATTTAATGCAAGTATTCTACCTACAGAAAATCTTTTACTTGGAAGGTTTACACCTCAAAAGTATCATGGTGTAGTATATGGAATTAAATTTATTTTAGCATTTGGTTCAGGGCCAATTTCAGTATTCTTAATTTCAGAAATATATTCTATTACATTGGAATTTACATATTTATTTTTAATTAACGCAATAATGATGGCAATTATTTCAATAATTATTTTATTCTTACCAGTAAAATTTAATAAGAATGTAGTAAAAAATTAATTATTTAAATTAATCATTAAAATAAATAAAATTATTTTGGTTCTGCATAAACGTTGATTATATTTTGTATATCAGTCTTATTTAAATCTATAGGTAATCTTTTTTCATTTATAGCGAATAAGTTATAATTGAAATCATCAAAAAAATTTTGAATATTTTGTTTATTTTCATTTCTTACTTCAATAATAACTTTAGGCTTGTATTTGGAAAAAATTTTTCTACTACCTTCTAAAATTTTAAAATCTTCTCCTTCTGTATCAATTTTTATAGCCTTAACATGCATATCATTTGGAATTTGAAGTGAATCAAGCTTAATAGTTTGTATTGGTGTACCATTTGTGTCAATTTTACCACCTTTTGAAAGATATGAATTTTCTTCAATATTTTTGAATTTCGACATTCCATCAAAATTAGATACTGCCAATAAATGAGCACTTACTTGTCTATGCAAATTATTTAATCTTAAGTTTGTTAATAATCTTGCAAGGTTTACATACAAAGGCTCAATAGCTATTACCCTATTCAAAGAATTAGATTTTAAAGATGTTAGAGTATACAAACCTGTATGAGCCCCCACATCTATATATACTCCAGCTTCATTTGATATTTCATGCCATAGATCAAGGCTAATTAAATCATGTTGATCTTTCCAAAAAAATTTTACAGCCGATGAATCATCATTTAGGATATTCAATATTTTAAATGATGTTTTTGTAATTTTAAAATCTAATATTCCTGTATGCAATGGAAGTTTATTTAATTCATTTAAACTCATTTCCTTAAAATTAATATTTATATTATCTTTTTTAAATTTAATTGAATCCTGCGACATTTGTTTTTATAATATCTTTAGTCGTAGCTTGTGTATACTTAAATTATGATGGATTATTTTTTAATTTTTGAAGATATTTTATAACATCATTATATTTTTCATCTGGAATATCTTTATAGGTAATACCAAAATGATTTTTTACCTCTAAAGCCACATGAGCGTAAGGATTTCTTCCCTTTGGATGATTAGGGTGATCAGGTAATTTTCCTTTTAAAAAGTCGCCTGTTTCTTGAATAAGCTTCCAAATTTTAGATGCGTTATCTTTATTCAATTTATCTAGCTAAAGCACCCATTGGATCCCAAGGTGCTAGTGCTACTGGTTCCATATCTAAATATTTTAAAAGTTTTTTATTTAGATATTTTTTATCAATGACAACTTCATAGGTATATTCATCAAACCATTCATCTGTCATCATCATATATCCTTGATTACCACTTTTTGTTCCCCAGCTATTTTCAATTTTCCATTTAGTTGAATTTCTTTTTTTAATATCGACACCTGTTAAAAGCATGGCATGAGTCATTTCACTATCACCGTACTCTAAACGAGTCTGTTTATTCATCTTAAATGAAGTTTGGAAGACATTTTCATAGTCGTAAATACCCATATCAAGCACGCCCATATCACGACTAAAACGTTTTCCAACATCACAACCAAACCATACGGCTTCATTGTTTTTTATTGAGTCCATCGCAGATTTTTTTAATTCTTTAATATCTACATTTAAATATTTAATAATTTGTCCCTCAACAACATTGCCTAGATATTCAACTGTGTACATTGTATTAAATTTTTTATTGCTCATTGGAGCATGAATTAAGCAAACTTTATCTTTAATATTGATATCAGCATATTTTTTGCAGAAATCAATTGGTTTCATGTCTGAAATGACAATGTGTCTATTATCTTTATTTCTAGTAGACCAATTGATAACATCTGGTGGCTGACCAAGAAACATTGCTAGTAAATTATAAATTGTTTCCATCATGTCTTTTTTAAGAGCTGTAGAATTTTTTGCTGGTTTCTTTCTTAGTATAGAAGCAAACTCTCTTAGTTTGTGAGTCAAAATATAATTCATAGCACCAGATTTACTGCTATGATTTGTTTCTGGCATTACGTCTTTAGGAACAGCACCATACTTATTAATTAAGTTTACAAACATATCCCACTGTCCGCCATCTTGCACAGGTGCTTTTAAAAGATGAGTAATTAATCTACTTTCATATGATTCATCTCTTGATTTAATAATATTCTCTAAAAAATAGTTTGCTTTTTCTAACTTATCCCAAAACATGAAATAATTTTGTGAAAACTCAAATGTATTTAGTTCAAGACTATCAACAACTTGTAAGCGCATAAGATTTAATCCTGCAAATCCCCAACATCTACCTGATGCCATTTGGTTTGTGGCAGGTAGTTCTTTTTTTATTAGATTAGAAAAATTATGATTGATTTGACTAAAGTTTTCCCAATTGAGTGCAACATTAGCTAAATCATTTTTAATTAATGCATTTCGAGATGCTGTATTTTTATTACTTCTTAAAAATTTATTTTTGAAAGTTTTAATTGTTGATAGAGATATATTTTTTGCCATAACCTCTATTTAAAACTATTTTAGTTTAATTCAATTCTTAACTGTTTTTTTCTTTTTTTTGAGACCCATTTTAGCTTTTCTTTCATCAATTAACCTAATGGCATCTTCTAATTTTAAGTTATCTATTGTTTGATCACCAAGAATTGAAGCATTTATTTTTCCACATTTTACATATGGTCCAAATTTTCCATCATGAGCAGTAATGTTTTTCTTTTCTGTTGGATGCTCACCAAACGTTTTTAACGTCGCATTACCTCTCTGTGAAGGCTTGGCAATTAATTCAATGGCTCTTTCAAGTTCAATATCAAGAATATTATCTGTTTTTTCGAGTGCTTTATATTTTTTATCATGCAGAATATATGGTCCGTACATTCCAATACCAGCACTAACAGTTTTATTTGTTTCTGGATGAAATCCTAATTTACGTGGTAAGCCAAGTAATTGAATAGCTGTGTTTAATCCAATTTCATCTGGTTCAAAATTTTTAGGAATAGAAACTCTTTTTGGTTTCTTTTCTTTTGTCCCTTCACCAACTTGCATATAAAATCCATAAGGACCTTTTCGAAGAGTAATCATTTCTCCTGTTTCAGGATAAATACCAATTTCTTTTGGTCCACTAAGAGCAGCTCCATCTTTGTCATTTAATTGATTAAACTGAACCGTGTATTTGCAATCAGGATAATTAGAGCAACCAATAAAACCTCCAAACTTGCCAACTTTTATTCCTAGTCTTCCATTATCACAGGTTGGACATTTCCTTTTTTCATCTGCTCCGTTTGGCGGAAAGAAATGAGGACCCAGGGCTTCATCTAAAACATCAATGACTTCTCTGTTTGATTTACCTACAGTTTCATCGCAAAGTTGTTTAAATGTTTCCCAAAATTTTCTTAGAACCTCTTTCCAATCAAGCTTACCATCAGAAATTTCATCAAGTTGATTTTCAAGATCAGCGGTAAAATCATATTCGACATATTGATTGAAATATTTCTCTAAAAATATCGATACTATTCTTCCTCTATCATGAGGATTAAAACGTTTTTTATCTAAAATTACATAATCTCTATCTTGTAGAACTTTAATAATAGACGCATAAGTTGATGGTCTACCAATACCAAGTTCTTCAAGTTTTTTAACTAAGCTTGCTTCGGTGTAACGAGGAGGAGGGGAGGTAAAATGTTGTGTCTTTTCAACTTCTTTGAGATTTAAACTCTCTCCTTCACTCATAGCAGGAAGAATTGTTTCTTTTTCTTCATCTTTGTCATCATCTTTAGCTTCTTGATAAACTTTGTACATCCCAGGAAACTTAATTGTTGATCCATTTGCTCGTAAAACAATTTTTTTATCTTCGTTTGTAATATCAACAGCTACTTGATCTAATACAGCACTCGCCATTTGTGAACTTACCGCTCTTTGCCAAATAATTTCATATAGTTTATATTCTTCTAAAGTAATGTATTGCTTAATATCTTTTGGTGTTAGGTAAATATTTGTTGGTCTAATACATTCATGTGCTTCTTGGGCATTTTTCGCCTTCGATTTATAAACTCTTGGCGCTTCTGGTAAATAGTTTGCGCCATAATTATCAGTTACAAAACCTCGAACTTGGTTAATAGCTTCTTTTGACATGACAACACTGTCTGTTCGCATATAAGTTATTAAGCCAGTTGTTTCTCCTTTAATGTCTGTTCCTTCATAAAGACGTTGAGCTGTTCGCATTGTTTGACTCGCACTAAGACCAAGTTTACGACTAGATTCAATTTGCATTGTAGATGTAGTAAAAGCAGGGTAGGGATTTCTTCTAGCTTCTTTTTTTGTAATATTTCCAACAGTGAAAGTAGAATTTTTAATATCATTAAAAATTTTTGTCGCTTCACCCTCATTTTTAATATCAAGTTTATCTACTTTATTCCCATCATAAACTGTAAGTCTTGAATTAATGATTTTATCTTCTTTATTTCTAAACTCGCCTTGTAAAGACCAATATTCCTGTGGAATAAATTTTTCTATTTCAAGCTCTCTTTCGCTTATAATGCGTAAAGCAACAGATTGAACTCTACCCGCTGATTTTGAACCTGGTAACTTTCTCCATAGCACTGGAGAAAGTGTAAAACCAACTAGAAAATCTAACGCTCTTCTTGCAAGATAAGCATTTACTAAATTTTCATCTATTTCTCTTGGCTCTTTAAGACTATCAAGAACTGCATTTTTTGTAATTTCATTAAATGTAACACGGTGAATATTTAATTTTGAAAGTGATGAATTATCTCTAAGTAGTTTTTCTACATGCCAAGCTATGGCTTCACCTTCACGGTCGGGGTCAGTGGCTAGATATAAATTTTCAGATTTTTTTGCTGCATCTGTTATTTCTTTTATCACTTTTTTTCCACGATCACTGGTTTCCCATTTCATTTGGAAATCATTTTCAGTATCTATCGCATCATTTTTTGCTGATAAATCTCGAACATGTCCCACACTTGCGAGAACTTTGAAGTCAGAGCCTAAATATTTATTAATAGACTTTGCCTTTGATGGTGATTCAACAATTAATACATTCATAAATTTTGGCCCCAAATTTCAGTTTAAAGATAATTCGTCAAGAAATTTTAAAAAAAAGTATATTTTTACTTGGATAATTTAATTTTACTTTCAGTTTTGTTTACGAGTCTTTTAATGTTTTCTGTGTGTTTAAGATAAATAATTAAAGTTAAATAAATAAAGAAAATTAGAATATAAAAATTAAAATTAATAAAAATATAATAAGCTTGAGCTACTAAAATTCCAATTAAAGATCCAAGAGAAGAGTATTTACTTACAAAAGCAGTAACAAGCCATACTAATAAAAATAAAAGTGCAATGTAAGGATTAAGACCAAATAAGAAACCAATATACGTTGCAACACCTTTTCCACCTTTAAATTTCAACCAGACAGGATAGATGTGACCTAATATGGCAAAGTGACAGAGAAGTATTTTATTCAATAAAGAAATATCTTGAAAATACATTTGTAAAATGAAGAACGGAAGAAAGCCTTTAAAAATATCAAAACAAAGAACAATGAATGCTACAAATTTATTTCCTGTTCTTAAAACATTTGTTGCACCTACATTTCCAGAACCAACCTTTCTAATATCTCCCAAGCCAAATAATTTTGTAAAAATCAATGCAGAGGGTAATGATCCTATTACATAAAACAATATGATTAATGATAAACTACTTACTAAAGTCATCTCTGTTTTTAATAATTAAGTCTAAGCATGCCATTCGTACTGCAACACCCATTGCGACCTGTTCTTGTATTAAGCTCCTCGTGACGTCATCGGCAAGTTTGGAGTCTATTTCTACACCACGGTTCATTGGACCTGGATGCATAACGAAAGCATTTTTTTTTGCATATTTAAGTTTATTGTAATCTAAACCATACTTTTTAAAATAAGTCTTTTGATTTGGCATTATTTTCCCAACTATTCTTTCTTTTTGAATACGTAGCATCATAACAATATCACAATTCTGTAATCCCTTTTTCATTTCTGTATAAACGTTCACAGGTAGTTTATTTAAACTTTTTGGTAACCATTCTTTAGGTCCAATAACATTTATTTTTGCACCTAACCTTGATAGTATGATTATGTTTGATCGAGCAACACGACTATGTAAAATATCCCCGCAAATAGCAATTTTTAATTTTGCAAAATTTTCAAATTTATTTTTTATAGTAAGTGCATCTAATAACGCTTGTGTGGGATGCTCATGACTACCATCACCAGCATTAATTACAGACGCATCTACTGTTTCTGAAATTTTTTTACTAATTCCTCCCTCTGGATGTCTGACAATTAAAACGTCAGGATTCATTGAATTAATAGTAGTCATAGTATCGAGTAAGGTCTCACCTTTATTAATAGAACTATCTTTTACCACTACATTAATGAGATCTGCTCCTAGCCTTTTAGCAGCAACTTCAAAACTTGTTCTTGTTCTTGTTGAATCTTCAAAAAAAAGATTAAATATTGTTCTTCCTTCTAAAACATTAATTTTTTTAATTTTCCTTTTATTAAAAGTTATATATTTTTTAGATTCATCTAAGATGTGCTCAATTTCTTTCTTGGTTAAATCAGCTGTTTCTACTAAATGAATTTTTTTAAAAATATTTTTACTTCTTTTTAATTTGATATTTGTTTTTGAAGAAATTGATGAATAATATTTTAAAGCTATTTTTTCCGCATCTTTAAGAATTTTTGAACCTGTAGATGATCTGATTGCTTTTAATTTTGGCATTTTCACTTTCATTTGCCAATATTTTGAATTTTCTCTTTTATATAATTTTATGTGTCCTGATTTAAGTAGCTTTGAATTCATATGTGTAAATAATGTGTTAGTATGTGTAAACTAATTTATTAATTATTTCTATATCTATCTAAATATCCTTGTAAGATATAAGCAGCCGATTGTTGATCAAGTTTTCTTTTGATCTTTGTTTTACTCAAATCGGCCTTTCTCATTTCTTTAAAGATTACATCTGATGAAAATCTTTCATCCCAAAGAGCTGTAGGTTTCTTAAAAAAGGTTTGAAGATTAATATTAAAATCTCTTACTAATTGGCTTTGTTTGTTTTCACTATTATCCAGGCTAATTGGCAGACCAAGAATAAATCCTCCAATTTCATACTCTTTCAAAATATCTTTCATGATAATTAAATCTTTATTAGTTCCTTTTCTTTGGATAATTGAAAGAGGTGTAGCGATTATTTTTGATCTATCGCTTACTGCAACACCAATCGTTTTAGTTCCTAGGTCTAGACCTACAAGTATTTGTGATGTATTAAGGCCATCGATTAAATTATTTTGATCATTCATATAATGGAGCTCATAAATTGAAGATTGATAAAAATACAATAAATAAAATTGCTCGTCTATCTAGAATAAAGTTAGATGATAAAGAATCTGAAGATTATATTAAGGATCTTAATTCCATTTTAGACTGGGTAGAGCAGTTAAATGAAGTTAATACTGAAAATGTAGAACCGTTAAGTAACATATCATCATCAATTTTACCTAAAAGAGAAGATGTATCTAATGATACTAATTCTAGTGAGGAAATTCTTGAAAACGCTCCTGACAAACTCGAAGGTTTTTTTGCAGTACCAAAGGTGGTAGAATAATGTCTAAATCATCTTTGAAACAAACGTTAAAAGATCTCGTTACAAAAAAAATATCAATAAGAGAATTAAATCAGGATTATTTAAAAAGAATTAAGGAAAATGAAAACTTAAATGTTTTTATTCATTTTAGTGAAGAGAATGTTTTAAAGCAGATAGATAACTTAGAGAATGATAATTCAGCAAAAAAATTAAAAGGTATTCCAATTGCAATCAAGGATCTATTTTGTACTAAAACTATGCCTACAACTGCAGCTTCAAAGATTTTAGAAAATTTTAATCCAACTTATGAATCATTTGTTACTCAAAAATTATTAGATGAAGGATCTATTTTTGTTGGTAAAACAAATTTAGATGAGTTTGCTATGGGCTCAGCTACTAATACAAGTTTTTTTGGAAATACAATTAATCCCCTATCAAAAGAGAATGAGCCTTTAGCTCCTGGTGGATCTTCTGGTGGTTCTGCAGCCGCAGTTGCTGCAGATTTATGTTTAGGGGCAACTGGAACAGATACAGGTGGATCAATAAGACAACCAGCTAGCTTTTGTGGTGTAGTTGGTATCAAACCAACATATGGTTTATGTTCACGATGGGGTATAGCTGCATTTGCATCTAGTTTGGATCAAGCAGGAATTTTTTCTCATAATGTTGAAGATGCATCAATATTATTACAATCAATAGCTGGGTTTGATCAAAGAGATAGTACAAGTGCTAAAGTAGATATTCCAAATTATTTTGAAAATTTAGATGATGATCTTAATGGGAAAACTGTTGGTATACCAAAGGAGTATTCTATTGATGGTACACCAATGGAAATAAGTCAGATATGGGAAGATGCTATCAAGGTTTTAGAAAAAAAAGGTGTTAAAATTAAAAATATTTCACTTCCTCATACTAAATATGCACTTCCTACTTATTATATAATTGCTCCTGCTGAAGCTTCCTCAAATTTAGCTCGTTATGATGGAGTAAAATATGGTTTTAGATCGGAAGAAATTGATTCTCTTGATGAAATGTATGAAAACACAAGAGCTCAAGGTTTTGGAAGAGAAGTAAAAAGAAGAATTTTAATAGGAACATACGTATTATCTGCAGGATATTATGATGCATATTATCTGAAGGCACAAAAAGTAAGAAAATTAATAGCCGATGATTTTAATAAAGCTTTTAAAGAGTGTGATTTTATAGTTACTCCTACTGCCCCAAGTGCTGCATTTCCTTTAAATGAAAAACAAAATGACCCTATCAAAATGTATTTAAATGATGTGTTTACGGTTCCTGCTTCTTTAGCAGGCTTACCTGGTATTTCCATTCCCTTTGGGAAAGATAAAAATAATTTACCACTAGGTATTCAAATATTAGGAAAACACTTTGATGAACAACAAGTTTTTAATGCCGCTGTATCTCTAGAAAGATCATATGAATAATTTAATAAAAGGTGAAAAGTATGATTGGGAAATGGTAATAGGTCTTGAAATACATGCTCAGGTAAAATCCAATTCCAAATTATTTTCTTCATCATCAACAAAATTTGGCTCATCACCAAATAGCCAAGTATCTTTAGTTGATGCTGCTATGCCAGGAATGTTACCAGTAATTAATAAGTACTGTGTAGAGCAAGCAGTAAAAACTGGAGTTGGTTTAAATGCTAAAATTAATAATTATTCTGTCTTTGATAGAAAAAATTACTTTTATGCTGATCTTCCACAAGGATATCAAATTAGTCAGTATAAATATCCAATTGTTGGAGAAGGAAAAGTTACAATTGATTTTAAAGATGGAACCTCAAAAGATATTAGAATTGTAAGATTACATTTAGAACAAGATGCTGGTAAAAGTTTACACGATCAAAATCCTTCAAAAACATATGTGGATCTTAATAGATCCGGGGTTGCTCTAATGGAAATTGTTAGTGAGCCTGACATTAGAACACCTGACGAAGCTGGTATGTATATATCCAAAATTAGATCAATTTTAATGTATCTAGATACATGTGATGGAAATATGCAAGAGGGTTCGTTGAGAGCAGATGTAAATATTTCAGTAAGAAAACCTGGAGATGAATACGGAACTCGATGTGAAATTAAAAACTTAAACTCTATAAAGTTTATTAAACAGGCTATTAATTATGAAGCAAAAAGACAAATAGAAATTTTGGAGTCTGGCGGTTCTATTGAACAAAACACAATGCTCTTTAATACATCTACTGGCAAAACTAGACCAATGAGAAATAAAGAAGAAGCTCATGACTATAGATACTTTCCCGATCCAGATTTATTACCACTCGAAATTTCTGAAGATGAAATAGGAAAAATTAAGTCATCAATACCAGAACTTCCGGATGAACTTAAGAATAAATTTATTGAGAATTATAAATTGTCTAATTACGATGCCTCAGTATTAACTGCAGAGAAACAAACATCTGATTATTTTAATGAAACAATTAATTCAGATCCAGAATTAAAAAATCATGCAAAAATAGTTGTAAATTGGATTACTTCTGAATTGTTTTCATTATTAAACAAAAATAATCAAGATTTAAATAACTCACCAGTACCACCTGAAAACTTAGGACAACTTATAAAGTTAATTTCTACAAATGAAATTTCTGGCAAAATTGCAAAAGATGTATTGGAAGATATGTTTTCTTCAGGAAAAACAGCTAGAAATATTGTAGATGAAAAGGGCTTGAAGCAAGTTACAGATCAGAGTGAAATAGCAAAAGTTATTGATCAGGTCATTGCAGAAAATCCAAAAATGGTCGAACAGTATCTTGCTGGTAAAGATAAGCTTTTAGGTTTCTTTGTTGGCCAAGCTATGAAATTAACTAAAGGAAAAGCTAATCCAAAAATGTTAAATGATATTTTAAAGCAAAAATTAAATAAAAAAAATTAAACGTAAAGAATAACATCTATAAGCAACAATTATAAAAGTTAAAACTATCCAAATAATACTTCCTTTGTAATTTTCTGCGGCTCTCCAAATTCCAATAGAAATAAATATTGTCCAAATAAAAATAAAAACTTTTGAGATTAAAGCAAGATTAGTGAAATCTAAAAATGGTATTTGGGAAACAGAACTATTTGTATTAAAAAAATAAATTTCAAGATTAAATATAATCAGCAAAACAAGGCCGTTTAATAGTTCACCAACTAACCAATAGGATTTCCAGAGTTTTATCTTTCCATCAAAAAAATCTTTTATTAGATTTGTATTAGTCATTTTATTTATCTTTAATATTATAATTGTTCATAAAATTTTAATAGTAATTCAGTACCCTGAAATCATTTATTTGGAGTTTTTATTGTATAAGAAGTCCACAAAGAATGCCATTTAGCATAATTATCTTTTTTCTTATTACTTCCTTCGATTATAACAACACTTTCAATTAGATATTTTGTATTTTCTTTAAATAAGTAATTAAAATATCCAACCTCGTTTGTTCTAAGATATTCTTTTCTAAAGTAACCATTATTTAAACTCATAATAGAGACTTTATGATTAGCCAGTATTTTATTTTTGTATTCTAATAGAATTCTCTTATTTTCATTTAAATTTTTAAGAGGATTGTCTAAAAAAATTAATTCAAAGTCCATATTTGTGTCGATATCTTTACCATTAAAATTTTCTACACTAATTAATGACTTTGCATATCTTTTATAACTTTCAAAAAAATTTTCTGGATAGTTATTTTCTTTATGTTTTTGAGCTAAATTTGGATAACCTTTTTCTCTTGTAAATATTTCAAATTTTACTAATTTTTCATATTCAACATATTTAGTAACTGATTCAACTTGTATTACATTTAATCCTTTGAACGTTTTTTTAATATTAAGAGCGGGAATATCACCTAATCTACCTTTGATTTTTAATTTATTATCTTCAGTATGCAGGAATGATATTTTAAAATATTCTTTAGTAAATGGTATTGGCGATCCTTCAAAATTTTCTCCTATAAATATATTTGCCATAACTTTTTCATTATTTGATAAGTGATAATTTTTTGGATCAATCCAGAATTCATGACACAAAGAGATTTTTGATATTGAAGTTAAGAAAATAATAAATATTAACCTTTTTATATAAAATTTCATCATGTTCTATTATATAAAAATTATAAAGTTATATCTATTTTTAATTCTAGTATGTTTTTTAAATTTATTTTCAACATCCTCTATTAGTCATGAAATCAAGCCATCTATTGCAGATTTTACTTATAATGAAAGTTATTTGAATTTTAAAATAAGATTAAACGCTGAATTGATATTATCTGATATTGATGCATCTATTGTTTCTAATACAGACTCTTCATCACTAAGTGAAATTTATGATAAATTTAGAATTTTAAGTAAAAAAGAACTTGAAGAAATGTTTCAAAATTCTTGGAGTGAAATAAGTTCTAATATTAATATTAAAATTAATAATGAAACAAAGAAAATAAATTTAATTAAAACTGAAGTTGAAGATATAAAAAATTTTGAAATAAGTAGAGATACGCATGTTTACTTTAGAGTTTTATTGGATGAAAATTCTGAACAATTTACATTTAGGTGGGTTAAAAACTACGGCCCAATTATTTTAAGAGAGAATAATAATAATAAATTAGAAGATGAATTAGTTACAGAATATTTGCAATCAGGAATTGAATCAAGTCAATTTTCATTTAAGGAAAATAACTTTGGTAAAACATTTAATAGCTTCGCAAAATTTTTTGTATTAGGGATTCAACATATAATTCCAAAAGGATTAGATCATATTTTGTTCATATTTGGACTTTTTTTATTTTCATCATCTTTAAAAAAATTAATTTCTCAAATAACTATCTTTACTATTGCTCATTCAATTACCCTTATATTTGTTTCTTTATCTTTAATGAGAATTCATCCTCAAATTGTTGAACCTATCATTGCACTTTCTATAGTCTATATAGGATTAGAAAATATTTTTAAAAAATATATTAAAGAATACTTAAGATATGTTGTAATTTTATTTTTTGGATTACTTCATGGTTTAGGATTTGCATTAGTTTTAAGTGATGTAGGGTATAGGGGTAGTGATTTATTTATAAATCTCCTCTCGTTTAATCTTGGAATTGAATTTGCCCAAATATCTATAGTATTGGCTCTTTATCTATTAATTTCTTTAAAGTTTGCAAAAAATAAATATTATAGAATATATTTTCAGGTTCCATCTTCTATATTAATATCTAGTATTGGCTTATATTGGTTCTTTGAAAGAATTAATTTTTTTTAAATTTCATAAACGTTAATATTGTGATTTTTATGCCAACCTCTAACTTTAAAAATTAATTTATAGTTTTGAAAAAGGTCTGTAAACTCTTCTGGATTAGAAAAAATATAGAGAACTTTCAAATTTTTATTTTTTAAATATTTTATTTCTTCTAAATTTTTTCTTACTATTTCTTTTCCAAATGAGTTTTTATTATGAAAAATTACTGTTTCTGTACCTCTATCTAATGTTTCATAAAAATCTATCATTTTAAAATCTTCAACTTTTTTATTAACAAATTTAACATTTTTATTTTTAAAGTTTTTTAAAAAAATTTTTTTAAAGTCAATATCAAGTTCAACTCCATACAAAGCATTGTCAGAGTTTATAAATTTATTTAAAATAATTAATGGTTTACCATAGCCACATCCAAGATCAACTATTGCATTTTTTTTAGATAATTGAAATTTATTTAAAAATAAACCAACTTTTTTTAATGGCGTATAAAATGTAGGTTGATAATGTTTATGTTTGTCAGGATTAAAATCAATATGTTTATATTGGTTTGCAAATTTTAAGTCTTTTGTATTTACCTTAAATTTCCAATCAAAATAATGAATTTCTATAATTTCATCTTTAATTCGAAGTATACCTCTATAAAAACCATGAAATTTTATAATATTATAATAATCTTTGAAATTCATTAGTTGTTAATTGTTTTAATATTATTTAAATAAATTAATAATATATATTATATCTTAATTCATAAAACATATTTATCTAATGTTTTATTAATTTTAAAAATGTTTATTAAATATTAATCCTTATTTAATTGTATTTATTATACTTGATATTTATTTACTTAATATATAATGTTTTTAAAATGATACACCAAGAGGAGAGATGGGTGAGTGGCTTAAACCACAGGTTTGCTAAACCTGCGAAGGAAGTAATTCCTTCCGAGGGTTCGAATCCCTCTCTCTCCGCCATTTAAAATATGTTTAGTGGAAGTATTCCAGCTGTTGTCACACCATTTATTGACGATAACGTCGATTATAATTCCTTAGTTAAAGTATTAAATCATTTAATTGACAGTGGATCCCATGGGCTTGTTCCTTGTGGCACAACTGGTGAGTCACCTACATTATCACATGATGAGCATAAAAAAATAATTGAAGAAACAATTAGAATTGCCGATAAAAGAGTTCCTGTTATTGCTGGAACTGGATCAAATAATACTGTTGAGGCTATAGAATTTACAAATCATGCTGAAAAATCAGGAGCTGATGGTGCATTAGTTGTAACACCATACTATAACAAGCCTACTCAATCAGGATTATACTATCACTTTAAAACTATTGCTGAAAAAACGAATATTCCAATAATTATTTATAACATACCAGGGAGATCAATTGTTGATATGACGATTGAAACTATGATTGAGTTATCAAAGATTAAAAATATTATTGGTGTTAAAGATGCAACAAACGATTTATTTCGACCATTACTTACTAGAAAAAAAATGCAAAATGATTTTTGTTATCTTTCTGGTGAAGATGGAACTGCTTTAGCATACTTAGCACAAGGCGGTCATGGTTGTATATCTGTAACAGCAAATGTAGCTCCAAAATTATGCTCACAAATGCATAATGAATGGCAAAATGGTAATATTACTCAATGTCAGGAAATTAATCTTAAATTATCTTCTCTCCATGATGCATTATTTTTAGAGTCCAGCCCGGGACCAGTAAAATATGCAGCCTCATTATTAGGTCTATGTAATGAAAGTACAAGGCTTCCTCTATCTGAGATTAATGATAACACAAAAAAAGAAATCAAAAGTTGTCTAGTAGAATTACAACTTTTATAAATGAAAATAATTGCTGCAAATAATAGAGCTAATTATAATTTTACAATATCAAATAAAATAGAAGCCGGTATTGTATTAACTGGATCTGAAGTTAAATCTTTACGAACAAATACAGGATCAATTCGAGGATCATATATTATAGAACAAAATGGTGAATTATGGCTTTCAAATTCTTTTATTAAACAATATCAAAATTCAACTGATAAAAATTATAATCCAAGCAGAAATAGAAAATTATTAGTAACAAAGAAAGAATTTAACAAAATATCTGGATCAATTAAACAGGGCGGTTTTACAATCATTCCCTTATCATTATATTTCTCAGATAAAGGTCTTGCGAAGTTATCTTGTGGAATTGCAAAAGGTAAGAAAAAAATAGATAAAAGAGAGTCAATTAAGCAAAGGGATTGGAATATTAAAAAGGAAAGATTGCTTAAAAACAATTAACTATTTACTTTTAAAATTTGATCACTATAAGCCTATCAATGGCAAGAATTACTGTTGAAGATTGTATTGATAAATTCCCAAGTAGATTTGAATTAGTTTTAGTAGCATCTAATAGGGCAAGAAAGTTACACTCTGGTGAAAACCCAACTGTTGAAATTGATAATGATAAAAATACTGTAATAGCACTAAGAGAAATCGCTGAAGAAACTCTAACTACTGAAAAATTAAAAAATGACCTAATTGAAGAATACCAAACTAATACTTTTAGTGAGGAAGAAGATATAAATGAAATTGAGGATAATAGTGATGAAAATCAATCTGATGAAACTCAAGTTGATCTAAATGAATCACAACATGATGAAAATGATGATCATTCATTAACAGATAAGAACTCTGAAACTTCAGTAGATAATTTTGAAAATTCATCAGATGAAGACAAAGTCCAAGATTTATAATAAAGATAATATTATAATTTAATAAATAATTTAAGAATTATTTATGACTAAAGAAATTCACAAAGAACTAGAATTAATAACTTCATATCTAAGCTATGAAGAAAAGAATAAAGTAAAACATGCTCTTAAAATAAGTGAAGAAGCTCATAGTAATCAACTTAGAAAATCAGGTGACCCATTTATAACTCATCCTTTGGAAGTCGCTAAAATTTTGACATCAATTAAATTAGATGCTGACTCTATAGTTGCTGGTTTGCTTCATGATACTTTAGAAGATACAAATTTAAATATAAATGATATAAATAATAATTTTGGTACTCAAATTGTTGAACTCGTTGAAGGTCTTACAAAAATAAATAAATATTCCTTAAAAGTTAAGAATCAAAAATTTGGAGAGAATTACAAAAAATTAATTCTAGCTACCACAAAAGATCTCCGTGTAATTTTAGTTAAACTAGCTGATAGATTGCATAATATGAGAACTATTCAATTTATAAATGATGAAAATAAAAAAACTAAAATAGCTTTAGAAACATTAGAAGTTTTCGCTCCATTAGCTCAAAGATTAGGAATGAAAGAATGGCAAGATGAATTAGAAGATATATCATTTGAAATAATAAATCCTGATGCAAAAAAAACAATTATTGAAAGATTGGAATATTTAAAATCAAAGGATGATAATATTGTTGATGAAATTAGATATGAGTTAAAAAACATTTTTTTTCAGGAAGACTTATTTTGTAAAATAGAAGGTAGGATTAAGTCTCCTTATTCAATATGGAATAAGATTAAAAATAAAAATATTTCCTTTGAACAACTTTCAGATATTATGGCGTTTAGAGTTATTACTAATTCTACTAGAGAATGTTATAGGTGTTTAGGTATAATCCATAGACAGTATCCTTATATTCAAGGCCGGTTTAAAGATTTTATTTCTGCTCCAAAATCAAATGGTTATAGAGCTCTACATACATCAGTTATGGGGCCAAAAAATAAAAAAATTGAAATTCAATTTAGGTCAAACATTATGGAGCAAATTGCTGATTTTGGTGTTGCATCTCATTGGAAATACAAAGATCCAAAAAAAATAAAAGAAAAAGATGCTAAGGAATATAAATGGGTATATGATCTAGTAGATTCAATGAATTCTTCAGTTTCTCAAGATGAGTTGATTCAAAATTCTAAATTAAAAGTATTTCAAAATGATATTTTTGTATTCACACCTAAAGGAGATCTTTTGGAGTTACCAAAAAATGCTACTCCAGTAGATTTTGCATATGCAATACATAGTCAAATTGGTGATAAGTGTGTTGCAGCTAAAATTAATGATAAGTTGCAACCATTAAAAACAATTTTAAAAAATGGTGATCAAATAGAAATTATAACGTCAGAAACTTCACAGCCTTCACCCTTATGGCAAAGGTTTGCAGTAACTACAAAAGTTAAATCACAATTAAGAAGATTTTCTAGATTTAAGAAGAAGGAAGAACATATAATTTTTGGCAGAGAAATATTAATAAATTATTTCCAAAAAGAAAATTATGAATTTAATAAAAATATTGAAAACAAGATACTTTATGATTTTAATTATAAATCCATAGATGATCTTTACGCTTCAATAGGTTCAGGAGAAATTACAGCACTTTCAGTTATAAAAAAAATTTATCCTGAGTATAACTATATTCCAGTTTCTAAATTTAATGAAATTACTCAAAATCCAATAAAGTTAAAAGGTCTGACTGCTGGTATGTCTTATCATTTAGCAGGCTGTTGCTCACCATTAAAAGGAGATAGTATCGTAGGTATAGTAACTGCTGGAATTGGAGTTGCTGTTCACACACTTGACTGTGATACACTTACTTCATACCAAGACTCACCTGATAGATGGCTTAACATCTCATGGGATAATCAAAATAATTTAGAAACTGTATCAAATGCTAGAATTGTTGTTGTGTTATTTAATAAACCTGGAAGTTTAGGAAAGGTTACAACTGTTATTGCAAAAAATAATGGTAATATATCAAATATTCTATTTTCAGTAAGAAAACCTGATTTTTTTGAGATTATAATAGACATTGAAGTTAGAGACGCTAATCATTTACAAAATATTATTGCAGCTTTAAGAATGGAAAAAGAAGTATCCTCCTTAGAGAGATTAAAAGGTTAAATATGATTATTGGCAATGGAATAGATATTATTGATATTAATAGAATAAGAAAAGTAATAGATAAATATGGTAATAGATTTAAAAAAAGATGTTTTAGTATTTCTGAGATAGAAAGATCAGAAAAAAGATTAAATTCGGTAGAATCTTATGCAAAAAGATACGCTGCTAAAGAGGCTTGCGCTAAAGCTTTAGGTACAGGCTTGGCTAGAGGAGTATTTTGGAAAGATATTGAAGTTATAAATAACCAATATGGTAAACCGTTTATAAAACTTCATGGTAAGGCAAGGATAATTTTTAAAAATATGAATAAAACTTCAAATACACAAATTGAAGTATCACTTTCTGATGAAAAAAAATATGCAATAGCAAATGTGACAATCTATGACTAAAGGTAAAAAAAATAGTTTTTTTGGTAATTTAAAATCAATATTTATAGCAATCTTTATAGCTTTATTAATTAGATCATTTATATTTGAACCGTTCAATATACCTTCAGGATCAATGAAACCCAATCTTCTTGTAGGAGATTTTATTTTTGTTTCAAAATATTCATACGGTTTTTCAAAACACTCTCTTCCATTTTCCATACCTTTAATACCCGGTAAAATATTTGCAAACACACCTGAGAGAGGCGATGTAGTAGTTTTTAAAACTCCTGAAAATAATAGAACTGATTATATTAAAAGAGTTATTGGTCTGCCTGGTGATAAAATAGAAATTAAAAATGGTATTATTTTTATTAATGGATCAGAAATTCTAAGAAAAAAACTAAATGATTTTATAGATACAGATAACAAATCTAGTAACAAAAGAGTTAGAATGTATAATGAATATTTTTTTAACAAAGAAATCAATATTCTTGATATCACAGACAATGGTATAGCGGATAACACTCAGTTGTTTGATGTCCCACTAAATCATTTCTTTGTAATGGGTGATAATAGAGATAATTCACAAGATAGTAGATTTATAAGTACAGTTGGTTTCATTCCTTATGAAAATTTAGTTGGTAAAGCGCAGTTTATTTTCTTTTCTTTGGATAATGCAAGATTTTTACAGATTTGGAAATGGCCTAACTCAATTAGATATGAAAGAATTTTTCAAAAAATTCAATGATAGATAGTAAAAAAATCAAACTATTTGAAAAAAAAATAAATTATAAGTTTAAAAATAGCAAATTATTAATTCAATCTTTAACTCATCCAAGTTTTTATTTAGAAAATGAAAAAAAAATTAAAATAAATGAATTTGAAAGATTTGAATTTTTAGGTGATCGAGTACTTGGATTAATAATAGCAAATTTATTATTTTCAAAATATAAAAAGTTTAATGAAGGTGATTTATCTAAAAAATATTCTTATTTAGTTCAAAAAAAATTTTTGTTTAAAATTTCTCAAGAATTGCAAATAGAAGATGTGCTTCAATATAATTTTAAGAAAAAGAATAATAAAATGTTAAATTCAATTTTTTCAGATTCAGTAGAGTCATTAATTGGAGCAATCTTTCTAGATGGTGGATATAATTCTTCGTTTGATTTTATAAGTAAATTTTGGTCAAAACACCTAGACATTGAAGTTTCTAAAACCTTAGACCCAAAAACATTATTACAAGAAATATCACAACAACTTTATAAAAAACTTCCTGAATATAAATTAATCAAAAAAGAAGGACCGCCTCATTCACCCACATTCACTGTTTCAGTTAAAGTGGTAAATTCAAATAAGATTAATTCAAAAGGTTCTTCAATAAGAGAGGCAGAAAGAAATGCAGCAGAAATTGCATTAAAAAAAATTAATGAAAAGAAAAATATTAAAAATTAGTCTTGTCGGTAAGACTAATGCAGGTAAATCAACTCTATTAAATAACCTTGTTGGTGAGAAAATTTCAATAACAAACAAAAAAATTAATACTACTGAAGATTTTGTAATTGGTATTGTTAATATTAAAAATACTCAACTAGTTCTATATGATACACCTGGTATCAGCTTTCTTAGAGATAATAAATCTCAAAAAACTAAATTGAAGAAAAATTTATGGGAAGGCTTAAATCAATCAGATATTATTTTGTATTTAATTGATTCAAAAAAGATTGAATTAAATGATTTAAAAAATGACTTTCCTAAACTTTATGAATTAAAAAAGAATATTTCAATTATTTTTAATAAAACAGATTTAATAAAAGCAGAAAATTTACTTAAACATATAAAATTAATTACAGAAAAATATAAAATAGAGAAATTTTTTAACATATCAGCTAAAAAAAAATTAGGTTTTGAAAATTTAATTGATTATCTTTTTCAAAAATCAAAATATGGAAGTTGGCTATATAAGGATGATGAAATCACAGACAAAGATGATATTTTTATCACCAATGAATGTACAAGAAATGAAATATTATCATTAATTCATAAAGAAATTCCATATAATATTGAAGTAACTAATAAAACTTTTAAATATTTGAAAAATGGACAGCTAAAAATAAAGCAAGACATTATTATTAAAAATGACAGATACAAAAAAATATTATTGGGTAGGAAGGGATCTAAAATAAAAGATATTAGAATAAAAAGTCAAAAAGAAATTTCTAATATTTTAGATGTAAAAACTCATCTTTATATCAATATTATTTCATCAGATGCAAAAAAAATTTAACGGAATACTTATACATTCAAAAGTTTTCAAAGATAATGATCTATTAATTAAATTTTTATCAGATACTGATGAAGTACTTTCTGGAATTGTATACGGAGGACTTTCAAAAAATAAGAAAAATATAATGCAACTTGGTTTTTTTTTAAATTTGGACGTGACATACATTGGCAATCGCCCACCATCAATAAAAGCTGAATTATCAAAACCTTATTTATCAAATGTTATTAATGATAAATATAAACTAAGCTGCCTACTTTCACTTGTATCTTTAATTAATGCCTCAGTAATTGAAGGACAGAAAATAAACCAAATATATAAAATTTCTAAAGATTTTTTAGAAATTATGATTAGTAAAAAAAAATGGTTAAATTTCTTTTGTATCTACTTATTTGATTTGCTTAAATATATTGGATACGAATTAGATTATGTTAACAATAATAGATTGAAATATTTTGATACAGATACTTTAGAATTTAAAGAAAATTACTCAAACTATACTATTGATTTTCCTCATCATCTTTTTGTGAGTAATTCAAATAGTACATTCGATTATAACTCTTTAAATAATTTTTTTAAAATTTTTGAAATTATTTATATTAAAAATCATTTATCAAATTTAAATCATAAATTGCCAAATCAGTATATTTTATTTAAGAAAAATATAATCAGTTTTTTAGAAAAGAATGAACAAAATAATTGAATCTAACTTAGATACTATACTGAGTGAAAAGTATCTTTCTTATGCAATATCAACCATTGTTTCAAGGTCATTACCTGATGTAAGGGACGGATTAAAACCTGTTCATCGCAGAATAATTTATTCAATGTATCAACTAAAACTTTTCAAAAGTTCAAGTTATAAAAAATGTGCAAGAATTGTTGGTGATGTGATGGGTAAATTTCATCCGCATGGAGATCAAGCTATTTATGATAGTTTGGTAAGGATGGCTCAGGATTTTTCTACAAGAATTACATTGGTCGATGGTCAGGGCAACTTTGGAAATATTGATGGTGATAATCCTGCAGCAATGCGATACACCGAGGCAAGATTACAAGATTATACAAATTATTTTTTTGATGGTATCGAAGAAAATTCTGTAGATTTTAAAGATAATTACGATGGTCAAAATTTAGAACCTGTGGTTCTACCATCTCAGCTTCCTAATATTTTAATTAATGGAGCAATGGGAATAGCTGTAGGCATGGCCACAAACATCCCCCCCCATAATATTGTTGAATTAATTGATGCATTAAAATTAATAATAAAAAAAGATAAAGCTTCACTTACTGAAATTTTAAAAATTATTAATGGACCAGATCTTCCCACAGGTGGTGAAATAATTTTAGATAATAATGAAAAAAAGCAAATTTATAAGAATGGCAAGGGATCATTTAATATTAATGCTAAATACCAAATAGAAGAATTAAAAAATGGTCTGTATCAAATAATTATTACTGAAATTCCATATCAAGTTAATAAAGTTAAGATAATCGAACAACTTGCTAATAACATCAATAATAAAAAATTACCTTTGGACGATGTTGTCGATGAATCAGATGAAAATATTAGAATTGTTTTAAAACCCAAAACTAGAAATATTGATGCAGAAAAATTAATAAGCTTATGTTTTAAATTAACTGACTTATCTATTAAGTACTCTTGTAATTTTAATGTATTAATTGATGGTATAGAACCCAAACAAATTGGAATTATTGAAATACTTTCTAATTTTTTAGAACATCGAAAAGTTACCATTAAAAGAAAATCCAAATTTAATATAGAAAAAATTAAAAAGAGACTAGAAATTCTTAAGGGGTATCAAATTGTCTTTAAAAATTTAAATTCTATAATAAAAATAATAAGAACTAAGGATAATCCTAAAAAAGAATTAATAAAAAAATACAAATTGTCTGATTTACAGTGTGATTCAATTTTAAGTATGCGTTTAGGATCTCTAAGAAAGATTGATGAAAAAAATATTAAAGATGAAATCCAAAAATTAAATGAAGAATTAAAATATCTTAATAAATTAATTAAAGATAAAAAAACATTAGATAAATTTATAGTAAGTGAATTAGATCTTATAAAAGGTGATTTAGATATCGATATAAAGGAGAGAAAATCTTTAATTTCATCAGAACAAAATAATGATATTGATATTAGTATTGATGAATTTAAAGAAATTGAAAAATTCACCGTTATCATTAATAAAGATTTTCAGCTCAAGAGAATTAAAGAGATAACTGATGAAAAGGAAATTGAAAAAATAAACAATGAAAATCTATTTTCAGTTAATTTAAATTCAAATCAAAAAATACTTTTGTTTGTTTCTTCCGGTAAAGTTTACACGATAGATCCAAATATTTTACCAGGTGGAAATAGTAACCCCAAATCATTTATTTATTTTGTTGATAGTATGCCTAAAGATAAAATTACTGGATTACTTTCATCAATTGATCAAGAATTCTTAATTGTATCCAAAAATGGCAAAGGATTTATTAGTAATACTGAAACTCTTGTAACAAACCAAAAGAAAGGTAAGCAATTATTTAATTTAAAAAATAATGATGTAGTTATTAAAGTATTAAATCTTTCAAAAAAACACATAGCTTGCGTTACAAAGTTACAAAAAATGTTAATTTTTGAAATTGATGCTTTGCCAAAATTACAAAAGGGTGGAGGAGTTCAATTAATTAAAATTAAGAAAGATGATTTTTTATCCGATGTCACTCAGTTAACTATTGAAGATGGATTAGAATGGAGTACTGGCTCTAAGAATAGAAAGTTAGAAGATGTTGATTTTTGGATGGGAAAAAGGGCTCAGGCAGGAAAAAAAGTCCCTAAATATTTTAATAAAAATCTTAAATTTGATTAATAAATACTTTTATTATAATTCAATAGGTTTAAAATTATTACATGAACAAACCTAATCTCAATACACAATCTGTTTTATCAATGAAAGGTGAGGGTTATTACTCTCAAAAAACTGTTGGGGCAAAAAATGCTATAGATAAAATGGAAGTATTAATTGAAGAAGCCTTTAAAAATATTCCTAAAGTTGACAAACTTAGAATAGCTGATTTTGGCAGTGCTGATGGCGGTACAAGTCAAGAAATGTGGTTTAATATTATTGAAAAAATAAAAAAATCTGGAGATAATAGAGAAATTGAAATGTTGTATACTGATTTAGCATCTAATGACTTTTCAGTTTTATTTAGAATGATGCAAGGAATGCAAGGTAATGATAATTTTGCTTACCAGAATAAATTTGAAAATGTTTTCGTGCACGGATGTGGTACAGGTTTTCATAAACAATTGATGTCTAATAATAGTTTATCGTTAGGATTCTCTGCGACTGCAATGCACTATGTTTCAGAAAGACCATGTTTGATAAATAACCATGTTCATATGGTAGGTTCAAATGAAAAAGAAAAAAAACAATTTAAAAACCAAGCTCTAAAAGATTGGGAAACAATTTTATTAAATCGATCAAATGAATTAGTTCCAGGTGGAAGGTTTATTTGTATAAATTTTGGAATAGATGAAAAGGGTCGATATTTAGGTAACACTGGCGGTCATAATATGTTTAATAATTTTACTAAACATTGGAAAAATTTAGAGCAAAATGGGATTATTACTAATGAAGAATTTGTTAATGCTACTTTTACTCAACATTATAGAACTGTTGAAGAATTTAGAAAACCTTTTGATGACCCTAACTCAGAAATATCAAAATCTGGGTTAATTCTTAAAAAATGTGAAACAATGTTTACCGATTGTCCTTTTAAAATTCATTATAATAAAAATAAATCTACTATGTCATCAAGGGAATATGCTGAAACATTAATACCAACAATGAGAAGTTGGTCAGAAACTGTATTTAAAACAGCATTAGAAAAAAGAAATCCTAATGAAATAAATCAAATTGTCGATCAATTTTATAATGCTTATCTTGAGGAAGTAACAGAAAATCCATCAGGTCATGCAATGGATTATATTCATATAGTAATGGATATAGAAAAAAAAATTAACTAAAAATATAAAGAAATATCTTCATGTACAGATTTACATGAAGCTAAATAAATAGCTTGCTCTTTATTCAGTTTGTCTTGTTTTCTTAATCCAAAAGTCTCAGTACCAGTTTCAGATAATTTAATTAAATCACTTAAGATAATTTTATTACCACCCAATCTCCAATTTTTTTCAAAATTGTATATTTTTTTTGCTTCATTAATTAAAGCTAATGCTTCTGTCTTCTTATTGTAATTTTTTTTCAACAATTTTCTTGCTTTTTTGATTGGTTTTGTAATATTTGAAGTGTCAGTGAAAGAATTAAATAATCTCTCGAAATTTTTAATTATTTCTTCAATTCCATCTCTTTCCTCATTAACATTATTTAATAACTCATTAAAATTAATTTCTAATTTTGAAAATTCTTTAGCATTTTGAAAAATTTTGATAAATTTTTGTAAATCATTAAATGAGTTATCTACTGATTTATTATAACTAAGTTTCTTTTTCTTAAAATTATCTAATATTGTTTTGAAATTATCATTTTCCTCTTTCCAATTTGATGGAATTGTCATTTTTATACTCTCAATTTCATTTTCTAATTCAAAAATTTCCTCTTCAAACTTCTGAATTTCATTAAGTTCAGTTTCAAGTCTAATTTCTTTTTTAATTTTTTCTATCTTTGACAATTTCTTATAAATATTTTTTTCAATATTCCTTACTTTTGTGTGAAGTGGCTTATAATTAATAGAGTAATCGTTAAAATTTTTACGTGATAATTTTACTTCTTCTATCAAATTCTTTGAGTCATTGATGTTATTAATCATATTAGTAAAATTTTTATTTTGTTTATCTGGTAAAAAATCAATATTGGTAGTCATTATGTCATTTGTAATTAATATTGATTCAGAAAAATTTTCTTCATATTTATTATAAGAATAATCTATTAAACATTCTTGAAGTTTAGGATTAATTGGAGGGGGAGAAACTTCTGATGAATAATAAGATCTAAGAGGTAAATAATTTACTAATTGTGGAAAATATCCAACTACACCTAAACCAACTAATTGAAGTACTATAAACACGCTTGCACCTTTCCAAATTTCAGTCGTTTTTATTGATTTTGGTGCTACTCCTCTTAGATAAAATAGTGAAAATCCAAATGGTGGAGTTAAAAATGAAGTTTGCATATTTACACCAATCATTACACCCAACCAAACTGCAGTAACATTTGCTGATGTTTCAGCTAATAGTATTGGTGCAACTATAGGAACAACAACAATAGCAATTTCTATGAAATCTAAAAAAAAACCGAGTACAAATATAACTGCCATTACAACTATAAATTGTGTCCAAAAACCTCCAGGAAGACTAGTGAGAAAATCCTTAACTATTTCTTCACCTCCGAAACCTCTAAACGCTGCTGTTAACATTGCAGCCCCAATCAGAATTATAAAAACCATTGAAGTAGTTAAACTTGTTTCAATCATTACGTTTTTTAAAACATTATTTATTTTAAATGTTCTCCAAAAACTCCAAACAACACCAACAAGTAAACCAGGTAAGAAAGCTCCTAAAAACATATTCCCAGCACTGACTGAATCTACACTAAATTGACTTGGTATATTTGTAGAACCAGTTACGTTTTTATAATTTTCTATTCTCATATTATCTGCCGCATCTGAAGCAGATGCTAATTGATCTGACAAAATAATAAGGACAATTGAAGGTGGAATTATTTGACCAAGTGTACCAGAAGAACAAACAATTCCAGAAGCAAGTGATTTATTATAATTATTTTTCATCATTGCTGGTAAAGAAATTAAACCCATCGCAACTACCGTAGCCCCTACAATGCCTGTCGTAGCAGCTAATAATGCACCAACAAATATTACAGAAATACCTAATCCTCCTGGAATAGGTCCAAACAATTGCCCCATACTTATCAATAAATCTTCTGCAATTTTTGATTTTTCAAGCATTATTCCCATAAAAATAAAAAGAGGTATTGCTATCAATGTATCTCTTTCTACCTCCCAATATACTCCTCGGAAATTTGTTATTCCTGCATTAAGCCATTGAAAAGGACCATCAGATATAAAATATTCGTTTGGATTACCTTCAATTAAATATCCTGCTAAACCAGCTAAAAATATTGATATAATAGCTGAACCAGGAAGAGCAAAAGCTAATGGATATCCAGAAGCAAGTGCAAATGCCATTAAAAATATTAATAAAAAAAGAAAAAATAATTCCATTATTAATTCTTTCTAATTACTTCTAAACTTCTTAATGAATAAATTATAAATTGTATCAGCATTGTAAGAGCAAATATTATTAAAAAACCCGCCATTAAATATTTTATATTCATTCCTTGGGTACTTTGAGATGTTTCAAAATTCATTATTGGTTGATTTAAAACACATTGTTTACAATACATCCCAAGAAAGAATACAGTTAAGCAAAGTGGAATACCCAGTAATAAACTTCCAAAAAGATTTACTCTTGCTTTATTTTTTTCACTAAAATTAGTATACAAAACATCAACTCTAACATGACCATCTTTAATTAAAGTATAATAACTTCCAAATAAAAATAAGCTTCCATACCAAAATCTCACAAGATCACTCATTAAAGTTTGTTCATATGAAAAAACAAATCTTAAAATAACAATTTGAAATTCTGCTATTACCACAAGAAATGCTAACCAGTAGAAATTTAGAGCTCTGAAGTAATATGCAAAAATTAATGATACAAATAATAGAGGAAAATGAACATATGGGGCTCGAAAAGAATTATTTGAAAATTTTATGTTCCAACTTTTTCCAATCATTTGTTCAAGGAAACCTTCAATTATTAGAAAAGAAATTATGGCGTCAATTATTCCTATTATTAATACTGACCAAAAACCAAATCTAATTATAAAATCATTAACTCTTTCAAGGTTATTGGCAAGAGTCAAATTATCCAGTTTTTTATTATAATAAATAAATATTAATGGAAAAATAATTGCTAATACATAAAGAAAAAATTGAAACGATGAAAATATATTTGCTGAATTATATATTGTAAACGCTCCAGGCCAATCACCTGCGAAAGTTAAATAATTATTAACTATAAATGCAAATACTATTAAGATTAAACAAATTGAAAAAAATTTAGAAATATTTGAAATATTCATAAAAAAAAAGTGGGGAGTAAACTCCCCACATGAATTAAAATTTAACCTTCAAGTACTCTATTTCTTTGAGTAAAGAAAGCTGAGTCAGCTTTTTCTAGCCAACCACTTATTTCACTTCTTGATTTTCTAAAGCTTGCAAGAATTCTTCCAGTTAGTTCATTACCTTCAGCAAGTTCTTCATACAGTTGTTCTGCTGCTTCACCCATTGCGTCGATAACATCTTCGTTGAATTCTCTTAGCTCTACACCATGATCATTAACAAGTCTCTGCAATGCAGCTCCATTATTTGCATTATATTCAGTTAACATTCTTTCGTTTTGAACTGTTGAAGCATGCTCAATAATCATTTGATCTGTTTTGCTTAAACTTGTTAACCAAGATTTATTACAACCTAGTGTTATTAATGTTCCTGGTTCATGACATCCAGGCCAGTAATAATACTTTGCGGCTTCATAGAATCTTGATCTTTCATCATTCCATGGTCCTACCCATTCTGTTGCATCGATGGTTCCATTGATTAAGTTTTCATATATTTGTCCACCTGGCACACCTACAACAGATAAACCAAGTTTAGACATCATCATTCCACCTAATCCAGGAATTCTCATTTTAAGACCTTTGAAATCATCTGGAGAATTAATTTCTTTATTAAACCATCCACCCATTTGAACACCAGAGTTTCCAGCCATAAAGTTTTTCAAACCAAATTCATCACCAAGTTCATCCCAAAGTTCTTGTCCGCCACCATGTCGTATCCATCCGTTGATTTCAGTTGCAATCATTCCAAAAGGAACTGCTGCAAAGAAACCCCAACCTGGATGTTGTCCAATCCAATAGTAGTCAGCACTATTATACATTTGGGCATTTCCAGATGTAACTTCTGTGAATACATCTAATGGTCCTACTCTTTCTCCACCAGCAAAGTGATTTACAACAATACGACCATCACTTAAGTCTGATATTCTTTGAGAAACAGCTTCAGCTCCTGTACCTAGTCCAGGATAGCCTCTACCCCAAGTAGCAACGCAGTTGACTTCTATTCTATCAGCTGCAATAGCTGGAGCTGGGAAAGATGAAACGGCTGTTGCAGCTGCTGCACCAATTCCTGCCTTTTTAAGGAAGTCACGTCTTTTAAAGTTTTTTTTCATATGTCCTCCCGAGATTATATGAATAAATTAATTAATTTATTTATTAATAGAATTATACAAAAATAGAAAATCTATCAATTTCAAATGATATAAATAATAAGAAAATTATTAAAAACTAGAAATTCCTGTCTGATTTTTGCCTAAAATAAGTGAATGAATATCTTCTGCACCCTCGTAAGTTTTAACTGTTTCTAAGTTAACCAAATGTCTCATGATATGATATTCTTCTAATAACCCATTTGCGCCAAGCATATCACGGGCATTTCTAATTATATCTAAAGATTTTTTACAGTTATTTTTTTTTAAAATACTAATTGCATTAATGATATCCTTTCCATCATCTAGAGCTTTAGAACTTAAAAGACATGATGCTAATCCTAAATTTATCTCTATTTGCATCTCAGATAATTTTTTTTGAATTAATTGATTTGATGCTAAAGGTTTTTTAAACATAATTCTATTTTCTACATAGTCTTTTGCAATTAACCAACATTCAGATGCTGAACCTAATACACCCCAGCTAATTCCAAATCTTGCTTTATTGAGACAACTAAAAACTGATTTCCATCCTTCGGTATTTTCTAAACACAAATTATTTGGAACAAAAACATTATTTAAAATTATTTGACCAGTTGGACTAATTTTTAAGCTTGTTTTATTTTCTATTGTTGAAGTATTTAATCCTTCAGTATTTTTTTCAATTATAAAACCTTTTATACTTTTATGGCCTTTGTTTTCTTCAATAGCCCAAATAATAAATATGTCAGCAATTGGCGCATTCGTAATCCAGTTTTTAGATCCATTTATAATATATCCATCTTTAGTTTTTTTAAATGAAGTTTTCATTGAAGTAGGATCAGAACCAGCTTCGCTTTCTGTTAAACCAAAGCAACCAATTTTTTCTCCTTTAATTAATGGAGGAAGGTATTTATCTTTTTGTTCCTGAGATCCAAATTCATTTATTGGATGTATTACAAGAGAAGATTGAACAGATATTGAAGATCTATAGCTGCTATCTATTTTTTCAAATTCATATGCTACAAGTCCATACGCTAAATTTGATGTACCAGACCCACCATGTGTTTTAACTGTTTGTCCTAAAACTCCAAGTGATCCAAATTTTTGATAGAGTTTTTTATCAAATTCATTTTTTCTGTTTCTTTCAACTACTGTAGGTTTAAGTTCATTATTACAAAAATCTCTTACATTTTTCTGAATATTACTTTCTTCTTCATTTAAATGACTTTGAATATAAAATGGATCAAACCAATTATTTTCTTTCATACAATATTAGGCAATATCATTATTTTGATGTAAATAACCACAAAAATTATTATGCAAAATAAGAATATATATATAGCCTCAGATCATGCTGGATTTGACCTTAAAACCAAATTGTTAAAGAATTTTCCAAAAATTAATGATTTAGGAACAAAGACAGATGAAAGTGTTGACTATCCTGATTTTGCACACAAATTAACAAAAGAGGTTCTTAAGAGCAAGAAAAACGTTGGTATTCTAATTTGTGGAACTGGTGTTGGTATGAGTATTGCAGCTAATAGAAAAAAAGGAATTAGAGCTGGTCTTGCTAATAATTCAAAAATAGCAAGATTGATAAGAAAGCACAATGATGCTAATGTACTTGTTTTACCAGGTAGGTTTATAAATACTAGCGAGGCAAAAAAAAGTGTTCAGGCTTTTCTTTCTACAAAGTTTGAGTCAGGACGACATAAAAGAAGGATTAAAAAACTATGATTTCAGATTTGTTTACTAAAGGAATTAAAGAAGCAGACCCAGAGGTTTATGGAACATTAAGCCGCGAACTAGAAAGACAGCAAAACCAAATAGAGTTGATAGCATCTGAAAATATTGCTTCAAGATCGATTTTAAATGCTCAAGGCTCTGTCATGACAAATAAATATGCAGAAGGTTATCCTGGTAAACGATATTATGGCGGATGTGAATTTGTTGATCAAGCTGAAGAGATTGCCTTAGAAAGAGTTAAAAAACTTTTTAATTGTAAATTTGCAAATCTACAACCACATAGCGGAGCACAAGCAAACCAAGCAGTCTTTCTAGCGTTGCTTCAACCGCATGATACTATTTTAGGTATGTCTCTTGCATCAGGTGGTCATTTAACTCATGGAGCAAAACCTAATCTATCTGGTAAATGGTTTAATGCTGTTCAATACGGTGTAAAAAAAGAAGGCAATGATAAAGATTTAATTGATTATGATGAAGTCGAAGCTTTAGCGTTAGAGCATAAACCAAAAATGATAATAGCGGGAGCCTCCGCTTATCCTAGAACAATAGATTGGAAAAAATTTAGAGAAATAGCTGATAAAGTAGGAGCATATTTTTTAGTTGATATGGCTCACTATTCTGGTTTGGTTGCAGGTAAACAATATCCAAATCCGATTGAGCATGCACATGTAGTAACTTCAACAACTCACAAAACTTTAAGAGGTGCAAGAAGCGCAATGATTTTAACTAATCATGAAGATTTATATAAAAAAATTAATTCTGCTGTTTTTCCTGGATTACAAGGTGGTCCACTAATGCATGTAATTGCAGCTAGAGCTGTTTGCTTTGGTGAAGCACTTAAACCTGAATTCGAAGAATATATTAAAAATGTAATTGCTAGTGCTAAAGTTATGGCACAAACTTTAGTTGACAGAGGATTTAGAATTGTTACTGGGGGTACAGATTCACATATAGTTTGGTTAGACTTAACACCAAAAGGTTTAACTGGTGATAAAGCTGAAAAAATTTTAGAAGAAGTTGGATTGGCATGTAATAAAAATGCAATTCCATATGACCCTAACCCGCCAAAAATAACCAGTGGACTTAGATTTGGAACTGCTGCTGCTACGACCAGAGGTTTTAATCAGAAAGATTTTGAAAAAGTTGGAAATATGATTGCTGATATTTTGGATAGTCTTTTACTTGAAGAAAATGAAAGAACTGAAGTTTTTAATAAAACAAGAAAAGATATAATTGATCTTTGCAAAAAATATCCAATTTATAGTGAGGCATTTTAAATGAGATGCCCCTTCTGTAGTAATGAAGATACACAAGTAAAAGATTCAAGACCTACAGAAGATAATACAGCTATAAGAAGAAGAAGAGTTTGTGATGCTTGCGGCTCTAGATTTACAACTTTTGAGAGAATTCAGCTAAGAGATTTGGTCGTAATGAAAAGTAACGGTCAAAAAGAAAATTTTGATAGAGATAAAATGTATAGATCCCTTTCTTTGGCTTTAAGAAAAAGAAATGTTGATAATGAAAAAATTGAAAAAATTGTAAATGCTATTGTAAGAAAATTAGAAAACTCAGGTGAAACTGATATAAAATCTAATATTATTGGTCAGTACATTATGGAAGCTTTAATGCATTTAGATCAGGTAGCATACGTCAGATTTGCATCTGTTTACAAAAATTTTAGAGAAGCAAAAGATTTTGAAGATTTCTTAGGTAATTTAGAAGATAAATAATTTTTAGTGTCTCAACAAAATATAAAGATGATTAATTTAGCACATGATATTGCTAAAAAAAAATTTGGAAAAACTTTCCCTAATCCCACAGTGGGCTGTGTGATTGCAAAAAATTCAAAAATAATTTCTAAAGCTGTAACGAATCAATCTGGAAGGCCTCATGCCGAAGAAATAGCTCTAGCTAAAGCTGGTCATAAAGCTAAAGGAGCTTCAATGTATGTTACTTTAGAACCATGTTTTCATAGTTCAAAAGATGGATCATGCACAGATCAAATATTAAGATCAGGAATTAAAGAAATATTTATATCTGCGGCTGATCCAGATGTTAGAACTAATTATAAAAGTATTAAAAAGTTAAAAAAAAATAATGTAATTGTAAATGTAGGTTTAGAAAAGAATAGAACATATAATTTAAATAAATTTTTTTTTAAAAGTGTTTTAAAGAAAAAACCATTTACAAAAGTCAAAATTGCAACTTCTACAGATGAAAAAATTGCATGGCATGATTATAAAAGTAAATGGATATCTAATAAATCAAGTAGAGAATATGCTCATAAGTTAAGATCAATGAGTCAAGCTATTTTAACTACTTCAAAAACCGTATTAAAAGATGATCCAAGATTAACTATAAGATTAAAAAAAACTTTAGAGCAACATATTCCAGTTATCATAATTGATAATAATCTAAAAATTCCAATGAAATCAAAAATATTAAAAGATATATCTAAAAAAAGAATTATTATCTTTACTTCTAAAAAAAATAAAAAATCTGAAAATTTAATTAAATTAGGATGTGAAATTATTTTTTGTAAATTAAATAAAAATAAAAAACTAAATTTAAAAAATATTTTTAGTAAAATATACTCATTAAAAATATCAGATTTATTAGTTGAAGCAGGGGGTATTTTTTTTACAGAATTGTTAAATAAAAATTTAGTAGATGAAATTCATTTATTTAAATCCAAAATTATTATAGGAAAACATGGTAAGCCAGCAATTGTTGGAAAAAAACTTAGTCAATTAAATTTATCTTTAAATGAAAGAAAAAAATTCAAAGACGACATATATACAAACTATCAGGTGAATTAATGTTTACAGGTATTATTCAAGATTTAGGAACAATAAAAAATAAAGATGTGGGACTTTACCAAATATCTACGAAACTTGATTTGAGTAATTGTAAGGAAGGTTCTTCAATTTCTTGTAATGGAGTGTGTCTTACAGCAAAAAATATAACCCCATCAAACAACAATTCATTTAGCTTTGATGTGAACATAGGAGAAGAAACTTTGAAAAGAACAAATCTTGCTAACTCTATTTTAAAAAATGAAAATATTAATTTGGAAAAATCTCTTCAGATAGGTGACGAAATCAGTGGCCACTTTGTTTATGGTCATGTTGATACTACAACTAATGTAAGTGATATTTTAGAACTTGAAAATAGTTGGGAATATCATTTTGAAAAAAAATTTAATAAAAACAATAGATTTATTGTTGAAAAAGGATCTATTTCAATAAATGGTATTTCTTTAACAGTAGCAAAAGTAGAAAATAATACTTTTATGATTTCTGTCATTGATCATACATTTCATCATACTAATTTAAAATTTTTAAAAAAAAGTGATCAAGTAAATATTGAATTTGATTATCTTGCGCGTTTTATTCTTAACAATGAATAAAGATAACATTGAAGAGTATCTATCTTCTATTGAAGATATTATTGAAGATGCAAGAAATGGTAAAATGTATATTCTTATCGATGATCCTGATAGAGAAAATGAAGGTGATCTAATCATTCCTGCTCAATATGCTAACCCACAAGCTATTAATTTTATGGCAAAAAATGGAAGAGGATTAATTTGTTTAGCTTTAACTAAGAATAGAATAGAAGAATTGGAACTTCCCTTAATGAATCCAAGTAATATAAAAAATGATTTAACTGCATTTACTGTTTCTATTGAGGCAAAAGAAGGAGTGACCACTGGAATATCTGCAGCTGATAGAGCCCACACTATATCAGTAGCTGTAAACAATAATAGAAACAAAAACGATCTTGTTTATCCAGGACACGTTTTCCCTCTTATGGCTTGGGATGGCGGAGTATTAGTACGTGCTGGTCATACAGAAGCGGCAGTTGATATTTCAAAACTTGCAGATCTAAATCCTTCTGGTGTTATTTGTGAAATAATGAGCGAAGATGGCTCTATGGCGAGGTTACCAGAAATTATTAAGTTTGCAAAAATACATAATTTAAAAGTAGGGACTGTTAGTGACTTGATTAAATTTAGACTTAAAAAAACTAAAATTGTTGAACAGATCTCCGAAAGGCCATTTGAAAGTGAGATGGGATCGCAATTTATTTTAAAAGTTTTTCAAAATACCATTTCAGGTGAAAAGCATTACGCTCTAGTAAAAAATCTAAGTGATGTAAATGAACCTGTGCTTGTTAGGATGCACAGATTGAATGTCACAAAGGATATATTTGAAGAAAAAAATATTTTTGGTAGTGAAATTAAGTCTGCTTTTCAGCTTATAGAGAAGAATGGATCAGGAGCTATAGTTTTAATAAATAGTGATATGTCACCAAATATACTCAAAACTTTTAATAAAAGAAAAAGATCAAAAAATAAATTAGAACTAAGAGAATATGGCGTAGGCGCTCAGATTTTATCAATACTTCAAATTAATAAAATTATATTATTAACAAACAGTAAGAAAAGAATTATTGCCTTGGATGGATTTAATATTGAAATAGTCGATCAGAAAAAAATATGAATAATAAAATTCTAATTGTATCAGCAAATTATTACAAAGAAATATCGAAAAATCTTGAACTGGGCGCAATCAATACCCTTAAAGAAAATGGTTATGAATATGAAATTATTAATGCTCCGGGTTGTTTTGAAATTCCCCATTTAATTAAAAAAAATATTGATAATTTTAAAGGATTTATCTCTTTAGGGTGTATTATTAAAGGTGATACATATCATTTTGAACTTATTGCTAATGAAACTTCTAGAAAAATTATGGATCTATCTGTTGAGTTTAATGTACCAATTGGATTTGGTATCTTAACTTGTTACGATTTAGAACAAGCAAAAATCAGAAGTGACATTAATCAAAAAAATAAAGGTCGAGAAGCTGCTTTAGCCTGTATACAATTGTTAAATTAAAAATGCAAAATTATACCAAGTCACAAACAAGACTTGCATTTGTTCAATATATTTTTCAGAATGAATTTTTAAATGCAGACTCTTCAGAAAGTATTGAAGATTTTCAAAAGCATTTTTATGATACTAATATTGCTATAATTGATGAAGAAAAAGAATTTAAGCTTAAGTTTAATAAAAATTTTTTAAATAAACTTTTTTCTAGTTTTAAAAATAATATTGATAAAAAAAATATAATTAATGATTTGAATGACTTTATTAATATTAATCGAAAATTTGAAAAATGGGATAATATATTAAAATCAATAATGTTTGCTATTATTACTGAATTAAAAATTACTGATAAAAATAAATTTAAAATTGTCCTTAATGATTATTTGAATATAAGTAAAAGTCTTGTTTCTGGAAAAGAAACTAAATTAATTAATGCTATAATTCAAAAATATATAGATAAAAATGAAATTAATAAAAAATAATTTATCTGAAAAATTAATAATTAATAAATATTTTAAAAAATTAAATTTTAAAAAAAAAGGAACATTTAATTTTGAAAATGATGGAGCTTATTTAGAATTAAAAAATAAAAATTATAAACTTACCGTTACGACTGATAATATCTCTGAGGATATAGATTTTTTCTCTGATGACGACCCCAAATCAATAGCTCAAAAAATTACAACAGTAAATTTATCAGACATTTTTGCAATGGGAGCTTTACCTCATTCTTATCTTTTAAATTTACATTTACCAAATTATATTAATGAAAATTGGTTAAATTCATTTTCAAATGAATTAAAGAAAATACAACTTAAATATGGATTTTATCTTTTAGGTGGTGATTTATCAAAATCAAATAAACTTATTGTTTCTTCAACTTTTATTGGATTGATAAAAAATAAATTTGAAATATTTCAAAATAAATTTAATTTACACGATGATATTTTAATAACTGGAAATATTGGTGAATCAAAGATTGGTTTAGAAATTTTAAAAAAAAAAATTTCATCAAATATAAATTTGAAGCAATATTTTATAAAAAAATATTTATATCCTATACCTTGTAAACTTGGACCGCTTATTGCAAATCATGTTAATTCAATGAAAGATATTTCTGATGGTCTAATTGGGGATTTAACTGATATGTTAAATGATAAATATGGCGCATTAATTAATGTAAATAAAATTCCATTAAGTGTTAAAACAAAAAAAATTCTCAACAATAAAAATAACTTTAGATTAGAAGATCTTTTGAACGCTGGTGATGATTATGGATTGATAATTATATCTAATCAAAAAAATAGAAATAAAATATTAAATATTGCTAATAAAAATAATTTTAATATTACTTTGATAGGAAAAATAATAAGTGAAAAAGGAATTCATTTCGATTCACATTTAGACATGGAGAATATCAATAAATTTGATCATTTCTTCTAAAAACTTGATTTTTTCCATAGTTTCTGACATATCAGCCAAAATTTAAGGAGTTTTCAATGACAACACTGCAAGTATTAATTGTTTTATGCGGTCTAGCAGCCGTACTATATGGTCTAGTAACATCTAGGCAAATTTTATCACTTGGTTCTGGAAATGATAAAATGCAAGAAATTGCTGGCGCAATTCAAGAAGGTGCTAGAGCTTATTTAAACAGACAGTACATGACAATAGCATTTGTAGGGGTTGTTATTTTTGCTCTAATATGGATAGTTTTTGATTTGGCATCTGGAATTGGCTTTTTGATTGGAGCATTTTTTTCTGGCGCTGCAGGTTACGTTGGAATGAATATATCGGTTAGATCAAATGTTCGTACAACACATGCTGCAAGTAATAGCTTAGCTGAAGGTTTATCAGTATCATTTAAAGCAGGTGCTGTTACTGGAATGCTAGTTGCAGGATTTGCACTTCTTTCTATAGCAATTTTTTATTTTGTTTTGCACAACTCTGGTTCATTTCCTGGTAGAGAGATTGTAGCTCCTTTAGTATCTTTAGGTTTTGGAGCATCTTTGATTTCTATTTTTGCTCGATTAGGTGGAGGTATTTTTACTAAAGGAGCTGATGTTGGAGCAGATTTAGTTGGTAAAGTAGAGGCTGGAATTCCAGAAGATGATCCAAGAAATCCTGCTGTTATTGCAGATAATGTTGGAGATAACGTTGGTGATTGTGCAGGAATGGCCGCAGATCTTTTTGAAACATATGTTGTTACAGTTGTAGCAACCATGGTTTTAGCTTCAATATTTTTTATAGAAAATTCTTATACCATGATGATTTTTCCATTAGCCATTGCAGGAGTGTGTGCTCTAACAAGTATAATCGGAACTTATTTTGTTAGACTTGGTAAAAATAATAATATTATGGCAGCTCTTTATAGAGGGTTTGCAGTATCAGCCATTTTATCTGCTGTATTATTATATTTTGTTACTGATCATATAGTTGGTTTAAATAATGTCTTAGTAGTTGAAGGAACATCTACACAATTTACAGGAATGTCACTTTTTATTTGTGGTTTACTAGGATTAATAATTACAGGTTTAATAATATGGGTAACTGAATATTACACAGGCACAAATTATCGACCTGTTCAAAGTATTGCTCAATCATCAACTACTGGTCATGGTACCAATGTAATACAGGGTCTTGCAATTAGTTTGGAAGCAACAGCTCTTCCAGCGTTAATTATTGTTGCAGGAATTATATCAACTTATTCACTTGCTGGTCTATTTGGTATTGCGATAGCTGTTACAACTATGTTAGCTCTAGCTGGGATGGTTGTTGCATTAGATGCTTATGGGCCAGTAACAGATAATGCGGGTGGTATTGCAGAGATGTCAAATTTAGATGAAAATGTTAGAAAGACGACTGATGCACTTGATGCAGTTGGTAATACAACTAAAGCTGTAACAAAAGGTTATGCAATTGGATCTGCAGGATTAGGCGCGCTTGTTTTATTTGCAGCATATACGGAAGATCTTGATCATTTTTCTAAAGATTCAAGCAGCTCTTTATATGGAATAGAGGTTTCTTTTGATTTATCTAACCCCTATGTTGTTGTGGGTTTATTATTAGGAGGACTGCTACCTTTTTTATTCGGAGCTTTAAGCATGACAGCAGTTGGTAGAGCTGCTGGTTCAGTTGTATTAGAAGTCAGAAGACAGTTTAAAGAAATTCCAGGAATTATGGAAGGCAAGGGTAAACCTGAATATGGAACTTGCGTAGACATACTCACGAAATCCGCAATTAAGGAGATGATAATACCTTCAATGCTACCTGTATTATCTCCAATCGTTGTTTATTTCGTTATATTATTTATCGCTGGACAATCTGCTGCCTTATCTTGTTTGGGAGCACTATTACTTGGTGTTATTATTACAGGCTTATTTGTGGCAATAAGCATGACCGCTGGTGGTGGAGCTTGGGATAATGCAAAAAAATATATTGAAGATGGTAATCATGGAGGTAAGGGTAGTGAGGCACATAAAGCTGCTGTAACAGGTGATACCGTTGGAGATCCATATAAAGATACAGCTGGTCCCGCTGTCAACCCTATGATTAAAATTACAAATATTGTAGCATTATTGCTTTTAGCAGCAATATCATTATAAAAATTAAGGAGTAGTTGGTAATTCTTGTTGAGTACCAACTCCTCCAAATATTTTTTCTAGCAATCCTCTTCTTACTATTTGATTTGAAGTTTTATCTTTAGAAAATTTTATATTTTCAATTTCTTTTGTATTAAAGACTTGAGATTCAATTATTTGATCATTTTTATCTATTTTAAAAACAAAAACATAGCTAAAATTTATTTCTCTTTTAAAAATTGATTTTTTCTCACTTTTTTCAGAAAAATAAAAAAATTTATTTTCTATTGGGTCAACATAGCTCGGAAATCCAAGTTTACTAATTAATTTCTCTTTAGTTTCAAAATTTATATCTTGCAATTCTTCTTGATTTAAAATTTTTCCAGAATATTTAGTTTGATTAGAACAATTTGCTAAAATAAAAAAAATAAATATACAAATTACTAAATTATTCATTAAATGATATTACATTACTTTAAAAAAAAAGAAAATAAAGAGCAAATAATTGCTAATGAACAGTATAAAAGGATTTTATCTGAGAGTAACATATTTTTAAATTCTAATAATTTTTTTAAAGTTAAAGATTTCAAAACATCCTTTGAAATTGTTTCTATTTTTTTAATAATGTTTATTCGTAAAAATTTGTTAGAAGAAAATAGAAGTTATTATCTTAAGATTAATGATGAATTAATATCTTTATTTATTTCTGATCTAGATGAATCCCTAAGAGAGAAGGGGATTGGGGATATGTCTATAGGTAAATACGTTAAATCTTATGTAAAAAAATTTTATTTTAGGGTTTCTAAATTTCCAGATAATAACAATCTATATAAAAATAAATCTTTCTTAGAATATCTTAAAGTAACCGATTTAATTAAAAATGATGATTATATTAATGTTTCAAGAAAATTTAATGATAAATTCTTGGATTTTTTAAACTCTAGAAACTAACAATTTAAATTGTTTGTAAATTTTTGCAGATTTATCTTGAATTAATTTTAAAAACTAATATTTGGAAAAAAATGGCAGTCCCTAAAAGAAAAACAAGTGTTTCTAAAAGAAATATGAGAAGATCACATGATGCTTTAAATAAGATTAATATTATTTTAGACAAAGATTCTGGAGAACCTAGATTATCTCATAAAATTGATTTATCGACAGGTATGTATAAAGGTCGACAAATTCTTAAAAAGAAAACAAAAGAAAATAACTAAAAAAATGTCTAATAGGCAAGTTATAATTGCCATTGATGCTATGGGTGGTGAGAATAGCCCGTACAAGGTTTTAAAAGGTACTGAAATTTTTCTTCAAAAAGAGAAAAATACAAGAATTATATTCTTCGGTAATAAACATTTAATTGATCAAAATATAATAAAAAATAAATTGGATATTTTTAACTACGAAATAATAGATACCAAAGATATTATCTCAGATGAAGATAATGTAAATACTATATTAAGATCAAAAAAGAATAGCAGTATTTACAAAGGTTTACAGTTTGCAAAAAATAATGAAAATTCTGGTTTTGTATCTTCTGGAAGCACAGCAGCAATTATGGTTTTATCAAGACTACATATGGGGATGATTGATGGAATAGACAGACCTGCAATTTGTTCTTTAATTCCAAATAAAAAAAATTATTCTTTAATGCTAGATTTGGGAGCAAATGTTTTAGTCAGTGGCTCTAACTTATTTCAATTTGCTTTAATGGGATTTTGTTATTATTCAATAATTAATAATAAAACTAAACCAAGAATAGGAATTTTAAATATTGGAACTGAAAATAATAAAGGATTAGAATTTCTTCAAGAAGCAGCAGATTTAATACTTTCTAGTTTTTTGAAGGATTATTTTATAGGTTTTATAGAGCCAAATAAGATTACATCTGGAAATTGCGACATAATTATCTCTGATGGTTATACAGGAAATATTATGCTTAAATCTGCAGAAGGTATATCAAATTTTATTACGACAAACTTAAAAGATATTTTTAACAAGTCTTTAATTAATAAAATTGCTTATAAATTAATCGAAAAGGATTTAAGTAAATTAAAAAAACAAGTAAACCCTGATATTTATAATGGAGCAACATTAATTGGTTTAAATGGTATTTCCGTAAAAAGCCATGGTAATGCTAATCCTCTCGCATTTAGTTACGCATTGAAACAATGTCATAATTTTATTATTAACGACCTGAATAAAAAAATTATCAAATCTATCCAAAATATATGATTGAAAAACAAAATATATCAAGAGATGAAATCGCTGAAGCTATGAAAATTGAGTTTGGTTTTAATAGGAAATTATGTTTAGATGTTGTAAACGATATTATAGAAATAATAATTGATGGTCTCCAATCAGATAGAAAAGTAAAGATTCATAATTTTGGTACCTTTAAATTGAATAGTAAGAAGAGCAGAATTGGAAGAAATCCAAGGACTAAAGAACAATATAATATTTCAAGTAGAAACGTCATTACTTTTAAAGCTAGCAAAAGTTTATTAAAATACATTAATAACAATCTTAATGATTGATAAAAAATATCTAAATATTTCAGAGGTATCTAAATTACTTAACATTGAAGAGCATAAGATTAGATATTGGGATTCTTTAGATCCTAAGACTAATAAATATAGAATTGATGGAATTTCTACTAAAAGCAAGGGCGGTACAAGATATTTTAATAAAGAGAATATTAAAAAACTCCAAAAACTAAAAAGTATACTGTATGATGGTGATATTCAAAATTATTCTGTAAGGTTGGCAGATAGAATACTGTCTTCAAATAATAAATCTGGATTACAAGAAGCTAAAATTAATGAAGATAATAGGTATTTAGATAATGATAAAAAAATTAGACAGATTCTTAATAAAATGAGAATATTGTTGAAAAATAATGATATAAAATAAATTAATAAAAAAATATATATATATATCAGTAACTTAAATAATTTATTTATACAAAAAATAAGAAAAAAAAAGTTATTTTTAATGTTTTATTTGTCCGTCAATTAAAATATATGAACCTCATCTTATTAGTAAGGAAACAAACTATAAGGAGTTTTTATGTTAAATAAGACTAGTCTACTAGGTATCATTGCTGCTACTATAGCATTTATTGCTGTTCCAGCATTTGCTGCCGACACTTTCCTAGGCGAAGGTGATTTCGTAGGTATTACTTTCTGGATTGTTTCAATCGGAATGTGGGCATCTACAATCTTCTTTTTCTATGAAGGTATGAGAGTTTCTTCTAAATGGAGAACTTCAATGGTTGTTGCAGGGCTAATTACTTTTATAGCCGCTGTACATTACATGTATATGAGAGACTTTTGGGTTGCTACAGGTGAGTCACCAACAGTATATAGATATATTGACTGGATACTAACTGTACCACTTCAAATGGTTGAATTCTTTTTAATTCTAGTTGCTGCCGGCGCAGCTGTATCTAGTGGTGCTTTCTACAGATTGCTCATTGGTACACTTGTTATGATTGTTGGTGGGTATCTTGGAGAAGCAGGTCATATTTCGGTATTACTTGGTTTCATCATTGGTATGATCGGTTGGGCTGTAATCATTTGGGAAATTTTCCGAGGTGAAGCAAGTCAAGCTGCTACAACTAAAGAGTCAGTAACTTCAGCATTTAATGCAATGAGATTAATTGTATTAGTTGGATGGGCAATTTATCCTCTTGGATATGTGTTCGGTTTAATGATGGGCTCAGTTGATGCTGATACTCTAAACTGGATCTATAACCTTGCTGATTTTATTAACAAAATCTTATTTGGTTTAATTATCTGGAACGCTGCTGCTAAAGACTCAGCAACTGCATAATTTTACTTATAAATATTATGAAAAACCCTCTTTGTAGAGGGTTTTTTTTATTAAAATATTGACTTAATTTTTCAATATATGTATTTGGGCACGCGATGAAAACATTCACTTTAAAAAAAAATGACATTAAGAAAAAGTGGGTCTTAATTGATGCTAAAGATGCAGTTTTAGGAAGACTTGCTGTTATTTCCGCAAATATCCTTAGAGGTAAAAATAAACCTGAATATACACCTAACCAAGACTGTGGAGATAATTTGATTATAATCAATTCTGATAAAATTCATCTAAAAGGCAAGAAAGCTGATAATAAAATATATTACAGACATACTGGATATCCTGGGGGAATAAAAGAGACAACTCCTAATAAAATGAAGGAAAAAAATAAATCTAATGAAATGATCAAACTTGCAATAAAAAGAATGATTCCAAGAGGACCATTAGGAAGACAGCAATTATCTAATTGCAAGATATATAGAGATGAAAATCATAAGCATGAAGCTCAAAACCCTCAAATCATTGATTTAGCATCAATGAATACTAAAAACAAAATTTAACTATGGAAAATCAAGAAAATCAAACTGAAAATATTTTGGATAGTAAAGAAAGAGCTTACGCAACTGGAAAACGAAAAAATTCTATTGCAAGAGTCTGGTTAAAAAGAGGTAGTGGTGAAATTAAAATTAATGGTAAACCTTTAGATAAATACTTTTCAAGACCAGTATTACAAATGATAGTTAACCAGCCCTTAGACGTCGTTAAAGCTGACAATTCTTATGAGATTATGGCTTCAGTAAAAGGCGGAGGTCTTTCTGGTCAAGCTGGTGCTATTAGGCATGGTATTAGCAAAGCATTAAGCTTATATGATCAGTCAAATAGACCACCTCTCAAAAAAGTTGGTTTCCTTACTAGAGACCCAAGAGTTGTTGAACGAAAAAAAGCCGGTTTGGCAAAAGCAAGACGAAGTTATCAATTCTCTAAGAGATAAATTTTCATGAAAAATAAGATTAGAGTAGCCGTTCTAGGCTCAACTGGCTATGTTGGAATGGAGTTAGTAAAAATTCTTTCAAATCATACTCACATAGATATAAATTTTTTAGGATCAGAAACTATTCATGATAGTTATCTAAATAATATTGATAATACAAAAGAATATAATCAACTTCCTCTTTTAAAACCGAATGATAGTTTTAATGCCGAAGATAGTGATTATGTATTCTTATCTTTACCACATGCAGTATCAAATAAATATGTAAAAAAATATTTTAATAAAATTAATATTATAGATTTATCAGCTGATTTTAGATTAGATAATTTTGATATTTATAAAAAAAATTATGGCAATGAACATGAGTGCAAAGAGCATTTAAAAAATTTTATTTATGGCCTTGCTGAAATAAATAGAGAAAAGATAATAGGTTCAAAAAATATAGCAGTACCTGGCTGCTATCCAACATCTATTTTGTTACCTTTAATACCTTTAATAAATAATAAATTAGTTGATACAAAGAATATAATTATAGATTCAAAATCAGGTTATAGTGGAGCAGGAAAAAAATTTGATTTCAATAAAATGAAATCAAAAAATGATTATAATTTTTATAATTATAACACAAATAATCATAGACATATCGCTGAAATCCAACAAGAACTAAATAAGAATAATTTACAAAATGAAGTAAAGTTTTCATTTAATCCTCATGTACTTCCTAATTTCAGAGGTATGTTTTCTACAATTTATTGTGATCTAAATGTTGGTATAAAAAAAACTGATATTATAAATTTATTTCATGAGTTACAAAAATTAAATCCTTTTTTAAAATATATTGATAATGATGAAACTCTTGATTTTTTTTCTGTTCAAAATTCTAATTATTGTAAAATTAAAATTTTTAATCATTATAGTGAGGATAAAATTATTTTAGTTAGTGCAATTGATAACTTAATCAAAGGTGCTGCCGGCCAAGCAGTACAATGTTTTAATATAGCAGAAAATATTGAAGAAACAGAATCTTTAGTATGATTAAATATTTTACAGTTTTCCTTCTATTTATTTTTATCTTTTCATGCGGATATCCTGATATTGATAATGTTCCTGATTTTAAAGACACAAAATTAACTGATGAAGAATTATTAGATTATTGTAGTATTTCTAATACTGATAAAAAAGATATAGATAAATGTATTAATGATTATAAAAGTTAAATTTAGTTATGAGTAAACTTAATATTGGTATAGCGGGATTGGGAAATGTTGGGTCAGCACTAGTTGAGACAATAGAAGAAAATAAAAATTATTTCTTTGATAAGACAGGTGTCGAATTAAATATCGTTGGAATATCTGCAAGAACAAAAAATAAAAAAAGAAATTTTAATATATCAAATTATACTTGGTATGATGACCCAAGAGAAATGTCTAAAGATGATAATTGCAACGTAATTGTTGAATTAATTGGTGCAGAAAAAGGAATTAGCTATGAAATAATTGAAACAGCATTAAAAAATAAAAAACATGTTGTAACAGGGAATAAAGCTTTAATAGCTAATCATGGAAAAGAATTATTTGAATTAGCTAATACACACTCACTAGCTTTATCATATGAAGCTGCTGTTGCAGGTGGCATACCAATAATAAAAACAATAAAAAATTCTATTAGTTTAGATAGAATTAATAAAATCTCTGGAATTTTAAATGGAACTACAAATTACATTTTAACAAAAATGCAACAAGATAATTTGTCCTTTGATGCAGTTCTTAAAATTGCTAAAGATAAAGGATTCACTTCTGATCAAGAATCAAAATTAGATATTGGCGGATATGATGCAGCTCACAAGTTAACAATATTATCAACTCTTTGTTTTAAATCAAATTTAAACTTTAAAAATAATTATATTGAAGGAATTTCAAATATTAAAATTGAAGATATTAATTTTGCTGAAAAATTAGGATATAAAATAAAATTAATATCTGAAGCTTGCATAATTGAAGGAAAAATTTCAAACTTTACTTCACCAAAATTAGTTTCAATGGATAATCCTTTAGCAAGTGTTGATAATGCTCTTAATGCAATTAATATTGAAACTATACATCTGGAAAATTTATTTTTAGAGGGTGAAGGAGCAGGAGGAAAGCCAACTGCTAGCTCTGTCTTGTCTGATTTATATGATATATCTCAAAATGAAAAATTTGATAATTTGGGTTTTAAAATTGATAAGTTACAAAACTTTGAAAAATATTCTTCAGAAAATATAATTAATAGCTATTACCTAAGAATAATGACAGTAGACAAACCTGGAGTTCTTTCGTCAATTACCAATTACTTTAGTGATTTTGACATATCTGTTAAAAAAATACTTCAACTTCCTGATAGTACTGAACTAGATAAACCAATTCCCATTATAATAACTACTCATAAAATTCAGAAAGAAAAGTTAAGTAATGTAATTAATAAAATTGAAGGTTTAGAATTTGTAAAAGAAAAAATTACTGTTCTGGCCATTCATGATAATTAATCAATGTGAGTATAGAAAAATCACTAACAGATAAATTTTGGGAAGAAAAGCAAATAGACTTTAAGCACATTCAAGCTCTTTCACAAAAAAAATCAATTTCTGAAATTTTTTCAAAACTTCTAATTTCTAGAGGTGTCTCGGAAGAAAATTTCGATAGTTATATAAATCCTAATCTTTTAAATAATCTTCCGGATCCTTTTAAACTCAAAGATATGAAAAAAGGAATTGAAAGATGTATTGAGGCTTTAAAAAATAATGAAAAGATTGGAATAATCGCTGATTATGATGTTGATGGATCTACTTCTGCTTCAATTTTATATAAATTTTTAAATAATTTTACCAATAATCTTTTTTGTAAAATACCTAATAGATTATCGGAGGGCTATGGTCCAAATATTAGGCTTATGAATGAAATGCTTAATGAAAATATTACACTCTTGTTTACACTTGATTGTGGTACATCAGCATTTAACTCGATAGATTTGCCTAATTACAATGGTATTGAAGTTATAGTTATAGATCATCATTTAAGTGAATTTAAACTTCCAAAAGTTCACTCGGTAATTAATCCAAATAGATTTGATGAAAACAATGATTATAAAGATTTTGCTGCAGTAGCAGTAACTTTTCTTTTTTTAATGGGTTTGAGAAAGCAAATTAGAGAATTAAAATTATTTCCAAATATAAAAGAACCGAATTTGATGTCATATTTAGACTTAGTTGCTGTTGGGACAATTTGCGATATCGTTAATATTAATAATTACAACAGATCAATTGTTAGTAAAGGTTTGGAGCTCATTAGAAGTAGAAAAAATAAATCAATAAAAAAAATATTAGATAACTCTAATATAAATCATGAGCCTTTAGCTAAAGATATTGGTTTTGTTTTAGGACCACAAATTAATGCTGCTAGTAGAATTGATGACTCTTCTTTATCCTCAAAACTCCTGATATCAAATGATGATTCTGAAATAGAAACTATTTCTAGAAAACTATTTTTAATTAATGAAAAAAGAAAATTAATTGAAAAAAATATATTCAATGAAGCAATTGAGCAAATAAAAGATCAAGAAAATAAAAAATTTATTATTGTTTATAAAGAAAATTGGCACCAAGGTGTTTTAGGTATAGTTGCCAGTAAAATAGTAGCTCTTTATAACAAGCCAACATTTGTATTTTCTTTTATTAATAATATTGGATCTGGCTCAGGCAGATCTATAGATCAAATTGATATTGGTAGTATCGTTCTCGAACTTAAGGCTAATGATTTAATAGAAGATGGGGGTGGTCATAAAATGGCAGTAGGTTTAAAAATAAATAAAAAAAAATTAGATAAAATAGATGAATTTTTAGTTAAAAAATTTGATTCATATCATGATAGTTTTTTTGAAAAAAAAATATTTTATGACAGTGAAATTTCTGTAAATCAAATAAACAAAGATTTTTTAGATAATTTAGAGTTATTAGAACCTCACGGCAAAGGTAATGAAGAACCTCAATTTTTAATCAAAGATATAGTAATTGATCAGGTTAAAAATATAAAAAATAAACATATTTTAATTTTTTTTAAAAATGATGTAGGTGAAAATTTAAAAGGTATATCATTCAACAGTATGAATACCCTTATTGGTGATTATCTTCTGAAGTTTAATAAATTTAAATTTTATATTTTGTGTTCTATTAAAAAAGATAACTTCTCAAGTAATCAGATGCCCCAAATACTGATCCATGATGTGAAAGTAATCAATTAAATAATTTGAAAAAAATCAAAATATCTACTATATACCAAACACGTGTCCCCTTCGTCTATCGGTTAGGACATCAGGTTTTCATCCTGAAAAGAGGAGTTCGACTCTCCTAGGGGATGCCACTTATCTAGGGGCATAGAATTATTGACCCTACAGAATTCCTTGATTGTAATAACTTATGAGCCTCACTAGCTTCGGATAATTTATATTTTTTGAATATATTAGGCTTAATTTCTTTATTTTTAATTTTTGAAAACAATTTGTTACTACATTCTGTTAGCTCTTCTGAATTACGAATATAATGCATTAATGTTGGTCTAGTATAATATAAACTTTTAGGATTAAATGTACTATGAAGATTGACATCATTTACCATTCCCGAAGATTGTCCGAAAGAAACCATGAGCCCTCTAAATTTTAAGCATTTTAAAGATATCTCAAACGTATCTTTGCCCACTCCATCATAAACAACATTTACTCCTTCATTGTTTGTTAATTTTAAAACATTACTATGAACATCTTCTTCTTTATAATTAATTGTGAATTCACATCCATTTTTTTTTGCTAATGATGCTTTTTCATCAGTACTAACAGTACCTATCATTTTAGCTCCTATGGATTTTGCCCATTGACTAGCAATTAATCCAACACCTCCAGCAGCAGCATGAAATAAAAAAACTTCATCTTTTTGCAATTTATATAATCTTTCAAAAAGGTATTCGACGGTCATCCCTTGTAATAATATTGAAGCAGCTTCATCATTTGAAATATATTCTGGTAATTTTACAACTCTTTGAGAATCAAAATCTCTAACTTCACAATAGGCACCAATTGGAGGGCTAAAGGAGTAAGCTACTCTATCACCAACTTTTAAGTTCGATACATTATCTCCAATTTCTATAACATCTCCTGCTGCTTCTACTCCTAAACAAAAAGGGATTTCTACAGGTAACGGGTATATTCCTGTTCTATGATACGTATCTATGAAGTTAATACCTATTGAAGTTTGGTTAATTCTGACCATATTTTCTTCGACATTTTTAGGTAAGTCATAGTTTTCATATTTTAAAACTTCTGGACCACCTAGTTTACTGACTACAACTCTATTTGGCATAATTATTCTTTAAGTTTTTATATACTAATTCGAATTCTTTTAAACATTCTGGATTAGCCAATGATTCTTCGTTTTCAATACTTTCACCATTAATTAATTTTTTAATTAAAATTTCAACTATTTTACCACTTCTAGTTCTTGGTATTTCACTTATAGCATATATTTGTGAGGGAATATGCTTGTAAGAAAGATTAATTTTTATTTCATCTATTATTTTAGACCTTAAATTTTCATTAAATTCAAAATTTTTATTCAAGACAACAAATAATATAATTTGTGTATCATTTTTTAATTTATATTCCACTGCAACAGCTTCCTGAATTTCTGTAATATTTTCAATTACTCTATAAATTTCTGCAGTACCTATTCTTACTCCTCCAGAATTTAGAGTTGCATCTGATCGGCCATATATAACATAACCGCCATTTATAGTTTTTTCAATATAATCGCCATGATACCAAATGTTTTCATATTTACTAAAATAGGAATTAAAATATTTTTTATTATCATGATCGTTCCAAAAATATAAAGGCATTGATGGAAAAGAAGATTTGCATACTAGTTCTCCTTTTTGATTTTCAATTGAATTTCCTTTTTCATCAAATACATCAACATCCATTCCAAGAGCTTTACACTGAATTTCACCACTATAGACATCCATTAACGGATTACCGGTAACAAAACACGAAACTAAATCAGTACCACCACTTATAGATTCAAGATGAATATTTGATTTGATATTTTCATAAACGTATTCAAATGATTCATTAACCAAAGGAGATCCTGTTGAAGCTAGTGTATTTAAACTATTTAATTTAAAACTTTCTTTAATTTTAATTTTATTATTTTTTAAAGTATCTAAATATTTTGCACCAGTGCCAAAAAAATTAATGCCTTCTTCTTCTGCTATTTCAAAAAGATGTTTATTATCGGGAATAAAAGGGGATCCATCATATAAAATTATTGTTGCTTTTGATGCCAAAGCAGAAACTAACCAATTCCACATCATCCACCCACAAGTAGTAAAATAAAAAACTCTATCTTTTTCATTAATATCACAATGTAGCACATGTTCTTTTTTATGTTGTATTAGCGCTCCACCAGAACTGTGCACAATACATTTTGGTACTCCAGTAGTTCCACTCGAATACAGAATATACAGTGGGTGATTAAAATTAAACTTTTCAAATTTACTATACGCAATTTCTTGTTGTAAAATCTTGCACAAATTGTCGTATTCAAAATCTAATTGATAATCTGTTTCATTAAATTCATATGGTATTAAAATAATTTTTTCTATACTTGGGATATTATATACAACATCTTTTATAATTTTTGTCGTATCTACTTTTTTATTGTTATATAAATAATAATCTGAAAATAATAATACTTTTGGTTCAATTTGTTTAAATCTATCTATAATTGCTTTTTTACCAAAATCTGATGAGCATGATGACCAAATAGCACCTAATTGTGCTGTAGATAAAAATGAAATTACAGTTTCGGGTATATTAGGAAGTATAGCAGCTATCCTATCATTTTTTTCAATGTTATTATTTTTTAAATAATTTGCAAATTTAAAAACAGCACTTCTTAGCTTTTTCCAAGAGTAATTTCTCTTAATTTTTTTTTCAGAATGAAATATTATTGCATCATCATCATCATCTCTTGTTAAACAATTTTCAGCATAATTTATCTTACATTCATCAAAAAATTTATTATTAGTAAATTCAGGTGCTGATTTAAAAATTTTACCTTTTTTTTCTCCAACAAAATTTGTGAAATCCCATACTTTAGTCCAAAATTCATTTTTATGTTTTATGCTCCAATTATGCAAGTCAGAATAATTTTTTATATTTAAACTTTTATCTAGTTGATTAATAAACTTGTGGAGGTTTGTATTTTTATTATTTGGAGACCACAACTTTATGTTGTGCATAACAATTTAATTCTTTTTTTGGTCTTCTTTAAGAGATCTCACTCTGACAATAACATCAATATTATGCAATGAGAGACAAGCAGGAATAGAAGGTATATCAAGATTAATATTTTTTGTAGGTATATCATGAATCTTACCTTCATCTTCAATATACAAATGATAATGAGATTTATTATTATTACAATAGAGTGATTTATTTTGATCAACAACTATTTCTCTTATTAATCCTAATGAGGTAAATTGTTTTAAGGTGTTATAAATTGTAGCCATAGAAATTTTTCTATCTTCTTTTTTTACTTCATCAAAAAGATTTTCAGCAGAAATATGCCTGTCACCTTTTTCAAAAATTAATTTAGCTAAAATTCTTCTTTGTTTTGTTGGTCTTATACCGCTTTCCTCTATTTTTTTCAGTGCACGGCTATAAGGACTTAGAGGATCAATTAATTTGTTTTCTATTCTCATAATATTATAATAAGTAATGAATTACATTTTTTCTGCAATTTTTCTATATTTTTTTTTAGGTTTTCTCTTGTATATCTTTCAAAGACGCATTGTTTTTAATAAATCAGGACATCCAGGCGCACCAAAAGATTATAACTTGGATAATACAGAAGAAGTTTATATTAAAACTGAGGATAACTTAAAGCTGTTATCATGGTATCATAAAGGGAATAATTTACTCCCTTTAATAGTCTATTTTCATGGTAATTCTTTTCATATTGGAGATAGAGCTTATAGAATCCAGAGGTATATCGAAAAAAATTGGAGCGTACTTTTAGTTTCCTGGAGAGGTTTTGGAGGTAACAAAGGTAATCCAACAGAAAAAAATTTATATAAAGATGCAGAAGCAGTATTAAAATGGATTAAAAATAATACTGAATTTAAATTTAAAGAATTAGTGATTTATGGAGAATCACTCGGATCTGGTGCTGCAGTAGAAATGGGCACAAAGTACGAATTTTTATCTATTGTTTTAGAAGCGCCATTTACATCTATCAATGATATTGCAAAAAAAAGATATAAAATATTTCCAACAAAATATTTAGTTAAAGATAAATTCGATAACTTCAGTAAAATTGATAAAATAAATTCGCCATTACTTATCATTAGTGGAAAAAAGGATGAAATTGTACCGCATGAACACAGTATTAAGCTTTATGATAAAGCAAAAGTAATAAAAAAAAGTGTTTTTATTGACGAAGCAATACACAATAATCTATATGATTTTGGGATTGAAAAAGACGTAATTGGCTTTAACTTAAAACTATGGAAATAGATCTAACAACATCATATGTAGGCATTTTAAGCCTTATTGTATTTGTTCTTGCATATGCTGTTGTAATGGCTGAAGAATTTAGCCATCTAAGAAAGTCTAAACCAGTTATTATTTCAGCTGCTGTAATATGGGGTATTATAGCTTTCCATTTTTCTTCTGATAAGCAATTTGCCAAAGAAATTGAGTATGCTTTAGAACATAATATCTTAGAATTTGCAGAACTTTTCCTATTTCTTCTCGTTGCTATGACTTACATCAATGCTTTAGAAGAAAGAAAAGTTTTTGATGTAGTCAGATACCAATTAACATCAAGGGGATTTAGCTTTAGACAATTATTTATATTCACAGGTATAATTACTTTTTTCTTATCTCCTATAGCTGATAACTTAACAACTGCACTAGTCATGTGCTCCGTAGTAATGGCCTGTGGTAAAGGTAATACAAAATTTATATCTATTGGTTGTATTAATATAGTTGTTGCAGCAAATGCAGGTGGTGCTTTTAGTCCATTTGGAGATATAACTACCTTAATGGTATGGCAGGCTGGTATTGTCGAATTTTTTACATTTTTTAAAATATTTTTTCCTTCTGTGGTTAATTACATAATTCCCGCAGCAGTTATGTATTTCTTTATTCCAAATGAAAAACCACAAATTAGTTCTGATAGAGAATATATGAAAAGAGGCGGACGAGTGATAATCTTTTTAGGTTTGTTTACTATTTTTAGTGCAGTAAACTTCCATAATATTCTTCATTTACCTCCAATGCTTGGTATGATGTTTGGTCTTGGTCTTCTTGGGTTATATTCTTTTTACTTACAAATTACACATGATCCATCTGTTGAAGATGAAAAATTTGATTTCTTTAGAAAAGTTTCAAGAGCTGAATGGGACACATTGTTATTCTTCTTTGGAGTTATTCTAAGTGTAGGTGGTTTAGGATTTATAGGTTATCTGACTGTTGTTTCTGAGTTCTTATATATTGGTCTTGGCCCAACAATGGCTAACTCTATAGTAGGTGTTCTGTCAGCTATCGTAGACAATATACCAGTGATGTTTGCTGTAATTACTATGAGACCTGAAATGTCGATTGATCAATGGTTACTAGTTACATTAACAACAGGGGTTGGTGGTAGTCTATTGTCAATTGGTTCAGCTGCCGGTGTAGCACTTATGGGACAAGCTAGAGGATATTATACATTTTTTGGACATTTAAAATGGACTCCGGTTATATTTATCGGTTATGTAGCAAGTATTTATCTTCACGTTTTAATGGCTGACTTACCCTGGTAATTTAAATTATCAATTAATAAAAAAATAATCATACTTAGTATTAAAATTATACCAGCAACAAAAGAAGCTTCGTTAAATTTATAAACACTAATCAATTTATATAAGTAAGATGGCAAGGTATCAAAGTTTTGATCTTTAAAAAATGATATGATTGTAAAATCACCAAAAGTAATAACTGTCGAAAATGCAAAAACAAAAATTATATTTTTCTTAATCATTGGGAGTAAAATAATAAAATAATTTATTATACTAATACGAAAAGTTTGCTGAAAATTTTCAAAATTTAAAAAAATATTTTTCAGGTTATTAAAAAGTATTAATATAGAAAAGGGTAATAAGAAAAGACAATTTATCAAAATTATCACCAAATATTTAACTAATTGCAGATATCTTAATTCACCTAATACAATAAAATAACCAAGGCTAAATATAATTGGAGAAACAATTATTATTGAAGAGCTTATTAAAAATATTGATTGCTGAAAAATCAAATTCTTATAATTTATTACAAGTATAGATGAAATTATAAATCCAGATATACTAACAATTATTCCTGTAGTAATTGAAATAATAAGAGAATTAAAAAAAGATTCTAAAAATTTTTCATTAATTAAAGATAAATAAATACCATTATTTATAAAATGATAAATTACAGAGAGTATTGGAGAAAAAAGAAATATTGAAAAAAATACAATTATTGTAAAATCTATAATTTTTATAGCTTTGTATTCTTTATGAGGATGAATAAAATTAATTTGATCTATTTCAAAAAAATTTGAACCTTTTAATTTATAAAAACCAATAAATAAAAAAAATAAACAGATAAAAATTTGTAAAAAACTGAGTAATATTGCTTTATTAAAATTTAGTTCAAAAAGTGCATATTGATAAATTGCCACCTCAATTGTAGAATACATAGGTCCACCACCTAACGCCATTACTATTGCAAAACTTAAAAAACAAAGAGAGAATATAACTGAGAACACAGTAAAAAAATTTTGTCTTATATAAGGTATTTCTAATTTAAGAAGATTGCCAAAAAAAGTAATGTTTAGAGAGCTAGATATTTCATAATATTTTAAAGGTATACTATTTAAGGATTGAAAAAATAATCGGGTAGCAAATGGTGTATTTAGAAGTATATGGGCAATTAAAATTGCTTTTATTCCAAAAATTGTCTCTATTGATAAATTCTCGTACAAATTAAAATATGAGTTATAAAAACCATTATTTCCAAAGAGTTTAATAACTGCAAACACAATTAAGATTGTTGGTATCACAAAGCAAAAACCACAAAGAGAAATGATAAATTTAATAATTTTTAAATTCTTATGTCTATTTAATGCTAATGCGAATGGAATAGCTAAAAAACAACTTAATAGTGCTGAAAGAAAAGCTTGATATAATGAAAAATAAATTAGACGATGTGTATATGAATTTTGAAAAAAATTATAAATATTGTCTAAATCAAAGTCAATTTTTGAAAAAATACCTATGAAAGGCAATAGGATTATTAATCCAAAAAAAAATAATACTGAATAATTATATTTATAATACAATTTATTTACGAGGCATTAAGCCACTCATCAATCCATTTTTCTTTATTCTTATTAATTTCTTTTGGATCCATTTGAATAAAGTTAGGAACATCTAGTTTATCAAATGCCTCAGGTAAATCTTTTATATTTGTAATTGGATACATAATATTTGTTGATGGTATTACTGATTGAAATTCTTCTGACAACATAAAGTTAAGAAATTTATTTGCTAAATCTTTATTTTGTGAATTATTCAAAATACCTGCAAATTCAATTGTTATATAATTTCCTTCTTCAAAAGTTGTAGCAAGAATATCATACCTTTCTTCAAACATAATATGTGCAGCTGGAGATGTAGTATAACTTAAAACCATGTCAGCTTCTCCTGCCATAAAAAAATTATAATATGCATCTGTCCATCCTTTGGTAACAGAAATAATTTTCTTATTTAATTTTTTCCATTCATCTCCAGCTTTTTCTCCATATAATGCTTTCATCCAAGTTAATAATCCTAATCCAGGGGTAGAAGTTCTCGGGTCTTGAATTACAATTCTGGCATTAGTAGAATTAATCAACTCGTCCATTGATTTAGGAGGTGTTTCTAAATTTGCTTCATTATACACAAAAGAAAAGTATCCATAATTATATGGAACAAATTTATTACTTTCCCAATTTAATGGTAAATTAATTAAGTTGTTTATGTCATTGATATTATGAGTTGTAAAAAGCCCAGATTGTTCAGCTAAATCAAATAAATTCATATCAAGACCTAAAACTATATCTGCCTTAGAACTATCACCTTCTAAAATAACTTTATTCAATAATGTTGCGGCACTGTCTACAGCAACAAATTCTACATCTGCATTATGTTTTTCTTCAAATATTTTTTCAATTATGGGTCCTGGACCCCACTCTGAAACAAAAGAGTCGTAAGTATATATAGTTAGTTTCTCTGCATAGATTGTGAAAGAGATAAATAAGGTAGTTAAAAAAATTAGTATTGTTTTCATGTTTCCTCCGCTGGCATTATCCAGATCAGGTTAAAAGGGTATAAATCTCAGCATTTAAGCACCCCTATTTTTAATTATAATAAATATTATTTTAGAAAACAAACATAAAAGATTGTTTTTAGGTTATTTATGAATATAACAAATTTTTTCGGGGAGTAGCGCAGCCTGGTAGCGCACCTGGTTTGGGACCAGGGGGTCGAAGGTTCGAATCCTTTCTCCCCGACCATAGATAAATGTTTAATTTTCATTCAACAGCTAGCTTGATTTTTGGTAATGAAACAGCAGTTAATTCAAGTGATCAAATTGTAAATTTGTTAGGAAAAAATATTTTTGTAATAACTGATGAAGGATTAACAGAATTAGGATTGTACGATCAAACAATTAAAAAACTTCAATCAAAATCAAATATAAATATATTTAATAAAGTTGAGTCTGATCCTTCAAAATCTACTTTATTAAAAGCATTTAATGAAGCAGCAGATTTCAAATCAACTGGAGTTTTAGGTTTTGGAGGCGGTTCATCTATGGATGTTGCAAAACTTGTGTCTTTACTTCTTGGGTCTAATCAGAATATCGATACGATATGGGGGGTTAATAACGCAAAAGGTCCAAGAATACCACTTGTACTAATTCCTACAACAGCAGGTACTGGTTCAGAAGTTACTCCAATTTCAATAATTACGATGGATGACAAAGAAAAAAAAGGTGTTTCTTCAAAACTTATTTTACCTGATCTTGCTATTTTAGATCCATCATTAACTATTAATCTACCTCCAAATATAACTGCATCAACTGGAATAGATGCTATGGTTCATGCAATCGAAGCTTACACTTCTATAAATCCTAACAACAATCCTATTTCAAAAATGTTATCTATAGAAGCACTCAAGTTTCTCGGATCATCAATTAAAACTGCTGTATTTGAGGGGGATAATATAAATGCCAGATCAAATATGCTATTTGGATCAATGTTAGCAGGTAAAGCTTTTGCAAATTCTCCAGTCGCAGCAGTACACGCTTTGGCATATCCCATAGGAGGTCTATTTAATATATCTCATGGACTTTCAAACTCTTTAGTTCTTCCAAGTGTTATGAAATTCAATTCCATAAATAAAGAAACAAAAAAAAATTACGCTAATCTTGCACCATTTGTATTTAAAGATTTAGATAACAGCAAAAGCGATGAGATTGTGTGTAATAATTTTATAGATAGTTTAGAAAGTTTGTCTAAGGAACTTAAATTACCTTATAGGCTAAGAGATTTAGAAATTCCTGAGGAAGCTTGCCAATTGATGGCTACTGAAGCAATGAAACAAACTAGATTATTAATTAATAATCCGCGTAAAATTGAAGAATCTGACGCCTTTAATATATACAAATCTGTTTGGTAGATTTTGTTTACTTATAACTTAATTTACCTATTTAAATAAAATAGACCTTAATGATAAAATCAACAGTTAATCAATTTGCAAATTCTCTTGGGTTAAACAAAGATGAATATATTCCAGAGGGCAGAGCTTCCTTTTCACTGTTTAAAATTGAAATTCTATCCGGATTAACTGTTGCAATCGCCCTTGTTCCAGAGGCAATTGCATTCGCTTTTGTAGCAGGTGTAGCACCTCTTTCAGGTTTGTACGCAGCTTTTATTGTAGGATTAGTAACTGCAATTTTTGGTGGGAGACCTGGAATGATTTCGGGGGCAACAGGAGCATTGGCTGTTGTTATGGTATCATTAGTATCGGAACATGGAGTTCAATATTTATTTGCCACAGTAATACTTATGGGAATCTTACAATTTCTTGCAGGAATTTTTAAATTAGGAAAATTTATGAGAATGGTTCCTCAACCAGTAATGCTAGGTTTTGTAAACGGTTTAGCTATAGTAATTGGTTTATCACAATTACATCAATTTCAAATATATAACTTTGATGGAACATTTACATGGATGTCAGGGGAAGTGCTTACATATTCTTTAGTATTAGTTTTCTTAACCATGTTAATCATATGGTACTTACCAAGGGTTACTAAATTTATACCATCTACATTAGCTGCAATTCTTCTTGTTACTTTTCTAGTTTTACTTTTAGATTTACCTGTTCCAAGAGTAGGGGATTTAGCAAGTGTAGCAGGAGGGCTTCCCAATTTTTCTATTCCAACAGTTCCACTTAATTTAGATACTTTTTTCATTATTTTTCCTTATGCAATTATTTTGGCAGCTATTGGATTAATTGAAAGTCTCCTAACTCTTAATCTAGTAGGAGAAATAACAAACAAAAAGGGTGGGACAAGACAAGAATGTTTAGCGCAAGGTGTTGCTAATGGTATCACAGGCTTTTTTGGTGGTATGGGTGGTTGCGCTATGATTGGTCAATCAATGATAAATGTAAAATCTGGAGGTAGAACAAGAATTGCTGGCATATCAGCAGCAATTTTTTTGCTAATTTTCATTCTTTATACTTCAAATTTAATTGAACTTATTCCTATTGCATCATTAGTAGGGGTTATGTTTATGGTCGTAATCGGAACATTTGCTTGGAATTCACTAAAATTATTATTTGTTGTTCCTCGTTCGGATGCATTGGTAATTGTTTTAGTTACTTTAATAACTGTATTAGAAGATTTAGCAGTTGCTGTAGTTGCTGGTGTTATTATTAATGCACTAGTATTTGCGTGGAAATCTGCTTCAAGAATTAGAGCAATTGAGAGACAATCAAGAACAGAAAAGGGCGCCAAGGTATATGAAATTGAAGGACCACTTTTTTTTAGTTCCACTAATAGTTTTTTAGATATTTTTAAGCCCACCGAAGATCCTAATTTAGTAATAATAGATTTTGCAAATTCAAAAGTAATTGATCAATCTGCTTTAAAAGCAATTGAGGATATTGCAGAAAGATATTCAAAATTAGGCAAACAAGTAAAGTTAAGACGTCTTACGAAGGACTGCCACAGCCTTTTAAGAAAAACAGGTCAATTAATAGTTGATAGTGATGATGATCCTGATTACGGTATAGCTGTAGATTATAGTGTTAAGCTTGGCATATTTGGTAAATAATTAATTCTTGCTTTTTAAATTCCAAAATATAACGTTTAGTTGAAATGACTCTTATCGGGAAATGCGCGTGCGGTTCAGTAAATTATAAAATAAAAGATAAACCTTTGTTCACTCAAGCTTGTCATTGTAATAACTGTAAAATTTCTACAGGCTCTTCTTTTGTTATACATACAATGATTTTTGAAGATGATTTTGAATTAAATGGTAATGTTGAATCTACACTGCTCCCTACAGGCAGTGGAAAAGGTTATCGAGCATATTTTTGTAATAATTGTGGTGTTTATTTATATTGTAAATACAATGTTGCAAAATCTCGAATTGCAATCAGAACAGCTACACTCGACCAACCAATAACACCGCAAGCACATATTTTTGTGAAAGATAAAGATCCTTGGATTGAAATTATTAACAAAGATATTTGCCATGAAGCCATGTATGATCGAGAAACAACTTGGCCAAAAGAGAGCTTAAGAAGACTATCAGAAAAAGAAAATAATTAATTTATATTTTACCTTGTAAAGTATATTGTAAAATTTTTACAACTTCATCGGTATTTTTTGTTATAGCATGAGCTGCTGCATCAACTTCTTTTAAAGCATGTTGATGTTCATCACTATGCATTATTATGAGAGATTTATTCAAGGCTGATGCATACCCTGCATCAAAAGCAGCATTCCATTGTTTATATTTCTCACCAAAACGTACTACAACTATATCTGCTTTTTCAATCGAATTTCTAGTTCGTATAGCATTTATTTTGGCTCCTTTGTTATCGTGCCAAAATTTTTTTTCTTCATCACCAAGTATTTTTACACCAACATCATCTGATAATTCATGATTGGTAGTCGGGCTTGAAAATTCTATTTCTAAATTCTTAGATTTACATTTATCTATAATCTCATCTCGCCAATTAGAATGAATTTCACCTGATAAGTAAACTTGTAATTTCATTTTTTAAATTAACCTAAATATGCTGTAGTTAATACTGGAAAACTTGTAAATCCGAAATTACCTACTTTTTCAGAATTATTTAATTGTTTTTTCCAATCATCTACTTTGTCTTCTGAAACACCTTGGCTTAAAGCAAACTTACTTAACATAGTTTCATAAAAAATTGCTGGTGAATTATTATCTCTATTTGTAATTAAATACGATAAATTTTGAGAACTTATATTTTTATACCCAAGTTTTTTTAATTTACCATTTAAATCAAGTGGAAGCATTTGGTGAAAACAATGGGCTCTAAATGCCTCATGAATAAGATCATTAATTTCTTTTTCTGGTCCATAAAATCTAAAATAGTCCCAGAGAATTGAGACGTTAACAAATTTAGAATTAGTTTTAGAAATTCTTTTTATTTCTTTTAAGGACGTATCTATATCTTCGATATATTCTAATGTTTGAGTAGCTGTAATTTTATCACATGAAGCATCTTCTATATTGATTTCATCGGCTGTAGTACAAATAAGTTCCACATTACTTTGATCTTTACATTTATCGCTTGCAACATCTAACTGATCTTGACTGGGATCAATTCCTATTACTTTGCCTTGTTCTCCAATAGATAATGAAATTTCTTGGACTAAATGACCACCACCACAACCAATATCGATAACAGTTTCATTAGTCTCTAAATT
>CACNKX010000006.1 GCA_902621165.1 uncultured Alphaproteobacteria bacterium
ACCAATAGTGCCCAATCTCATATATTAATAGTCATACCATCATATCCAGGCACAACGTTTGGTGGACATTTATCTTTGAGCTGTTTTTCATCAAGAAGTGCTGTCATATGAGTAAACACTGTTTTTTTTGGTTTAATATAATTTATAAATTCCATAACTTGTTCAAATCCTGCATGTGCTGGATGAGGATCTTCTCTTAGTAAACCCACAATCCATAAATCTAAATTTTTTAATTTATTTATATCTTCATTATAAAATTTTTTTAAATCAGTAGAATAAGCAAATTTTCCAAATTTGTAAGTTTGAACATCTATAGATCCATGATTGTGTTTAAATGTTTCTATGTTAGTTCCATTAATGGAAAAATTGTTTTCTAAATTTTCAATTTTCATAAATGGTAAGTAATCTTTTTCACCTTTAAATATATATTTATAAAAAATTTCCATTTTAGATTTCATTTCTTTTGGCATGAAGGCAGGTATAATTTTTTGATTTATTAGAGACATTGCACGCATATCAGGTAAACCAGATGTATGATCTGAGTGTTCGTGTGTGTACAAAACTGCATCTATATTTGTGCATTGAATATTATAGAGTTGCTGTCGTAAATCTGGACTTGTATCAATTAATATATTGTTATTATTATCTTCTATAAGGACTGATGATCTAGTCCTAAAATTTCTTTTATTATTAAGATCAATATTACCATGTCTATTCCATGCTAAAGGTGATCCAAAAGATCCTCCACAGCCTAAAATTGTTATTTTCATTACAGATAATTATCTCTTTTAGCTTTCGTAAACAAATTAAAAAAATTATTATCAGTGATTTTTTCGAATTCTTCTAAGGATAATTTAAAAAAATTTGCCAAATATTCAGCTGTGTATTTTACAAAAGATGGCTCATTAACTTTACCTCTCATTGGTTCAGGGGCTAAAAAAGGACTATCAGTTTCTATAAGTATAGAATCTAAAGGAGCGTCCTTAATTATATCTCTTAAACTTGATGCATTTTTAAATGTTATTATTCCAGAAATAGAAATGTAGTAGTTATTCTTTAAACAAAAATTTAGTAGTTGTTTTGAACCTGTAAAACAGTGAAAAATTAGTTTTAAATTATTTGATTTATAATTTTTTAAAATATCTACAATTTCTTTTTCAGAATTTCTCTGATGTATGATTAATGGTAATGAATGTTTTATTGATGCTTCAATATGGGTTTCAAATACTTGTGTTTGTTCTTTGAGGTGGTTTTGGCTATGATATAAATCAATACCTGTCTCTCCTATTCCTATGACTTTTTCATTTTTACAAGCAATATCAAAATTTTGTAATTGAATTTGATTAAATGTATCAACCTTATCAGGATGAAGACCATATGAAAGATAAACAGAGTTATAGTTTTTTATTAAACTAAGATGGTCTTCAAAGTCTTCAGGATCAGTATTTATTGATAATATTGAAGTTATATTATTTAGTTTTGAATTATTAATAATATTATGAAAATTTTCTGCTAATTCATTAAAATTGAGGTGACAATGTGAGTCAATCATTCAATATTCTTGGAAATATTGGTTCTGGATTATTTATTTTTATATTTTGATTGATTAGTTTAGTGAAATTTTCAAATTTATTATTATCCATATTATAATTAAAAATATTAAGAATTTTTTTTGAACTATTTGGTATTATTGGATAGAGCATTATAGCTGATTTAATAATTATATTTGTAACTATATATAAAACTTCTTCCATTCTAATTTTATTTGTTTTTTTTAGTGTCCATGGTGCTTGAGTATCAACATATGCATTACCAGCAGATATTAACTCCAAGACAGATTTAATTGCTCTATCAATTTGTTGATTATTCATAAAGTTACAATATTCATCAAATTTATTTTGAAAAATATTAATTAAATCCTGATCTTCATTGGTTAAATTTTCTGCTGGTTTTAGTAAAGAATCATTATTTTTTACAGCAAATGATGAAATCCTTTGTACTAAATTACCAAAATTATTCGATAAATCTGCGTTAATTCTATTTGCGATTGCTTTTTTTGAAAAATCTCCATCATTCCCAAAAGGTACTTCTCTAAATAAAAAAAATCTTATTTGATCCAAACCATATTCATCAATTATTTCATAAGGGTCAATGACATTACCAAGTGATTTAGAAATTTTCTGTCCTTCATTAGTCCACCAACCATGTGCAAATATTCTTTTAGGTGGCTCGATACCTGCGGCCATTAAAAAAGCTGGCCAATAAACTGCATGAAATCTTAATATATCTTTCCCCACAATATGTGTTGCGGGCCAAAATTTTTTATAATTATTATTATTTGTATCTGGATAACCAATTGCGGTTAGATAGTTACATAACGCATCAATCCAAACATACATCACATGCTTAGAATTATTTGGAACTGGCACCCCCCAATTAAAAGTTGTTCTTGAAATAGACAGATCTTTTAATCCACCTTTAATGAAACTTAATACTTCATTATATCTCGTTTTCGGCAAGATTGATTCTGGATTTTTTTCATAATAGTCGATTAACTTATCTTGCCATTCTGAAAGTTTAAAAAAATAACTCTCCTCCTTTACCCACTCTACAGGCGATCCATTATCCGTCACATATTTACCATCAATCTTTTTTAATTCATTTTCCAAATAAAATGCTTCATCTCTAACTGAGTACCAACCTTCATAATTTGAAAGATATATTTGATTATTTTTTTCTAATTGCTTCCAAAGTTCTTGTGAAGCTTTAATATGTCTTTCTTCAGTAGTTCTTATAAAATCATCTATTTCACATCCTAAAAAAGGTATTAAATTAATAAAATTAACTGAAAGTTTATCGACGAATTCTTTAGGTTTTAAGTTTGAATTAATAGCAGCTTTTTCTACTTTTTGTCCATGCTCGTCTGTACCTGTTAAAAAAAATACATTGTTTCCTAATAATTTATTATATCGCGCAATAATATCGCAAGCTATACTTGTATAAGCATGACCTATATGAGGAATATCATTAGTGTAGTAAATTGGAGTAGTTATATAAAAATTCATTTTATTGAGTTAAAAAATTTAATATAAATATTTTTTTATCAAGATTTAAACTAAATAATTCTTTTTGGTTATTAGTTAAATAATCAAATCTATCAATAAGATTTTTTTTGGTAAGATTTGTCGATAAAGACTCTAACTCTAGATAATTTGGCATATTAATCAAGCTTTTATCATCTCTGTTTACTTTTAGCTTATTAGCAACAATTAGAATAAATTTAAGCATTGATAAATAATTATTAAATTCATCATTATTAAGTTTTGATAAAATATTAGATAAATTTATTTTATCATCATCTAGATCATTTGATAAAAGACATTTAATTGATAATTGGAAAATATCCAAGAAATCATTTTTATAATATAGAATAGTAGTTCCTGGTGATCCATACGTTAATTCAAAGTAAAAATTTATTTCTTCATTAGATATTTCATCAATATTATCTTTAATAATATTAGTAAAATTAGTTAAATTATGAGTATTAAATTTAATTTTTAAACATCTTGATCTAATTGTCGGCAAAAGTAATGAAATTTGGTTTGATATTAAAAAAATATAGGTATTTTCTTTTGGTTCTTCTAAGATCTTGAGCATACTATTTGCAGAACTTATGTTTAAATAATCAGCAGAATCAACAATAACTATTTTAGAAGAATTTTGAATTGTTGTTGTTGAATTTAAAAATGTTTTTAATCTTCTAATTTGTTCAATTGTAATATTAGATTTAATTTTTCCAGTTTTGCTATCTATCTCTTTTTCAATTATTTTTATATTTGGATGTGTATTATTATTAAATAAATTTAAATGATGGTCCAAATTACTATCTTTAAATTCTATATTTAAAATATTTTTAACCAATTTGTTTATAAAAGTTCTTTTACCTATGCCGCTCAATCCATGAATTAAAATTGAATTTGGAAGATTATCTGCTTTGTATCTTTTAAGGAGATCACTATACTCTTTTTCAAAACCTATTAATTCAATCATTAATTATAACTTTAATTTTTTAATAATATTTTTGTGAATTATATTTTTAGATAAAGAAGCATCAACCGTTATATATCTTTTTGGATTTGCTATTTTTTTATATCCTTGAATTACTTTTTGATGAAATAATAAGTTAGATTTATCGTACTTGTTTTTAAACTTCCTCTGTTTTAATCTTTTAATTATTTCTTTTGGATTAATTTTAAAAATAAATGTATAGTCTGGAAAAAAATTGTTTAGAAGTTCTTTGTGAAGTTTTTGAACCCTTTTAATTCCAAATTTATTTACATATCCTTGATAAACAAAGGATGAATCTGCATATCGATCTGAAATGACGATCTTTCCTTTTTTAAGATTAGGAATAATTACTTTATTTATATGATTTGATCTAGCTGCCATAAGAAGAAGCAATTCTTCTAAATTATTAATTGTAGATTTATTATCTAAAATTAATTTTCTTAATTTTTCTGCAAAATCAGTTCCTCCTGGTTCTCTGGATACAATAAAAGGAATTTTATTTTTTTTTAAATATTTAGATAAAAGTAATATTTGAGATGATTTTCCGCTTGCTTCTGGTCCTTCAAAACTAATGAACAAACCTTTATTTAATTTCATCTAAACTTCTTCCAAAAATTAAGTATTTTGCTGCGGCAAAAATTTTAAATAAAGGATTAACTTCAGTAACATCTTTATCAGCTATAAGGGGTACTTCTATTTTTGGCTTTCCATCTATATTTATAATTAATTTTCCTAATTCATCACCTTTTTTAATCGGAGCAGAAATTGGTTTTGTGTATGTAATAGAAGAATTCATTAATTGAATTTGATCAAATGATAATGTTGATACTAATTTTTGTGCACTGATTAAATTTACACTACTCTCACTACCTAGCCATACATCTACTTCTTTAATAAATTGATCTTTTTCAACTAAAGTTTGTTGCGAAGTTTGATTAAAAGCCCAATTTATTAAATTAGAAGATTCATTTAATCTTGATCTAGAGCTATTGGTACCATTTATAACAACTGTAATTCTTCTGTCATTCCTTAATGCTGTAGCAGCTATTCCCCAACCAGACTCTTTAGTAAACCCTGTTTTTAATCCATCAGCTCCTTGAACTTGATATAAAAGTTTATTTCTATTGGGTTGAGTAATATCATTATAAGTAAACTCTTCCATTTTGAAATATGTATAAAGATCTGGAAAATCTCTAATTAATGCATTTGAAAGGACTCCAAGATCGTAAACAGTGGAATAGTGATTATCATCAGGCCAGCCAGATGAATTAATAAAGTTTGTATTTGTCATTCCTAAACGTTCTGCATAAACGTTCATAAGTTTAGCAAAATCTTCTTCAGTACCACCTAAACATTCTGCTAAAGCTATAGATGCATCATTACCAGATTGAACAATTATACCTTTTAATAAATCATCAACTGTTACATTATCATCTATCTCTAAAAATGTTCTGGAACCTCCTTTTTTATAAGCTTTAGGGGACACTCTACATTCATTAGAAATTGCAAAATTGGTATTTTTTATTCTATCAAATGCAACATAAACAGTCATAATCTTAGTCATTGATGCTGGTATAACTTTTGCATTAGAATTTTTTTCAAAAAGGACTTCATTTGTATCAAAATCAATGACAACTGCTTGCTCTGCTTTTGTATCAATGGCGTAAAGTTTTAAAGAAATAATAAAAAATAAAAAAAAGCTAAAAATTTTTACCATAAATATTAATAATTCTTAATTATGACCTTTATTTGTTATTCAATAAGAATTTCAGTCTCCTTATAACCTTTTGAGATAAAGTATGAAACCAAATTATTTGCTTCTGTATTTTCTAATGGACCAATAATTACGTCATATTTGGAATTATTTTTTTCAGAAGTATATTTTAGATTATTATCATAATTATCTAATACTGATCGAATACTCTCATAGTTTTCAAACCCAGTAACTCTTAAATATAATTTAAAATCTGTTATTTTTTCTGATTTAAGTTCAATTGGTTCTTCTGTAATTGTAGTAGCTTCATCATTAGAATCCATATTTTCATCAATTTCTTCAATAGATACAATATCTGTTGGTGCAGACGAGATAGTTTCATCAAAATTTTCTTCATTCAATGAATTTGCAACACTCTTCCATTGTTTACTAGCATCAGAAAGTATTTCTACTTTTACAGTAGCTATTTTAGATTTATAAAATCCAAGAAGTTGTGCAACTTTTCTTGAAACCTGAATAATAACTGCATTATCATCATGTCTATCTATTATTTTTACATTTATAGAAAGTCCATTATCTAAGTTAGTTACTTTGACCATACTTGGTATAGGTAATGTTTTATGTCTACCAAGTAACTCTGTAACTTTATTTATATCATTATTTACAGTTTTAATATTGTGTAATTCCTTACCATAAAAAGAAGATAGTCCAATTTCTGAATAATTATAATTTTCCTCTGGAATGTAACTAACCCCTTCAATAAAATAAGGCTCACCAACATAATAAAAAATATTATCTTTAGTTTTTTTATTGGTTAATTGATTTTTTTCTTTTTTATCTTCTTTTGTATTATCAATTATTTCTTCTATTTTGTTTGTGCTATTTTCTACAACATCAGAAACATTATTTAGATTTAATTCATTGCAAGAAAATATAAATAAAAGAAAAAATAAACTAATTAGATATTTTATCACTTAGGAGACCCACTGATACAGCATAATATGATGAACAATTATAATAAAGAATATTTTTGTAATTAGGATAAACTATGAACATTCTTCCGTCTATCCCATCAGGCATTATTAATCTAGCCTCTAAATCATCTCTTATTGGTAAAGGATCTCCATTGATCTTTGTAAATCCTAATTTTGACCATTCGGAAAGAGTTTTAGGAATTGATCTACGTTTAACTGCCCCACAACCTTTGGGGTTAACTTGCTTAATAGAATCAAAGAAAGATGAAGAAGTATTTTTTGGAGGGAGTACTTCTCTTCCCCATGTGCTATCATTAGACCATGGATTTTTATCTAATGAAGTTAAATAATTTGCAGTACTAGCAAAAGCATCTGCATAACTATTCCATATATCTATTCCATCACCATCCCAGTCGTATGCTGTTTCTAAAAAAGTTGTCGGTATCATTTGAGTCATACCAACTGCCCCACCCCAACTTCCTTTTAATTCTCCACTAGGAACAAGATTTTTGTCTAAAATTTCAAGAGCTGCAAATAATTGTTTTTTATAAAAATCACTTCTTCTTCTATCAAATGCAAGAGTTGTTATTGCAATTATGGAATTAATTTTTCCTTGATTTCTTCCATAATAACTTTCCATACCTAATACAGCTACTATAAACCTAGGTTGTATTTCAAAATGTTCTCCAATTTCTTTTAATAAATCCTCGTGTTTTTTTAAAAAATTTTTTCCCACAAATATTTTATCTTTTGTAATTGTATAAAATAAATACTCATCTAGAGTCATTGTTGATGATGGTTGGCATCGATCACGCATAATAATTTTACTTTGTGGTTTAACATTATTTAATTGTTTTGAGATAGTATTTTGGCTTATGCCAATTTCTAAGGCCTCTTTTTTGATATTTGAAAGCCAACTATTCCATTCTTCATCAGTTGGCATTTTTGGTTTTTCACAATCTGCTGAGTAAAGATTAAATGATATAAATAAAAATAATATTACAAGTCTAAAAATCATTATATAAAAATACCAAAACTATCGTTAATTAGGAAATGATATATGCTTAATATTTTGACATTTTTATGTTGAAACTATAGTAAGCACTTAAACGGAGAGATGGCTGAGCGGTTGAAAGCACTGGTCTTGAAAACCAGCAAGGTGGCAACACCTTCCAGAGTTCGAATCTCTGTCTCTCCGCCATATAATAATATGATTAAATTTATTTTAATTTTTGCATTGTTTTTTATCTATCCTCTAAAATTAATAGCAAAAGAAAAAATTACATATTCATGTAATGTATTAAATTTTCAAGATATAACAATTTTAGAGAATCAAAAGAGAAATAGCTCAAAAACAGACTTAGAAATAATAAATGAGAAAATTATAATGGATGGTAGTTTTGAATTAGATATAATATTTCAAAATGATTTAATAATATATGCAGAAAGAGATATGTATGTAGAGGTTGAACCTTATCAGCTTCCTTGGATGACACTAACTTTACACGATAATAGAAACCTAATGATTTCATCTCATGATTTCGATGGAGATATCACTAAATCAAGAATTACAGTTATGTTTGGAGATTGTGCAAAAGGGAATTAAGAATTATAACTTCTTCAAAGCATAATAAATTGGTCCAATAGACAAAAATAAACCAATCATTATTCTTATCACTGAAACATTTCTAAATCCAAATGCTGGTATAACTACAAAAAGTTCAACTAAAATATAAAGTCCCCAAAATATTCCAAAAAGCAATAAAATTATTTTAATAAATGTTTTCATTCTAATTCTTTTACAATAATTTTTTTTAAATTAGATTAATTTTCAAAATTTCCATAAATTATCACAATCTAGTATCCAACTACTAGCATCTGTTCCATCACCTTCTGGAAACATTTGACTCATTAAATTGCTATTAATTGTTTTATCCATTTCTTGCATACACTCATCTCTTGATTTAAAATTAGCATTTTTGTTCTCAAAATATATTTTATAAAAGCTATTTGAGCCTGTGCATTTATCTTTTGCAAGATTATAAGAAACAAAGTAGTTACAAGCATATAGTTTATATCCTTTAGCAAAGACTGTTTTTGAAAAATTTAAGCCAAAAATTATTATAATAACTGTAATAAAGAACATGTTTAGTTTCATAGACTAGACATTTCCTCACTATATTCAAATGCTAGAATTCTTTGATCTTCTTGAACCAATGAAATTTTATTTAATAATTCGTTTATGTTATTTCCAAGTATTAAAAAGTCTTCAAAAAAATTAGAATAATCAGAATAATCACTGATAAATGGGTACTTAGAATGTAAATTCTCAGTTTGATTCAATAGCAGATTTAAAAGCTCAAGTTGTTTTGATAGATTATTATTCATTTTAGAATAAATTTCTAATATTTTTTTATTATTTCTCAATTTATTTAAAATATTTAACATATATTCTTCATATTCAATTAAATTATTGTTTGCTGATTCAAATTCAAAATCTAAATTTTTAAATACAGAATTATTTTTTCTTGAAACAGGCAAATAAAATAACCCAATGTAATCAATTTCATAATCATAACTATCAATAATAAATTCTAAGTAGTTTATATAAATTTGATAAATTTCTGAGGTTATATTTGAAATATTAATAACCACACTATTAGAAGAAACAATATTATTTTTTTGTGACTCAACTAAATATTTAGTATTTTCTACTTCATTTAAAGTTGAGGAAAAGTATAACTTTCCAATTATATTAGTTAAATCTACTTGAGGATTTTCATTTAGATAATTTAAAATTTCATAAATAGATTCTTTTTGATTAATATTTTCATCAAGTAAAAAATTAATATGGTTTTCAACTTTTATGAGAAAATACTCATATCTTCCATCAGCGAAATTACTAAAATTTTTTCTATTAATTAAATTATAATCTTCTTTAGCTTTATTTATTTTTAATTCAAATTGATATATAGAATTTTCAATTGTTTCATTTAATTGTTTTGCATTCAAATCTTTATTTTGAAAATTTAAAATAGTACTAAGAGTCTCTTCTATTAACGAGGTATTAATTGCAGAGATATTATTTATAATATTATAATAATTATTATTAACTAAAAGATAATCATTGATATTTTTATCAAAATTATCATCAAAAATTGTTTTTGCTCTTTCTTCACCATAAATATCTAATAAATCTTGTATACTTATTCTTGGGGACATTTTAATATAATTTTCAAGCTCAGTAATTGAAATTTTTCTTTCAAGAAATAAATCAATTGTTGAAAATCTATTTTCTGGTAATAAAATTATTATTTGATGTTTATAAAAATTTTCTTCAGTATTTACAAAGTAATTATCTTTATTAAAATTCATTTCTTTAATTGAAACGTACATTAAATGACCATCTATCCATATTTTTTTTAAATTTTGGTTTTCAAGTTTTTCATCTATAAATTTTATAAATCTATCTCTTGTAAAAATATTTTTGTTGTTAGTTCTAATTAATATTAAATTTGGAAATATTTTTTTATCTATTTTGTTAAAATAATCATTTTCAATCCAAATTTTATGCTGACCTTTATTTGAGCTCATGTCAGGATTAAAATAATTATTATTTGTTTTTTTAAAAATCAAAGATTGGCTAAATTCATCTAAATTTTCAAATTCTAAAGGAATATTTATTATAGTTTCTCTATCTTCAGTTTTTAAACTAAAATCGTAAGCAAAAACTATATTTGGTATTAAAAAAATAACCCAAATTAAAAATAATTTTTTCATATATAAATTTAAATTCATAATGTTATATACAATTTTTAATGAGCAATATACTGAAATTTCCTAATAGAAACTCTCCTGCTACCAAGGAAAAATTTGAAGAACTTTTAAAAGCAAATGAAAAACTTTCCAAAAAAGAAGATGAATATGACGAAGCTCTATTTGATTTATTAAATAAATATAAAAAAATAAGCAAATATTTAAAAACAACTAAAAAAGATAAAAATGAGTTTTTAAAGGATATAAAAAATAATTTTAAATCTAAATTAGAAGATATTAAAAAAATATTAAATTAATTTTTATCTTCAAGTTTATCTACTCTTTTTTTTAAATCTTGAACTAAAAAATAAATATATACAATTGGCCCCATAATCATGACTCCAACTAAAAAGGCTAAAAATTCAAACATATTAATATTATAAATCAAAAAGAATTTTTCTCAATAGACACAAAAAATTATTTTTTTTCAAATAACCATAATTTATCTTGAGCTAAAAAAAATATTTTACCATTATCTGGATGAATTTTAATATCTCTTATTCTTCCTATTTCTTTTTTAAAAATAATATCTTCTTTTACATTATCTAAATTTGAAAAATCTAATGAGCGTAAAGATTGATCCTTTAAAGATGTTATAAGTGCTAATCCTTTAAATTCTGGAAATTCTTCTCCATCATATATTGTAATTGCACTAACAGCAATTGAAGGCACCCAGTAATGAATTGCTTTAGTATAACCTGGTAACCATTTGGGGCCAATGTTGGAATTATCATAATTAGTTCCACCCCAACCTAAAATTTTCCAACCATAATTTTCACCTTTTTTTACTTCACCAAACCAATCACCGCCTTTTGCTCCATGATTACTAATATAAATTTTATTATCCAAAGGTGAGATGGACATTCCTTGAGGATTTCTTACACCGATTTGATATATTTCTGGTAACCACGTTTCTTGTGAAATGTAATGAGGGTTATCTTTAGGTGAAGTTCCGTCTAATTTAATTCGAATGATACTTCCAGGATGTTGTTTTGCATCCTGAGCTATCATTCCTTTCCCTCTTTCGCCTACAGATGCATATAAATAATCATCATGAATAGCTATTCTTGAACCAAAGTGATAAGGAGATCTTATAGGTGGATTAGCCCTAAAAATGTTTTCAAAATCTAAGAAATTTAAATCTAAATCAGCTTTTGCAATAGATGTGGTTGAAGGGCTAAATAATTTATCACCAATCTTTTCGGAGTAGGATATAAAAATCTGATCATTATAAAAGTAAACATCTAAAAGGCCTCCTTGCGAATTTTTATCTCTAATAAAATTTAAGTTGTGATCTATTGCAATGATCTTATTATTTTGAATATCAAATAGCTTAATTTTTCCTGTTTTTTCACTTATTAAAATCTGATTATTATTTATAAATGTGAAACTCCAAGGAGAACTTAAGTTTGATTTTAAAATTTCAAGCTTATATTTGCTGTCTAAAGACAAAGCATTTTTACCAAATAATAAACAAATTAAAAAATTAAATATGATTATAAATTTAATCATTATTTAATTAAATTAATGACATTTTTAGATAATTCAAATCTGTCATCAAATAAATTACCACCAAAATCGTAAAAAATTTTTTGATCAGGTCTTATTATTAAAGAATTATTATTTGATAATGAGAGTTCTAATAATTTTTCTGGATTTTTTGGTTGATTTTGAAAAAAACTAATTAATATACCCTTTCTACTAAATTCAAACTTTTCAATATTATTTTTTAAACAAATGATTTTAATTTCAACTAATTTTAATAAATTAATTAATTGTTTAGGTAATTTACCAAACCTATCAATTAATTCTATTTTAATCTCTTCAATTTCTTTTTTATTATTTATATTTGAGATTCTTTTATAAATGGAAAGTCTTAGATCAACGTCGTTAATAAAATCTTCAGGTATATAAATTTCAACAGGGATTTTAATAATTGGTTGAAAACTATCTTTTTTTATAAAATCTGAATTAATTTTACTTTTTTGTAAATTTATCTCTTCTTCAAGCATTTGATGATAAAGTTCAGTTCCAATTTCCTTTATAAAACCACTCTGTTCTTCTCCAATTATAGAACCACCACCTCGAAGATCAAGATCTTGAGATGCTATATTAAAACCTGCGCCAAGATGATCAGAAGAGTTTATTATTGATAATCTTTTTCTACCATTATCTTTTAGCTCACTCTCTTTGTATGTAATGTATGCGTATCCACGTTTCGAAGATCGGCCTACCCTTCCTTTCAATTGATACAAAGCTGCTAAAGAAAATATATTTGATCGGTAAACAATAATTGTATTTACATGAGGCAAATCTAAACCATTTTCAATAATATTTGTACTTAACATTAAAGGTACTTCTTGGTTATAAAATTTTGATATTCTACTTTCTAATAATTTAGGACTAAGCTGACCGTGAGTGATTACATATTTTATTTCTGGTAAATTATCATTTAAAAATTGTTCTATAAAAGGTAAGTCTTTTTTTCTTGGCACTACAAAGTAAACCCCATTCTTTCTCCCATATATCTCTCTCTTAATAGCTTCTGTGATAGTTAAAGAGTCAAAAGGTGAAACATAAGTTCTAACTGCCATCCTTTCAAATGGAGCTGTGAGAATTAGACTTAGATCTCTTATCCCTGACAGAGACATACTTAAAGTTCTTGGAATAGGTGTTGCACTAAGTGAGATACAATGTGCTTTTGGAGCTATTTCTTTAAATTTTTCTTTTTGAATTGTACCTAGTTTTTGCTCTTCATCGTAAACTATTAGACCAAGCCTGTTAAATTTTAATTTATCGTTTAATAAAGCATGAGTTCCAACTAAAACATCTATTTTACCATTATTACATTTTTCAAAAATTTCTTTCTTATCTTTTAATGATACTAATCTAGAAATTTCTGCAATATTAATTCCAAAAATAGATAACCTTTTTTTAAAATTAATAAAATGCTGCCTAGATAAAATTGTAGTTGGCACTAAAACTACAGATTGTAAATTTGATTTTGCAGCTAGAAAAATAGCTCTTAAAATTACTTCTGTTTTTCCAAATGCAACATCGCCTACAATTAGTCTATCAGATGGTATCATCTTAGAAAAATCATTAATTACATCTTGAATTGCATTTAATTGATCATCGGTTTCAACATATGGGAAAGTGCTAACAAATTTATCGTATTCAGGAATATTTGTATTGATTTCATAAGATTGAGATTGAAGTCTCTTAGAAGCTATTGAAATAAGTTTTTTTGCAGCATCTCTAATTTTCTTTTTTGCATCTGCTTTTCTTTTTTGCCAATGAGAAGCTCCAAGTTTATCTAAAATAATATTTCCATCAGTATCATCACTGTATTTTGATACATAACTTAAATTTTCAACTGGTAAAAAAAGTTTTTGATTTTCAAAAAATTCTAATTCTAAACACTCATGAATTGAGTCATTTAATTCAATTTTTCTAATATTATTAAACTTACAAAGACCGTACTCAGAATGAACCAGAATAGAATCAATAGATAATTTATTTAATTCTTCAAAAAAAATAGTTTGTTTACGTGATTTAGATATTTGCGTATTAAAAAAATAACCAAACAAGGATTTTTCATTAATAAAAATATATTTATTAAATTTAAATGACTCTTCAATATCCAGAATAGTTAAAAGAATTTTATCTGAAAGTGAATGATTAAAGTTTGTTACATTATTTAAATTTAAACTTAAATTATTCTGCAATATTTTAGATACTCTTTCTAAACTTCCTTTACTACGACAACATATATATATGAAATTTTCTTTAGAATTAGTTGTAAAAAATTGATTAATAAAACTAAAATCAATTTCTTTTTTAATTGATGATAAATTATGAATAATATTTACATCAATATTGATATGATTATTTTTATCAAATGTATTAAAGTAAAAATGCTCATTGTTATCTAAATATTTTTGGAAAATTTCTTTATTTAAGTAAAAAAATTCAGGTGATAAAAAAAAATTTTCTTTATTATTTTTTCTGGCTAAATAAAAATCATTTATATTTTCTAATCTATTTTCAAATATATTTTTAAATTCGTCATTTAATAGTATTTTATAGTCTTTAATATAATCAAATAAAGTTTCGAGATTATCATAGAATAAAGGCAAAAACTGTTCACCACCAGATGGAATAATATTTTCAGAAAAAAGATTATAAACTTGACTATTTCTATACTCTGGAAATATTTCCCTAAAATTTTTTCTAAATAAGTTTAGATTATTTTCATTAAGAATTAATTCATTAATAATATTAAACTCTAAATCACTATTTATTTCTTTTAATCTTTTTTGAGTAATTGGATCAAATTCAAAAATCGTCTCTATTTCTTCATCAAAAAAATCTATTCTTATTGGCTTAGATCTATCATTTGGAAAAATATCCAGAATTGATCCTCTTACAGAAAATTCTGATTTATCACGCACTAAAGAAGTTCTTTGGAAGCCTAAGAGGACAAGATTATTAATAAGATCCTCAAATTTAAATTTTTGATTTTTTGAAATTTTAAAAAGTTGTGAATTAATAATTGATTTAGGAATTATTTTTTGAGTTATTGAATTAATTGTAGTAAGTATTATTCTTTTTGCATTAGAATTTGATAAAATTTTAAGTGTTTTTAATCTTTCTATTTGAACTTCTTTTGAAGGAGAAACATTATCGTATGGAATTTGATCCCAAGATTTAAATAATAAAATTTCAACATCAGGTAATAACCATTTAATTTTTTGTTCCATAGATGATATTTCTCTCTCATCTTTTCCAATATATAAAATTGATTTATTAGAATTTTGATAGAACTGAGAAACGAAAAAGGGCTCAACATTGTGAATTGATGGACCGATTGTATTTTTATTCTTCATTAAGTATTTTATTAAATATTTCCTTAAATTCTAATGGGATAGCTACCTTAGAAGTAATAAAATCATAAATCTCATTATCCGAGAATTGATTAAATATGGATTTAATATCCTCAAGATCTTTTTCAGTAAATTTATCTAACTGATTTATAAAATATCTTTTGTATAAAATATCTGTCTCTTTTGTTCCAGAGTAAGAAACCCTATATTTTATCGTTTTTTTAAGTGAATTGAATGACATAAAAATTGAATATAGAATATAGTTTATAATTTTATAAAAATCTATGCGGCCAGAAAAATTAAACTACATATTATCATCAATATCTTCTCTCAAAGGAGTTGGTCCAAAGTTAGAACAAATTATTAATAAATTAGGTATATATAAGAATATTCATTTTGTTTGGAACATACCAAATAACATTCTGGAAAGAAAATTCTATGAAAATATTCATGATGCAGAAATTAATTCTTTAGTAACATTAAATTTAAAAATTATTAAACATGAACCCTCAAGGTTTAAAAGACAACCCTACAAAATTAAATGTATCTGTGGAGACACAAATATTGATTTAGTATATTTTAATGCAAGACATCCTATGTTGAGACAAATGCTTCCAACAAATGAAAATAGATTAATATCTGGAAAATTAGAATATTTTAGAAACACATTTCAAATAACGCACCCTAGTCATGTAAGTGCTTTAAACAATAATAAAATAATCAAAAGTAAAGAGGCAATTTACAGTTTAACTAGTGGCCTCAATCAAAAAATAATGAATAAACTAACCGATCAAATATTAAATAATTTACCAAATTTAAATGAATGGATAGAAACTTCAATATTAAATAAATATAAATTTAAAGGATGGAATGAAGTAGTTAAGAATCTTCATAGTCCAAGTGATGATAATATAAAAAATAAAAATTTACTCAGAAGAAGGCTAGCATTTGATGAATTATTATCTCATCAATTAGCTATAGGCATTATGAGAAATTTTAATCAAAAGAAAAAAGGTTTAAAAATTACTAGTGAAAATAAAACATTAAATAAATTTTATAGTAATTTAGATTTTCAACTTACAAATTCACAAAATAATGTAATCAAAGAAATACTTCAGGACCTAGGAAGTTCTAATCAAATGATCAGATTGTTGCAAGGAGATGTTGGGTCTGGAAAAACTATTGTTGCTTTAATATCAATGATAAAAGTATTTGAAAGTAATTTTCAATCTGCTTTAATGGTACCTACTACAATTCTTGCATTTCAGCATTATGAAAATATTCTAAATTTATTAAAAGATTCAAAAATTAATGTGCTTGTTCTTACAGGAAAAGATAAAGGTAAGGAAAGGAAAGAAAAATTAGATGAAATTGCAAAGGGAAAAGCAGATATTATAATTGGGACACATGCTTTAATACAAGATACTGTAAAATTTAATAATTTAGGTTTAGCAGTAATTGATGAACAGCATAGATTTGGAGTTTATCAAAGAATGGTATTTAACCATAAAAATCATAAACCAAATATTTTAGTAATGAGTGCGACTCCCATTCCAAGAACACTAACTTTAGCAGCATATGGAGATATGAAAGAAAGTAAATTAATTGAAAAACCTTTAGGTCGTAAACCAATTATAACTAGCTCTTTGTCATTAAAAAAAGAAAATCAACTTATTGATAGAATAAAAGAAAAAATTAAAAATTCATCATCAAAATTTTACTGGGTATGTCCTTTAATAGAAGAATCTGAAGAGTTAGATCTAAAGGCTGCAGAAGAAAGATATAAAATTTTAAAAAAACATTTCAAAAACAAAGTTCTTTTAATGCATGGGCGTTTAAGTGAAATAGAAAAAGAAGAAATAATGACAAAGTTTAAAAATGAGGATTATAAAATTTTAGTTTCAACAACTGTTATTGAAGTTGGTGTAGATATTCCCTCTGCAACAACAATTGTAATTGAGCATGCAGAAAGATTTGGTTTAGCCCAACTTCATCAATTGAGAGGTCGTGTTGGTAGAAATGATATTCAGTCATATTGTATACTTTTACATAAAGAAAATATTGGAGAAATTTCTAAAAAAAGAATTGAAATAATGAAGCAAACAAATGATGGTTTTAAGATTGCTGAAGAGGATCTAAAAATAAGAGGTCCTGGAGAAATTTTAGGAAAAAAACAATCTGGTAGTCCATCTTTTTATGTAGCCGATCTTAGTTTTGATTATGATCTATTAGAAGATGCGAAAATAATGGTAGAAGATATATTATCTAAAAATCCAAAATTGGAAAACATTGAAGGAGAAAACCTTCGAAACTTATTGTATCTTCAAGAAAGAGATGCAGCAATTTTAACACTTACTGCTGGATAATAGTTATGGATATAGAAAAAGGTATTAGGTTTGAATGCCAGGGTTCTGGAAATTGTTGTGTTTCAAGAGGTACCTATGGTTTTGTTTATTTAAGTAAGAAAGATATTAAAAAATTGTCAGGCGGATTTAAAATAACAGAACAAAACTTTATAAAAAACTATTGTCAAAAAACTGATGGTTTCATTCACTTAAAGGAACTAAAAAAAAATAATGGAAATTGCATATTTTTGAAAGATAACAAATGCACTGTTTATAAATCAAGACCTATACAATGTAGAACCTGGCCTTTTTGGCCTGAAAATATGAATACAAAAACTTGGAATAACGATATTGCTAAAAATTGCCCTGGTGTAGGTAAAGGTAAAGTAAAAACAAAGAATGAAATTTTAAAGCAAGTACAAATTGATTATGAAAACGAATTAAATATTAAGAATAAAAATTAACCATCAGACTCAAATTCCATTTCTTTAAAATATCCGATATATTTATTAGTCTTTTTTTTTAGCAATATCTTTATTGTTGTTCCTTCAAGAACTACTTCAAGAATGTTATCATTTTTTCTTAAAATATCACAATTTTTCTCAATACCTGATGCAATATTTTTAATTTTTGCTTTTTTCATTATGGATGGTGAGCCCTGCAGGATTCGAACCTGCGACCCATTCCTTAAAAGGGAATTGCTCTACCAACTGAGCTAAGGGCCCATCAAGTTTGTATTCTATATAGTTCAAATATTGTAAGCGCAAGTGATTAACTAAGAGTTTTTTTTATTAAGTTGTTCTAAAGTATTTTTAGAAACAAAATTTGAAACATCTCCACCTAGTTTATGAACTTCTTTAACAAAATTAGATGAAATGAATGAGTTTTTTTCAGAAGTCATAAGAAATATTGTCTCGATATCGGGGTTAAGTTGGTAGTTCATACCTGTCATTTGAAATTCATACTCAAAATCAGATACTGCTCTTAAGCCACGTATTATACATGTGGCATTTTGATCTTTAGCAAAATTTGTAAGTAATCCTGATAATTCAGTAACATTAATTTTTGAATTTAATTCATTTGTAGAGGTAATATCACTTTTAATGATATTAATTCTTTCTTGAACACTAAACAATGAATCTTTGTTAGTATTATTAGCGACAGCTATTACTAAATTATCTACTATTCTTAATGATCTTTTAATTATGTCCATATGACCTGCAGTCATAGGATCAAAAGTACCCGGGTATATTCCAATTTTATTCATCATTTTCGAATTCTTGTATTCTAGAAACAGAAACAATTCTATCACTTTCTGGAATCTTAAAAATACTTACACCTTTTGTTGATCTTCCAGCTATTCTAATTTGGTTTACATTAACTCTAATTATTTGACCCTTGTCACTAACAAGAATAATTTCATCATTGTCCTTAACAACAAAACAATCAACAACTTCACCATTTTTTTCTGATGTAATTATACCAGTTATACCTTTCCCTCCTCTATTTGAAATTCTATATTCATAAGCAGATGATCTTTTTCCAAAACCCTTTGATGTTATAGCTAAAAGAAATTCTTCATTATTATTTAATTCTTCAAATCCATTTTTGAGTGATGTAGTTTCTTTTCTACTTTCGGATGCTGCCCTTAAGTATTCTTGACGAATGCTCATATCAATCACTGAATGTTTTAAAATTGCTAAAGAAATGATTGTATTGCCCTTATCTAATTTTATACCCCTTACACCTGAAGAATTTAAACCAGAAAATAATCTTAATTTTTCAACTGGAAAACGTAAACATTTTCCATTTGATGAAGAAAGTAAAATATCATCATCTACAGTACAAAGCTTAACACCAATTAATTCATCTTTTTCATCAAGCCTAATAGATACTTTGCCTGAGTCCCTCAATTCTCTTTTTCCACTCTTAGCAACATCAATTAATTTATTTTTTCTAACCATTCCATTTTTAGTTGTAAAAATAACATAAAATTTTTCCCACTGATTTTCATCTAGGGGTAATGGTAGAAAAGTTGATATTTTTTCAGAATTTTTAAAAGGCAATAAATTTACTATAGGCTTTCCCCTTGCCTTTAAACTTGCTTCAGGAACATCATGAGATTTTAGAGAATAAACCTTTCCTAATGAAGAAAAAACTAAAAGTTTAGTATGAGTATCTGCAAAGTGAATTTCTTTAACAAAATCTTCTTCCCTTGTTGACATACCAGTTTTACCTTTACCTCCTCTATTTTGAGAACGATAATTAGATAATAGTGATCTTTTAATGTATCCATTATTAGAAATAGTTAAAACTATATCTTCTTGTTGAATATATCTTAAATCATCTACTTGCTCATATTCTTGATCAATAATCTCACTACGTCTTTCAGTTGCAAATTCTTTTTTAATTTCAGCTAATTCATTTTCTATTTCCTTTAGAAGAATATCCCTAGAATTAAGTATAGATAGGTAATTTTTAATTTCTAAAATTAAACTTTCTAAATCTTTTTGTATATCTTCTCTTTCTAAAGCAGTTAATTTTTGTAATCTTAATTCTAAAATAGCTTTGGCTTGTGCGTCAGAAAAATTGAAAGTGTTGTTTTTTAATTCTACAGTATCATCCTCAACTGATTTAATAAAATTAAGATTTAGTTTAGATACTTTCCATTTCTTTTTAATTAATTTTTCTTTTGCTTCTTTTGTATCTTTTGAACTTTTAATTAATTCTATAATTTCATCAATATGTTCATTAGTAACAACCAATCCAACTAAAATATGAGCTTTTTCTCTAGCTTTATTAAGGTCAAATAATGTTCTTTTTATTATTACTTCTTCTCTAAAATCTAAAAATGAAGATAAAATTTCTTTTAAATTCATTTGTTCTGGCTTACCTTTATTTAAAGCAAGCATATTAGAATTAAATGTTGTTTGAATTAACGTATGTTTATATAATTGATTGAGAATAATATTTGAGTCTACATCTTTTTTTAATTCTATAACAACCCTAACACCGTTTCTATCTGACTCATCTCTTAAATCTGAAATTCCTTCAACAATTCCATTTTTTACAATTTCCGCAATCCTTTCTAATAATTTTGATTTATTAACCTGATAAGGAATTTCATGAAGAATGATTGCGTCACGATCCTTTTTAAAATTTTCAATACTAGTCTTTGACCTAACTACACACCCTCCTCTTCCAGTTTCAAATGCTTCTGTTATGCCTTTTTTACCAATTATTTGACCTCCTGTTGGAAAATCAGGACCAAAAATATATTTTTGAAGGTCTGAGATATTACATTCTGGATTTTTAATAAGATATAAAGATGCGTCTATGACTTCTCCTAAGTTATGTGGGGCAATATTAGTCGCCATTCCAACAGCTATTCCTGATGCCCCATTAACTAAAAGATTTGGAAATTGGGATGGCAAAACTGAGGGTTCTTTTGTTGTATCATCATAATTAGACTGAAACGCAACAGTGTTTTTATCAATATCTTCAACAAGCTTTTCGGATACTTTAGCAAGTCGTGCTTCAGTATATCTCATTGCTGCAGGAGGATCGCCATCTAAAGATCCAAAATTCCCTTGACCATCAACTAACTCTAATCGCATAGAAAAATCTTGTGCCATTCTAACCATAGAATTGTAAATAGCTGAGTCTCCGTGTGGATGATATTTACCCATTACATCACCCACTATTCTTGCAGATTTTTTGTATGGTTTATTAAAATTGTACCCTGATTCACTCATAGAGTACAATATTCTTCTATGAACTGGCTTTAAACCATCTCTACAGTCTGGAAGTGCCCTGCTTACTATTACAGACATTGCATAATCCAGGTAGGATTTTTGCATTTCTTGCTCTAAACTTACTGAAGGTATATTAGTAGGTTCTTGATTGTCGTTATTTGATGTATCTATATCGTCAGGCACTAAAAAAATCCAAGTTTTCTAAGAAAAATTAAGAATTTTTTATATCAAAAAGCACAGTTTAAACCAATATAAATAAATTATTAAGTTATATTAAAAAAACTATATTTTTCAGTAATTAAATAATAATATCTAATAAAAATATTTAAAAAGGGATATCCTCATCTAAATCTTCAGAATCACCTGATTGATTTCCAAAAGAATTGTCCTCAATTTGTTTAGATTGATCCATTTCTTGTGAATTATCAGATACCTGAGAATTAGTATTTCTGCTGTCTAAGAGGGTTAAATTACAATTATATCCCTGTAATATGACCTCTGTGGTGTATCTATCATTTCCATCTTTATCTTGCCATTTCCTTGTTTGAAGCTCTCCTTCAACGTAAATTTTAGATCCTTTTTTTACGTATTTTTCTACTATATCAACTAAGCCGTCTCCAAAAACAACAATGTTATGCCAAGATGTTTTTTCTTTTTGTTCTTGAGTATTTCTATCTTTCCATCTTTTTGAAGTTGCAATTGAAAATGAAGCCATTTTAGCTCCAGACTGCATAGACCTAATTTCAGGATCTCTTCCTAAGTTTCCTAATAAAATTGTTTTATTAACACTACCAACCATAAGAATTCTATATATATCCATATAACATATTAACGTTATTAGATAACACTAATATTCATGAATTTAGATAAAATTGTTATAAAAGGTGCAAGAGAGCACAATCTTAAAAATATCAACTTAGAAATACCAAAAAATAAACTTGTTGTAATTACAGGTGTAAGTGGCTCAGGAAAATCAACTTTAGCATTTGATACAATTTATTCTGAAGGACAAAGAAAATATGTTGAGAGTCTATCAGCATATGCAAGACAATTTCTTCAAATGATGAATAAGCCTGATGTAGATAGTATTGATGGTCTATCACCAGCTATTTCTATAGAACAAAAAACTACACAAAAAAATCCAAGAAGTACCGTAGGTACAGTCACAGAAATCTACGATTACCTAAGAGTGCTATATGCTAGAGTTGGTGTTCCCTACTCTCCAGCAACAGGTAAACCAATTAAATCGCAATCAGTTAGTGAAATGACTGATCTTATAATTAAAAATAATATTGATAAAAGAATTTATATTTTATCTCCAATAGTTAGAGATCGAAAAGGTGAATATCGAAAAGAAATCGAAGATTTAAAAAAAAGAGGTTATCAACGACTTAAAGTAGATAATGTTGTCTATGATATTGATGAAGTGCCTTCACTTAAAAAGAATTTTAAACATAATATTGATGTTGTAATTGATCGACTTGTTGTAAAAAAAAATATTCAACAAAGACTTAGTGAAAGTATAGAAGTTGCGTTAACTTTATCAGATGGTTTGTTATATTTAGAAAATCTAGATACAAATAAAATATCGATATTTTCATCAAAATTTGCATGTCCAGTGTCTGGATTTAGTATTGAAGAGATTGAACCTAGATTATTTAGTTTTAATGCACCGCAGGGTGCATGTTCTGAGTGTGATGGGTTAGGAGTTGAAAAATATTTTGACGAAAACAAGATTGTGCCAGATGAGACTAGATCAATTTCTGATGGAGCTATTAAACCATGGGAAACAAAAGTATTTGGTTATCAAAAAAAATATTTTGTTGAAACAATAGATAAAATTTTAAAACAATTCAAAGTTAAGAAAAATGTTCCATGGAGTGAAATTCCAAAAAAAGTAAAAAATATAATTCTTTATGGAGATGAGAATAGTGAACTAAATTTTTTATATGATTTTGAGGGAATAATTAACTTTATTGATCGAAAATATGAGGAAACTGAGAGATGGTGGCTTCAGTATGAATTAGAAAAATATTTATCTGAAAGAGACTGTGAAGTTTGCAATGGTTTCCGTCTTAACGATAAAGCTTTAGCCGTAAGAATTGATGAAAATCATATTGGAAATATTACTAAAAAATCAATTAGCGAATGTTTAAACTGGTTTTCATCACTTGAAAGTAAACTTGATAAAAATAATAAAAAAATTGCTGAAGGAGTTATTAAAGAAATAAAAGATAGATTAGTTTTTTTAAATAGAGTTGGTTTAGATTATTTATCATTAGCAAGAGCTAGTAAAACTTTGTCTGGAGGTGAAAGTCAAAGAATTAGATTGGCAAGTCAAATTGGCTCAGGTTTAACAGGAGTTTTATATGTTTTGGATGAACCATCTATTGGATTACATCAAAAAGATAATCAACAACTAATTGAAACTTTATTTAGATTAAGAGATTTAGGAAATACTGTAATTGTTGTTGAACATGATGAGGATGCAATTAGACAATCTGATCATATAATTGATATTGGTGTTAAAGCAGGAGTTAATGGAGGGCACATAATTGCAGAGGGAGGACTTAAAAAAATACTTAAAAATAATAAAAGTTTGACAGCAAAATATTTGAATAAATCCTTAGAAATAGAAGTTCCAAAAAATAGAAGAAAATTTAATAAAAATAAAGTTTTTAAGCTTAATAAAATAAAAACAAACAACTTAGATAATCTTAATATAACTTTACCTTTAGGAAATTTTATTACTGTTACAGGTGTATCTGGAAGTGGTAAATCTTCATTAATTATTGATACATTGTATCAAAGGTTAGATGAGTATTTCAATAAATCTTTAAATAAAGATGAAAGTCGTTTTAACTTTAAAGGTATTAATCATATCGATAAAGTAATTGATATTGATCAATCACCTATTGGAAGAACACCAAGATCAAACCCAGCAACATATACAGGATGTTTTACTCCGATAAGAGATTGGTTTGCAAATTTAAATGAATCAAGTGCTAGAGGTTATAAACCAGGTCGTTTTTCATTTAATGTTAAAGGTGGTAGATGTGAATCATGTGAAGGTGATGGGGTGAAAAAAATAGAAATGCATTTTTTAGCTGACGTTTATGTCGAGTGCGATATCTGTAAAGGCAAAAGGTATAATAGGGAGACTTTAGAAGTAAAATATAAGGATAAATCTATTTCTGATGTTTTAGAAATGACTGTTGAAGAAGGTTATAAATTTTTCGATAAAATTCCTGCAATAAAACAAAAATTACAAACGTTAATGGACGTCGGATTAGATTATATAAAAATAGGTCAATCAGCTACTACTTTATCAGGTGGCGAAGCGCAAAGAATAAAATTATCAAAAGAATTATCAAAAAGATCAACAGGAAAAACACTATATATTCTTGATGAACCAACTACCGGTCTTCATTTTGATGATGTGAAAAAATTACTTAAAATTCTTCATACTCTTGTTGATGAAGGTAATACTGTAATCGTTATTGAGCATAATCTTGATGTTATTAAAACAGCTGATCATATAATTGATTTGGGTCCTCTAGGAGGTGTAAATGGTGGTCAAATTGTTGGAACCGGTACCCCCGAAGATATTGCAAATAATAAAAAAAGCTTTACAGGTGAATTTTTAAAGAAAATTTTATAAATCAAAGGAAATAAAATGATAAATCTAGAGTTACCAGATCTACCCTACAGTAAAGATGCTCTAATGCCGTATATGTCGGCAGAAACTTTAGAGTTGCATCATGATAAGCATCATATGGCTTACATTACTAATGGAAATAAGTTTATTAAAGAACAAAATATAGCAGACGATAACGTTAATGATATAGTTATAAACTCTTATCAAAAAAATGCTCCAGTATTCAACAATGTAGCACAACATATAAATCATGTTCATTTTTGGGAAGTGATGAAAAATAATCCAGATGGAAAAATTCCATCTGAACTCGAAAATAAGATAGTTTCAGATATTGGCTCAATTGAAAAAATGAAAGAAGATTTTATTAATGCAGGCATTGGTCAATTTGGATCAGGTTGGTGTTGGTTAGTTCTTAATAATGGAAAATTAGAAATTACTAAAACACCAAATGGAGAAAACCCAATCGTACATGGTCACACTCCTCTACTTGGATGTGATGTTTGGGAACACTCATATTATGTTGATTATAGAAATAGAAGACCTGATTATTTAAAAGCTTTTATTGATAATTTAGTTAATTGGGAAAAAGTTACAGAAAACTTAAATAACGTTTAATCATCTTCATCTTGCGGTCTAAACTTAAAGATTAATAAAGTTGGGACCGCAATAAAAACAGATGAATATGTTCCAATTATTACACCTATGATCATTGTTAAAGCGAAAGGTCTAATAACCTCCCCTCCAAAAATAAATAAAGATACTAAAGCAAGCAGTGTAGTTAAACTTGTCATTATAGTTCTGGATAAAGTATTATTAACTGATAAATTAAATAGATCTACTAACTCTAACTTTTTATATTTTCTCAAATTTTCACGAACTCTATCAAATATTACAACTGTATCATTGATTGAATAACCAGCAATTGTTAGAATTGCTGCTATTGTTGCTAGAGAAAATTCTACATTTAAAACAGAGAGCAATCCAAGAGTGAATAATACATCATGAGTTAATGCTACAACTGCCCCAAAACCAAATTGCCATTCAAAACGCAACCAAATGTAAATTAAAATAGCAATTAATGCAAAAGAGACTGCTTGAAAACCTCGAAACAATAGCTCAGAACTAATTGTAGGCCCTACGAATTCAGATCTCCTAAATTCAACAACTTTATCTTGAATTAAATTTTTAACAGAATTAACAGTCTCTATACTTTCTTGATTACTTTTATTTTGAAGTCTAATCAAAATAATATTTTCATTACCAAATTCTTGTAAAGATACATCACTATAAGAAGAAGATAAAATTTCTCTTAATTCTCCAATTGAAGTATTTTTTGTACTAACTTCGATTAAAGTACCTCCTTTAAAATCAATACCTAGATTTAAACCTTTTATACTTAATAAAACAATTGAAATTAACATTGCTAAAATAGAAAAAATTAAAAAATTTCTTCTTAAACCTAAAAAATTAATTTTAGGCTCAACAGGAATAATTTTATTTAAACCAAACATTATAATTTTAATTCCTTTTTATTTGCAAATGATAAGTACATATATACTAAAAAATTTGTAAGCATTAAAGCTGTGAACATTGATGCTATCACACCTAAAGATAGTGTAATTGAAAAACCTCTAATTGGACCAGAGCCAAATGCAAATAGTAACACGGCAGCAATAAGAGTTGTAATATTGGCATCAAGTATAGTTGACATAGCTCTGTCGAATCCATTTTTTACAATCTGAAAAACTTTTGTTTGTTTTAAACTTTCTTCTTTAATTCTTTCAAAAATTAGAACATTTGCGTCTACTGCCATTCCAATTGTTAATACTATTCCAGCTATACCAGGTAATGTTAATGTTGCACCTATAGTACCTAATAATGAAATTATTATAAATAAATTTACTATTAAAGAAACATTAGCAAGAGCGCCAAAAGTTCCATAAATTAGTATCATAAATACACATACTAAAACCATTCCAATAATAGCAGCTATTTGACCAGCAGCTATAGAGTCTGCTCCCAAACCAGCACCCACTGATCTTTCTTCAACTATTTCTAAAGGCGCTGGCAAGGCACCAGCTCTTAATAAGACAGCTAAATCAGATGCTTCTTGGGCATTAAAATTTCCAGTTATGATACCTGATCCTCCTGTAATAGCACTACTTATTCTAGGGGCTGTGATCACTACACCATCTAATACAACAGCAAGATTTTTCCCAATATTGTTTGTTGTGACTTTACCAAATTTTTGTGCACCTTCTGTATCAAAACGGAATGATACTGCATGACCTTCTGTTTGATCAAAAGAACCTTTTGCATCTACTAAATTTTCTCCACCAACAACCGCTCTTTTGTCTAATAAGTATTTTGTATTTTCATCATACATGTCTGGAACAATAATTTTTCCAAAAGGAGCTAAGTTATTTTGAAGAGCAGAAGTATTATCATTATCAACAATGTGAAAAGTAAGTTTGGCTGTTTTACCTAATAAATCTTTAATTCTTTCTGGGTCTTTTACTCCTGGTAATTGTAAAAGTATTCTCTTTTTACCAGATCTTTGAATTAGAGGTTCTTTAGTTCCAGATTCATCAATCCTTTTTCTAACAATTTCAAGTGATTGCTTAATTGCTGAGTCTTGAATAATTTTTCTATATTCATCATTTAACTTTATACTAAGTCTATTATTACTAATTTGTAAGGAAACTCCTCTGTACATTTGGAAAAAGCTATCTCTAATATCTTTTATCTTCTCTTTGTTAGCAAAAAAAACAACAACTTCATTTTCTTGAATATCAATTTTTTCAATTTTTACAGCTTGATCTCTTGAAATCAAACGAACACTATCAACAAAATTATCTAATTCTTCTTTATATAAAACATCTAGTTGAACTTCTAATAGTAAATATGATCCACCTTGTAAGTCTAAACCTAGATTAATCTTATTTTTTAAAAACCAATTTTCTGAATTTTCATCATAAATAATTGAAGGAATTGCAAAAATTATTCCTAATAGAACCAACGATATTACGGTAAATGATTTCCAGATAGGATAATTTTTCATTAATAAAAAAAATTATTTTTTTCTAGAAAATAAAGAGAAGCTAGATTTACTCTTATTCTCTTCTTTTGGTGGTTCTTTTTTTTGAACTTCTGGCATTGCATATAAATCCGCAACCATTCCTGATGCAATTTTGATTTCAACATTATCTGCAACTTCTAAAGTTAATTCCCTATTATCAGCAACCTTGTTTATAGTACCTATAATTCCACCAGAAGTGACAATTTTATCACCTCTTTTAAGATTAGATAGCATTTCTTTATGCTGTTTAACTTTTCTTTGTTGTGGTCTGATTAATAAAAAATAAAAAACTACAAATATTAAAATAAGTGGTAAAAATGTTCCAAATGCTTCCATAATAGTACCTATGATGATTTAATTTGAGTGATTTATTATACTGTGTAATAAGAAAAATCAAATAAAGTATTTATTATGTTTTTAAGCAATTTTTTATCTAATATTACACTCTCAAGAGCAAATGCATTTATTTGGGATAGTAAAATAAAAAACCTGAAAATAATCTCACATTTTAGATGGTTAGATTTAGATCTATTAATTGGAATAGAAAGACAAAAAAAAACTATTTATAATAATACTATTAATTTTGCTGAAGGAAATTTTACCAATAATGCTTTGTTATGGGGATCTAGGGGAAATGGTAAAAGTTCTCTGATTAAATCAGTTTTTTATGAAATAAATAAAAAGAATAAAAATTTAAAATTAATTCAATTAAATAAAAATAATATTTTTGATATCGAAGTTATTTACGAAAAATATGCTAATTTAAAAAATTATAATTTTATAATTTTTATTGATGATTTATCATTCGAAAAAATTGATAGTGATTACAAAATAATTAAATCAACATTAGATGGGAGTATACAAAATCAACCTAAAAATATTGTTCTTTATGTAACCTCTAATAGAAGGCATTTAATGCCAAGAGATATGATAGAAAATGAAAGATCTTCTGCTATTCATACAGATGAAAGTGTTGAAGAAAAAATAAGTTTAAGTGATCGTTTTGGTTTATGGATTGGTTTTCATAATATTTCTCAAAATGATTTTGTTGATATAATTTTTAAGTATTGTGAAAAGTTTAAATTACCTTTTAATGAAAAGACTGAAAAAGAAGCAATTAAATGGAGTTTACAAAGAGGTAATAGAACTGGGAGATCAGCATGGCAATTTATTATTAATTATGCAGCTGAAAATAATAAAAAAATAGATTTTTAATTTTATTCAAAATCAAAATTTATTTTTTCTAAACCTGATACTCCGTCCTTTAAATGATAAATATTTACTTGATCAAGCTGCTCAACAAATCCATTAGCTAAAATTGAAGATATGTCTCCATTTTGGCTTATAAAAATAACTTTCTCTCCTATTTGAACATTTTCTTTATACTTTTCAAAAAAATCTGGAAAGAAATTACCATTTTTATCAAATGCTGTTATCTGTATTGCTCCTGGGATTTTATTTTTATTAGTTATTTGATCTGCATTTCTAATATCTATAATTTTAAAATCATCGGTCATCGCTAATTTTAATTGGTAACCATCTATTTCCTTATATCCAGGTGAAATTACTTTTATTACTTCAATATCAAAAATAAGATTTGATTTTGGTGGAATTAAATTTCCTGCCCCACTTTCTCCATAAGCTAATTGATAAGGAATAAATATTGTTCTTTTTCCACCCTCTCTCATACCAAGTAACCCAGTTTCCCAACCTAGGATTACTTTCCTTACTCCTATTTGAAAATCAAAAAATTGCCCCCTATCGTATGAACTATCAAAAACGGTATTGTCCTCGAGTCTACCGATGTAATGAACAGATAATTTTGAATGATTTTTTACCTCTAAACCATTACCAATGGTTTCATTTAAGATCTTAACTTCGATAGAAAAAGATTTATAGCTAAAAAAGAAAAGAAATAAAAATAATAAGATGTTATACATTAATTTGCTTCCTTTAATTGTTTTATTTGCGAAGGTAATGAAACAATTCCACTTAAAACTATAAATATTGCTCCAATATAAGCATATAAATTCATATATTCATTAAATATAAATATTCCAACTAAAGATGACCATAAAACCTGGAGGTAAACTAAACTAAATACTGATGCATAATGTTTTTGTGCAATCTTAAAAGCAGTAGTTGCAAAAAACATTGCTGAATTAATAAATAATGCAGCAGTTGAAATTAAAATAAATTCAAAAATAGTTACTTTTAATGGATTCATAAAAAATAAAGGTATTGAAATAAAGTGAACAAAGAAACCGCCATAAAGAAAATACCCAATATTTGTAGTTACATGATTATATTTATTTACAATAAATGTTGTAATTGTAATTAATAATACACCGATAAGAACAATTAGATAATAAATATTAAAGCTTTCAAATCCCGGCTGTATAACAAATAGCACACCTAAAAAACCAATGAACAAAGATATGTAAGTTAAAAAATTTAATTTTTCATTTAGTAAAAAAATGGCAAATATTGTTCCCATCAATGGAGCAGTCATATTTAATGTTGTGAATTCTGGAAGTTTAATTTGTTCAAGTGTTATAAAGGCAATAAAAGGCAAAGGGATATTTAAAAAACCTCTGAAAATAGGTGGAAAATAATTAGTACATTTTATATTTTTTTTTAAAGTTCCATTAAAAAATAAATATAAGGGGAAACATAAAAAAATGGGTATTCCATAAAAGATGAAATGATAAAATTTTACATCTGTTTGAGTGAGGTAGTTTATTATTGCATCATTTGTTACAAAAAAAATTCCAGCAAAAAATAAAAGAATTGAAGAATAAACTATACTTTTTTTCATATAATGAATTGAAGGATTGTATGATAAAAAAAAGTACTTATATTGATACTTAAATGAATACAAATGAAATAAAAACTTATCGACTTATTATAAAAGGAAAAGTTCAGGGAGTGGGCTTTAGACATTGGTTTAGCGATTTAGCAATATCTTTGGGATTAAATGGTTATATTCAAAATAAAGAAAGTAAAGATGAGGTAGAAGCCATAATTCAAGGAGATATGCAAAGTATACTATCTATTACTGAAAAAGCTAAAGATGGTCCCTCACTAGCTCTAGTTGAAGGAGTTATTCCAAATAGTATCATTAGTAACGTTAAGTATTCAGGTTTTATAGTTAAATACGAAACTTAATTAAAAACTTGCTTTATAGTTTTATGAAGAGAGTCAAATATTTCATCAATTTGATTTTTAGTAATTATGAATTGAGGACACAAAACAATTGCAGGACCTAAAGGTCTGCAAATTAATCCATTATCAATTGATAAATTAGCAACTTTATCTCCCATATTAAGATGACCTTCAAATGGTTCTTTTGTATCTTTATTTTTTACCATCTCTAATGCAGCCATAAGACCTATACCTCTAGTTTCTCCAATGTGTTCATAATCATTAAATTCATTTAATCTTTCAAAAAAATAGGGTTCCATCAACTTTACATTATCTAATAAACCCTCATTCATAATTACATTTATTGCTTTCAAAGCAATTGCACATCCAACAGGATGACCACCAGCTGTAAAACCATGTGGAAATTCTTCTGCTTCTTCTGATACTTCAACAAATTTATCTGAAAATTCTTTATTAACTATAACTGCACCCATAGGAAAGTACCCAGCTGTTAAACATTTAGATGAGATAATTATATCCGGTTTGATATTGTAGGTTTCACATCCCCATAAATTTCCCGTTCTACCAAATCCACAAATTACTTCATCTGCGATAAAAGGAATATTAAATTTTTTTAATATAGGCTGAACTAAATCAAAATACGATTTTGAAGGAGGTATACAACCTCCTGCACCTTGAACAGGTTCTGCAACAAAACCTGCAATAGTTTCTGGATCCTCTTTGATGATTTTTTCTTCTAAATTTTTGGCCATTCTAAGTGAAAATTCTTCTTCCGTTTCATTCTCTAATCCATATTTCCAATAATGAGGACATTCAATGTGAATAAATTCTTCAGATGGTAAACCAAACTCTTTATTGTATGGTTTGGCAGTCATTGAAGAAGCTCCTAAAGTAACACCATGATATCCATTAATTCTTGTTATAATTTTTCGTCTATTTGGCTTTCCAATTCTTGCATTTAACATCCATAACATTTTGACCATAGTGTCATTAGCTTCAGATCCTGAATTACAAAAGAATACACGACCTTGATCAAAAGGTGATACTTCAATAATTTTTTCAGATAGCTGTAAAGTTTCTTCAGACAATCTTCCAAATAAAGAATGATAACCAGCAAATTTTTCATACTGTTTTTTTGCAACTTCAACTAATCCAGGATGGTCAAAACCAGCACACTGATTCCATAGACCAGAATTCCCATCTAGATATTTATTACCTTTAGTATCGTAAACATATATTCCTTTTCCATAAGAAATAACTAAAGGGCCTCTTTCATTTAATGACTTCAAGTCAGTAAATCCATATAAATGGGTGGAAGTATTTCTTTGTGGCATATCAGTTAAATATTTTTTTTTATTATGAAAAGCAAGATTTTATTTTCAGTTGGGACGATAGGTGTACTTTTTATGATGGCTGGCCAATTATCATTCTCTATAAATGATAGTTATGTCAAACTTGTTGTAAAAAATATAGGTGATGACAATTCATTATATTCTGTAATTTTTTTAAGAGGTTTAGTTACATCAAGTTTATTAGGTTTATATTTAGTTTTTTTCGAAAAAAAGAATTTAATTAAAATACTATCAATCAAAAGTTTTCATATAAGAGGTTTGTATGAAGTTTTAACGGCATTATTTTTTTTGGTTGGATTAATATTACTTCCAATATCTGAGGTTTATACACTTTTAATGACTAATCCTTTCTTTGTTACAATATTTGCTTTTCTTTTTTTGGGAGAGAAAGTTGGAATTAGAAGATGGTGTGCAGTTATTATTGGGTTTTTAGGTGTGTTAGTAGTTGTAAATCCACAAAATTTTCAATTTAATTATCTTTTAATGTTACCAATTTTAGCTGCTATTTTTTTAACTATTAGAGATATTGCTACAAAAAGTTTAGCAACTAAATCAAATAGTGTTGAAATTACATTTGTGACAGCATTGTTAATTACTGGGTTTGCAGGGTTGGGTTCAATTATTTTTGGTTATCAAGTAAGCGGTGAAGATGTAAATTATATTCTTGCTTCTAGTATATTTGTTTTATTCGGATATTTATTTTCAGTATTAACAGTTTTTTATGCACCACTCTCATTAACCGCCTCTGCAAGATACAGTGTAATTATATTTAGTATGATTTTTGGATATTTAATACTAGGTGAAACTCCAACTTTTAATATGATTATTGGTGCAATAATTATAACGTTAAGTGGTTTATTTGTAATCAAAAGAGAAAAAGAAATAGGTAAGATTAAGTAAAAGTTCACTGATCCTTACAAAAATTATAAACTTCTTCAACATGACCTTTAACTTTAACTTTATTCCAAGAATTTAGAATTTTTCCATTTTTATCGATTACAAATGTAGATCTATCAATCCCAAAATATTTCCTACCATACATAGATTTTTCTATCCAAATACCAAGTTTATCACAATTTTTTCCTTCATCCGAACCAAGTGGGTATTTCAATTTATACTTATCTGAAAATTTTTTATTCCGATCAACAGGATCTTTAGAAGCTCCAATTACATCAAAGCCAATTTTATTAAATTTTGTTAAATATTTCTGAAAATCTGCAACTTCTACTGAGCATCCACCAGTTAACGCCTTAGGGTAAAAGAATAAAACTGTTTTATTCTTTAAATTAGATGAATCAAACTCATTTTCGTTTGTTAATTGAAGTTTTATCTTGGGAATTTTTTTCATAATTATACTACTAGTTTAAGACCGTATCCAGCTTTTTTAACTCTTGTTTTAAAATAATTTTTATTAAATTTATTTAATGTTGGCTTTGTATTTATTTGATTTTCGACTTTAATTCCAGCTTTCTTAATAGAATTAATTTTATTTTTGTTGTTTGTAATAAGATTAACTTTATTTATTTTTAATAATTTCAGTATTCTAGCTGCAATATTAAAATCTCTTTCATCATCTAAAAAACCAATATTATGATCGGCGTCTATTGTATCCATACCCCTTGCTTGAAGAGAATAAGCTCTCATTTTATTAGCTAATCCTATTCCCCTACCTTCTTGTTCTAAATATAATATAATTCCACCATTATTTCTAACCATGTAATTGATTGATTGATTTAATTGTTCACCACAATCACATTTTAAAGAATGAAAAATATCACCTGTAAAACAAGCTGAATGTATTCTTAAATTAACAGATTTTTTATTTATTTTTGTTGGATTAACAATTATCGCTACATGTTTATCAGATCCAATATATGATTTGAATATTTTAAAATTAGAATTTTCGTTTTTTGGTAGTGGAACTTTTGCACTAGAAACTAATTTAATACTTTCACAAATTAATTCATTTTGCTTCAATAAATCTTTGTAATCAAATATTAAAATTCCATTCTTAAATCCAAATTCATTTATATTTTTGTAATATTTTTTATTAATTTTTTTAAAAACTAGCGATGGTATCATTTTAGCATTTTTGGATAGATCGATACAAACATTATGAAAATTTTTAGATTTGAATTTTTTAATATTGGTAAATTTAATTACTTTATTATTGCTAAGAGGATTGACAAATAAATTTATTATTTGATTTACATCTGTTTTGGGATTTATCTCAAAATAAATATTACTTTTTATATTCTTATTAAAAATTGATTGAGCTTTTTGTTTAGTAATAAGTAGATATTTTTCATCAATTAAGTGCTTATTGAATTGATTAAAAATTTTACTTTGGGAATGCTCTATATTAAAGAACATCCAATATTCCTTGTTATTTTGAATTATTAAGGGTCTTCCGGTCCTGAGTTCGTTAATTGCCCTATCTATTATAGTTCCTGTATTAGATTTGAAACTCATGAAAACTTTATATAGATATAATTGAAATAAAAACAAATGATTACATCTAAAAATATAGGAATTTTACTAGATTTTATAAAAAAATCTAAAAAGAATAGTGATTTATATTTATTGGTTAAAAAAAATAGTATTTCTTTGTCATCAAAAAGAAAAAGTAATTTTTACATAAAAAATAATAATCTGGAATCTAAAGTTAATATAAATAAATTTTATCAATCAATCTTAAATATCCTTCTCCCAATATTAAGAAAAAACAAAAAATTAGTTATAGCTCAGATAGGACAAAGTATTGATGGTAGAATTGCATTAAATAATGGTAATTCACATTACATAAATAATCCCAAGAGTATTATTTATCTACATTGTTTACGAAGTATCAGTGATGCAATTATTGTAGGCTCAAATACCATTAAAAAAGACGATCCTCTATTAACAACAAGAAAAATAAAGGGCACAAATCCAAAAAGAATTATTATCGATGGCAGTCTTTCGCTAAATAACAAATATAAAATATTTAATGACGGTAATGAAAATATAATTTTTACAAAAAGTAATAAAAATATTAGATTGAATAATTCAACAATAATAAGATTAAAAGAAAAAAATTTTACTAAAAACTTTATTACGCAAATAAAAAAACTTAAATATAAAAATATTTTAGTAGAGGGAGGATCAAAAACTATTTCAGAATTAATAAATAATAAATATATTGATATTCTTCAATTTATGATTGCCCCAATATTAATAGGCTCCGGAATTAATTCATTAAATTTAAAAGAAATTTCAAATCTCAATAAAGCTATCAGACCCAAACATAATTTTAATGAATTAGAAAATGAAATTATTGTTAATTTATTTCTTAATAGCTAAAAAATCTGTATTATTTAAAATAAATCTAGAATTTTTTTCTTTAATACTTTTTAAACGAAATTTTAACCAATCATCAAAATTAAGTTTATTTTTTTGAATAATTTGTCTACAAAAATTTAAAAAATAAATTTGAAATTCATAATTTTTACTAACATCCCATGTAGAGTCTAAAACATATGTTTTGTGAGTCCTTTTAAATACTTTATTTATTAATTCAGTACAATCTGGTCCAACAGCCAATTCCCCTATTCCTTTGTCAGATTTTTGATCTTTATTAAAAATATTAAGAATTTTTTTATCATCATTGTGTTTTGGAAAAAATTTAAAATTACCGTTATAATTTAAGGCAAAATAGACAATTTCCGTATCAAGATTTAATTTATGAAAATTTTTAAACCATGTTTTTGGAAGAATATCTAAAAAAGCAGATCCTGTAACTAAATTATAATCATTAAAATTTATTTTTTCTAAATTATTAATTACATCAACAATTTTAAAATTAGTTTTTTTTATTTTAGAAGATAATTTTATATTTTCTTTAAAATAATTTGTTGATTGATGTGATATGTCTACAAAAGACCAATATTGATTATTTAAAAATCGTGACTTAAGAAATCTATAATTGGATCCAGTGCCTGAACCCAAATCAATTATTTTAATATTTTTTTTATTTTTAAAAAATTTATTAATTAAATATAGTATCCTTTTGTTTCTTGAATTTCTATCAACAGTTTCTCTAAGATTTAACCATTTATTTTGAAATTCATGCATATTAAATTAAATTAACAAATTTCTTAGCTGACTCTAGAGGAGTAAGAAGATATCTTTTATTTTTTTGAATATCAATATTTAGTTTATTAAAATTTTTTTTATTTAATATATTTTTAATAATTATATTTCTAAGATCATTTACTTCAAATTTTTTGAAATAAATAATACCCTTTTTTCCTAGTGTATTTAAGATAGTATTTGTAAAAAAGGTTATAATTGGCTTTTTTATTATTAATGCATTTGCTAAAGACATTCCAAAACCTTCATATTTACTTACTGAAATGTAACAATCTGTTTTAGAATATAATTTTGCTAATTTTGTATCTGAAATAGTACCGTGGAATATTATTTTTCTTTTCATTGAATTTTTAGAAATAAATTTTTTGAGTTTTTTGTAATAACCTATATCTCTTGTAGTATCACCAACAATTTCTAAAATAAAATTATCTAAAGGCTTTAAAACTTTTAATAAAAAAAGATAATTTTTTCTATTTATTATACTTCCACATGTTAAAAGATGAATTTTACTATTGTTTTTAAAATTATAATTTGCTAGTCTTTCTATACCAGGTTCAACTACAGATATTTTATTATTTAGAACCTTAAATTCATTTATTAATAAATTTTTTGTATTTTTAGATGTAACAATAAATTTATTTATTTTTTTGAAATTTTCTTTTTCTAATCTTAAAAATTTTTTTGACCTTTGACCTTTAAATTCAAGATATAAAGGATGATGTATTAGCGCGATAACATTATAAGTAAGTATTTTTTTAAAAATAGTATACATTCCTTCTAAAGCTAATCCATCGATTATAATTTTAGAGTCAGGATCAATTTTATCTAAAATTTTTAGAAAATATTTTATATCGTTATTTGTAGGAAAAGGATAATTTTCACTTAGCGCAATTGGTCTAATATTTATATCCATTATCTTTGCATATTCTAGGATATTTTTTTCATAAATATATCCTCCAGTTTTTGCATTAATATTTCCTGGATAAACAAAATAAATATAAGATTTATTTTTAGATAACCTCTTTTTCATATGATGCCCATGCAACATTTGATTCTTGCAAGGTTATTTTAATTTTTTTTAAAGATTTGTAATCTTCAGAGAATTCATTTCTTAGTCTATTCAAGATCTTATTGCAAATATCCTCTGCTAAAAACTCTGTTGAGGTAATTTTTCCCTTAAATTCATCAATCTCATCTAAATTTTGATAATTATATATTTTAAGAATATCTTTTAAAGTCGTGGACACTATTCCTAAATCCATAATTATATTGTATTTATTAAGTTTATCAGTGAAAAATTCTGCATCTACTAAATATGTAGCTCCATGCATATTTTGGGCTGGTCCAAATACTTCTCCAGGTAAAGAATGAGCTATTAGAATATTTTCTCTTACTTTTATCGAATACATAATTAATATTTAACTAGATGCATTACTGTATCCTTATTTTTAAGGATTTTATAGTAATCTTTTTCTAAATCAAAAAAATTACTTTCACTAGTAATTAATTTTTCTAATTTTGAATTTTTTAAAGATTTAATTGCTAATTTTAATCTCCCCTCAAAATCATATTTATTTTTCATGTATTTTGGTATTTTAGATACCTGTGAGCTAATAATTTTTAATCTTTTAGAATGAAAATACCCACCTAAGGCAACTTCTCCTTTATTTTTACCAAACCAACTAGCTTCTACTATTTTTCCTTCGATAGATAATTTTTCCATTAAAGAATTTAGAACTTTATAATTAGCTGTAGTGTTTATTGCTACATCTATTTTCTCAATCTTTCTTATATCAATAAAATTTAATCCTAAATAGTTGGCAATTTTTCTTTTATTTTTATTATTATCAAAAACATAGACATTTTTATATCCATTAATTTTAAAAAAAAATGCAGTTAATAATCCTACAGAGCCAAGTCCTACAATTAGAATTTTGTTATTACTTTTAGATTGTGCGTCCCAAAAGATATTAATTGCTGTTTCCATATTTGCAGTTAGAACATATTTTCTCAAATTTCCTTTTGGTAAAAAAATTAAATTTTGAATAGAAATTTCATATAAATCTTGATGAGGATAAAGACTAAATATTTTTTTATTTATATATTTCCTTGGACCATCGATAATATTCCCAACATTTATATAACCGTATTTTATAGGTAAATTAAAAGAACCCTCTTGAAAAGGGGCTTTCATTAATTCAAATTGATCCTTACTTACGCTTTTAGATGAAACTAATTTTTCAGTTCCCTTGCTAATACCTGAGTAAATAGTTTTAACTAAAACTGTTTTGTTATTTTTATTGTAAACAAGTTTTTTTTGATAAATTTTAGCTTGTTTTTTTTTATCAATCCATAAAGAATAAGATTTCATAATTTACTTATAAATGTATAATAAAAAAATGCTAACAAACTTTTGGGAAGAATTAACAACAAATGAAATTAAAAAAATAAATAGAAAAACAGTTTTAATTTTCCCATTTTCATCAATAGAACAACACGGTCCGCATCTTCCATTAAATACTGATAAAAAAATTCTTGAAGGAATATTATTAGAATTCAATAAAAAATATAATTCAAATAAATATTTAATTATGCCTGAAATATATTTTGGTTCAGCTGCTGAACATACAGATTTTGATGGAACAATAAGTATTGATTCATTGGAATTTATATCGCACTCTTTGTCAATTTTAGAAAATGTATGTAAATTAAAATTTAAAAATATATTACTTTTAAATAGTCATGGTGGACAAATTAGCCATATAGATATTATTGCTAAAGAATTGAAATCAGAATTTAAGATAAACATAGTAAAAGGCACATATTTTTTATTTGATCAATTTAAAGGAATTATATCAAGTAAAGAAAAAGACTTTGGTTATCACGGTGGAGAATTTGAAACATCTATTATGTTATATTTATTTCCAAACCTAGTTAGGCAATCTAAAATTTCTAAACATAGATTATCTCCCGATTATTTATCATCTAAAACCATTTCTTATGAAAAAAATATTAAGAAAACTTGGGTAACTAAAGAATTAAGTAAAAGTGGAATTATTGGAGATCCTAGAAAATCCAATGCACAGATAGGAAAAAAAATAATTGATAGAGTAACACAAAAATTAGATAAGATAATAAATGAAATGTTTTAGATTTTTATTTATTAAGAATTAAATTAAAAAAATTTTTCGTATACCTCATTGTACTCACAATAGTATACCTCACAGTTATCCAGCATATATTCAGTTATTTGACTTAAGAATGTACCATGACTAACTAATACAATTTTTTGTAAATTAAGGTTTTTGATAGATAGGAGAAAAGACCTTAATCTCATTTTAATATCATTGTGAGACTCTTGTATAATTTTTTTTTCATTAATAGGTTTATTATTATTCCACCAAAAATCATTTAAATTATTAAAATCAAAATCATTAAATTCTTTTTTTAATTTTTTTGGTTGTCTTCCTACATCACATGAATGGTACAAATGTTCTCTTATTAAAGGTTCAATTACAGGTTTATTAGATGGAAAAACAATAGAGAATGTTTCCAATGTTCTTGTTAAGGGGGAACAAAAATAATTATCAAATTTGATATTTTTAATTCTATTATTTAATTTTTTTGCTTGCTCAACTCCTCTTTGAGTAATTCTTGCATCATAATAATAAGTTGGATTATCTAAATCTGATGCTGCATTAGCTTCTGACTCTGCATGTCTTATAAGATATAATTTCATTTTTTAACTATAAATACAATAAACGTTAATGCATCAGTAAGTATAAAACTTAGCTTTATTTACGGGAAGAAACGGCCAATAACAATGGCACAATCATAACTAAGGTTGTTAAGACTGATGGATTAAATAACCAATAAAGAACACCTAGAGAAAATATTAACATCCAGAATTCATTTTTATACAAAAATTTCATTATTTTTTAATTATATTAATTCAAATTATTTTCTACTAATACTTTTTTAACAGTTTCACCCATTACAGAAGGGTTTTTGGAAATTGTAACTCCACACTCTTTAAGAAGTTCTACTTTTTCTATTGCACTTTCACCATAAGCAGAAACAATTGCGCCAGCGTGCCCCATCACACGACCTTTAGGTGCAGTTAGTCCTGCTATATACGCAATTACCGGTTTACTCATATTTTCTTTAGCAAATTGTCCAGCTTCAACTTCTTGTGGGCCACCTATTTCACCTATCATTAAAACTGCAATAGTTTCATCATCATTTTCAAACTTTTCAATTATATCTCTAAAAGAACTTCCATTTATTGGATCGCCTCCTATACCCACACTTGTTGAAACACCAATTTCTAAATCTTTAAGTTGTTGTGCAGCTTCATATCCCAAAGTGCCAGATCTACTAACTATTCCTATTTTACCTTCTTTGTAAATATGACCAGGCATAATACCTAACATAGATTTACCAGGGCTAATTATTCCTGCACAATTCGGACCTACTAATCCCATTTTTTTATCTTTTGGATATCTTCTCATGTATCTTTTTATTTTAACCATATCATGAGAAGGAATACCGTCAGTAATAGCCACACACGTTTTAATACCTGCATCAGCAGCTTCCATTGCTGAGTCTGCTGCAAAGGCTGGTGGGACAAATAAAATTGATGTTGATGCTCCAGTTTGATCTACAGCTTCTTTAACAGTATTAAAAACAGGAAGATTTAAATGAGTCATACCACCCTTTCCAGGTGTTACCCCGCCAACAACATTAGAACCATACTTAATCATTTCTTCAGCATGAAAACTTCCAATTTTACCAGTGAATCCTTGGACTAAAATTTTTGTATTTTTGTGAATGATTATAGACATGATTATCCAAGAGCCTTCACTGCTTTATTTGCTGCATCTTCTAAAGTTGATGCCTCAATGTAATTAATATTGCTTTTTTTAAGTATTTCATTTCCCTTTTCGACGTTAGTTCCAGCTAAACGTATAACTAAAGGATGTTTAATTTCAATTTTTGATAAAGCTTGAACAATTCCTTCTGCAACCCAATCACATCTATTAATTCCTGCAAAGATATTAACTAATATTACCTTAACTTTTGTGTCCATAGAGATTAATTTAAACGCTTTAACTATTTTTTCAGGCGTTGCACCTCCGCCAACATCTAAAAAATTTGCAGGTTGACCACCAGCAAGTTTTATCATATCCATAGAAGCCATTGCTAAGCCTGCACCATTAATAATATTACCAATATTCCCATCTAAGCTTACATAATTCATTCCTCTGTCAGAAGCATAAACTTCATTTGAATTTTCTTGTGTTTTATCTCTAAGTTCTGCAATTTCGTCTCTTCTAAACATTGCATTATTATCAAAACTCATTTTACAATCTAATGCTAATATTTCATCTTGGTGTGATACAACTAATGGGTTAACTTCAACCATTGTTGCATCAAGCTCACTAAAAGCTTTATAACAACCAATAATTGTATTTGCAGCTCTTGAGATCAATTTGGATTCAATTCCTAAACCAAAAGCTATTTCTCTTGCTTGAAATTGTTGAATACCAACTGCTACTTCTATTTTAGATCGTATAATTGTTTCAGGTTTTTCTTTTGAAATTTCTTCTACACTCATTCCACCTTCTGTTGAGGCTACAACCATTATACTTTCTGAAGATCTATCAAACACTAAACCTAAATATAATTCGTGTTTGATATCAGTTGCTTCTTCAATATAAATTCTATTTATTATCTTACCCCCTGGACCAGTTTGGTTTGTAATTAATTTTTTACCTAACAATTTATCAGTTGCATCAGCAACTTCTAACGGAGAATTACATATTATAATTCCTCCCGCTTTACCTCTAGCACCTGAGTGAACTTGCGCTTTTACAACCCATTTTGAACCACCAATTTCTCTTGCTTTGTTTTCTGCATTTTCTGGACTATAAACAATACCACCAGTAGGAATTTTAACACCAAAATCAGACAATATTTTTTTTGCTTGATATTCGTGTATATCCATTACTTGCTCTCAATTAATTTATTTATATTTACAATATTTTCAGCCATTCTTGCAGATGCAGCGTCGATCATTCTTCCATCAAGCTGAGCAGCACCCTTTCCTTCAGTAGCTGCTTTTTCTAATTCTAATAATATTTTTTTTGCTTTATCTATTTCTTCTTTAGGTGGAGAAAAAACTTCATTAGCAAGATCTATTTGTGATGGATGTATAGCCCATTTACCCTCAAAACCAATTGCTGCAGCTCTTTTTGCTGCATCAAGATATCCTTCTTTGTCATTAAAATCACCAAAAGGTCCGTCTATTGCTCTTAAGCCATATGATCTACAAGTCATTACTAATGTTGATAAGCCATGATGCCATTGATCTCCAGGGTAATCAGGATTTAACCCACCTATAACAACGGTTCTTGCGCGCATACTTGCTGCATAATCTGCAACTCCAAAATGTAATGCTTCTAGTCTTGAACTTGATGTTGCAATTGGTTGAATATTAGACATTCCTAGTGCTGTTTCAATTAAACATTCTAAACCTATTTTATTTTCAAATTTTTTATTTTGCTCAATTTGATTAAGCAAACAATCAACCATATATACATCAGATGATGAGCCTACTTTTGGAATTAATAATGTATCAACCCTATCACCTACCTCTTCAATAATTTCAATTACATCACGGTACATATAGTGTGTATCCAAACCGTTAATTCTTATAGAGATTGTTTTACCTTCTTCTTTCCAATTATATTCTTTTATTGCATTAATAACATTTCTTCTTGCATCAATTTTATCATTTGGAGATACTGCATCTTCTAGGTCTAAGAAAATATAATCGGCATTTGATTTTAATGCTTTCTCAAACATCTTTGGATTAGAGCCAGGGACTGCCAACTCACTTCTGTGTAATCTAGATTTAGCAGGTTTATAAAATAAATGGCTCATTTAAAAAAAAATTATATATTTGATTAATATTATAAAAGCGATAAAAAAATTTAAATATTATAAAGATATTTCCTTAAGGCAATTTTCATCATTATTTTTTGGATTATTTACAATTTTTGATACTGGATAAAAGTCTAAATCATCCTCGATAATACTTTTGTTTTTATGTAGGAATTCATTTTCATTATCATTAAGAAAATCAAGACCCTCATTATGAGACATAATAAGAGGCATTCTATTATGTATATGGGAAAGGTTTTCATTTGCTTCCTTAGTAATGATACAGACAACATTCATTTTTTTATTATCTCTTATTTCTTCCCTCCAAATTCCACCAAAAAACAATAATTCATTTCTAGGAATTGATATTAAATATGGTTGTTTTTGATTATTTATATTTTTCCATTCATAGTATCCATTTGCAATAATCAGACATTTTCTTTTAGTAAATGATTCTTTGAATAAATATTTATCATTAATCGTTTCAATTCTTGCATTAATAACAAATTGAGTAACATTATTTTGTTTACTAAAAAAACTATAACTCCAAATAAAAGTATCTATTAAAAGTTTATGATTGTTTTTATAGATAATATTAACAATATTAGACGGTGATATATTGTAAGACTTATGTGAGTAATTTAAAACTTCAGAGTTAGGAAAAAGTTTTATAATTTTTACTTTATCTTCAGTACTTGTAAATCTTCCGCACACTATGAAGCTTGCGATAAAGGCATTGGTCTAGAAACACCTACGGTCATCCAGCAATCTTTAAACTCACCGTTTTGCTCTACTTTTTCTACTGTCCATTCGAAACCAAATTTTTTTCCATTACTATCTGTAAGCTCTACAAAATAATATGAACTTTTTTCTTGTTCCTGAACTGGAATTATATTGTGTTCTAAGTGATCAATCATCATTGAGTAGGATGGATTTTTAATCATCCTAATAAAATTATCTAGAGGACCTGTGTACATTCTATTATTTGGATGTGCAAATTCCCAAGTTTGTTCAATACCGGCATCGTCAAAAGGTGAATTATTTTTTTGTAGTGCTTTTAATTGAATTAAAATAACTTCTTTAGGACCAATTGAAGGGTCTGGTTTTATCATTTCTCCATAAACACTTTTTGATAATAAAATAAACAAACTAAACAATATAATTTTGTGCATAATTTTAAAATAGTGTAATTATAATTTAAGGCAATATGTATATTTATGATTTTATCCAAGGATTAATAATTGGAGGAACATTAATTATAGCTATAGGACCGCAAAATTTATTTGTAATTCAACAAGGGCTTAAAAAATCTTATGTTTTTACGGTTACTTTATTTTGCAGTCTATCTGACAGTTTACTAATTGTAATTGGAATATATCTATCTAATTATATTGTTCAAATTAATCCAAGTATCATAGGAATAATAAAAGTATTAGGTGGAATTTGGCTTATATTTTATGGATTAAATAAAGTTATAAAATTAAATCAAATAAAAGATATAAATAAAAAATTAAATATAATTAACGAATACGGAAAAGTATTAATTACCTTATTTCTTATTACATACGCAAATCCTCATGTTTATCTAGATACAATTATTTTGCTGGGATCATTATCAACAAATTTTAATGATCAATTTTCATTTGGCGTTGGAGCAATTTCAGCTAGTTTTTTGTTTTTCTTTTCTTTGGGATATATGTCGAAGTTTTTGTCAAAATATATTTATTCAAATAAAACTTGGTTTTGGATTGATCTAACCATTGGTCTGCTAATGATTAGTTATGGAATATATTTTATAATTTTTTAAAGAAAGTTTCTAAGTTTTTACATACCTGATCAACATTTAATTTTGTAAATACAAGAGGTGGTTTTATTTTAATAACATTGTCATAAGGTCCATCAGTGCTCAATAAAATACCTTGATTTCTCATATAATTAATAAGCAGTTTAGCTAATTTTTTATTTGGTTTAGATACATTACTATTCTGAATAATATCTATTCCTAAAAAAAGCCCCCTACCTCTAACTTCACTAATATATTTTTTATATTTAAGTTGGATTTTTTTTAATTCTTTTAAAAAATAATTACCAACTAACAAAGAATTTTTTTGTAATTTATTATTATCAATAGTCTCTAATACTGCTTTACCGATAGCACAGGAAACAGGATTACCACCGAATGAGTTAAAATATTCCATCCCGTTATTAAAAGTTGAAGCAATTTTTTCTGTAGTTATAACAGCAGCTATAGGGTGACCATTGCCCATAGGTTTGCCCAATGTTACTATATCAGGAACAACATCATGCTCTTCAAATGACCAAAAATGTCTTCCAACGCGTCCAAAACCAGTTTGTACCTCGTCAACAATACATAATGCATTGTTTCTTCTAATTTCTGAAAATATTTCTTTTAAATAATTTTTTGGAAGAATTATTTGACCCCCGCAACCAAGTATACTTTCAGTAAAAAAACATGCAATATTAGTTTCTTTAATTTTATTTCTAATTACCGTTTTAGCTTCATCTATATATTTTTGAATCCAATTTGAATTTTGGTATCTCCACTTACCTCTTATGGGATCAGGCATGTCTAATACATGAACATAATCTTTTTTACCCGAACCACCCTTACTATTAAATTTATATGGACTTAGATCAATTAAAGCATTGGTATGACCATGATAAGCATTGTCCATCACAAAGACATCTTTTGCATTAGTATAAGTTTGAGCTATTCTATAAGCTAAATCATTAGCTTCAGATCCTGTACATACGAAAAATATCTTATTTAATTTTTTTGGAAACTTACTTAAAAGTAATTCACTATAATCGTTAATTGTATCGTATAGATATCTCGTATTAGTATTAAGTTTTAAATTTTGCTGAGTCATAGCTTCATGGACATAGGAATTTGAATGTCCAACATGGGAAATGTTATTTACACAATCTAAGTATCTCCTGCCATATCTATCAAAAAAATACTGATCTTTAGCTTCAAGCATGTGAAGTGGTTTCTTGTAAGAAATTGATAAATTATCAGAAATATTTTTTCTTCTTTTTTTTAAAGTATCTTTAAAATTATTATTATTAGAATAAAAAGATTTTGGAATTCGTAGAATTAAATTTGGATCAGGTGAAATTTTATTCCAAATATTGAATAAAAATTCTTCACCTACTCCTGGAAAATTCTTATCATGTCCTAATAAATCTAAAATAATTTGAAAATGTAAATGTGGTAACCATTTCCCATTTTCATTAGAATTACCAATTTTACCAATCCATTCACCTTTCTTAATTTTTTTTCCAATTTTTAGTTTTTGAAAGATTATTTTAGATAAATGACCGTATAGAGTATAAAATTTATATTTTTTAAAACTATGTTCTAAAACTAGAGTGGGGCCATAGTCATATTTAAAATTATTATTTTTTAAAATTATAATTTTACCATCTATTGGAGCAAATAAATCTGTTCCCTGATCAATAAAAATATCAATTCCTAAGTGAATATTACGTCTTTCATTCGTATTTAATTCAGAAATAAAGTTAGGTCCCTTATAAACTTTTCTTTTTTCATTGTATAAACCTATAGCTATACGAGAATTATCTTCTTTAAATATTTTATTAACTCTTTTCTTAAGTGTAATATTATCTGGGTTACCTTTTAATAAAGGTGAATCAGAACTTAATTTTAAGATAGATTTATTTTTATCAAGTAAATTAAATTTAAAAATATCACCAAAGTTGAATTTATTTATATAATTTATAATTTCATTATGATGGTGAATAATATCAAAGCCGCATATTTCGCGAACAATATATATTAAAAAATTGATAGGAATTTTGTCTAATTTTTCTAATAAAGACCATGCATCTTTCTCACTAATACTTAAATATTGATTTGATGGATATTTAATTCTTTGTTTTTTTGCCATTACAACAGTAATCATAAGTCTTGACTTACATAATGATATTAATGAATTAATTTCATCCTCATTAATAGAAAACTGTTTATTGTACTCTGTTATTATATTTTTAAGTGTAAGATAAATATTATCATTATTCATTAATGCATATGAAAGGCATATAGCTAAATCATTTATTGTTGGAGAATAAATAGAATCTCCATAATCTAGTAAACCACAAACATTGTTTTTTTTAATAACAATATTATAATTATTTGGATCTGAATGAGTTATTGAATATCTTAGTTTATTTAAATTATTTTTTACAAATTTTTCATATTCTGAAAAACATTTTAATAAAATTAATTTTTTTGAACCAGTAAAAATATTAATATCTTTTTTAATCCATTTTAAATTTGATGGATCCCAAATAAAATTTCTATGGGCATCTATATCGTTAAATGTTTTCAACTTAGTTGATACTTTTCCAAGCAACTTACCTAAAGAATTTTCAATTTTATCGTTACTTTTTGTATCTCCATACATTCGCCCTTCAATAAAAGATAAGATCCTAACAAAGCATTCTCTATTTTTTTTATCTAAATATTTTACAATCTTTGTATGGTGTATTTTTGGTATAAAAGATTTAAGACTAAGATCACTTCGTAAATAATTAATTAATCTATCTTGGTATTTTAATATATTTATTTTTTCTGATGGGTTTGAAATTTTTAATACATATTTTTTTTTATTATTTATTAATATAATAAAATTTATATCCCTTTCACTATCAAGTTGTTTAATTTTGAGTAATTTATTTCTTAAGAAAGAAAAATTAATCTTTAACCATTTAATTAAATGTTTATTATCAATAATAGGTGGATCAACATCAAAAACTGACATAAAAGGTGTATAATTCATAATGCTAAAATCTAAAAACATTTTTGTTTGTATTGGGGCAATTCATCACGATTATTTATTAAATCTTAAAAAAAATATTATTAATTTTAGATCTAATCAAATTACACAAAAAAGCAGAATTGGTGGAGTGGCGTACAATATTGCAGAATTGCTCTCGAATTTTGTTGATGTAAACTTTTATAGTTTAGCTATCAATGAAGAGATTAGAAAAAAAATCTCAAAAAAAATATATGTTCATCAAGTGAATAAAGATTATGCAGATAGGTACTATTTAGCTTTATTAGATAAAAATAATAAATTTTTATTAGGATTAGCTAACACAGATGAATATGAAAATAACAAATCTTTAAAAATACCAAACATCAAGAATAAAAATATAATATTTGATCTAAATTTTTCTAAAACCTATTTGGAAAAATCAATAAATAAACTATCAAAAAAAAATAAAATTATAGTGTGCGCAACATCAGTGCATAAAGTTATTAAAATTAAAAGGATTATAAATAAAGTTGATTTTATATTCTTAAATAAAGCAGAGTTACTTAAACTTACAAATTCTTCAAATATAATATTAGGTGTAAAAAAAATATTAAAACAAAATAAAAAAATAAAAATAATTACTACTAATTCCAAAAATAATGTAATCTTTGGAAGTAATGAATTTATAAAAAAAATAAAACCCCCATCAATCAAAGTAGTAAACGAAAATGGAGCTGGAGACGCACTAGCAGCTATGATGCTGTATTTGTTCAGTATAAATGAAAAAATAAATTATATATTGAAAATTTCTGTAGCATGCGGGTCTTATTATGCTAGTGGTAAAAGTATAAAAACTAAGAGTGATTTTTTAAAAATTAAAAATCTTTCTAAGAGAGTGAGTGTACAATAGTATGCATGAAATATTTGATTTAAGTAAAAAAGTTCAAGAAGCAATAAATAGAAAAAAACCAATAGTAGCTTTAGAAAGTACATTGATTAGTCATGGATTGCCCTACCCAGAAAATATTAAAGTCGCAAATGAGTCTATAAAGGCTGTTGAAGATAACGGTGCGATTGCTGCAACAATAGGAATAATTAGAGGTAAGGTTAAAATCGGATTATCGGAAAAAGATATTCAAATATTAGCAAAAGAGAAAAATGTACAAAAAGTTTCAAACCACAATATAAATTTATCAATATTTAATAAAGAAAATGCTGCTACAACAGTAGCAAGTACAATTTCTATAGCTTCTAAATTTAAAATAAGATTTTTTGCAACAGGAGGAATTGGTGGTGTGCATCTAAATGCTGAAAATACAAATGATGTATCTGCAGATCTATATGCACTATCTGAGAATTCAAATTTTGTAATCTGTAGTGGTGCTAAATCTATTTTAGATCTAAGTAAAACAAATGAACTTCTTGAAACTTTAGGAATTACAAGAATTGGCTATCAAACAAATTATATGCCTGGTTTTTGGTATGAAGAAACAGAAAATAAAGTCGATAATAAATTTGATGAAATTCATGAAATTTCTTCTTTTTTAAAACTCAATGAAAATATGGGAAATAAAAAATCAATTCTCATATTTAATAAAGTTCCATTAGAAAAAGCACTTAATAAAAATGACGTAAAAAAATGGATAAATAATGCAACAATAAAAGCCAATAGAAATAATATTAGTGGAAAAGAATTAACACCGTTTCTCATAAAAGAAATTAATGAACAATCAAAAAATGAAACTCTAAATGCTAATGTATCTTTAATAATTAATAATGCGAATTTAGCAGGAAAGATTGCAAAGAGTTTTTATAGTTAAGGTAATAACGATAATTTAGCTTTAAGTAATTGAAAAAATTTTTCATCATTAGCTTCATTCATCACAAAACAATTTACTGGTCTTTTAGTAACACCTAGCCAATCAACAACAGTCTCCCCTCTTGTTAATTCAGAATTTTCTTCAACAGTGACATTAACTTCTTTTCCACTAAAAATAGATGCATCTAACAAATATGCAATAACACATGGGTCATGCAAAGGAGTTTCCTCAGTTTCGTATAATTCTTTATGAAATATTGTATAAAATTCCATTAGTTCTCCAAAAAACTTAGAACTTTTATTTTTATTTTCATTCATTGATTTAATAATTTTTGAATTTACATTTACCTGATGAGTAACATCTAAACCCATCATTGTTAGAGGAATGCCTGATTCTAAAACAATATTAGCCGCATGTGGATCCACATAAATATTAAATTCAGCTGATGGTGTTGTATTTCCTAAGCACATAGCAGCCCCACCCATAAAAACTATTTCTTTTATATTTTCTTTAATAGAGGGATCTTTTTTTAAACTTAAGGCAATATTTGTAAGAGGTCCTGTTGGACATAAATAAATTTGCTCTGTTGAAGATTTACAAGTTTCTACTATGAAATCAACTGCATGTTTTTCTTGAGGTTTATAATTTGTATCTATTATTATAGGATCACCTTTTTTATCTAATCCGGTTTTTCCGTGTACATATTCAGCTGTAAATAATTCATAATGAATAGGCTTATTTGCACCAGAGTAAACTTTAATGTCCGTTCTTTCAATTAACGTACAAACTTTAAGAGCGTTATTTACTGTATTATTTAAACCACTATTTCCACCAACACAGGTGATACCCAGTATGTCAATCTCCTTAGAAGAAGCAGCTAACATTATTGCTACAGCATCATCATGGCCTGGATCACAATCTAAAATTATTTTTTTAGTCATTAATAAAACTTTTAAGAGGTATTGAAGATCTTTGTAACCAATTCCATTCAGGATATTCGTTGTTGTTATCAATTACATGAATTGTGTAAGCATGTCTTGATTTTAAACTTGTGTTCTCACATGAGTAATGAGGGAGTCTACCATGTAATAAAACAAGTGAACCTTTTTTTACTTCTACAAAAGTATCAGTTTCAGGAAATGGTTCATGATTTAGATCTATCATTTGCATTTTACCGTCTATTTTTTTAAAAAGTTTTCTTAATGGACCTTTATGACCTCCACTTGCAACCTGTAAACATCCGTTTGTTTTATTTGCATCTTCTAATGCAAACCAAAAACCGATAGTGCTTTCTGGCTCGGTATATAAAAAAGTAGAATCTTGATGACAAACTACTTCACCACCTATTTTAGGTTGCTTAAAAATATACATAGACTGAAGTAATTTTGGTTTTGAGAAACCAAGTGATAAAGCTATATCTTGAAGTTTTTGTTTATGAGAAAAGTTATAAAAAACTTGATCCAAGTCATGCAACGCATGACCGATTTTGTTTACAATAAAATGTTTATTTTCTTCTATGTTATCATCATTTAAATTAGCTTTTTCTTCAAAGAAGAAACGAATTTTATCTCCTGATTCTAAAAAATAACTATCATCATTATGAGCTTGATTGACTGTATCAAAAATAGATTTTTGATCATTAAAATTATTATGTTCGATAAGATATGATGATCTTTCCATTAATTCATCACATTCTTTATCTGTGTTGAAATTTTCAATAACCAAATATCCATTATTATTCCAAAAGTTAATCATTTCGTCGTTTAATGGTAGATCATTGATTGAAAAATATTTCATTATATTCCTATTAATTTTGTTAAGAATGGTAAACCAACTTTAATAAGGTTTAATAATTGTGGTATTAAAAATTTTCCAGTTGTTGCAAGGAAGAAGATTATACCTCCAATTATGACAATCAGAATTAAATTTCTATAAAAATTACCATAATTGTTATATTGTGATTTGGCTCTTGATCTCAAGATAAATAGTATAATTACTATAACAATTAAAACTATTAACAATCGGATCATATATTTTCTATATTTAGTAAAAATTAATTTGCAATACTAATTATATCTTAATAAATAGTTTTTAGTAGATGATCAGATTAAGCATATTATTTTTATCAATTTTTTCTTTAATTTACGGAATTTATTTTTTATTTTTTCCATATAGTTTTGTCAATTTAACTGTTGCTGAAAGTACTAATATTGCATGGCTAAGAAATCTTGGTGGAGCTATAACAGGTCTTTTATTTATTGGTCTTTTATTGATCTACTTAAATACAAAAGGCTCAATTAGAATACTCAATGTTATAATTATTACATCAGTAATACAGACTTTAGCTTTAATATATTCAAGAATACAAAATGAATTTTCTGCAAATAATTTAATAATTATTGATATTACAATTTATGCGGCAATATTTGTTACAATTTATTTAATCTTTATTTCTTTAAAATTTAAAAAAATATTTATTTAATAACTTTAAAACCTTTAAAAAAAATAAAACAAGTTATACTTAAAGAAGTAAAAATAAAAATTAATACAAATAAATTTTCATAAATATTAAAATTAAATTCTTCTTTAAAAGAACTTCTAAAAAAATTTACAACATAATAATATGGGTTATATAAAAGAATTGATTTTAAATTTTCAGGCAAATAATTAATTGAAAAAAATGTTCCTGATAAAAAATTAATTGGAGCAACAAAAAAACTTGAAAATGAACTTTGCGAATCCCATGAATTAAAAATTAGCCCTACAAAACACCCTAAGCAGGAAAAAAATATTATAACTAAAAATAAATAATAAAAAAAATAAAAAAAATTATATATTTCAATATCTATTAAAAAAGTAAAAATAAGAAAATTAAATAGAGCTAAAATGATCCCAATAATTAAAGATGTTAATATTAACGATATAAGTATTTCAACCCTGTATACAGGTGCCATTAGCCAATCATCTAAAGATCCAATTTGCTTCATATGAATTAAAGTGGCAGACGAATTGTCATAACTTTCTTGTGCCACGATCATAATAATTAATCCTGGAGCAATGAATTCAACAAAAGAACCAGAGTCCATTGAGAGTGAATAATAATTTTCTACCGTAAGAAATACTAATATAAATAAAAGATTTGTAGTTAGAGGTGCTAATAAAGAATAATGATATTCTTGAAGAAATTCTTTTATTCTAAATGCGATAATTGAATAAATCGCACTAAAATTCAACATTAAATAAAATTATCTTGAAAAATATTTTTGAACTAAGTCTACCCAAAAATTTACACCAATAGGCAATAAATTGTCATTAAAATCATATCTAGTTGTGTGAAGATGAGCACTATGTTCTTCATCTCCTTGACCAAGATAAAGATAGGAACCAGGTTTTTTTTCTAACAAATATGAAAAATCTTCTCCTCCCATTGAAGGATCAATATCAGTAATAACTTTATCATCACCAACTAAATCTTTAGCTACATTAGCTGCGAATTTTGTTTCTTCTTTAGAATTGATTGTAGGTGGATATTTATTTACTAAATCAAAATCAATTTTAATCTCTGCACCATGTGCATCCGCGATACCCTTACATAATTCTTTTAATCTTTTTTCTATATATGCTCTAGTTTCTCTTCGAAAAGTTCTAATGGTCCCTCCCATTTTAACTTGATCGTCGATTACATTATAAGCTGTACCAGCATTAATTTTTGTAATACTTATAAGAGCTTTATCAACAGGATCTGTGGATCTACTTATAATTGTTTGAACAGCAGAAATAACTTGTGCAGAAATTACTACAGGATCAATTGCTAGATGAGGTGATGCAGCATGGCCACCTTTTCCTTTTACAGTAATATCAAATTCATCAACTGCTGCCATCATCGGTCCACTATTTACACCAAACGTACCTAAAGGTAACTCAGGCCAATTATGAAGTGCATAAACTTCATCAATTTTAAAATCATCAAACATACCATCTTGAATCATTTTTTCTCCTCCAGCAAAACCCTCTTCTCCTGGTTGAAAAATGAAATATACTCTTCCATTAAAATTATTATTTTCACTTAGATATTTCGCTGCCCCAAGTAACATTGTGGTATGACCATCATGGCCACAACCATGCATCATACCTTTATTTTGAGATTTATGATTAAATTCATTTTGTTCTGGCATAGGAAGAGCGTCAAAATCTGCTCTTAAACCAATTGTCTTATCATTAGTAACCTCATTACCATCTACCCAAGCAACAACACCTGTATTAGCGTAACCATCTTTAAATTTAATATTAAATTCACTTAACTTATTTTTGATATATTTTGATGTTTCAAATTCTTGAAGGCCTATCTCAGGAATTTTATGTAAATCCTGACGCCATTCTGTCATCTGATCTTGCATTTGATTTATGCTGTTTAAAATTGGCATTATAGTATTCCGAAGAAACCTTTTTTATTTAGTTTTTCTTCACATTGTTTTAATTGTTTATTAAACATCTTAGTATTTCTTTCTACATTTTTAGCAACATCAATCAACCAATCTTTACTTTTAAAAGTCTCTTTCGACCATCCGTTTTGGCCTTCATGATATGCTAAATATTGATTATAGTAATCATTTTTTGAAATTCCAATCATATTTTCGGACTGCGTTGTGTACCATCCAATAAAATCAGTTACATCTTTAAAATTTGCCCTTGATGCATTTTGATTTCCAGTTTTATTCTTATACCAATCCCATGTAGGATTTGTTATTTGTGCATAACCAAAAGCAGTTGATGGTCTAGACGTTGGTATTAAACCTAAAAATTTTTTTCTTTTCGGTTTTGCAAATTGAGTAAAAGATGATTCTTGTTTTATAACTGCCAATTGGAATGCAATTGGGGTATTCCATTTATCATAAGAATTTTTAGTTGCTTTATACCAGCTCTTCTTTTCATCAAAAATTATGCAACTATCAGCAGTATTTGTTAACTGATTTGAAGTACATGCATATAAAAATAACAATGTAATGCACAATAATTTTAAAAAATTATCAAATTTCATTATAAGTCTAAATAGCATAACTTTTACTTATATAGACTTAAATGTGGCAAAAAATTATTGCTTACTATTGAATTATAGATATGAATGCTTAAATTTCAAAAATGGCAGAAAAAACTAAAGAAAATTTAACATTTCAAGCTGAAGTCAGTAAGCTTTTAGATCTTGTTGCTAATTCTCTTTATAGCGAAAGAGAAATATTTTTAAGAGAATTAATATCTAATTCTGCAGATGCCTGCGAAAAATTAAGATATCAATCACTCTCCAAAAAAAATCTTCTTAAAGATGAAAAGGATTTAAAAATAAATATCAGAGTTTCAAAAAAGAAAAAAATTATTGAAATTGAAGATAATGGAATTGGAATGTCTAAAAATGAACTTATTGATAATTTAGGAACTATAGCGAGATCCGGTACTAGTAAATTTATTGAAGCAATGAAAAATAAAAAGAGTAATGATATTTCTGCAATTGGACAGTTTGGTGTTGGTTTTTATTCCTCATATATGGTTGCGGATAATGTTGAAGTGCTTTCTAAAGATGCTGAAAATGAAGAAACAAATCTTTGGTCTTCTAATGGAAAAGAAAATTATACTATTGAAGAAGCTAAAAAAGATAAACGTGGCACCTGTATAACTCTAAATATAAAGAAAGATGCTGATGAATTTTTAGATTCATTTCGTTTGAGATCAATTATAACAAAATACTCTAATTATATTCCTTTTCCAATTTATCTTAAAGATCTTGACGATAAAGAAAAAGAAGAAAAAATAAATGAAGGTAGTCCATTATGGCTAAAAGATAAAAAAGATATAAAAGAGGAAGACTATAAGCAATTTTATAATAATATTTCATTTAACTTTGATGATCCCTTAAAAACTATTCACTATAACGCTGAGGGTGTTATTAGCTATAAGGCTTTACTGTATTTTCCTACAAATCAACCTATGGATTTATTCAATGCTGATAGGAAAAATAAAATAAAACTATATGTTCAAAAAGTTTTTATCACTGATGACTGCGAGGACATAATCCCTAATTGGTTAAGATTTATTCCTGGAGTAGTTGACTCACAAGATATTTCTCTCAATATAAGTAGAGAAATGCTTCAAAATAATCCTATTATTACAAAAATAAAAAAAGGTATTACAAATAAAATTTTAAGTGAAATTGATAGCTTAGCTAAGAAAGAAAAGGATAAATTTGAGACATTTTGGAATAATTTTGGTCCTGTTCTAAAAGAAGGGTTATATGAGCATAATGATCATCATGAAAAAATCCTACCGTTACTAAGGTTTGAAAATTCTTTAAATGATAAAAAAATATCTCTTGAAGAGTACACCAAATTAATGGCTAAAGATCAAAAAGAAGTTTATTATTTTGCTAATACTGATAAGGATCATATTAAAAACTCCCCTCAATTAGAAGTTTTTACTGATAAAAAGATACCAGTTTTGTTTATGGTTGATGCAGTAGATGAGTTTTGGATACAAAATGTAAATAAATTTAAAGATTTAGAATTTAAATCAATAACAAAAGGTAAGGTTGATGTTTCGAAAGTTGGTGAAAAATCAAGTAAGAAAGATGAAAACAAAAAAGAAATAGATAGTAAAATCAATGATTTAATTAACATACTTAAAACAGAGCTTAAAGAAACAATATCTGATGTTATTGTATCTAACAGATTAACCAAAAGCCCAATCCTGCTTGTTGCTGAAGAAGCTGGGATGGATATAAATATGGAAAAACTGATGAAAATGCATAATCAAAAAACCCCTGTTTCAAAAAAGATACTTGAAATTAATCCAAACCATCCAATGATTATAAATTTATCTCAAAATTTAACAAAAATTGACCATAAAAAAGTTTCAAATTTAATTTTAGATCAAGCTAATATATTAGATGGTAACATTCTCTCAAATCCATCTGCTTACTTAGAAAATTTAACTGAAATTTTTATTAAGTAACTGAATTTATAATTTTATTATTATTAAAAAATTCAACAAACTGATTGGCGACCATTTCTGCTACAACTATTTGTGCTTCATCAGTAGAAGCAGCAATATGTGGAGTTAAAATTATATTATCTAAATTATAAAACCCACTTTTTTCTAAAGGCTCATTTTTAAAAACATCTAATGCAGCGCCTTTAATATCTTTTTTTTCTAGAGCATTTTTAAGATCATCTTCATCAACTAAGTTGCCTCTAGCGGTATTGATAATGATACAATTTTTTTTCATTAGTGATAGATGATTTTTATTCATAATCGGATTACCATCTTTATTGGGTTTACAGTGAAAAGAAATTATATCTGAATCTTTAATAATCTCATCGATAGAACAGGAATTATATTCAGGATAGCTATCCTTGACTGTTTTAAAGTATGAAGAATATATTGAAACGTTCATTCCTAATACATTAGATATTTCTGCAACTCTTTTGCCTACATTACCAAAACCTATGATACCAATTTTCTTGCCTTTAATTTCGTTTCCTTTTAATTTCTTTTTTTCCCAAAGACCCTTATGAGTTGTCTCATTGGCAATAGTAATTTTTCTTTGTAATGCAAAAATTAAACCAATTGTGTGTTCTGCTGTAGCATTCGTATTGCCTCCTGGAGTATTCATTACGATAATGTTTTTATTTTTAGCAGCTTCGACATCAACATTATCTACTCCTGCTCCTGCTCTACCTATAATTTTTAAATTAGAAAGAGAATCAATTAAATCTTTACGCACTTTAGTTGCAGAACGAATGATTAAACCATCATAGTTATCAATTATTTTTTTTAATTCTTCAGGAGATAAGTTTGTTTTTGTATCAACTAAAATGTTATTTTTTATTAAAATTTCAGATGCAATATTATCTAGTGAATCTGATATTAGTACTTTAGGCATGTTTAGATTTAATTTCTGAATAAGCCCAATCAATCCAAGGTAAAACTAATTCTACATCTGAAGTTTGAACCGTTCCTCCAGCCCATATTCTAAAAGAAGGTGGTGCTTTGGGATATCCATTACAATCAAATCCAACATTATTTTCAGAGAGTAATTTACATATATCAGCCATTACAGCTCTTTGACCGCTTTCATCTTTATTTGTAAACCAATCTTCGATAATTTTAAAAGTTATTCCAGTGTTTGAGATATAATTATCATCTTTAATTTCAGATAAAAAAGAGACCCAATCTCTCTCATTAATCCATTCTCTGATTTTTTGTAAAGAATTCTGGGATTTTGAAATTAATGAATCTAACCCTCCTTGAGAAGAGACCCAATTTAATGAATCAATAATATCTTCAACACATATCATTGACGGTGTATTTATTGTGTTTCCTTCGAATATACCTTTTATTAATTTTTGGTTTTCAGCTAATCTAAATAATTTTGGTACTGGCCAACTAGGTGTAAAACTTTCTAATCTTTCAACAACGCGAGGAGAAATTGCTATCATTCCATGAGCAGCCTCTCCTCCAAGTATTTTTTGCCAAGACCAAGTTATAACATCGCATTTATTATAATCTATAGGCATACCAAAGATTGCCGAAGTAGCATCACAAATGGTTAGGCCTTTTCTGTCATCAGGTATCCAATCTCCATTTGGAACTTTGACACCAGATGTTGTTCCATTCCAAGTAAAAATAACATCATTATCAAAATTGACTTTACTTAGGTCAGGTAGTTTCCCATAATCTTCTTCATGAATATTTAAATTATCTAATTTTAATTCGCTGATTGCATCGATTACCCAATCTTTACCAAAATTTTCCCATGCAAGAATATCAACTCCCGTTTTACCTAATAGGCACCACATAGCTGCTTCTAAAGCCCCAGTATTTGAACCAGGCATTATACCCAATAAATAATCATCAGGTAATTTTAGAATATCCTTTGATTTATCTATCGCTTCTTTTAATCTTGCTTTACATTCAATAGATCTATGTGATCTACCAGTTAAAGCATTACTCAAAACAGATATGTCCCAGCCTGGTCTTTTTGAGGTTGGACCACTTGAAAAATTTGGATTGTTAGGTTTTGTATTAGGTTTATTCATATACTTTTATCAAACTCATAAACTACTAAGCCATCTAAAGGTTTTGGATCAAACCATGTTGATTTAGGAGGCATAGTCAAATTTTTATTCGCGACTGTAATAACATCACTTATTGAAGATGGGAAGATAGAAAATGCCACACTGTCATTATTTTCATCAACTTTTTTTTCTAAAGCTTCCAAACCATGACATCCGGCAATAAATCTTATTCTTTCATCATTATTAACATCAGATATATTTAAATGTTTTTTGAAAATAAAATTATTTAAAATATTAATATCTAGCGTATCAACAAAATTATCAGTTTTTAATTCAGTTTTAAAATACAATGAATACCATTTTTTTTCATGATACATTCCAAATTGTTTATTAGATTGAGGTTTGAATGGATTTTTTTCTTTTTTTATTTCGAAGTTTTCAGAAAGAATGTCTAAAAAATTTTCTTCACTCAAACCATTTAAATCTTTAACAACTCTATTATAATCAAATATTTTAGCCTCATCACTTGGAAACGCCGCTATCATAAAATCTTCTTGTAAAATATTTTTATTATAATTTAATTCACCAATAATTTTCATTGCACCCATTCTATGATGTCCATCAGCAATATAAAAATTATCTACCTGATTTATAAACAAAGAAGATAGCTTTTTGATGAAAGATTCATCAGAGACACACCAAAGTTTATGAATAGATTTATCAAAACTTTCAAAATCATAATCTGGAGTATTTGATATTATAGAGGATAATAAATCTTTTATCTTATTGTTTTTTTTATATACCACATAAATAGGACCAATTTGTGTTTTTATATTTAACATTTGCTCTGCTCTTTCTCTCATCCTTGTTTCATAAATTTTTTCATGCGCTTTAATTTTTTCATCTACGAAATCTGATATTTTAGAAAGAGATAAAAAACCTAGTTGAGTATGGCCTTTAAATTCAATTTGATAAATGTAATAAAATAATTCTTTATCTTTTTTAATTACGTCATTTTCTTTCATTTCATTAAAATGTGATTTAGCTTCTAAGAGAGTATCTGCTTCTTTTAATTGCCCAACAGGATTCAAAATTTTTAAATAATTCCAATAATTATTTTTTTTAAATATTTCTATATTTTCAATACTTAAATGATCAGTAGAGGGAGCAATTAAATTTTTTGCATCTTCGTTGTAAGGACGTGTTCCTTTAAAAGGTTTAATTTCAACCATAATAAAGAAACACCTTTAATTAAATAAAAAAAAATTTAAACTTAAATTACGCTACTTCTGGTATTTGAGAAATAGATTTACCTATTCCATCATCATCAATAACATCATCAGCCATTGATCCATTTAGATAATCATCATAAGCTGACATATCAAAATATCCATGGCCACATAAATTAAAGAGAATAGTTTTTGACTCGCCTTTTTCTTTACATTCTAAAGCTGCATCAATAGCACCTTTGATTGCATGGTTTCCTTCTGGAGCAGGAATAATTCCTTCTTGTTTTGCAAAAGTTAAACCAGCTTCAAAACAATCTTTTTGACCGTAAGCCTTTGCTCTCATCAGACCTAACTGATATAAGTGGCTTAAATGATAAGACATGCCATGGTATCTTAATCCACCAGAGTGATTAGCCGGCGGTAAGAAATCAGATCCAAGAGTATGCATTTTAATTAATGGAGTCATTTTTGCCATATCACCATGATCATAAGCATACTTACCCTTAGTAAATGAAGGACATGATGCAGGCTCGCAACCAATTATATCAATTTTTTGACCACCTCTTAACTGTTGTCCTAAAAATGGAAACATTAATCCAGAAAGATTACTACCACCACCTGTACAGCCAACAATGATATCAGGATAATCTCCAGCCATCTCCATTTGCATAATAGCTTCATTACCATTTATAGTTTGATGCATTAGAACGTGGCCTAAAACACTTCCAAGTGAGTATTTTGCTTTACCTCCACTTTTAACAGTTGCTTCTATTGCTTCTGATATAGCTATTCCCAAACTACCAGGGTTATCAGGATTTTCTGATAATAACTTGTTACCGAAGTCGGTTAAATTAGATGGACTAGCGTGACAGTTAGCACCGAACGATTGCATCATTAATTTTCTGTAAGGTTTATGATCAAAACTAACCTTAACCATGAAAACTTCTATATCTATACCAAAGATCTGACCTGCAAAAGCTAATGAACTTCCCCACTGACCTGCGCCCGTTTCAGTAAAAATTTTACTAATTCCTTCTTCTTTATTAAAAAATGCTTGCGGAACTGCAGTATTTGGTTTGTGACTTCCTGTAGGACTAACACCTTCATATTTGTAATAAATTTTAGCTGGTGTATCTAAAAACTTTTCTAACCTTCTTGCCCTAAATAAAGGAGAAGGTCTCCATTGTTTGTATACTTCTCTTACTGGTTCAGGAATTTCTATTTCTCTTTCGGTAGAAACTTCTTGCATAATTAAACTCATTGGAAATAAAGGAGCAAAGTCATCAGGACCAGCTGGTTGTTTAGTTCCAGGGTGTAATGGTGGTGGTGGTGGACTTGGTAAGTCTGCATTAATATTATACCAAAACTTTGGTGCTTTATTTTCTTCAAGTAAGTATTTAATTGAGTCACTCATAATAAAAGTATATTGGACTATAAAAAATTAAAATTCAACCATAAATGAAATACTTTAACTTCAAAAATGTGTCTATTTTTATTGCTGCTTTATTAGTATTATACGTTTTTTACGGATATTTTACTCATTGATTTTTTTTGACCCACAAATAGACCAATAAAAACTAAAATAATTCCAACTACAGAACTAAATACTATTTGCTCAGAAAGGAATATGAATCCCCAAATTAAAGCAAAAACAGGTATTAAATAGGCAACATAAGATAAAAAAACCGGACCAGATTGTTTAACTATATGATAACGCATATGAAATGCGATAGCTGTTGGAAAAACACCTAAATAAATAATTGAAAATAAAGAAATATTATTAATATTATTTTCATAATTGATAAAATCATAAAATAAAAAAGGTAATGATATTATCGCTCCAAACAATGTAGCAAAAGTTGTAATTGAAATAGGGCTTAATTTTTTTAATTTATTATAGGCTGCAATATTTGAAATCATGTAACCAAATGCAGCTATAATCACAAATATTTTTGCTAAAGTACTAATGTAATTTTCATCTTGAAAATTAAATCTACTTATATCTAAAATAAAAATAATACCTACAAAACCTATTATAATTGATAAAAATTTTATCCAAGTAAATTTATCGTCTGAAGTTAAAACATGGGACATTAGTAATGTTATTAAGGGACCAACAGACATTAATAAACCTGCAGTGGAAGAAGGTATGTATTGTTCAGCCCAACTAATCAGATAGAATGGTAAAAAATTTCCTGTAATTCCAATAAAAGAGAGAATTATAACTAAATCAAGATTTAATTTAGGATGTTTGTTGTAAGAATAATATAAAATAATTAAAAAAATAGAAGCAATAATTAATCTTAAAGAAGCGATGCTTGTGGGAGTAAAACTAGATAAACAGATTTTAATAACAAAAAAAGATGATCCCCAAATAGCAGCTAAAATTATAAGGAGTATTAAATTATTTGATACTAATTTGTTTAACAAAAATTAGATTTTATTTTTTGGTTGTGGAATTTCAATATTTTCAGAAGTTTTCATAAATTCATCTCTTCTTCCATCCCAAAGATAATCTGCGTAATCAAATTCTGTAATCATTCTATCAGATCGTTCAAATGTTAAGCCGTATTTTCTACAGTAACTAGCAAACTCTTCAGCATTATCTATTGGTAAATTTTCTACAGTCCATTTTCTAGAACTTCTATCAAATTTAAAACCATTTTTTTTGAACCAATCTCTGTGATAATAAGAATCTCTACCAAAAGCTGAAAAAGTTATTTTCTTTGACATAACGATATGCTCTCATACATGAAAAACTTCGAAATAACAAATTTAATTTTTAAAATTAATATTATTTAAAATAGTAGAAATCTAGTACTATTTATAATAAGATAATCTTATGGATCTTTACAGTAGTAGTGAAATAACAGTTCATCAGTTAAATGAACTTAAGCAAGATGACAAAAAAATTCAAATTATAGATGTAAGAGAGGATACTGAAAGAGATCATGCCCATATTAAAGGTACAATACACATGAAACTTTCAGAAATTGCTAAAAGATACACTGAATTAGACAAGAAAAAAAATATTTTTGTAATGTGTCATACCGGTACAAGAAGCCAAGCTGTATGTAAATGGCTTAAAGCACAAGGTTATAATCATTGTGTAAATGTACTTGGCGGAATAGATGCATGGGCGGCATTAATTGATAGAAATATAAGAAGATATTAAGAAATACTTTCTAAGTACAAACCAAGAAAAATAATTATTACACTAATTAAAAATAGTATTATCCTGAACAGTATTTCAATAAAAAGATTAAATCTTATTCGCTTTTTTATAATTAGTTTATATAGAGGATTACTAATTGATAGAGAAATTAAAAGTATTCCAATAATAATAACAAACCAATGCATAAAGTTAAAAAATACATAGCTGAAGATTTAAAATTTTCAAATCAAACTATCAAAGAAATGAAGATTAATTCAAAAAATTTTTATAATAATATTAAAGAGAGAAGAAGCATTCGTGAATTTTCAAAAGATAAAATCGATATAAATGTTATAAAAAATGCAATCTTATCTGCAGGATCAGCTCCAAGTGGGGCAAATCTTCAACCTTGGCATTTTGTGGTAATAAAAAATAAAACCGTAAAAAAGAAAATTAGAATAGAAGCAGAAAAAGAAGAAGAAAATTTTTATAAGTATAAAGCTCCTCAAGAGTGGCTGGATGCTTTATCTCCTTTAGGAACTGATGAAAATAAAAAATTTATTGAAAATGCACCATATTTAATAGCTATATTTGAAAAAAAATTTTCAATTTCAAAAAATAAAAAAATAAAAAATTATTATGTAAAAGAGTCTGTCGGTATAGCTACTGGCATACTAATTACTTGTTTACATTTTTCTGGCTTAGCAATGTTAACACACACACCAAGTCCAATGACATTTCTTAATAAAATTTTAAAGAGGCCTAGCAATGAAAAACCATTTGTTTTACTTATTGTTGGAAGACCAGATAAAGATGTAAAAATTCCAAAGTTTGCAAAACAAAAGAAAAAGTTTGAGGAAATTACTTCAATTTTTTAACCAAGTTCTTCTGGTTTCATAGTTTCATAAACCTCATAAGGCATATGTATCCAAGGAGAATCTTCTAAATAATCAACATAATAATTTGGTTTAAACGAAGATACTGACTTATAAAATAAAACTCCAGTTCTTATTGGTTCATCTATATAAAAACCATAAGTATGATTTAACCAATCAATACTTTTTTTAAGAGTAATTCCTGAATCTGCTAAATCATCTACTATTAAAACTTTTGATCCAATGTTAGGGCTTGTTTTTGCTAAATCTCTTGAAAATGTGATTGCGCCTCTTTTATTTTTTACTCCCTCACCTTTATATGATTCAACAGAAAGAATTGCTAAAGGAACATCAAATATTCTTGCCATTACATCCCCTACTCTCATACCTCCTTTTGCGATGCATACAACCTGATTAAATTGCCATCCATCCTTATGAATTTGTTTTGCTAAATCTTCTGTTTTACTTCTATATTCGTCCCAACTAATGTGTAAATCAGACATAAATCTTCCTTTGAAATTAAGAATTAAACCTCTCCCTTTAAAAGAGAGAGGGTTATAAGAATTTTAATTATTGTGGTACTTCGCCGTCAATACCTTGAACATAAAAGTTCATTCCAAGTAACATTCCATCAGGCGCTACTTCACCTTCAGGAACCACAAGCTCACCAGCTTGATTGTAAATTGGACCCGTGAAAGGATGGATTGTTCCATCTTTAATTCCAACTTCCATATTTACTGCTTCTTGAATTAAACTTGCTGGCATAAGTTTAGTATTATATGGTGACATTACAACCATACCTTTATCCATACCATCCCAAGTATCACCAGAAGACCAAGTGCCGTCTACAACAGCTTTTGCTCTTTCAGCATAGTAAGGGCCCCAAATATCTTCAATTGAAGTTAAATGTGCATCAGGACAAAATTCTTCTTGGTTTGAAGCTTGACCAAATGCATAAACGCCCGCTTTTTGAGCAGCTTGGCAAGGAGCATATGTATCTGTATGCTGAACAATTATGTCAGCTCCTTGATTAATTAATGTATTAGCTGCATCAGCTTCTTTACCTGGATCGTACCAAGTAAATACCCAAATAATTTTCATTTTGATATCTGGATTTACTTTTGAAGCCGCTAAATAAAATGCATTTATTCCTCTTACAACTTCAGGAATAGGGAATGAAGCTATATAACCAATAGTATTAGTTTCAGTCATATGGCCAGCAATATGCCCTTCAATCATTCTACCTTCGTAAAATCTAGCAGAATACGTAGCAACGTTATCTGCTTGTATGTACCCAGTAGCATGTTCAAATTTTATATCAGGAAAATCCTTAGCTACTTCATGTGTTTGATCCATATAGTTGAAAGACGTTGTAAATATTAAATCATGTCCTGAGTCTGCTAGTTTTCGGATTGCTCTCACAGCATCTGCGTTTTCAGGAATATTTTCAAGATAAGTAGTAGTAATAGAATCACCAAGTTGGCTCTCCATATATTTTCTACCTACATCATGCATATATGTCCAACCATGATCACCTGGAGGACCTATGTATATAAATCCAACTTTTTTAGGGTCTGCATATGCCGAACCAAATGCAAATACCAAAAAAGTAGATAAAAAAGTTATTATTCTAATCATTTTAACCTCACCTGCTAATATAACGATTACTCAAATATATACTTAATATATACAAATAGGTTTGATCAATAAATCTATATGATTATAGAAAAAAAGAAGTGGATATTTATCTGCCTTTATAAAAAGGGATAGTTAATGAAGCTGGTGCGCTAAGTTTTATTCTTAATTTATTACTAGAAATTAATACTAAAACTATAATAGTTGCAACATATGGCGCCATACTGAAAAATTGACCAGGAAATCTTAAACCTAAAGCCTGAAGATTCATTTGAAGAATAGTAACACCTCCAAATATATAAGCTCCAATAAGCACTCTTTCTGGTTTCCAAGTTGCAAATACAACTAAAGCTAACGCTATCCATCCACGTCCAGCTGTCATACCTTCTTGCCACATTGGAGCATAACAAATTGAAATATATGATCCTGCAAGAGCACACATAGAACCTCCAAACAAAATTGATAAAAATCTAATTTTAATAACGCTATATCCTAAAGCATGTGCAGAATTATGAGATTCCCCTACTGCTCTTAAAATCAAACCAGCTTTAGTTTTATAAAAAAAATAACTAACCAAAAAAACAATTAAGAAAGAAAATATAACAAAAAACCATGGTGACAAACCATCAATTGGTGTTCCAATATATTGTTTGCCAAGCATCGAACTAAGACCTATTCCAAAAATAGTTAATGCTAATCCCGTAGCAATTTGATTTGACATTAAAAATAGAACTAGAAAAGCAAATAAACCAGACATAATAATTCCAGATAATATAGATACGAAAAAAGCTAAAAAATAACTTCCAGTAATTACTAAGATAATAAAAGCGGATACTGCTCCTACCAACATCATTCCTTCTACACCTAAATTTAATACTCCAGATTTTTCTGTAACTAACTCACCTATACCAGCAAAAACAAGAGGTGTTGTTGCAATTAAAACAATTTGTAATATTCCAAGTATTAAATCTAAATTCATAATAATTTTTTGTAAGTTAATTTATAGTTAATTAGTAATTCTGCACCTAATAAATAAAATAAAACCAAACCCTGAAATATAAAACCTACTGCTGAAGGTATTTGTAAAAACAATTGTGCGTCTTCAGCGCCAAGATAAGTAAGAGCGATAACTAAAGAAGCAAAAATAATACCTATTGGGTGAAGTCTACCTAAGAAAGCTACAATAATTGCAGTAAATCCATAATTTGGAGAAATATCTCTGTATAATAATCCAATTGGACCAGATACTTCGGATAACCCTGCAATACCTGCAAAAGCACCACAAATTGCAAAAGCAAAAAAAACTAAAGTTGTTTGATTAAAACCAGCATATCTTGCAGCTTTGGGGCTGTAACCAGATACTTTTAATTGGAATCCAAAAATAGTTTTTGAAAATATAAACCAAGATACAAAAATTAAAAATAGCGTTATAATTAACCCAAAGTGCACCCTTAAACCATCAAATAATAGCGGCATTCTTCCGGATTCACTAAATGGTCTTGATTTAGGAAAACTATAACCAAATGGATCTTTCCAAGGTCCCACTACTAAATAATCTAAAATAAATAAAGCGACATAAACTAACATTAAACTTGTTAAAATTTCATTTGTATTAAATTTTGTTTTTAAAATAGCTGGTACTAAACCCCACAATGCTCCTCCAATTGCTCCAGCAAAAATCATTAATGGCAATAACCAAAAAGCATTTGTATCATGAAATAATATTCCGATACCTCCACCAAAAATTGCTCCCATTGTGAGTTGTCCTTCAGCTCCAATATTATAAATATTATTCTTAAAACAATATGAAAGACCAATTGCAATTAAGGCTAATGGAGTCGCTTTTACAAACAATTCAGAAATACCGTAGGTTGAAGAAATAGGTGAAATAAAAAACGTATACAATGCATAAACTGGATCAAAACCAAGAAGAATAAAAATAATTGAACCTGTAATTAAGGTTAAAACAATAGAAATTATGGGAACAAAAAAATTCATTAGACCCGAACTCTGTGAGCGAGAAACTATAGAGGGAAATAAACTATTCATTTTTTCCCCCCATCAATAATCCTAATTTTTCTATTTCTACTTCACTAGTTCTAAAAGGTTTCGATAATTTTCCATCATAAATAACAGATATTTTATGAGTAATCTCAATCAATTCATCTAAATCTTGAGAAATAACAATAATAGATGTTCCATTTTGAGATAATTCTATCAAAGACTCTCTTATAGAATGCTCTGCACCAGCATCTATCCCCCAAGTTGGATGTGAAATAATTAATATTTTTGGCTTAGATGATATTTCTCTACCAATGACGTATTTTTGTAAATTTCCTCCAGATAAACTTGATGCTTTTGCGTCATTACCAGGAGTAATAACTTTAAATTCATTAATTACATTATTGGCAAAATCATCAACGTTATTTTTCAATATTATACCATTTTTAATAAAATTATTTTTTGGAAATTGACTTAAAAGAATATTTTCAGACAAACTTAACTCAGGTACTGCACTATGACCCAGTCTATTCTCGGGAACAAAAGAAATAGATAAATCTCTTCTTTTTTGTGGTCCATACTTTTCGATTTTTTTACTATCAAAAGTAATTGATCCAGATTTAATATTTATATTTTCTCCTGTTAAAATGTCCATTAATTCTGATTGTCCATTACCAGCAACACCAGCAATGCCATAAATTTCACCAACTCTAACTTGAAAAGAAATATTTTTAAGGTCTGTTAAAAATGGATCATTAAAATCACATGAAATATTTTTTACTTCAAAGTTAACTTCATCTTTTATATGCCCATAATTAGTTTTTAAATCATCTAATTTTTGTCCTAGCATTTTTGTTGCCAGTGTTTTTGCTGTTTGATTAGAAGTACTTGAAGTGTCTATAATTTCACCACTTCTCATTATTGTAACTGTATCACATATTGATATTACTTCTTCGAGCTTATGAGTAATATATAATATCGTACGACCTTCTTTGACGAGTGCATTTAATGTTACAAACAAACTTTCAACTTCTTGTGGTGTTAATACTGAAGTTGGTTCATCCATTATAAGTATCTGAGGGTCTTGTAATAAAATTCTTACAATTTCTACACGTTGTTTTTCTCCAGCTGATAAAGCAGTAATTGGAGCATCTAAATCTAAGGGAAGATTATATCTTGAGCTTATATTTTCTAGCTTATCTTCTAAATCTGAATAAGACATCTTTTCATCTATTCCTAAAATTAAATTTTCTTTTACTGATAAAGAATCAAATAAAGAAAAATGCTGAAATACCATTCCTATTCCTTGTTTCCTTGCTTCTGCTGGGGAATTTACTTTAAAATCCTTATTATTTAATTTAATATTTCCTTCATCTGGTTCTAAGAGGCCGTATAGAATTTTTACCAAAGTAGATTTCCCTGCTCCATTTTCTCCTAAAATTGCATGAACTGCATTTTTCTTAAT
>CACNKX010000007.1 GCA_902621165.1 uncultured Alphaproteobacteria bacterium
CTATTTATTTAAAATCTTTAATTGAAATTTTAAAAAAAATGGTGATAAATCCATAATTAAATACGCTTCAAAATTTGATAAAGTTAAAATTAGTAAAAATGATCTTAGTTTAGATTTATCTAAAATAAAAATTCAATCTAAAGTTGAGCCACAAATATTTAATAGTTTTAAAAAAGCTATAAAAAATATTTCATCATTTCACAAACAACAATTACCTAAAAATATTGTCTTTACTAATAATGGTGCAAAATTGAAATCTGTATGGAAGCCTATTGACTCAGTTGGTTTGTACGTACCTGGAGGAAAGGCTTTTTATCCTTCATCTTTAATTATGAATGCAGTACCTGCAATCATAGCTGGGGTAAAAAGAATTGTTTGCATAACACCACCCACTAAATCGATTAACCCCTATTTTATAAAATTAATAAAAGAATTAGGCATAAAAGAAACATATTTTATAGGAGGTGCTCAAGCTATTAGTGCGCTAACATTTGGCACACAAACAATCAAACCAGTTAACAAGATTTTTGGACCTGGCAATGCTTATGTAGCAGAAGCAAAAAAACAACTATATGGAAAAGTAGGTATAGATTTGTTAGCAGGGCCTTCAGAAATTATTGTTGTTGCTGAAAATAAAAATAATCCAGATTGGGTAGCATCTGACTTAATTGCCCAGGCAGAACATGATGAAAATGCACAGTCCATTCTAATTACAGATGATAAAAATTTTGCAACCAAAGTCTTAAATTCAATTAAAAAAATTAAAAAAGATCTTCCAAAAAAGAAAATAATTGAGAAAAGTTTAAGGAATAATGGCATTATTGCCTTAGTTGACAATATAGAATTTGCTGCAGAAATTATAAATTTTATTGCTCCAGAACATTTACATATACATATTTTTAATTATAAAAAATTATTATCTAAGATAAATAATGCTGGTGGTATATTTTTAGGTGAGTATTCCGTTGAAGCTTTTGGTGATTATAATGTGGGAACAAATCATGTATTACCTACTTCTGGAGCAGCTAAGTTTTCATCAGGTTTGGGTGTTTTAGATTTTATGAAGAGAAACTCTATAGTAGAAATCAATGAAAAATCTTTTACCAATCTTTCAGATGATACTCAAAAAATGTCAGGACTTGAAGGTTTAGATGGACATAAATTGTCAGTTAAAATTAGACAAAAGAAATAATTTTTACTATAAGTTTACAAAATATGCCAAAAGAAGGATCAATTGAATTTCAAGGAGTTGTTTTAGAGCTTCTTCCAAATGCAATGTTTAAAGTAAAATTAGAAAATGATCATGAAATTCTAGCTCATTCATCAGGTAAAATGAGAAAAAATAGAATTAGAGTATTAGCTGGTGATAAAGTTACAGTAGAAATGACACCTTATGATTTAACAAAAGGCAGAATTACTTTTAGATGGAAATAAAAAAATCCAAAAAAAATAATATCATTTCTTTAAAAAAAAAATCTAAGTGCCCAACATGTAAAAAAGTTTCTAAAGAACCATTTATACCTTTTTGTTCAAAAAAATGCGCTAATATCGATCTGATGAAATGGCTTACAGATGAACATGGATTACAAATAAAATCTGATTAATTTTTCTATTTTTAATTGAATTTAATTATAAATACTTTATCTGATGTTTAGTGCCCAGGTAGCTCAGTTGGTAGAGCAGAGGACTGAAAATCCTCGTGTCGGTGGTTCGATTCCGCCCTTGGGCACCATTTTTTCATTATCATTTTTAATTTTTAAGAAATTTAATAATTTAATCTTTAAAAATATAGTTTATCCCAATTATTTAGATTACAAAATATATAATGGAAAATAATTTTAAAAAGAAATCATTAATATTCAGATTTTTAGATAAATTTCAAAGGCGTAATAGAGGTAATTTATTTATGAATTTAAAAAATTACTATTATTACATTAATTCAAAAATATTTAAATTTACAAAAGATAATAGAGCTTACATCATTAGACAATTAAATAAAAATTCAATAATTGCTGAAGTTGGTGTTTGGAAGGGGGATTTTTCATTTGAAATTTTTAAAAATACATCTCCAAGGAAATTAGTTCTAGTCGACCCATGGATTTATAATAAAAATATTAGAGGTTGTGCGCCACAAGTTAATGGAGAAGAGCCATTAAATCAGAGCTTTTTTGATCAAGCAAAAATGTCAACATTTAAAAAATTTAATGGATATGGCAATGTTATAATATTAGACACAACTTCTAAAAATGCATCTGAAAAATATAAAGATAATTTTTTTGATTATATTTATATTGATGGAGAACACTCATATAAGGCTGTCTATGAAGATTTAACATTTTGGTATCCAAAGCTTAAAAATAATGGAAAAATTTTTGGAGATGATTTTTATTGGAGAGAAGAAGATAATTCATTTAGTGTTAAAGAAGCTTACTATGATTTTATTTCTAAACATAAAATTAAAAAATGGTGCGTGTTTAAATCTCAAATTTGTTTAATAAAAAATAATGTATAAAAAAAAAATAATTGTTAGCTCTTCTGATAGTAAATATTTTCATTTATTAAAAGAACTATATTTATCACTTAAAAAAAATGCTGTTTTTGACGAATTTGATTTTGGAGTTCTTGATACAGGTATGGAGTCAGATAATCTCTCTTATTTGAGAGATAACAAAGTTATAATTAAAAAAGCTATTTGGAACGTTGATGTTCCAAAATATAAAATACTTGGTAGAAATCATTTAAAAACTCAAGTAGCAAGAGCTTTTTTACCAGAATATTTTTCAGATTATGATGTTTATATTTGGCTTGATGCAGATATGTGGCTTAATGATCTTGAAACTTTTAAATTATATGAAGAGGGTGCAATTCAAAATTGTATTGCCATTACCCCACAATCAGATAGGTCTTACTTTAATAATGCAAAAGTTGATTGGTTTTTAAATTTTCCATTAAGAGTAAAAACAATAAACTTTAAAAATATTGGTAAATCAGTATCAAGAAAACTTGGAAAAAAATATGCTTTCTATTCCACTTTAAATGCTGGAGCTTATGCAATAAATTCAAACCGAGATATATGGAATTGCTTTCAGAAAAATGTAAAAAAAGCTGCAAAAAAAGGAAGAATATTTGGCACAGATCAAGTAGCACTTGCTCTTAGTATTTATGAAGATAAAATTCCAACACAATTCCTTCCTGCATATTGTAATTGGATGTGCGACTTTCATTTGCCAATCTTTGATGAAAAGACTGAGAAATTTTTAGAACCATACCTTCCTAATCATCCATTAGCACTTGTTCATTTAGCAGGATTAGATGAAATACGTGAAAACAATAATGTTAAGGTTGATATAAAAACTAAGAATGGCAATATTATAAAAAAGTCATTGCGATTTAATGTTTAAATTTGAGAAGTTAGTTTTTGGTGATGCTGGATGGGGTGATGAGTTTTTAATAGCAACCTTAATGACTCTGCTCGTAAGTATTTTATCAATGGGTTTAGGCCTTTTTTTAGCAATCATAACAGTGTGGGCAAAGATAATACAAAACAGAATAACAAGATTTATTGCAAATTTTTATACAACAGTAATCAGAGGTGTTCCTGAATTATTGGTTATTTATCTAATTTTCTTTGGCGGCAATGCTGTTGTTATGAGTGTAGCTAAAGTATTTGGATATAATAAATATATAGAACTAAACGCACTTACAATTGCTACAATAGCCATTGCAGTAATATCAGCTACATATTCCAGTGAAGTTTTACGAGCTTCTTATTTGGCTATATCTAAGGGTCAAATAGAAGCTGCAAGAGCACTGGGCATGAATAAATTTAGTATTTTTTTTAAAGTTATTTCACCTCAAGTTATAAGACATGCCTTACCGGGAATAGGAAATGTATGGCAAATAACTCTTAAAGATACTTCCCTGATTTCGGTAACTGGTCTTGTTGAAATTATGCGTCAGTCTAGAATATCTTCTAACGTTGAGCACTCACCTTTAACTTTCTTAATAACAGCCGCAATATTGTATTTATGTTTAACCACAATCTCTGGCAGGGTTTTTAAAACACTAGAGGTAAATTATTCAAAAGGATTTTCTACATGATTGAATTATTAAATAGTATTCAAAATTCTCTTATCTATAAAAATTTCTTTTTGGTCCTATCTGGCTTAGATAATACAATTTTATTATTATTAATTTCACTACCACTTGGTTTTGTTTTAGCATTATTATTTGCTCTAGGAAGAGTTTCTAAAATTACATTATTATCAAGAACAATTGCTAGTTATATTTTTATTATTCGAGGAACCCCTTTACTTGTTCAAATATATTTAATTTATTTTGGTTTAGGTTCTGTAAAATTTATTCGAGAAAGTTTTTTGTGGTATGCATTAAAAGAACCCTTTTGGTGCGGGGTAATAGCACTTACAATTAATACTGTTGCATATGGAGCAGAAATTTTTCGTGGCGGCATTCAATCAATTGAAAAAAGTCAGGTTGAATCTGGTTTATCACTAGGATTTGGAAAATTTTTACTTTTAAGAAAAATTATACTTCCTATAGCTATACGAAAAGTTTTACCATCTTACGGTAATGAATTAATACTAATGGTTAAAGCAACCTCTTTAGTTAGTCTTACAACCTATATGGAAATGACAGGTATTGCTAGAAAGATAATGGCTAAAACATTTGCACCAGTAGAAGCATTTATTGCTGCAGGTATACTTTATCTATTTTTAAATTTTTTAATGGTACAATTCGTTAAATATTTAGAATGGAAATATAATCCACACTTAAGATTAAATAATTAATTTCTAAACTTTTTGTGACATGCCCCACAATTTGCTGACATTACTTTAAAAGCATCATTTAACATTTCACTATCTTCTAATTCAGCACTAAGTGAAATCATTTCAATATCATTAACAAACTTATCGTTTAATTCATTAAAAGTTTCTCTATCATTCCATATTTCTTCACTAGCTCCTTTGTGCTGACTTCCTTCAGGATAGTGATCTTTAAAATCCGATGCTGCGTGTAACAAAGTTTTGTTTAATTCAAGAATTGCTTCATAATCATTAGTTTTTAACAATCTAAATATTTGAGATGACGTGCTTTTAACTTTTTGCATTAAAGCCATTCTATTATTAACGATCTCTTCAAGAGATTTATCTTCTAAAGTTACTTTATGACCCATCAAAATAGTAGGCGTAATCAATGATAGTACTATGAGTATAATTTTAAGGCGTGTATCCATATTTTTTCAATGTAGATGAAAGATAATTATATCCAATTTTAGCATATTCAAGTGGGTTAGCTTTTTTAGGATCCTGTTCAGCTTCAATTATAAGCCATTTTTGATACTTTTCTTCAAATAATATTTTAATTAATGGTTCATAATCGATGCATCCATCTCCAGGAACAGTGAAAACACCATCTAAAAAAGACTCTCTAAAACTTAAGTCATCTTTAATAGATTTTAAAAAAACATCTTTTCTAATATCCTTACAATGAACATGGTTAATTCGAGAAATATAATTTTTTAATACTCTTTCGTAATTTGCTTCGGCAAACATTAAGTGTCCAGTATCGTAAAGCAAAAATGTATTTTGATTTGTCATATCCATAAATCGATTTACATCTTCCTCAGACTGTATAATAGTTCCCATATGCTCATGATACGACATTGGCATTCCTTCATCCATCAGCATATCAGATAATTCACTGATTTTTTTGCAATAGCTATCCCATTCATTTTTTTCAAGTATTGGTCTTTTACTAAGAGCTTTTGATTGATCACCTTGGATTGATCCAGATACATCAGCAAAAACAAAAACATCTGCATTAATTAACTTTAATAAATTTAAATGATCTTGGAGTGCTATCCATTCTTCTTTTACACTTCTTTCTCTAAGCATTGCGCCATACCAACCACCTGGCATTTTTAAATTAAATTTTTCTAAAAGATATTTTGTTATTCCAGGGTTTCTTGGAAATTTTCCACCTAATTCAATGCCTTTAAATCCAGATGTGCGTGCATCCTCTAAACATTTTTCGATAGGGGTATCACCTCCTAGCTCTGGCATATCATCATTACTCCATGCAATAGGTGCGATACCAAGTTTAATTTTCATGAAGTTTTACATATTTCATGATAGATGAAAAATAAAGATAAATATGAATATATTATTAGTTGATGGAAATGAAAAAGAAGCTTCTGATCGATATACAAAATTGGGTATGGATACTCAATTTCAAGTATATGAAAAAATTTTAAAAAAATATTCTATTTCAACTATCAATATTACAACAATTCATCCTGCTGTTCATAATAATTATCTTCCTTTAGGCATAAGTCTTGACGATTTCGAAGCGGTTGCTTGGACAGGAAGCTTACTTAATATATATAACATGACAAAATCCATAACTAATCAAATAGATTTAGCTAAAGAATTATTTAAAAAAAAGAATAAAATATTTGGTAGTTGTTGGGGGCTTCAGGTTTTAGTAACTGCCGCAGGAGGTAAAGTAAGAAAAAATCCAAATGGCCTTGAAGCAGTTTTAGCTAAAAATATTACATTAAATAAAGATGGTGAAATTCATCCCATGTATAAAAACAAAAAAAAATCATTTAATGCACTATGTTGGCATTATGATGAAGCAGAAAAGCTTCCAAAAGAAACTAAGGTGCTAGCCTCAAATAAGATCAGTCAATTCCAATCTATAAGCTTTGAAGTAAATCAATCAAGTGTTTGGGCAGTGCAATACCATCCAGAATTTAATTCAAAATGGATGGCTAGACTTATGGAAATGAGAAAAGATATTTTATTAGATCAAAAAGTATACGAAAATTTATCAGAATTTGAAAACGAAAAAATGATTTTACAAAACCCTGATAATCTTGAGAAAAAAGAATTACATATATATGATGATGTAGTTGATGAAGAAATCCATTCTTTAGAACTTTCAAATTGGTTAAATCTTAATAAAAATTATTGACTACATTTATAATTGATTTCCACTTACTAATACTAGAAACTGAAATTGATTTGTTAATATTTGCTTTAACTGTTTTATCTTTTTTCCAAAGTTTACTTATTTGGCTTGTATTTTTTAAATATCCAGATTGAATTGCTGCAAGATATGCTGCGCCAAGAGAAGTAGTCTCAACATTACTTGGTCTAATAATTTTAATTTGAGAAATATTTGCTAAACTTTGTAGAAAGCTATTATTTTTAACCATACCTCCATCAACTCTTATTTCACTAATCTTTGTCTTAGAATCTTTTTCCATACACTCAATTAATTCATAAGTTTGAAAAGATAGACTGTCCAAAGTTACTTTGATGATATCTTCTTTAGACGTATTTCTAGTGATGCCAAAAAATGTTCCTCTTGCATTAGGGTTCCAATATGGGGCGCCAAGTCCAGTTAATGCTGGGACAAAAAATAAACTTTCATCTTTATTGGCTTTTTTATACAATTTATCAGTTTCACTAGAATCTTTTATAAATTTTAAATTATCGCGAAGCCATTGTATGGCAGAGCCCGCTACAAAAATACTTCCTTCATAGCAAAACATTTTTTTACCATTTATTTTAAAAGCAACAGTTGTTAGTAATCTATTTTTAGATAATTTAAATTTTTCTCCAATATTCATAAGAAGAAAACAACCTGTACCATATGTACTTTTTGATTGCCCTTTTTTGAAACAAGCTTGACCAATTGTTGCTGACTGTTGGTCTCCAGCCATGCCTCCAATTGGTATTGAATCACCAAATAATTTAGTAGAGCCAAAATCATATGCATTTTCAACTACAGTTGGTAAGATATTTTTTGGAATATTAAATATTTTTAAAATTTTGTCAGACCACTGCTCTTTTTGAGAATCAAAAATCATGGTTCTTGAGGCATTTGATATATCTGTTAGGTGAGATTTTCCCTTGGTTAATTTCCATAATAGCCAGGTGTCTATTGTTCCAAAAAGTAAATTATTATTTTTTAAATTCTTATTTACTTCCTTAACATTATCAATAATCCATTTAATTTTAGTAGCTGAAAAATATGGATCAAGCTCTAGACCAGTTATTTTTTGAATTTTTTTATCAATCCCTTTTCTTTTTAAATTTTCACAAAGATTTGCTGTTCTTCTATCTTGCCAGACTATTGCTCTGTAAACTGGTTTCCCAGTTTTCTTATTCCACAAAACTGTTGTTTCTCTTTGATTGGTGATTCCAATTGAAATTATATTTTTTGAATTTAACTTATTTTTTCTTAATATTTTTGAAATTAAATTTCTAACATCATCCCAAATTTCTGTTGCATTATGTTCGACCCATCCTTCATTGGGAAAATATTGTTTAAATTCTTTTTGGACAATATCGAATATTTCAAATTTTTTATTATACAGTACAATTCTTGAACTTGTTGTTCCTTGATCTATTACCAAAAAATATTTTTTCATAAATTAGACGTCTAAATTTTTAATGAAGTTAGCATTATTTTGAATAAATTTAAAACGTAACTCTGCTTGTTTTCCCATTAAGGTTTCGAATAAACTTTCGGTATTCTTCATATCTTTCTTAGCTTTTTCAGAGTTAATCAATATTAGATTTCTTTTGTTTTGATCCATTGTAGTCTCTTTCAATTGATCAGCTGGCATTTCACCCAAACCTTTAAATCTTGTAATGTTATAATTGTCAGACCTAAATTCTTTTTCAATTAATTTATCTTTCTCTTTTTCATCATATGCGTAAAAAGATTTATTTTTGTTATAAATTTTAAATAAAGGAGGCATTGCTAGATATAGTTTATTTTCATCAATTAAACTTTTCATATATTTATAAAAAAAAGTAATAAGTAGAGTTGCAATATGTGAACCATCTACGTCCGCATCAGTCATTAAAATTATTTTCTCATATCGAAGTTTTGAAATTTCAAAGTTTTTTCCAATACCACAACCTAAAGATTGAATAAGATTTTGTATTTCATTGTTATCAGCAATTTTAGATAGCCCAACATTATAAACATTTAATATTTTCCCTCTTAAAGGAAGTATTGCTTGAAATTCTCTATTTCTTGCTTGCTTAGCAGAACCTCCAGCACTGTCGCCTTCAACAATAAATATTTCAGAATCTTTTATTGATTTACTCGAACAATCTACTAATTTACCTGGAAGACGATTTCTTTCTTTAATACTTTTTCTATCTAACTCTTTAATTTTTGATAAATCAGTTCTTTGAAGAGCTCTTTCAATTAAATTATCTAAAAGTATTTTTGAATTTTTTTTATTAGCATTTAACCATAATAAAAATTCTTGTTGTGTTTTTGTTTCAATTTCTTTTTGTAAATTTGGCATTATTATTCTTTTTTTAGTTTGACCTTCAAAACTTGGATCATTTATAAAGATCGAAATAATAACGTTAGAGTAATCAAAAATATCACTGTGATTTATATTACTGATTTTTGAGAATTGATTTTTTTGGCCATAAAGTTTTATAGCTTTTAGAATTCCATTACGAATACCATTTTCATGAGAGCCGCCATCTGGTGTTTCAATAGTGTTACAATATGACATTAAACTTGAATTTTCATTTGTATTAAATGAAATTAAAGTTTCAAAATTTTCATTATCTTTAATTTTTGATTTTAATAAAAAATTTTTTTCAAATAATTTAGAGTTGTTTGCGTATTCTAATTGAAAATAATCTTCAATTCCTTTTTTATAAAAAAAACTTTTTTTGTTAGGGGTTTTATCTTTTATTAATTCTTTATCAATTTCAAAGTTGATAGTTGTGCCTCCAACTAATACTGATTTCATATTTATAAAATTATATAATTTTTTTGTAACAAATTGTGTTTCTTCAAATATGCTTTCATCTGGGATAAAAGAAATTTCTGTACCTTTTAATTTTTTGCTACATTTTTCAATTTTTATTTTTGTCTTAACCTTTCCTTTTGAGTAATCTTGCCTATACACTTTTCCATCTTTGAATACCTGAACTTGTAATAAAGAACTTAATGCATTTACAACAGAAATCCCAACCCCGTGTAATCCACCAGAAGTTTTGTAAGCATTACTGTTAAATTTACCACCTGCGTGAAGTGTAGTTAAAACTACTTCAAGTGCTCTTTTATTTTTATATTTTGGATGAAAATCAATAGGTATACCTCTTCCATTATCTTTTATTTTTATCGAACCATCTTTTTTATATTGAAAACTTATATCGGTCGCGTGACCAGCTAAAACTTCATCTATACTATTATCTAGTACTTCGTTAACTAAATGATGAAGACCATCTTGATTTGTGCTTCCAATATACATACCCGGTCTTTTACGAACTGGCTCAAGACCCTCAAGTACTTCAATATCTTTGGCATTATAAGTAGATTTTTTAGCCACAAATATTACTTATCAAAAGTGTTGTTCTAAAAATATAAAAAAAACCGCCCTAAGGCGGTTTTCTTTATAGAGACAAGTATAATTCTACACGTCGTAGTATAATTTAAACTCGTGTGGATGAGGTCTAATATTAATAGGGTCAACCTCACTCTCTTTTTTATAGCTAATATAAGTTTCAATTACATCTTTGGTGAATACGTCACCCTCTAATAAAAATTCATGATCTTTCTCAAGAGCTTCAAGAGATTCAGCTAAAGATCCAGGCGTAGATTGAATTTTAGACAAAACTTCATCGCTAGCAGCATAGAGATTTATATCTGTTGGATCACCAGGATTAATTTTATTTTTAATTCCATCTAATCCTGCCATTAACATTGCTGAGAATGCTAAGTATGGATTTGCACTTGGATCTGGACATCTAAATTCCATTCTTTTTGCTTTAGGGCTTTGAGAATAAGCAGGAATTCTAACAGATGCAGTTCTATTTCTTTGAGAGTAAACGATGTTTACCGGAGCCTCAAAGCCTGGTACCAATCTTTTATAAGAGTTAGTAGTTGGAGCACAAAAAGCTAATAGAGCAGGTGCATGTTTAAGAATACCTCCAATATAGTTTAGAGCTAAATCACTTAGGTTAGCATAGTTACCTTCTTTATACATTAATGTGTCACCGTCTTTCCAAACACTTTGATGCACGTGCATTCCTGAACCATTATCTTCAAATAAAGGTTTAGGCATAAATGTAGCAGTCATTCCATGTTGTCTGGCAACATTTTTTACAACATACTTATATTTCATCATATCATCGGCCATCTTTAACAGTGGTGAAAATTCTAAATCAATTTCACACTGTCCACCTGTTGCAACTTCATGGTGATGTGCTTCAACAGTAAGACCAATGTCTTGCATTGTCATTACCATTTCAGTTCTTACATCTTGAAGTGTATCAACTGGTGGTAAAGGAAAATAACCTTCTTTATGCCTAGGTTTATGTCCTAAGTTTGGATTTTCATCAGCGCCACTATTCCAAGTACCCTCGACAGAATCAACTTCATGAAATGCAAAGTTTGATCCAGAATCAAACTGAACATTATTAAATACAAAAAATTCTGCTTCTGGTCCGAAAAATGCTGTATCGCCAATACCAGATGATTTCAAATATGCCTCAGCTTTTTTGGCAATATTTCTTGGGTCACGACTATAATCAACCAAAGTTACAGGATCCTTAATGTTACAATGTAATGCTAGAGTTTTTTCTGAAAAAAATGGATCAATGTATGCAGTCGTTGCATCTGGCAAAACAATCATATCACTGTCTTGAATTTCTTGGAAACCTCTTACTGAAGATCCATCAAAACCAAGTCCATCAGAAAATATATCTTCGTCTAAAAATTTAATTGGTATTGTAAAATGTTGAGTTGTTCCTGGTATATCAGTAAAGCGCATATCAACCATTTTAATGTCCATATCTTTAATTTCAGACATTAAATCTTTTGGAGTCGAGCTTTTTAATTTCATATCTATCTCCTTACTTCAACAAAAGGGTATGCTATCCAGCGTTACCCGGTTAAATCATGCTCTAGTTATGAAATCTGCTTTTGATGCGCGTTCCTTCAGCTTTTGGCTTACTTCCGACCTATAATAATAGGTTGAACGATTTATAACTTTTGCATGCGTTCCTTCGGCACAATGCCTACTTCCGACTCTAAAAGAGTTGAACGATTGTAGTTTAATTACTAGGTTTTATATAAAAGTAAAGAAAAATTAGACAGCATCACTGTCTTTTTCACCAGTCCTTATTCTAATTACCTGCTCAATATTCGATACAAAAATCTTACCATCTCCGATTTTTCCTGAATAAGCGCTAGTTTTTATTGATTCAATAACATCATTTACTTGACTGTCATCGACGATAACTTCAAGTTTCATTTTTGCTAAAAATTCATCATCATACCCATCATTAGGATCAATTCCACCAGTTGATCCTCTTTGTCTACCGAAACCTTTTACATCTACTAATGTCATTCCGGATATTCCAAGTTCATGTAAAGCTTCTTTAACTTGAGAAAGTTTAAATGGTTTAATGATTGCTTCTATTTTTTTCATATCGTAGATAACCTATTAATTGCTTCTTTAATGTTTTCTAGAGAATTAGCAAAACTTATTCTTACAAATTCTCCAGCATTATCTCCAAAGCTAGAGCCAGGAACTAATGCAACACCTTTCTCTTCAAGTGCGATTTCTGAAAATTTATTTCCGCTCAATCCAGTTTTTGAAATATTGGGAAATGCATAAAAAGCACCACCTGGTTCAAAACAAGAAATTTTTTCTAATTTATTCAATTCATTAAAAACGTACTCTTTTCTTTTTTGAAATTCACTAACAATTTTTGTTATTTCTTTCTGAGAACCTTTTATTGCTTCTAACCCTGCATATTGCGAAATTGAGGTAGCACAGGAATTGTAATTGACACATATTTTATTAGCATGTTCAATTAAATTTTCTGGCCATATACTCCAGCCTAATCTCCATCCAGTCATACAATATGTTTTGCTCCATCCTTCAAGAACTATTAATCTATCTTTTATACTTTCGTATTCTAATAATGATGGCATTTGCTCATTATTAAAAATAATATTACTATAAATTTCATCACTTAAAATGGATACGTTTGGGTACTGTTCTAGTAAATTAACAAGATCAGTAATTTTTTTCTTATTCATAAATGATCCTGTTGGATTGTTTGGATTATTTATTATTATCAAACTTGTTTTATCAGAAATTAATTCTTTTAATTGTTCAGTATTAATTTCGAAATTATCTTTTTCTGAAAGTTTTAATGGTACAGCTTTTGCACCGCTATATTTAATCATAGATCTATAAATAGGAAAACCAGGATCGGGAAAAATAATTTCTCTGTCTTCACTTCCTAATAATAATGCTGAAATAAAAATTACTGGCTTACCTCCCGGAGTTATTAAAATATTATCTGATTTAATATTTGTTTTGTATTTTTTAAGTACCAATTCTGAAATTGCTTCTCGTAATTCAGGGATCCCATTTGATGGAGTATAGCCATGGTGACCATCTTTAATTGCTTTAATGGCAGCTTCCTGAATATTGATTGGTGTAGGAAAATCGGGTTGTCCTATTCCTAAATTAATAATATCTTTACCTTTAGCAGCAAGATTATTAGCTTTAGCAAGAATAGAGAATGCTGTTTCTGTTTCTAAATTAAATATTCTTTTTGAAACTTCCATATTTTTGATATAGCGATTTAATAAAAAAATTAAACTTTTAATTAAGTTATATGGCGAACGTAGCTCAGTTGGTTAGAGCGCAGGCTTGTGGTGCCTGATGCCGTGGGTTCGAATCCCATCGTTCGCCCCAATTTGTATTTAGTTAATTTTCTCTATTGTTTTTTAATTTATTGTCCATAAAAGGCAAATAATAATAGGGCCGGTGGTGGAATTGGTAGACACGCTAGATTTAGGTTCTAGTGCCGCGAGGTGTGAAGGTTCAAGTCCTTTCCGGCCTACCATTAGGTTTGATAAAATATGAATACAAAAGAATTAAAGTCAAAAAAACTTTATAAGGAATACTCATTAGAAATCCCTTATGAGGAAATTGATATTGAAGTAGACAATAAAATAAATCAAATATTACCTACTGTTAATATTCCTGGTTTTAGAAAAGGTAAGGCTCCACTAAATATTGTTAAAAAAAAATATGAAGATAATGTTTTAAATGAAGTTATTCAAAAAGTAATAGATACAAATACAAAAAAATTAATTGATGAAAAAAAGTTTTCTCTTTTTAGAGCTCCTAAAGTTGAGCTTAGTAAATATGAAAAAAATAAGCCAATAACTATAAATTTAAAATTTGATTTAAAACCTGAAATCAAACTCAAAGATTTTAAAGATCTAAAAACCAATAAGTATGAAATTGAATTAGGCAAAAAAGCAGAAGAAAATCAATTTAAGAGTTTTATAGATTCACAGAAAAATTTTAAAAAAATTGAAAGTTCGAGACAAGTTAAAAATTCCGACAAGGTTATAGTTAATTTTGAATCATCCCATGAAGACCTTCCAGAATATTTAAAATCTCAAAAAAATTTTCCTATTGATTTGGGTTTTGAAGATGGAATACTTCCAGGTTTAAACAAAGAATTGATAGAAAGAAAAGTAAAAGCTGGAGATAAAATTGAATTAAAAATAAACTTATCTAAAATTCTTAAAGATGATAAATTTAAAAAAACAACATTTCATTTTGAAATAATTTCAATTGAAGAAAAAATTAAATTTGAACTTACACAAGAGTTTTTAGATAAGAATGGTTTCAAAACTGAAAAGGATCTTAAAGATTTTCTAGTGAGCAATATGAAATCTCAATATGAGCAAGGAATAAAGCAAATTGAAAAAAAAGAGTTGATGGACCTTTTAGATAATAATTATAAATTTGATTTACCTGATGGAGTGCTAGAAGATGATTTTAATCAAATATGGTATCGTCTAGAGCAAGCTAAAAAAGAAGGTAGTTTAGATGAAGATGATAAACTACTAAAAGATGACGATCTTAAAAAACGATATAAAAAAATTTCAGAAAGAAGAGTCAAACTTGGTTTATTAATGCAACATATCGCCTCAGAGGAAAAAGTTATTGTATCTGAAGAAGAAATTAACAAAGGGATATTAGAATATACCAGGCAATATCCTGGTCAAGAAAAGCAGATTATGGAATATTTTGAAAAAAATCCATCATCACTTGACACAATTCGAGCACCACTTATCGAGGAAAAAGTAATCGATTCAATTATTTCCAAATCCAAGACAAATGTTATAAAATTAAATGAAGATGAATATAAAAAACTTGAAGTTAATACATTTGATATTAAAGATAAGAAAAAATGAAAGATCCAATAGACAATATCACAAATAATCTTATCCCAATGGTTGTGGAACAATCATCTAGAGGTGAAAGATCTTATGATATCTATTCTAGATTATTAAAAGAAAGAATTATTTTTCTAACTGGTCCTATAGATGACAACGTTGCAAGTCTAATATGTGCACAAATATTGTTTTTAGAATCTGAAAACCCTAAAAAGGAAATTTCTTTTTATATTAATTCGCCTGGAGGTATCGTTTGGTCTGGACTAGCCATATACGATACTATGCAATATGTTTCTTCAAAAATTATGACAATTTGTATTGGTCAAGCAGCATCTGCTGGTTCACTTCTTTTGACAGCTGGAGAGAAAGGCATGAGGTTCTCCTTACCTAATTCTCGCATAATGGTTCATCAACCTAGTGGAGGATACCAAGGTCAAGTAACGGATATTGAAATTCAAACTAATGAAATAAAGAGAGCAAAGATAAAATTAAATGAAATTTATTCAAAACACACAGGAAAAAAAATTTCAGAAATATCAAGCATAATGGAAAGAGATAAATACTTCTCAGCAGATGAAGCCATTAAATTTGGTCTTATTGATAAAGTTGTAAAGGGCAGGAAATAATGAATAAAAAAAATGATAAAGATTCATTATTTTGCTCTTTTTGTGGCAAAAATCAAAAAGAAGTTAAAAAATTAATAGCAGGACCAACTGTTTTTGTTTGTGATGAATGTGTAGAACTATGTATGGATATTATCAAAGAAGATAATAAAAATAATAAATTCAAAATTAAAAAAGATATACCAAAACCTTCAGAGATAAATAAATTTTTAAACGATTACGTTATAGGTCAAAAAGACTCAAAAAAAATACTTTCAGTAGCTGTTTACAATCATTATAAAAGATTATCATCTAACTTAGAAAATGATAATATTGAAATCTCAAAATCTAATATACTTTTAGTTGGTCCAACTGGTACGGGCAAAACATTATTAGCACAAACTTTAGCAAAAATATTAGACGTTCCTTTTACAGTTGCTGATGCAACGAGTTTAACTGAAGCTGGATATGTAGGAGAAGATGTAGAAAATATAATTCTTAAACTATTGCAAGCATCTGATTACAATGTTGAGCGTGCACAAAAGGGGATTGTTTATATTGATGAAATTGATAAAATTGGAAGAAAAAGTGATAATCCTTCAATAACAAGAGATGTTTCTGGAGAAGGAGTGCAACAAGCTCTCCTTAAAATTATGGAAGGCACTGTAGCTAGTGTACCACCACAAGGAGGAAGAAAACATCCTCAACAAGAGTTTTTACAAGTTGACACTTCTAATATTCTCTTCATATGTGGAGGAGCATTTTCTGGTTTAGAAGAAATCATAAACTATCGCTTAAAAGGAACTGCAATAGGTTTTAATTCTAAATTAGATTTAGAACCTAAAAAAACTGTTGGAGCATCACTCAAAAAACTAGAGAACCAAGATCTATTAAAATTTGGAATGATACCAGAATTTATTGGAAGACTTCCAGTAATCACCACCTTGAGTGAATTAGATGAAGATATGCTTATCCGAATAATGACTCAGCCAAAAAATGCTATTGTCAAACAATTCGAATCTCTCATGAAAATGGATGGGGTTAAATTGGAAATTAAAGAAGATGCTTTAAAAGAAATTGCTAAATTAGCAGTATCTCAAAATACTGGAGCTAGAGGATTAAGATCTATAATAGAAGACTCACTAATGGATCTTATGTATAAAGTTCCAGATCAAAAAGATCTATATAAAGTAGTAATAAATCAAGATGTTATCGCAAAAAAAACTGATCCTATTCTAATTTATTCTAATAAAGAAAATAGTCAAAAATTAATGACTAACAACTCTTGAATTTAATCAATACATAGACATTTATATATTATGGTAAAAAATCAAATCCCTGTTCTTCCACTTAGAGATATAGTAGTTTTTCCAAATATGGTCGCTCCTTTATTCGTCGGAAGAGAGCAATCAGTAAATGCTCTTAACGATGTAATGACAGGTGATAAGAAAATTTTTTTACTTTCTCAAAAGAATTCAAAAATTGATAATCCTAACAAAGAAAACCTCTACTCTTTCGGAACTGTAGCAAAAATTATCCAGTTATTAAAACTTCCAGATGGAACTCTTAAAGTTTTAGTGGAAGGTATCCAAAGGGCTAAAGTAAATAAAATATATTTCAATAAAGAATTTATTACTGCATCAATAACTGAAATAAATCTAAAAACTAAAAAAAATTCAAATGTAAGAGCTTTACAAAAACTTATTATTGAGCAGTTTATCGAGTTTCAAAAAATTAATAAAAAAGTTTCTCTTGATGTAATTAATAATGTCAAAACGTTCAATGATCCAGATAAAATTGTTGATGTAATTGTATCTAATATTTCAATTTCATTATCTCAAAAACAAGAGATTTTAGAAATCATAAATACAGAAGATAGGCTTAATAAAGTTTATGGTTATTTAGTATCTGAAATTGACTCCTTTCAAGTTGAAAAAAAAATAAAAGGCCGCGTAAAAAGACAAATGGAGAAAACACAAAAAGAATATTATTTAAACGAACAAATGAAAGCTATCCAAAAGGAATTAGGTGAAAACGATGATTTAGATGAAATTGCTGAGCTAGAAAAGAAATTAAACCAATATAATTTATCAAAAGAAGCAAAAGATAAATGCTCAGCTGAGATTAAAAAATTAAAAAATATGAGCCCTATGTCAGCTGAAGCTACCGTAATTAGAAATTATCTAGACTGGGTAATGTCAATACCATGGAATAATCCTGATCAAATTTCACAAAATATCAATAAAGCATCATCAATATTAGAGAGTGATCACTATGGATTAGAAAAAGTTAAAGATAGAATTCTTGAATATTTAGCAGTTCAAAAAAGAACTAATAAACTTAAGGGTCCAATATTGTGTTTGGTCGGACCACCTGGTGTTGGAAAGACGTCTCTTGGTAAATCCATAGCAAACTCAACAGGAAGAAGTTTTGTTAGAATGTCCCTTGGTGGTGTAAGAGATGAAGCTGAAATAAGAGGTCATAGGAAAACATATATTGGTTCAATGCCAGGTAGATTTATTCAAGCAATGAAAAAATCTAAGTCTTCTAACCCACTCATATTGCTTGACGAAATTGATAAGCTTGGCTCTGATTGGAGAGGTGATCCATCTTCTGCACTATTAGAGGTTCTTGATCCTGAACAAAATAGTAAGTTCAATGACCATTATCTTGAACTAGATTATGATCTTTCTGACGTTATGTTCGTATGTACTGCAAATACTCTTAATATACCTCCAGCTCTTCTTGATAGAATGGAAATTATTAGAATACCTGGATACACAGATAAAGAAAAAAACCAAATTGCAAAAAGATACTTAGTTCCCAAACAAATTAAAAATCATGGAATAAAAAGATCTGAGATTTCATTCAATTCTAAAGTTTTAAGTTCTATTATTAGGAATTATACTAGAGAGGCTGGAGTAAGAAACCTTGAAAAAGAAATTTCTAAAGTTTGTAGAAAGACTGTAAAAAAACTAGAAACTACTAAAATCAAAAAGATTAAATTAGATGATAAATCTTTACAAAATCTTCTCGGTATTCCAAAATTTAGATCAAATGAAATAGAAAAAAAGAATTTGGTGGGTGTTACTAATGGTTTGGCTTGGACAGAAGTAGGTGGAGAAATTTTATCCGTTGAGGTTATTTTATCTATAGGCAAGGGAAAACTTACAATTACAGGTAAATTAGGTGAAGTTATGAGAGAGTCAATTCAAGCAGCTACTTCTTACGTAAAATCAAAATCTGTAAGTCTAGGAATAAATCCTAAAGATTTTGAAAATTATGATATTCATATTCATGTTCCTGAAGGAGCTACACCAAAAGATGGGCCAAGCGCTGGTATAGCGATTTTTAACTCATTAGTATCATCATTAACAAACAATAAAATAAGAAGAGATGTTGCGATGACTGGTGAAATAACACTTCGGGGCCGAGTTCTTCCAATTGGAGGTTTAAAAGAAAAAATATATGCTGCAAGTAGAGCAGGTATCAAAAAAGTCCTTATACCTCTTGATAATTTTAGAGAAGTATCTGAATTTGACAAAGAAGTTATTAAGGGTATTAAGATAATTCCAGTTTCGGATGCATTCTCAATTCTTGAACATACTTTAACAAAATCAGTAATTCCATTAAATTTAACCGAATCTCAATTGAAAAATAACCAAAACACCACTAGTACCCACTAATATTTTATAATAAATAATCAAGCTATTAAGCCATTTAGAAGATAAATTCCCTTATTTCTGGGAAAATTTTAATAATAATATTGACTTGTTAGGAAAACAGACAATTATTGTCAAAATTTAATAAAGGAGATTTAAAGTGAATAAAAATGATCTTATTGCATCTGTAGCATCTTCCGCAGGATTATCTAAATCTGACGCAACTAGAGCAATTGAAAGCTTTCTAGATGCAATAACTAATGCTTTAAAAAGAGATGAAAAGGTTAGTATTGTCGGATTTGGTAACTTTAGTGTAAGCCACAGAAAAGCAACCACTGGTAGAAACCCAAGAACAGGTGAATCTATACAAATACCCGCATCTAAGAGACCTAAGTTTACTGTAGGAAAAGCTCTAAAAGATTCAGTAAACAATTAATTATCTTTTTTTCTTGCACCGGCTGTTAAATAAATTTAACAGCCGCTTTTATTTGGGTGTTTAGCTCAGTTGGTAGAGCATCTCGTTTACACCGAGAGGGTCGGGAGTTCAAGTCTCTCAACACCCACCATGCGCGGGAGTAGTTCAGCTGGTTAGAACGCTGCCCTGTCACGGCAGAGGCCGCGGGTTCGAATCCCGTCTCTCGCGCCACTTAACTTAGTATTTTTTTGTGAACTAAAGTCGCAACGAGACACATTGTTATTGTTGAATAAATCGTTAAATACATTACTAATTTAATTGTGAGATTATAGTGTCAGAGTTTTTATTTGAATATTTACCTATATTAATTTTTATTTTCATAGCTTTGATATTAGCTGTTGGTATGACTTTATTATCTTTTGTAATTGGAGACTCTCAGCCAGATCAAGAAAAATTATCTGCTTATGAGTGCGGATTTGAGGCTTTTGACGATGCTCGTGGAAGATTTGATGTCAGATTTTATTTAGTAGCAATCTTATTTATTATCTTTGATTTGGAAGTTGCTTTCTTGTTTCCATGGGCAATAACACTTGGTAAAATTGGGTTGTTTGGTTTTTGGTCAATGATGATTTTCCTAACTGTTTTAACTATTGGTTTTATTTATGAATGGAAAAAAGGAGCTTTAGAATGGGAGTAGATGAAGCAAAAAAAATTGTTGATGATACTCTAAACTCAGAATTATCCTCTAAAGGTTTCTTAGTTGCTAGTTATGATAAAATTCTTACTTGGGCCAGAACTGGCTCCTTATGGCCAATGACATTCGGATTGGCATGTTGTGGAGTAGAAATGATACATTCTTATATGGCAAGATATGATCTAGATCGTTATGGGGTAATACCAAGAGGTAGTCCTAGACAATCGGATGTAATGATTGTTGCTGGAACACTAACAAATAAAATGGCACCGGCTTTAAGAAAAGTTTATGATCAAATGCCAGAACCTCGGTGGGTAATTTCAATGGGGTCTTGTGCAAATGGTGGTGGATATTATCACTACTCGTATTCAGTTGTTAGAGGGTGTGATAGGATAGTTCCCGTTGATGTTTACGTACCAGGATGTCCTCCAACAGCAGAAGCATTAGTTTACGGTATATTGCAATTGCAAAAAAAAATTAGAAGAGAAAATAAATTTAAAAGATAATTTTATATGATTAAAATTCTTACTAAAATAGATGGCATAAATAACGTTTTAGAGAATAATAATTTGTTTGAAATAGAATTTGAAAAAAATAATATTATAAAAATTTTTAACGAATTTAGAGATAATACTGAGCTAAATTTCAATCAATTATTAGATATTACAGCTGTAGACTATCCTTCAAGAGAATTTAGATTTGATTTGATTTATATTTTGCAAAGTTTAACAAAAAATAAAAAAATTATTCTTAAAACTTTTATTAAAGAAAATGAAAACATAGAATCAATAACAAACATTCACAAATCTGCGGATTGGTATGAAAGAGAATGTTATGATTTATTTGGAATTGAATTTATTAACCATCCTGATTTAAGAAGGATAATGACGGATTACAATTTTGAAGGTTATCCGTTGCGCAAAGATTTTCCTTTAACAGGACATACAGAAGTTCGCTATGATGACCTTGAAAAAAAAGTAATATACGAGCCTGTTAAGTTAACTCAAGAATTTAGAAATTTCGATAGTGAATCTCCTTGGGAAGGAATGGAAAACAAACTTTTTGGTGATGAGAAATCTACTGGTGAAAATTAAATGAAAGAAGTAGAGCTTAATACAACTACAATTAACTTTGGTCCTCAACATCCAGCTGCGCATGGTGTTTTACGTTTAGTAGTTGAGCTTGAAGGTGAAGTAGTTCAAAGAGCAGAACCACACATCGGATTGTTACATAGGGGGACAGAAAAATTAATTGAATATAAAACTTATCTTCAGGCTGTCCCTTATTTTGATAGACTTGATTACGTTTCACCAATGTGTCAAGAACATGCTTTTGCATTGGCAACTGAAAATCTCCTAGGTATCAATGTTCCTGAAAGAGCTAAATATATTCGGGTTATTTTTGCCGAAATTACTAGAATACTAAATCATTTATTGAATATACCTGCCTATGCTGCTGACATTGGTGCAGTGACACCTTTTTTATGGTGTTTCGAAGAAAGAGAAAAGCTTTTGGAGTTTCATGAAGCAGTATCTGGAGCAAGATTTCATGCAGCCTATTTTAGACCTGGTGGTGTTCATCAGGATATGCCAGAAGGAATGGAAGGAAAATTATTTGACCATTTTAAAACTCTCCCAAAATTTATTGATGATCTTGAAAGCTTGCTGACTAATAACAGAATTTTAAGACAAAGATCAGTTGATATAGGAATAATTTCAAAGTCAGAAGCAATTGAATGGGGGTGTTCGGGTCCTGTATTAAGAAGTGCAGGTGTAGCATGGGATTTAAGAAGATCTCAACCCTATGACGCCTATGATCAAGTTGATTTTGAAGTTCCTGTTGGAAAAAAGGGTGATTGCTTTGATCGATATTTGGTTCGCATAGAGGAAATGAGACAAAGCATTAGTATTATTAACCAATGTTTAAATAAAATCAAACCAGGTCCAATATCAATTGAGGATAATAAAATTACACCTCCTAAAAGAAATCAAATGAAAAAATCAATGGAAGCTTTAATTCATCATTTTAAACTTTTTACTGAAGGTTACCGCGTTCCCGCTGGTCAAGTTTATAGTGCGGTAGAAGCTCCAAAGGGTGAATTTGGCGTTTACCTTGTTTCTGATGGATCTAGTAAACCATATAGATGTAAAATAAGAGCGCCAGGTTTTGCACACCTTCAAACATTGGATCATTTATCTAAAGGCCACTTAATGGCTGACATAGCCGCTATATTAGGTAGCTTAGATATTGTTTTTGGAGAGATAGATAGATAATGCATCATCCTGGTACAAATAATAAAGTATATAAAAAAATTAATGATAATTTTGAATGGTCATCAGAAAATTTTAAAAAAATTTCTGAAATAATAAAAAAATATCCATCAAACCGTATTCAAAGCGCAGTCATCCCTTTACTTGATTTAGCACAAAGACAAAATAATGGATGGCTAAGTAAAAATTCAATGGAAAAAGTAGCTGAAACCCTAAGTATGTCTTATATAAGAGTGTTGGAAGTTGCTACTTTTTATTCCATGTTTAATTTAGAACCTATTGGTAAAAATTTTGTCCAAATTTGTAGAACTACACCTTGTTGGTTAAGAGGGAGTGATAAACTGTCTAAAGTTGCACAAGAAGTTTGCGAAACTAATATTGGTGAGACAAGTGATGATGAAATATTTACAGTTGTTGAAGTTGAATGCCTAGGTGCATGTTGCAATGCTCCTATGGTTCAAATCAATGATGATTATTATGAAGATTTAGATGAAGAGAGTTTTAAAAAAATACTTCAAGATTTAAAAGATAATAAATCAATAAAAGTAGGTTCACAAATTGGTAGAAAATCATCACAACCTGAAAGAAAATTTGATGCTTAAGGAAAAAGATAAAATTTTTAAAAATTTATACGGTTTTGAAGACTGGAAATTAGAAGGTGCCAAAAAAAGAGGTATTTGGTCAAATACTAAGGAACTTATTAAAATGGGTAGTGATAAAATTGTTGAGGAAATTAAAAATAGTCAATTAAGAGGAAGAGGAGGAGCAGGTTTCCCTGCGGGACTTAAATGGTCATTTATGCCAAAAGACTCTGGAAAAGATCATTATCTAGTTGTTAATGCAGATGAGTCAGAGCCAGGTACATGTAAAGATCGAGAGATTATGAGAAACGACCCACATCTTCTTTTAGAAGGTTGTTTAGTTGCTGCCTTTGCAATGCATGCACATACTTGTTATATTTATATAAGGGGAGAATATTATTCTGAATCTTCTAATTTACAAAAGGCAATAGATGAAGCCTACGAAAACAATTTAATTGGTAAAAATGCGTGCGGTACAGGTTGGGATTTTGATATTTATCTTCACAGAGGAGCAGGAGCATATATTTGTGGTGAAGAAACTGCTTTACTTGAAAGTTTAGAGGGTAAAAAAGGCCAGCCTCGATTAAAACCTCCGTTTCCCGCTGGCGCAGGTTTATATGGATGTCCAACAACAGTTACAAATGTTGAAACAGTTGCCGTTTCACCAACTATTTTAAGACGTGGTTCAAAATGGTTCGCTGATTTAGGAAGTGCCAACAATACAGGTACAAAAATTTTTAGTATTTCAGGACACGTTAATAACCCATGCAATGTAGAAGAGGAAATGGGGATACCATTAAAAGAACTGATTGAAAAACATGCAGGTGGTGTAATTGGTGGTTGGGAAAATTTATTAGCTGTAATTCCTGGAGGTGCAAGTGTGCCTTTATTACCTAAGTCTATTTGCGATACAGTTAAAATGGATTTTGATAGCCTAAAAGAAGTTCAAAGTGGATTAGGAACTGCTGCTGTTATTGTAATGAATAAATCAACAGATATTGTTGAAGCAATAGCTAGATTATCACATTTTTATAAACATGAAAGCTGCGGTCAATGTACACCTTGCAGAGAAGGTACTGGATGGATGTACAGAATGATGGAAAAAATGGTTCATGGAAATGTTGAACATCAAGATATTGATAAAATTTTAGATGTGACTAAGCAAATTGAAGGTCATACTATTTGTGCCTTAGGTGATGCTGCTGCTTGGCCTATTCAAGGTTTGTTTAGACACTTTAGACCTGAAATTGAAAAAAGAATTCAAGAAAGAAATAGAAGAGTAGCCTAGTGCCAAAGATAACAATTGATAATAAAGAATACGAATTTGAAAACGGCATGACCGTAATGCAAGCTTGTGAACAAGCAGGAACTGAAATTCCAAGATTTTGTTATCATGAAAAACTCTCAATAGCAGGAAACTGTAGAATGTGTTTAGTAGAAATGGAAAAAGCTCCAAAACCTATTGCATCATGTGCCATGCCAGCTGCAGATGGAATGGTTATAAAAACAAAAACAGAAACAGTTAAAAAAGCTCGAAAAGGTGTAATGGAGTTTCTTCTCATTAATCATCCATTGGATTGCCCTATTTGTGATCAAGGAGGAGAATGTGATCTTCAAGATCAAGCGATGTATTATGGTTTTGATAAAACTAGATATGAAGAAAACAAAAGAGCAGTTCAAAATAAAAATATGGGACCACTTGTCAAAACAATTATGACAAGATGTATACATTGTACAAGATGCGTAAGGTTTTCTACAGAAGTTGCGGGTGTTGATGATATAGGATTACTTGGCAGAGGTGAAAATGCTGAGATCACGACATACTTAGAAAAAACTATTGAGTCAGAGTTATCTGGAAATGTAATTGATTTATGCCCCGTAGGTGCTTTAACAAGTAAACCATATGCATTTAAATCTAGACCATGGGAGCTAACCAAGACAGAAACATTTGATGTGTTCGATGGTATAGGCTCAAGTATAAGGATTGATACAAGAGGAAAAAAAGTTTTAAGAGCTCTTCCTAGAATAAATGAAGAAACCAATGAAGAATGGATAAGTGATAAATCTAGATTTGCAGTTGATGGACTCTCAAGTCAGAGATTGGATAATGTATATACTAAATCAAATAAAAAACTCCAAAAATCTTCATGGGATAATGCATTTGAATTAATAAAAAAAGAAATTACAAAAAGAGGTAAAGAAAATACTGTATTCCTATCTGGTAAGTTTACCGATATTGAAACTTTATATTCCGCACAAAAATTTAGCAATTCACTAAAATCAAAAAACTATGATTGCAGATTTGATAATACACAAATTATCGATAATTCATCTTCTAGTTATAAATTTAATTCAACAATTCAAGAAATTGAAAAGGCTGATGCTATTCTTTTAATCGGATCAAACCCTAGATGGGAAGCAGCGGTACTAAACGCTAGAATTAGAAAGGCATATATTGAAAATAATTGCAAAATTGGTCTTATAGGTCCTAAATTAGATCTGACTTACGATTATCATCATTTATCTGATTCTTTAGATTACCTTAATAAATTATCTAATAATAAATCTGAATTCAATAAAGTTTTAAAATCTGCAAAAAACCCACTTATAATATTAGGTACTTCAGCAATAAATAATGATCATGGAAAAAAAATATTAGAAACTGCAGGATTAATTGCGAAAAAAATTCAAAAAAATAAAAATACAAATCCATTAAATATTCTTAACCAAGATATTTCTAGAGTAGGAGCATTAGATTTGAAATTTTATAATAAAAAATTTGATAATGATTACAATAAACAATTAAAAAAACATATTGATAAAACAAAGCCTGTAGTTTTCTTAATGGGGTTAGATGAGATAAATATTTCAACATTTGAAAATGCTTTTGTTGTTTATCTTGGTCATCATGGAGATGTTTCAGCATCTATAGCTGATATAATTTTACCAACCCCTGCATATACTGAGAAAAGTTCTACTTATATGAATATAGAAGGTAGAGTTATTCAAACAACTAAGTGTCATAATCCAATAGGTGAAGCAAAAGAGGAGTGGAAAATTTTTAGAGTTTTAAGTGACTTATTTGAAAAAAATTTAAATTTTAATAATCTTGGGGAGCTTCGAAATGAGCTTACAAGTACCTATGGTCAATTTGCTCTCTTAAATGAAGTTAATTCTATTGGCGAAATAACTTTTGCTAAAAATAATAAAATTGAGAATATTAAAATTAAATATAACATTGAAAATTTTTATATGAATGATTCTATTTCTAGATCTTCTGAAACAATGGCAAAATGTACTAAAGATATTTTAAATAAGGCAGCATAATAATTAGATGACTTATGATATATTAATTACAGGGTTAATAATCATTGCCCAAATACTTGCTGTTGTTGTGCCAGTTTTAATATCTGTAGCTTTTTTAGTTTATGCTGAAAGAAAAGTTTTAGCATTAATTCAATTAAGAAGAGGTCCAAATATAGTAGGGCCTTTTGGTATATTACAAAGCTTTGCTGATGCATTAAAACTTATTACTAAAGAAAATATTATACCTAGTGGATCAAATAAAATTGTTTTTATTTTAGCACCCATAATAACAATGGTACTTAGCTTAGCAGGTTGGGCAGTAATACCTTTTGCTCCAGGATGGGTAGTCTCTGATATTAACGTAGGTATCATGTATCTGTTTGCAGTATCATCTCTTGGAGTATACGGAATAATAATGGCTGGATGGGCTAGTAACTCTCAATATCCTTTTCTAGGAGCATTAAGATCAGCTGCTCAAATGGTTTCATATGAAGTATCTATTGGATTTGTAATAATTACAGTATTATTATGTGTAGGTTCTTTAAATTTATCAAAGATAGTTTTAGCTCAGCAGACTGTATGGTTTGCAATTCCATTATTACCTATGTTCATTATTTTTTTTATTTCTGCGTTAGCTGAAACAAATAGATTACCTTTTGATCTTCCTGAAGATGAATCAACACTTGTTGCAGGATTTTTTACTGAATATTCATCTGCTTCATTTGTATTATTTTTTTTAGGTGAATACGCGAGTATGATTTTAATGTCTTCTATGACTGTAATTCTTTTTTTAGGTGGATGGCTTCCTCCATTTGATGTATACCCATTAAATGTTGTTCCTGGAGTAATCTGGTTTACTGTGAAAGTAATATTTATATTATTTTTATTTATTTGGGTTAGAGGAACTTTCCCAAGATATAGATATGATCAGTTAATGAGACTTGGATGGAAAGTTTTTCTTCCGTTTTCTTTGTTTTGGGTTGTGGCAACTTCTGGTTTTTTAGTATATTTTGACATGCTGCCAAATTAATATGTATAAATTAATTAAATCTTTTACTTTATTTGAATTATTTCAAGGGCTATTTTTAACTTTCAAATACATATTTAAATCTAAAGTTACAATAAATTATCCTCACGAAAAAGGTCCATTAAGCCCACGTTTTAGAGGCGAGCATGCTTTGAGAAGATATCCAAGTGGAGAAGAGAGATGTATCGCATGTAAACTTTGTGAAGCAGTATGTCCTGCTCAGGCAATTACAATTGAAGCAGAGCCAAGAGAGGATGGAAGCAGAAGAACAACAAGATATGATATAGATATGACTAAATGTATTTACTGTGGTTTATGTCAAGAATCTTGCCCAGTTGATGCAATAGTCGAAGGACCAAATTTTGAATTTGCCACTGAAACTAGAGAAGAATTAATTTATAATAAAGATAAACTTTTAGAAAATGGAGATAGATGGGAGCAAGAAATTGCTCAAAATATTCATCTCGATAGAAAATATAGATAAGAATGGTTCTCTATTCATTAACATTTTATCTTTTTTCATCTGTTGCAGTTCTTTCTGCTCTAATGGTTATAAGTGCAAAAAATCCAGTTCATTCAGTTTTGTTCTTAATTTTAAGCTTTGTTAATGCTTCAGGACTCTTTGTTTTATTAGGTGCTGAATTTTTAGCAATGATCCTTGTCGTTGTATATGTTGGAGCTGTTGCCGTCCTTTTTCTATTTGTTGTGATGATGCTTGATATAAATTTTGTAAAGTTGAGAGAAGGTTTTTTGCAATATTTACCTTTTGGAGCATTGTTAGGGATAGTTCTAGTAATTGAACTTGGAATACTTTTTTTAACAGATAGATCGTCTAATATTTACAACAATCAAACACCATTACAACCTATAGTTAATGAAGTGGAGAATACAAAAATGATTGGGCGAATACTCTACACTGAATATTTTTATTTATTTCAAATATGTGGGATAATTTTATTAGTCGCAATGATTGGTTCTATTACACTTACATTAAGAGATAAAGGTGGTGTTAAAAGGCAAAATATAGATTCTCAAAATACAGTTGATGCATCAACAGCTATAGAAAAGAAAAAAGTAAATATAGGCGAAGGAATTTAATTAATGATTACTCTTGAGCACTATCTTTTTCTCGGCGCAATTATTTTTACCTTAGGTGTTTTAGGAATATTTTTAAATAAGAAAAATTTAATTATAATTTTAATGTCTATAGAACTTATCTTGTTGTCGGTAAATATTAATTTTATTGCTTTCTCAGCGTATATCAATGATATCTCAGGGCAAATTTTTGCAATGCTTACACTTACTGTTGCAGCAGCTGAAGCAGCAATTGGACTTGCCATACTTGTAGTATTTTTTAGAAATTTAGGATCAATAGAAGTAAATAAAATTAATCAGCTTAAGGGATAGCAGATGGCAACCTCAATTATATTTTTACCTCTACTTGGTTTTCTTTTTTGTTTTTTGCTAGGTAAACAGTTTCACTATAAGATTTATCAAATATCAACAACTTCAATTCTTTTTCTTTGCGCATTATTTTCTTGGATAATATTTATTCAGTTTATTAATAATAAGGAAACTGAAACAATCTTTATTCTTAACTGGATTACTTCTGGAAACTTTATTGTTGATTGGTCAATAAGATTAGACACATTAACTGCAGTCATGTTCATTGTGGTTACAACTGTTTCCGCTTGTGTTCACTTATATTCAATAGGTTATATGGAAGAAGATCCATCAAAGATAAGATTTATGGGCTATCTAAGCTTATTTACTTTTTTTATGCTTGTGCTTGTATCAAGTAATAACTTGTTGCAAATGTTTTTTGGTTGGGAGGGTGTTGGACTAGCATCATATTTATTAATTGGTTTTTGGCACCATAAAGATTCAGCCAACAAAGCTGCTATAAAAGCATTTGTCGTAAATAGAGTTGGAGATTTTGGATACGCAATTGGAATTGCAGGAATTTTTTACATTTTTGGTACGATAAGTTTCGACAGTATATTTCAGCAAGTGGATCAATTTAGTGAGCATCAAATTCAATTCCTTTCATTTAGTTTTCCAACTTTAGATTTTTTATGTTTTCTTTTATTTATAGGAGCAATGGGTAAATCTGCCCAATTAGGTTTACACACTTGGCTGCCAGATGCTATGGAAGGACCTACTCCTGTTTCTGCGCTAATACATGCTGCTACAATGGTAACTGCTGGCGTATTTTTAGTTGCAAGAATGAGTCCTCTTTATGAGTTTGCTGCATTTACTAATTTATTCATTACTTTTGTAGGCGCGGCTACAGCTATTTTTGCCGCCTCTATAGCCTTAACACAGAATGATATTAAACGAGTCATTGCATATTCAACATGTAGTCAATTAGGATATATGTTTTTCGCAGCAGGTGTAGGTGCTTATAATGCATCAATATTTCACTTAACAACCCATGCCTTTTTTAAAGCTCTTCTATTTCTTTCTGCAGGTTCTGTAATTCACGCAATGCATCATGAACAGGATATGAGAAAAATGGGTGGACTTTTCAAAAAAATACCTTTTACCGCTACAATGATGTGGATTGGATCTCTTGCAATTATTGGTTTCCCGTATCTATCTGGCTACTATTCAAAAGAAAGTATTTTAGAAAATGCTTTCTATGCATCAAATGGAATAGCATATTTTGCATATTTAGTAGGTATTTTAACTGCTCTACTTACAGCTTTTTATTCATGGAGATTATTATTTCTAACATTTCATGGTGAAAATAGATCAGAAAATAAAACATATGATCACGCCCATGAATCACCTTTAGTAATGACAGTTCCATTATTTATTCTTGCAATTGGTTCTATTTTTTCAGGAATATTCTTTGCTGATTATTTTATTGGGTATTACAAAAAAGAATTTTGGGATAATGCAGTATTATTAACAGAGAGCTCTCATAAATATCTTCCTCTTATACAATCCTTAATATCAAAATCAGCTGTTGCAATTGGAATTCTTGTCTGTGTGTTGATATATTCAAATAATTTAAATAGGGCAAAAAATCTTTCTCATAACTTAGATCCCCTATATTCTCTTTCTAAAAATAAATGGTATGTGGATGAACTATATCATAAAGTATTTGTTTTAACTTTTTTCAAATTAGCAAACTTTTTTTGGAAAAGAGGAGATGAAAAAACTATTGATGGTTTAGGACCAAACGGGGTCTCCTGGATTATTTCTAAATCTTCATCTTATGTAAGTTTATTTCAATCAGGGTATTTGTTTCATTATGCTTTTGCTATGCTCGGTGGCTTAGTAATAATTTTAACATGGTTTTTATATTACTAAATGATTGACTGGCCATTAGTATCAGTAATAATTTTTTTACCTTTAATTGGTGCTTTAATTATTCTTTTTATTAAAGAAGATGAATTAACATCAATTAATATTAAATGGGCTGCTTTACTAGCAACATTAGGAACATTTATTTTAAGTTTAATACTCTGGTTACAATTTGATTATTCCAATCCGTCTTATCAATATGAAGAAAAATTTAGATGGTTTGATGATTTTAATTTCTTCTACCATGTTGGAGTTGACGGTATCTCACTTTTTATGATTTTACTCAGTACATTTTTGACCCCACTTTGTATTTTAGCTAGTTGGAATAATATAAAAAAAAGAGTCAAGGAATACATGCTTTCTTTTTTATTTTTAGAGACTGTAATGATTGGAATGTTTGCTTCTATAGACATACTTTTATTTTATATTTTTTTTGAAGCTGTATTAATACCAATGTATCTAATCATAGGTATATGGGGAGGTAATAGAAGAATCTATGCTTCTTTTAAATTCTTTCTCTACACTCTTTTGGGGTCAGTACTCATGTTGATTGCTATTATTGTGATGTACAGAAATACAAGTTCAATGAGTATTGAATTCTTACAAGGTAACTATTTTTCCTATAATACTCAGTTGTTTCTATGGCTCGCCTTCTTTGCTTCCTTTGCAGTTAAAATTCCTATGTGGCCGTTTCATACATGGTTGCCCGATGCCCATGTTGAAGCTCCAACAGCTGGATCTGTTATTTTAGCAGGAGTACTTTTAAAAATGGGTGGATATGGTTTTATCCGTTTCTCTTTAGGCATGCTTCCAGAAGCAACAGAGTTTTTTATTCCTTTAATTATGACATTAAGTATAGTTGCCATAGTATACACTTCCTTAGTAGCACTAGCACAAACTGATATTAAAAAACTAATTGCATATTCATCTGTTGCTCATATGGGAATTGTAACAATTGGAATTTTTTTAGTGAATCAACAAGGCTTAGAAGGAGCAATGATGCAAATGATTAGTCATGGACTAGTTTCAGCAGCTTTATTTTTATGTGTTGGTGTTATTTATGATCGAATGCATACTAGAGAAATTGAATTTTACGGAGGATTAGTTCAAAGAATGCCACTTTATGCAACAGTATTCATGATTTTTATGCTGGGATCAGTTGGATTGCCTGGAACTAGTGGTTTTATTGGAGAATTTTTAGTCATTGTTGGCGCATTTAAATTTTCAAGTTACGTTGTTATTGGCGCGGCTTTTGGAATAATATTATCCGCTGTTTACATGCTATACCTTTATAAAAGAATTATTTTTGGCACCATAACTAATAATAAACTTGCAGATATTTTAGATATAAACACAAGAGAGAAAATCATATTAATTCCTTTAGCAATTTCAGTAATATTACTAGGTATATTTCCAAATCTATTTTTAGATCCTATGAGATTATCACTTGAACTGATTATAACAAACTATGAAATAGCCAATGCTAAATAATATTTACAATATTTTTTTTATACCCGAAATTTTTTTAGCATGCTCTTCTTTTGTTTGCTTACTTTTTGGGCTTTTTTTAAAAAAGAATGCATTTAGACAAACTTCCAATCTAGCAGTTTTCGTTTTATTATTAACCATTTTGCTTATTTACTATGATAGTGAATCAAATTTCGCAAATTATAAAAGTTTATTTAGTCACTCTTCTTTTATAAATTTTTTTAAAATTTTAGCTCTATTAGGATCTATAGCTAGTATCATCATTTCTAAAGATTATTTCTTAGGCATTAAGCTTAAAAACTTTGAAATTCCTGTTTTATTTTTATTTTCTACACTTGGGATGATGTTAATGATTGCTTCAAATAATCTTATGTCCATGTATCTAGCAATAGAACTTCAAAGTTTATCTCTATACGTTGCTGCAGCAATAAAAAGAGATTCAATCTCATCAGCTGAGTCAGGAGTAAAATACTTTATTTTAGGAGCATTATCGTCTGGTATACTTTTATACGGCTTCTCCTTAATTTATGGATTTACTGGTTCAATGAATTTTAATGAGATAAGTTTCTATTTATCAAAATATGATAATTTAAATTTAGGTCTAATATTTGGACTTGTATTTGTGATGGTAGGCTTGGCTTTTAAGGTTTCAGCCGTACCTTTCCATATGTGGACTCCTGATGTTTATGAAGGGGCTCCAAACTCAATTACAGGTTTTTTTGCTATTGTCCCTAAGATTGCTGCAGTAGCTTTAATTTATCGTTTTTGCTTAGTTCCATTTGAAAATTTTTACTTAGAATGGAGTCAAATAATTTTATTTTTATCAATAGCCTCAATGTTTCTTGGAGCTATAGCGGCTATAGCACAGTCAAATATCAAAAGATTATTAGCTTATAGTTCTATTGGACATATAGGTTATATCTTAATAGCTTTAGTTGCCGCAAATGATGATGGAATTAAAGCAGCATCAATTTATATGCTTTCATACATGATAATGAATGTTGCTATTTTTGCTATTTTACTTTCGTTAAAAGTTAAAAATGAATATTTAATTAATATAAGTGATTTAAAAGGGTTAAGTAAAAGTAATCCAATCGTTAGTCTTTCTATTTCAATAATAATGCTATCTATGGCTGGCATCCCACCCTTTATAGGATTTTTTGGAAAGTTTTATGTTTTCATTGCTGCAATTGAACAAGAATTATATGTGCTTTCAGTTCTTGGCGTCCTAGCTAGTGTTATTTCTGCTTTTTATTATTTAAGAATTATTAAGATAATGTATTTTGATGAAAGTATAAGTGAAGGAATAATTAATTTTCAAATTTCTTTTCAATCAAAAATTATTCTGTCCTTAAGTTTGTTTGTAATTATTTGTTTTATATTTTACCCGTCTTTATTGATTAATATATCAGCAAGTTTGACCATTTGATTAATGTCATTAGATAAAATTAAAAATCTATTAGATAAAAACAATTTTGATTTTCATTTTATTGAATCTGTAGACTCTACAATGTCAGAGGTTAAAAAACTTATTGATAATAGAGATATATGTTTGATGGCAAATGAACAAAAAAAAGGATTTGGAAGACGAGGAACAACTTGGGAAAGTCCTAAAAGTAATGTCTATATTTCTATTTTATCTAAAAATATATTGCCAATAGAAAATCATTTTTTAAATAATGCTTTTATTACTAATATGATCTGTTCTGTGATTGAAAATATTTGTAATGTTAAAACTCAAATTAAATGGCCAAATGATATTTTAATTAATAAAGAAAAAATTTCTGGAATAATTTCTGAAATATTTAGTATCAAAAGTGATAAATATATCAATACTGGTTTTGGAGTTAATATAGTATCTTCCCCAAAAATTGAAAATTATCCAACAACTAATATTAATAAATACAATAAAGAAATTAACAATTTTTATTTTGTATATGAAATTATGGAAGAGTATTTTAAAAATTTTAAACAACTGCTAAATAACCACGAAAAAATTATGACTGAATATAAAAGTAGATTATTATATTTAGGAAGCAACATTAATTTAAAAATTGATGAACAAAATGTAAAACAAGGAATATTTCATAATCTTAACCCAGATGGTTCAATCACTTTAAAAAATAATATTAATTTTGAAAATATATATAATGCTAGAATAATTTAATGATTGTTATAGATGTAGGTAATACGAATATAGTTATAGGTTTTTATACAAAAAATAAATTAATTAAAATTATTAGATTAAAAACAGAAAAAAAAATCAATATTACAAAAAAAGAAATAAATAAATTTTTTAAATCTAACAAAAAATTGATTAATAATCTTAAAGATAGATTTTGTATCTTGTCGTCTGTTGTGCCTTCTTTAAATTTAATTTTAAAAAATATTTTTCAAAAAAATAAATTCAAATTTTATTTAGTTAATCCCAAAAAAATATCATTTAGAAATAGTATCAATTATAATTTAAATCAAATTGGGAGTGATCGAATAGCAAACTATGCCTATGTATACAGTAAGAAAATCAAAGACTGTATAATTCTCGACTTTGGTACAGCTACTACTTTCGATGTCATTAAAAATAATAAATATTTAGGTGGATTAATTTTTCCAGGTATAAATCTTTCAATGGAGACACTTTTAAAAAATGCTGAGTTAATAAAAACTTCAAAAATCTCTAAATCAAATAAAATTGTTAATAATAATACATCAGCTTCTATTCAATCAGGGTTCTATTTTGGTTATTTGCATGCAGTTAATGGCATATTAAAGCAAATTATTAAGGAGAATAACTTTAAGCCCAAAGTCTATATTACGGGTGGTCTAGGTAAAATATTTAGGGATAAAATTATTTATAAACCTATATATATGGAACATTTGACATTAGAAGGAATAAAAGAAATCGGTAACAAACATTTTTATGAGTAATAATTTACAACTAAATGATTTTAATGAAGGACTACACTTTTTATCTCTTGGAGGTATTGGAGAAATAGGTGCAAATTGTTATCTTTACGGATGTGATGGAAAATGGATAATGATAGATTTAGGTCTTTCATTTGCAGATGAAAAGTTTCCTGGTGTAGATTTATTAGTACCAAAAATTGATCATATTGAAAGCTTAGAAGATAATCTCGAGGCAATTATAATTAGCCATGGTCATGAAGATCATGCAGGAGCTGTTGCGTTCTTAGCAAATAAAATTAAATGTCCAGTATATGCAAGTAAATTTGCAAAATTTCTTATTGAGAATAGGCTAAAAGAATTCAATAAAGTAGAAGGATTTACTTTAGAAGAGATAAATCTAGAAAAGAAATTAATACTCAATAATTTTGATATAAGTTTTATTCCAACTACACACTCAATTCCTGAGCCAACTTCAATTGTAATTAAAACAACATATGGATCATTACTCCATACTGCTGATTGGAAAATAGATCATTCACCTACTTTAGGAGACTCATTTTCAAAAGAAAAATTTGAAAAATTAGGAAATGATGGATTACTTGCCTTAATAGGTGACTCTACTAACGCAAATGTGCCTGGTAAATCAGAATCTGAAAATGACGTTAGGGATGAACTGACTAGTGTATTTTCAAGATTTTCTAATAGAATTGTTGTTACATGTTTTTCTTCAAATATTGCAAGAATGAAAAATATTATTCACGCAGCAAAAAAAAATAAAAGAAAGGTCGCTCTTGTAGGCAGAAGTATGAAAAAAAATATCGAGGTAGCAAGAAAATGTGGTTATGTTGCAGATGATGAAATTTTTATCAGTGAAGATGAAGCTTCTTATATACCAAGAGAAAATTTAGTCATAATTTGTACTGGTAGTCAGGGTGAAAAAAGATCTGCCCTTTTTAGAATAGCTTATAATTCTCATCAACATTTACATTTAGAGCCTGAAGATGTAGTCATTTTTAGCTCTAGAGATATTCCTGGTAATGAAAAATCAATAAATAATTTAAAGAACTTACTTATTAGACAAAGAGTTGAGATAGTAACTGCTGATGATGATTTAGTACATGTTTCAGGTCATGGTTATGCAGATGAAATAAAACAAATGTATAATTGGACAAAACCTTACTTATCTATTCCTGTGCATGGTGAACCTATGCATCTAGAGGCACATAAACAATTATCTTACTCATCTCAAGTACCATTTACTAAAATTTTAGAAAATGGAAAATGTCTCAAAATTGCACCAGGTGAACCTAAAATTGTAGAAAAATTTAAAACTGGAAAGTTAATTGTTGAGGGTAAAAATCTTTACGACTCTGAATCTGCTTTTATTAAAGAGAGAAGGAAATATTCATTTGAGGGGCTAGTATTAATTTCTTTAATTATCAATGATGATGACTATTCAATTAATAAAAATATGTTACTTACTTTAAAAGGATTGCCGGGAATAGATGAAGAAATCATTAAAAATGATTTTAAAATACTTTTTATAGAAAACTATACAAAACTTAACAAAGATCAAAAATCATCAGATCTTATAGTATCTGACTTAGTTAAAAGTAGTTTTAGAAAGATTATAAAAAATTCAATTCAAAAAAAACCAGAAATTGAAGTTCATTTAATACGATCTTAATGGCACTATTTACTCATGTTCTAATTTTTATCCTTGTTTGGTGGATTTTATTTTTCATACTCCTACCGATTAAGATAAAAGTACCCCAAAAAGTAGAATCTGGACATGCAAAAAGCGCTCCGAGTAAGCCATATCTTCTAATAAAATTTATAGCAACTTCATTAATATCAGCTTTAATTTTATTTTTTTTGATTTTATTTGGTTTTGATTTATCAAATATATTTAATTAATGAAATATTCTAATTTTTTTCTTCCCACCATTAAAGATGCACCATCAGATGCTGAAATAATTTCACATAAATTAATGATCAGAGCAGGTATGATTAAGCAATCTAGTGCAGGTATTTATTCTTGGTTACCATTAGGTTTACTTGTATTAAAAAAAATTGAACAGATTGTCCGAGAAGAACAAAATAATGCAGGAGCTATAGAACTGCTTATGCCTACGATACAATCTTCTGATTTATGGATTAAATCAGGAAGATATGATGATTATGGAAAAGAAATGTTGAGGATTACAGATCGAAGTGGAAGAGATATGCTTTACGGCCCAACAAATGAAGAATTAATTACTGATATATTTCAATCACATATTAATTCTTACAAAGATCTTCCAAAAAACCTTTATCATATTCAATGGAAATTCCGAGATGAAGTTAGGCCTAGGTTTGGAGTAATGCGAGGAAGAGAATTCTTAATGAAGGATAATTATTCATTTGATCTTGATGAAAACGAAGCAAAAAAATCTTATGACAATATGTTTAAAGCATACATAAAAACTTTTATTAGAATGGGTTTAACACCAATTTCCTTAAGAGCGGAAACTGGACCAATTGGCGGTAACTTAAGTCATGAATTTCAAATACTAGCTAAGACTGGTGAAAGTACACTTTATTATGATAAAAAATTAGAAACACTAAACCCTGAAACTATAGATCCAAATAAGTTGCAGTCATTTTATGCTGCAGTTGATGATCAACATGATGAAAAAAATTGCCCAATTTCAAATGAAGATTTAAAAATTTCTAAGGGCATTGAAGTAGGCCATATATTTTATTTTGGAACAAAATATTCTGAGAAATTAAACGCATTTGTTCAAGATAAAAGTGGGAAAAATGTTCCAGTACATATGGGATCATATGGCATTGGTGTTTCAAGACTTGTTGGTGCAATTATAGAAGCTTATCATGATGAAAAAGGAATTAGATGGCCTTTAGAAGTTGCTCCATTTAAGGTTTCCATAGTTAATTTAATGCCAGAAGATCAAGATTGTGCCACAAAATCATCAGAATATTATGAATATTTTATGAAAAATAATATTGAAGTCATTTTAGATGACAGAATCTGCAGTATAGGAAAAAAATTATCTGATAATGAGTTAATTGGGACACCTTATCAAATTATTATTGGCAAAAGAGATTTAAAAGATAATTTAGTAGAAATAAAAAATCGTCAAAATAATGAAAGTGAAAAAATTTCGTCCAGTAGTGTAATTGATTTTATTAATAATAAGTTAAAAAAATAGATGATTTCTAAATCAGAACGATTACTGATTTTTAGGTTTTTATTTTCTAAGAAATCCGATGGCTATGTGTCTATTTTTGCTTTGTTTTCAATAACAGGTATTAGTTTAGGAGTAGCAGCAATTATCATAGTAATGTCTGTTATGAATGGTTTTAGAATTGATCTAACTAACAGAATAATTGGACTTAATTCACACCTTAATATTTATAGTTTTGATAATGAGATAACAAATAAGCAAGCTGATGAACTTATATTGAATATTGATAATTCTTTTTTTTACCAACACTACAAGTCTATTGAAACAAATGGATTAATTATAAAATCAAATAACTCAAAAGGTGTGATGATCAAAGGCTATGATGCATATGATAAAAATCATTATTTGTTTAATTCAATTAATATGGGTGCTTTAATTCAAAATCCAAAAAGTGAAATATTAATTGGAGATTCCTTAGCGAACGAAATGAATTTAAGCGTGGGAGATAAGGTTAAAATTGCAATTCCAAAGACTGATAAAACAATATTAGGAAATATTCCAAGATTTAAAACATTGGAGGTAGTAGGTGTATTTGATCTAGGTTTATATGAATATGATTCAAATTTAATTTTTTTATCTTCAGAACTTGTTAGAAAATTACTATTATATGATGAAGATATATATAACAAAATTGAATTCTTTACATCATCTCCTAATGAAATTGAATTATTTAAAAATAAAGTAGAATTAGAAACATCTAATCTTTTATTAAATTTTTATTCAATATCTTGGAAGGATCAAAACAAAACTTTAATAAATGCACTTAAAGTAGAAAAGAATGTTATGTTTATTATTCTTTCTTTAATCATTTTAGTTGCATCATTAAATATTATTTCAGGTTTAATTATTTTTGTTAAAGAAAAAAATAAGGATATTGGCATTTTAAAAACTATTGGAATGAGTAATAAAAGTATTATAAAAATATTTTTTACTATTGGAATCTCAATTGGCTTGATTGGCTCATTAATAGGATTAATAATTGGAATACTTTTCACAATAAATATTAAATCAATTCAAAGTTTTTTAGAATATTTACTTGGGACAAAGCTCTTTTCTGAAGAAGTCTATTATTTATCATCTTTACCTTCAAAGATTAGTATAAATGAAGTTGTTTACGTACTTTGTGTGGCTATAATCATATCAATTATCTCAACTATTTTTCCAGCTTTAAGTTCAGCCAGAATAGATCCTATTAAGAGTTTAAGAAGTGAATAGCAAATATTTATCAGAGATATCCAATTTAAATAAAAATTATTTTAATGAAAATAATTTAAAAATTGAGATAATTAAAAATCTGAATTTTAAATTAATGCAAAACACTAAAGTTGCGATTGTTGGGCCTTCAGGTTCAGGCAAAACTACTTTTCTTAATATTATTGGTTTACTTGACTCTGAATATGATGGAAAAGTTTATTTTAAGAATAAAGATATTTCTTTTTGCTCTAAAGATGAAACAAATAAAATTAGAGGATTATCAATTGGTTTTATTCATCAATTTTTTCATCTTATTCCTGAACTCACTGTTATCGAGAATGTTATGCTTCCATTATTAATAAATAAAAATGAAAAGAAAAGTTATGAAATATCTAAAAAACTACTTCTTGAATTTGGTTTAAGTGAAAGGATTAATTATAAACCTTTAAAGTTATCAGGAGGAGAACAACAAAGAGTCGCTATTGCAAGATCATTAGTTAACAATCCAGATTTAATTTTAGCTGATGAGATGACTGGAAATCTTGATGAAGATACTGCTAACAACATTTTTAAATTTTTTATAAATTATATCGAACAAAATAAAAAAACTTTAGTATATGTTACTCATAACAAAACGTATTCTTTACTAGCTGATGAAATTTATTATTTTAAAAACAAGAATATACAATTAAAGAATGAATAATCCTTTTATTCATTTACGATCTTTATCTTCATATTCTTTATCTGAAAGTACTCTAAAAATTGCTAATTTAGTAGATCTTGCTAAAAAAAATGACATGCCTGCAATTGCCATTACAGATAATAATAATATGTTTGGAGTCTTTGAGTTTTCAAAAGAATGCGTAAAAAATAATATTCAACCTATAATTGGAACTTCAATAAATTTATTAGATGTTGTTGTAAATAAACAAATTTCTCAAGTTACATTTTTAGTCAAAAATGAAATCGGGTATAGAAATCTATTAGAATTAAGCTCACTTTCTCATCTTAATGAAGGAAATTATGTTGGTATATACTTTTCTCAATTAGAGAAATTTTCTGAAGGTTTATTCTGTTATGTAGGTGGTGAATTGAATCCTCTACTTTTATTAAACAAAGAAAACAAAAAAAATGATATCATTCAATTAATAAGTAATTTTAAAAAATTTTTTAAGCAAAATTTTCTTTTTGAAATTCAAAGAATAAATGATCAAAATATCGACGTTTTTGAAAAAGAATTTATTAATTTATCAAAAAAATTTGACATACCCCTAATAGGTTCAAATAATATTAAGTATGCTAATAAAGATGATTATTCAGCTCATGATGCATTACTATGTATTGCTCAAAAATCAACAATTAACAATTCTCAAAGAAATATCTCAAATGAAAATATTTATTTTAAGTCAAATGAAGAAATGTCTTCAAATTTTGACGATATTCCTGAGATAATACTAAATAATTTTAATATTGCTTTATCTTGTAATTATTTTCCTGAGTCAACAAAACCACAATTACCTGAATTTAAAAATGATTTAAATTTATCAGCAGAAGATTTTTTATTAAAATCCTCAGAACTGGGACTTGAAAAAAAAATAAAAGAAAAGAATATTAAGAATATACAAGTTTATAGAGATAGATTGAAATATGAAAATGAAATAATAATTAGAATGGGTTTTGCAGGATACTTTTTAATAGTAGCAGATTTTGTTAATTGGGCTAAAGAGCAATCCATCCCTGTTGGTCCCGGAAGAGGATCAGGTGCTGGCAGTTTAGTAGCTTGGTGTTTAGGAATTACTGATTTAGATCCATTGGAATACGATTTACTATTTGAACGATTTCTTAACCCAGAAAGAGTGTCAATGCCAGATTTTGACATTGATTTTTGTCAAACTAGAAGAGATGAAGTAATTGAATATGTAAATAATAAATATGGAAGTGAATGTGTTGCACATATAATTACTTTTGGTACTTTAGCATCAAGAGCTGCGGTAAGAGATATTGGAAGAGTATTGGAAGTTCCGTATGGAGAAGTTGACTCTTTTGCTAAATTAATACCTTTTAATCCTTCAAATCCATTAACTTTAAGTGAGTCAATTAAATCTGAAAGAAGTTTACAAGAAAGGATCAATAGTGATGAAAGAATTTCAAATATTATTGATTTAAGTCTAAAAATTGAGGGAACTCATAGACATGCTTCAACTCACGCTGCTGGAGTTGTTATTGGTCATGAAAAGTTATCAAAAGTTGTTCCTTTATACAAAGATCAAAATACTAATACAAATGCAACACAATTTTCTATGAAATATGTTGAGGAAGTTGGTCTAATAAAATTTGATTTTCTTGGTTTAACAACATTGTCAATTATTGATGATTGCGTAAAATTAATAATTAAAGATAATAGAAATTTTATAATTGATAATATTCCCTTAAATGACAAAAGAACCTATGAGCAGTTAAGTAAGGGGGATACAGTTGGAATATTTCAATTGGAAAGTAATGGTATGGGTAGTGTCCTTCGCCAACTTCAACCTGATCGATTTGAAGAAATAATAGCTGTAGTAGCGTTATTTAGACCAGGTCCAATGGATAATATTCCTTCTTTTTGTAATCGAAAACATGGACGTGAAGAAATTAAATATCTTCATTCAATGTTAGAAGACGTCTTAAAAGAAACTTATGGAATTATTGTTTATCAAGAACAGGTAATGCAGATTGCTCAGGTTTTATCAAATTATTCTTTAGGTGAAGCAGATTTATTAAGAAGAGCAATGGGAAAAAAAATTCAAAAAGAAATGGATATGCAAAAATCAAGATTTATTGAAGGTGCAATTCAAAATAATATTGAAAAAAAAGAAGCTTCAAAAATTTTTGATTTAGTAGATAAATTTGCAGGATATGGTTTTAATAAGAGCCATGCAGCTGCATATGCTTTGATATCTTATCAAACAGCTTATTTAAAAGCAAATTTTCCACATGAATTTCTTACAGCAACACTAAACTATTCTATTGATAGGACAGAAAAAATTATTTTACTAAAACAAGAAATAGAAAGATTAAATATAAAATTTCTAAAGCCAGATATCAATTATTCAAATCCCTTATTTTCAATCGAAACAGATGGAAGTTTAAAATCAATTAGATTTGGGCTAGGTGCAATTAAAGGAGTAGGGCTCAAATCTATTTCTAGCATGGTAGAAGAAAGAAATAAAAATGGTAAATTTAAGAATATTATTGATTTTATGAATAGAGTTTCCAGGGAGGTAATAAATAAAAGGCAGCTTGAAAAACTTATACAAGCTGGAGCATTTGATAGTTTAGAAGCTAATAGGTCAAAATTATTTAATAATGTAACTAAATTTGTTGAATTATATGGTGCAGAAAAAGACCTTAATCAAGATATGCTTTTTGAAGATAAAGAAATTTCTTTTGAAGATAAAAATCTATTCAATCAAAATTATAAAAACTGGAATAATTCAGAAATCTTATCCAATGAACTAGATGTTATAGGATTTTATTTTTCTGACCATCCGCTTAATCACTATCCAAGTAAATTTTTTGAATTAGAAAATATTAATTCATTTAAAGATTATTCTGAAAATAATAATAACAACTCAATGAAAGTTTGTGGCGCAATTTTAGATATTAAAGAGAGATCAAATAAAGATGGAAAAAAATATGCATTTATAACTGTTTCAGAAATTAGTTATCAGTTTGAATTAACAATTTTTAGCGAAAATTTATATAAATACAGACCAATTTTAAAAGAAGGTAATTTACTAGTATTTACTATAGATATTGTAAAAAATAATACAGATACTCGTTTTATTATTAGGGATATATCATCTCTTCATACAATTTTTACTAAAAATAAATATAAATTTAATATTTATTCAAATATGAGCAATATTATTGAACATAAGGATTATATTTTTGAAAAAAAACAAAATACTAATATTAATAATTCTATTGAGCTTTTTATTACGGTAGATCAAAAATTAATTAACTTTGATTTCAATAAATATTCAATTAAATCGTTTAAAAAACTTGACGAATTAAATAAATCAAAAAATTTAGATTATTCATTAGAAATATCTTGAAAAATAAACACATTATAATAATAGATCAGACAAATTAAAAACTAGCACACAGAAAAAACCGGTGTTTTTGTTTCTGTGGAGGTTAAACCGGGGAGTAAACATGAATTTACCTGAAGTTAAATTAGAAGATCTTCTTGAGTCAGGTGTTCACTTTGGACACAATGTAAGAAGATGGAATCCAAAAATGAAAGAATACATATATGGTGTTAGAAATAACATTCATATATTTGATTTAAGAATAACATTAGAATTATTAAATACTGCTCTTACAAAAATACACGAAACTGTTTCTAAATCTGGAAAAATTCTTTTTGTTGGTACAAAGAAACAATGCTCTGATGTTGTTAGGGATTTAGCAACATTAAATAACAATTTTTATGTCAATAAAAGATGGCTTGGAGGTACTCTTACAAATTGGAAAACAATTTCAAATTCTATCAAAAGATTAGAGGAAATAGAATTATTTTTAAAAGATAATGAATTATCAAAAAATTTATCAAAAAAAGAACTATTAGATATCTCAAGAGAAAAACAAAAACTAGATTTGAATATTGGTGGAATCAGGAATTTAAATGGAAAACCTGATTTATTAATAGTTTTTGATGTAATAAAGGACAAGATAGCTGTTCGTGAAGCAACAAAACTTAATATTCCTGTTGTAGCTATTGTAGACTCTAATGCTGATCCTGAAAATATTGATTACATTATACCTGGAAATGATGATGCACTTCGATCCATAAACTTATATAAAAATTATTTTGCTGAGACAATTGAAGACGCAATAAACTTTCAAAATCAATCTAATGAAAAAGAAGATAATAAAATTGATGATAATCAAAAAAAGGAAGATAAATAATGCCGAGCTTAACTGAACTAATAAAAGAATTGAGAGAAAAAACTGGAGCTGGTTTTTTAGATTGTAAAAAATCTTTAGAGCAGAATAATAATGATATAGATAAATCTATTGAAGAACTTAGGAAAAAAGGCTTGGCTAAAGCTTCAAAAAAAAGTGATCGTGCAGCAAATGAAGGTGCTGTTGGTATTTATTCAAATAAAGATTTTACTGTATTGCTAAAGGTAAACAGTGAAACAGATTTTGCAGCCAAAAGTGACACCTTTCTAGATTTCCTAGATAATTTAGGTAAGCTAATTTTAGATTCCAATACTTTTATCAACAAAGATCAGTTTTTAAATTTAAAATATGAAAATGGAACTGTATTAGATTATTTTAACTCTATGATTGCAAAAATTGGAGAAAATTTAATTTTAAATGAGTTAATAATTAAAGAAAATAAAAATAACAATCATTCTTTTTATATTCATAATAGTTATAGAAGTAATATTGGGAAGATAATATCTTTGATTGAGTATACAACAGATAAAAAAAATCAAGAAACTGAAAATTTATCTAAAAATTTATGTATGCACATAGCAGCAATGAAACCTGAATCCTTAGATATTGCAGATCTTGACAAAACTTTAGTAAGTAAAGAAGAGAAAATTCAAAGAGAATTAATATTAAATTCTGGCAAACCATCGAATATAGTAGATAAAATATTAGATGGCAAAATGAAAAAATTTTATAGTGAAGTTACCTTATTAAATCAATCCTATATATTAGATCAAGATAAAACAATTAGAAGCATACTAGAAGATTTTTCTTCGATAAACTATAAGATTAACTCTTTTGATTTAATAAGCTTATAGAATGTATAAAAGAATTTTACTTAAGATATCTGGTGAGTCTTTAATGGGTTCTTCAAACTATGGTATAGATGTTTCAACAATCAATAAGATATCAAATGAAATTAAAAATGTTTATAAAAAAAAATATCAAATTTGTTTAATTATTGGTGGTGGTAATATTTTTAGAGGAATAAAAGGTGCCTCTGAAGGTATCGACAGATCAACTTCTGATTATATGGGAATGTTAGCTACTGTAATGAATGCATTATCATTGCAAAGTAGTTTAGAAAAGATAAATGTTCCAACTAGAGTTCAATCTGCGATTACTATGTCTCAAATTGCTGAACCCTATATTAGAAGAAGAGCCATAAGGCATTTAGAAAAAAATAGAATAGTTATTTTTGCAGCAGGAACAGGCAACCCTTTTTTTTCAACTGATACAGCAGCAACTTTAAGAGCATCTGAACTTGATTGTAAATTAATTATTAAAGCTACTAAGGTAAATGGAATTTATAACAAAGATCCTATAAAATACAAAAATGCTAAATTAATTAAAAACATTTCATATAATGAAGTTATAAACAATAATCTTCAAGTTATGGATTTAACTGCTATTAGTTTAGCAAAAGACACAGGTATTCCCATTTTTATAACAAATATATTTAAAAAAGACTCTCTAATTAATGTTTTGAATCGAAAAGGATCATATAGTAAAATAAGTTAATATGACAGATCTTGACAGTAAAATGAGTTCTGCTGTTTTACACTTCGAAAAGGAGTTAAATTCTTTAAGAACATCTAGAGCCAATCCTTCAATGCTCGATAACATTTTTGCTGAAGCTTATGGTTCAAAGACACCTTTAAATCAATTAGGAAATATTTCAGTTCAAGATGCAAGTACTATAACAATTCAAGTATGGGATACATCGCTAATCAAGTCAGTTGAAAGCGCAATAACTGAGTCAAACTTGGGAATAAATCCTCAAACTGATGGTCAACTTATACGACTTCCAATACCAAAACTAAGTGAAGAAAGAAGAAAAGAAATAATCAAAATTGCATCTGAATTTGCAGAAAATTCAAAAGTTACTATAAGAAATATAAGAAGAGATTTTATTGAAATTTCAAAAAATGAAAAAAAGTCTTCTAACTTGTCTGAAGATGATTTGAAAAGAAAAATTAATGAAATACAAAAAATTACAGATACTAACATTGATAAAATTGACAAAATATTAGAAACAAAAAAAGTCGATATTTTGAAAGTATAAGTTTGTATAATAACTTAGACCATATAGCTCTAATACTTGATGGTAACAAAAGATGGGCAAGGAAAAATAAAAAAACAAATTTTGTCGGATATTCAACAGGTTTTGAAAATATAAAAAATATAGTTAGATATTCACAAAATTTAGAGATTTCTTATGTAACTTTATTTGCTTTATCTTCAGAAAATTTCAATAGATCTTCTATTAATACTATCTATAAAATTATATATGATAATTTTTCTAGAATATTTGATGATTTAGTTCAAGAAAAAGGAGTCAAAATTAAAATATTTGGATCAAGGAAAAATTTACCAAAAAAAATAATAGATATTTTTAATAATATAGAACGTCTATCTATAAATAATAATAAATTAAATTTAAATATTGCATTTAATTATGGTTTTAAAAATGAAATCAAAAATATTTTAAATAAAATTAAATCTGATAAATTAATTATAAATTTAGATAGTGATCAAGCAATTAATAAATTATTTAATTTAGGTGAATTCCCTGATCCAGATCTATTAATAAGAACTGGAGGCTATCAAAGATTAAGTAATTTTATTATGTATAATCTAACTTACTCAGAGCTTTTTTTTACAGATACTCTTTGGCCTGATTTTTCTGAAAAAGAATTTAAATCAATAATCGAAAAATACTTAAATATTAATAGAAAATATGGTTTATAATAATTTTATTTTAAGGTTATTATTTTCATTTTTATTTATTTTTATATATTTATTTATATCACTCATTAACTTTGGATTAGTATATTATTTAATACTTGCTGTTTATATTTTAGTTTTGTTTGAGATTTATCTTTATTTTAAAAAATTTAAACTTGTACCTATGATTTATATTATTATATCTTTATTATTTTTTATTAATATTGATTTTAGTATAACAAATTATTATTATTTTAATTTATTTATTTGCATTGTTATTCTATTTGATATCTTTTGTTATATTATTGGAAGAACATTTGGTAAAAAAAAATTAATCAAAATTAGCCCAAATAAAACCTTTGAAGGTTTTATAGGTGGGTTTATAATCTCTTTCTTATTAAGTTTTTTAATTGCATTCATATTTAATTTTAATATCGATGTACATTTGTCAGTTTTTATAATTTTATCTATTGGATTTGCTTTTATAGGTGATTTGATTGAATCTTTTTTTAAAAGAAAAAATAATCTAAAAGATTCCAGTGATCTTATTCCAGGACACGGAGGAGTCTTTGATAGATTTGATAGTTTTTTGTTTGCAATTATTTTTTATTCTGTATTTATTACTTTTTTAAAATGAATATAAATATTTATGGCAGTACTGGAGTAATTGGCAGAAAAACATTAGAATTAATTGATAAAAATTTTCCAAATATAAAGATTAATCTTCTTTGTGCTAAATCCAACTTTAAATTATTAAAAAAACAAATTCATAAATATAATCCTAAATATGCTTTTCTATATGACATTGATAAATTTAAAATCTCAAAATTTAAAATAGGTAAAACAAAAATTCTTAATTTTAGTGAATTAATTTCATATTTATCATCAAGTAAGTCCAATTTAAGTATATTGGCAATATCTGGTTATAAATCTTTATATTTTTTAGATAAAATAATTAAAAATACTGATAACTTAGGTTTAGCTAATAAGGAATCAATTGTTTCTGCAGGCCATATATTCAAAAGTAAAAAATACTTTAAATTAACTAATATATTTCCATTAGATTCTGAACATTTCTCACTTTTTGATTTTTTTAATAAATCAAATAAACATATTCTTTACAGTAAAATAATTTTAACTGCTTCAGGAGGTCCATTTTTAAATAAAAAATATACTTCTCTTAAAAATATTACTTTTACAGAGGCAATTAAACACCCAAAATGGAAAATGGGTTATAAAAACAGCATTGACTCAGCTACATTGGTAAATAAATGTTTAGAATTAATCGAGGCTCATTATTTATTTGATGTTCCCTACAGTAATTTAGATATACTTATCCATCCAGAAGCCCAAGTTCATTCTATAGTAGAATATCCAAATTATGTAAGCCATTTCAATTTATTTAAAAATGATATGAAAATTCCAATATTTAATTTCTTAGTAAACTCAAAAACCAATTATAGGGAAAATAATAATTTTAATATTCACAGTTATAACAATTTAAATTTCGAGAAGGTAAGCGATAAAATTTTTCCAATTTATAAACTATTTAACAACCTTGATAAAAAAAATCCACAAAATATAATCAAATTTAATATAGGCAATGAATATGCTGTGAATTTATTCAAAAATAAAATTATTGCATATACAGATATTTACAAAATAATTAAAAAAGTAACATCTTTAAATTTGTATTCTTCTGTAAACACTATTAAAGATATACTAAATTACCATGAAGAACTCGAAAATAAACTTAAAGAACTTAAAAATATTAATTAGTTTTTTATTTATTTTTTTTGTCTCTTATTCAATAAATGCTAATGATAATTTATTTGAGATTAAAGGAAATAATTTTACTGATACAAATGTAATTTTATCTTTACTAAAAGATATCCCAGAAAATTTAGATGAAGAATATAGTAATGAGATAATAAAAATTCTAAATACTTCTAACCTTTTTTCTGAATTAAGTGTTAAATTTATTGATAATAAATATATTATAATTGTAAAAGAATTTCCAAATATTGATAAATTATATTTTAAAAACAATGAAAGATTAGATGATGAAGAGTTACAGGCTATCGCTTTTCAAAGTAATCTTATAACTTTTAATTTACAATCAATTAACCAATTTATTAATGATACTAAGCAATTGTACGAGTCATTTGGCTATAATGACGTTCAAATTCAATATTCAGAAAAAATATATAAGGATACAAATACAGTTGATTTATATTTTGAAATTGAAGAAGGAAAAATAACAAAAATAAAGAATATTTTTATTAATGGTAATAACTACATATTAGCACAAGATATACGTGAAATAATTAAATCAAAAACAAAAACAATAAAAAATATATTTGCTAATAATAATTATAAGCCTGCGACTGTAGAAAAAGACAAAATTATAATTAAAAATTATTACAAAAACAATGGCTACTTAAATGCTAATGTAGACACAAAGATTGAATATTTAAAAACTAATGAAGTAAATATTTATTTTAATATTACAGAAGGAGATATTTATTTACTATCATCAATAACTTTTAATGATCAAAATAATTTACTAAATACTCAATCTAGAGATTTAGTTCAGAAAAAAATTGATAACTTTTTAATTGAAAAAAATTATTTTTCTCCTCAAAAAATTAGGATATTAAAAGATGAAATATCTTCAATAATTTTAGATAATGATATTGAATTTTTTGAAATTAATATTTCTGATAAAGTTGATAAAAAAAATGTTGAAATATTTTTTGAAATTTTATCAATTAAACCAAAATATACGAAACAAATTAATATCATTGGAAATTCAAGAACTTATGACAGAATTATTAGAAGAGAGTTAGATATTATTGAAGGTGATGCAGTATATAAAACTCAATTACAAAATATTAGGGAAAAGCTTATATCTTTAAATTTATTTGAATCAGTAAAAGTAAAAGAAGAAATTATTGATGAAGAAAATGTTAATATAATTATTGAAGTTGAAGAAAAGCAAACAGGCACATTTAATGCAGGTATTTCTGTTGGAACGATTGATGGATTTGCAATAGTTACTGGACTAAGAGAAAGAAATTTCTACGGTACTGGTAGATCAGTAGATGTATTGATTAATACATCAGAGGATAGAAGCCAATTCAAATTTATAACTACTGATAGATTATCTTATGAAAATGAAGCGGATATTAGTTATAGCATAAATTACAAAGAGGAAGATTTTTCAAAAGCAAGTTCATATAATTTAGATACATTCTCTTCAGGTATAGGGGTAGGATATAAACTTAACAAAAATATTTTTCATAATATTGATTTAGAATATGTTTTAAAAGATTACCAGATAACTAATTCATCCACTGTTTCTAATTCTATTTTAAACTCATCAGGAGTTAGTATGAGTTATCTTATAAAAAATAACTTAAGGTACTCAACTCTAAATCCAGGATTTATTTCAAAAAGTGGAAATTTTATTAATTTTAATAATACAATTGAAACTCCAACAAGTTCTAGTAATGGTTTTGTAAGGAATATTATTACGCTTAAAAAATTTACTGGTATTAATAATAATATTCTTTCAATCCAAACTAAAATTGGAAATATATTTTCCCTGAACAATAAAGATATCTTAACTGATAATAAATTTGCACTCGGTGGAAGATGGTTAAGAGGGTTTGATAGTTATGGTGCTGGTCCAAGAAATTCAAGAACTTCATATGTGGGTGGCAATAATCTTGTAGTAACAAAATTTGATTATTCATACGAACTTTCAAAAAATTCTAACTTTCCAATTTATTTCAATTTGTTTAATGATTATGGATTATTATGGGAAAATAAAACTTCACCAACAAATAGTGATAACAGCCTTAGATCATCAGCAGGCTTTGGAGTCAAATATTATTCACCTATAGGACCAATAGGTTTAACTTGGGGATTTCCAATTATGCATGAAGAGTATGATATTAAACGAATGTTTTTATTTTCTATAGGTAATATAGATTGAGATTTATTTATTTAATAATTTTTTTAACTGTAAATGTTTTTTCATCAGGTGTTGTTTCACAAACCATAGCAATAGTAGATGTTCAGTCATTAATAGATAATAATGAAATTTATATAAAAACAGTAAAAGAAATTGAAAATAACCAAGAAAAATACTTTGAAAAATTCAGCAAACAAGAAAAAAATTTAGAAGAAATGTTTCTTGAAATAGAAAATTCAAAATTAATATTGAATGAGACTGAATTAAATCAAAAAATTGAAATATATAACAATCAATTGATGGATTTCACAAATCTCCTTGATGATTTCAACACTCATTATCAAAACCAAATAATTATTATTAGGGAGATTATTTTAAAAGAAATCATTATTTTACTTGAGGAATATGCAATAAATAATAATATTGATTTAATTTTAGATACAACTAGTTATTTAATTGCGTCTAATTCTTTAGATATTACAAAAAAAATAAATAAAGATTTAATGCAATTACAAATAGAAATGGATTTTAAAGATTTTGAAAAAAATTAAATATAAAGAAATAAAAGATTTATTAAATAAAAATTCTTTAGAAGCAATTTCAAATATTTCAGATGATGAAATTTTTTTGAGTATAAAAACTATCTTAAACGCATCAGATAAAGATTTATCGTTTTTTTCAAATGTGAGATATTTAAATGATTTAAAAAACATAAAAGCAAAAGCTTGTTTAATCGAAAATAAATTTAAAGATCATCTTCCTAGAAATTGTGAACCAATAATTGTAAGTGATCCTTATTTGGCTTTAGCTTTAATTAGTAGCTTACAGAAAAATGATACTTTAAAGTCAAATGGTAAAATATCTAGTAATGCAATCGTAAATTCACAAAGTCATATTCATAAAAATGTACAAATAAATCCATTTTCAGTAATTAATGAGGAAACTGAAATTTTTGAAAATGTAGTTATAGGCTCTGGTTCAAGTATTGGCCCAAATGTAATAATAAATAAAAATGTAGTTATTTATGATAATGTAACAATCTCAAATTCAATAATCATGGAAAACTGTGTTATTAAATCAGGTGCCAGAATTGGCGGGACTGGTTTTGGTTTTGAAATGAAAACAAAACAAAAGATACATCATAGTGGTAACGTAATTATAGGAAAACATTCTTCTATCGGCTCTAATACGACAATAGATAGAGCTGTTTTTGACTCAACAATTATTGGAGAATATTCTAACATTGATAATTTAGTACAAATAGCTCATAATGTTTGTATAGGAGATTTTGCTGTTATTGCATCCCAGGTTGGCGTAGCAGGAAGTACACATATAGGAAAGAATATTAAAATTGGAGGTCAAGCAGGCATATCTGGCCATTTAGTTATAGGAGATAATGTTACAATAGCTGCGAAAAGTGGTGTGACAAAAAATATATCCGACAATAATGTAGTGGCTGGTTTTCCAGCAAAAGATATTAATTTATGGAAAAAAGAGGTAATAAGAAATAGTTTAAGAAAATGAAATTAGACATTGAAGAAATAAAAAAGTTAATACCTCATAGAGATCCTTTTTTATTTGTAGATACTTGTGAGATAATAACACCAGGTGAACATGGAAAGTCTGGTAAAATTTTTTCAAATGATGAATATTTTTTTAAAGGACATTTCCCAAATAATCCAATTGTACCTGGTGTAATTATAGTCGAAGCAATGGCACAGACAGCTGGTATTGTTGTTTCATACAAACTTAGAGATTTTGATGAAAAATCAGTGTTATTTATGAGTGTAAATAGAGCAAAATTTAGAAAACCAATTCTTCCAAATGAAAATGTATCATTTGAAGTAAAATTTATTAATAGTGTTAGAGATGTTTATAAATTTGAAGGTACTTGTTATAAAGGAGATGTAAAAGTAAGTGAAGCTGAGTTTTCAGCTATGATTACTTATAAGTAATAATCAGAAATATATTATTTATTTTAAGATACATTTTCATAATTTAATAGAGTTATAGATATGATCCATCCATCAGCTGTTATTGCAAAAAATGCAGAAATTCATGAAACAACACATATTGGCCCTTTCTGTATCATTGGGGATGGGGTTAAACTTGGTGAAAATAATAATTTAATTTCCCATGTTTCTATCGTTGGAGATACAATTATAGAAAATAGTAACACTTTTTATCCATTTTGTTCAATTGGTTCGGAACCTCAAGATTTAAAATATAATAAAGAAAAATCGTATCTAAAAATTGGCAGTAACAATAAATTTAGAGAAAATGTTACAGTAAATCCAGGGACATCTGGAGGGGGATTAAATACAATAATATCTAATAATTGTCTATTTATGGTAGGTTCGCACGTAGCTCATGATTGTATTATTAAATCAAATGTTATTTTAGCCAATAATGCTACTCTTGCAGGACATGTAGAAATTGATCATAATGCAATTTTAGGAGGTAATTCAGCTATTCATCAATTTGTTAGAATAGGAAAATATGCAATGATTGGAGGTATGAGTGGTGTTGAAAAAGATATCATTCCATATGGTTTGTATACAGGAATAAGAGAAAATTTGAAAAGCTTAAACCTTATTGGTTTAAAAAGAAAAGGCTTAACATCTAATGCAATCAATGAAATTAAAAATCTTATAAATATAATTTTTGATAAAAATGATACAATTGAAAATAATATTAAAAATAATTTTGTTGAAAGTTCTAAAATTTTAGAAATTAAGGAAATAATTGAATTTCTGAATTCAGATTCAAAAAGAGGTATTACCACTTTTGAAAATGACTAAAATAGGAATAATTGCTGGGGATGGTAATTTGCCCCTATATATTGGTAAATCACTATCAAGTAAAAATTACGATGTTACATTTTTATCTTTAAATAATAAAAATAATAAATTTTATAACAACCATCATGTTGTAGATTTAGATATTTTATCAGTAAAAAAAATCTTTAAAGTATTAGATTCAAATAAAATAAAACATATTATATTTGCAGGAAGTATAAAAAGACCTGGGATTAAAGATTTAGGTTTTGATTTACCAACATTGTTGCTTGCTAAAAATCTTTTATTAGAAAAAAAAGGTGACAATAATCTTTTAATGAGCTTGAAAAAATATTTTGAAACTAAAGGATATATTTTTTTTAATTGGACCAAATATTGCAAGGAATTATTTTCAACTGAAATAAATTTGACAAAAATCAAGCCTTCTAAAAATGCAATTCTAAATTTAAAAAAAGCAAAATCAATATATCATATTTACAAGAAATTAGATGTTGGTCAGGCTATGATAATTCAAAATCAATTAGTTTTAGGATTAGAAGCTATAGAAGGTACAGATGAATTGTTAAAAAGATGTAAAGAATATAAAAGAAAAGATGATAATGGTGTACTATTTAAATTTTCAAAACAAAACCAAAGTAATCTAATTGATATTCCTTTAATTGGCTTAGATACAATGAAAAATTTAAAAAAATATAATTATGAAGGTGTATTTTTGCAAAAAAATAAGTGTTTAATTTTGGATAAGAAAAAAATTACTGATTATGCTAGTCAAAATAATTTATTTATCTCATCAATCGATCTAAATTGAAAAAAATAAAAATTTTTGTTTGTTGTACTGAACAATCTGGTGAAAATATTTGCTCAAATATTTTATCAAGAATGAATATAGATAAATATCAATTTGATGGAGTTTGTGGCAAACAATCCGAAAAATATATTTCTAATAAAATTTATGATTTATCAGAATTTAAATCTATAGGGCTTTTTGAAATAATACTTTCAATTTCAAAATATTTAAAAATGATAAGAAAATTAAAAAACTATATTATTAAAAATGATTATGATTTAGTTTTAACTATAGACTCACCAGATTTTAATTACAACCTTATAAACCAATTAAGAAAATCAAATTATAATAATAAAATAATACATGTAGTTGCACCAACTGTTTGGGCTTGGAGATCATATAGGGCAAGGAAATTTGCAAATATTTTTGATGAAATTTTTCTATTGTTTAATTTTGAAAAAAAATATTTCAATTTTGATAATCTAAATAAAACTTTTATTGGGCATCCAATTTTTCATATAAAAAAAAGAGAGAATAAAGGAAAATATAAGTATATTTCTTTTTTACCAGGTAGTAGACAAAATGAAGTATTAAAACTTATGAAATATTTCAGTTATATCGAAAAATATATATCTAAGAATAATCTAAATTATAAAATATTTATTCCAACTTTGCCTCATCTTGTCTCTTTAATTAAAGAAAATTCTAAGCAATGGAAAACTGAGACTATAATTTCAACTGATATGAGTAAATTTGATGAATATTATGAAGATGTTTACATCAGTATAACTTGCTCTGGTACTGCCTCTTTAGAAATTGCCAAAAGGAATATTCCTCAAATAGTAATCTACAAACTTAATTACTTCACAGAAATTTTTATCAAGCCTTTTGTAAGAGTGAAATATGCAAATCTCATAAATATTATAAGTAACCAAATGATTATTCCAGAAGTTGTTAACTCAAATTTAAATGAAAAAAAGTTATTAAATATTTTTCTAAATTTATTTAATGATAGAAAAAAACAAGAAACTCAAATTAACTCAATTAATTTGTACCTTAAAGAAATTGTTAATGATTTTAGTCCTTATGATGTGAGTGTTAATCGTATAAATAAATTACTTAATCCTTCTTCCAAAGCCAATTAAAAATTGATTTTTTTTCTCTAGAAGACTCAACTTGATATGGTCTAGCTTTATAACCAGTGTATAATTGACGAGGTCTACCAATTTTATTAATAGGATCTTCTATCATTTCTTTCCATTGAGATATCCATCCTACAGTTCTTCCTATTGCAAATAGCACTGTAAACATGCTTGTAGGGAAACCTAATGCTTTTAGAATTATACCTGAATAGAAATCTACATTTGGGAATAATTTTTTATTAATAAAATATTCATCTTTCAGGGCTATTTTTTCTAATTCTATTGCAATTTTAAGCAATGGATCATCTCGCATATTTAACTCTTCTAAAACCTCATGCGCACTTTCTTTCATCACAGTGGCTCTTGGATCATAGTTTTTATAAACTCTATGCCCAAAACCCATTAATCTAAAAGAGTCATTTTTATCTTTAGCTTTATCAATGAATTTTTGTATATTCGATACATCACCGATCTCTTCTAACATTTTAATTACTGCTTCATTTGCTCCACCATGAGCTGGTCCCCACAAAGATGCAATACCAGCAGCAATACAAGCAAAAGGATTTGCACCAGAAGAACCTGCCAATCTTACTGTTGAAGTGGATGCATTTTGTTCATGATCAGCATGTAATGTAAAAAATCTATCCATTGCTCTTATAATTTTTGGACTCACCTTGTAATCTTCTGATGGCACAGAAAATGTCATGTATAAAAAATTTTCTGCATAAGAAAGGTCATTTCTTGGATAAACAAATGGTTGACCAATGGAATATTTATAGGCCATTGCACCTATTGTTGGAATTTTTGCTATTAATCTATGACAGGCAATCATTCTTTGATTAATGTCTGAAAAATCAGTACTGTCATGATAAAAGGCGGAAAGGGCGCCAACAACACCTACCATAATTGCCATAGGGTGCGCATCTCTACGAAAACCTCTGTATAAATTTACTAGTTGCTCATGCAACATTGTATGATTGGTTATTACATCTTTAAATTTCTGCTTGTCTTCAGGTGAGGGTAATTCACCGTGCAGTAAAAGATAACAAACTTCAAGAAATTCACTTTTAGATGCCAAATCGTGTATATCATAGCCTCTATGACGAAGAATTCCTTTTTCACCATCTATATATGTTATTCCAGATTCACATGATGCAGTTGAAGTAAAACCTGGATCAAAAGTAAATAAACCTGTTTCTTGATAAAGTTTACGAATATCCAAAACATTTGGACCATCTTTACTTTCAATAAGTGGAATTTGATACGATTTACCACTCTCATTGTTGAATAGAGTAAACTGTTTATCGTTAACTTTTTTATCTTCGTAATCAGCCATATTTAATTATCTCTATATTGATTTAATCTATCAATAGTATCTTTTTTACCTAATATTACAAAAATATCAGAAATTGAAGGCCCTTGATAGGAATTTATTAGTAAAAATCTTATTGGTTTACCTAAAACAGGGAATTTAATTTTATTATTTTTTAAAAAATCATTTATGACATTTTGAATATTATCCCTATTCCAATCATTTATTTCCATAATTAAATTTAAAAATTCTTTAAAAATACTATCAAATTCTGAGGTCAGTTTTTCTGTCTTATTTATTTTATAATTTTCATCAAAATAAATTTTAATTGTATCATGCAAATCACTTAGTTTTTTAATATCTTTTTTATAAACATTAAAAATATTTTTCATTTTTGTCTCATCTTTTTGTAGAAATTTATTTAATTCAACATCACTTTCACAAAAGTTTATGAATTCTTCTATTCCGTTTTCTTTTCTTAAATAAAAATTATTAAAAAAATCTAATTTATCAAAACTAAATATACTAGATGATTTAGATAAATTTGATATTTCAAAATTTTCAATTATTTCCTCTAATTCAATAGTTTCTGATTTCTCTTGGTTATTTGACCAACCTAAAAGTATAAGATTGTTAATAATTGCTTCTTTTAAATAACCGTCTTTTTTTAAATCTAAAATATTTACGGCACCATGTCTTTTTGATAATTTTGTTCCATCTTCACCGTGAATAAGAGGAATATGAGCATATTGAGGTATATTCCAATTCATAAATTTATATATGTAGTATTGTCTAAAAGTATTAATAAAATGATCGTCACCTCTAATAATATAATTGACTCCTAAATCATGATCATCCACTACTACAGATAACATATACGTTGGTGATTGATCTTTTCTTAGTAGAATGAAATCATCTAACTCTAAATTTGCTACTGTAACGTCTCCTTGAATTGTATCTTTAATTTTTAAATTGCCTTCATCCGGTACATCTAATCTAACTACAAAACCTTCATCTCTACTTTGAATATCATTATCATTTTTACATTCAGTACATATTTTTTTAGAATAATTTTTATTTTCTTTAATTAACTTTCTTTGGTTAGCTATTTTTTCTTCAGAACATACGCATTTAAAAGCTTGTTTTTTTTGAAGTAATTCTCTAGCAATTTTTTGATGCCTTAATAATCTTTTAGATTGAACTTGAATTTCCTCATCCCAATTAAGCCCAAGCCATTTTAAAGAATTAGTTATGTTATCTGTGTACTCTTGTTTTGATCTTTCATGATCTGTATCCTCAATTCTCAAGTAAAATTTAGATGATGCTGATTTTTTACTTACAATATAATTAATTAAAGCAGTTCTAGCACCTCCAAGATGTAGATTGCCAGTAGGAGAGGGCGCAAATCGTGTTTGTAAGATAGTCATCTAAAAATTAAGATAAACTATTAATTATATTTTCTTATAATACCAGATAAAGTACCTTGGACTTGTATTTCACCTGCTTCATATTCCTTTGTTTGAAAACTTTGATTAGCAGGAATTAACAAAACCTTGTTTCGATCAAATTTAATAGTTTTTAGAGTAACCTCGTTATCTTGTGTAATCACAGCTGCAATTTTTCCATTTTCAACATTATTTGTCTTTTTTATCACAGCAATATCACCGTCAAATATTCCTTTATCTATCATAGATAGACCTTTTACTTTTAATCCAAAATATTTAGCATTTGGCGATGTCATCGAAGAGGGTACTGAAACAAATTCATCAGCATTTTCAATAGCTTCTATTGCTTCACCTGCAGCTATTGCACCAATTAATGGGATATTAATGCTATTTGACAAAGAATTTTCATTATCAATATTATCTTTATTAATAATTTCCATTGCTCTTGCCTTGTGCTTTAATCTTTTAATAAAACCTCTTTCTTCTAGACTTGTTATTAATCTATGAATACCTGACTTTGATTTCAGATTAACTGCACTTTTCATTTCCTCAAAAGAAGGGGAAATTTCATTACTTGAAATGTAATTTTTTAAATAATCGTATAGCTCTTTTTGTTTTTTAGTAAGCATTATCGTTCTATATATGTTCTTTAAGATCAAAACAAGAACAAATGTAAATATCTATATTTTTCAGTTATTTAAATATTAGATTTACCACCTGTTTTCGAAACAAGGTGTATATTTTGAATTATAATTTTTTTATTTAAGTACTTACACATGTCATAAATTGTCAGACAGCTAATTGTAACTGCAGTTAATGCCTCCATTTCCACACCAGTATTTGCATTTGTTTTTACTGTACTTTTGATAATAAAACTAAATTTTTTGTCATTTTTTATAACCTCAATATTTATGTGATTGATTGGAATATTATGACAAAGCGGTATCAATCTAGAAGTTTCTTTTGCTCCCATAATACCACCAATTATTGCAGTTTTTTCAAGATTCCCTTTTTTTGTCTCAAATGATTTTATTTTTTTAAATGTTTCTTTATCAAATTTAATTTCACCAGAGGCTACTGCTACTCTTTCTGTGACATCTTTATTTGATACGTCAATTATATAAGGATTTCCTTTTTTATTAATATGACTCATTTAAAAGCAATTCTCCAATTTTCTTTTCTTTATCTTTAGATTTTAACAAACTTTCTCCAATTAAAAAATTATATATCCCTGTCGAATTAAATTTTTTTATATCATCAGAAGTTTTAATTCCACTCTCTGCAATTAAAATATAATCATTAATTAAATTTTTATTCAAATTTATTGAGTTATTTAAATTGATTTCAAGACTTTTAAGGTTTCTATTATTAATTCCAATCACAGGGTAGTCTAATTTGATTGCTCTTTTTAGTTCGTCTTCATCATGGACCTCTATAATACAATCTAATTTTAATTCATTTGCATAATTTATAAATTCTATTGCTTGAGCGTCTGATAGTATTGATAAAATTAATAATATACAATCAGCTTGATAAATCTTACTTTCTAAAATTTGATATTTATCAATAATAAAATCTTTTCTTAAAATAGGTAAATTTGTTTTCTTTTTTACCAGCGATAAATGATCAATATTTCCTAAAAAATATTTACTTTCTGTTAAAATCGATAACGCTCCAACGCCAGATCTTTCATATAAAATAGCAATGTCTTCTGGTTTGTAATCTGAAATTATTTCACCTGCACTTGGACTTTGTTTTTTTACTTCGCCAATTATAAAATTTTTTTTATTTTTTTGAGCTGAAATTAATTTATCTTTAAATTCACGTTTCTCTAATTTTGAGGAAATTAATTTTTCTAATGTTTTAAAAGAACATCTTTTTTTTGTTTCTTCTAATTCTTTTAATTTATCTTCACAAATTTTTTGAAGTATATTACTCATTAATTAGTGAGTTTACAAAATTTTTTGTAATTCCTTCTTCAATTGTTTTTTTTGCTAATTCAAAACTATCTTTTAGATTATTTCTTAAATTGGATAAATATATTGCCGCTCCTGCATTTATCTCTACAATCATTTGAAATTCTCTGTAGTCGCCGTTAATCATTTTATTAAAGCAATTTGCATTATATTCTGGATCTCCACCTTTTATATCTTCTAATTTAATTAAATCATAACCATAGTCTCTTGGATCAAAACTATATTCCAGAACTTTATTATCTTTCAATTCATTAATTAGAGTATTATCTGATAAACTTATTTCATCTAAACCATCCAATCCGTGAACAACCATCGCTTTTTCAGAACCCAGTTCTTTTAAGCAGTTACAATGCATAGAAACTAAATCTCTTGAATAGACACCTAGAAGCTGTTTACTTGCTTTAGCAGGATTTGTAAGAGGGCCTAATAAATTAAAAATTGTACGTGTAGCTAAATTCTTACGAACATTAATTACATTCTTCATGGCAGAATGATGATTTTGAGCAAATAAAAAGCAAAAATTTTTATTTGATAATAAGTTTTCTAAATCTTCTACATTATTTGTAATCTTATAACCTATTTTTTCTAGCATATCTGCAGAACCTGATTTTGAACTAACCGAACGGTTACCATGCTTTGCTATAGTAACGCCAGCACTTGCAGCAACTATTGCTGCACTTGTTGATATATTTAATGTGTCTTTCATATCTCCACCAGTGCCACAAGTATCAATTGTATTTTCAGGAGAGTTTATTTTTAGAGATTTCTCTCTCATTACTTTGGCTGCACCGATAATTTCTTCTTTTGTTTCACCTTTTAACTTTAAACCAATTAGTATTGATGTAATTTTAATATCATCTAACTCTCCACTCATAATTTTATTGAATATATACATACTCTCTTCAATATTCAGATTTTGTTGTTCGAGAATTTTATTTAATATTAAAGTTTGATCCATTATTTTGCTAAGTTTAAAAAGTTTTTTAAAATAATTTTACCCATATCAGTACCTATACTTTCTGGATGAAATTGTAGTCCAAATATTGGTAATTTTTTATGTGCAATACCCATTATAATCTTATTATTTGTTTCAGCAGTAATTAAAAAATCTTTAGGCATAGTTCTTTTATCAATTATAAGTGAGTGATATCTAGTTGCTTTAAATTTTCTTTCTACATTTTTAAATATAGAGTGTCCAAAGTGATTAATTGTATCAACTTTTCCATGCATGATTTCTTTGCATTTAATGATTTTACCTCCAAAAGCTTGACCAATAGTTTGATGTCCTAAACAAATGCCAAGTATAGGAAATTGTTTTGATAATTCTGCAACGATATTAAGACTTATTCCAGCTTCATTTGGTGTGCACGGACCTGGTGAAATAACTATTGATTTAGGTTTTAATTTACGAATTTTATTTATAGAAATCTTGTCATTTCTAAAAACAACAACCTTCTGATTTAAATCCAATAAGTAGTGTTTTACATTGTAAGTAAAACTATCATAATTATCTATCAGCAATATCATATATCGAATTTGTATGAATCCTCTGCAGCTGCCATTAAAGCACTAGCTTTATTCAAAATTTCTTGATGTTCATTTTTTGGGACTGAGTCATAAACTATTCCAGCACCAGCCTGAATGTATAATTTACTATCTTTTACAAGTCCAGTCCTCAAACTAATACAAGTATCCATGTCTCCATTAGAATCAAAATAACCCATACAACCAGCATAAAAACTTCTATTTAAATTTTCAAGTTCCTCTATGATTTCCATCGCTCTTATTTTTGGTGCACCAGAAACTGTACCTGCTGGAAATCCAGCCATTAAAGCATCTAGAGCATCTAAATTATTATCTATTTTTCCCTCAACGTTTGAAACAATATGCATTACATGAGAGTAGTATTCTATAATCATCTTTTCAGTAACATTCACTGTTCCTTTTTTTGCAACGCGACCAACATCGTTCCTTCCTAAATCTAAAAGCATTAAGTGTTCTGCGAGTTCTTTGTTATCATTCAGTAAGTCATTAGATAAATAAAGGTCTTCAGAGGCATTCTTTCCTCTTTTTCTTGTTCCAGCAATTGGTCTTATCGTAACTTTTTTGTTTCTTAATTGAACCATTAATTCTGGACTAGATGCAACAAGGCCAATTTTATCGAAGTTAAGATTTACAAGATAAGGAGATGGATTTAGTCGTCTTAACGATCTATAAAGATTGACTGCTTTTAAATTATATTTTGTTTCAAATCTCTGTGAAGGCACAACTTGGAAGATATCTCCATTTTTAATATATTCTTTTGCTTTATTTACAATTTTATAAAATTGTTCTTTCTTGAAATTTGATTTAAATTTTAATTTAGATTTTTTATTTTTCTTTTGCGCAGGTTTTAAAATACTTTTTTCTAACTTTTTAATTGTTTTATCAATAAGTAATTTATTTTTTCTATAGGCTTTTTCTGCTGAGATTTTTTTACTTGGATACGTAACTGTCATAAGGGAAATAATATCTTTAATATTATCAAAAACTGCGACAATTTTTGGTCTGATTAAAATTGCATCAGGTATTCTTATATTGTCTTTATTACTTAGTTTAATTTTTTCAATATATTGAATCATTGGATATCCTAGATATCCAACTAGTGTTGGGAAAGGAACGTCAATTTCATTATTTTTAAATTTTGAAATTTTTACAAGTTCTTTAAGACTATGAATTGGCTTTTGATCTAGTTTATAATCAAAATTATGATCCAAATATTTTATTTTTGCCTTACCTTTTTCAACTGTCCAAATTAAATCTGGATCACAACCAAGTAATGAGTAACGCCCTCTTTTACTTCCACCCTCTACTGACTCTAATAGAAAGGAATATTTTTCTGATTTACTAATTTTTAATAATGATGAAAATGGTGTTTCAATATCAGCAATAAGATTTTTTTTTAATATCTGAGGTAAGCCTTTATTATATTGACTTATAAAATTTTTTTTTTCTAGACTCATTTATACTGAGATAAAAGACCATTTATCAGTTCATCATTGAACGAAATCTCTTTTGTCTTAATAATCTCACTACCAAATGCTGTTTTCAAATCACCTATTAAATTAATTTTTGATGTATTTTCACCTTCTTCAGGCATCTTTATACTTTTAATATTAGCAAAATAAATAGCATTTTCATCTGATCCAAAAGCTACTTTATCAATATCAGTTTCAAAAATCTTTTGTTTAAAAGATATTGGTAATTCATCATTAGTCTTTAAAGATAAAATTAAATTTTCCGGATTAGTTGCATAAAATTTACTTATATCTGTGAAGGTCTCTTTATTATTTTCAAAAATATTTTCTGCTTGTTCAGTTTTTTTTGTAAAAATAAAATCATTTAAAACACTGTCAAAGATATTATCAATACTCTCTATTTTTGACGGATAAATGTCATCTATGTTTACAATAAAAGAAGTATCATTATCAATGTCTACTAAATCACTAACAAAATCTTTATTTTGTGTAAAAGAAAATGAAATGACGTTACTTAAAGTAGGGTCATCTTCGTTAGTATTATTAATAATTTTTTTCTTAATGATTAATTTCAGATTATTTTGATCTGCTATTTCATTAATTGAAAACCCATCAAGTATTTGTTGGTCGAGGCTTGATTTTAATTCATTAAAGTAATTATCTACTTCAAAATTGATTAATGTATTATTTATTTCATTCTTCACTTCATCAAATGTTAATTCTTTTTCTGGGAAAATTTCATCCAAAATAATTATATGATATGCCAAGGTTGTTTGTACTACATCTGACATACTTCCTTTGTCTAATTCAAATATTGCATTTGCAAGTTGTTCTAAAACTTTATTTTTATCAACATTTTTGAAATCATTAAAAACTATATTATTTTCTTCTGCATATTTAATAATTTCTTCATTAGTTTTTCCAGAAACTTTTATTTTAAAATCATCTGCTTCTTCTTTTGATTTAAAATTAAATTGTTTAAAACTTCTCTCTTCTAGATTAATAAATAAGTTTTTATTATTATTATAATAATCATTAATACTATTTTCTGAAGGTGAAAAATTGTTGCGATAATCACTTTTGCTTATTAATATGTATGAAATATCTCTTTCTTCTTTTGTCATATATGCAGCAGAGTTATTATTAAAGTAATCTAATAGTTCATTATTATCTTTGGAAATTTGATCTTTACTATAGTTTTCAAGTTTAATTTCGTCGTAAGGTATTTTAAGCAACTCTATGTCTCTACTCTGATTATCATACTTATTAAAATTTATTTGTAATTGTAATGGATAATTTTTTTGAAAGAAAAGCTGATCAAATACAATCGATCTAGTTTCAAAATCTATTAAGTCGACAAGATCCTCAATTTTTAAGCCTTGCCTTCTTAAAAATGTATTCAACATTTCATCATCTAATTTATTGTTGATGTAAAGATCTGGAAAATTCCTTTTTGTTTCTTTTGCAATTGTGGTGTCATCTAGAATAAAATTTATTTTCTCAAACTCATTTTCAAAGACTGCATTATTAACTAAATTTTGAAGAGCAATTTGATGAACTTGAAAGCTTCTTACTTGATCACCAGTTAATTTACTTCCAATCATTTGAGAAAATTGATTAATATTCATATCCATTGAACGCATAAATTTTGTTGTTGAAATAGGTGTGCCAGAAATATCAGCTACAAAATTATCAGAATTAAATAAATTGGAGTATCTTGCTTGTCCTCTAAAGAAAAACAAGCTAGCCCCAAAAAGAATAGCCAAACCAATTCCAATCCAAGAATTTCTAAAAGATCTCATAAAATTTCTATTGCTTCTATAATATTAGTTTCTATAAATAAAAGTAATTATGGTAAATCTTGATAAATATTCTTCAATTTTCATTGCAAATTGGAAATTAAATGGAAATTCCTCATTTTTAAAAGATTATTATGAAAAATTAAAAGTTAATTCTAATAATTGTACAATAATCTGTTCACCTTCAATTTACTTAAAATCACTAAAAGCAAATAATGAAAACTTATTTTGTGGAGCACAAGATGTTTCCACTTATAAAGAAGGTGCCTACACTGGAGAATTATCTGCCTCAATGCTAAAGGATAATAATATAGATTTTTGTTTGGTTGGACATTCTGAGCGAAGACAATACTTTGCTGAAACGAATGATAATGTAAATATTAAAAGCTCAAATCTTATTGAAGAAAACATTATACCAGTGATCTGTATAGGTGAAACCTTAGAGCAAAAAGAAAAAAACTTAACGGAAGAAATCTTATCTACACAAATTAAGAATAGTATTCCTAAATCGGCAAATCATCAAAATGCATTAATTGCTTATGAACCAGTTTGGGCAATAGGAACTGGATTAACTCCGACGTTAGATGAAATAAATCAGGTACACGAATTAATCAAAAATTTTGATACTAAATTTAAAAGTTTTAAGGTTCTTTATGGAGGTTCTGTTAAATCTTCAAATGCAAAAGAAATTACTGGATTAAGTCATGTAGATGGCTGCTTAATTGGTGGAGCATCATTAAAAGTTGATGAATTCAATACAATTATTTCTTGATAAATTAAATCAATTTAATATAAAGCGCAAATATGACAACTTTAATAATAATTCAGCTGATACTTGCAATAGCTTTGGTAATATTAGTTTTATTACAAGGTTCTGATAACGATAGCTTGGGTCTTGGTGGTGGAACTTCAACTGGATTAATGTCAGCGCGAGGTACTGCTAACCTCCTTTCCAGGTTAACTGCAATAACTGCTGGTTTATTTATGGTAATGAGTATCGTTCTTACAATTACTGCCTCAATTAGTTCAGATCGTAATGTTTTAGAGTCTCTTCCTTCAATTAATACTGAAGAAAATTCTGAAGAACCAACTATACCAGAAAATAATTAATTATATCTTGCTATAAATAGATCTATTATGTATCACGGTATTCCGTAATGCATTTTGTTTTTATTACGGGTGGTGTCGCCTCTTCACTTGGAAAAGGTATAGCCTCAGCCTCTTTAGCAGCTCTCCTTAAAAGCAGAAAATTCAAAGTAAGAATTAGAAAGTTAGATCCTTATTTAAATGTGGATCCAGGAACAATGAGTCCATATCAACATGGAGAAGTTTATGTTACTGATGATGGTGCAGAAACAGATTTAGATCTTGGTCATTACGAAAGATTTACAAATCAGTCCGCAAAACAATCAGATAGTGTGTCGTCAGGTAAGATTTATTCCAATGTTCTTCTAAAAGAAAGGAAGGGAGATTACCTTGGCTCAACAATTCAAGTAATTCCTCATGTTACCAATGAAATAAAATCATTTATTAATAGTGATTTAAAAAATGAAGATATCGCAATTTATGAAATAGGAGGAACAGTTGGAGATATTGAATCTTTACCTTTTTTAGAAGCAATACGACAAATAAGAAATGATAAAAATATTTCATCAGCATTAATTCATATGACTTATATTCCATATTTAAGTTCAGCAGGTGAGTTAAAAACGAAACCTACTCAACATTCAGTTAAAGAATTGCTTAACGCAGGTATTCAACCAGATATCATTATGTGTAGATCTGAACAGCCAATAGATAGTGATTCAATTTCTAAAATATCTCTATTTTGTAACGTTAAAAAAGAGTCGGTAATTCCTGCATTGAACGCTAAGTCAATTTATGAAGTTCCTTCATTGTATTCCAAATACGGTTTAGATGAAGCTCTCCTTAAGCAATTGGGTTATAAACCTAAAAAACACAAACTAAATTTAAAACCTTGGAATGATCTGCAAAAAAAAATTAAAAAAAGAAAACATAAAGTAAAAATTGCAGTAGTAGGAAAATACACAAATCTAAAAGATAGCTATAAATCACTTAATGAAGCATTGGTTCATGGAGGAATAGAAAATTATGCTGATGTAGATATTAAATGGATTAATTCTGAAAAAGAAAACAACATTAGCTTAATAAAAAAATTAAAAGGTAATGATGGAATTCTAATTCCTGGTGGTTTTGGTATACGTGGTATTAATGGAAAAATTAATGCCATCAAATATGCGAGAGAAAACAACATTCCTTTTTTTGGAATATGTCTTGGCATGCAGCTAGCTGTTATTGAAATAGCACAAAATGTACTTAAAATTAAAAATGCTCATTCTTCAGAATTTAAGAGAACTACTAAATCAGTTGTTGGATTAATGACAGAATGGGTAAATAAAAATAAGATCGAAAAACGAGATAAAAATAGTGACAAGGGTGGAACGATGCGTCTTGGAGCATACAAAGCTATTTTGAAAAAAAATTCAAAAATCTTTTCAATATATAAAAATAGAGTAATTAGTGAGAGACATAGACATAGATACGAAGTAAATCAGAAATTTCTATCAAAATTTGAAAACAAAGGTTATTATTTCAGTGGTATGTCGCCAGATGGATTATTGCCTGAAGTACTTGAGAGTAAAAAACACAAATGGTTTATAGGAGTTCAATTTCATCCAGAGTTAAAATCAAGACCATTAGATCCTCATCCTCTTTTTGTATCATTTATAAAGGCTGCAATTAATGATTAATATCAATTTAAAAAATTTTTCTATCTCAAATAGTTCCCCATTTGTTTTAATTGCAGGCCCATGTGTAATAGAAAATGAAAGTCATTCATTAATGATTGCAGAAAAACTAAATAACATGTGCGATGAT
>CACNKX010000008.1 GCA_902621165.1 uncultured Alphaproteobacteria bacterium
ATCAAAAAATACTCAATAGAAATATGCTAAATGTTTTTATCGATATTTTAAAAAATATAAGAAAAAATGGATTATCGAATAATAATCATCTTTACATTACTTTTTTAACAAATCATAAAAAAGTAAAATTAGCAAAATGGATAAAACAGAAATATCCAAATGAAATGACAATTGTCATTCAATATGAGTATTATAATCTTGAAGTTAATAAAGATAATTTTTCTATTACACTTTCATTCAATGATATAAAAACAAAGTTAATAATAGATTATGACTCTATTTTATCCTTTGCAGATCCATCTGCAAACTTTGGATTAATTTTAAAACAAAATACAATACAAAAAAAAGCAAATTTGAATGTGAAAGAAAAATTAAAGAATGATCAATCAGAAAAAAATAATGTAATTGATTTTTCTATCTATAAAAAAAATTAATCTAAATAAAAATGATCTTTTAATTTACCATTTTTATAATTCAAACATAATGGACTTCCAGTCGGTATTTCTATAGAAGATATTTCTTCTGGTTTGTATAATCCAATCTGTATCATTATTGCTCTTAAAGAATTCCCATGAGCTACTATTAAAATATTTTTTTGTTCCATAATTAGTGGCTGAATAGTTTCAATAAAGTACGGAGACACTCTTTCTACTACATCCTTAAGACTTTCACCATTAGGTGGAGGAGTATCATATGATCTTCTCCATATATGGACCTGCTCTTTACCAAACTTGTCAGCAGTTTCAGCTTTATTTAATCCAACTAAATCTCCATAATCTCTCTCATTTAACCTTTGGTCTTTTTCATAAATTAGTATTCCATTTTTATATAAATTTTTAATTTCTGATGCTTTTATAGCAATTTCTAAAGTTTTGTTTGCTCTTTCCAAAACACTACTAAAAATTTTATCAATTTGTATATTATTTTTTTTCAATAAAAGTCCTGCATTATTTGCCTCATTAATACCTTTTTTAGTTAAAGGAACATCCTTCCAGCCAGTAAATCTATTTTCTAAATTCCACTGACTTTGACCATGCCTAATTAAAACAAGTTTGTTCATAAATTACATATAATATGATATAATGAATTTGTTAATAAATAATGAATAAAAAAAGAATAGAATTTGATAGTTTAGGTCCAAAAAAAATTGATAAAAATAAACTCTGGGGAGCACAAACCCAAAGATCTTTAGAAAACTTCAAAATTGGGAATGAAAAAATACCAGTTGAGTTAATAGTTGCGTTAGGTCAACAAAAGAAAGCAGCAGCACAAGCTAATATTGAACTTGGTATTTTAAACAAAAAATTAGGTACTTTAATTTCAATAGCTTGTAATGATATAATTAATTTAAAACTTATTGAAGAATTTCCTCTAGTAGTGTGGCAAACTGGATCAGGAACCCAAACTAATATGAATGCTAATGAAGTAATTAGCAACTATATTATAAATAAAGTAGGAGAAAAAATTGGAAGTAAAAAACCCATCCACCCTAATGACCATGTAAATTTATCTCAATCATCAAATGATACATTCCCAACAATAATGCATGTTGCAATAAATGAATTATCAATAAAAAATTTAGTTCCTAACCTTAAAGACTTAATAAAAGAATTTAAAAAAAAGAAAAAAATATTTGAAAATATAATTAAAATAGGAAGAACCCATACCCAAGATGCAACACCAATTACATTAGGTGATGAATTTTCTGCATTTAGCACTCAATTACAAGCGTGTTTAAAAAGGATAGAAATATCAAAATCTGAATTGAAATATCTTGCCCAAGGCGGAACTGCTGTAGGTTCAGGAATTAATGCCCCAGATAAATTTGATAAGATATTTTGTAAATATTTAAACAAACTAACTAAAGATAATTACAAGCCTTCAAAAAATAAGTTTGAGTCTTTGTCATCTCATGATCCACTAGTACATTTTTCAAATTCTTTAAAAATCTTATCAATATCACTGCTGAAAATTATAAATGACATACGATTTTTAGCTTCTGGACCTAGATCAGGTTTAGGAGAACTAATAATACCTTCCAATGAACCTGGATCATCAATTATGCCTGGAAAAGTAAATCCAACTCAAATTGAAGCATTAAGTATGGTTTGTGTTCAAGTTGTTGGTAATAGCACAACAGTTGATATTGCTGGATCGAGTGGTCACTTTCAATTAAATGCTTACAAACCTGTTATTGCTTATAATATTATACAGTCAGTAAACTTACTTAGTGATGGAATTAAAAGTTTTAATAATAATTGTCTAAAGGGATTAAAAGCTAACAAAGAAGTAATTGACAATCATTTAAATAATTCATTAATGCTTGTTACTGCTTTGAATAATACTATTGGATATGACAATGCAGCAAAAATTGCAAAAAAAGCATTTACTGAAAATTTGACACTTAAAGAAGCGGCTTTAAAATTAAAATTAATTTCAGAAAGAGATTTTGATAAAATAGTTGACCCAAAAAAAATGATTTGACTAAATATATTCGTAGTTATTTTTATCAGAAAACAAAGATCTTAATAATAAATTATTCAAATAATGTCCTGATTTATTTCCCAAAAAATAACCTTGAATTGGAGCACCTGCTAAATATAAATCTCCAATAGAGTCTAGAATTTTATGTCTCACAAACTCATCCTTAAAACGCAAACCATCTGAATTAAGAATTTTACTTTCTCCAACAACGACGGCATTATCCAAAGAACCACCTAAAGCTAGACCATTTGATCTTAGCATTTCGACATCTCTTTCAAATCCAAAAGTACGTGCTGATGCAATATCAGTTTTGTAATTTCCATTTACTAATTGTAATTGACAGCTTTGTTTACTTATTAATTTACTAGGAAATTCAATTTCAAAATCTATAGAAAATTGATTATTGGGTTTTAATTCTACAGATGAATCATGGTTTTCTACTTTAATATTTTTTTTAACTTTTAAAATTTTTCTTCTTTTATTTAAACTTAAAGTAGAAGTTTGATCTATAAGATCAACAAACTTTATTGAACTTCCATCCATAATTGGTACTTCAGGACCATCAATTTCAATTTTAATATTATCTATATGTAATCCAGACAAAGCACTCATTAAATGCTCTATAGTTGAGACACTTGCGCCACTTTGATTGCTTATAGTTGTACTTAACTTTGTATTAGTTACATTTGACCATAAAGCCTCGATAATATTATTGTTAGTGAGATCTTCTCTTATAAATTTTATTCCATAATCAGCTTCAGCAGGATATAGTTTCATAGATACATCTAATCCTGAATGTAATCCTATTCCATTTATAGATAATGGTTTAGCTATTGTTTGTTGGCTATTCAATTTGTTAGATAAATCTATCATTTTAAAAAAAAAGTGCTGATTTCAACACTTTTTTTTACATATTTTTGTTGATCTTAACAACTAACCTAATGTTTCAAAATATTGCAAATATTAGCTAGTATACTAGTTAGCCTGTCTTCTTAGGAAAGTTGGTATATCCAAAAGCTCTTCCTCTGTTTCTTGATTGAACTCATCATCAATTTCAGAAGATTCAGTATCTTCAGCACTAAACTCATCTTTTTCATTGATACTTAGATTGTTGTCTAGAGGAATATTTTCTTCATTTTTTTCTTCTAAAGATGCGAAAACTGGTTCGGTCTTTGTTAAGCTCACATTTTCTAATGCAATATCTTGAGATTTGTTTTCTGTTGAAAGAGTATCAAATAAGCTCAACTTTCTTACATTTGCTTCATTTGGTTTTTCAATGTTAAGAGGTTTGCTTGATACTTCCTCAGAAATATTATCAGTTTCAATTCGATCTTCAGTTTCAGAAACTTCATTTTGTTCAAATTCTTTATCAACAATATTTTCCTCTTGATTTGAAGATTCTATTTTGTCAATTTTTGACTTATCATCTGAATCAATATTTAGAGAATTTTGACTAATATAATTTTCGTCATTTGATATCTCATTAATTTCTTCATCCAATATACTATCATTCTGTAAAGTATTTTCTTGTAATATTGCACCTTCAGACAATGGCGAGGATTTTTCTATGTCTTGTTTGTAAATATCATTATTTATATTTATTGGCGCAAAGCTTTCTATAGGTTTAGCTGATGTATTGTTATATGCATCAATACCTGTTGCTACAATACTGACCCTTACAACGCCTTCAAGTCTATCATCACAAGTAGTTCCATAGATAATATTTGCTTCTTCATCAATTTCTTGCTTGATTCTATTTGCAGCCTCATCAACTTCATACAATGTAATGTCTTTTCCGCCAGTAATATTGATTATAAGACCTTTGGCACCTTTAAGAGACACGTCATCAATTAATGGGTTTGCTATTGCTGCTTCAGCAGCGGCAATTGCTCTACCTTCACCTTGTGCTTCACCTGTTCCCATCATAGCTTTACCCATTTCTGACATAACGGTTTTAATATCAGAGAAATCTAAATTAATCATTCCAGGTTGAACCATTAGATCGGTTACACCTCTAACTCCTGCATACAATACATCATCTGCCATTTTAAATGCGTCAGAAAAAGTAGTTTTTTCATTGGCAATTCTAAATAAATTTTGATTTGGTATTGTTAATAACGTATCAACATACTGTTGAAGTTCTTCAATTCCTTTTTCTGCTAATTTCATTCTTTGAGAACCTTCAAAGTGAAAAGGTTTAGTTACTACACCAACTGTTAATATTCCTTTTTCTCTAGCTAATTTTGCAATTACGGGTGCAGCTCCTGTACCTGTGCCACCTCCCATTCCAGCTGCTATAAAAAGCATATGACTACCTTCAAACTTTTCACTTAGATCTTGGATTGCTTCTTCTGCAGCTTGCCTTCCAATATCAGGCCTCATTCCTGCACCTAAACCTTTAGTGCTATTTAATCCTAATTGAATTTTATTTGGACAACTTGAAATTTGTAAAGCTTGTGCATCTGTATTAGCTATTAAAAAGTCTACGCCTTCTAAATTAGCATTAATCATGTTGTTAACTGCATTTCCACCAGAACCACCTACTCCTAAAACTGTAATTTTAGGATGTAAGTTTTGCGCTACATCTTGTATTGAAATATTGATAGTCATTGTAATCTCCGCCGTTTTATTTAGTTTTTAACGATTTATGTTCGAAATCGTCAATATAATTTACTATATATAGTATTACCTAAATATATTGATCAAGCCAAGCAAAAAAGCTTGAAATTCCTCGTTTTTTTGAGTTTTTTGATCGATTTGTGAGAAAATTAATTTTAAATAAATCTCGGTCATACAATATAGATCCGATGATGTCGCAAAAATTAGGTTTTTTAAAATTATTTTCTAAATTTAATTGATCTAAGGGACCTGATACTCTTACTCCACTTGCAAAAATTGTTTCTACATATTTTGTGATATTGTCCATCATTGCACCACCACCAGTCAAAACTACATTATTTAATTTTTTACCTCTTAAATTATTGTCTCTTATTTTTTGCCATATCATTTCTAAGGTTTCTTCAATACGTGGTCTAATAATAGCATTTAAGCTTGATCTTGTTATTTGTTTAAATGTATTTTTATCACCTGAAACTATTGGAATTTCTATTACTTCATGATCATCACTGGGAGATGAAACAAGAGAACCATATAAAGTTTTTAATCTTTCAGCACTAGAAATTGTAGTTGATAAACCTCTAGCAATATCTAACGTGACATTATTACCACCAACACCTATTGCATCTCCATACACAAATTTATTATTTTCAAAAACTGATATAGAAGATATTGAATGACCTAAATCTATACAAATAGTTCCAAGTTCTTTTTCGTCTTTTGTAAGTGATGATAAAGATGAAGATAACGGAGAAGGAATATAATTATCAATATTAAGCTTTAATTTTTTAATAACACTAGAAATATTATCTGAATATTTTTTCTGAATATATATTTTGTAAAAGTTAATTTTAATATTATCTGAATAATTTCCTATAGGTGCATTGAAAAACAAATTATTATCAATATCATACGATGTTATATTATTAAATATTTCAAATTTTTCACTAGGATTATTAAAATATTCTGACTGATTAATTATTTTTTTCAAATGTAATTCTGAAATTTTCTGATTTTTTAATTCTATTGCTGAATTGTAATAATGAGATTTAGAATTCAATAAAGATAGATTAAGATTAATAGAATTTAATTTGGTTTGAGATTGTTTTTCAGCTTCTATAACTAAAGACTTAATCTGATGATGTAAATTTTCAAAATTTAAAATAATATTTTTTTTAATATTATTATTTGGAACACTAGCAATTGATAATATATTAATATTTTCAGTGTTTTTATAATCAGCAATAACACATGATATTTTTGAATTACCAATGTCTAAACCAGCTTTAATCATTTAAATTAATTAAGATTGTTTTTTTTAAATTTCTTAAATCATATGTTTTTATATTATTAATATCCGTTTCGCTAAGTTTATTTTGTAACATAATAAAATTCTGAATAGATTTATTTGGATCTTCTTCTGAAAGCATTAATTTTACATCGCTGTATAAATTTATATCCCATCTTCTTTTATTGATAAATTCTAAATTCTCTATTTGATATTTTTTTTCAAATTCATTTTTTTTTAAAATATTAATTAATGAATTAGCTTTTAAGTTTGAAGAATTACCTTTAAAAATTAATAATGACTGATGGGTGATATCTGTAATGTAAATTTGATCTATAACTTTTCCATTTTCATCAAAAACAAAGTATTTCTCATTAAAAAAATAAATTCCTATTGGTTTATATTCTTCAATCCTAATAAATAGAGTATCTTTGTAATTCGTATTTAAATATATTTCTTTGACCCAGTTATTTTCTTTTATTGAATCATTAATTTGATCCAATGGTAATAAAAAAATTGAAGATCCTATATAATCTAGCAGTTTATTCTCTACAAATTTTAAATCGATTTTCTCCAAACCTGAAATATTAAATTTTGTAAATTGATATTGGAAGTTTTCTGAAAAACTCTGAATTATATTTTTAGAAGTTTCAATTAAATTGTTTTTGTTAAAATATAGTAAATAAGAAAAAATAATTAAAAATAAGAAAATACAAAAATAAGTAAATGATTTGAAACTTAAGACATATCTTCTTCTATTGATATTGTTCATACTAATAATTTAGATTTTTGATCAAAATAAAAATGATTTCTGAAAAAGGTAAGCCTTTATAATTAGCTTGTTCAGGTAATAGGGATATAGGTGTAAGTCCAGGTTGAGTATTTGTTTCTAAAAAGAAAATTTTATTTTTTTTTGTATCAAAAATAAAATCAGTTCTTGCAAGTGAATTACAACCTAAGATTTTATGGGCTTTAGTAGCAAATTTAAGACATTTAGCATAATTTATTTTATTTAACTTAGCTGGCAAAATATGTTTAGCATAACCTTTTGAATATTTTGCTTTATAATCAAAGAAATTATTTTTTGATTTTATCTCAGTTACAGCTAGTGCGTGAATTTTTTTATCCAATTTAATAGTTGAAACTGTAAGCTCCCTTCCAGATATATACTCTTCTATTAATATTTCTTTGTGATTATTAAGTTTCCTTTTAAATTCTTTTAAATTAGAAATTAATATATCAAATTCTTTTTGATTTTTAATTATTTTTATACCAAAACTTGAACCACTTCTATTGGGTTTAATAACAAATTTTTTTAACTTACTTTTGATACTAATTAATTTCTTCTCATTTAAATCATTGATATTTAAAAGATAATATTTTGGAGATATTAATTTATTTTTAATAATTTCTTTCTTAGATGCAGATTTATTAAAACATAGATTAGAAGATTTTATATTTGAATGAGAAAAAGGAATTTTATTTTTTTTTAAAATTTTTTGAGTTTGTCCATCTTCACCAAAAGGTCCATGTAAAGCATTAATACAAATAAAATTTTTATAATTAGTTATTTTTTTATGAAAATTTTTTGGATTAACTCTTAATATCTTAAACATCAATTTATTTTGAATAAGAATTTTTTGAATTTCTCTAGAGGTTACTAAAGATACCTTATGTTCTTCATTATTACCACCTTCTAAAATTAAAATTTTTTTAATACTCACCTATTATCTTTACCTCCCATTCCAATTTTACATTAAATTTGGCATATACTTTTTCAACAATACGTTTACCTAAGTTTTCTATATCTGTTGCTGAAGCTCTTCCCCTATTTATTAAAAAATTTGCATGTTGCTCACTCACATATGCATCTCCATAATTGGTACCTTTACATCCTGCCTCCTCAATTAGTTTTGCCGCATGAAGATTTTTAGGATTTTTGAAAGTGCTACCAGAAGTTTTATGTTTAATTGGCTGAGACTCTAAACGTTTATTCTTTATTTCGTTAATCTTTTCTTTGATTAAATTTTGATCTCCATAATTAAAATTAAAAATAGCTTTTGTAACTATGTCTGTATTATTTATGTTTGAAGATCTATATTTTAAATTTAATTTATCTTTTGTAATTGTTTTTCTTTGACCAAAATTATCGCAAATTTCTATACTATTTAACACATCTACAGTTTCAGAACCATAACAACCAGCATTCATTTTAACTGCTCCACCTATTGACCCTGGAATACCACTGTAAAATTCAAAACCCTCTATATTTTGTCTAAATGCATAATTTGATAAATTAATATCTAGAATACTAGCACCAACTTCAAGTTTGTTATTATTAATATTAATAGTATTAAAACCTTTGCCTAATTTTATAAGAGTTCCATTATAACCATTATCTCTAATTAAAAGATTTGAACCTGAACCTATTATGTAAAAATTTTCATTATTTATTTCATTTAATATAATTTCTAACTCTAAATTGTCTTCAACTATAGCAAATATTTTTGCATTACCGCCTGTTCTGAACCAAGTATGTTTACCAGCATTATAATCTGAGTAAAATTTACTTTTAAGTTTATCACCTAATTCTATAATTTTTTTTGACATTAGTTATTCAAATATTTTTTTGCAATACTTGATATTGAACCCGCACCCATAAAAACTATAGTATTTTGGTTCATTGTATGAGGTTTCATTAATTTATTTAAATCACTTATATTCTTTATATAAGTAGTATTTTTATTTTTTTTTAATATTTTAGAAAATACATCTTTTGAAGTTGCGCCCTTGATAATCTTCTCTCCAGCTGAATAGGTTTCTAACAAAAATAAATAATCAACTTTAGATAAAACATTTATAAATTCTCTAATTAGTATTTTAGTTCTGGTGTATCTGTGTGGCTGAAAAACAACTATTACTTTATTTTTTAGACTTTTAGCTGCGCTTAATGTAGCTGCAATTTCTGTTGGATGATGTGCATAATCATCGTACACATAGGCCATATTTTTTTTTCCTAAAAATGAGAATCTTCTTTTTACACCTACATACTTAGTCAATGCGTTATTAATATCTTTATTTTTTATTCCATTTAGTTTGGCTGCAACAATACTCGCAGTTGCATTTAAAATATTGTGATTGCCAATTGCATTGATAGTAAATTTATAATTGGAAGAATGAGTAATTTTATTATTAATTTTTAATTTGAAGGAAGTTTTTAGTTTGTGTTGTATAATGTCAAAGATTAATACATCTGCTTTTTTATTTTTTATTGAATAAGTTAAAATATTCCTAGTTTTTATTTTATTAATTAGTAATTTAAGGTTCTTATCATCATAACACATTATTGTGGTTCCATAAAATGGAAGTAAATTTATAAATTTTTCAAAAGCATTAATTAAATTTTTCTTTGATTTGTAAAAATCCATGTGTTCAATATCTAAATTTGTAATAATTGATATTTGATGTGGGAGTTTTAAAAAAGTACCATCACTTTCGTCGGCTTCAACAATCATCCACTCACCTTTTCCATAGCGATTATTGTTAGAAAAAGAATTTATAATACCACCATTAACAATAGTAGGATCTAAACCTGCTTCATTAAAAATATTTCCAACTAAACTAGTAGTAGTAGTTTTTCCATGAGATCCGGCTATGGCAATGGATTTTTTATTTTTCATTAATTCTGAAAGCATATCCGCTCGAGAAAGGACAGGGATTTTTTTAATATATGCCTCTTTTATTTCAGGATTATTTTTTTTTATAGCTGATGAATATACGACGGTATGGGCATATTTAATATTTTTTTTATTATGTCCTAAAAAAAATTTTATACCTTTTTTCTTTAATCTTTTTGTGTTGTCGTTTACTGATAAATCACTACCTTGAATCGAATATCCTTTATCTAACATCAATTCTGCAATACCAGACATTCCTATTCCTGAAATACCTATAAAATGTATTTTACTGTTAATTTTCATTTATTATTAATTTATAAATTAAAGTATTAGAGTTTTTAACTTGTATCATATCAAATTTTTTACTCATTGATTCTAATTTTTTTGCATTACTATATGTTTCATAAATATGTCTTTTTGCTCTATCTAAATCATAATTATTCTGGTCAACAATTACAGCTAAGTCATGTTTAGCTAATATTTTAGCATTTAAAAATTGGTGATTGTCTTTTGAAGAAGGTAAAGGAATTAATATTGAGGGAAGTTTAAAGTTAATTAAATCAACAATTGTGCCTGCTCCAGCTCTACATATTGCTAAATTAGCATTAGCTAGTATTTCATCTATATTTATAAAAAAATCTTTTAAAATGATTGGTGATTTAATATTTTTTAATTTTTCTTCTTGTTTTTTTATCAAATTTTTAGAACACTGAAATATAAATTTAGCTTTTATAATTTTTTCGTTATCTATAATTTTAATTAGATTTGTTGCAAAGTTTGATACAAATTCTGATCCTTGGCTTCCTCCAGAAATAAAAATTGTAAATTTACTCTCAGAATTTTTATTGCTTATGTAAAAATTTTTTTTTAAACTATTTTCTGGCGACCCTACTACGAATGTTTTATCTTTAAACTTAGAATTGATTTTAGATTTAATATCAAAATTTAAAAATAATTTATTTGTAAAATTCAGAAAAAATTTATTCGTTCTGCCTATTATCGAATTTTGTTCGTGTATATAAAGCTTAATTTTATAGAATGGTTTAAATACCATACATGATAACATTGGAGAAAACGAAGCATAACTTCCAAAAGAAATGGAGTGGGATGGTTTTAATAAAAATATAATAATAAATGATTGAATTAATCCTAATAAAATTTGAAATATACCAAAGATTTTTAATATTATATTCTCATTTAAATTTGACGAACTAATTACATAAATTTTTCCACTATAATTATCAAAGTATTTGTAGCCTCTTTTGTCAGTTATAATTGTACAATTTATATTTTTGATAGATAAATAATTAGCAAAATTTTTCGCTGGTATAACATGCCCTCCTGTTCCTCCTGTAATTAGTAAAAAATTTTTTTTCATAATTCTTCATTTTTTTTGTTTGTAAGAGATAATAAGAAACCAAATAAAATTGCTATTGATATCATGGAAGAACCTCCATAACTTACAAATGGCAGTGTCATACCTTTTGTTGGTATGAGGCCTAAAGAACTAAAGATATTAATTGAGCACTGTAATCCAAATGAGCAAATTAGACCACTAATTGATATAATTTTATATGGATCTTCAAGTTGTAGAACTTTTAATAAGCTTCTTATTATAATAGATAGAATTATAAAAATAATGATTAAACAAAAGATAAGTCCTAATTCTTCTCCGGCTACAGCAAAAATAAAATCTGTGTTAGCATCAGGAATTTTTTCTTTTAAAATACCTTGCCCGGGACCTTTACCAAGTAACCCACCATTTTTGAAAGCTTGAATACTTAAATCTATTTGGTATGTATCAGTCCCACCTAACCCACCAAGAAATGAATTAATTCTTGATTGAACATGATCAAAAATAAAATAAGAAAAAATTGAAATTCCTAATATAAATAAAAATGCAACAATAACTAAAAAAATTGATAAACCAGCAACAAATAACTGGCAAAAAAAAGTTGCCGACAGTAAAACTGTCATTCCCAAATCAGGTTGCATAAGTATTAAAGATAAAAGCAAGAAGAAAAAAACAAACAGTAAAGGTAGATAAAATTTTTTATCTTCTATAGATTTGCTTATACACCATGCCGTCAATATCACAAAAATAGGCTTAATTATCTCTGAAGGTTGTAGTGTAAAATTAAATATTTGGAACCATCTCTTAGCACCTTTAACTTCGTAATCTAAAAAAAGTGTTAACAGTATTATTATTAATAAAATTATAAATAAAAATAATGAAATTCTTCTTATATTTTTACTATCTAAATCTGATAGCACAATAAGTAAGAAAATTGAAAAAAGAAAAAAAATAGAGTGTCTATTTATGGATAAATTTTCATCTATGGAAAATGAAAGTATTAATCCCGTAAAACCCAATGATAATATTAATATTATGTTAATTCTATCAATTGAATTCCACCAATTTTTTAAATATTCCATGATTAATTTAAATAATATTTTATTAATTTATTAAAATGTATGCCTCTTTCTTCAAAATTTTTGTATTGATCATAAGAGGCACATGCAGGTGCAAACAATATAGTTGATTGATTTGAATTTTTTTTAATATCCATGAGAGTTTTTTTGATAACTGATTTTAAATTTGCCGATCTTTTTACAACTAATTCTTTTTTTAATTTTTTTTCAATAAAAGATCCTGATTTTCCATAGGTATATACACAACTAATTTTATTTTTATATTTCAGAAGAATTTCAAAATTTTTTTCTTTAGCTATGCCTCCTAAAATTAGGTAAATATTATTGTAATTTACAACTGAATTTATTGTTGAATTTAAATTAGTAGATTTACTATTATTTACTATTTTTAATTTATTATTTGTAAATATTGTAGATGATCTAAATGGAAGACCCTTAAATGTTTCAATAACCTTAAGAAAATTAGTTTCTGGAACTTTTAATATTTTGCTACATATGTATGCTATTAAAATATTTTGGATATTAAAATGACCCTCTAAGTCTTTTGAGATTTTTTTTATAAATAATTTTCTGTTTTTTTTGAAGTAATTGTCCAGAATATAATCATTATTAGCGAAACAATCAGCTTTTTTATCGACTAAAGAAAAACTAATTTTATTTTTAATTTTTTTTTGATTAAATATTTTTCTTGAATAAATGTCATCAATGGATAACAAATTAATTCCATTTTTAGAAATAATATTTTTTTTCTGATTTATATAATCACCAATACCTTTGTACCTATCTAAATGATCGCCAGATAAATTTGTTATTACTGATATTCTACTATCAAGTGACTTAACAGTTTCTAATTGAAAGGAACTTAATTCGATAATATGAACTTTATATTTTTTTTTCAAAAGAAAAGCATTACATAATGATTCTCCAATATTGCCGCCGACAAATGTTTTAATATTATTTTTTTTTAAAATATCTCCTATTAATTTAGTTGTTGTGGATTTCCCATTTGTTCCAGTAATAGCTACAATCTTTTGATTTGTTAAATTTGAAATATATAGATTTAAGTCTCTATTTACCTTTTTAGATATATTTTTTTTTTGAAATTTTTTTTGTCTTAAAGATATTCCTGGGCTAACAAAAATTTTTTCAAAATCATTCAAATTATCTTTTTTAATATTAAAAAAATAATCTTTATTATATTTTTTTTTTATAGCTTTTCTTACTATTGGATTATCATCCCACATCTTAAATTTTATTTTTTTATTTTCAAAATAGTTTAATATAGAAAGTCCAGATTTTTGAATTCCATAAATTAAATACATTATCGAATTCTTAAGGTTGCAAGACCTATCAAAGCTAATACAATGGTAATTATCCAAAAACGAATAACTATTGTTGACTCAGGCCATCCTTTTTTTTCAAAATGATGATGTAGTGGAGCCATTAAGAAAACTCTTTTTCCTGTCATTTTAAAAATGAATACTTGGATTACTACAGATAATGTTTCTAAAACAAATAAACCTCCTATTATTGCAAGAAGAATTTCATGTTTACATATTATTGCTATTGAGCCTAAAGAGCCCCCCAATGCTAATGATCCTGTGTCACCCATAAAAACTTTAGCGGGTGGCGCGTTAAACCATAGAAAACCTAAAGCAGCTCCAATTAAAGAACCACAAAAAACTGATAATTCACCAGTCCCAGGAATATATTGAATAAGTAAATAATTAGAAAAAACAATATTGCCTGAAATATAAGCTATGAAAGCAAAAGATATAGCAACTATCATTACAGGGACAATTGCTAAACCATCAAGTCCATCAGTTAGATTTACTGCATTAGCCGATCCAATAATTATAAATATAGAAATGAGAAAATAAAATATTCCAAAATCTATAATTAAATTTTTAAAGAAAGGAAATGTCATAGATTTGCTTATACTTGGATCTAAATTGATAAGAATTAAGTATGTAATAAGAAATGAAAAAATAATTTGAAATAAAATTCTTATTTTTGATGAAATGCCATCACTTGTATTTGATTTTATTTTTTTGTAATCATCAGCAAAACCAATAGATCCAAAAATAATAATAGTTAAAAGTAAAATCCATATAAAAATATTTTGTAAATCAGCCCAAATAATGGTTGAGATTAAAACACTTAGAATAATCAATAATCCACCCATTGTGGGAGTGCCTTTTTTAGCTATTATATGTGACTCTGGACCATCATCTCTTATTGGCTGACCAATTGGTTGAATATTAGATAATTTATTAATAATATAATTTCCAAATATGAGAGAAAAAAATAATCCAGTAAGAATAGAGGCTCCAGCTCTAAATGTTATATAACTAAAGATATTTAGAAAGCTAAATAAAGATTGGTATTCATAGGCCAAATATTTAATCAAATCGATACCTGCTTTAATAATGTTTTTGCAAACTCATTTATTTTTGTTGAATTAGAACATTTAATTAAAATAATGTCATTATTATGCACATTCTCTTCTAAAAATTGCATGATTTTATTCGTATTTTTAAAATAGATAAATTCATTATTTGGATTAAAAAATTTTTTTATAGATAATTCAAAGAATTCGCCACATAAAATTACAAATTTAAAAATAGTGTCATCTAATTGTTTTAGTAATTTATAATGAATTTTATAAGAATTATTCCCTAATTCATTCATTGTTCCAAGTATTATTATTTTTTTATTATTATTTATTTTTATATTTTTTAAGTTTTGTATACTTTGCATCATTGTATCTGGATTAGCATTATAAGATTCATCAATAATATTTATTTTTTTCTTATTTAAAGAAATTTTATGAACTAATCCCCTGCCTTCAACTGGTTTTAAAAACTTGAAACGATTAACAACTGATTTAATATTTAGAGAATTTTCATTATAAAATGCAAGACAAAATAATAAGTTATTTAATCTATGCATTACAACTAAATCAGTAATAATGTTAATTTGTTTTTTATTAATTGATAAAGTAACTTTATATAATTTTTTAATAGGAGATATGTTTTTAATAAAATATTTTTTTGAAGAATTATCAATACGAATTATTTTAAGATTTTTTTCTTGTTTTGCCTTTGTAATTAAAATATTTTCAGATTTAGATGAAACATTTAGATATAGGTTTTGTCTATTATTATTATATTTTGAAATAAATATATCAGCTTTTTCTCTAGCAATATTATTTTTAGTTTGAAAATTTTCAAGATGCGTAGATTGTATATTTGTAATAAATATATCTGATGGTCTAACTATATTACTTAGAAATTTTATCTCACCAAAATTATTTGTTCCAATTTCAAAAATTGCAAAGTTAGACTTTAAGTTTAAATTTAGTAAAGATATTAATACACCTAACTGATTATTATAACTTTTCTTTGAGAAAGAAATGGTATGATCTTTTTTTAAAAAAAATGCTAAACTTTCTTTTAAAGTTGTTTTACCAGCACTGCCAGTAATACCTATTACTTTACCTTTATATAAATCTCGTTTTCTTTTTGCTATTTCTGAAAGATATTTATAAATATTTTTTACATGTATAATTTTTTTATTTTCTTTAAAATTTTTCTTATCAGTTATACAAAATCTTGCACCTTTATTAATTGCTTCACTTATGAATTTGTTTCCATGAAATCTTTTACCTTTTAAAGCAAGGAATATATCACCAACTTTAATATCTTTACTTGATATTTGAATTTTATCTTTTTTAGATATTATATATTGCTCTAATTTATTTAATTCGCTCATTAATCTAGTGATTGTTTTACAACTGTAAAATCATCAAACTTAATTGTTTTATTTTTTAAAACTTGAAATTTTTCATGTCCTTTACCAGCTACTATTAAAATTTCATTCATTCTTAATTCTTTAATAGCTACTTTAATTGCTTTTTTTCTGTCAGATATTTCAATAGCTCTTGAGCAATACTTTAAAATATTTTTCCTTATTTTTGATGGATTTTCATTTCTAGGATTATCATCCGTTATATAAATTTTACCTGCATATTTATTTGCAATTAATGCCATAGATTTTCGCTTACTTTTATCTCTATCGCCCCCACAACCAAATAAAATTGCTGGTTTTATTTTTTTTATTTTATAAGCAATTAATATTTTTTTTAATGCATCTGGTGTATGTGCATAATCAATAATAATTTTTGAATTTTTTTTCTTATAGTCAATTGTTTCTAAACGACCTGCGGGATTAGTAACTTTTGATAGTACTTTTATAATTTTATTTTGACTAATATTGAGTGCTAAACAACAAGTAATTGCACATTCTAAATTCTCAAATTCTATATTTGTTTTAACTTTTATATTTTCTAATTTATATTTTTTATCGTTGATATTCAAATATACAACATCTTTAATCTTTAACAATTTAAAACTTTTATTTCCAAAATATTTTAATTGGACATCTTTTTTTATCAATTTTTTTTTTAATTCTGATAAGTTTTTTAATCTTGAATTAATTATAGCAAATCCTTTATTTTCTAAATGATTAGTAAAAAGTTTAATTTTTGATTTTTTATAATTTGAGAATGTTTTATGATAATCAAGATGATCTTTGGAAATATTTGTTAAAGCTGCAATATTTATGGGATAGTTTCTTAACCTATTTTGTTCTAAAGCATGACTTGAAGCTTCAAAAATGTAAATATTTTTTTCTCTTTTTTTCGAACATCCATATTTAAATAATTCCTCATATGCAGGAGTTGTTAAATTTATATCATTTATCTTTTTCCCGTTTTTAAAATGACCTAAAGTACCAACTGTTGTATTATTATATTTTAGTGAATTAAGAATTTTTGAAATATACCAAACAACTGATGTCTTCCCATTTGTCCCCGTAACTGCTATCGTTTTAAAGGGAAAATTATGAAGCTTATTTAATAATGAATAGGTCTCAAAATTAATATTAGATACAACAAATTGAGTAATTTTTAAGTTATTAATATATTTATTAGAAATTATAGCAGGGGTTTTATTCTTAAGTGCTTCATCTAAATAAACCTTTTTTACACTTTTATTTTTGTCATAAACAAACAACGTTTTGTTATTAGTTAATTTTGAATTTGAGGTAATTGCAGAAAAATATTTATTTTTATTAAAGTTATATGTTTTTTTTACACTTATAACTTTTGATAAATTAGACAGTAGCATTTAATTTTCTATATAAAAAATTTGTGTCTACTTTTAGAAGATCATCGTTTTTGTCTTTTGAAATATTAAAGAGGCTTATAATATTAATAATTATGTCTTTTACCAAGGGTGCATTTACTCTTGCTCCAGTCATTCTTTCATTAGTACCTGTTTCCTTTTTTGGATATTCAATAGCAGTATAAATTACATATTGTGGATTATTTATTGGGAATATTCCAATAAAGGATGTTAAGTTTCTATCCTTGTAATATCCACCATTTGGATTTAGTAATTCTGATGTTCCCGTTTTACCTCCTACAGAATAACCATCTACTTTTACTCTGGGACCAGTGTATTCAGTTTTGAGAACAACAGAATTTAATAAATCGATAAAGAATTTAGAAGATTCTTTATTATTAAAAATTTGTTTTTGTTCAAATTGTTTGTTTAATTGAAGAGTAGGAAAAACCTCATTCCCATTATTCGCTAATGAAGCATAAGCTTTAACTAAATGAAGAGGCGTAATTGCAAATCCATGACCAAATCCTATAGTTGCTGTTTCTAACTTACCCCAATTATTTTTGTTTCCTAAGGGAGCTGAACTTTCTTTATTTTCTATATTTATTTTTTTATTGAAACCTATTTTTTCAAAAAATTCTTTTTGATTTTTTTTTCCAATCAGAGTAGCAATCTGAGCAGTACCAATATTTGATGACTCAACAATTATTTTTTCAACATCATAAATACCGTTATCTTTGTATTTATCATGATCACTAATGTTTAAATATTTTTTTGTAACATCAAAAGTCATTTGAGGATCTAAAATATCCAAATCAAATCCAATAGTTGCAGTTATTGGTTTGAAAGTTGATCCCATTTCATAATTAGACTGAAAAACTCTATTCGTTAAATTATTGTTATTATATGAAGATTTATCCTCAGGATTATAATCAGGTAAGCTAACTGATGATAAAATTTGACCGCTAGGAATTTCCATAACTATAGCTAAACCGGATTCAGCTTTATAATTATTTATTGTTTTAAGGAGATTTTCTCTAACCAGCTGCTGTAGATTAGTATCAATACTAATAATTATATTTTGTGATTTTGAAAGATCATTTTCAAAATACCTTTCAATTCCACTCCGTCCAATTTGATCAATATCTACATATCCAAGAATATGTGACAACGTATTTTTATAAGGATATAATCTTTTAAATTCCTTATGTGCTTTAATATTTATTTCACCTAGATTAATTATTTCTTGATGTTCAATTGGAGTTATATTTCTTTTTATCCAAACAAATTTGCTTGTAGATAATAATTTTTTTTCTATTTTTTTTATATCTAAATCAAGAATTAATCCCAATTTATTAGCAAGTTCTTTTTTATTTTTTATCTTATTAGGATTAATTGATAAGGAGATACTTTGAATTGAACTGGCAATTATATTTCCATTCCTATCATAAATACTTCCTCTGATATCTTTTGTTACATAATTAGTAGTATCATCATCTAGATCAGGAAAGAGCATAATTGATGAGATTCTATAAATAGAAATAAAATAGACAAAGATAAAAATTGTAATTGAAAAAAATACTCTTCTATGAAGTAATTTTAAAGAGTCACTATCAAATAAATTTAGTTTATTTAACATTAATTAATTATTTGAACTAACAAGCTTGATATTTTTGTCTTGATTTGAAAGTTCTTTCAATTTTACTATAAGAGGAACATTATTATTTTGTATTTCATAAAAATACATTTCCCATAGTGCTTTTAAATATGAACTATTTTGATGAGTAGCTAATTCAATTTTATTGATTTTTAAGTTTTCTGAAATCTTAGAAATTTTCATTTTCAAATAAACATTATTTTTTTCGATTTCTCTTGTATTGTTGGCAATAAAAATCATTGAAAAAACCAGTATTAAATTAAGAATTAAAAAGAATATAATTGATTTTGTATACTTCATTATTAAATTTTCTGAGCTACCCGAAGTTTTGCTGATCTAGATCTGGGATTTTCTAAAATCTCAGAAGCTGACGGCAATATTGGTTTTTTGGTGATTATTTTAAGTTGAGTTGCCAGTTTATCAGGTAACTCCGGGTAGTGGCGGGAGGAACGCCATCGTTTACCACTATTGTGGTTAAAAAAATCTTTCACAATTCTATCTTCTAGACTTTGGAAAGAAACTACTAAAATCAAACCATCTTTATTTAAAATTTTTAAAGTTTTTTCTAAACTCGTCTTTAGTTCATTTAACTCATCATTTACATAAATTCTAATTGCCTGAAATGTTTTTGTAGCTGGATGGATCTTGTTTTTTAATTGATTTTTTTTTGGTAAACATTTTTTAATAATGTTTGATAATTCTATAGTATCACTTATAAATTTTATTTTTCTGTTTTTTACTATTTCTTTTGCAATAACTCTTGAGTATCGTTCTTCTCCATATTGATAAATAATGTCAGCTAAATTTTTTTCTTCATAATTATTAATTATATCATAAGCTTTTTTATCTGAAGCACCCATTCGCATATCAAGTGGTCCAGATTTGTTGAATGAAAAACCTCTTTGCGCATTATCTATTTGATTTGAGCTTGTGCCTATATCAAAAAGAATTATGTCAAATTTTTTGTCTTTAAACTTTATATTATTTACTATTTCTTCAATATTACTAAATTTATCATTTATTAGAATAAAATTTGAAAATTTAGCCTCTATTTCTTTTGCAAATATTTTTGAAATTGGATCCCTATCTATTGCTAAAAACTGATTTACATTAAATTTTTCTAGAATAGTTTTTGAATAGCCACCACCACCAAAAGTTGCATCTATTACATTTATTGATTTTTTTAATGGTAGAAATGATATTATTTCATTAATCATTACTGAATTATGTAAATTTTCCATATTATTTTTGTTTTGTTAACATCATTCGTAATGATTTTTTTTCTTTTAAAAGACGTCTTCTTGAATCTTCAGTATTTTTTAAACCTTGTTTAGGTTCCCAAATCTGAAAAAAATGTCCTTGACCAAAAAAAGCTACCTCTGTTTTTATTCCTGCATATAATTTTAATTCTTCAGGTATTAAAAACCTTCCTTCTTTATCAATATTAGTTGTAATTATTTCCGAAAATATTGACGTTGAAAAATCATCATAATCTTCGGAAAAAAAATCTAAATTGTTAATTCTTTTTGCTATTTCTTCTAATCTTCCAACACCACAACCTTCAATAGAAGATGTTTTGATAGATTTGTATAAAATAATTTCATTTCTATTAGCTTTAGGAAGAACATTTCTAAAGCTAGAGGGTAAAGAAACTCTTCCTTTTTTGTCTATTTTATTAATATATTTAGATACAAAAAGATCCATATAATATGGGTTATCATGGGATTATATGGGCGTCAATGGGTATATGAATTTATAGCAAATGTTCTTTGTATGTTCTCAATAAATTTAGAGATGGTGCATAAGCCGGGTTCTGTAATTTTATAAAAAATTGATGATCATTAATCTAGAACAAATGTCACCATTTGTTTCAAGCAGTCTACCCGAACAGCTCAGCTGGAACTGATTGCCATTCCTATTTGACCTTGCTCCAGAAAGGGTTTGCCAAGCCATTTTTGTTACCAAAAAAGCGGTAGGCTCTTACCCTACCATTTCACCCTTACCCTTTCAGGCGGTATTTTTTCTGTTGCACTTTCCCTAAGCTTTCACTTGCCAGGTGTTACCTGGTTTCTTTCCCAGTGGAGCCCGGACTTTCCTCTTGATTACTCAAGCGATCATCGCACCATCAAAGTTTGTATTAGATTTATTTAATTTTTCGTCAACAAAAAATTTATTAAATGAACAATTAAAGTATTGTATATTAATTTATTACTTTTTTTATCTTCTTTATTCAAATATCTGATTTTATAAGCATTTATAAGTTTATTATATAGTAGAGGATTTTCATGAACATGACGTGTATCATATCCGATAATTGATAAAATGAAAATTATTATCTTTTTTTTTGAATTGAAATTATAATAATCAAACCATTTTTCGATAATGTGTTTGTCAGTCTTTCTTATTTTATCAAATTTTAAGATAATATTTGAAGAATAAAGTAATTTCCAAGGAAAATGTTTACCAGGATCTTTTTTTCTAAAAGGTGCTACATCAGAATGTGCTAAAATATGATTTTTACTAATTTCATATTTTTTTTGAATTTTAATCAAAAGTTTTTTTAATGAAGAAATCATTTTCTTTGAATATTTATTATTTTTTCCATATGGACTGTAATCAAGCTCTATACCTATTGAAATTGAATTAATATCTGTTCTACCTTCCCAGTAACTTTGACCAGCATGCCATGCTCTAAATTTATCATCTACCAAAGAGTATACTGTACCGTCTTGTGAAATAAAATAGTGTGAACTCACTTTATTTACCTTGTTACATAAATACGAGATACCATCTGTTGTATTTTTCAAGGCAGTATAATGAATTATTATGAGCTTTATTTTAGAGCTGTTTCTAGAATTATAATTTGGAGATTTGTATTTGTTTATATATTTCATTCAAATTTTAAAATTTAAATATATAACTAAACTATGATAAAAAAATTTATCTGTCTAATGTTATTGTATACTTGCATTTGTTGCTCAAATAACAATATTGAGTCAAATAATAGTAAAAATAATAGTCAATTAGTTGATCCAGAAAATCTCTACAAATTAGCTAAATTTAATTTTGATCAACAAAATTTTGAACTTTCGAAAAATCAGTTCACTGAAATAAAGAAGCTATTTCCTTTATCTAATGAGGCAATTCAATCAGAAATAATGATTGCCTTTATAAATTATGTTCAAATGGATTATGATACTGCAATTTTAAATTACAAAAAAATAATTAATAAATACCCATCTCATAAAGAGTTAGATTATGTTTATTATATGATTGCGATGTGTAACTATGAACAACTTCAAAACGAAGCATTAGATGGATATTATAATAATTTGGCGCTTAACTCTTTTAATCAAGTTATAAAAAGATTTCCTGAAAGTAAATATGCCAAAGATAGTAGGCAAAAAATTATTTTAGTTAAATCTAACATAGCAGCAAAACATATGGATATAGGTAGATTTTACTTAAATAATAAAAAATATATCGCAGCATTAAATAGATTTAAAGTTGTTGTTGATGAATTTTCTATTACAAAATTTACACCTGAAGCATTACACAGAATGGTGGAAGCTTACTATGAAATGGGTATGTATGAAGAAAGCTATAATACTGCTGCACTTTTAGGATATAATTATCCAAATTCTAAATGGTATAAATATAGTTATAATTTAGTTGAACAAATAGATGGTGAAGAAACATTTTTAAAAAAAGTTAGAAATTTTTTTAATGGATAGAGAAGAAGAAATAAAAAATAGATTAAAAGAACTTGCAGATCTAATCAAAAAACATAATTATAATTATCATACATTAGATAAACCTAAAATATCTGATCAGGAATTTGACAAGCTAGTTAAAGAAAATGATGTTTTAGAAAAAAAATATCCAACATTAATATTAAAGGATAGCCCTAATAGAATTTATGGAAGTAAAATAAAAAATAATTTTACAAAAATACAGCATGATTCACAAATGTTTTCACTCGCAAATGCTTTTGATGATAATGATATAAAAGATTTTATAAAACGTTCAGTAAAATTTTTAAATTTAGATAATGATGATGATTTTCAATATATCTGTGAACCGAAAATTGATGGGTTATCTTTAAATCTTGTCTATAAAAATGGTAATTTAATTTCTGCTGGCACAAGAGGAGATGGATTTATAGGAGAAGATGTTACTGAAAATATATTAAATATTAAAAATATCCCATCTAAATTAAAAAAAGATTTTCCTGAATTCATTGAAATTAGAGGAGAGGTATATTTAAATAAGAGTGATTTTGAAAAACTTAACTCTGAATTAAATAATAAATCTAAATTTGCAAATCCAAGGAATGCCGCAGCTGGTAGCCTAAGACAACTTGATATTTCTATTAGTCATAGTAGACCACTTAAATTTATACCTCACGGTATTGGTAAATGTTCATATAATTTTGATAAAATTGAGAATTATTATGATCAACTTAAGAATTGGAACATTGCTCCAAATAATTTAAGTAAAAAATGTCAATCAGTTGAAGAAATTATAAAATTTTATAATCAAATAGATCAAAACCGCTCAGCTATTGATTATGATATTGATGGATTAGTCGTAAAAATAAATAGTTTTAAACTTCAAGAAAGATTAGGTTATGTAGGAAAAAATCCAAGATGGGCAATTGCTATAAAGTTTTCTGCTGAAAAAGCTAATACTATAATTCAATCTATAGATTACCAAGTTGGGCGAACTGGTGCTATTACCCCTGTAGCTAGATTACAACCAGTTAATTTAGGTGGCGTGATTATATCCAATGCTTCTTTACATAATTTTGATGAAATAAATAAAAAAAATATAAATGTTTTGGATCGCGTTGAAATTGAAAGAGCAGGAGATGTGATTCCGTATGTTACTAGATTAGTGAAAAAAAATGGTAAATTTAATACTAAGATAAAACCTCCTAGGAATTGCCCTATCTGTAAGAGTAATGTTTTGAAAGAAAAAGATGAAGCAATACTAAGATGTTCAAATACATATGGTTGTAGTTCTCAAAAAATAGGAAGGATAATTCATTTTATTAGTAAAAAAAGTTTAAACATAGATGGATTTGGTGAAAAACAAGTCAAACAATTATTTAATCTAAAATATATAAATAAGGTAGAAGATATATTTAATCTTGAAAAATTTAGATCAGAAATAGTTGAATTAGATGGCTGGGGTGAATTATCTTTTTCTAATTTAATTAATTCTATTAATAATTCTAAAAAAATATCATTCGATAAATTTATTTATTCTCTTGGAATTAGATTTATTGGAGAAGTAAATGCTGAAATTTTAGCAAACGAATTTAAAGACCTAGATGTATTGATTTCATCTTCAAGTAGTATAAGCGTTTTAGAAAATATTGATGGTTTAGGACCTAAGGCAATATCTTCAATCATAGATTTTTTTTCTAAAGAAATAAATAAGGAAACTATTAAAAATTTAAAAAAACATTTAAATATTATATTTATAGAAAATGAAACAATAGATAATTTTTTTTCAAATAAACATTTAGTTTTTACAGGTACTTTATCTGAATTATCAAGAGATGAAGCTAAGTACTTAGCAAAAACTAAAGGAGCAAAAATATTATCTAGTATTAGTAAAAAAACAGATTTTCTTATTGCTGGAGAAAAAGCAGGTTCAAAAATAGATAAGGCAACACAATTAGGAGTTAAAATTTTAAATGAAAAAGAATTCCTTAAAAAAATTAATCTATAATTTTCAAGTATTTTAAATATACTTTTTTTGAAGAAAAATTCTCAAAATCAATTAAAGCTTTATCACCATCTAATTTGATGATTTTTCCGTTACCAAATTTTTGATGATAAACATTTTTCCCTTTAGAAATATCGACATCATATTCGAAATCTTGATTAAAATCCCAATCGATATTATTTTTTTTTGAGTTTTCTAATAGTCTTCTTCTTCCAGGTGTTATGATTTCTTCGCTAAATGAATCAGTTTCTAAAAAATTATCTAAAAAGTTATTATCTTGAATATATTTGGAGTCATTTATCTCTACTTTATCTTCTGGAAGCTCGCTTATAAATCTAGATGGTAAATTATAATCATGTGATGCAAAAGAATATCTATTTTGATTTACATAAGTAATATAAATTTTTTTTCTTGCTCTCGTAAGTGCGACATAGGCCAGCCTTCTCTCTTCTTCTAATCCCTGATTACCTGATTCCTCTATTGATCTTTGACTTGGGAAAACGCCCTCCTCCCAGCCAGCTAAAAATACATAATCAAACTCCAATCCTTTAGCTGCATGCATTGTCATGAGAGTTAGTGTTTCTTCTGAAGTATTTGTTATATTTTCCATAACCAAAGATACATGTTCCAAAAAACCTTCTATGTTTTCAAATTCTTTTAAACTTTCTATAAATTCATTTAAATTGTCTATTCTTGATAGGCTGTCTGGTTTATTTGAACTCTCTTCCTCTTTTTTTAAGTAATCTAGATAACCCGAGTCTTCTATTATTACTTTAGCTAATTCAATATGGTCAAATTTTTTCTTAACCTTTTGCCATTTTAAAATGTTGTCAGTAAAATTATATAATTCACCCTTAGCTTTTGAATTACTTTTAAAAGTCAATTGTTGAGCAGATTCAAATAGAGAAATATTATTCATTCTTGCATAGTTACTAATTTTGCTAACTGTTGATTTCCCTATTCCTCTTTTAGGTACATTAATAATTCTTTCAAAAGCTAAATCATCAGATAAATTATTTGTTAATCTTAAATACGCAATAATATCTTTAATTTCTTTTCTTTCATAAAATCGTAATCCTCCAATAATTTTATAAGGTAATCCAAGATTGATTAATCTTTCTTCAAATGATCTAGTATGCGCAGCAACTCGAAATAATATAGAGATTTCACTCAAGTTTATTTTGTCTTTTATTATATTTTCTATTTTGTCTGTTACGAATACAGACTCCTCTTTTGTTTCCCAAAATCCATTAATTGTAATTTTTTCACCAATCTGATTTTTACTCCACAATTCTTTTCCATATCTTCCTTTATTTTTAGAAATAAGAGTTGATGCACAAGTTAATATATTTCTTGTAGATCGATAATTTTGTTCTAATCTTACAATTGTTACATTCTCAAAATTTTTTTCAAAATTTAGTAAATTAGTAACATCAGCACCTCTCCAAGAGTATATTGATTGATCATCATCACCAACACAACATATATTTTTATTTCCTTTATATAAAAAATGAATCCATTGTTGCTGTACCGGATTAATATCTTGATATTCATCTACATGAATATATTTAAAAATGTTTTGATATTTTGATAATACATTATTATTTTTTTGAAAAATTTTTATACAAAATAAAATTAAGTCACCAAAATCAACACTATTTAATCGAAGAAGTTCAGACTGATAAATGCTATAGATTTTTCGAATTTCTTTATCATTTTTACGATATTTATTTTCACTCAATTCATTGGGGCTTATTCCTTTGTTTTTTAAATTATCTATTGCTGATAAATAATATTTAGGTGAAGTTTCTTTTGTATCTATTTTTTCTACCTCACAAATATTTTTAATCAATTTTAACTGATCATCTACATCAATAATTAAAAAATTTTTTCTTAATCCTACTTCCTCATAATGTTGTCTTAGTATTCTTAGAGATAAAGAGTGAAATGTTCCTACCCACATATTGTCTATAGGAAAATTTAATGCATCTCCGATTCGTGACTTCATTTCGCTTGCAGCTTTATTTGTAAAAGTGACTGCCAAAATTTGCCTAGGAGTAGCTAGTTTTTTAATTAATATATTTAAGATTCTGAAGGTTAATACCCTAGTTTTTCCACTACCAGCCCCGGCTAAAACGAGTAATGAACCATCAGTTTGCTGTACAGCATTTCTTTGCTCTTTATTTAATAAATCAAGATAATTTTGCGAATTTTCTGTCATTTTTTTGCTATATTAGAGATATATATAATGTAATTTATAAACTATATTAAATAATAGTTTAGATATTAGTGATGAGTCTATGAGTAAAAAAATTATAATTCTATTTTTTCTATTTTTCAGCTTACTTCCCTATAAAGTAATTGCAAGTGATGCTGATCAAGTACGCACTGACTCAGAGGATTTTGAAACAACCACGATAGAGGATGAAATATATGATCCTTTTGAACCAGTAAATAGAGCTATATTTAGTTTTAATAATGTAGCTGATAGAATTGTTTTAGAGCCAATTGCAAAAGGCTACAAAAAATTACCTTCTCCTTTACAAAGTGGAATAAATAATTTTTTAAGCAATTTAAGAGCTCCCTTGGTTGTTGTTAATCAACTATTACAAGGACAGGGTGAAAACGCTGTTCAATCATCAGGGAGATTTATAGTTAATAGCACCGTAGGTTTATTTGGGTTAATTGATGTAGCTGAAAAAATTGGACTTGAAGAAAAGGAGGAAGATTATGGTCAAACCCTTGCAACTTGGGGTGTTGGAGATGGTTTTTATATTGTACTGCCTTTATTTGGACCCTCGAATCTAAGAGACACATCAGGTATGGTGTTAACTATGTTAACTGATCCAATTAATGCATATGCAGTAAATGAAGGGGAAGCTTGGTTAGTGCCAATGAGAACAGCAGTTAATGCAGTTGATACAAGATCACAAATTATTGATGAAGTTAATGCATTAAGGGATAATTCTGTTGATTATTATGCTGCAGTAAGAAGCTCTTACTATCAAAACCGTAAGGCAGCAATTAACAATGTGGATGACTCTGAATTAACACCTCTACCTCTTATTAGTATTGAATTTGAATAATGAAGTTTAAATTTATTATTATTTTTTTTATAATTTTTATTTCAAAAAACCTATATTCTGATGAAACCTCAGAATGGCTTAAAAGAGAAATAGACATTATTCTTGAAGCTTATAAAAATCAAAATCTATCAAATGAAAATAGATTTCTTTTAATTGAAAAAACAATTAATGATAATTTTGCTGGGACTGGTATTGCTAAATTTGTTGCAGGAGAAGCTTGGAAAAAATCCGATAAAAATACAAAAAAAATCTACATTGATAATTTTAAACGCCATTTAGCTCTAAATATAGCTTCAATGATGCAAGGTTATTCAGATCAAACATATGATTTAACTAAATCAAAATATGACAACAAAAACCAAGTTACTTTAATTGATATGGAGATTTTTTCAGATACTGGATCAGTTGTTGTAACATGGCGAGTAAAAGAATCAAAAGATCGATTTTATATTATTGATTTAATTGTTGCAGATATTTCTTTAGTAGTAACAAAAAGATCAGAATTTAATTCTATGCTAAAAAAAGTTGATTATGATCTTTCAACATTTAATGAAGTTTTATTTGATCAAAATCGGGAAAGTTATTTAAAAATTACTGAATAACATTTTTTAAATTTCTAAAATTTAAATTTTTAAACCTTTTATTTCTTCTTCTGTTAATATTTCAGGTTGATTAGGCATAGTAGTTAATAGATAAGATTTGTTTTCTTCTGCTGATTTTAAAATTCCATCCATAATCTCCAGTACATGAAGAGATAATTCAAGAGAGCATCTTGCTTTACGCTTATTAGATATTGAATCAATCATTTCTGAAAGACCTATTCCTCTATAGTTTGCTTTTTTGTTACCCTCTCCATCACTTTTATTAGGAATACCCAGTAACATCTCATCATTATTAATAGTTTCCCATTCGCTATCTCTTTGGGATATTAATAAATCACCACTAAAAAAATTTGGATCAGGGACTATCATTGAGCCATCAAGTCCATAGATTTCAATAGTTGAATGATTGTTTTTCCACACATCCCAAGTACAAAAAAACTGAACTTTTGCTCCATTTTGAAACTCTAAAGAGCCCATAAGGGTTGTTGGTGTTTCAACTTTAATTTTATCTCCATATCTTGGTTGGCTAGTTATTGTTCTTTCATTGGTAGCAGTTCCACTGATTGCATCTATTTGTTTAACTGGTCCAATTAAGTTAACTAATTGCGTTATATAATAAACACCAACATCAAAAACTGGTCCAGCACCAGGTTTAAAGAAAAAATCTGGATTAGGATGCCAATGCTCCATACCATGAGACATTAAATTAAATGTACCAAGAACAATTTTGCCAATCTTATTGTCTTCAATTAATTTTCTAGCTTTTTGGCCTGCAGCTCCTAAAAAAGTATCTGGTGCACATCCAACATATAAACCCTTTTCATCTGCTAATTTTTGTATTTCTAATCCTTCTTGAAAATTCATCGCTAAAGGCTTTTCACTAAAACAGTGTTTTCCATTATGTAGTGATTTTGTAATAATTTCTTTATGAGCTGAGGGAATTGTTAAATTAATGATTAAATCAATTTCCTTACTTTCTACAATTTCCTCAACTGATAGAGACTTAACATTATATTTAGATGCAGCATTAGATGCAGCTTCATTATTAATATCGGCACAAGCAACTATTTTAAAATTATTAAATATTTTTTGACACTCAAAATAAGTTTCAGAAATATTTCCACAGCCAACAATACCAATATTCATTAAATTGTTTCTAAATATTCTAAAGATTTGGTTGTATATTCTTTATAATCTTTTGGATCATCGTGTTCTAGTACAAAAACTTCACATGGTGTTTTTTTAACTTCTGCAAGAAGCTTTGGCCAATCTATGAAACCTTCTCCTACAGCAGATTGTTCACTATGGTCTAAAAGATTTTTTGTTTCATCAAAAAAATCTTTCAAGTGACAGCCAATAATTTTATTTTTATATTTTTCTATCCAATCAAGTGGATCTGCTTTTCCAGCAACTGCCCATCCAAGATCAAGTTCCATTTTTAGATTTTCATTGTGATCCATCATACATTCTATTGGAAGCTTACCACTAGGAAGAGGTCTAAATTCAAATGAATGATTATGATAACCAAGAGTTAGACCATTATCTTCATACGTTTGTACATATGATGAGAGATCTTTACCAAAGTTATTCCAAGTGTCTTCATCAAGATCAAAATTTGAAGCAAAATCTTTACTAAATTTTTCAGGCACAGAAGGTACTATCGCATGCTTAATATTTAGATATTTCATCCTACTAATTGTTTCTTCTGTATTTGTAATTGCTTGAAAACTTATGTGAGAAGATTTTATAGAAATACTATTTTCTTCCATCATTGATTTAAAATTATCTAAATCAATTTTATCTAAATCAAATAATTCAATATTTTTAATTCCAGACTCAGATAGGAATTTAAATATTGGCTCGTAAGGTTGAAATTTTCTTGTTGTGTACAACTGCATTGTTACTTGATTTCTGTTCATTAAATTCTCTCCTCAGTTTTACTATCAAATATTGAAGATTTATTTATATCAAATGAAATGTTTATTTCATCATTTAAATTAAAATTTGAACTTCCTTCTAGCCTAATAGATATCGGGTTACTTTCAACACTAGTCCACACAAGAGTATCTGCCCCCATAGGTTCCACTAATTCAACTTTACATTGAATAGAATTTTCATTTTTTTCTATGTTTATATTTTCAGGTCTTATTCCAAAAACAACCTGTTGATCATTAATCAATTTATTTATGTTTTCATATTTAGAAATATCAATTTGTTTATTCCCAACAATTATATTTTGATTTGATTTTTCAAATTTGGCATTTAAAAAATTCATGCTTGGAGATCCAATAAAACCAGCCACAAATAAATTAGCTGGTTTGTTGTAAATTTGTTTAGGTGTATCTAATTGCTGTATTAATCCATCTTTCATAACAGATATACGGTCCGCAAGCGTCATAGCTTCTATTTGATCATGAGTAACGTAAATCATAGTATTTGATAAATCTCTATGAAGTTTTTTAATTTCATAGCGTAGTTCAGCTCTTAATTTTGCATCAAGATTACTTAAAGGTTCGTCAAATAAAAAAACTTTTGCATCTCTAACCAAAGCTCTACCAATGGCTACACGCTGTCTTTGGCCTCCAGAGAGTTGAGAGGGTTTTCTTTTAAGTAATTCATTTATTTGTAGTAGAGTTGCAGCATTTTTAATTTTTTCATTAATTAAATCTTTTGCCGTACCCATCATTCTTAACCCAAATGATAAATTTTTCTCAACAGTCATACTTGGGTACAATGCGTAAGATTGGAATACCATTCCTATATGTCTATCTTTTGGTTCTTTCCATGTAACGTTATCTTCTTCAATCCAAATCTGTCCATCCGTTAAATCCAAAAGACCGGCTATACAGTTTAATAAAGTAGTCTTTCCACAACCTGAAGGGCCAAGCAAAACCATGAATTCTCCCTCTTTAATATCTAGACTTAAATCATTTAATATTTCAGTTTTTCCATAACTGAACGATATATTTTTTACTTCAACACTATTTTTCATACTCATCCCTTTATTGCCCCAGCTGCTATTCCACGCACAAACCATCTTCCAGAAATAAAGTATACAAAAAGAGGAACTAGAGAAGTTAATATTGTTGCTGACATATCTACGTTGTACTCGGCAACACCATAATCTACTTGCACAATATTATTTAATTGAACTGTCATTGGTTGGTTGTCTCTTCCTGCAAAAACTAATCCTAGAAGAAAATCATTCCAAATTCCTGTAACTTGAAGAATGACAGCTACGATAGTTATAGGAGTAGACATTGGAATTATTACATAAAAAAATATTTTTATAAAATTACCACCATCTATTCTGGCAGCTTTAAATAGATCTATTGGAAGACTCGCGTAAAAATTTCTGAAGATAAGTGTTAGTATTGGCATACCAAAAATAGTATGAACAAGTATGATGCCTGGTAAAGAAGAATAAATACCTAAGAAATCTTCTATTTTTAAAAGTGGGTACACCATTACTTGATAAGGAATAAATGCACCAAACATACATAGGCCAAAAAAGAAGTATGCTCCCCTAAAACGCCAAAAGGCTAATGCATATCCATTAAGTGCACTTAAAGCTACGGATACAATTACACTAGGTACAGTTATCTTCACGGAGTTAACAAAACCTGGCTTCAATCCCTCACATACAAATCCTGTACATGCTTGAGACCAAGCTTTTGGCCAAGCATAAAAACTAAGTTCTTTCGGGAGGTTTAAAATATTAGCAGCTCTTATTTCATCCATATCTTTAAGAGAAGTTATGATCATTACGTATAAGGGCATTAAAAAAAATAATGCGCACATAATTATAAAACAATACAAACCTATTCTTCCAACTGTAAGGTGTTTTGGTCGAGGTCCTTTAGGAATAGTAGACATTAGTTATTTGCGTATTTGTTTCTTAGATAAAATTCATAAAAAGCCCAGGGAGCAAGAATACATACAACTGAAATAAACATTATTATAGAAGCTGCAAAAGCTTGTCCTAAATTTGCTCTACTAAAAAAATTCTCCATTACATACATTGCAGGTGTTGTAGTGGCATATCCTGGTCCACCAGATGTAAGAGCTAAAATTAAATCATAGACTTTTACTACACCTGCTGCAATCAAGACAATTGCGGTTACTACCATTGGTCTTAACATCGGCAAAATTACAAAAATATAAGATTTCCATTTAGCTACACCTTCAATACTAAGTGATTTCCAAATATCTTCATCAATTCCTCTGAGTCCTGCTAACATTAATACCATTACAAAACCTGCGCCTTGCCAAACAGCAGCTATACATACAGCATAGATTGCAAGATCTCTATTTACCAACCAGTCTAATTCAAACCATGTCATACCCCACATATGCATTGAATTCTCTAGACCAAATGTTGGGTTTAAAACCCATTTCCAGACTAAACCAGTAACAACAAAAGACATGGCATAAGGATATAAAAAAATTGTTCTAAATAAACTCTCACCTCTTATTTTTTGATCAATCAAAACTGCTAATAAAAAACCAATAATCAGACAACCAATTGTAAATACAAAACCATAAATAAAAATATTTTCTACAGCTACATCCCATTTTCTTTGTTTAAATAATCTTTCGTATTGATCAAAACCAACATAGTTCATTACTGGAACTAATTTTGAGTTTGTTAAAGAATATACAAAAGAATAAATAATGCATCCAACAAAGACAGTTAAAGATATAACTATCATCGGTAACAGTGCTATTTTTGCAGCTATGTTTCTATAAAAAGGCATAAAATGTTAAATGGCAGGATAAATTAATCCTGCCATTTCGTATATATTTAAAGTCCGCTAGTTAAAACGCCTTCTAAGTCGTCCATTACTTGAGCAACAGTGTAATTAGGATCATTTCTAAATTCAGAAATAATATCACCCCATGCTGCAGTGAACGCAGGAGTATTCCAATCGTCACTTTCTCTCATAATTGCATCTGGATTTTGAATTAAATCTAAACCCATTTGCATACAAGCATCAGCTGCAGAAGTATCAACGTCAAGTCTCATAGGAAGAGAACCTTTAGCATTGTTAAATTTAGCCTGTACAGTTGGATTAACCATCATACTTGCCATTGCTAGCTGAGCATCTTTCACTTTTGGATCATCATTTTTAGGAAAAACAAATACATCACCACCAAGAGCAACATATTTTTCTTTACCAGGAATTACACAAGAATAATCAACCATTGCTTCTTGTCCAGCAACAGCAAATTCACCTCTTGCCCAATCTCCCATAACTTGCATTGCAGCTTTTCCTTCGATAACCATAGCTGTAGTATCATTCCATAATCTTCCAGGAGAACCTTCATCTGTGAATTGATTTAATTCTCTGTAAGTATTTAGAACTGACTCAAATCTTCCATCTCTAAATGCATCTAGATCCTTATCTCTATAAATTGATTGCATTAGAGGAAAGCCCATTATTGAAGATGCAACAACATCAAACATACCAGATTCTTGCCATCCCTGACCACCAAGTGCCAATGGAATGATTCCAGCTTCTTGAATTTTTGGAGCTCCAGCTAAAAATTCCTCAAAAGTTTGAGGCACTGGTAAACCAACTTGTTTGTAAACGTCATTGTTGATCCACATCCATTGCCAGCTGTGAATATTTACAGGTACACAATAAAATTCACCTTCAAATTCACAAGTTTCAATTAATTCAGGTGGGTAAATAAAATCTCTCCAACCCTCTGCTGAAGCAACTTCTTCAAGTGATTGAAGTAAACCTTGCTCAACTAAATCTACAAATTGTTTTGATACGTTGAACTGTGCTGCAGTTGGCGGATTTCCACCAATAATTCTGTTTACAGTTGTACCTCTTGCATTATCACCACCAGTAATTGCAGTGTCAATCCAAGTATTACCCATTTCTTCCCAAGCTTTAGCAAATTCTGAAATTGCAGCTTGCTCTCCACCAGAAGTCCACCAGTGAATAACTTCAGCTTCCATGTGACCAGCAGCCTTGGAAACGTTAGTAAAAGATAGGGGTACGAATATAGTTAATAATATTGAAAAAAATTTTTTCATTATTTTCCTCCCTTTTTTTAATAATTTGACAATTTAGTAAAACGTTTTACTTGTCAAGCCAAATAGTATTATTTAATTTAATTAATAGATTTTAAGTATTATGAAGAAAAATAAGAAAATAAATATTGTTGGTTTATCTCAGAAATTGGGTTTATCAGTAAGTTCAGTATCAAGAGCAATGAATGGATATGACAATATATCACAGAAAACAAAAGATAAAATTTTTAAAACAGCAAAGAAATATAACTACTTTCCAGATTTAAATGCCAAAAGATTAGCTTCCAAAAAAACGGATACAATTGCTTTTATATCATCTATAGATCCTGACGCACCAGATCATGTTGTTTTGCAGTTTCTTGCAGGAATTACTCTTGGGATAAAAAATACAAACACTGAATTAATAACAAAATTTTGCTTAAATGAAGATGAAGAAATGAATTATTTCAAAAAACTCATTAGCACAAGTCAAGCAGATAAATTTATTTTTTATAAAATTAAAAAAAATGATGAAAGAGTTCATTTCTTAAACCAAAGAGGAATTAAATTTGTAACTTGGGGTAGAACTAACAAACAAAAAGAGCATGCTTGGATTGATCTGGATAATAAGAAAAGTATAGAAATGTTAATGGATAAGCTTTCAAATAATGGTCATAAAAGAATTGCTTTTATCAATGTTCATCGAAGTTTTAATTATGGAGCACAAAGAAAAGCTGCTTATGAAAGTTCAATAAAAAATTTACAACTACAATATTCAAATGAATATTATCAAGATAGTTTAATCGAAACTGTTGAGTCAGGATCAGCCATAACAAAGTATTTATTAAATTTAAAAAAACCTCCCACTGCTATAATTTGTTCTCATCTTCGTTTTTTTACAGGTTGTTTGTTAAAATGTCAGGATATGAAATTAGAAATTGGAAAAGATATTTCTGTGGTAGGATTTAATGACCAGGATAGTTATTTAAGCTCTCAAAATCTTACATATATTTCACACCCATTAATGGAAATGGGAAAACAATCTGTAAAAATTTTACAGAACTTAGAACAAGATATATCAATAAAAAAAGTATCTACTTTGATTGAGCCAATATTAAATGAGGGAACAAGTCACAAAATTAAAAAAACTAAATTAAGATAAATTTAACCAATTAATTTCTTCTTTTGTTAATTCTATATCTAAACAAGGTAAAGTTGTGTCAAGCTCATCAATTGTTCTTGGTCCAATTAATGCAAATGATAGAAAAGATTGATTGATGGTCCAGCTTGCTGCAATATTATGTGCACTACATCCTTTTTTTTCAGCTAGTTCCATAGCTCTTTTTTTCTTTCTCTATTATCTTCACTGTCGTAACAACTAAGAGGACCGCTGGAGTGTTCACCAGGTGCTCTCCAGGTTTCATCATTGGTAATTTTTTCTTCAATTTTTTTTGTAATCTCATCATCTAAAAAATATCCTCTTGCTTGACTAGACCAAGACATATGTGATTTTTTTGTTTGTTCTAGATAATGTAATATATCATCATCATTTGAAGATAAACAGCCACTCCAAAGTGGGTTTATCATTTTTGCTAATGCTAGATTATTATTTAATATGGACATTTCATTTTTATTATTATTTTTTGCCCACTCATTTGCTTTTTTAAAACGATCTAAGGTCCAATTTGATCCTCCAAATACTTTTATTCTTCCTTTGTCCTTTTCTTGATTTAAGACATCAACAAATTCACTCACATTATATTCATGATTATCTCTATGCATAATGTATATATCAACATAATCAGTGTTCATTCTTTCTAAGGACTCATTTAATTGGGATGTAATAGCTTCAGGATTACAATTAGGGGTATGTGCTCCTTTTCCTAAGATAACAATTTCTTCTCTGATATTATTTTGCTTTAACCACTCACCAAAAACTTTTTCGTGATTTCCTCCTCCATATGTATATGCTGTATCAAAAATATTTCCTCCAACATCAATCCAATGATCCCATAATTTTGATGCTTCATTTAGATCATTTTGATTATCAACACCCATAACGAGTTTTGATATTTTTTTATTTACACCTTCTATTTGTCCATATTTCATATTTCATCCTGTGGTAGTTTATAATCAATTATATCTCTCCATGTATCAAGAGCTTTAAGATTCCCTAAAGTATCTTCCCAAGTCATTGCAGGGTGTGGAGGTTGTATTTTTTCCTTAGCAATACATTGACTTGCTAATTCAGCTTCAAAGAAAAAAAGGTGTTCTGGGCCTTTAAGTTCAATTACTTCTTCCTGGCCATTTTTATTTATAATTATTTTTGCGTGGTAAGGACCGCCATTTCTTCCAGGCATCCATGGATCAGGTAATTCAATTGTACCCTCCGAACCTAAAATAATAGCATTATTTTTCATACTTTCTCTTATAGCAGTTGAGACTTTTGCTTTAATACCGTTTTTAAATTCTAAATTAGCGTGAGCAACTTCGTCAACCCCGGTATCTCCTATTCTACCTTGAGCATTTATAAAATTTGGTTCTAAAAATTTTTCACCAGTTGCTACTCCTGAGATTAATCTAGAAAAAGAAATTGGATATAAACCAACATCTAGTATAGCTCCACCAGTTAATTCTTTATTAAAAATACGTGATTCAGGAATTGTTTTACCTGTGTCATACCCGAAAGAAGTTTCGATTGATTCAATTTTACCAATTGTTTTATTTTTTATTATTTCTAAAAGTTTTGGAATTTGTGGATGACATCGATACATAAAACCTTCCATATAAAATACCCCAGCTTCTTTTACTGCTTCTATAATTTTTTTTCCTTCATTTAAATTTACGGCTCCAGGTTTTTCACAAAGAACGTGTTTTCCTTTACCTGCAGCTTTAATTGTCCATTCAGCATGTAAATTATGTGGAGTAGAAATATATATAGCATCAATATGCTCTGAATTAATAATATCTTCATAAGAATCAAATCTAAAATCAGAATGAATATCATATTTATCACCAAAGTTTTTTCGACGATCTTCACTTTTACTTGCTATACTTACTAACTGTCCAGAGTAAGAATTTGTTAAACCATCAGCAAAGTTATTTGCTATATTTCCAGGTCCAATTATGCCCCATTTTATTTTTTCCATTTTATTTATTATTTGGTGTTAACACATTTTGATGAGGCATTACTATTTTTTGTTGGAATTTTGATAACCTTGATAAAAGATCTTCAGATGGTCTGTAAGGATGCCTAAAAAATCCCCAAGATGGACCATATCTGTAAACAACTATTCTTCTTTCACCTTTATTTAATCTTTTTGCTGAACCATGACATAACGAATCTACAAAAATTAGACCATCTCCAGCTTTCATATAGATTTCTTTAGCTGCTGTCATACCTTCAGCAGATGAGACCTTACCATCACCTAACATTTTATTGTTTTTAAATTCAGGATGTTCAATATTAGATTTGTGGGACGATGGAATTATTACAGTACCGCCATCTCCTGGACCAATGTCTGTTAGTGCAAGTAATATATTGACCTGTGAACAGTGAAATTTACCATCTTGATATCTATAGTGATTTCTTTGTAACCCTTCTGGGTTTCCTGAATGAATTCCAATAGCTTCACCTGGACCACGGATATTTGCAAAATTTTCATCAATAAACAAAGGCCCATGAAGATGATCAAAAGTTCCTTTTCCACCAACAAAATGCTGCATGTAATTAATCCATGATGGATGATCAATTAAATTCTCAAATGGTTTTCCAGCTTCATAAATTTGTTGTAAATTTAAACCCTCTTTACCACCATAATTATGCCCATGAACATATCCATCCCATTCATTATTTTTTAAGTTTTTTAATTTATCTAATATTTTATTAAGATCTTCTAATTCTTTTTTATTTAAAGCATTTTTAACAATTAAATATCCATTTAGGTCAAATAAATATTCATCAAGTTTTGAAACTTTTTTCATATTTATATTTTGGCTTAAAAAAAAATTTATTTCAATATTTAAATTCTATTAATAACCGCTTTAAATTCACCAGATTTATATTTTGTTGCCATTGCACCAAGAGAAATTGTATTTATAGATGAAGCATTTCCTGCAGCTCCAAATTCTTGAAGTCTATTTTTTACAACTTCTTTCATAGCGTCTTTTGATAGTAATAAATATTTTCGGGGATCAAATTGAGATGGATTTTCATAAAAATACTTTCTAACTGCAGCTGTAGCTGCTAGCCTTAAATCTGTATCAACATTTACTTTTCTAACACCGTGTTTGATACCCTCCTGGATTTCAGAAACAGGAACACCATATGTTTCTTTTATTTTTCCACCATACTGATTAATAGTTTTAATTAAATCTTGAGGTACAGAAGATGAGCCATGCATAACTAAATGAGTATTTGGAAGTCTAGAATGAATTTCCTTAATTCTATTTATAGCTAGAATATCACCAGTGGGAGGTCGTGAAAATTTATATGCTCCATGACTTGTTCCTATTGCAATTGCCAAGGCATCTACATTTGTTGCTTTAACGAAATCAGATGCTTCATCTGGATCTGTTAATAGCTGATCATGATCAAGTTTACCTTCAGCTCCAACACCATCTTCTTTTTCTCCTGTTCCAGTTTCTAATGAACCTAAACATCCAATTTCTCCTTCTACAGAAACACCAAGGGCATGTGCTATATCAGTAGTTTCTTTAGTCACTCTAACATTATAATCAAAATCTGAAGGTGTTTTTTGATCATCCATCAATGACCCATCCATCATTACAGATGTAAACCCAAGCTCGATACAGTTTTTACAATCTTTTGGGGATCCACCGTGATCTTGGTGCAAAACTGTAGGAATATCAGCAAATTCACTCATTGCAGCTTCAACTAATTTTTTAACAAAAATGGGACCAGCATATTTTCTAGCTGCACCAGATGCTTGAAGAATAACGGGGCTATTTAATTCTTTAGCTCCTTCCATTATAGCTCTAATTGCTTCCAAGTTATTTATGTTAAATGCAGGTACTCCATAATTATTCTCTGCTGCATGATCTAATAGTTGTCGAAGTGTAATTAATGACATATTGGCATCATACTTAAACATTAAAAAAATTAATTCAACAAAACTGTGAAAGAAATTTTAAAATATTCAAATTTAGTTTTTTTATATGCTTTGTCACATAGTTATCTTGCAACTTGTTTTGCAATAGATCTAAAAATTCAAGGATATGAAGAACGATATATTGGATTATCTTTATCTTTGTGGGGAATTGGTGTTATTTTTGGAGCACTTTTTCATAATTTAGTTAGAAAAAAATTAAATTTATTTTCTACAATTTTATTAGGCTCAACTATTCAATTATTTTTTTCATTAATTTTTTTATTTGATCAAAATACATACTTAGTAGCTTTAATGCAATTTGTGATGGGAATAACAAGTGCTATTAATTCTTTAACTTTAGAAAGTTACATAAGTTCTAAATTTAGAAGATCATCGGGATTTTATATTTCTTTATTTTGGTCATCTGCAGGATTAGGTGCTATAACAGGCAGTCTTATAATTGCAATAAATGGGATAAATGAATTTACATATTATATAGCTGTTGTATTTTTCTTTTTACACTTTTTTCCAATATATTTATTTAGAACTGCCATTATTCAAGTAAAAATTGAAAATATTAGTTTAAGACTCTCGAAAGATGCTCTTAATAAAATTAAATATTTACTTGTATGTGTTGTTTTATTTGGAGCATGTGATGCGGGATTTAACTCACTATTTCCATCTTATTTATTAGAAGAATCATTTAGTGATAAACAAATTGGAAGAATAAATTTTTTAGCTGGATTAATTGCTTTGGTTTTCTATCCCTTTATGGGGAAACTTGTAGATTATTATAATAAGATAATAATTTTTAATACATTTTGTTTTATAAATTTTTTTAATTTATTAATTCTCTATTTTATAAGTGATTTTTATATCTATATTATTTGTGTAGCTTTTTATTATTATACAATCGGAACAATTTTCTTAATTACATTTAATATAGTAGGAAAAACGCTTGAAGGAGGTGTTATAGTTTTTGGAATTGCTGGTCATTATATTAGTGAAAATATTGGCAGTTTTCTTGGCCCAAATTTAATTGGTAATATAATAAATATTAATATTAATTATTTCTTTTTAATTTTTATTTTTTTATATTTGTTAATCGTTTTAGTATTTAATTTTAGTCAATCCAGAAAAGTGATAATTAGTTAAATAAAATTAATTTAATGATAATTTTTAATTACTATAAAATTTATTATTCAGCGTTTTAAGAAGTCTTATCCTTTTACTGCGCCAAAAGTTAGACCGTTAATAAAATGTCTTTGCATTAAGAAGAACATAATTACAGGTGGAAGTGCAGCAATGACTGAGCCAGCAGAAATTAAATTATAGTTTGCAACCCATTGACCTCTCATATTATCTAATCCTACAGTGACTGGTTTAACGCCATCTCCTTGAGATAAAATCAAAGCCCAAAAATAATCGTTCCAAATAAAAGTAAATTCAAGCACTCCAAGTGCAGCAAGAGCTGGTACAATAAGTGGTAAAATAATTTTTCTATAAATCATCCATTCAGTGGCTCCATCTGCTCTTGCAGCTTCAATCAACTCAAATGGCAATTCTTTAATAAAATTTCTCAAAAAAAATGTACAAAAACCGGTTTGAAATGCAATGTGAAATATAATTAATCCATAATAGGTATTATAAATGCCAAGATCTACAGTCAACCCTCTAACTGGTATCATTAAGATCTGAAAAGGGACAAAGTTACCTGCAATAAACATACAGAAAAGTAAAATATTTAATTTAAATTTGTGCATTGCTAAAGAGAACCCTGCCATGGAACTCAAAAGCAAAGTTCCAAAAACTGTAGGTAAGGTAATAATCATACTGTTTAAAAAATATCTCGCCATCCTCCCGTCTTCAAAAATTGCTGAATAATTTTCAATTGCTGCAATGTCTTTTGGCCAACCCCAATAATTACCCGCTAGAATATCGTCATATGTTCTTATTGATGTTAGCATTACTGCTATCAGGGGCATTAGCCATATAAATAATGTTACTATTAATGCCACTCTGTAAAAAATGTTTACAGGGATTGAATATTTCTGAATAGGTGTTGGAAACATTATTTTTCAGTACTTTCGCGCTTAAATAATCTATACAAAAACCAAGCAATATAAATATCCATCAAAATGAATAGTATTACTGCTGTGGATGCTCCATAACCCATTCTAAAATTAAAAAGTGAATCCTCATACATTTTATATGCTAGAACATTTGTACTTCCCCAAGGGCCACCACCAGTCATGACTGCAATTAAATCAAAACTTCTTAATGCTCCTACAATTGTTACAACTACTGCAATTAAAGTTGCCGGCCTTAATTGTGGTAGAATTATATTCCAAAACATTGTGAAACCTGAAGCACCATCAATTCGACCAGCTTCAATCATGTCCTTACTTACTGCAGTCAGACCAGTAATATAAATGATCATTGTGTAAGCAATTCCAGGAAATAATGAAGCTACTATAATACCGTATGTAGCATAATTTTCATCTGATAAAATTGGAAAAGGTTCCATACCAAAAAAACCTAATAAGTAGGTTAAAGAACCATACTTAGGATTATAGAACCAAGTAAAAACTATACCTATAACAACGGCATTAATTACAAAAGGAAAATAAAAGAATGATTTAACCCATCTTATACCAAGTATTTGCTGATTTAAAAATAATGCAAGCAAGATTCCAAATGGTATTGCTATTAAGCTAAAGAAAAACCATTTAATATTATTAAAAACAGCAACATAAAATTCATCATCATTAGTGAATAAATAAATATAATTATCTAGACCTACCCATTTAAAGTTTTTCAAATTTCCTTCATCATCTAGAGCGTATCTATTTACACCCGACCATTCATGAAAGCTTACCCAAATAGAATCAGCAATAGGATATATTACAAATATAAGAAACAAACCAACAGCAGGTGAAAGAAAAAGAAAAGGTGCTAATTTTAATTGATTACGTTCCCAAAAAGTCATTAGTTTTCATAAATTTTTTTTAATTAAAATCAAGAGGCGTAATTAACGCCTCTTGATAATTTTTATTTAAAGAGGTCCGTGTATACGTTCTCTTTCTTTTTCAACTCGAGCTCTAATCTTCGCCTCTCTGTCAGGTTTAACCATAAACTCCTGGAAACCTTCCATTGCAGTTTTTGCCATGTCAGGATTAGCATCTCTATCAAAGAACTGTGCAATTCCATAGGCGTTATTTAATACATTAACACCTTTTAGTTGGAATCTATCACTTGGAGGTTCAGCATTAGAATTTGGACTTAAAAAGCTTCTTGCATTAGCCCATTTAGTTGCTGCTTCAGGATTAGATAAAAATCCTAAAAACTTTTTTGCATCCTCAATGTTTTTAGCACCAGCAGGGATATGAATTGTATCTGTTGGAGCATCCTCTGACATAGGTACGCCATCTACTATTTTAGGAAACTGAAAATAATCAATATGATCTAAAACTCCAGCAGTATTTAAGTTACCAGTAATGAAATTACCTAGTAAATACATTGCAGCTTCTCCATTAATCATTGGTGTTAATCCATCTTCCCATCCAAATGAGGCATGGTCTTCAAGATAACAATCTGCGTTTATAAGTTCTGCCCATTTATCAAAAACCATATCTAGTCTTGAATCTTCGTAACTTACTTTACCAGCAGTTAAATCCATATGAAATTCATAGCCATTAATTCTCATATTTAGATAATCAAACCAACCAGCAGCAGTCCATAAGTATCTTGTACCAATTGCAACAGGTGTAATGTTATTTTCTCTCAGCGTAGAACAAGCAGCAACTAATTCTTCAAAATTAGTTGGTACGCTTAGCCCAACTTTATCAAAAATATCAGTTCTGTAATACATTCCCCATTGGTAATAACCCCAAGGAACACCATACTGCTTATCATCAACTGTTACTGACAATCTAGATGAAGCCATTGAGTCATAAAGACCGTATTCTTCCCAAACGTCACTTACATCTCTGAATAAATCTTGATCAACAAAAAACTTCATTCTGTTACCTGCAAACCAAAGAGCAACATCTGGTGTTTCAGAAGTTAAAAAGTTTCTGATAGCAACTTTATACGATTCACTTTCAAATTCATTTAAAACAACTTTTACATCAGGATTAGCAGCTTCAAAATCAGCAATATATTGCTTTAGTGCTGCAGAAGACTCCGCACCCGACTGGTTACTGTTTACAATAAGAGTACCAGCTGATGCAATAGATGAGATAAATAAAGTTAAAATTACAAAAAATTTTTTCATTTTTCCTCCCATGAAAATTATAATTTTTTTTAACATATAGATATGTAAATTAAATAGTTAATTTTAAGGATATATAATAAATGGTGGGCCCTCAGGGACTTGAACCCCGGACCACCCCGTTATGAGCGGGGCGCTCTAACCAACTGAGCTAAGAGCCCTTTATAAAAAAACCTTATTACACTGAGTATATTAATTGACAATATTTTATTTTTATAGATCATAAAAACAAATAATAATAAAGACAGGTCTTTAGTTTTAAGACCTAATTCTGATTAGGAGAATAAAATTGATTAAACTTACAATTATTGGAGCTGGCAGTGCTGTATTTACAAAGAATATTTTTACTGATTTGATGTTTATCAATGAATTCAAAAAAATGGATATCGCACTTGTAGATATTGATGAAAAAAGATTGAAAGTTTCTCATGAATTATTAGATGTAATTGCAAAAAAATTAGATGCTTCTCCTAATATTAAATCATATACTGATAGAAAAGAAGCACTGGTTGGTTCTGATTTCATACAATCAACAATCCAAGTAGGTGGATATAAACCATCTACTGTTATAGACTTTAATATTCCTAAACAGTTTGGTTTAAAACAAACGATTGCTGACACTCTTGGTATTGGTGGAATAATGAGAGGCCTAAGAACAATTCCTGTTTTGGTTGATATTGGGAGAGATATAATGGATTTATGCCCTAATTCTTTTTGGTTGCAATATGTAAATCCAATGTGCTCAAATATGATAGCAATAAATAATGCCTGCAAAGGAATTAAATCTGTTGGATTGTGTCATTCAGTTCAAGGAACAGCAGAAATGCTAGCAAAAGATTTGAATGAAAAAATTGAAGATATTGATTATTTATGTGCTGGTATTAATCACATGGCTTTTTATAAAAAATTTACAAAAAAAAATAATAACGGCGGAGAAGATCTTTATCCTAGATTAAAAAAAATAGCTGAGGATATTGTTACTGATAAAAAAATATCATCGAGAAGTTTAAAAAAAGATAATGAGTCAGATAAAATTCTCCATGAAAAAGTTAGGTATGAAATTTTAAGACGATTTGGTTATTTTGTTACAGAGTCTAGTGAACATTTTGCAGAATATGTTCCATGGTTTATAAAAAGTAATAGGCAGGATTTAATTGATAAATATAAAATTCCAATAGAAGAGTATATAGATAGGTGCGAAAAAAATGTTGAGTTATGGAATAACTTAGAAAAAGATATGACACCGATACATAATCAACCTTTAAAGAGAAGCAACGAATATGCCTCATATATTATGGATGCGGTCGCAAATAATAATGAAGTTACAATTAATGGTAATGTGATGAATGATGGATATATTGATAATTTGCCTTCAAACTGTTGTGTAGAAGTTCCTTGTTTAATTAACTCAAAAGGTAATCAACCGCAAAAAACTGGTCGCTTACCAGAACATTTAGCAGCTTTAATGAGAACTAATATAAATGTTCAAATATTGACTGCTGAAGCAGCATTAACAAATAAAAAAGAGCACATCTATCATGCTGCAATGCTTGATCCACTTACAGGTGCAAATTTATCTATTGATGAAATATATGAAATGGTTGATAAGTTAATTGAAGCACACGGGAATTACTTACCCGCATATCATTAATGCCAAAACTTACAGTTAAAGATTTATTTGATAAAAAAGGAAAAGTAAAATTAACAGAACTTTATGTGACTAATGCTTTAGAAGCGTATGCAGCTGAAAAAGCTGGGATAGATATTCAAATTGTTTCATTTAAAAAAGACACATTAAGAACAGGTGTACCTACTAATAGATGGTTTAGAGATGCTCATATCAAAGATATTCGAGAAGCAGCTCCAAACACTTTTATGATTTATGGTCTTGGTCAACTATCTTCTCCAGAAAAAGCAATTAATGCTGCTCTTATTGCAAGAGAAAATGGGGCCGATGCAGTTTATTGCGGTAATAGCCCAAAATATATAGAAGCTCTTCGAAATGAAGGATTGCCGGCTGTAAGTCATATAGGATTAATACCATATAAAAGTACATGGACCGGTGGTTTCAAAGCAGTAGGAAAAGATGCTATATCTGCCTACAAAGTTTATAAAGATGCTTTGGCATACGATCAAGCAGGTGCAATTGGTCTTGAGGTAGAATGCGTTCCAGATAGAGTTGCAGAAATTATTACAAAAAAAGTAAATTTATTAACATTGTCTATGGGAAGTGGTCCTAAATGTGATGTTGAGTTTTTATTTATTCAAGATGTTATAGGCACTAATACTGATAAGGTGCCTCGTCATGCAAAAGTATTTAAGGATACAAATAAATCCTATGAGATACTATTAAATGATACAATAGAAGGACTTAAAAGTTTTATTAAGGATGTAAATAATAAACAATTTCCAACTCCATCAAATATTGTAGAAATAAAAGATGAAGAATTTGAGAAATTTTTAAATAAAATTAGTTAAATATTTATTGTTAATAAATCTTTTCCAATTATTGGGTCTTTACCAAAATCTTTTTTTATAATTTTCTTTAATTTTGAAGCATTAAATCTTGTTGGGACAAAATGTGTTAAAACAAGTTTTTTACAGTTTGTTAATTTAGCTACTTTACCAACAAGATTACTCGGAGTGTGATATTCTTTTACATTATGTAAAGTTTTTTTTGTTCTTAATTTTGATGTTTTGTTCATTGCATATTCTATAAAAACCTCATGAAGTAAAACATCAGAGTTTTGTGCATTCTGCATCAAACTTTCACATGGTCTTGTATCGCCACTTATAGTTAATTTCTTCTTGTTATTATAAAATGAAAAGCCATAAGCAAATGGTACTGGCTTATGATCTACTTCGAAATATTTAAACTTTATATCATTTATATTTATTGAACCTGTTTTATTAAATTCATAAACTTTATATTTTAGTGCTTTTGTTGATTTTCTCTTTTCATAAGAAATTCTCAATTCACGTTCATATTTCCAAGCAAAAAAAATTTGATCAACAAATTTTTTTGTTCCTTTAGGACCATATATTTTCCAAATTGCATCTCTATCTGAGTGCCAAGATGATATAATAAGTTGGTACAAATCTATAACATGATCAGTATGTAAATGCGTAAGCAGTAAAGCATCAATCTCTGCTGAAGAATGTCCACTTTGATTTAATCTTTGTGTTACACCTGACCCACAATCAACTAAGATTTTAGTTTTTTTTGAACAAATTAAATTTGCTGAACCACACCTTTTATAATCAATTGAAGGACATCCAGTTCCAAGAAGCGTTAGCTTCATTATTCGTCAAGAAATGTTTTTAACTTCCTTGCTCTAGTTGGGTGCTTTAATTTTCGTAAAGCTTTAGCCTCTATTTGTCTTATTCTTTCTCTAGTAACGCTAAATTGTTGGCCAACTTCTTCTAAAGTGTGATCACTATTCATGCCAATTCCAAATCGCATTCTTAAAACTCTTTCCTCTCTTGGTGTTAAAGAAGATAGTATTCTTGTAGTGGTATCGCGTAATGAGCTTTTCACAGCAGCATCAATAGGTATTAATGCGTTTTTATCTTCAATAAAATCTCCTAAAGAGCTATCTTCTTCATCACCTACAGGTGTTTCTAAGCTTATGGGCTCTTTTGCAATTTTAAGAACTTTTTTAACCTTATCCAACGGCATATGTAGCCTATCTGCTAATTCATTAGGTGTTGGTTCTCTACCAATTTCAGACATTATTTGTCTTGTGGTTCGAACAATTTTATTTATAGTTTCTATCATATGAACTGGGATTCTAATTGTTCTTGCTTGATCTGCGATTGATCTTGTAATTGCCTGTCTAATCCACCAAGTTGCATAAGTAGAAAATTTATAACCTCTTCGATATTCAAATTTATCTACTGCCTTCATAAGGCCAATATTACCCTCTTGAATTAAATCTAAAAACTGAAGACCTCTATTTGTATATTTTTTTGCAATAGAAATAACTAATCTTAAATTAGATTCTATCATTTCTTTTTTTGCTCTATTAGCAGATCTTTCTCCTTGTTGCACAGTTCCAACTATTCTTCTAAATTCAGATAAAGGTAACTCAGAAGCAGACTGTATTTCTTTAATTTCTTCAATATTTTTATTAATTTCTATATGATTTCTATTAATAAACTTTTCCCAATTTTTATCTTTTGTTGATAGTAGACTTTGAATCCAGTTTTTTTCAAAATTAAAATTTAGATACTGAGCAACAAAATCTTCTCTTTTAACTCCTGAACTTGTTGCCATACGTAACATTTTTCCTTCTCGCAAAAGAAGTTTCTTATTCAATTCATACAATGCTTCCATAAGAGCTTCAATTGTTGTAGAATTAAAATGGACTGCTTTCATTGCTGCAACCATTTCTTTTTGTATCTTTAAATATTTTTTTTCTAAAGATGAAAAAACTTTTTCATTTTTTTTATCTGCATTTATTAATTCTTGACTATGTTTTTGAAGTTTTTTGAAAAGTTTAGTTATATCATTAAAATCATTTAAAACCTTTGGTTTTAATTTTTCTTCCATTGCAGCAAGGGAAACATTTAAACTATCATCGTCATCATTTTGTTGCTGATCATCTTCATTATTATCAACAGTTTCTCTATTTTTTTTCTCGTCTTCCTTTTTTTCTCCACCACTTTCTATCAATTTGAATGTATCATCTAGTTTAGAATCAGATATGTCAGACATGTCATATGTAGCCTCTAGATCTACTATATCTCTTAAAAGCATCGTACCATCTTTGATTGCATCTTTCCAATTTATTATAGATCTTATTGTCATTGGACTTTCGCAAATGGCACCTATCATTTTTTCTCTTCCAGCCTCAATTCTTTTGGCAATTGCTATCTCACCTTCTCTGCTAAGAAGTTCTACAGCACCCATATCTCTTAAGTATAATCTTACAGGATCATCAGTCTTTCCAGTTTGTTTTTTTTCTTTATCTTCATTACTGTCTTCAGTTTTTGCATTCTGTTCTTTTGCAAGTGCAATTAACTCACTGGCTTCTTCTTCTGAGTAGATTTTAATATTGTTAGAAGTTATAAGTTTTTTAAATTTCTCTATGTTTTCATCAAGTCTAAATTTTTTTGGTATTGCTTTTTCAATTATTTTAAGAGTGTAAATCCCATCAACTTTGTGTTTATTTATTAATTTTGTAAAAATTTCCTTAATATTTTCATCGAAACCAGAAATTGCTTTTGGAATTTTTTTAGGCTTATCTTCATTTTTAGGTTTAACTAAAGATTTCTTAGATATTTTTTTTTCAATTTTTTTCTTTGTCTTTTTAATTATTTTTGACTTAGAGTTTTTAGATGATTTGGAGATTGATTTTTTCTTATTTAATTTTTTTTTAATAGAGGTTCTATTTTTAGAAGTGCTTGATTTTTTCTTAACAACTTTTTTTTTCTTTTTTGCCATAGCTCTATTCTATTAACTCTTCACTATTATGAAGATTAAAAGTGATATTTTTTAACTCATCCCATGTCATTGAAGATGAATTTGTTTCTATATCATTTAGGCTTTTATTTATTTTTTTCAAATTTGAAAGTCTTGTCTTTAAATTATTTATGGATTCTTTTATTTCTTTTATTGTCTCCTGGGGGTCATAATCTGAGTCAACATATGGAAAAAGTTGAAATATACTAATATCCTTAGTTTTTTGGTAAATCTCATAAAAATTATTAGGATATTTACTAGTATCAATTTTATCTATTTCGGTCTCTAAAAATTCTGATTTATGAACAGATTTTAAGAATTCTATCTGACTATTGTTCAATAATTCAGAGCTTACTAATAATGAATAAATCTCATGTCTTAATTTAATGTGATTTAAATAAGCTGTAAGAAAAGAATATATTTGTTTATCTTTTAATGAGGTATTTTTTGGAATAATTTTTATAGATTTTTTTTTATTGGAAAATGATTTCAGTTTTTTAAAAAATAAAGTTTTAAACTCATTTTTGTAGAAATATTTTATTTTACTGTCTTTTATATTGCTTACTAATTCATCAATATAGTTATCAAAAATTATTTTATTATCAGATTTTTGTAAATCAATTGATTTTGAAGATTCCTGGAAAATAAAATCTACGATTGAAAGTGGATTTTTTAAATATATTGCAAATTTATTTAAAGAAAATTCATTTATGTAAGTATCTGGATCATATTCATTCGGCAGAACGATAAACTGTAACAGTTTTGAAGGAGTTAAATAAGGTAATGACATTATAGCACTTTTAAATGAAGCTTTTAGACCTGATGCATCACCATCAAACATTAAAGTTGGTTTATTTACATATTTCCATGATAATAGTAGATGGTTATCAGTTAAAGAGGTTCCAAGTGGAGCTACAGCTGTTTTAATATTCTTATCATACAAACTTATTACATCCATATAACCTTCACAAATTAACATATTTTTTTTTAACCTTATAATTTGTTTTGCGTTATAGAGATTATATAAGATATTCCTTTTTTTAAAGAATTCGCTCTCTGGTGAATTAATATATTTGGGATTCGAATTATCTAGAACTCTACCTCCAAATCCAACAATCTTTCCATATTCATTTGTTATTGGAAACATCAATCTGTTATAAAAAAAATCACGAATCTTGTTGTTTTTGTCATATTTTACAACGTTACTTTCTAGTATTTCTTTGTCATTAAAATTTTGTTCTTTCAGAAATTCGTAAAGAGTTTGATTGGAATTAGATGAAAATCCTAACTTAAAATATTTAATTGTTTCATCTGATAAATTTCTTTTATTTAAATATTCTTTACAAAGATTATTTTTATAAAGATTATCTTGAAACCATTTGGTTGAAATTTCTAAAATCTTATAAATTTTATCATTTTTTTTATTTTTATTTGCATCAAAATTGTCGACTATTCTGATGCCAACTCTTTGAGCCAACTCTTTTACTGCCTCAGGGAATGAAAAATTATATAGCTCAGTATATATAGTAAATATATCCCCCTTTGCACCACAGCCAAAACAATAATAGGAACCTAAATCATCATTGATTTTGCAAGATGGGGTTTTTTCATCATGAAAAGGACAACAGCACCAACTATCCTTTCCTTTTCTAATAACTTTTGTTTTCTTTTCAATTTCTTGAGAAAGAATTATTTTTGATTTAATTAATTCAAGATCATTTTTTGAAAATGACATTAACTACCCAACAAGGATTTAGCTATTTTCCCTACTAAGCCCATATCTATTTTTCCAGCATATTTTTCTTTTATTATTTTCATAATTGAGCCCATGTCTTTGAGAGATTTAAAATTATTTTCTTGAATTATGCTCTTTATAGTCATTTTTGTTTCATCTTCATCCATTTGCTTGGGTAAGAACATTTCTATTACTTTGATTTCATTTAGTTCATTTTCAATAAGATCATTCCGATTCGCTTTTTCGAATGCTTCTATTGAGTCTTTTCTTTGTTTTACTAAACTTTGAAGTAAACTTAAAATATCAGAATCGGTCAAAGTGTCTTTCTTGCCTCTTACAGAAATTTCCTTATCTTTAATAGCGCTCTTTATTAATCGTAAAGTATTTATTGAATTACTGTCTTTTTCTTTGATAGAATTGTTATAATGACTTTCAATTTTATCCTTTAAGCTCATATTTTTTCACTTTCTAATAAATTTAATTTGATAATATAATTCTTCTTTTTAATTTCAACTAATCCTTGACTAGGTTGTTATAAATGCCTACTAACTATCATTTTGCTTCATCAAAATATAATGGAAGTTTTAAAAAAAGAACCACATATTCACAATAAAACCGCTGCTCTTGTATTAGAAAATGGTGAAATCTTATGGGGTTATGGATTAGGAGAGAAAAGAGCTGCCGTAGGTGAGCTTTGTTTTAATACCTCTCAAACAGGCTATCAAGAAGCATTATCGGATCCCTCATATACAAAACAAATCATTACATTTACTTTTCCACATGTTGGAATTGTAGGTACAAATCAAGAAGATCAAGAGTCAAAAAAAATCTATGCTGATGGTTGTGTAATAAATCAGCCATTATCAGAGTATTCAAATTGGAGAGCAGAAAATGACTTAAATTCATATTTTTTAAAAAATAAAATTCCATGTATCTTTGGAATTGATACTAGATACTTAACTAAGAAATTATCTGTTGAGGGAGCTAAGAAGGCCGCAATAATTTACTTTGGAGAGGGTGAAAATAAAATTGAAAAACTTAAAACTCAAATAAATGAGTGGAAAGGTCTTCAAAATTTAGATTTGGCGGGGATAGTATCGACAGAACAAAACTATAATTGGAAAAAAGGAATATGGAAAAGTAACAAATCAATGAAAAGCCAATTTAAATATAATGTCACTTGCTTAGACTTTGGTATCAAAAATAACATTTTAAGAAATCTTAATGAATTTAATCTTAACCCAACTGTATTAAACTTATTTTCTAGCTATGAAGAAATAATAGAAACTAATCCTTCAGGAATTTTTTTATCAAATGGCCCTGGCGATCCTTATGCCACAGGTAGTAAAATAGTTGATGTGATTAAAAAATTAATTGATGATAATATTCCGGTATTTGGCATATGTTTAGGGCATCAAATTTTAGGATTGGCATTAAATGCAAAGACTAAAAAAATGTTTCAAGGTCACAGAGGCTCAAACCATCCTGTCAAAAATCTTATAACAGGCATTGTTGAAATTACTTCACAAAATCATGGTTTTGAAGTTGATAGAGATAGTTTTGGCAAAGATATAATTGAAACTCATGTTTCACTATTTGACGGGACTAATGAGGGTTTAAGGCATAAGCATTTGCCAGTATTTAGTGTTCAGTATCATCCAGAGGCGTCCCCTGGTCCACATGATAGTCATTATTTGTTTGAAGAATTTTACAAACTTATTGAAAAAAATGCCAAAAAGAACTGATATCAATAAAATCTTAATAGTAGGTGCAGGTCCAATAGTTATTGGGCAAGCCTGTGAATTTGATTACTCTGGTGCTCAGGCATGTAAGTCTCTCAAAGATGAAGGTTACAAAATTATATTAATTAATTCAAATCCTGCAACAATAATGACTGATCCAGAATTAGCTGATCAAACTTATATTGAGCCTATAACTAAAGAATTTGTAGAAAAAATAATCGAAATTGAAAAACCAGATGCTCTTCTTCCAACTATGGGAGGGCAAACTGCTTTAAACGTTTCAATGGAACTATTTAATAATCGTATACTTGAAAAACACGGAGTAAAAATGATTGGAGCTAATCCAACAGCAATAGAATTAGCTGAGGATAGGCAAAAATTTAAAGATGCTATGAAAGAAATTGGTCTAAGCTGTCCTAAAAGTTACGTGGTTAACAATATTGAAGAGTCAAAAAGAGTAAAAAATGAATTAAATTTACCTCTTGTCATAAGACCAAGTTTTACACTTGGAGGAACTGGAGGTGGAGTTGCTTATGATGATGAGGGTTTTATTGATTTATGTAATAGGGGTTTAAATGCCAGCCCAACAAATCAAATACTTATTGAAAAATCTGTTTCAGGTTGGAAAGAATTTGAGATGGAAGTTGTTAGAGATAATAAAGATAATTGTATTATTGTTTGCTCAATTGAAAATGTTGATCCAATGGGTGTTCATACTGGAGATAGCATTACAGTAGCTCCATCCTTAACATTAACTGACAAAGAATATCAAATTTTAAGGAATGCAAGCATTAAGGTTCTCAGAAAAATAGGCGTAGATACTGGCGGGTCAAATGTCCAATTTGCAATAAATCCTGAAGATGGAGAAATTAATGTAATTGAAATGAATCCAAGAGTTAGTAGATCTTCTGCGTTAGCATCGAAAGCTACAGGTTTCCCAATAGCAAAAATTGCCGCAAAACTAGCCGTGGGTTATACTTTGGATGAACTTGAAAATGATATTACTACAACAACACCAGCAAGTTTTGAACCAACTATTGATTATGTTGTAACTAAAATTCCAAGATTCACTTTTGAAAAATTTGTTGGTGCTAATTCTGACTTAACAACATCCATGAAATCAGTTGGTGAGGCAATGAGTATAGGTAGATCTTTTAATGAATCAATCCAAAAGGGGTTTAATTCTCTTGAGTACGGTCTAACTGGTTTTGATAAACCAAAACTTAGCTCAAATGATAAAAATACAATTTTGAATGAACTTAAAATACAATCTTCTCAACGCTTGTTGGTTGTAGGAGAGGCACTAAGGATTGGATTAACAGTTGATGAAATAAATCAAACTACAAAATATGATAAATGGTTTTTATACCAAATTAAGACAATAATTGATTTTGAAAAAATATTAAAAGAAAAAGGTCTCAACAAAGATATAATATTATATGCTAAGAAAATAGGCTTCTCAGATAGTAAAATCTCATCAATATTAAGTATTAAAGAAATAGAATTAAGAAAATTTAGAAATAATAACGATATTAATCCTGTATTCAGACTAGTGGATACTTGTGCAGGTGAATTTAGTTCTAAAACTCCATATCTTTATTCTACTTACGATTGGGATTTTGAAAATACTAAATTCTGTGAAGCAAATCCTACATCAAAAGACAAAGTAGTAATTCTTGGAGGTGGCCCTAATCGAATAGGTCAAGGCATTGAATTTGATTATTGTTGTGTACATGCAGTCTATGCATTGAAAGAAAAAGGCATTGAGACAATAATGATAAATTGTAACCCAGAAACAGTTTCAACAGACTATGATACTGCGGATAGACTTTATTTTGAACCACTTTCAGCTGAAAGTGTTATTGAAATTTACAATAAAGAAAAAAGTAATGGAAATATTCTTGGTGTATTAGTTCAATTTGGAGGTCAGACTCCTTTAAAAATAGCAAAAGAATTAGAAGAGGCTGGAATAAAAGTTATAGGAACTTCAACAGAAGCAATAGATTTAGCTGAAGATAGAGATAGATTTAGTGAAATATTAATGAAACTAAAAATTGCTCAACCAAAAAATGCTTTTGCAAATACTGTAGCTCAAACTTTAGAAAAAGCTCAAGAAATTGGATATCCTGTTTTAGTTAGACCTTCTTATGTACTTGGAGGAAGAGCTATGCAAATTGCATACGATAAAGATAATTTAGAATCATTTTCTAATGAAGCTCTAGAAGTTTCTTCAAATAATGTCATTTTAATTGATGAGTATCTTGAGAATGCCAAAGAAATAGATGTAGATATAATAAGAGATAAAAATGGAGAAATATTTGTAGCTGGGATTATGGAACACATAGAAGAGGCAGGAATTCACTCTGGAGATAGTGCTTGTTCCTTACCTCCCTATTCAGTTAGTAAAGAAACTCAGAATAAAATAATTGAATGGGTAACAAAAATTGCCAATGAAATTAATGTTGTTGGTTTAATGAATACTCAATTAGCAATTAAAGATAAAAAAATATATGTTTTAGAAGTAAACCCAAGAGCCAGCAGGACTGTACCATTCGTGGCCAAATCAAAAGGTATTCCAATCGCCAAAATTGCAGCAAAAGTTATGGTTGGTGAAAATCTTAATTCAATTTTGAATGATTATAAAATTAATGAATTAAAAAACTTTAATGTAAAAGAATCTGTTTTTCCTTTCAATAAATTTGATGGAGTTGATCTAATATTAGGTCCTGAAATGAAATCTACAGGAGAAGTTATGGGAATAGATGAAACCTTTTTATCTTCCTACATAAAGAGTCAAATAGCATGTGGTAATATTCTTCCATCTAAAGGGACAGTATTTATCTCAATAGATAATGATAATAAAAAGTTCATTATTGAGATAGCTCAAAAGTTAAAAGAATTAGATTTTAATCTACTTGCTACTAAAGGGACTGCTGAATACTTAATTTCTAACAACATCAAGACAAAAATAGTAAATAAAGTAAAAGAAGGTAATCCTCATGTAGTTGACTCATTAATTAATAATGAAATTCAGCTAGTAATTAATACAACAAAAACTCAATCATCTATTAGAGATAGCTATAGCATTAGAAGAACATCATTAATGTATAATATTCCATATTACACGACAATAGCTGGAGCAAAAGTTGCTGTAGATGCTATAGAACATATGAAAATTCAAGAATTCACAATAAAAAGTCTTCAAACTATAAATTAATTTTATTGACTATAAAAAATAAATAAATCATCATGAGTTTATGAATAAAATTCCTATGACTGCTGAGGGTTATATAAAATTACAAGATGAATTAAAAAAATTAACCTCCGAGGATAGACCAAAAATAATTGAAGCAATTGCCGAGGCTAGGAGTCATGGTGATTTATCTGAAAATGCAGAATATCAATATGCTAAAGAACAACAAAGTTTAATTGAAGGAAGAATTATAGATTTAGAGAGTGCTATTAGTAAAGCAGAGGTAATAGATGTTAAATCTGTTGAAGGTGACGATATTAAGTTTGGTGCAACAGTTGAAATAGAAGATGATGAAAGTGGAGAAAAACAACAATATCAAATTGTTGGGGAATATGAATCAGATATTGAAAATAAAAAACTTTCAATTACTAGTCCATTAGCAAGAGGCTTGATTGGTAAAACAAAAGAAGACAATGTTGAAATCAATAGTCCAAAAGGTTTAAAAAGTTATACAATATTATCAGTAAAATACATTTGAATATAGACAATCCTAAAATTTGGTCATTAACTGATGGTTCACAAGGAATGATAAGTCAGACTAAAGGTCTGGCAAATGAATTAAGTATAAATATAAAAGAAGTCAAAACTGAAATAATTTTTCCTTGGAATAAATTACAACCTGGGATACTTCCAATTTTTAGTTGGATATTTAAAAATAAGTTACCTCTAAACGAAATACCTGATGTGGTTATTAGTTGTGGAAGAAAAAGTGTTTACTTATCAGTCTATCTTAAAAAAAAATTTCCTAATATAATTAATATTCATATTCAAAACCCAAAAATTTCTTCAAAATACTTTTCATTTGTTATTGCTCCAAACCATGATGCTTTATATGGTGAAAATATAATCAATACAAAAGGTGCGATACATCATTTTAAAAAAACTAAGAATTTGAAAAATCATTATGAAATTAATACAAAAAATTTGATAACTTGTATTATTGGAGGTGAAAATAATCACTATAATTTCTCAGAAGAAAATACTTTGGATCTTTGCGAGAGAATAAAAAAAATGCAGAACTATAATAATATAGAAATTTTAGTTATTACCTCTCGAAGAACTAATCAAGAAATTAAATATATTTTAAAAAAAGAATTGAACTCCATATCTACATTATGGTTTGGAGAAGGAGAGAATCCTTACGAATTTGCTCTTAATAATTCTAGTTATTTTATTATTACTTCTGACTCAACCTCTATGATTTCTGAAGCAAGTATATCTGGCAAACCAATTTATGTTTATCAATTACCAATGAAGAGAAAAAGTAAAAGATTTATAAGATTTCATGAAGAATTTAAAAAAATGAATATAACAAGAGATTTTAATACTTTAGACAAATTAGAAAATTGGACTTATACGAAACTAGAAGAAAGCAAAAGAATTGCTGGAATTATAAAAAAAAGAATTATAGAAAGGAAAAATGAATCTTGAGAATTTAGCTCATGCAGATTTTCCCTTTAATCATTGGGTATTTAGTAATTGCTTAGAAGAAGGCGCATTAAATGAAATTTCATATAGTAATATTCCATCAGGAGACAGAATGTACGATGGGACAAGAGCTGCCGATCATACAGGTCAGGGAGTTGATGGTAAATTAAGACTTTTTATAACAAAAAATAATTGTCAAAATTTTCCATATCTAGCAAAATTAATTCAGTCTTTACAAAGTATAGAAATGGTTAACAAAATATCAAAAATAATTGATAAAGATTTATCAAATTCATATGTGAGATTAGAAGTCATTGGAGATAAAAAAGGATTTTGGTTAAAACCACACAAAGATATCTCAGAAAAATTAATGACGATGATGGTTTGGGCAAACCCATATAATGAGGCTTCAAATTTAGGTACTGACCTATATGATAAAAATTTTAAATTAGTTAAAACAATTGAATATATTCATAACAGTGGTTATTTTTTTTCTTCAGGGGATGATACTTGGCATGGACTTGAATTAAAAGAAATTCAAAAAGAGAGAAGATGTATTCAAATAAATTATGTTACTTTTAATACAGATTGGCCAGTTGAAAAAAGTGACTAAATTATTAATTTAATTATATGACTGAAAAAATAGAAAATGATGTATTAATTATAGGTTCTGGACCAGCAGGCTACACAGCTGCAATCTATGCTGCAAGAGCAAATTTAAAACCACATTTAGTTTCAGGTTTAGAACCAGGAGGTCAGCTAACTATTACCACGGATGTAGAAAACTATCCAGGATTTGAAAATGTTATTCAGGGACCTTGGCTTATGGAACAAATGAAAGAACAAGCTGTAAAAGTAGGAACTATTTTTCATAATGATATTGTGACGTCAGTTGATTTTGAAAAAAATCCATTTATTTCCAAAACTGAGTCAGGAAAAGAATTTGTATCCAAATCAATAATTATTGCAACCGGTGCTCAAGCTAGATGGCTGAATTTGGAAAGTGAAAAAAAATTTAAAGGATTTGGTATTTCTGCTTGTGCAACTTGTGATGGTTTTTTCTTCAAAGATCAGCAAGTAGCAGTAATAGGTGGAGGTAATAGTGCAGTAGAGGAGGCAATGTTTTTAACTAAATTTGCTTCAAAGGTATTGTTAATTCATAGAAGAGATAGATTGAGAGCTGAAAAAATTTTACAGGAAAGATTGTTTAACAATAAAAAAATTGAAGTAATTTGGAACAGTAAAGTTTCTGAATTTGTTGGAGATGAAAATCCAAATACATTAAAAAAAATTATTTTAGAGAACACATTAGATAGCAGCAAAACAACTATAGATGTAAATGGTGCATTTATAGCTATAGGTCATGATCCTGCTACTTCACTTTTTATTGATAAGTTAAAAATGGATGAGGAAAATTATATTATTACTAAACCTGATAGTACTGAGACAAGTATTAAGGGGGTTTTTGCTGCTGGAGATGTAAAAGATAAAATTTACAGACAGGCTGTTACTGCTGCTGGTATGGGTTGTATGGCTGCTTTAGAAGCGGAAAAATATATAGCGGAGAGTTAATTAACCCTGTCTTGCTTTCATTCTGGGATTTTTTTTGTTAATTACGTAAATCCTACCTTTTCTTCGAACTATTTTACAATCCTTATCCCTAGTTTTGGCAGTTTTTAATGAACATTTAACTTTCATAAAAAGCGCTTTAAATTCTGGGATTTGTTTTGTCAAACATATATTGTCTGAATTAATATGAGAGAGTTATCTTATCCTGGAAGATCTAATGTTTTAGGTCAAAATGGCATGGTGGCAACATCAAATCCATTAAGCTCAATGGTAGCAATTAACGTACTTCAAAAAGGTGGAAATGCCGTTGATGCTGCAATCGCAGCTTCAGCAGTTCAAGCTGTAGTATGTCCTAGTGCAACAGGCATTGGTGGAGATTGCTTTGCGATTGTTTCGATGAATGGGAAAAAACCAATTGCTGTAAATGGGTCTGGAATCGCTCCGAAAAAAGCAAATTTACAGTTTTATAAAGATAATAAAATAAAAAATATTGGTTTAACGAGTCCACATTCAGTTACTATTCCTGGAGCAGTTCATGCATGGTGTTCTATGCATGAAAAATTTGGAAGAATTAATTTTAAAGAAGTTTTATCTGGTGCAGAAAATTTTGCTAGAAGAGGATTTCCTGTTCATGAAGTAGAGGCTATTGCATGGAAAGAGAATGAAAAAAAACTTAAAAAAAACCCTAATTCTAAAAGATTATTTTTAAATCAAAATCTCAGTTATAGTTATGGTGAAGTTTTTAAGAATATTCCTTTAGCAAATACTTTAAGAGTCATATCAAAAAATAAAATTAAAGGATTTTATGAAAGTGAAATAACTAAAGACATGGTTAAGACACTAAATAAACTTGGAGGATTGCATACAGAAGAAGATTTCTATAATCAAAAAACGTTATTTTCAAAAACAATAACAAATTCATATAGAAATTTAAAAATACATCAATGCCCCTTAAATAGTCCTGGATTAGTTGTCTTGATGATGATGGCAATGACTGAGAAATTAAATATCAAAAAATACAATCCTTCAAGTTTTGAAAGATATCATCTTCAAGCTGAAATTTCAAAAATATGTTTTGAGGTAAAGGAAACAATATTTGGTGATCCTAATTTTAATAATATAAATATAAAAGATTATTTAAGTAATGAATATATCAGCTCTTTATGTTCTAGAATAAATAAAAATAAAATTTACTCTTCAAAAAAAGGCTATGTAACATCTCACCCTGAAACAATATACTTAAGTGTTGTGGATAGTGATTTGAATTCAGTATCATTTATTAATTCAATATGTCATGGTTTTGGAAGTGGAATTACAAGTAATAAAACAGGAATTCTTTTTCAAAATAGAGGTGTAAATTTCAGATTAGAAGATGGTCACCCCAACTCAATTGATAGTTATAAAAGGCCACTTCATACAATAATTCCTGGTCTAATAACAAATAAGAATGATGAGACACTTTATTCTTATGGAGTTATGGGAGGACAATATCAACCAATTGGTCAGTCTCATTTGATTCAAAATATAGTCGACTATAACATGACAGTACAAGAAGGCTTGGATTTACCTAGAGCATTTGCTCTAAATGGTCTATTAAATATTGAGAATTCATTAGATGATAAAATTGTAAAAAAATTAAAGAATATTGGTCATAAAATTAAAATAAATAAAAATGCTATTGGTGGCGGTCAGTGCATAAAAATAGATAGAAAAAATGGAGTACTCATTGGAGGATCAGACCCACGAAAGGATGGTATGGCAATAGGCTACTAATTTACACTTTTCCAAAAGTGTCATTATACTGATTATTTACTCTTACAAATGTGGTGCACTTACTAAGCTGCTTTAAAGATGAAGCGCCAACGTATGTACAACTACTTCGCACACCTCCTAAGATATCTCTAATTGTACTATCTAGCGAATTCTTCATTTGTATTTTAACTTTTTTACCTTCAGATGATCGATAATTTGCAAGACCACCATAATGTTTCTCATTAGCTTCTTCAGAACTTGATCCATAAAACTCGATATATTTACTTCCATTTTCTTCAATTATATCACCTCCACCTTCCTTATGGCCTGCTAACATTCCGCCAAGCATAACAAAGTCTGCACCAGCGCCAAATCCCTTTGCAACATCACCAGGACAAGTACAG
>CACNKX010000009.1 GCA_902621165.1 uncultured Alphaproteobacteria bacterium
TATTGATAACTTACTAAAATTTGCATTAAAAAATAAGCTTGATAAGCTTTTATCATTTTTTATTTTGTTAGAATTTAAATCAATTATCATTTAATTTCTTTAACTAATATAGATTTGGACAAATTTGTATAATAACATTTTTTATTTTGGCGCGCCTGAGAAGAGTCGAACTCCTAACCTTATGATCCGTAGTCATACGCTCTATCCAATTGAGCTACAGGCGCTTAAAATATTATACACTTTAAATAAATCCTATGCTACTTTATAAAAATATTAGTATGCAAATTGTAATAGCATTCATTTCAATTATAATTTTTAGCCAAGTATGTAATGCAGATATTGGTAAAGAAACTGGTCTTGAAATTCCAAGGTATGTATCTTTAAAATCTAATGATGCAAATATTCGTGTTGGTCCAAGTAAAAATTATCCTATTGAAATTAAATTCATAAAAAAAAATTACCCCTTAAAAGTATTAGAAGAGTATGAAGATTGGAGAAAAGTAGAAGATTTTCTGAAAAATTTTGGATGGATTCATAAAAGTTTAATATCCGGGACAAGAACAGGCATTGTTTTATCAAATGACAATAAAGCTATAAAATTATTAAACACTTTAAACGGTAATGTGATTGGAGAAATAGGAAAGGGAAATATTGTTTTTTTAGAAAAATGTAAAATTGATTGGTGCTTAGTGTCATTTGGAAATTACAGAGGTTGGGTAGATAAAAAAAATATTTGGGGTATTAAAGAAAAAGAAAAGACTAATATTAACTTTTTCCAAAGATTTGAAGATTTATATTGGAAGAGTGTTAACTCTATAATTGAAATTCAGAAAGGATTTTAAATTTGGCTGGGGCGGTAGGATTCGAACCTACGAATGCCGACTCCAAAAACCGGTGCCTTACCGCTTGGCGACGCCCCAAATTATGATTACTCTCTAGTATTTAGCACAAAATAAGTCAAATTCTTCAAGTGCGACATTACCATAAAAAGGCATAAAAAGCAGGAAAAGCGATCCTTATTGATTCAAGGCAAGGGATTTACATTTTTAAAGCTAAACCTATTTAGTTTTTATGAGAAAATTAATTACTATAATTTTATTCTTATCAATATTTTTACCAATTTCTCAGGTCAATGCGAACACAGAAAAATTGTACGAAAGACTTGTTAATGATTGGTCAACTATTTTCCCTGATGGGAATAGAAATGCAGCAGGACCAAGATTTTTTAAATATATTTTAGATCAAAACTTAGAATATGAAGAGTTTATGCAATTTAACAAGTTATACTGTGCTGTTTCAGGTTCTATAATTCCTCCAGATGCTCAACCAGATGAAATTTTTCTTACCAATTTAGAAAATGATGAAAGAATTTGTGGTCAATATTACAAATGTTGTTGGCCTTGCTTATGCGATGTAATGAAATATTCAGAAACAAAAAAAATCAACATTGATTTTAAAGATCAATCAAAAGATATCTATACAATCGTTATTGATAATCCATGTAATAAAAATGATTTTCCCGAACTTGTTAATAGAGATTATTTTTGTGAAGGTAATGAATTAAATAAAGAATATACATACTCAGTAGATAACAAACTTGTTATTGGTATTTTGCATAATGCAAAAATATGTGATGCTTACGATATAGATTATATAAAAAATGACCAGATAACAGGTCCTATGTGCGAAGCTAGAAATAGCATGCCCCCTGAAGAACTAAATTTTGGAATGGGTGACATTTTTATTAGATTGGCAAATTGAAAAAACTTGAAATGAGTAACTTAGTTTTTATTTTTATCTTATTAATATCTAGTATGGCCAAAGCAGAATTTTTTTCTAATATTTCAAATATAATTGAAAATAATAACGATCGATTAAGTTATGGAATTTCAGTAACTGACTTTGATAAAGATGGAAATTATGAATTTATTGTTGCAGGTTTTGGTTACTCTAATCTAGCTCTTAGTTATAAAAATGGTAAACTAATTAATACAATTCAAGATCCTTTATTCGTTGATAACGATAGAAATACTATTGGTGTATCTGCTTGTGATATTGATCAGGATGGTTTTGAAGAAATTTATTTCTTAAATACTGATACGTATAGCGGCGAAAAAAAATATTCTGATAGATTATTAGATAACAATAATAATATTTTCGATTATTTTGAGTTAGAAAGAAATTTACAAAATTTAAACTTAACCGCAGGTAGATCAGTTGTTTGTGTAGATAGAAATGGATCGGGAAAATATGGCATATATGTTGCTAATTATGGTGGACCTACTAGATTTTATGAAATTGAAGAAAATGAAATTAAAGACTTAGCGCCAATTCTTGGTATTGATAAAATAACTGGGGGAAGAGCTGTTATCTCAGGACATATAGTTTCTGATAATATGGATATATTTGCAGCTAATGAGAGAGGTCCAAATTTTTTATACAAAAATAATAATGGTAATTTTAATGATATTGCGATTGAAAAAAATGTTCAAGATACCTTTCAAAATGGGCGAGGAACTGCTTTAACTGATTTTTTGTATAGAGGCGAACTTGATATTATAACAAGTAACTGGGAAGGTTATCATCGTATTTTTGTAAAACAAAAAGAATCATTTCTCGATATGTCTTCATTAGATTTTAGATCACCAAGTAGAATACGAACAGTTATTTCAGCTGATTTTGATAATGATGGTTATGATGAAATTTTTTTAAATAATATTGGCCAACCAAATAAGCTATTTCGTATTATTGATGAAGGAAAGCTTGAAGAAATTAAATTAGATGAAGCACTTGAAGCACAAGGTCTAGGAACTGGTGCAGCTGTTGCCGATATTGATGGAGATGGAATTTTAGAATTACTTATTTCTCACGGTGAATCTGGTGCTCAGCCGCTTAGTTTATTTAAGGCAAATGTATCAAATACAAATTTTATTAGAATCAAACCTCTCAATACCTTTGGTGCCCCAGCTAGAGGTGCAACTGTTACCTTACATACAAATTTAAGAAATCATGCAAAGACTATTGATGCAGGCTCAGGATATTTATGTCAAATGGAACCAGTAGCACATTATGGTTTACGTGAAGGTGAAGTAATTAAAAATGTATCAATCAAATGGACGAATGGTACAGTTGATCGTTATGAAATTAATGATATAGATAATACTTTCGAATTTAAACAAGGAATATAATTTAAATGTCTGTTGCCGAAACACTAAAAAAACCAGCTCCACGTTTTCATTGGAATTGTAAACATACATGGAGAAGAAGTGCTAAAAATACTGCTTGGTGTTTGTTAGGATGTAGTATTGGCGATTTTGGAACCATACTCTATTTTCAATTAACTGGAATTCCTTGGTCTACTCTTTATATTATGATCCTAGCAATCATTAATGGTATTATTACTAGCATCATTTTAGAGACTGTCGTTTTATCAAGACAAATGATTATCAGCAAAGCTTTTAAAACAGCCATAGGAATGAGTTTAATTTCAATGGTGTCTATGGAAATAGCTATGAATGCAGTTGACTGGATTATTATGGGTGGCGCTAAACTTGTATGGTGGGTAATACCTATAATGCTTCTCGCAGGCTTTTTAACGCCATGGCCATATAATTATTACAGATTAAAAAAATATAATATTGCCTGCCATTAATTAAATTAATTCACAAACGAATATTGAAATTAGTTTAAACAAACATATCTGATTTTGATGATTAGAATATTACTTACATTATTATTTATTAGTTCTGGTGTATTTGCTGCTGCAAGTTCAGACGACAGTAGCTCAAGTATGTCTGCAGGTGAACAAGTTACTAAGCTTTACGATAAAGCGTATGAATTGGTTTATTACAAGAAATTTGATAAATCGGTCAAATTGCTTGAAAAAATGGCTAAGCGTAAAGATCTTGGTGATAAAAAAGCTGATGTATATAATTTACTTGGATTTAGTTACAGAAAACATAGTGAGCCAAATTTAGACAAAGCTTTCGAAGCATATCAAATTGCATTAGAAGCAAACCCTGAACATTTAGGGGCACACGAATATCTAGGTGAGCTTTACATCACACTTGGAAAGATTAATAAAGCAAATGAAATGTTATTAAAGTTAGAAACTTTAGCTGGAACTAATTCTATGGAATATAGAAAATTAAAATCAGCAATTGATAATTCATAACTATTACAATTGCTCTTTATGAAGAGCAATTTAACCTATGATAATTTATACTCTTAATTTTTTATTAGCAGTCTTAATAGGATCTATGACGTTCTTTATGGCTGTTGTCTCACCCTCAATCTTTGCCACTTTAAGTACTAATGCTAGCAGTAAATTGTTAAGAAGAATTTTTCCTCGAATGTTTTTATTTGGATTTATAATAGCCATTTTATCTATAGTCCTTTGTTATATTTCAGTTAATATTTTAAATTCTATTTTATTAATAATTGTGGCTATAAGTTTTATTATTAATAGAAATTATTTAACACCTAAAATTAATGATTTTAGAGATAAAGAATTGAAAGGTGATAAAAAAGCATCTTCAAGTTTTAAATATTTGCATTTGCTTTCAGTTTTATTATTTGTATTGAATTTTTTTATTTTAATTGGGATCTTGATTAATAACTACTTTAATTATAATTTATAAACTTTATCCTGTCCAACAGGATAAATACTCAAATTATTCTTACCTAATACATCACTTATTTGTTTAGAATGGATATCCAATCCACCCGTTAAAATTCCAAAACTTGGTAAAATGAATATTTTTTCATTATGTACAAAACATGTTTTAAAAATAGTTTTCCCTCTGTGTGAAATTTTTACCTTTGGATGATAGTGACCACAAATTTGAAATAAGGATGTTTCGATAGGTATGTGTGTAAATAAAAATTTTTCAATTTTGTAATTTGTAAAATTTTTAATACCTTCAATTTGTATATTTTTATCATGATTACCCTTGATCCATATGAAATCAGTATTTTTCATATATTGACTAAGATTTTTATAATCTTGATCTTTTATACTCAAAGTTGAAAAAACATCGTGTAATAAATCACCAACTACAATTAAATTACTTGGTTTAATCTTATCTAAACTAACAAAAATTTTATTTAATATTTCTTTTGTATCATACGGAGGTAAGAATTGTTTATTCTTTGCATAACTAATAGATTTTCCTATATGTAAATCTGATACGATCAGGGTATTTAGTCTTTTCCAATAAAGAGATTTATTTGGGTAAGCATGAAATTCTTCATTGCCAAAATTAATTAATTGATAGTACATTAGCCTCTTTTAATATTTCATTTTCTAAATCCTCTAAAATATATTCATCAGTTTCCTTTTTTGATAAATTTTCTCTATTTATTTCAAGAATAATTGGAACAGCCAATGGTGAGATACTTGTGAGTTTTTTTAATATAATTTTTTTATCAATTTTTTTTAAGATTTCTCTAAGTCTATCATAATCAATCATATTCTTTTTTGCGTCTTCATATGATGATTTTAGAAGAATGTGATCTGGTTCATTTTTTTTTAATACTGTATAAATTAGATCGGAACTAAATAAAACTTGCTTCCCAGTTTTTTCCATCCCTGGCAACCTTCTTTCTATTAAACAAGATATAATTGCATTGTCTCTAAACAATCTTTTGACTATTGAAGTTTCTTCAAGATAATTATCCAAATGTTTATCTAATAATCCTAAATTTAGAATTGTTTTAATTTCTTTAACTTCTTTTAACGACCATAAAACAATAGCATAATCATTAGCGACAAAACCTAGAGGTTTATAGTTAAATTCTTTAAAACCTCTCAGCAATAAAAATCCTAGTGTTTGATTGGCATGCCATCCTGCAAAAGTATAGATAACAGTATAAAAATTTTTTTTTCGAGGGAATTGTTCGACTAGATATTCATCTTTTTTAGGAATTTTAGATATATATTTTTGTCTTTTTAACCATTCAGTAATTTGCTCTGGATATAAATCCCACATATTACTTTTTGCCAACAAAGCCCTAACTGAGTTAGCCAAATTTGTTGATAATGGCATTCTGCCTCCAGAGTATGATGGAATTTTTGAAATTAAAGATTTACTTCTTTTAACTTGTACTAAATTATTTTTCATTGATTGAAATTCTAGTACTTGACCAGCAAATATAAATGAATCACCTTGAGAAAGATTTTGAATAAAAACTTCTTCTATATTCCCTAACGTTTTTGTTCCAAGTTTTATTTTTAACATCGGATTTTCAATTATTGTTCCAACATTCATGCGATATTTTCGTGTTTCTCTTTTATTTACTAACTTATAAATATTTTTATTTTCTTTCAGTTGGAAGATTCTCTTAAATTGATCATAATTTTTTAAAATATATCCGCCATCTTGTATGAGATTAATCAATTGTTTAAAATCATTAAGTTTTAATTTTTTGTATGGATATGCTTTGATAATTTCTTTGTAGAGATCATTGATATTAAATTGCCCCGCACAAGCCGTTGCAAAAATATGTTGAGCTACAACATCAAAACTTCCTTCTTTTAAATCTATTTTATCTAAATTATTTTTTTTTATTTCTTCAATAGCAGCTTTTGCTTCGATAAATTCAAAACGATTAGTGGGTACTAAAATTGCTTTTGAAGGTGTATTTAAATTATGATTTGATCTTCCTACACGCTGTAATAATCTATTAATTCCTTTAGTTGCTCCAACTTGAATAATTTTTTCGACATCTCCATAATCTAATCCAAGCTCTAAAGAAGAGGTAGCAACAACACAGTCAACTAATCCTTTGCTAAGATTATTTTCTACTTTTAAACGTAGGTTTTTTTCTAATGAACCATGGTGAACAGCAATTTTTAATTTTTTCTTATTAATTAGCCATAAGTTTTTAAACATATATTCGGCTTGCGCCCTCGTATTAACAAAAATAATAGTTAATTTTGATTTCATTATTTCTTTATAGATTTCATTAATAGAATACGTAGCCATATGACCAGACCAAGGAATACGTTCTTTTGATTCTAGAATTTTAATCTTAGGTAAAACTGAATTTTCATAAGAAACTATTTTTGGTTTTTTGCGGCAAAGCCATTTTTTGGCGTCTTGTTTATTCTTGAGAGTTGCAGACAAACCTATTCGTTGTAAATTTGGAGAGAAAGTTTGTAGTCTTTCAATATTTAAACTTAGAAGATCAGCTCTCTTATTATCCAAAAAAGTGTGTATCTCATCAATAATTATATATTTTAGATTGTGAAAAAATTCTTTTGCATTCTCATACGAATTTAACAATGCTAGTGACTCTGGAGTTGTAATAAGGATATTAGGAGGTTTTTGTTTTTGTTTTTGTTTTTTATATGGTGTTGTGTCTCCTGTTCTTACTTGAAATGAAATATTTAAATCAAGCTCTTTAATAGGTTTCTCTAAATTTCTCACAATATCGTTGGCAAGAGATTTTAATGGAGAAATATAGAGAGTATGAAGACCTTTAAATTTTGTTAATTTTATTAAATCATCTATTGGATTAATAAACCCTGTTAACGTTTTGCCAGCACCAGTAGGAGCAAATACAACAACATCAGACCCAGTTCGAACATAATGAAAGGTTTCAATTTGATGAGGAAACCAGGACCATTTTTTTTTCTTCATCCACTTGTTTAAGGGGTGTAATAATAAGGGATTCGATTTATTTATATTCATATGGATTTCATTAACCATCAGCTATTTATCAAAGATATAAATGTACATATAGATCCAATATTGCCGAAAAAAACAGCAATTATTACACATGGTCACGCAGATCACGCCCGATTTGGACACGATCATGTTATTGCTACTAGGCAAACAATAGACATAATGAAAATTCGCTACGGAGATAAATGTGCAAAGAAATTTACTCCTCTTAGATACGGACAAAAATACTCAATTAAAAACTATGATTTTACACTTCACCCTGCTGGACATATTTTAGGGAGTGCTCAAGTTTTAGTTGAAAAAAATAATCATCGTTTAGTCATCACAGGTGATTATAAAGTAGGAAAAGATGAAACATGTAAAAATTTCAAACTGGTTAAATGTGACACTTTAATTACCGAAGCAACATTTGGCTTACCCATATTTCAACATCCAGATCCCAAAGATGAAATTCAAAAACTCATACGATCTGTAAAGATAAATAAAAATAATTGTCATATTGTTGGTGCGTATGCTCTTGGCAAAGCACAAAGAGTAATGAATCTTTTACGCCAGCAGAAATATAATGAGACCATTTATATTCATGGCTCTCTAGAAAAGTTATGCCAATATTATTCAAAAGAAAAAATTAATATTGGAAAGTTTGAAAAAGTCTCTTCAAAAGATAAAAACTTTTATGAGGGTAAAATAATTATTGCCCCTCCTTCAGCTTTAAAGGATCGTTGGTCAAGACGATTTCCTAATCCTATTATTTGCATGGCAAGTGGATGGATGACTGTTAAGCAAAGAGCAAAACAACAAGGTATTGAATTGCCGTTAGTTATTAGTGATCATAGCGATTGGAATGAATTATTAGATACAATTAAAAAATCAAAAGCGAAAAATATTCTTATTACACACGGTCAGGAAGATGCTTTAGTTTATTATTGTAAGAAACAAAATCTTGTTTCAAAGCCCCTTTCCATTCAAGGAAGAAGTGATGAGGAAATAGAATGAAAAAATTTTCTTCCTTACTTCACAATTTGATTTTAACACCAAGTCGAAATACCAAAATTAAATTACTTCAAGATTATTTTAATAAACTTGATATCAACCGTGCATATGCACTTGCAATTTTATCTGACCAACTTTCATTTCAATTTATTAAAGCATCTAAACTTAGAGAGCTTGTCTATAATCAGGTAGATCAACATTTATTTGATTATTCTTATGACTATGTTGGTGATTTAGCAGAGACAATATCATTAATTTGGCCGACAAAAAAAGAGGGTAAATCACAAAATTTATCTACCTTAATAGAAAATATAAAAAAAATTAAAAAGTCTGAAATTAATACTGAGTTTAGTAAAATTTTGAGTGAACTATCTAATAACGAAAGGTGGACTTTAATTAAAATTTGCACAGGTGGATTGCGAATTGGAGTCTCGGAAAGATTAGTCAAAACGGCCTTAGCTGATCTGTATAACAAATCTGTAAATGAGATTGAAGAAATTTGGCATGGTCTAGAATTTCCATATGAAAATTTATTTCAATGGTTAAAAAATGAAACATCAAAACCAAAAATAGATTTTAAAAAATTATTTCATCCAATGATGCTTGCTAACCCCATTGATGAGGAAAAAGATTTTAAAAGATTAGACGCAAATGAATTTCAAGCAGAATATAAATGGGATGGCATTAGAGTTCAGCTTATGGTTTCATCAAAAAGTGTTTCACTATATTCAAGAACAGGTGATAATATATCATCTGCATTCCCCGAAATAATTGAAGCTACTAAAGGTGATGCGGTTATTGATGGAGAATTACTTGTAGGGAGAAATTTTAAACCGTCAGGTTTCAATAATCTACAACAAAGGTTAAATAGAAAAAAAGCATCAAAAGATCTTCAAAACAAGTTTCCTGTTTTCATACGAGCTTATGATATCCTTTTTTATAAAGGAAAAGATCTTCGAAAATTTTCTCTTCTTGAAAGAAGAAAATATTTAGAAAAATTTCAAAAAGAAAATAAAAGCAATCAAATTGATTTATCTTCAATCATTAATTTTTCAACCTGGAAAGAACTAACAAAATATAAAAATAATTTTCATGATGATTTGAATGAAGGAGTCATGATCAAACTCAAAAATAGTGAATATTTACCAGGGAGAAAAAAGGGGTATTGGTACAAATGGAAAAAAAATCCAAAACTAGTCGATGCTATTTTAATGTATGCTCAACGAGGACATGGCAAAAGATCATCATATTATTCAGATTTTACTTTTGGTGTTTGGAAAGAGAGTGAATTAGTTCCAATAGGAAAAGCGTATTCCGGTTACACTGACAAAGAGCTATTAGTGTTAGATAAATTTATTAGGAATAATACTATCAATAAATTTGGTCCTGTGAGAGAAGTAAAAAAAGAGATTATACTAGAAGTAGCATTCGATGATGTATTTCCAAGTACTAGACATAAGTCAGGTGTAGCTATGAGATTCCCAAGAATACACCGTATTCGCTGGGACAAACCAGTTAATGAAGTATTAACAATTAGTGAATTTAAAAAAGAATTTAAGCTGAGTTAAAATGGTATTATCAAAATATTGCATTAAAATTTAAATATAGTAAAAAAATTAAATAAGATGATTAAAGAAGAAAATTTTGGATATAGAGATAAAAGAGGTCACTTCGTTCCTAAAGAGGCAGCTGATAAAAATCCTATTTGGATACTTCCCTTTAATTTAAAAAAAATTTTAGATTGGTTTATCTTTTCGTATATTTTTTCTTGGAATCTTGTTTACTTGGCTGTTGCTTTTATTGCTTACTATTTTTTTACACCTGCACTTTCTGAAATGAAAAATCTTTCCCCAGGTTGGATTTCTGAAATTTTAATTCGGAACTATGTAATAGGGACAATCTTTTTTAGTTTAATACATATACCTCTTTATGTAAAAAAATCTCAGGGAATTAAATTTAAATTTAATCCAAACTGGCCAGAAAAAATTCAAAAGATTTTTACATTTAATAAACAAATATTTGATAATTTATTTTGGAGTTTGTTTTGGGGTGTTCCAATTTGGACAGCTTATGAGGTTTTATCTTTTTGGTTTTATGCTTCTGGTTTGGTACCTTTTGTTCAATTCAGTGAAGCTCCGATTTATTTCTTTATTATTCTTTTACTAATTCCAGCATTTAGAGATGCTCACTTTTATTTAATTCATCGTTTCTTACACTTTAAATTTATGTACAAAATTGCTCATTCTGTTCATCATCGAAATGTTAATCCTGGGCCATGGTCAAGTTTGTCTATGCACCCTATTGAGCACTTATTATATTTTTCAGGTGTGATCATTCATTGGGTTATTCTCTCTCATCCATTACACGCGACTTATCATTTATTTCATGCTGGTCTTGGATCAGCAAATGGTCATATAGGTTTTAAGCAAATGATGATCAATGATAAGAGAGCAATAGATCTCAGTAATTACAATCATTATCTTCATCATAAATATTTCGAAGTAAATTACGGAAACCTTATGATTCCTTTTGATCAATGGTTTGGCACCTATCATGATGGATCCAAAGAAATGCACGAAAAAATGCTTAAAAGAGTTAGTATTAAAAACTAATTTTTCTTAACAATTTCAATAATTTAAAGAGGTTTAATCTGTAGCATTTTATAGCTTGTTTAAAGTTTAACATTATGTTTATATGAAAATTATATGCTAGCTAGTAGCGTATTTTACTCAATAGGAGGAAATATGAAAAAACTATATGTGGTTATAGTTGCAGTGTTGGCTCATCTGATGTTCATTTCATCAGCTTCAGCTCAACCTACAAATAGTAACCAACTATCCGATCCTCGTGTTAGACAAGCTTTGTGTATGGCTATTGACATGAAAACAATCGGTGAAACATTATTTGAAGATCAAATCATAATGGCGGATAGTTTATTACCAAACGGTCCAATGAAGTCTCCAAATCTACCTGATTACAGTTACAATCCTGAAAAGGCTCGTCAACTGTTAGCAGAAGCAAATTGGGACTCAAATAGAGAACTTGATATGGTTTTCTATTATGGAGATCAGCTAACAGCTGACTTCATGGCAGCAATTCAAGCATACTTTGCTGATGTTGGTGTAAAAATGTCTTACCGTCTATTACAAGGTGATGTTGGTGCACAACTAAACTCAGTTCCTGATGATGGTGTGAACGGACCAGCTGCTGTTGACTATGACTTAGGTTATGGTGCTCGTGCAGCAATTGCAATGCAAGAGTATTACAATACTTTTAAAACAGGTCTAAACCCACAAACTCCTGGTGATCCAAAAATGGATGCACTAATTGAAAAAATCAATTCAAGTGCAGATCCAGAAGTTCTAAAACCTGCTTTCTTTGAAATACAAGAATATCAAATGGAAAAAGTTAACATTTGTCCATTATACTATCAAAAATTATTCATCTATGAGAGTAATAAAGTTGATAGAAATGGTGGAGCATATGGTAACGCTCAGTATAACTATAACTGGGGAATTACTGATTGGAACGTAAGTGGTGGTACATTACAAACTAACACTGGTCCAGTTGAATTCTTTGAACAGCCTTGGTACAATCTTGGTTTATGGATACACAACAAAGTTGTATTCGATAGACTATTAGTTGCTGATGGTGCGTTACAACCAGTTGGATGTTCAGCTTGTGAAAGTTATGAGCTAGCTGCTGATGGTTTAAGTTTAACATTTAAACTAAAAGATGGTCTTACTTTCCATGATGGAAATGATGTAACTGTTGAGGATGTAGCATGGAGTATTCGTACTGCTATGAAAGCACCTCAAATGCACGCTCTAATTGGAAACACAGTTGGATCAATCAAAGGTGCTGATGCATTTAAAGACGGCTCAACTGATGATGTTGCAGGTATTAAATACAATATTGCAGACAGAGTTATTACGTTAGAATTAACAAAAATTGATCCTAACATCTTAACTACGTTCACTCAATTTGCTATTTTACCTAAGCACTTATTAGGTGATGTTGATCCTTTGAAATTCCAACAAAGTGATTTCTGGCAAAAGCCAATAGGATCTGGAGCATTCAAAATTACTGAAGTTAAAATGAACGACTTTGCGAAGTTCGAACCTTTTGACGGCTATCATGGCGGTAAAGCTGGTTTTGATATCATTGCTTACCCAAGTTATGATGGTGATGGTAACTTAATTAAGAATGCTGCTGCAGGAAAAATGGACTACGGATTTACTAAAAACGTAGCCGATGTTGCTGCACTAGATGCTATGGACAACATGGGAACTAAAGCTGTTGATATCCCTTATACTCGTATGATGTGGATTATGCAGTATCCAAAACCATAGTTAATTTAATCATTAAAGCTGAGGCATACGCCTCAGCTTTCTTTTTTTAATAATAACGGAAAGTAAAAGTGACCACTTATATTATTCAACGTTTATTTATTTTCTTTCCGATGTTGCTTGTCATAAGTTTTCTTGTTTATTCAGGATTAGAATTATCACCAGGCGATGCTGTTTCACATATGATCAGTCCTGAACTCGCATCAACAATTACTGCGGAACAACTTGATGCAATGCGTGAAGCGTATGGGCTAAATCAAAGTTTCCTTACACGATACTGGATTTGGTTAACTAGCATGGTTCAAGGAGACATGGGTTATTCCATGGCTGGCGGTGTTGCTATCTCTGAGATAATGGTAAAAACAGTTCCTGCAACTTTAGAGCTATCTATGGTAGCTTTATTTTTCTCAACAATTTTAGGTTGTTCTTTAGGAGTTATTAGTGCTCTTAAAAGAGGTTCCGGTACTGATAATTCTCTTACGGTTGCTGGAATGGCTGGAGTTTCTATACCTGAATTTTTTTTTGGACTTGTAGCTATTCTTTTATTTGCAATCGAATTAAAGTGGCTTCCCGTTGGAGGTAGATTACTACCTCATTATGAAACACTTTGGGATCGTATACCAAATATTGTTCTCCCCTCATTAGTATTGGCATTAATGATGACTGCAGGAGCTATGCGTTATGCACGTTCATCAATGTTAGATGTTTTAGCACGAGAATTTATTACTACTGCTCGATCAAAAGGAATGCCTGAGTGGAGAGTAAATATATTACACGGATTTAGAGTAGCCCTAACACCAGTTGTTGTACTAATTGGTTTTCGTCTACCTTTACTTATAGGGGGATCAACTATTATCGAACAAGTTTACCAATGGCCAGGAATTGGGAGTATGTTTATTCGCTCTGTGCGCGCTTCTGATTATCCTTTAGTTATGACAATTTCACTAATGTATGTTTTTGTTGTTCTTACAGCAAGTTTAATAATAGATGTTTTAACAGCGTTAATTGACCCAAGAGTTAGGTTAGGAAAAGAATAATGGCAAAATCTTCACTAGATAAGAAATTTGATCAAATAAGAAAACGTGAAGAGGAAAAAACTTTTTCTACAAAAAAAAGAAGTAGAATAGTTAATAAATTTTTAAATAACCGTTTAGCGGTTTTAGGTTTAATCATTTTTACAATAATTATTTTAGCTTCTATTTTTGCTCCTCTTCTCTCACCATATGATCCAATGCGAGTAGATTTACGTTCTATGAGGCAACCGCCATCGTTTGATCATTGGTTTGGAACAGATAGTACAGGACGAGATGTGTTTACAAGGGTCTTATTTGGAGGCAGAGTTTCAATATTTATCGGTTTAGGAAGTGCTATTCTATCAGCTGTTGTGGGAATAGCGGTTGGTTGTTACGCAGGATATAAAGGTGGTTGGATTGATGTTATTGCTCTTAGAATTTCTGAAATATTTATGTCTTTCCCTCAAATTATTTTAGTTTTATTACTCGTATCCATCACAGGTCAAAGTTTATTTAATTTAATGGCTATATTTATCCTTACAGGTTGGGGAGGTATGTACAGGCTTGCTCGAGCTAGAATGTTGTCTTTAAGAGAGGAAGAATATGTTCAAGCACTAAGAAGTTTTGGCTTATCTACATTTACGATATGCTACAAACATATGTTGCCGAATGCATTAAGTCCCATAATGGTCAATATTACTCTATCAACGGCAATGTTTATTTTAACAGAAGCAGGACTAAGTTTTCTAGGTTTAGGGGTACCGTTAAATATTCCTACATGGGGAAATATTTTAAATGTTGCACAAGATATTTTAATTTTACAAAACTATTGGTGGATGTGGGGACCAGTTGGAATTGTTATTTCAGTTTTTGTTCTTTGTGTTAATTTTATAGGAGATGGTCTACGAGATTCAACAGATCCATCACAGCAAGGTTAGTAATGGAAGATAAAAATAATATAGCGCTTTCAGTTAGAGATCTTAAAACTTTTTTTTATACGAATAATCGATGCAACAAAGCGGTTAATGGAGTTTCCTTTGATGTTGAAAAAGGTAAAACACTTTGTATCGTTGGTGAAAGTGGTTGTGGTAAAAGTGTTACCGCAGCTACAATTATGCAATTACTTCCAACACTATCAAGAATTGAAGAGGGTGAAATTAAATTTCAAAAAGATGATAAAATTATCAATATTGAAAAATTAGAAAAAAATGGAAAAGAAATGAGGGAGATTAGAGGCTCAGATATTGCAATGATATTCCAAGATCCAATGACAGCACTTAATCCTGTGTACACAGTCGGATTTCAAATAAGTGAAAATCTTAAGTATCATACTAATCTCAATAAAAAAGAAATAAGGGAAAAATGTATTTCTCTTCTCAATGACATGGGCATACCACTTCCAGAAAAAAGAGTTGATGAATATCCTCACAGTTATTCTGGCGGGATGAGGCAAAGAGCAATGATAGCAATGGCCATGGCTTGTAATCCAAAAATATTAATTGCGGATGAGCCAACAACAGCTCTAGATGTTACAATTCAAGCACAAATATTTGAGCTAATGGATAAATTAAAAAAAGAAAATGATACGGCTATTATTCTTATAACGCATGATATGGGAGTTGTAGCAGAGTTAGCTGATAATGTTGCAGTCATGTATATGGGAAACATTGTTGAAGCTGGAACAGCAGACGATGTTTTAAGACGACCAACACACCCCTATACTAAAGCTCTATTGGAGTCAGTACCTGTACTTGGAAGAGGGAAGAATCAAGATATTAATCCTATTAAAGGATCAACACCTGATCCCTATAACAGACCTATTGGTTGTCAATTTGCTCCAAGGTGCAATTGGCAAACAGAAAGTTGTGACGTGATGCCAGAAATCACACAAATAAATGAAACTCACCAAGTAAGATGTCACAAGTACGAACAATTTTTTGAGAAATATAAATGAAAAAAGAGATACTTAAATTACGCGGTGTAAAAGTACATTTTCCAGTACAAGCAGGTGTGTTTAATCGTGTTGTAGGACATGTTTTGGCTGTTGATGGTGTGGATTTAGATATTTTTAGAGGTGAAGTTTTAGGTCTAGCTGGAGAAAGTGGTTGTGGAAAGACAACTCTTGGTAAAGCCATCCTAAGATTGGTAGAACCTACAGATGGAGAAGTAAAATATATTTCACAAGATGATAATGAGACAGAACTAACATCTTTAGAAAAAAAAGATATGGATCCATTTCGAAAGAAGTTACAAATAGTCTTTCAAGATCCGCACTCCTCTCTTAATCCTTCGTTTACAATTTTTGGCTCGCTTCAAGATCCATTAAAAAAATTTGGTATAAAATCAAAAGAGGAAAGAAGAAAAATTATTGGTGATCTCCTAGAAGCAGTAAATATGCGCAGAGAATATATGGATAGATATCCTCACGAATTTTCAGGAGGACAAAGACAAAGAATTGGTATTGTCAGAGCTTTATGTCTTGAGCCGGAACTTATAGTTTGTGATGAAGCGGTTAGTGCTCTTGATGTATCAATTCAAGCACAAGTACTAAAATTATTAATGCAACTTAAGAAAGAAAAAAATCTAACCTACCTTTTCATTACTCATGATTTGAGTGTAACAGAATATCTATGTGATCGAATTGCTGTTATGTATCTTGGGAGAATTGTTGAACTTTGTGATTCTGAAGATCTATATAATAATACTCTTCACCCCTACTCTGAAGCTTTGATTTCAGCTATCCCAGTTGCAGATCTTGACAAACAAACGAAAAGAATTGTTTTGGAAGGAGATGTACCAAGTCCAGTTAATCCACCTAAAGGCTGTCCTTTTCATCCTCGGTGTCCTAAAGCAACTGACATTTGTAAAACTGAGGTACCAACATTAAAAAAATATTCAACAAATGGTAATGAACACTATGCATCTTGCCACTTAATTGATTTACCCGAAATTAGCTAAATGTCTAAATATGATCCAAAAGATCTAAATGGTGTTATGCCTGCTATGATCACATCGATTAATAAAGATGAAACTATAAACAAGGAAGGTTTAAGAAAAATTATCAATCATTTAATAGCCGAAAATATTAATGGCTTGTACGTAACTGGTAGCACAGGTGAAACTTTTTTAATGTCACCAGAAGAAAAAAAAGAAGTGCTTGATATTATTGTTGAAGAAGTAAATGGCAGAGTTCCTGTTATTGCGCATGTTGGATCTATTGGAACTAAAATTACAACTGATCTAGCAAAATATGCCACTCATGCTGGAGTCGACGCATTATCAGCATTGCCACCTTTTTATTACAATTTTTCTAATGAAGAGATTTATAATTATTATAGTGACATAGCTCAATCCTCACATTTGCCAATTATTATATATAATATTAGTCACGCAAATTTGCTGGACATTGATATGTTAAAAAGATTGGCCGCTATAGATAATATTAAAGGAGTTAAATATACGGCAGCAACTCATTTTAATTTTGAGAAAATAAAAAAGGAGATTGGAGCATATTTTAAAATTTATTCTGGTATGGATGAAATGGCTATCTCTGGTCTGATATCAGGTGCTGATGGTATGATTGGATCGTTTTATAATTTAATGCCAGAAATGTTTGTAGGAATTTTTCAAAATATGAAAAATGGTAATGTTGTTGAGGCAAAAAAATTACAAGACAAAGTCAATATGATCATTTTGTATGCTTTAAAAAAATCAGGTTATCCATTTATTAAAATGGGATTAAGTTGGATGGGAATTGATTCAGGGTATGTAAGGAAGCCTTTTTCAAGTATTGTCAATACAGAGATAGAAAAGGGAATAAAAGATGATTTAAAAAAATTAATGTCGGAAAATGATCTTTCAGAAATAAAATTTTTAAAAGCATTATAATTAACTTTGTGAAAAAAAATATTTTAAAAAAATTAAAAAATAAAATCATTGTATCATGTCAGCCTAATGAGGGTGGGCCTCAAGACAAGACGTCTATTGTTGTTTCAATGGCAGAAGCTGCAATTATAGGAGGTTGTGGTGGTGTGCGGATTGAAGGAGAAAAAAATATACGAGCAGTCAAAAAAAATATTTCTTTACCAATAATTGGCATAATAAAAAATGACTTAGATAACTTTAAAGTTAGAATTACGCCTCTCTTAAAGGATGTCGATAAAATTATTAATAGTGGTGCAGATATAATAGCATATGATGCCACAAATAGGAAAAGGCCTTTTCCAACAAAAGAAATTATTTTAAAAATTAAAAAAGCAAATCGTTTAGCTATGGCAGATTGCTCAAATTTAGATGATGCTAAAAAAGCTATTTTAGAGGGTGCGGATATTATTGGAACAACACTTGCTGGCTATGTTGGTAAACAAGTGAAAGATACGGATAAACCAAATATAAAATTAATTAAAGAATTTAAAAAACTTAGTTGCTTTGTAATGGCTGAAGGTCGTTACAACACTCCAGAGCTTGCAAAGCAAGCTATACAAGCAGGAGCAGATGCAGTTACAATTGGAAGTGCTATTACGCGTATTGATAATATTACGAGTTGGTTTGTAAAAAAAATTAAAAATTAAAATGAATAAAAAAATATTTAACAAATCAGGTATCGCAATTGATTTTGGAGCAACTAAGATATCAGTATCTCAAATAATTAAAGGAAAGTTTAAAAAAACTATTACTGAGCCAACTTCAATACATAAAATAGCAAATAATTACATTCAACAAATTGAAAAAAATATTAAAAACTTAAATATATCTAAATCTAAAAAAATAGGCATTGCTATTACAGGTAGGGTTGACCAATACGGAAATTGGTATCCAGTAAATAAAGAAAATTTAGGAACTTTCAAAATACCCCTTAAAAAACTTATAGAAAAAAAATTTAATACAGCTTCTACAATAATAAATGATGCAACGGCTGCAGCTTTAGGAGAAGCAAATTATGGCAAAGGTTATAAATACAAACGTGTGGGATATATTACAATTTCAAGTGGTATAGGAGTTGGTGTAATTTTAAACAATAAACCTCTTCTCTCAGAAAATGGATTAGCAGGACATTTAGGATTTACAACTTCAACGTTAGCAAAAACAAAATGTGGGAGTGGTAGAATTGGAACTTTTGAAAGTATCGCTTCTGGTAAAGCAATGAGTAAAATTGCTAAACAAAAAGGTCATAAAAATATTAGTGCTAAAGAAATTTTTAAGTTTAGTTTACAAAATAAAAAATGGGCAAAAGAAATAATCGATCTATCTGCCAAATCAATCTCGGAACTATGTGCAAATTTGAAAGCTATATTTGATACAGATATAATTATTCTTGGTGGAAGTATTGGAATGGCGAAAGGTTATGTAGAGCTCGTAAAAAAAAATTTGAAAAAAGAACCTAAATTGTTTCACGTAAAAGTAGTAAAATCATCTCTTGGAGTAAAAGCAGCAAAAATGGGTGTTTTGCTATAAACACAAGAAACTGATTGTGCTTTTAATGAAAATTGCATAGGTTAATTAAAATGGGAAAAGGACAAAAATTATATTCAAAAGCAAAGCAAATTGTTGCTGGTGGTAATATGCTTTTATCAAAAAGACCTGAAATGTTTTTACCTGAACATTGGCCTGCTTATTTTACTAAAACAAGAGGTTGTGAAGTATGGGATCTCGATGGAAATAAATATATAGATACCTTAATGATGCCAGGAACTAATTCACTTGGTTATAGTCATCCAGAAGTCGATGAAGCTGTCAAAGAAACAGTCGGAAATGGTAATATGTCTTCACTTAATGCTCCGGAAGAAGTTGAACTCACGGAAAGATTAGTTGAGCTACATCCATGGGCTGATATGGCTAGATTTGCAAGATCAGGAGGTGAAGCTAATTCAGTCGCTATTCGTCTTTCAAGAGCTGCATCTGGAAGAGATAATGTAGCATTTTGCGGATATCATGGCTGGCATGATTGGTACTTAGCTTCAAATTTATCTGACTCAAAAGGTTTAGATGGTCACCTACTACCCGGTTTAGATCCTCATGGTGTACCACAAAATCTCAAAGGAAGTGTATATCCATTCGAATATAATAATTTTGATAAACTAGAAAACTTAGTAAAAACTAAAAATATAGGTGTTATCAAAATGGAAGTTTACCGAAACAAAGAACCAGAAAATAATTTTTTACAAAGAGTTAGAAAATTAGCAAATGATAATAATATTGTTTTAGTTTTTGATGAATGTACATCAGGATTTAGAAAAAATTATGGTGGCTTGCACATGCTTTATGATGTTGAGCCTGACGTTGCAATGTTTGGAAAAGCTCTTGGAAATGGATATGCTGTAACTGCAGTCCTTGGTAAAAGAGAGGTAATGCAAGCAGCAGAAAAATCTTTTATAAGTAGCACCTTTTGGACTGAACGAATTGGATCTAGTGCTGGTCTTGCGACACTAAAAGTTATGGATAAAGAAAAATCATGGGAAAAAATTACAAAAATTGGTGAATACGTAAATAGTGAGTGGATAAAGTTGTCTAAAGAATTTGATCTTCCAATTACTATTAGTGGATTAGCGGCACTGACAACATTTTCATTTAAAAGTGAAAATGCATTGGCATATAAAACATTTATTACTCAAGAAATGCTTAAAAAAGGTTATCTTGCTGCAACTGCAGTCTATGTTTGTACTGCACACACAAAAGACATCATTGAGGGTTACATTGAAAATATACGCCCTATTTTTAAAACGATAAAAGAGTGTGAGGATGGAAGAAATATTATGGATTTATTAGAAGGACCTATTGCACATAATGGTTTTAAAAGATTAAACTAATCTAAAGATATAATTTTATTTCCAATTTTTTTAAAAGGCAATCTTTTTAAATTACTTGTGCAAAGACCTTGGCTATCAATATAAAAACTATGAGATGCAATTGGATCATAAGCATCTTTATGAGACACAGCTGCTTTAATTATTATTAATTTTGCATCTCTAGGATTAATACCTTGTGAAGTTAGTTGACCTAAATCCATTGGTGGTGTTTTAATTGATGTTAACAATAAGATTAATTGATCATTTTTTAATACAGCTGAAGGGCCCATATTAATTTTTGTTCCCATCATTGAGGCTAAGTGAGATTGTTTATTTTCAAGTTCAAATCTCCCATCAGAAATTCTTTCTAAATTTGCTTTAATAAAAATAGGTTTGCCATGAAATGCATCAAATTTACCCCCTATATGTAGCTGAACTTCATTATTAATATGAGCTTTATGACAAGCATTTGCAGCTTCAGGATCATTAATGATAGCAACGATCCCGGTATGATTAGTTTGTAATAATCGATCTAATAAATCAGTAGCATCTCCAGGTGTTCCTCCACCAATATTATCAGCTGATTCAATTAGTAAAATAGGTTTTTTAATTTCTGTAATATTATCAATCACATTTAGCGCTTCATCCAGAGAATTTTCTTTTGGATAACCATCTTTAATTTTTGCTTCTAGTATATTGACCAATTTATCTAGGTAGTTTTTTGCATCACTAATTTTTCCTCTGGTACAACAATTTATACTAAAACCACAATCTGGAATATCCGCGTATGAATATCCTGCCATAACATTAATGCATAAGATCTTTGGATCTTTCTTCTCTATTTTTAATGCTTCCTCTAAAATTGTTTTCATTGGATCATTTGCTGTACCAACACCTGTTGGAGGTAAAATATATTTTGTATCCAGGTGTACCTGTTTTACATCAGGATCTAGAAGAAGGTCATTTAATATTGATGCAGCTTTTACTGCTGTTTCTCTAGAATCACTATGAGGGTTTTTTCTATACGCATAAACACATGTACTATACTTAATCATATTTTCTGAAACATTGGCGTGTAAATCTAAAACTGCAACAATAGGAATAGATATATTTTCTTTTGATAAAAAACTTTGAATATCTCTGAGAAAATCTCCCTCAAAATCATCATGGTTAGTGCTTACCATAGCTCCATGTAAAACTAAGAAAATAGCATCTATGTTGTGACAAGAAACTTTTAATTTTTCAAAGAAATTTTTTTTAAAATAGTTTTCTGATTCTTCATCAACAGTACCTGAAGGTCTGGCTGACATTTGAATTCCTGGAACTATATTCCAATTTTGACCAGAAGCATATTCTATAAAACCATCTGTTGGAGATCCATTACCAGTGTTTTCATTAATTATTTCTTCATCATGAAAAATAACAAAATCTTTTAAAGTAGTTGGTTCACCTAAAAAAGTATGGGTTTCATGATATATACCTGAGAGAAAAATATTTTTAGACATGTAGTATTTCTTCTAATTCATTATTTGCATGTATTTTTATTTTTTTTACATCTTCTGCAGTTGCTCCGTCATAAGGCCACAGAACTTTTTCAGATACTGGTCCCCATCCACCAACAGAAGCGAGTAATTTATCTAAACCAGTGTTTGATAATTTATTAGCAAAAGGTAAAATATGTTGTTTCATAAAGTTTAGGACTTTTGCTTCTAGTTGTTTTGCTTTTTCATAATCTTTCTCGATTAAATCCCAAATTTTAACAGCGCCATTTGGGCTTAAACATGCAACATTGGAATAAGATCCATTTGCTCCTAAAGGTTTTCCATATACAACCGTATGTCCAGGCACAAATACCGAAAAATCATCTAATAATTCTCTTCTTTGTGAGTACCATTGCTCATCACCCCCTGCACATTTAATTCCTACAAGATTTTGAACAGATTGTTTTAATAATCTAATCTCTTCAAGAGAAAGCAGGACTTTTGCATGAGGAGGATTGTATAAAATCATATAAATATCCTCAACCACCTCTTGCATACCTAAAATAAAATTCTTTGACTCATTAAAAGTTGGAGGCCACCAATCTGGTAAAGTAATTTGAAATCCATTTGGTTTTAAACTTACCATTCGCTTTGCTCTTTCTTGGCAAACTCTTGGATTAGTATGACTTAAACCAAGTTGAAATTTTTTATACTTTTTTAATGCAATTGTTGAAACTATTTCCGATAATTTATCAAATTCTTGTTCTGTTTGATTATGACATTCCGCAGCTGTACCATTAGTATAGATACCAGAAACTTTGGAGTCACATAAAATATGAATCTGTTCTTCAAATGCAACCCAGTCAATTTGATTATTATTAATTGGCAAAAGAATAGTTCCCCAAATTCCATTTGGTTTCTCTAGTGTTTTCATTTTAATGTTTATGTAATTGATCTTGTGCTTGCTTAATAATATCTACGCCCACTCTATCGCTCCATCCTTGAATCAATTTCTTAGTTACTGGACCAACATTTCCATCAGCAATTGGCATTCCATTAAACTTTGTTGCAGGCATTATTGAATATGGAGTACTAGTAATAAACATTTCATCAGAAGTTGCTAAATCATAAGATTGAATAACAGCTTCAATCACTTCAATGTCTAAAGATCGGGCTATTTCCATTGTTGAATTTCTTGTAAGACCCTCCAAACAATTAGCAGTTGTTGGTGTAATTAACTTTCCATCTTTAATCATAAATATATTACCACCTTTATTTTCTGCAACATTTCCATGAATATCAAGAATGACACTTTGCGCATCAGGATCAACTAGTTTTGCTTCAATTTCTGCTAAGGTATAAAAAAGGCGACTTCTATTTTTAATTCTAGCATCTAAAGATTGTGATGGTACCATTCTAGTGGGAGGAGTTACTGCATGACAACCTTTAGTATAAAAAGGAGCCCACAAAACAAGATTCATAGGTTGAGTATAAATCATTACAGTTGGCTTAGAAACTTGCAAAGCTGGATTACCTCCAGTGATTGAATGTCCTCGAGAAATATTATGCACAAGCCAACAATCCTCATTAGTCTTGTAATTATCTTTATTAATTTCTAATAATTCAAGACTAACCTTTTTCATTTCCTCTATTGTCATTTGAGGGTCGATACGTGTTAATTTAAATGATTTATATAATCTTTCTAAATGTTCATCTAATTTGAATGGTTTGAAATTAAATGTTCTAGTAGATTCAGTAACTGTATCACCTAAAAGTACAGCACTATCAAATATTGAAATTTTAGCATCTACTTCTGGTACAATTTCACCAGAAATATAAACTTTTCTATTGTTCATTTTATAATTTGTTTTTTGATTTTAATTCTGCTTTTAATTGTTCTTGTTCCATTTTCTCTTTCTGCTTGTCGTGTTTTGCAGAAACACCATGATAAACAAAACCAAAAGCTCTTCGTGATCGAGTTTTAGATTTATTGGGATCAGCAAAATGAATAATTTTAGCATGGTGCATTAAAAACATTCCAGCTTTACCTTCAAACTTTACAGTATTTTTTTTATCCTCTTCAGTTCCAAAATCAGTTACCCCTTTTGAAAAACCTAAAATTTCTGATTTGCCATGTGGTCTGTATCCTTCATATTTATGTGAACCTTTAACATAATGGATACATCCATTTTCATCATCAACATCTTCAAGGGCAAGCCAACCAGTAACAGCTTTATCATTATCTAAATTAAAATAATAACCATCTTGATGAGGTGGAGTAGGATTGCTTTTACCAGGAGGTTTATTAAAGTATTCCATTGCTCTAGGTATAACATCCTCACCTAAAGCGTTCGCAGCTAATTCTTTTATTTTACTATTGTGAAATAGATCATGAAAGAAAGCATCGTATTCTTCTAACTTTTGCATTTGCATTAAAGTATCTTTGTTTTCTTTATCAACGTAATAAACTTCCCCTTCTTTCATTTTAGGAACACAGTCTTTAATATATCTATCAAACTCATTATTTATAAGCTCCATATCTGACTTCGAAAAAAGTTCAGGAATATGATTATAACCATTTTCATCATAAATTTTTTTTAGATCACTTAATTCAGGAGTGTTGGTATTAAAATTCATATTAAATTTTTCTCCTTCATTTCTTTTCGAAGTTTTTCTTGATAAGCATCATGTGCTTCTTGATTTATTTCTGCGCTTTCTCCATAATAAATAAATCCCAGTGCTTTTCTAGTTCTTGTTTGAGATTTATTTCCTTCAGCCCAATGTATTGTTTTAGCATTGTGAATTAAAAAAGTTCCTGGCTCTCCAGGAAAAGAGACAGTATTTTTTTTATCTTCCTCATTTCCAAAATCAGTAATACCTTGAGAGAAACCTAATACATTGGATCTACCATGTGGCCTGTATTCAGATTTATGAGAACCTTTTACATAATGAATACATCCATTCTCTTCATCTACTTTTTCTAGAGCTAACCAACAAGTAACAGCATTATGTTTTTTTAACATAAAATAATAACCATCCTGATGTGGTGGTGTTGGCTTTCCAATTCCTGGTGGTTTATTAAAAAATTGTAAATTTTTGGGCTCAGCTTTTTCTCGTAAAACTATTTCTGCAACTTCTCTAATAGGAGAGTTTTCAATTAATTCTTTAAAGTAATCATCATAAGTAAACATTTGCTGAAGTTGCTTTATAGAAGTTTTATCATCTTTATTTTCATAAAATATATGATGGTCAGGTACATTAGGCGTAACTTCTTTAATATATCTAGATAATTCAATCTTAATCTCTTCTATTTTATCAATTGAAAATAATGGGTTTATTGCAATATAGCCATTGTCATCAAATTTAGATTGAAGATCTTGATTATTAAAAGTTGTCATAATTTAATAAAATTATGGTAACTGAAATTAAAAAGATAGCTAGTAAAAATTAATTATTTACCATATTTTCTTAATTAAATTATAAATCATAAGAGAATGCAAAAAAAATATAAAAGAGTTTTTTCTATAAACAATGATCTAGGATATAGAAATTATACTGTCAGAGATTTAATAAATTTAAAAGGTAAGAAAAAACTAACACAATTAAGAGTTACCACAGTTGAAGAAGCTGCGGCTGCTGAAGAAGCAGGAATTGATTTATTATTAACTGGACCAGGAAAAGATTTTCCAAATATTAGAAAAGCTGCTTCAAAAACTTTTATGACTGTTGGTGTACCTTTTATTGAAAACCCGTCAAAAAGAGAAGCAACAAAAAAAGCATTTGAAATAATTGAGGCTGGTGCTGATTCACTAATGTGTCAAAATTGGAATCTTGAATGGATGGCACATTTAAGTAAATTTAGAATTCCCTTTCAAAGTCATGTTGGTTTTATTCCAAGAAGAACGACATGGATAGGTGGCATTAGATCTTTTGGAAAGACAGCAAATGAAGCTGCAGAATTATTTAGAGATATAAAGGACATTGAGAAAACTGGTGCATGGGGAATAGAAGTAGAACTCGTTCCAGAAAATATTTTAGAAGTTATTACAAAGCATACATCACTTGTTACTATTTCAATTGGTTCGGGAATAGCTGCGGATGCTCAATTTTTATTTGCTGAAGATATATTAGGACAGAGTAAAATAAGTTTTCCAAGACATGCAAAAAAATATAAAAATTTTAATAAAATATTAAGTGATATTCAAAAAGAAAGAATTGATGCTTTCAAAAAGTATAAAACAGAAGTTCAAAAAAATAAATTTCCAACAAAAAAACATACTATTTCAATTAAAAAAATAGAGTTAAATAAATTTAGAAAGTTTCTGCAACAACATTAATTATGAAAAATAAATTTAAAAAAGTTTACTCTCTTGCACATCAAGCTGGCTATAGAAACTATACGGTTAAAGATTTAATAAATTTAAAAGGTAAGAAAAAATTAACACAAATAAATGTTATATCTGCTGAAGAAGCTGCAGCTGCAGAAGCTGCTGGTATAGATATGATCATTTGTGGAGTAGATCAGTTAAAAGAAATACGCGAAGCTGCGCCCAATACATTTTTAACGTGTGGGATAAAATATACTGAGCATGCTTCCAAAGAAAGTATGATGAAGAAAGTATTTGAATTACTAGAAGTCGGTGTAGACTCCATACACACCAATTCGTGGAATATAAATTTTATTAAATATTTAAGTGATTTTAATATCCCTTTTCAAGGGCACGTAGGTTTTGTTCCAATGAAATCAACGTGGACAGGGGGTGTGAAACCAGTTGGGAAAAGTTCTGCTGAGGCTATTAAAGTTTATCATGATATAAAAGAATTAGAAAAAATTGGTGCTTGGGCTGTAGAGGTCGAATGTGTACCGGAGGATATTTTAAAAGAAATAACAAAAGACACCAAAGCTTTGACTATTTCAATAGGATCAGGCAGATATGCGGATATTCAATTTTTGTTTGGTGAAGATATTTTGGGATATCACTTCAATTCAACTAAAACACCAAGACATGCAAAAAAATATAAAGATTTTAATAAGACATACGAAAAGTTACAAAAGGATAGAATAGATGCTTTTAAGGAATATCAGAAGGATGTAGTAAGTAAGAAATTTCCATCAAAAAATAATGTTGTTTATGCTGAAAAAAAAGAGCTAGAAAAATTTAAGAAATTAATAAAAAAAATCTAAATGGAAATTAGTAAATTAGTTAGAAGATTAAATGATAATGAAATAGCGCAGTATGAAGATAAGGGTTATATAAAAGGTCTGCCTGTATTTTCTCAAGGTGGTGTTAAAGATCTTCAAAAACTTTTTTTAGATTTAAGTAATAGACTACCCGCAGGCGTTAACATAAATAAAACTAATATGTGGCATAAAGCGAGTAAAAAGTTTTATGATTTAGCCCATACGCCTGCTATTCTTGATTATGTGGAGGATCTTTTAGGAGCAAACTTCTTCCTTTGGGGTGGACAATTTTTTTACAAAGCAGCTAAAAGTAAAGGTGTTGTTCCTTGGCATCAAGATTCTCAATATTGGCCTTTAAATCCTTCAAACTCTGTTACAGTTTGGTTAGCTGTATATGATACAGATAAATCTAATTCAGCAATGAAAATAGTATCAGAAAGCCACAAAACAAAAAGATTTTTACATAAAATTAATGACAATAAAAATTATGATTTAAATCAAGAAGTATCTAATGATCAAATTGATAAAGAAAAAATAGTATATATGAATTTAAAAGCTGGTGAGATTTCTCTTCATTCGGATGCTCTTTTACATGGTTCTGATGCAAACCATTCAGATAATCCTAGATGTGGAATTACTCTTAGATATTCTCCTTCAAATGTTAAAGCAGATTTATCAGAGTGGCCTTTTTTTTCTGTTCAAATAGCTAGAGGTGAAACAAATCACTCTTTAAATCCTATTGCTCCTATGCCGAGAGGCGAAGCAACCCCTGTTAAGGGCTTTCAATTTCATCATGAATTTGAAAGTGAGTGGTGAAGAAATTAATTTTTAACTAGTATAAAATAAATGAAAATAATTGATGAAATAATTCTATACGAAAACCCTGATCCGTTACTCGTTAGTAAACAAGGTATTTTCCCGGGTATAGTAAAATTACAGGATAATTCCTTACTTGCATTATTTACTATTGGGCAAGCTTTTGATTCTGCTGATCAAAGAACATTTGTTTCAAAAAGTTTTGATGATGGAAGAAGTTGGTCTAAACCAAAACCTTTACATAATCATATATATAAAAATAAAGAAGAATCAGAATCTCTTAAACCACTATTATTACAAAATAATAAATTGCTGGCAATAGGTTATGCTTTTGTAAGACCAGATAGTTTAACACCAATTGTTAATCCTAATACATTTGAAATACTGCCGCTCAATAATAAAATAAGTATTTCTAATGATAATGGTGAAAGTTGGTCTATGCCAAAAAATTTTAATGTCAATGAAACACCGCTTGAAATATCAGGACCGTGTATTCAATTAAAATCAGGTAGAATATTAGGAGCAGCGCCACCTTTCCATTTAAAAGAATCAGATCATTCAGGATGGATAATTTATAGTGATGATGAAGGAGAAAATTGGAGTAAACTATCTGAATTTTACAAATCCAAGGAAGGACATGTTTCAACTTGGGAATGTCGATTATGTGAAACGAACAGCAAAATTATTGTTATTTTTTGGGCTTATGACAATAAAAATAAAAAAAATCTTAGCAACCATGTTGTAATTTCCGATGATGCTGGAAAAACATTTAATACTGTAATTGATACTAAAATCAGAGGACAAGCGTCTAATGTAATGTTTTATAAAGATGATATAATTTTTACCATTCATTGTCACAGAGAAAACCCAACAGGATTAATTCTAAGAAAAGTTGATGTCAGAGATAATAAGTTTTCAATTTTAGACGAAATCAATTTGTTTTCTAAAGATGGTTTATTAAGTGATGATACTAACATAAGTAAACAGTTTGGCTCGCTTAAGTTTGGTCAACCATCAATTCTTCTTTTAAATAACAATGAATTACTAATTTGTTTTTGGTGCATTCATGATAACCAACATATTATTAAAACGTATATCGTAAATATATAGTCATCAGTATGTTCAATCTAATATCTAAAGAAAAAGAAAAAATGAAAGTAATTAATTATTATCATTTTTCAACTGCACTACAAATGTGTGCTGTTATAGGAACAGTTGCAGCACCTTTAACATTATATTCTGTAGAATTAGGATTAGATCCAGATAGAATTGGTATTTTAGGTAGTCTTATGGCTTTTTGCCAAGTTTTAGCTTTAATTAGTATCCCTTTAACTCTTTATTTTGGTAGTAAGATTTTATCTATTTGGACATTATTTAGCAGGTACATTTTTCTTTTAATTTTTTTAATTGTTCCGTTTTATCAAGATAATTTAACACTTGTTTTCTACTTGTTATTTTTTGCAATGCTCATGTTTTCTATTTTACGTTCATTATCTGAAGCTGCATTTGTGCCTTGGATGCAAGAATTTATTCCAAGAGATGTTAGGGGTAGAGTTATTGGCATTAATGGAATTATCTGTACACCCTTTGCTTTAGTTGCATCATATGGAATAAAAATCTGGTTGGACAGTAGAGAGGGTTTAGAAAGATTTTACCCAGTTTTTTTTATAGCAATAATTCTTGGACTAATATCAGCTCTTTTACTTTTAAAATTAAGAGGGGGGAAAAAAATTAAAGGACGAGATGATGATCAAGGTTATTTAAGAAATTTACTTAAAGCAACAAAAGATAAAAATTTTAACTTATTTTTAGTTTCATCAGGAACACAATATTTAGTCATTACCATACTAGCTATTTTCTTGACTCTCTATTTTAAAATTAGAATGAATATTCCAAGTGGGGAATTAATTTTTTCTTCAACTTTAATTCTAATTGGTGGGACGTGTAGTGGTTTAGTAGTTGGAAGAGTAACAGATAGTTATGGTTGTAGGGGTATAAGAGTAATATTCCAAAGCCTACAAATAATACTATTACTTACTTTACCATTTATAAATTCTGATACTCCTTACTTAAGCTACATAATTGGAATAATTTTCTTTCTCTTTGGTTTCTTAATGTGGGGAAGTGCATCAATAGGTTATATTTTTATGCTAAACTATGTACCAAGTAATAACAAAGAATCTTTTATGTCGCTTGCTTATAGCTTAGATGGAATAACAGCAGGAGTGACAACAGTATTAGCTGGTTATTTAGTTGTTTGGTTAGATAATAATGAGATAATTTTGTTTGATAAATTACTAGGTAGCTATGAAGTTTTATTTGTTATTTGTGCATTTATTATAGCAATTTCTATGAATGCTTTTATTCTTATAAGAGAAGAAGGAGCAATGGGAGTTAGAACTTTTTTGAGACAATTAATTTTTTATAGAAAGCAAATTCCATAAGTACCATATTTATTTTTTACCAGGCCATTTCATTAATAGTTTAGCATTTTTTTCTTCTTCAATAGCCTTTTCTTTATCTTTAAAAATTTTCACTACGCATTGAGGTTTATTACGATCAATTACATCATAAACTAGATGGTGATCTACTTTATCAATAAGTGGGCCTATCCAACCAGCACAATGATCGCAGTATCTTTTCATAGGCTCAGCATCGTTATCCAAAACTTTACTAAGACTTGGACAAACATTCATTCTTAATTCTAATTTTTCGTCATCTAATTTTAGATCCATATCACAGTTTTCTTCAATTCTAATATGATCCCAGTATTCATACATCCCCTTCAAACCTTTTTCTTTGAATAATTCTAAAGTATGTTTTTCTTGATTTTTACTGATTTCCAACCAGTAAGCCTCTAAATGCTCTTCTCCTTGATCTTCGAGAAACTTAAAAACTTCGTTATAGAAACGGGTGAAATGATCGCTGGGTATCATACTCTTTTCCTTATAGTTTGTCTGCATGCTGCTTCTCCTAAAATTTCAGTTTTAATTTCGTATGGAGTATTTTCTGCCAGTGCTTCATTTGTTTTAATAGTTTGATCACAGAAGTTAGGAGAAACATTTCCAACCAACTTCCTTACATGCTCATACGCTGTACAACGATTAACTGTTAAAATAATCTCTTCATCATTAATAGAAATATTATAATCAGCATTTTCCCGATCAAAAAAATGTTGCCAATGTTTAGCTAACATTTTGATATTCCCTTTTTTAATATGATCTTTGATGTCCTTATAAACATCATTACCAACTTTTTTGAAGATGTCATTCATAGTATCGATACCATATTTATTAATGATAAACTCAATAGTTGTATTTGTAGCACCGTGAAAATCCATGTGGACATTACCAGCATCGTTGTAACGAAGTTTTTGATCTAAATTATTTTTATTCACTTTTGTATACAGATTTTCCAGCAATATAGGTTTCACTAATCTCCAAATTGTCTTTTTGTAAAAGAATAAAATCAGCTAATTTATTTTTTTCAATACTTCCCATAATATTTTCTAAACCTATTACTCTTGCTGGTACTAAACTTGCAGCAATAGCAACTTGGGATAAAGTTTTTTTTGAAAACTTATAATAATTTTGTAATGCTTCAATAGAAGTTAATGATGATCCAGCTAATAAACCATTATAAGTAGAAGCTTTCCCTTTTTCAACTGTACACCATCGTCCAGGAAAAAATTCAAACTTAACAGGAACTGGAGAACCAGCTCCCTTAACAGAATCCGTTTCTAAGAATACTCTATCAGTTGGTAAGTGAGATAGTAGTTCAACTAATTGAGGGTGAACATGAATACCGTCACATATAACTCCAAGAGCAATTCGTGTTTCAGCAATTAAAGCATCAGTTAGAGATAATACATGAACACCTGTGTCATCTGGTGGATAAGTTGGAAGTGCATCATACATATGTGTTACAGCATCCACTCCCCAATCTGCAAATTTAGGAACATCAATTGGATTAGCTCCACTGTGACCTAAATGAATTGAAATTTTTTCTTTTTTAAGTCTCTTTATAAATTCTTCTGAGCCATTCATTTCTGGCGCTAATGTCAGAGCTTTTAATTTACCCTGGCATGCATCTAATAATTCTTCAGCTAAAGGTACAGAGGGATTTCGAAGATTTTTGGGATCATGAGCTCCAGGTAATGCAAAACAAGGTCCTTCTGAATGAATTCCTAAAACACGCGCTCCCTCTTTTGCTTTATCAATATCATTTGATAGAGCGTTTAATAAAGTTTTAGTTTTTTCAGGTGGCAGGCATGGTGTTGACGGTAAAAAACCTGTCACTCCTACTGATGGTAGTATTTTAGAATTATCAACAGTACAATTTTCTTCTGCATGACCATACAAATATTTTAAAAAACCATGTTGCAGTACATCGATCATTCCTGGGAAGATAAAGTTATTCTGACCATCAATTATTTTCCAGTCATCAGAAATATTTTCATTCGGATTTAAAAAATCAACAATTTTATCGCCATCAATTAGAAGATCTTTATCTTCTTCTCCATATGGAGTTACCAAAGTAACATTTATAAATCTTTGTTTGTGTTGCATATATTTAATTTAATATTAAGGTAAAACCTAAAACAACTATAGAAAAAAAACAAGAACTAGGGGAAATAAGATGAAAGACCAATGTGTATGTATAACTGGATCTACGCATGGTATAGGATTTGGAATTGCAGAGGCATTTGCTAAAAAAGGAGCAAAAATTGTCATTAATTCTCATGAAAAAGATAATAGCGCTTTAGATAAGCTCAAAAAATTGACTGAGTGTTATTTTGTACAATCAGATCTATCAACAATTGATGGAAATAAAAAACTAATTCAAGAAGCAAAAGTTAAACTTGGAAAAATAGATACTCTTATAAATAATGCTGGCACTTTTCAAGATACTGATTTTGAAAATATAAATGAAGAAAAATTTGATAAAACATTTAATCTAAATGTAAGAGGTTATATGTTTACATCCAAAGAATTTGTAAAACAAATTTCAAGTGATCAAAATAATAGTAGTATTATTTGTATTGGTTCCTCTAACTCGTTAGCTGCAGAAAAGAATAGTGTCATGTATGATACTTCCAAAGGGGCAGTTCTCATGATGGTTAAATCAATGGCAGTTAGTTTAGCATCTAAGAACATTCGTGTTAATGGTATTGGTCCAGGTATACTCGAAACTCCTCTGACTAGCGCAGGTTTGAATAAAGGAAATAATAAACAAGTAATTAGTTCACAAATTCCACTTGGAAGAATTGGTGAGCCATCTGATATCGGTGGAGCAGCTGTTTTTTTAGCATCAGAAGAAGCAAAATATATTACAGGACAAATGTTATATGTTGATGGTGGAATTTTAGCTAATCAATTAAATTGGGACGAGTCACTTTTATAATAAAATTTTAATAGGAGAGAATATGATCAAAATAATAACTACAGGTGCAAAATCAGTTTTACCATTTAGCCCCGCAATTAAAGCAGGTGATTTTGTATATGTTTCAGGACAAGCTTCCGTTGATCGAGAAAATGGTTCAGTCATTGAAGGTACATTTGAAGAAGAAATGAGACGTTCAATTGAAAATCTAGAAGTTATTTTAAAAGAAGCAGGTCTGACCTTGGATCATGTTATTAATGTGAAAGGTTACGTAGCTGATCAAAAAGATTTAAAAGAATATAATAAAATTTATCCTGAATATTTTACAGATCCACTACCAACAAGAAGTACAATTGTAAAAGTATTGCCTACTTTCTTAAAATTTGAACTTGATTGTGTAGCTTATGCACCAAATACTAGACAAGAAGGATAATTAAAAATAAGTTAATATTCCATCAAGAACATTATAGTCATCATCAACAACTGGAATAAACTTCCATTTATCAAATGCTGTGCATGGATGTGAAATACCAGAACAAATCATATCCCCTACCTGCCATTGATGATTATCAGCAAGTTTAACAAAGGCATGCTGATCATTTGTGCTAAATATTTCTGCTTGACCAATATCTAAGAAACCTACACCAGGTCTAAATCTTTTTATTGGTTTTGGTAAACCTGAATCATATGGAGCATCTCGTTTTCCCATAGTTAGAAAAGCAAGATTATTTTCAGGAATGGATTGCACATAGGACCAAATTTCAAGAGCTGGTTGCAGGGATTTATCCCATTGTCTATTGGAATCACTTTTAGCTGTCTCAAGTGCATCCAAATAAGGTCCATGATCATGTGTAATATAACATCCGCTTCGTAATAGTACTTTAATAGGAACACTGAGTTTAATTTTTGAAAATCTTTCCCCTACAATATCAAAATGAGTTGATCCACCAGCAGTAATTAATAATTCATTGAGATGAGAGTAATAATTTGAAGGAATATCATTAATAATATCTTCAATCTTTGAACAAAAATCATGCACAGCATCTGATCCTTTCATTGCTACAGCTGCTATACCCTCGTATGAAGAAATACCTGCGAAAGTAAAATTCTTTGATGAATCCTCTCCAATTATATTAACAAGTTTTAAAAAATCTTCTTTTTTACGTATACCGGTCCGTCCATTTTCCGCACCTACTTCGGGCAATAAGTTTATTGGGTTGGTTAAATTTTGATCACCAAGATTTTTTTTTATATTTAAAAACTGTTCAATGGAATCAACAAAACAATAAAAAGAAAAATTTTTATTTTGATTAATATATGATGCTATTGTTTCTAAATGTGATTTACCTAATAGTTGATTAGCAAGTAAAACATTTTTGATACCAAAATCAAACATAACTTGAATTTGATTAATGGCACCAGCTGTAATGCCCCATGCACCATGTTTTATCTGCTCAGAAAAAATCTGAGGGGCCATGGTAGTTTTACCATGAGGAGCAATATCTAGATTATGTTTTTCTAAATAATTAGAAAAAGTTTTCAAGTTATGAAGATAATTTTTTTGCTTTAATACCATTAATGGCATAGGCATATCTTCCTTCAAAATATTCCATTTTTTATTTTTTAATTCTTTTAGTGGAAACGGTTCACTTGAACCTGGAATACCTTTGGTTCGCCTATCTAAAATAGTATTTTGAATTTCACTTAAATCCATTAAGAATTAATTTCTTCAAACTGACTAACTAAATTCTCTGCATAATCAGATAATGCAATTACATCAGCACCAATATTTAGAAGATTGTATCCCATATCAATATAATTTTTTGCGACTCCAGGTCCACCTGGAGTAGCTGCAATTTTATTATTTTTTCTTGCTACTTCTGCAACTTTTTTTCTTGCACTTTCAACATCAGGATGATCCATTTGACCTGGAACACCTAGTGTTAGAGAATAATCTCCAGGCCCAAAAAATAGTGCATCTACACCTTCCATTTCAGCAATAGCTTCAACATCATTGATTACTTCAGGTGTTTCAATCTGATAGATTACTAATCTTTCTTGATTAGCTTGTTTGATATACTCTGCCATATCAAGCTTCGTGTATTTTCCATCATTGTTACCACCATCAACTCCTCTTTTGCCTATAGGAGGAAATTTTGTAAACTCCTCAATCTCTTTCGCATCTGCTAAACTTTTTATTTGAGGTATAATTAATCCCGTGCAATCAACTTCTAAACCTCTAATATAATTACTGTAGCTACCTCTATTAACACGAAGAAGAGAGTCAACATCATATATCTTAGCAGCATTACTCTGATTTTCAGCCTGATTGTAATCGAGAGATCCATGTTCCATACAAAGCCAGATGGCATCTGGTTGTGCTAAGGCAAAAATTTCTGCTACTTTAATATCAACTGTGTTGCATTTTAATATTGTTGCAACTTTCCCTGCACTAGTCGTTCTTTTTACTCTGCTCTTTCGAAAAGTGTTGAATGGTTTTGTTCCATTATTTGTTGTTATTTCATCATATTTAGTCATATTCTTTATCCTTTGTTATTTTGCAGTATATCCACCATCAACAGCAATAATTGTTCCAGTCAAATAAGCTGATGAGTCTGATGCTAAAAAAATTATTGGGCCTTTTAAATCGGTACTATTAGCCATTCGTCCTAGTTGGGTTCTTTTACTATAATTTTCAACAAATCTGTCTGGATGAGAAGGAACTTTAAATCCTCCTGGAGCTAAACAATTTACTCGAATATTAAAAGGACCTAACATACTTGCTGCCCATCTTGTAAAATTGTGCATGCCTCCCTTTTCATAAAAATATAATGGAGAAGTAGCAGGTGTGAAGTCTGTACCTTCATAATTGCCATTTTCTACACCAACAGTACCCATCATTGATCCAATATTTATAATAGATCCAGATTTATTTTTTTTCATTCCTTCAGCAAACATATTTGTAATTTTAAATAATGCTGATGCATTTATTCTTA
>CACNKX010000010.1 GCA_902621165.1 uncultured Alphaproteobacteria bacterium
GATTTGGCAAATTACCTGTTTGCATTGCAAAGACTCAATATAGTTTTTCAACTGACCCTAATTTAAAAGGTGCCCCTACTGGCCACGTTTTACCTATTAGAGAGGTAAGATTGTCATCAGGAGCAGAATTTATAGTAGTTGTTTGCGGTGATATTATGACCATGCCGGGTCTACCAAGTGTTCCTGCGGCAAATTCGATAAAGCTAAATGATCATGGAGAAATTGAAGGTCTTTTTTAAAACTGCTATAAAGAGTTATAATGTTTAATAAAAATAAATACTCATTTCTATCTATTGCTAGAAATGCTTTAAATCATCATGAGAATTGGCAAAAGACGTGGAATAGTCCTGAGCCAAAAAAAAATTATGATGCAATAATTGTAGGTGGTGGTGGACACGGTTTAACTACTGCTTACTATTTAGCAAAAAACCATGGAATTAATAATATTGCAGTAATTGAAAAAGGTTGGATAGGCGGTGGGAATACAGGGCGAAATACCACTATAATTAGATCAAACTATTTATGGGATCAAAGTGCGGCTTTATACGAGCATGCATTAAAACTTTGGGAAGGTATGTCTCAAGAATTAAATTACAACGTAATGTTTTCTCAAAGAGGGGTTTTGAATGTTGCTCATAATCTTCATGATGTAAGAGAATTAAAAAGACGGTGGCATGCAAACAGACTAAATGATATCGATTGTGAATGGCTTGATACAAAGAAAGTTAAAGAATTTTGTCCAATAATAAATACTTCACCAAACATTAGATATCCTGTTTTAGGAGCAACGCTGCAAAGAAGAGCAGGAACTGCAAGACATGATGCTGTTGCATGGGGTTATGCAAGAGGGGCTGATGAAATGGGAGTTGATATAATTCAAAATTGTGAAGTAACTGGTATTAATATAAAAAATGGAAATGTGACTGGTATTGAAACAACAAAAGGAACCATTAATTCAAATAAAATTGGAATAGCTGCTGCTGGGCATACCAGTGTTATTGCCAATATGGCGGGTATCAAATTACCTTTAGAGAGTAAACCATTACAAGCACTAGTTTCAGAGCCAGTAAAACCAGTCATTGATACTGTAGTAATGTCAAATACAATTCATGCGTATGTATCTCAGTCAGATAAAGGAGAACTAGTTATTGGTGCTGGAACAGACGGATACACTTCATATACTCAAAGAGGTGGCTTTAACATTGTTGAAGATACATTAATGGCAATAGTTGAATTGTTTCCAATATTTTCTAGAATGAAAATGCTTCGTCATTGGGGAGGAATTGTAGATATTTGTCCTGATGCAAGCCCCATTATCAGTAAAACTCACATAAACGGATTATACTTTAATTGTGGTTGGGGAACTGGTGGTTTTAAAGCAACACCAGGTTCAGGTTGGGTATTTGCTCACACTATAGCTAATGATCAAGCACATGAATTAAATGCTCCTTTTACAATAAATAGATTTTCTAGTGGTGAATTAGTTGATGAACATGGTGCAGCTGCCGTAGCACATTAAATCATGTTTTTAATAAATTGCCCATACTGTGGAGAAAGAGATCAAGCTGAATTTTCTTGTGGAGGTGAAGCGCATATTGCAAGACCAAAAAATCCTCCTGAACTCTCTGATGATCAATGGGCAGAATATTTATTCCTGCGAAAGAACGAAAAAGGTATTCATTATGAAAGATGGAACCATGAATATGGATGCAGACAATGGTTTAATTTAGCAAGGAATACAGCAACCGATGAAATTCTAGCAGTATATAAGATGGGAGAAGCTCCTCCCATATTAAAAGCAAATATTCCAGCTACTCCTTCAGGTGAGCCAAGTATTGGATCAGGGAATTTATCAACATCGAAAAAAGATAGGTTTTAAAAATAGAGATGCGATACAAAAATAATATAAATCTCGAAAATAATAAGTCTGTTAGGTTCTATTTTGATAATAAAGAATATTTTGGATTTGAAGGTGACACCCTAGCTTCTGCACTTCTTGCAAATGATGTTCACTTAGTTGGAAGAAGTTTTAAATATCATCGACCGCGGGGTATTTATACCGCAGGTAGTGAAGAACCTAATGGAATAGTTCAACTTGAGACCAAAGAATATACCGAACCTAATAGAAGAGTAACTGAAGTCCAGATATATGAGGGGTTAAAAGCTTTTAGTCAAAATAATTGGCCGTCTGTGAAATTTGATGCAGGCGCTATAAATGATTTACTATCACCATTTTTTCCTGCAGGATTCTATTACAAGACCTTTATGTGGCCACCAAAGTTTTGGAAGGCATATGAGTTTTTTATAAGACATGCTGCAGGACTTGGTAAATCTCCAAAAAAAGATGATCCCCACAAATACGAACATTTTCATTATCATTGTGATGTTCTAGTTGTTGGAGCAGGAGTTAGCGGATTAATTTCAGCAGAAATTGCAGCGAATAATAATTATAAAGTATTACTTATTGAGCAAGAAAATGATCTAGGAGGTGAAATTTTATCTACAAGAAATCAAGATATTAAAATAGATAAATTGCCAATTAATGAATGGAAAAATAAAATTGTTGATAAACTTTCTAAAAATTCAAATATAAAAATAGTAAAAAATACAACATGTTTTGCTTATTTAAATTATAATTTATTATTAGCTGTCCAAGAAATTGATCCAGAAAAAGGATTATATAAAAAAAACGATATTAAAGAAAGAATTTGGAAAATTAGATCAAAGAAAGTTATTTTAGCGACAGGCACAATAGAAAGACCAATAATTTTTAACAATAATGATAGGCCCGGTATTATGCTTTCTAACAGTGCGAAAAAATACTTAAATAAGTATGGAGTTGCACCTGGAAAAAAATTAGTTTTTTTTACAAACAATGATAGTGCCTATGAAACTGCAATAGATTTTTTTGAACAAGGTATAAAAGTAGAGGCTATTGTCGATACAAGAGATGGTAGTGATGGATATTACCCTAAAAAAGCAAATAAATTAGGAATTACTATACTAAAAGGTTATGAAATTAGTGATACTGTTGGAAGATTAAAAATTAGAGAAGTTAAATTAAGAAAAATAAAAACTGAAAACAATAATGAAAAATCTTCTATTAATATTAAATGCGATCTTTTAGCAATTGCTGGTGGTTGGACTCCTACTGTTCATTTATTTACTCAATCAAAAGGAAAACTCAAATATAGAGATGTAGATGGAAGTTTTATTCCTAATGAAGTTTATCAAGATACATTGTGTGTTGGCAGTTGCAATGGTGACTATAATTTAAATGAAATATTAATAAAAACTGAAGAAGATACATATAAATATTTAAATGATAATCAGCAAAATGAACTTGGTGAAGTAAATTACAAATCAGATAATGTGAAGCATGGCAAACACGAAAATGTTTGGATTACATCAAAGAACAGTATTTCAAGAACTAAAATGTTTGTAGATTTTCAAAACGATGTAACAGCAAAAGATATTAAACTAGCTTTAAAAGAGGGTTTTCAATCCATTGAACATGTCAAACGATACACAACTACAGGAATGGCAACTGATCAAGGCAAGACCAGTAATGTTAATGCACTTGGAATAATATCAGAATTAACAAATACTGAAATCTCTGAATTAGGTACAACAACATTTCGTTTACCCTATAAACCAGTAACATTTGGAGCTATTGCTGGGCGTCATGTTAAAGAATTTTTTGATTTAGAGAGAACAAGCCCAATGCATCAATGGCATATTGATAATAAAGCTTTATTTGAGGACGTAGGCCAATGGAAAAGAGCCTGGTATTATCCTCAAAAGAATGAAAGTTTTCAATCTGCTTTAAATAGAGAGGTAAAAGCAACTAGAGATAGTCTAGGAATATTAGATGCATCAACTCTTGGTAAAATAGATATTAAGGGTAGAGATGTAAGTGAATTTTTAAATAGAGTTTACACAAATTCATGGTCAAAATTAGAAATTGGAAAATGTCGATATGGTGTAATGTTAGGTGACGATGGAATGGTTATTGATGATGGTGTAACTACTAGATTAGATGAGTATCACTATCTTATGTCAACAACTACAGGAAATGCGGCATCAGTAATGTCAAAGTTAGAAGATTGGTTGCAAACAGAATGGCCAGAGTTAGAAGTATATTTAACATCCGTAACAGAAAATTATGGAACGATAAGCTTAAATGGCCCAAATTCAAAAAAATTAATCCAAAAACTAGTTCCAGATTTTGATTTTTCAAAAGAAAATTTTCCTCATATGAGTTTTAAGAATATTAATATTAACGGAATAAAATGTAGAGTCATGCGTATAAGTTTTACTGGGGAAATGTGTTATGAAATAAATGTACCATCTGGCTATGCTAAAAATCTTTGGGAACTTTGTATAGATAAAGGTAAGGAATTTAATATTACGCCATATGGTACTGAAGCTATGCATGTACTTCGTGCTGAAAAAGGATTTATTATTGTTGGTCAAGAAACAGATGGATCAGTGACACCAGTAGATCTGGATATGGACTGGATTGTTAGTAAAAAGAAATATGATTTTATTGGTAAAAGGGCATTATATAGAAGTGATACTATTAAAAAAGATAGGAAACAATTAGTTGGATTAAGAACTAAAGATCCAAATAAGGTTCTTGAAGAAGGATCTCAATTGGTTGAAGAAATAACTGCTCTACCTATGAAAATGGTTGGTCACGTGACCTCTAGTTACTATTCACCTAATTTAAAAAGCTCTTTTGCTTTAGCTTTAATCAAAGGTGGTCTTGAAAAAAAAGGAAGTGTTTTAATTGCTCCAATGGAAAATGAAAATATTGAAGTAGAAATAACTAGTCCAATATTTATTGATCCTGAGAATAAAAGGGTTAATCAATGAATTTAACTTACAGTAATGTTTTGAATATAAATAAAAAAAATTACAATGGAGTAACAATAGAAGAAAAAGCTCTATCAGGTAAAATAAATATACGAGGTAAAAGTTCAGATAAAGAATTTATGAAAAATATAGGCTCAGTATTAAACCTGGTTTTACCAATTGAGCCAAATGTAAGAATTTTTAATAATAATATTAGTATTATGTGGCTTGGTCCTAATGAATGGTTAGTCGAAACACCAGAAAATGAGAAAGATGAAATTATTTCTCTATTAGAATCAAAACTTAATCCAGAAAAAACAGCAATAACTGATGTTTCATTTAATAAAACTGTTTTACGACTTGAAGGGAAAAAGGTATTTATTTTACTTTCTAAATTTCTTGTTGCGAACTTAGAAAAAATTTTGGAATCTAATTTTTCTGTAGCTCAAACTATATTTATAAAAATTCCAATACTTTTTGTTAGAAATAATACTGATAAAGAAGAAACTTCATTAGATTTACATTTAAACAGATCACATGCAAAATATGTATATGATTTATTAGTTGATGGTAGTAAAAATCTTAATATTTAATTTATTTTTTATCTTAATTTCATTAAGCACAGTATCATCTGGCAAAACTATATTTGGAAAAGCAAAAGTAATTGATGGTGATACTATACATATTAATAAAAATAAAATAAGACTGCATGCTATTGATGCCCCTGAAACAAATCAAACATGTAATAAAAATAGTAAAGTCTGGAACTGTGGTTTGGAATCAACAAAGTTCTTAAAAGAATTAATTGGGAATAATAAAATTGAATGCATCACAAAAGGTAAGGATCGATATAATAGATTTATTGGAATCTGCTATAAAGATAATTTAGATTTAAATAGTGCAATGGTTCTGAATGGATGGGCTATAGCTTATCGCTATTATTCAAAAGATTATATTGAAGAAGAAGAAGAAGCAAAACGAGATAAAATAGGTATATGGATTGGAGATTTTGAAGAACCTTATTTATTCAGAAAGAAAAATAAATAATCAACCATGATGTTGGGAATCTTTTAAATAAATTAAATCTTCTATTTCTTTATCTTTATTTTTAATTATTTTTTTTAGTTCATTTAATTCATTTTCAAAACTACGATTTTTTTGTTCAATCTGTCTAAGTTCTGATTTTAGTATTGAATTTTCAATATTTAATTCTTCCATATCTTTAGTTGACACAGAACTTTCTAATTCTATTTCTAATTTTTGAACAAGATCTTCGTATTTTGACAATTGTTTATTTAATTCAGTTATTTTATTTTTAAGTTTGCTAAGTTTCTGAATACTTTCTGAATTATTTTCTAATGTATTATTTTCTAGATCTGATATATTGATCAAAGATTGTTGATAATCATTCTTAATTGTATCGAATGATTCATTTAAATCACTTATTTCTTCACGTAAGTTTTTTATTTGATCATCTCTAAATTTTAATCGCTGATTTTTTTGAAATATCTCAAGTTTAAGTTTTTCTATTTCAGATCGTAAACTTGATTCATCAACAACACTGCTAGGAATGATTTCAGTAGGTGGCTCAGTTTGATCAGTTGAAAAATCCATAGAAGGAAAATAAAAAAAAATACCAAAGATAAATATAATTGAAATGACAAGTAAGATTCTGTTTCTTCTTCTTCTTCTTGCTTGTAAACCAACAAAACCTACCATACGAACTCTATAAAACGGTAAGTGTAAAAAATAAATATTTAATTATTAAATTGTGGATCTAAAGAATATGTGGTTGACCTTAAGTACTGAGTAATTTTTTTGATATCTCCAATTTTTACAAGGTTTTCGTAAGGTATAAGTGAACCAAAATACATATAGATATCATCACCTATCTTTCTTTTCAGTTCATACATGCACAAAGAATATCTAAATGTTTGTCCTATTTTATTAGCAATGTGGTAAAGTTGGCTGTTTTGACCGTCAAAAAAAATTGGTAACACAGGGCTTTTCGTTTTGAGAACTAGTTTCGAAACCCATTGTTTCCACTCACCATCGTCTGCTTTTGTATTTTTTTTTAAGTTTTGTTTAGTTGCTATCGTTCCAGAGGGAAAAAGAACTAGAACACCTTCATTATGCAAAACTTTTTCTGCTTCTTTACGCGTACTAATGTTAGTTAATAGAGCTTCTTTATTTTCATTAAAATCAATTGGTAATATTTTATCTTTTACTGCCTCTGCTTGCCTTAAGACTTTATGTGTAACCATTTTATAATCTTGTCTTACTTTTGAAATTGCTGAACATATAGATACGCCATCAGCAACTCCAAAAGCATGATTGGCTATAACAATTAATTTTCCTTTTTTTGGAATATAACTACCGTCCTGAAAATTAGTTATTAAAGTAAAATTTAATTTATCTACAGCATCATCCCAAAAAAGCTCAGGAGGTCTATTTTCAGATAAATATTCATCATATAATTTTTTTAATTTTAATTTTCCTGTTAATAATTCAGTAATCTTAATAAATATTTGACCAATAAAATTTACTTCCGCTGTTGCAAATGTAAATGCAATTTTATTTTTATTCATAATGAAAATGAATCAATTTAAATACAATAAGTATTTTTCAAATATATTACATATTTGCATAATTTGGCCCCCCACTACCTTCAGGTACAACCCAATTTATATTTTGTGATGGTTCTTTAATATCGCATGTTTTACAATGAATACAATTTTGTGCATTAATTACAAATTTAGGATTTTGACTATCTGTCTTATCAATCTCATATACACCAGCAGGACAATATCTTTGAGATGGTTCATCATAAGCATTTAAAGTAAATTTTATTGGTAATTCCTTATCCTTTAATTGTAAATGAACTGGCTGATCAGCTTCATGGTTAGTTCCAGTCAAATAAACAGAACTGGTTTTATCAAAAGTAAATATTCCATCATATTTTGGATAATCTATTTTTTTTGAATCTTTTGCTAATTGCAAAGCTTCATGATCAGCATGTTTGTGTTTTAGTGTAAAAGGAAGCTTACCTCTAAAAATTATTTGATCAATACCTGTAAATATTATTGCAGGTATTAACCCCCAATTAAAACTAGGTTTTACATTCCTTGCTGCAAACAATTCTTTATAAAGCCATGAATGTTTAAATTTATCTTCATATGCTGCAAGAGATACAGATTTACTTAAATAATCATTAATTGTTTCAGCAGCTATAATTCCACTTTTCATTGCAGTATGTGAACCTTTAATCTTTGGCATATTTAAGGTGCCTGCATCACATCCAACTAGTAATGCGCCCGGCATATACATTTTAGGTAAACTTTGAATACCACCTTCAATAAGTGCCCTTGCTCCATACGCTATACGTTTTCCATTAGTTAGAATTTTCTTAATTGCTGGGTGAGTTTTAAATTTTTGAAATTCATCATAAGGTGATAAATAAGGATTTTTATAATCAAGACCGATTACGTATCCTAAAAATATTTGTTTATTTTCAGCATGATAACAAAAACTGCCGCCATAAGTTGCATTATCTAATGGCCAACCAGCAGTATGCATGACAAGACCTTCCTCATGCTGACTTTCATCTACTTCCCAAATTTCTTTAAATCCAATTCCGTATTGTTGTGGTGACTTATCTTTCGATAAATTATATTTTTTAATTAATTCCTTACCTAAATGACCTCTACAACCCTCGGCAAATACTGTTACTTTAGCCTTAATATTAATACCTGGTTCAAAACTATCTTTTTTGTTACCATCTTTATCAATACCCATATCACCAGTTTGAACACCAATTACATGATCATCATCTGAATATAATATTTTAGATGCCGCAAATCCTGGAAAAATCTCTACTCCTAAACTTTCAGCTTCACTTGCAAGCCATCTACATAAATTTGCAAGACTAATGATATAATTCTTATGATTTTTTTGAACACTAGGAAGGAGCCATGTGGGCCAATTTAACGAACCGTTCTTAGATAAGAATAAAAACTTTTCTTTTGTTACTTTAGTTTTTATTGGTGAGTCTTTGCTTCTCCAATCAGGTATTAATTCATCGAGTGCTCTTGTTTCAAAAACATTACCACTTAAAATGTGGGCTCCTACCTCTGATCCCTTTTCTAATACACAAACATTAATATCTGGGTTCAACTGTTTTAGTTTAATTGCAGTTGAAAGGCCCGAAGGACCAGCACCTACAACCACAACATCATAGTCCATTGACTCGCGTTCTACTTCCATTTTATTTATTGTAATAAATTAATTTATTGTTGAATAGTATTTAATTTATCTAGTTCAGAAGATAATTGTGGCAATGCCTCAAATAAATCAGCGTTTAATCCATAATCAGCAACATTGAATATTGGCGCTTCTTCATCTTTATTGATTGCAACAATTACCTTACTTTCTTTCATACCTGCTAAGTGCTGTATTGCGCCAGAAATTCCGACGGCAATATACAAATCGGGGACAACTACTTTACCAGTTTGCCCAACTTGATAATCATTAGAAACATAACCAGCATCTACAGCAGCACGAGAAGCACCAACTGCCGCATTAAGCTTATCTGCTATTTCATTTAAAAGTTTAAAATTTTCGGCACTTTGTAATCCTCTGCCACCGGAAATCACAACTCGAGCAGTACTTAACTCTGGTCTTTCAGATTGAGATTCTTCTCTATCTATAAATTCAACACTGCCACTATCATTATCAAAAGAAATATTTTCGACCTGTTCTTTTCCACCGCTAGTTTCTACAGGATCAAAAGATGTTGGTCTTACTGTTACTACTTTAATCTTGTCATTTGATTTAACTGTTGCAATAGCGTTACCAGCGTAAATTGGCCTCATAAAAGTATCGGAGCTTATTATTTTTATAACATCACTAACTTGTGCAATATCTAGTTTAACCGCAATTCTAGGAAAAATATTTTTACCAAATGTTGTCGCAGGTGCCATTATGTGGGAATAATTATTAGCCAAAGATACAACGATAGGCTCAATGTTTTCAGCAATTGGGTTTTTAAGTTTTTCATTATTGGCTAAATATACTTTTGAAACCTTTTCACATTTAGAGATATTTTTAGCTAACTCTTCACATTCATAGCCAGTTACCAAAACATGGATATCTTGATCTATTTGGGATGCTGCAGATATAGTATTTAAGGTTGATGATTTGATATCTATATTATTATGCTCTGCTAATACTAGTATTGTCATATAACTTTTGCCTCATGTTTAAGTTTTTGAACCAGTTCGGCAACATCATTTACCATAATTCCTTTTTGTCTAACAGGTGGTTCTTCTACTTTTATTTGTTCAATCCTAGGTTCTATATTTATACCAAGTGAAGATGCATCTTTTGTATCAATTGGTTTTTTCTTTGCTTTCATTATGTTTGGTAAAGAGGCATATCTAGGTTCATTCAGTCGAAGATCACATGATGCAACAAATGGTATAGAAACTTTTATCCTTTCCAAACCTTCATCAATTTCTCTAGTAACGATTGCATTTTGCCCCTCGATTTCAATTTTAGATGCGAAAGTAGCCTGAGGCCAATTAAGTAAAGCAGATGTCATTTGACCAGTTTGATTACAATCATCATCGATAGCTTGTTTTCCCATTAAAATAATTGATGGTTTTTCTTCTTCAGCAACTTTAGAAATTATTTTTGAAATAGCTAGAGGCTCAAGGTCATTGTCTGTTTTAATATGTATACCCCTATCAGCTCCCATTGCTAATGCAGTTCGTATAGTTTCTTGAGCTTTATCATTACCTATAGTAAGAATTATAATCTCGTCTGCTTTACCAGCTTCTTTTATTCGTAGAGCCTCCTCTACTGCATTTTCATCAGGAGGATTCATAGACATTTTTACATTATCTTTTTCAACTCCTGAACCATCAGTTTTAACCCTGATTTGAACATTATAATCTATGACTCTTTTTACGGTGACAAGTAACTTCATACTATTGTTTTAGTTTTTCATTTTTAGGATCATAAGGACTATCCTCTATAACAGTTACATTGTATTTTTTATCTAGTATATCCATTTCTAATTTTTGACCAACGTCAGCAAATTGAGGGTCTACCATACCAATAGCTAATGATTTTTTCACTCTAAAACCATAGTTACCTCCTGTCGCACGACCTATAACCTTTCCATTAATATAGATTGGATTATTACCTAAAGCATCCGCATCTTCAACATCATGAACCTCTAAAGTTACCATTTTGTTTTTAAAACCATTTTGCTGCCATTTAACAAGAGAATCTCTTCCAATAAAATTCCCTTTATTTAAATGTACAAATCTATCTAACCCAGACTCAAAAGCAGCGTATTCTATAGACATTTCTGTACCAACCAATTTATATGTTTTTTCAACTCGTAAGCTTTCCATCGCTCTAATACCAAATGGTTTAAGTCCATGATCTTTTCCTACTTCCATTAATTTATCAAAAATATGGTTTTGATATTCAATTGGATGGTGTAATTCCCATCCAAGTTCTCCAACAAAATTCATACGCATAGCAATACTAGGGGCTAAACCTACATTGATTTTTTTTGACGATAGCCAAGGAAAATTTTCATTAGATAAATCAGTCTTGGTAACCTTAGAGAGAATATCTCTTGATTTAGGTCCTGCTAAAACAAGGACACCCATACTATTAGTTAAATTTTCGTAAATTACTGATCCATCTTTGGGCATCCATTTATGAATCCAATCATGATCTAATCGTTGAAACGCTCCTGCTGAAACTAAATAAAAAGAATTTTCTTTTTCTTTTCCAATTGTGAATTCTGAATGAACTCCTCCAGCAGTGTTTAATGCATGACAAAGATTAACTCTTCCAATTTTTTTAGGAATTTTGTTAGCTACTAAATAGTCTAGAAACTCTTCTGCGCCAGGTCCTGAAATCCGACATTTAGCAAAGGCAGTCATATCTAGAAGGCCAGCATTATCCTGAACATTCAAGCACTCGTTGCCAACATGTTCAAACCATTTTGATCTTCTAAATGACCAATCATCTTTTTGTAATTCTTTTGAAGGTGCAAACCAGTTAGCACGCTCCCAACCAAACTTTTGACCAAAAACTGCACCAAGATTTTTTAATCTATCATAACAAGGAGCTTGTCTTAATGGACGTCCCTCTTCTCTTTCTTCATCAGGATAGTGGACTGTAAAGACATTAGCGTAAGCTTCTTCATTCTTTTTAATCAAATATGCCTCTGTTACATAATCACCAAATCTTCTAGGATCTACACCTAACATGTCAATTGTAGGTTCACCGTCTACTATCCACTCGGCAATTTGCCATCCAGCTCCACCTGCTGCAGTAATTCCAAAACTATGACCTTCATTTAACCAGAAATTTTTAAGTCCCCATGCTGGTCCAACAATTGGACTTCCATCTGGCGTATAACAAATAGCACCATTGTAAACTTTCTTAACTCCAACTTCTCCAAAAATAGGAACGCGGTGCATTGCTGATTCAATATGAGGTTCTAAACGCTCTAGATCTTCTTGAAATAATTCGAATTCAGATTCTTTGTCAGGTCCATCTACATAGCAAACGGGAGCTCCTTTTTCATAAGGTCCTAATATCAATCCTCCTCTTTCTTCACGCATGTACCAAGAACTATCAGAATCTCGTAAGACACCCATTTCAGGAAGTCCTTGTTCTTTTCTTTTTAATATTTCAGGATGATCATCAGTCACTATGTATTGGTGTTCAACAGGTATAACTGGAATATCAAGCCCTACCATCTTTCCAGTCTGTCGCGCAAAATTACCACTACATGAAACTACATGCTCACATTCAATAGATCCTTTATCAGTTTCTACAATCCATAAATCATCTTTATTTTTTTTAATCCCTGTTACAGAAGTGTTTCTATAAATTTCTGCACCTTTATCTCTTGCTCCTTTTGCAAGAGCCTGAGTTAGATCGGCTGGTTGAATGTATCCATCTTCAGGATGTTGAATTGCACCTATCAACCCATCTGTATTACAAAGTGGCCAAATTTCTTTTACTTGTTCAGGGGTTAAAAATTTAACATCAACACCTATTGTTTTTGCAACTCCTGAATATTGATAATACTCATCCATTCTATCTTGAGTAGTTGCTAAACGAATATTTGAAACCACACTAAAACCAACTTTTTGTCCAGTTTCTTCTTCAAGAGTTTTATAAAGTTTGACTGCGTATTTATGCAATTGACCTACCGAATAACTCATATTGAATAATGGAAGTAACCCTGCAGCATGCCAGGTTGATCCTGAAGTTAATTCTTTTCTTTCAACCAGAACTACATCTGACCAACCTTTTTTGGCTAAATGATAAAGAGTGCTTACGCCTACAGCACCTCCACCGATGACAACTACTTTTGACTTTGATTTCATTATTACTATTTAATACTGTACTTCATTAATCATATTAAATAAGGTGGGTCAATCATGAGATACTTCAAAAAAATAATTTTGGTGGTTATAATGAGTGCGTTTATTTGTCTTCCTGTTAAGGCTGAAATGACTCTTAAAGAATTATTTTTTGATGAGTCTAAGCCTTTTCATTTAAAAATATTAGATGTTATTCCAGAGGAAGGAATTGTTCAAATTGGTGATGAAAATGCAAAAAATACTATTATTGAATTTATGGATTATTTTTGCGGATACTGTAAAAAAGTCCATCCTGAATTGCTTCAAATTGCAAACGAAAGACAGGATACAAGAATAATCTTCCTGCAACATCCAATTTTAAGCGAGTCTTCTAAATTACTAGCAAATATGGTTATAGCTGCAAACATGCAGAACAAGGGTATCGATTTTCATAATGCATTGTTTGAAGTTGAAGGAAATTTAAATAATGCAAAACTAAAACAGATAATTGAAAACCTTGAGTTAAATGATGCTAAATTAAATATCGATATGACAAAAGAAAGTGTTAATAATATTGTAAGACTGAGTTCTTTTTTAGCTAATGGATCGGGCGCTCGTGGTACTCCTACTTTTTTTGTAAATGAAGAACTTGTTGTTGGTTATATCTCTATTGATAGAATAAAAGCTTTATTAAAATAAAGAAGCCCTATTAATTAAATAGAGCTTCTTAAAATATTTTATTTATCTACTACTTCTCTAGTATTAGCGTTGTGTGATTCAGTAAAAGGAATTGGCACAACTTCTGCATCTACTGGCACACCAGGTGTATCTGCATATTGATCAGGTAAATGAACCTTGAATTTACGACCAAAATTTCCAATAGGAAAACCATTTTTATTTAGAGTTCCATCAAATGGTACATAGCCCATAGCAATGTTTCTTCCTTGCTCAGGATGATACCAGGGAGAAGTTATAAATCCACAAGGTTCATTGCCATCTTCTGAAACAAGCCAAAAATCAGGAGCATATTCTTCGATAGGTTTTCCACCTAAGCTTAATCCAACTAACTGAAGCTTGTATGGTTTTTTTCCTTCTTTTAAATCAGCTTTCATCTTTTCAAGAACAGTTTTTCCAACATAATCAGAAGTTTTATTCCACTCACCTTTACCAGATAAAGATACTTGATAGCCTAAATTACATTGAAAAGGGTTATGCTGATTATCCATATCTTGACCCCAAGATAAAATTCCTGCTTGAATTCTACGGTGATGAGCTGGAGCTATAACCATAAGATTATGTTTTTTTCCTGCCTCTAAAACAGCATTCCACATATCATCAGCATATTTTGTTGAGTCATATAAATAAATTTCAAATCCTGCTTCTCCAGAAAAACCTGTTTGAGAAATTATACAATCTCTTCCCCCTACTTTCGCAGCAGCAAGTCCATAGAATGGCATTTCATCAACTTTAACTTGATCACCTATTAAATCATTCATCAAAGCATGCGCTTTAGGGCCTTGAATTTGAACTGGGCTTACATCAATTTCATCAATATGAACATTGAATCTATTATCATGATTTACACCCTGTAAATACAAACCAATATCTGAGTCAGATAATGAAAACCAAAACTCGTCCTTTGAAATTCTTAAAAGAATAGGATCATTTAAAACACCACCATATTGATTACAAAGAATAACATATCTTCCTCTCATTGGAGATATTTTAGTAGCATCTCTTGTTATGACATAATCAACAAATGCCTCAGCATCAGGACCTTTAACCTGAATTTGTCTTTCAACAGCAACATTCCACATAGTAACATGGTTTTTAATTGCCTCATACTCAACCATTGCTCCACCATCTTCAGGCTTTACGTAACCTCTTGGATGATAAATTCTATTATAAACTGTTGCCCTCCAACATCCCGCCTCCATTGACAAATGCCAATAAGGTGATTTTCTCACTCTGGTTGAAATAAGCATTTGGACTGGTGTAGGACCACTTTGTCTTAAATTGTAGGGAACCTTTCTGTCCGATTGATCCACCGACGTAGAATGTTTAATCATTATAAACTCCTTAAATAAATATGCTATTTCTGTATTTAATCTTTAAATACTCTGCAATGATAAAATGTAGGTGATGTAAAAAAAATGGTGGACCTTAATTAGGTCAAAATTTCGTCTTAGTTTTGACAGCAAATTTTGTTATTTGTACTCTATGAAATTTAAATTATTACTACCTATTATTTCTTTATTAATTTTTTTAGGTGGTTGTTCAGCCAGTTATAAACAACTCTCTAAAATAGAAAATAAAGAACCAAAAAACTTTCAAGATCACTTACTATCTGAATACAAAAAAAGAGCTAGTTTCGAGGCAGAAGAAATGCACGATTGGAATTCCGCAAAATTATACTCTGAAAAAGCTCTCAAGAGTTTAGAAACTGATGAAATATATCCAGAAGAAATTTCATATTGGAAAATTCCAGAAGAAAATATTAATGAAATAAAAATTGCATATGAAAACCTTATGACAATTTATAAAGATGCTAAAAATATTGATCCTATTAATTTAGCAAGAGCTATTTCGTCGTTAGATTGCTGGTCAGAGCAACAGGAGGAAAATTGGCAAACATGGGATATTAATAGTTGCAAGAATGATTTCTTAAAAGCCATGCATAATATTTATGAAAAAATATCTACTCAGGAAAATGATCAGGAAACTTCAGATAACAAAGATAATAATTTAGAAAATGAAACAAAAGATGAAGTAACAATTGTGACTAAAAATGAAAATAAAGAATTAATGCAAATAATTTATTTTGATTTTGATCAGTTCAATTTATCTGAAGTTAGTAAAAATAAAATAAAAAAATTTTTAAATAATTATGGAAGTGATATTAATGAATATCTTGTAGTTGGTCATACTGACACTAAAGGAACAAATAAATATAATTTATTATTATCAATCAAAAGAGCAGAGTTTGTAAAAGAAATTTTAATTAATTATGGAATTAATCAAAGTAGTATTAAAATTTTAGGCAAAGGTGAGGAATCTTTAGCTGTAGATACTCCAGATGACATCAAACAACCGGCAAATAGAAGAGTAGAAATAAAAAAAACAAATTAACTTTTGTTTATAAATATTTTGGTATATTGAGCTTCTTTCAATGTATTCAAAAACTACAAAAAAAATAAATATTACAGTTAAGCCTTATTATCTTGAAGACCAATCTGAGCCTGAAGATCAACATTATGTATGGGCTTATAAAGTAATAATTGATAACCAAGGTAATGAAAAAGTACAGCTTGTAAACAGGCATTGGAAAATTATTGATGCTAATGGTACTCTTCAAGAAGTACGAGGTAAAGGTGTAGTTGGGGAACAACCTATATTAAATCCAGGTGAAAAGTTTGAGTATACTAGTGGCACACCTTTAACTACTTCTTCAGGTTTCATGGAAGGAAGTTATGAGATGCAAGGCGATGATGGAAATACTTTTGATGTTCAAATACCTCAGTTTTCATTAGATACACCATTTGAAAATAATAATTTAAATTAATTCACAAATACAATGAGAGACTTTAGGTCAATATTAAATATAATTGGAATACTAATATGTATTGAGTCAATAGCAATGCTGATACCAATGTTCTTTGATCTTTATTATGGTAATTATGATTGGTTACAATTTTTTTACTCAAGCTTAATCACTTTTTTTATTGGAATAATTTTATATTTTTCATTTAGAAAAAAAAATATTAAGCTTGGAATAAGGCAAGCATTTTTATTAACAATTTCATCATGGTTAGTAATATCTCTTTTTGGTGCAATTCCATTTGTGTATTCATCATCTTCCCTCTCATATACAGATGCTTTTTTTGAGTCAGTAAGTGGAATTACTACAACTGGCGCAACTGTTATTAATAATTTAGAAAACTTATCTGAGGGTATATTAATTTGGAGATCTCTTCTTCAATGGTTCGGAGGAATAGGAATAATTGTTCTTGCAATGGCTATTTTGCCAACTTTACAAATTGGCGGAATGCAACTGCTACACATGGAACATGATGATCCTTATGAAAAAACAATTCCTAAAGTTAATCGATTTGTAATTGAATTATTTCTACTTTACATATCTTTATCAATTATTTGTGCATTTTTGTATTTTGTAAATGGAATGCAAGGTTTTGATTCAATTATTCATGCAATGACTACGATTTCAACTGGTGGATTTTCTAATTATGATGAATCATTTTCATATTTTAATTCGTTTAAAATAGAAAGTATAAGTATTATTTTTATGTTGGTGGGAAGTTTACCATTTGTCTTGTATTTGCAATTTTTACATAATCAAAAAAAATTGATTTTTAAAGATGATCAAATAAAATTATTCTTTCTAATTTTATTTATAATTATTTTGTTAACGACAATTTGGCTAACTACTAATCAATCTATAGATATAATTTCTGCTTTTAGAATTGCTTTATTTAATATTACATCAATTTTAACTGGCACCGGTTATACTAGTAGTAACTTTTCTAATTGGGGAAGTTTTGGCATTGTAATAATGATGATAATTATGTTTATTGGTGGGTGTGCAGGATCAACCACAGGAGGAATTAAAATATTTAGATTGCAAATACTTTTTAGAGGAGCAATTACTCAAATAAGAAAACTCACGCAACCTCATGCAGTATTGATGATGAGATTTAATGGGAAATCAGTCAATGAAAACACTTATAACTCCATTATGGGCTTTTTCTTTATGTATATATTTATATTTATTTTATCAGCAGTAAGTTTAAGCTTATTCAATTTAGATTTTTTAACTGCCTTTTCAGCAGCTGCTTCTGCAATTTCAAATGTTGGTCCTGGTTTAGGTGAAATGATAGGACCTAGTGGAAATTATTTTTTATTAGACAATGGCGCCAAATGGATATTATCCATTACCATGATTATCGGAAGACTGGAAATTTTTACAGTATTAGTTTTATTATCGATGAATTTTTGGAGAAGCTAAATACTTAAATAATTTCCCATGTAAATTGACAGTTGGTTTTTTGTTTCATTAATATAATCATTCATGGTTTGAAATAATAAGTCATTAATAATTATTTCAGTTTCATTTAAAGAAATATATTTTTGAGATGTTGTAGATCTTGAAGTTTCTACAGTTGTATTTGCTTTTAGGAAACCGCTGTTATCATAAAGTTCATACTCAACTAAAAAAAACAATTCATATTTATATATAGTTTTTTCTTCATATTTTTTTGCATCAACATTCTCAATTTCATTTTTTGTAATAGATGCATCTAAAATATTAATAACTAATTTATTTTCATTTCCAATTTTTAATATGTTTTTGTTATGCCATTCCACAATTACATCAATCGGTGATTTTTGGATTTGTTCTTCAATATTATTCTGAGAAAAAACAGAATTATATTTTTTATTAATTTCAATATTTTTTGAATAAATTGAAATTGTATCAAGCTTTGAGGTATCAATTTCAATTGGTGCTAATATTTCAATAGGTTGACAAGATAACACCAAAAATAAAATTAAGGTAAAACTACTTTTTAAGTACATAAATTAATATAGCTTGTTGAATGTACATTCTATTTTTTGCTTGCATTAATACAACAGAATTTTTTCCATCAAGAACTTCTGATGTCACTTCTTGTCCTCTTTTTGCAGGTAAGCAGTGCATAAATATTACATTATTTGCAGCATTGCCAATAATTTTATTATCTACGGTATAATTTTTGAAATATTTTTTTTTATTTTTATTTTTTTCACCCATTGAAACCCAAACATCAGTCATTATACAATTTGAATTCTTTGTACCTAATATAGGATCAAAAAAATGATTTAAATTTTTATTTTTGTATTGCTTAAACTCATTCTTATAATTTTTAAAAATTTCTTTTGGAATGATTAAATTCAGTTTGAAGTTATAAATATTTTGCAGATGAATAAGAGAGCGTAAGACATTATTATAATCACCTATCCAAGCAATATTAGCATTTTTTATACTTTTAAGATGCTCTTGTAGGGTTAAAAAATCACCAAGTATTTGGCATGGATGACTATATTCAGTTAAGCCATTTATAATAGGCAAAATATTTTCTTTGCTTAAATTTACTATTTGTTTGTGATTATTATTTCTTATCATTACACAATCTATATATTGACTTAATACACTAAGCACATCTTCGGCTTTTTCTCTTTTATTATCAAAGCCAATATCTTTACTATGCAATTCTAGAACAGAACCTCCTAATTTTTGCATTCCTACATTAAAACTTAATCTGGTTCTAAGTGACTGCTTTTCAAAAATTAGACCCAGAGTTTTATTTTTACAAGATGAAGAATATTTTTTTGGATATTTTTTAATTTTCTTTGCAAGTGAAATTATTTCATTAATTTCTTTTTTTTTAAAATTGTTAATATCAATAAAATGTTTCATTTAGATAGTTCTTTCATGCTCTTCTTAATTATTGTAATTGATTTATCAATCTCTTTATAAGATACAATAAGTGGTGGAGCCAATCTTACTGTATTATCTGCAGCAGGTACATTTAGTAATTTATTTTTTTTAAGTTGTTCAGAAAAGTCTATATTGCTAATATTTGTTTTAATTCCCAATAAAAGTCCCGCACCTCTAACCTCAGAAATAATATTTGATGAATTCTCTAATTTTTTTAATTTTTTCCAGAAATATCTTGCTGTTTTATCTACTTTTGTAAGAAATGTTTTATTAGAGATAATTTTTAAGACTTCTAAACCTACACTCATGGCTAACGGATTACCACCATAGGTTGATCCATGACTACCTTTAGTCATTGCAACACATGCTTTGTTTGTTGACATACAAGCACCAAGTGGAAAACCTGATCCAATACCTTTTGCTACAGACATAATATCAGGTTTTATTTTTGCCCATTCATGTGAAAATAATTTACCTGATCTTCCAAATCCACACTGAACCTCATCAAAAAAAAGTAAGATTTTCTTTTCGTTACAGATTTTTCTTAGTAATTTTAAAAAACTTAGATTGGCAGGTCGAATACCTCCTTCTCCTTGAATTGGTTCAATAATAATACCAGCTGTTTTTTTGTTTATTGCTGATATTAACTTTTTTTCATTATTAAATTCGATTTTTTTAAAACCTTTAAGCATAGGACCAAAACCATTAGAATATTTTTTGTTTTTCTGTGCGGAAAGTGCTCCATAAGTTCTTCCATGAAAAGCGCCATCAAAAGTAATAATCTCTGTTTTGTTAGTCTTGTAATATGAATGATATCCTCTTATTATTTTAATTCCACATTCAATAGATTCAGCTCCTGAGTTAGTAAAAAAGACTTTGTCTGCAAAAGAATTTTTACAGAGTAATTTTGCAAATTGTTCCTGTTTTTTTATTTTATATAAGTTTGAAACATGCCATAGTTGTTTCGATTGCTTATTAAGCGCCTCTATAAGTTTAGGATGACAATGACCAAGAGAATTTACAGCTATTCCACTTGCAAAATCTAAATATTTTTTATTTTGACTAGAGTATAAATAACATCCTTTGCCTTTTGCAAATTCAAGAGTTTTATTTCCATAAGTTGGCATTACGTTTGATAAAAGTTTTTTGACCATATCTAAAATTTAATTTTATATCCCTCGCGAAACATAAAATAGCATAATAAAATTAATATAATATTAATAATTATTAAGAAGATTGATCCTTGTATTAATGAGCCATCAGAAATACCTGTAAAAGCATATCTGAAACCATCAATATTATAAAAGAATGGATTAAATGAGGAAACTGTCTGCCAAAACTCAGGAAGTCTCGAAATTGAATAGAATGTTCCAGATAAAAAAGTGAGAGGTAAAACAATAAAGTTAGTTATACCTTGTTGCTGATCCCATTTGTCTGCCCAAATACCAACAATTGTACCCAAAGTTCCCATCATTGTACATCCCATTAATGTAAAGAATACTAGTGCTGTATAAGAGTGCACATGAAGTGGTACAAATATCATAACTCCTAAAGTTGTTACTATACCGCACACAACACCTCTGCAAACTGATCCAATTATAAATCCGAAAGCTAATTCAACATTGTTTAATGGAGCCATTAAAATGTCTACAATATTACCTTGAAATTTTGATTGACCAATACTTGATGCCGAATTAGCAAAAGAGTTTTGCAACATGGTCATCATTATTAGACCAGGTGCAATGAAATAAGGAAGGTCAATACCATTTATAGAATTTACAGATCTACCTAGAGCTAGACTAAAAACGGCTAAAAATAATAAAGAGCTAATAGCTGGTCCAATCACAGTTTGTATTCCAACTTTTAAGAATCTAAAGACTTCTTTTTTTACTAATGTAAGAAAACAAAGATAATTATAATAAATCATATTAGGAGTTTTCTTTTAATATATTTAAATTATTTGTATATTAGTTTAGTGGACGAAA
>CACNKX010000011.1 GCA_902621165.1 uncultured Alphaproteobacteria bacterium
TTTAATAGTGCTTTTCAATCTTTTCCAAGGGACTTCTAACAATAGAAATACTTCAAAAATATCTTTTTCTGACTTCATTGCAGCAACAGAAAGTGGAAATGTTTCTGAAGTTAATATCAATGGAAGCAACGTTACAGGATTTTTAAATGACGGTAGATCATTTAGCACATATGTCCCTAATTATCCTAATTTAGTTGATAAATTAAATGAAAGTGGCGTTAAAATTACTGCAGAGCCCTCTGAAAGATCAATGCATCCACTTCTAAGTGTATTACTTTCATGGTTTCCAATGCTTCTATTAATTGGAGTCTGGATTTTCTTTATGCGCCAGATGCAGGGCGGTGGTGGAAAAGCAATGGGCTTTGGCAAATCTAAAGCTAAATTATTAAATGAGGCAGTTGGTAAAGTCACATTTGACGACGTAGCAGGTATCGATGAAGCCAAACAAGAATTAGAAGAAGTTGTAGAATTTTTAAAAGATCCCTCAAAGTTTTCTCGATTAGGTGGAAAGATACCAAGAGGTGCACTTCTGGTAGGGCCTCCAGGAACTGGAAAAACACTACTTGCAAGAGCAATTGCAGGTGAAGCAAATGTTCCTTTCTTTTCTATTTCGGGATCAGATTTTGTTGAAATGTTTGTTGGTGTTGGAGCTAGTAGAGTTAGAGATATGTTTGACCAAGGTAAAAAAAATGCCCCTTGTATAGTTTTTATTGATGAAATTGACGCTGTAGGACGGCACCGTGGTGCTGGTCTTGGCGGTGGAAATGATGAAAGAGAACAAACTCTTAATCAACTTCTTGTGGAAATGGATGGCTTTGAAGCAAATGCAGGTGTTATTATTATTGCTGCAACAAATAGACCTGATGTGCTTGATCCAGCTTTGCTTAGACCTGGAAGATTTGACCGTCAAATAACAGTTAATAATCCTGATGTAATGGGAAGAGATAAAATACTTAAAGTCCATATTAAGAAAATAAAAGTTTCACCAAAATTTGACTCAAAAATTATTGCAAGAGGAACACCAGGTTTTTCTGGAGCTGATTTAGCAAATTTAGTAAATGAAGCAGCATTATTAGCGGCTAGAAAAAATAAAAGAATGGTTACACTTGAAGATTTCGAAAGTGCTAAAGATAAAGTGATGATGGGTGCTGAAAAAAGATCTATGGTCATGTCAGAAGATGAAAAGAAACTTACAGCTTATCATGAAGCTGGCCATGCTGTTGCAACTCTTCACTCACCAGCTTCTGATCCAATACATAAAGCAACTATAATTCCAAGAGGTAGAGCTTTAGGTATGGTGATGAGACTTCCTGAAAAAGATCAACTGTCTATGAGAAAAGATCAAATGAAAGCGCACTTATTGATAGCTACTGGTGGAAGAATTGCAGAAGAAATGATCTTTGGTAAAGATAAAATTACAAATGGTGCGGCAAGCGATATACAAATGGTGACAAATCTATCAAAAAAAATGATTACTGAATGGGGTATGAGTGAAAAACTAGGTCGTCTTAGATATAACAGTGATAGTGAGGAAGTTTTTCTTGGGCATTCCGTTGCACAATCTAAAAATTTATCTGACTCCACAGCAAAATTAATTGATGAAGAGGTTAGATCTCTTGCAGAAGAGGCTGAAAATAATTGTAGAAAAATTCTTCAAGATAATATTGAAGAATTACACATAGTTGCTAAGGGGCTTTTAGAGTATGAAACATTATCAGGTGACGAAATTAAGGATTTAATCAAAGGTATAAAGCCAACTCGTGATGATTTTGATAATGATATAAATAAACCAAAAAAAGCAGCAACATCTGTTCCAAAAACAGGTGGTTCTGCTACTGCTCCCGCTAACTAATTTAATTACTTCACTTTATTTATTTTTTTGAATAAAAGACATAAATGTCTAAAATATTTGGTACCGACGGGATACGGTGCTTAGTTAATGAAGAACCTCTTTCAGCTGAAACTTGTCTCAAAATATCAAAAACAGTAGCATACCTGCTAAAAAAGAAAAATTCTAAAAATAGTAGAGTTGTGATTTGTAAGGATACAAGATTATCTGGTTATTTATATGAGCCACTTGTTACTGCTGGATTTATTTCTATGGGTATGGATGTAATTTTAGTTGGACCATTACCAACACCAGCTGTACCATTAATGATCAAAACTTTAAGGGCTGATATTGGCGTAATGATTACAGCTTCACACAATACATATGAATATAATGGGCTTAAGTTTTTCGATAGTACTGGAACGAAATTAAGTTCATTAATTGAGAAAAAAGTAGAAAAAATTGTTTTAGATAAAAAAAAATATTCTCAAATATCAAACAACACATTTGTATCTGGAAATGCAAGAAGATTGGAAGATGCTTCAGGTAGATACTCTGAATTTTTAAAGAGTACTTTAAATAAAACGTCTTCAAAGAAAAAATTAAAAATTGTTTTAGATTGTGCAAACGGAGCCACATATAATATAGCTCCAAATTTATTTTGGGAGCTAGGTCATAATATAATAGCTATAAATAATAATCCGGATGGATTAAACATTAATAAAAATTGTGGTGCAGTTGACGTTAAATCACTTTCACAAAATGTCATTAAAGAAAAAGCTGATATTGGATTTGCATTTGATGGCGATGGAGATAGGTTGATAGTTGTAGATGAAAAAGGAAAAGAAATTGATGGTGATAAAATTATAGGATTGTTATGCAAAAATTACGTAAAACCTAAGAAAAAAGCTAATCAACATGATGTGATTATAACTGTTATGTCGAATATGGGACTAGAAAAATATCTCACAAATAAATTAAAATTAAAGATTAAACGAACAACTGTTGGAGATATTAACGTTATTAATCAAATGAAAAAATCTAAATCTATGATAGGTGGTGAACAATCAGGACATATAATATTATCACAACACTCTAATACAGGTGATGGAATTTTAGCAGCATTAAAAATTACTGAAATTTTAATATCAAATAAAAATAAGGTAAGTAAACTTTTCAATTTATATAATGACTTTGCTCAGGAAAAAATTAACTTACGGTATAGAACAAAGAATACTAAACTTTTAAAAATTCTTGGTAAATTAAAAAAAGATAAACTGTATAATAATAAAAGAATAAGATCTCTTGTAAGGATATCTGGAACTGAGCCATTAGTAAGAATATTAGTTGAAGGTAAAGATATTATTGAGGTTAAAATGAAGTCTCAAGAAATAAAAAAATTAGTAAGGCCTTATCTTGGTTAATAAATTTTTAGTACCTGTAGGTTTTAGAGATAGTCTAAATTTTGACGCTTCTATTGAGCATAAATACAAAAATAGTATAATAAATTATTTTAGGGATAATGGTTTTACTTTAATAAAGACTCCACTAATTGAGTTTAGTAAAAATTTAGATCGCAATACTCTAATTTTAAAAACAAATAAAAAAAATGATCAATTAAGTATTCGAAACGATATAACTCCACAAATAATTAGAATTGCCTCATCTAGACTAGCAAATAAAATACGACCGCTAAAACTATGTTATTATGGAGAAGTTGTTCGAAAAGTGGGAACAATTTTGAGACCTGAAAGACAATTTCAACAAGTTGGTGCTGAGATTATTGGATCTGAAAGCTATAGGGCTGATGTAGAAATTATCAATCTTGCTTACGAAACTTTAAAAAAAATTGGGGTTAAAAATATTGTTATTGAAATTACCGCACCATTTTTTCTTGACAGTTTGTTAAAAAAAATAACTAACAAAGATTTAAAATTTAAATTAAAAAAATATATTAAATTAAAAGATATTGATAATTGTTTAAAGTTATTGAAAAAAAATGAATTATATAATTCATTTAAAACTTTACACTTATGTTCTGGTTCAATCCAAAACAAAAAAAAATATATATCAAAGTTAAATAAAATAATAGGTTATGAAAACGAAGTTGAAAGACTAGTAAAAATTGCTAATTTAATTAAAACTTCCAAAAATGATTCTATAAGTGTAGATTTTTTTGACTTACAAAAAAATAAAAATTACTACAAAGGGATAAAATTTACATTTTTTGCTAAAGATGTAAGAGGTGAAATAGCTGGAGGAGGTCGATATAATTTAAAATATGGTCGTAATTCTGAAACTGCTATAGGGTATACTTGTTACATGGATACAATTTTAAGATCTTCATCTTTAATCAATCAAAATAAAAAAATTTTAATTGCATTCAATACAAGTAATAAAATTAAACAAAAATTAATAAATAAAGGTTATAGCCTATTTAAAACTTTTGAAGATAATATTGATATAAAAAAAGAGGCAAAAAAGTATGGAATCAAGTATTATTTAATGAATAATACTGTTAAGCAAATTTAATGTTTTACACGATAGTTGGAACTCAATGGGGAGATGAAGGAAAAGGCAAAATTGTTGATTGGATTTCTTCTAAAGCTGACTTGATAGTTAGATATCAAGGAGGGAATAATGCGGGTCATACAATTAAAGTAGACAATAATGTTTATAAACTTAATTTATTACCCTCAGGAATAATTAATAATAAAAAATGTGCTATTGGTAATGGCGTTGTTTTAGATCCGTGGGCACTAATTAATGAAATTGATAATCTTAAAGAACAAGGAATAGAGGTAAACGCAGACAATTTATATATTGCTGATAATATTTGCTTAATATTACCTATTCATAAACTTCTTGATGAAATTAATGAAACCTCTAGAGGCAAAAAAGAACTAGGAACAACTAAAAAAGGCATTGGTCCAGCATACGAAGACAAGGTAGGCAGAAGAGCAATAAGAATTTGCGATTTAAAAGATCCAATATTTTTAAAACAAAAAATTGATAATCTTTACGAATTTCATAAAGATAAAATTTCAAAACATATTCATAAAATTACACATAATTATTATGAAGAACTTTTATCTATGTCTAATTATCTTAACTCTTTTAGTGTTCCATTATGGAAAATAATAAATGAATTAGGTCAAAAGAATAAAAACATTGTTTTTGAAGGGGCGCAAGGTTCAATGTTGGACATTGATTTTGGAACATATCCATATGTTACATCATCAAATACGATATCAGGTCAAATATTCTCTGGAACAGGTTTTAGTGATAGAAAAAATCATAAAATTTTAGGAATTACAAAAGCATATACTACTAGAGTTGGATCAGGCCCATTTCCAACTGAGTTAATGGATGATATTGGAGAACATCTTGGTGAAAAAGGTCAAGAATTTGGAACAGTTACTAAAAGAAAAAGAAGGTGTGGTTGGTTTGATAGTGTTCTTTTGAAACAATCAATTAAACTTAATGGTATTACAGACATTGTACTTACTAAACTTGACGTCTTAGATGAATTAAAAGAAATTAATGTATGTACTGGATACTTAATTGATAACAAACATTATGATTATTTACCTAGTGAAGAATTTTTATTCGATAAGATACAACCTGTTTATAAAAAATTTGCTGGCTGGGAAAAATCAACTGCAGGAATTAACAAATTTAATGATCTTCCAGAAAATGCTAAAAAATACATTCAAATACTCGAGTATCTTATGGAAACAAATATTTCAATTGTTTCAACAGGGCCAGACAGAAAAGAGACAATTGATATAAATGGAACTTTATCTAATATTTGAAATTTCTTTTTGAAGTTTTTCTAATGCTTTCTCTTCAATTTGCCTTACTCTTTCTCTACTAATTTTATATTTTTTACTTAAGTCTTCTAACTTTAATGGATTTTCACTTAGTTTTCGAAGTTTAATAATTTCTTTTTCTCTTTCGTTCAAGACTTCAAAAGCTTTTGAAAATAAACTTCTTCGATAATTAAGTTCATCTTTATTTTCAATTATTCTATCATGAGTTTCTTGTTTATCTTCTATTAAGTCCTGCCATTCAGTATCATGTTCTTCACCAAGTTTAACATTTAAAGATTTATCTGATGTAAAAAGTCTATTTTCCATATCGATTACTTCACCTTCTTTTACATCTAATCTAGTTGCAATCTCTCTAACATTTTCTGGTGACAAATTACCTGAGTCAATTGAGGTTAGTTGATTTTTAATTTTACGTAAATTAAAAAAAAGTTTTTTTTGAGCTGCGGTAGTTCCAATTTTTACTAAAGACCAACTATGTAAAACATATTCTTGTATTTGAGCTCTGATCCACCACATTGCATATGTTGCTAATCTAAAACCTTTTTCTGGATCAAATCTTTTAACTGCTTGCATGATTCCAACATTACCCTCTGAAATTAAGTCTGTAATAGGTAAGCCATATCCTCTATACCCCATTGCTATTTTGGCAACTAATCGAAGGTGACTTGTAACTAGCTTATGCGCAGCATCTGAATCTCCATGTTCCTTATAACGTTTAGCTAACATGTACTCCTCTTCAGCAGTGAGCATCGGAAATTTTTTAATTTCCTGCAAGTATACTGCTAAATTTCCTTCACTTGATAGTACTGGTAAATTCATAATACGCCTATATCATAAATAAAATATAATTTAATATTTAAGCAATAATTCAATTAAATTCTTAAAATCTTCAGGAATTTCAATATCAAAATCCATCCTTTTTTTTGATGCAGGATGATCAAAACCAAGATGATAAGCATGCAATGCCTGTCTATCAAAATTTTTTAAAATCATAAATTTATTAAATGTATTATTATTTTTTCCAAATTGATTAATTTTACTTTTTCCATAAATCTTATCACCAATGATTGGAGAATTTTTAGAAGTTAGATGAAGTCTAATTTGATGAGTTCTTCCAGTATATAAATGACAGTCAACTAAACTAGCAATACCAAAAGTTTTTTCTAATTTAATATCGGTTTTAGAATATTTTCCAAAACCCTTATTATTTAAACTCATTTTTTTTCTATTTTTTCTATTTCTCTCTATATACCCTTCTATTGATTGATTATCAGGAGTTCCCCAAACTATTGCTTTATATCTACGAGATATTGTATGTTCTTTGAATTGTTCGGCTAAATTAATATGAGCATTATTATTTTTTGCAACAACAAGAATTCCACTTGTATCTTTATCTAAACGATGGACTATTCCTGGTCTAGAATTATCATCTAAATTACTTAGTTGATTATTAGTGTAATGCATAAGAGCATTCACAAGAGTGCCACTTTCATTTCCAGGAGCTGGATGCATAACTAAATTTGGAGGTTTATTTATAACAATTAAATCTTCATCTTCATAAATAATGTTTAAGTCTATATTTTCAGCTGAATGTTTTGTTTCTTGTTTCAAGATAATATTTATATAGTAATTTTCATTTTCTTTAGTTATGTAAGATGGTTCTTTTATTTTCTTTTCACCAAGACTTACATTGCCATTTAATATTAAAGTTTTAATTTGTGTTCTTGAATATCCTTCCAATTTTGAAACGAGCACTTTATCTAATCTTTGTGAACTTAATTGTTTATTTATAGTTAATTTAAGATTATAGAATTCGTTCATGTCTCAAAAAATTCTTAAATTTATTGTAATATTTTTAGGTATATTAATTGTTATTTGTTTTTTAGTTCTAGTTTATGGTTTGTATATAAAAACAACAAAAAAACAAAGTAATTTAGAAACAAATTTAATTGAATATAATTTAAATTTAGAAAAAGGGCACAAAATTACAGATATAGATATGATTGATAATAATCGGATTTTATTTACAATAAAAAGTAATGATAAAGTTTATGCTTTAATATATGATATAGAAACATCAAATATTACAAAAATAGATACATTCAATGAATAAAGATAATAATTTTGAAAATAATTTAAAAAAACTTGAGTCTATTGTAGAGAAATTAGAAAATGGTGAAGTTGATTTAGAAGAATCTGTAAAACTTTACGAAGAAGGAATGAATTTAAAAAAAGCATGTGAGGAAAAATTAAAAAGTATTGAAAGCCAAATTAAAAAAATTAAGCAAGAAAACAATAAAGTTACAAAAGAAGATTTTAAGTAATTTTCAAATTTGAGTAAAAATCTAAAAATAAGACTTGATCAGCTTTTAATGGATAGAAACTTAGCTGATACTAAATCAAAGGCCCAATCTATGATTATGGCCGGTCAAGTTTATGTAAACGATAAAATTATTACCAAAAGTGGTAACAGTTTTAATGAAAACTCAAAAATAAAAATTAAACAACTCCATCCTCCATGGGTATCAAGAGGTGCATTCAAATTACTGAAAGCAATTGATCATTTTAAGATTGATATTGAAAATAAAATTTGTCTAGATATCGGTTCATCAACTGGTGGATTTACAGAGGTTCTTTTAAAAAAAAATGCTAAAAAAATATATTCTATTGATGTTGGTACAAATCAACTTCATGAAAAATTAAAAAAAGAAAAAAAAATTATTAGTATAGAAAATTTTAATGCTAAATATTTAGATAACTCAATAATTCATGAAAAAATTAATTTAGTAGTTTGTGATGTTAGTTTCATTAGTCTAACAAAGGTTATAGAACCTAGCCTGAATCTTTTATCAAGTAAAGCTGAGATTATTTCACTAATTAAGCCGCAATTTGAAACTAATAAAATAAATTTGAAAAAAGGTATTGTGAAAGATCCATTGATTCATGAAAAAGTATGTAATGATATATCGAATTGGTTTAAAAAAACAATTAAGGCTGAAGTTGTAGGTTTAGTCGAAAGTCCAATAACTGGACCAAAAGGAAATAAAGAATTTTTGATTTATAGTATTTTAAAGAAATCTTAAACAATGATCAGCTATAGTTGTGGCAACCATTGCCTCACCGACTGGAACAGCTCTTATACCAACACATGGATCATGACGACCTTTAGTAGATATTGTTGTTTCTTTTAATTTTGTATTAATTGTTTTTTTTGGGGATAATATTGAGCTTGTAGGTTTTACCACAAATCTTGTAATTAATTCTTGGCCCGTTGTAATACCTCCAAGAACTCCACCATTATTATTTGAAAGAAATAAAGGTTTTTTATTTTTTATTCTCATTTCATCAACATTAGAAATTCCAGTTTCATAAACACTGCTAAATCCATTTCCCATTTCTACTCCCTTAACAGCATTAATAGACATCAATGCCTTAGCAATATCAGAGTCTATTTTTTCATAAATAGGTTCTCCTAATCCAGCTGGCAAACCTTTCACTCTAATTTCAATTATTGCACCTAAAGAGGAACCAGATTTTCTTGCAGTTTGTATTTCGTTTTCCCATATTTTAATAATTTCTTTATCAGGACTCCAAAAATTATTTTTTGGAATAAAATTATTATTCCAATTATCATAATTAATTTTATGATTACCGATTTGAATTAATGCACCTGTTATTACAACTTGATTTTTAATTTTATTTTTTATGATTTTTCTTGCTATTGCCCCTGCTGCTACTCTCATTGCAGTTTCTCTAGCACTAGATCTACCACCACCCCTATAATCTCTTATGCCATATTTTTTCCAATATGTATAATCTGCATGACCTGGTCTAAATTTACTTTTGATATCACCATAATCTTTTGATCTCTGATCTTGATTGTAGATAATTAGAGAAATAGGATGACCTGTTGTTTTTCCCTCAAAAGTTCCAGATAGTATTTCAACTTTATCCTCTTCTTTTCTTTGAGTTGTAAATTTTGACTGACCAGGTTTTCTTTTATCTAAATATGGTTGAATATCTTTTTCAGTTAAATTTATGTTTGATGGCACTCCATCGACAACACAACCAATAGCTTTGCCATGGCTTTCTCCCCATGTGGTAAAGTTAAAGATTTTTCCTATTGAATTAGAAGTCATTTTTTAGAATTTGTAAATTCACTTAATAATTCTGAAACACTTTCACTCTCATCAACTGCAACCATTCCTACAGTATGATAGCCACAATCGACATGTTGTATCTCACCAGTAACGGCACTTCCAAGATCACTTAAGAGATACAAAGCAGAATTTCCAACATCTTGCTGATTTACATTTCTTTTAAGTGGAGCATTAAGCTCGTTCCATTTTAGAATAAATCTAAAATCACCTATTCCCGATGCTGCCAAAGTTTTAATTGGCCCAGCACTAATAGCATTAACTCTTATATTTTTTTCTCCCAAATCAACTGCTAAATATCTAACACTTGCCTCTAAAGCTGCTTTTGCAACTCCCATAACATTATAATGAGGCATAACTTGTTCTGATCCATAATATGTTAAAGTTAAAATTGATCCACCATTATTCATTAAAGGTTCTGCTAGCCTACAAGCCTCTGTAAAAGAATAACATGATATATGCATAGTTTGTTTAAAATTATCACAAGATGTATTGTAATATTTACCTCTTAATTCATCTTTGTTGGAAAAACCAATTCCATGAACAAGAAAATCTAATTCACCCCACTTATTTTTAAGTGTTTCAAAAACGTTATTCATACTTTGTGAGTCTGAAACATCACAAGGAATAATAGTGTTAGACCCTATTTCTTCTGCAAGTGGCTGAACTCTTTTCTTAAGAGCTTCTCCTTGATAAGTAAGTGCAATTTCTGCTCCCTGTTCTGCTAATTTTTTCGCAATACCCCAAGCAATAGATCTGTCATTTGCCACTCCCATAATCAGACCTTTTTTATTTTGCATCAACATATTGTAAATCTGTGTTTTTTTATAAATATAGATATATATACTTATAAAATAATATTCATATCTATAATATGCAATCAAATCAAAAATTAATAAATTCTGATAAAAAACCAATTGAACTTTTTCAAGAATGGTTTGAAGAGGCAAAGAAAAGTGAAATCAATGATCCAAATGCTATGAACCTTGCTACTATATCTTCTGATGGCAAACCTAGCTCGAGAATTGTTTTACTTAAATCATATGATGATAAAGGGTTTGTTTTTTATACAAATTCAAATAGCAAAAAAGGTAGAGCAATTAAAAACAACGATAGTGTAGCTTTAAATTTTCATTGGAAAACACTTCAAAGACAAATAAGAATAGAAGGTAATGTTTCACAAATTTCAAACGCTGAAGCTGATGAATATTATAATTCAAGGCCACTAGGAAGTCGAATAGGAGCTTGGGCTTCATTACAGTCAGAAGAACTAGATGATAGATCTACATTAACTAAAAGAGTAGAAGAGTTTGAAAAAAAATTTTCAGATAATGATGTACCAAGACCTTCACATTGGAATGGTTACTTAGTAGCACCTAAATTAATTGAATTTTGGCAAGATATGCCATTTAGATTGCATGACAGACTTGAATTCCGTATGGAAAATGATGCTTGGGTTACAAGAAAATTATATCCTTAATTATCTTCTTTCCATTTATGTAAAATCCATGAACTAGAATTTGATTTATTGTCACCACCTATACCCCAAAGTAACTGTATATCGTTTTTTTCACAGAATATTGATTCTGGTGTTGTGCTATTATTTCTATCACCTCCATTTGCAAATTTAATAATTGATTTTGGATATTTATTTTTTACTTTTTTAAGACCATCGATGCACGTCTTATCTCCGTCATCAAATTCTATAACATCAATAACATTTTTTAACTCATTCATAATTATAGTTCTTTCAATAAAAGGAAGAAATTCCTTACCTTTCTTTTTTTGAAGCCATAAATCAGAATTTAGCAAAACTACAACTTCACCATGTTTAGCAGCCTCTTTAATTAATTTTATATGACCACTGTGAATTGGGTCAAAACCTCCACTGACAACAACTATTTCACGCATACTTGTTTCTCCATTTTTCTGGATCTTCTAAAAATTCTTTTAAGTTTGAAACCTTATCTTCAGAATATATTTTTTCACTTTCAATATAATTTATTACATCTTTCCAAGTACACAGTGAGTGCATATTTACATTTAATTTAAATAATTCTGATTCATTAAAATTAAAAATATCATAATAAAATATTACAAATATATCTTTAACTTTTAATCCAGCTTCACGCATTGCGTTAATAAAAATTATTTTACTACCTCCATCAGTAGCTAGATCTTCAACTAAAAGAGCTTTTTGATTTTTTTCAAATTCACCTTCAATTTGTTTGTTTTTTCCAAAACCTTTTGTTTTTTTTTCTAATATAAATCATTTGTTTATCTAATTTTTGAGAAATAAAAGCAGCATAGGGAATTCCAGCAGTCTCTCCACCAGCAATAATTTCTATCTCAATATTATTTTTAGTTAAATAATCTATGGCTTTATCAATTATAAAATTTCTTTCTTTTGTAAAAGAAATAATTTTTCTACAATCAACATAAACAGGACTAACCAAGCCTGAAGTAAGAGTAAAATATTTATCAAATGAAAAATTAATAGACTTTATATCTACTAATATTTTAGCTATCTCTTTAGACATTTTTTTAAGTTATTTGCGCAATATGTTCAAATGATAAATTTCCAGGGACAATCATTATTGGTATTCTTAAGTTTGTTATTTCATTACTCACCAGAGAAGTTATTATTGGACCAGGGTTTTTACTATTTGGATCAGTATTGGCAGCTAAAACAAGAACATTAATATTTTTTTCCTCATCTAATAATTGTTTTAATTCAGATATAGTATCCCCCTCTCTTAAAGAGAGAGCAGGATAGTCACCTGTTCTTTCTTGGACAAATGAGGCAGCTTTTTTAAGAATTGTTTCTGCTTCTTCTCTAGCTTCCTCTTTCATAATGTCTGTAACACCCTTGGTTGTTAGAACATCCAAAGGCTCTATGAATGTTGCAATTATAATTTTTCTTCCTGTTTTTTTTGATCTTGCACAAGCATATTCAAGAGCTGTATTCATTTCTTCTGAATTATCTGCAACAACTAGAATATATCTATCATCACTCATTTACTTCTCCTAAATAAAGCAGCAGCAATAAAACCTGAAAATATTGAAAAGATAATTACAAAAACTCCGTATGTAGCTGCATTTTCATTAGCAAAGTCAAATATTTGACTTCCTATACCAGTTTTTTTTATAACTATATTTTTTTGGTCAGTACTCATAATTGTATTATTTCTTATATAGTAAATATCAACATTATAAATCCCTGGTATTGTATTTGTTGGAAAAAAAACGCTAGTTTGAAATAATTTATCTTTGACCTTTTTCATTTCAAAACTTTTATAAAATGATTGTTCTTTTTTTATTCTAACAAAATTTTCATTCCAACTTTTTTGGTCATTTTTGAAAATAAAATTTTGATTAAAAGTCTTATTATTTAAAATTTTTTCAAAACTTAGATCCTCATTAATTAATATCGATTCAGGCAAGATTTCGTTAATTTCTTTTGAGGAGGATAAAAAGAATAAAGATGGAATGTTACTATAGGTAACGTATTGATTATTAATCCATATTCCAAAATACCTCTCTTTTTTTTGTATTCTCATTTTTGATGGCGGCCCTTTTATTGTCAAAAGTGTCTCATGATCATTTTTTAGTAATCCAAAAATAATAATTTCTTTTCCATTAAAATCTGTTTTTAATTCAATACTATCCTCAGATAAGTCAAAGTAAATTTCTTCAGCATTAAGAAAGTTATAAAAGAAAATTATAGTCAATAAAATTGTTAGATTAAAAGCAAACTTTATATATAAATTTTTAATCATCTATTTTTGTCACTTCCAAAATATAAAATTCTAAATAAAATCCAATTAATGCAAAAATTGATACTAATAAAAAAGATGCTTTCTCAATCAATATATCAATCACTAATATATCTTTTTGCATAAGCATATAAATTGGAATTACAGTGGATAAAATAACTATAGTTAGTTTTGCAAATGAATCATTAAATAATATGTCTTTAAATATTTTATTAAGATTTTTTTTAATAAATACTCTGAAATTTGACCAAATATAAATTTTGTTAAAAGAGTTTATAACAATTATTAGAATTAAAAAATATTCAATATTCTCCAGATTAAAACCAATGGTTGTAAAAATAAAATATATGAAGAGACAAACTACGATCAATAAATTAATTGAAAAATTAAATATTGATATCATATCATTACCAATGAAAATAAATCATTAGGTCTTAAAACTAGATCTGTAAAAATTTTACCACAGACACCCAGTACTAATATAGCCAAAATACCTCTCAAATATTCTGCTTTTAATTTAGACCCAAAAATCACACCAATTTGCGCACCAATTACTCCTCCAAATATCATTAGTGCAGACAGCACAATATCTACATTATAATTTATGTAGGATTGAAAGAATGTTGCATTAGCGGTAACAAAAATGATTTGAAATAAAGATGTCCCAACTACAATACTCGTTGGCATTCCAAGTATGTATACCATTGCAGGTATCATTATAAATCCTCCTCCAACTCCCATCATTGCGGACATTACTCCAACTGCGAACCCTATCAGTACAGGTGGTATCGCACTTATATAAAGTTTTGATCTATGAAAGCGAACTTTGAATGGAAGTCCGTGAAACCAAGAATGTTGATGCAGTTTTGTTCTTTTAGTGTTCCTTGCTCTATAGTGTTTTATTGTAGTTCTTGCGCTTTCAAAAGCCATACTAAAACCAATAAAACCTAAAAAGAAAAGAAATAATAACTGAATAACTAAATCTATTTGCCCAAAGTTTTTTAGATAACTGAAAATATTTACACCAACTGTGGAGCCAATTAAACCTCCTATTAAAAGGAATATACCCATCTTTATATCAACATTTCTTTTTCTCCAGTGAGCAATAAAACCTGAAACTGAAGTTGCTAAAACGTGTGGAGCTTCAGAACCAACAGCTACAACTGGAGGTATGCCTAAAAAAATTAACAGTGGTGTCATTAAAAATCCACCACCAACACCAAAAATTCCTGAAAGTATCCCTATACTCATACCAATAAAAATAATAAGAAAAATATTGACGTTCATTTCAGCTATTGGAAGATAAATTGACATATTTTTTTAAGAATTTTATATAATTATTACCTAATAAGTACAAATTATATTTATTTTAGAAAATTATATAAAATTATTTAGTACTATGATTCCGATATAACTTACAATTCCAACACAACAAGCTGCAGAAAAACCAACATAAAATGGTCTTATGCCTAAGCTTTTTAAAGAAACTAAATTTGTACTTATGCCAACAGCTGCCATTGCTATTGCTAAAGAATACTCAGCAATAGATTTAATAATATTGATTATTAATTGCCAGTTATTATTTGTTAATATTTCAAAAGCTAAATTACTATTTTGAATTCCATAATCTCCAATTGATCTTATAAGACCCATAAGAATAAAACCAATTATGAAAATTGGAAACATAGATATTATTGATGGTTTGCTATTATTTTCACCAATATTGTTTCTTAGATACATATAGCTTATTGTAGGAATGACGATTATCATACTGACATTTCTTACTAATTTTGTAATTGTCGCTATATCCATAGTTTTTGGTGAATTGAATTGTTCCGCATATATCAATCCAGCCCCAGCAACTTGAGCAGTTTCATGTATTGAAGTTCCAAGAAATAATCCTGATGCTAACTCATCTCCATTGAAAAGATAATATGCCATAAATGGATAGAGGAACATTGCAATTATTCCAAATATTGTAATGTTAGCTATGGCATAAGCGACTTCCTCTTTATCAGCATTAATTGCAGGACTGGTTGCTACAATTGCAGATGCTCCACAAATACTTGTTCCAACTGCAATTAATGATCCCATTTTTGAAGAAACATTTAATAACTTGCATAAATAATTTACAACCAAGATTGATATAATAATACAAGCAACAATTAGAGGTATTCCAACTATTCCAACTTTAAAAATATCTAAAAGCCCTAGTCTAATACCAAGACATATTATTCCTAATCTTAGAATAAATTTTAAAGAAAACTTAATTCCTTCTAATAAAAAATTATTAATATGAAATATATTTCCTATCAAAAGACCAAATATTATTGATAGCATTATTGGTGATATTGGACTTTTATTTAAATTTAAAATTTCTTTTCCAATAAAATCGCTTAGGTATATGCCTGAATAAGCAATTACAAAACAAAATATAATTCCTGGAAATATTTTATATATTGAGCTTACCATTTAAAATATTCTTTATACAAAAAAAATATTTTTTACATATTTATATCAAATTTAGATATTTTTTGCTGTATTCCATTCTTCTTGAGTATTAACATTGAAAAAATTTTTTTCTTGGCTTTTGTCGAATTCAACAAATTTATATTTGTGCTTTTTAACCCAAAACATAATCTTACTATTATTTAATATTAACTCATTTTCTAAACTAGTTATTAAGGATATATGCCACATTGCTATTACAGGATGATGTCTACTATTTGATTTTGCAATCAATATTTTTACATTTTCATCATATGCCTCTAAAAATTTATCGAAAAGATTATCGGGTAAAAATGGAGTATCACTTGGAACAGTAAAAACCCATTCTTTGTTAGTGTAATTTTCTTTAGCCCACAACATTGATGTGTGAATTCCTGCTAAAGGTCCCACAAAACCTTTGAATCTATCTTCAATTATTGGGTAATTAATTTTCTTAAAATTTTTTAAGTCATTAGCATTTATTATTATTTCATTACTATATTTTTTAAGCTTGTTTATTATTTTGTCTAAGATTGTAATTCCATTTATTTTAGCAAATGCTTTAAATCCACCTCCAAATCTTTTTGATTGACCTCCAGCAAGTATGGCAAACAAAATTTTTTTCTTATTAATGGTCAATTCTATGTTCTCCTGAAAGTGCTAAATATTTTTTTCCCTTTGCTCGTCCAATAAGTGTTAAATTTGAGCCTCTCGCCAGCTCTACACCCCATGCTGTGAAACCTGATCTAGAAATTAATATTGGAATACCCATTTTTATAGTTTTAATAACCATTTCACTAGTTAGTCTTCCTGTAGTGTAAAAAATTTTATTTGAAGAGCTAATTTTTTTTAAAAACATAAAACCAGCAATTTTATCTACAGCATTATGTCTCCCTACGTCTTCCATATAAATCAATGGTTTATTATTATGAATAATGGCACAACCATGTATTGCTCCTGTTTCTAAATATAAGCTCGGTGTTAATGTAATTTTTTTTGAAATTTCATAAATCCATTTATGTTTAATTTTCTTTTTAGATTTTAATTTTGATTTTTTTATTTCTGCATAGATATCTCCAAATACTGTACCTATTGCACAACCACTAGTTGTTATTTTCTTTCTTAATTTGTTTTCATAATTTGTTTTACGTTTTGTTCGTACAACAATCACACCTAAATCTTTATCAATTTCAACTTTTCTAATTATGTCATTTTTTTTAAGCATATTTTGATTTAATAAATACCCAACTGCAAGATATTTTGGGTGATCACTAATAGACATTAGCGTTACTATCTCTTGATTATTAAGAAAAATTGTAAGAGCTTTTTCATTAATAACTTTAGAAATTATTTTATTCCCTTTCTCATCAAAACCATTTAGTTTTGTAATTAAGGACTTATTAT
>CACNKX010000012.1 GCA_902621165.1 uncultured Alphaproteobacteria bacterium
ATGAATTTGAAGATAGATTTGGTGTCAAAGAAAAAGGTGTAGAATTTAATGTTAAATATTCAGATGAAGGTCATAAATTGGATTGGGAAAGATGGGGTAATCCCGGTCACGCTCAACGTTTTCAGATAATGGAACCACTTAAAAAAGTTGCCAAAAAAAACCAAACTAAATGGTACCGCGTAGAATATTTTTTAGATGGATCATATTTTAGCAAAAAACATAATCTAAGTATTTTTGATTTTAAGCCTATTAAAGGTAAATCAGAAGTAGGTGTAGGTCCTACTTTTAATTATTCAAATAATAGGTTTTCATGGACATTTAATTCAGAAAAATTTTTTACAGAAAACAATGAAGCTGGCCGGCAGAATTATTACAATACCTTTTCACTTGATCTTAATCAAAATGAAATTTCCTTAAAAGGTAAGTGGGTTAATTTAATAATAAATGCTAAGTGGGCAGATAATGGCTTCTTGCATTTATGGATTGATGGGAAACTGGTATCAAGTTACTATGGTCAAACTTTAGCAGGCGCAGATAAAATACGTATGAAGTTTGGTCCTTATCGAAACTATATGGATGATGCTACGTCAGAAAATATAGATATCCCTGATCTAAATGTGAAATATGCAAATATTGGAAAATCTAATAAATGTGATGACCTTTGGTCTGGATGTGATGAACTGACAGATCAGTTATCGAATAATTCTCAAGCACATTTTGCTCATGCTATAATCTTATGTGAAACCGCACCTAATAAAGATACGAAATGTAGAAATTCTGGGTGGCCTCAGAAAAATATACCGTTCTAAAGTTTGTATTTTAATAAAGCACTCTAGAAAAGAGTGCTTTGTTAATTAAGAAGTAGGAGGAGAAAAATCTACTTTATTTCCCATTTCTCTTACTTTGTTTAAATCAACTGACTCTAAAGTTACTGCTTCTGTAAGAGTGCCTGCTGCTTTTGCTTTTAGAGCACATGCAGCCATACTTTCAAATGACTCTGCCTCTGTAATCATGACAAAATCATACTGACCTCTTGTTATATGATAATCAATTAATTTACCTCCAACACTGCTAACCATTTTTTCCATAGCTGCTTTTCTGTCTGAGTCTCCATTAATGATACCATCTGCACCTTTTTGGGAATAAATACCTAATGATATAAAAATTGACATTTAATAATCTCCTTTCAATTTAATAATTATAAATTTAAGCACTAATTTTATTAATTAATTCTTTTGCTATTTTAATATTTTCTTCAAAATAAGGGTAATGTTTAGGTAATAATTCAAAATTAAAATTAGTATTTTTAGGAAATTGCAATTCATCAAATATTTCATCAAAGGGGATATTACCCCATCCTAATGGCAAATGAATATCACCCAAACCATAACTAACTGCTTCAGATTTATAAAACGTTGGCATTTTTTGCAATAATCCAAAAGAGTCGTGCATGTGGAGATGCTCACTTAATGGAGCCATTGTTTTTATTTCACTTATATAATCAGCATTATTATAATTACAGTTAATATAAGCGTGAGAAAAATCTAAACATGCTTTAATTCTTTTATGATTGATTTGATTTAAATTATGCGCAATTTCACTTGGTAAAGGAGCGTAAGCCTCCATATTAAATGGAAATAAGCACTCAATAGTTAGAGTAACGTTACAAGAATCAGCTAAACTCGATAATTCTTCATAACACTCGTTTTGCTTTTGTAATAAATCACTGTAATGATTTTTATCTTCAAATATTTTTTTGTTTGTATATCCAAAATGGGTCACTAAATGCGAAGCACCTAATTCACCTGATACTTCAATATTTTTTTTTAAAACCTCTTTATGATCACTAAAAAATTCTTCATCCATTAAGTTTACTGAAAGTTCTCCGTGAACAGTATAATTAAAGTCAAAAGTAGAAATAATTTTTTTTAGTTTATCTATTTCGGGTTTAAAAATTTTTTTCCCCACAATTATATCTAAAGCATAAATTGGTAATTCTATTGAATCTACTTCTAATAATTTAAATTGAGTAAGTTCTCCTTCTAGAATTTCTAAATTACTACTACTATTATTGTTTACAGATGTTCCAGTAATTGAAAATCCAACCTTATTCATGTTTAATCAAGTAGATTATATTTATTAAAATAATGTTAAAAAAATATAAAATTTAGTTAATAGAAATTAAAAGAAAATTTTAAAAAAATTCATCAAAAAAGTTAAGGTTTCATTAAATTCAATTTACTCTTTTGCCTTTAACATAAACTTCTTTAATTAATGGAGTATTTTCTAAATATGAAACTCTAAGAAAGTCTGATCTTTTATTAATCTCAATGTGACCCCTGTCTTCTAAACCAACTGAATTTGCTGGATTATAAGAAACTAATTTAGTAGATTCACTTAAATTCACACCTTTATCTAATAATTTAAATACAGATTGTATTAGACTCAAAGGAACATAATCAGATGAAAATATATCAACTAAATCAAAGTTGTTATCCACTAAATCATTTACCGAAACATTATCCGAGTGTGATTTATTTCTTATAAAATTTGGAGCACCTAAAACTGTTTTCATTTTAAGTTTTTTTGCTTGTTTTACAGCTTCTAAGGTAGTTGGAAATTCACTAATGTAAATTCCATTTTTGCTTGCTTCATTTACATGTTCTTCTGTTGTATCATCGTGAGAGGCCATAATAATTTTTTTATCTCTCCATATATTCGATACTTTTGGTCTATTCTTTTTTTCAGCTTCTTTTGCCGTTTCCTCTAGTCTTAACATTTTTTCATCAAAATCATATGTACCATGAGATGTAACATTGCTTCCTTTACTGTAAAATTCTAGCATTTTTTCTTTATTTCTCCATTGTCTTTGTCCAGGAGTATGATCCATTAAAGAAGCTAAAGCTATATATTTGTTATCAGAATATTTTTCTAATGTATCTAAGAGTTCAGGGTCAGATAATTCACACCTATAGTGAAGATGGTGATCAGCTTTGAATAATCCTAAATCCTTACCTCTAGTAATTGAAGTTATTATATCATCCAAAATACTAGTTCTAATTTTTGTATAGTTTCCAACTAATACTGCATCAAAAACTGTTGTAATACCTGAAGAAATAATTTCATTATCATTAGCTATTGCAGCTGCAATTTTATTTGGCCAAATTGCATTAGGTCTAGGAATAAAATGTTTTTCTAAGTTATCTGTATGAAGCTCTATCAATCCTGGGAATAAATAATCACCCTCAAAATCAATTGCATTAGAGTTATTTAAATCACCCTTATCAATGTTTAAAATTGTTTCATTAAAATTTATTGAGCCAATAAAAGTATCATTTAAAGTAACTATATTTGCATTTTTAATTATCATTTGGAATGTATTTTTCTAAGTTAATTTCTCTTGTACATATTTCATTTCTAATTTTGTTATCATGAACTATAACTATTATTGTTACATTTTTTTTAAGTTTGGATTTAATCATATCAATGACAATGGATTTATTCATATCATCGAGAGATGCTGTTGGCTCATCTAATAAAAGAATAGAATAATTTCCAATTAATGTTTTCGCTAAATTTACTCGTTGTTGTTCGCCTCCAGAAAAAGTTAATGGTGATAAATTCCACATAGATTCCTGTATATTTAATTCAGATAAAAGTTTTTTTATTTTTATTAATGAGTGTTCATCAAATAAAGACTGTTGTTTTAGAGTATCAGATACTATTTCAATTGTCGGAACTCTAGGTAAAACTCTTAAAAACTGACTTACATATCCAATGAAATATTTACGAAGATTTATTATTTGATGTTCTAATGAATTAACAATATTGATTTTATTATTATTATAAATATTAATTTCACCTGAGGAAGGTAAATAATTTCCATATAACATTTTTAAAAATGTAGATTTACCAATTCCAGATTTTCCAACTAGCGCAATACATTCTCCTGTCTTTATTTCTAAATTAATATTTTTTAAAACATTTAATACAGTGCCCTTCTGATTATGCAGAATAAATTTCTTATTAACGTTTTTTAATTCGATAATTTTCATTATTAAACTTGTAAAATAGATGAAGTTAAAAGTTGTGTGTAGGAATGTTGAGGATCATCCAAAACTCTATCTGTTAATCCTGTTTCTACAACTATGCCATCTTTCATAACCAATAATTTATCAGTTAAAAATCGCACAACTGCTAAATCGTGTGTTACTATAATCATAGTAACATTAATATCTCTTACAATGCTCTTAATAGTATCTAGTATTTTAGCTTGTACAGATACATCCAGGCCCCCAGTTGGCTCATCCATAAAAACTATCTGTGGGTTTGATGATAAAATTTTTGATATTTGAAGTCTTTGCTGCATTCCTCCTGAAAAACCTATAGGAAATTCATCAATTCTATCTGAATCCATCTCAGTTTTTTCCATCCAATATTTTCCAGTATTTCTTAAATGTGAGTAGTTTTTTTCAGATACATTGAGAAGTCTCTCTGCAATATTACCTCCAGCACTAATTCTTAAATTTAAACCATCTCTTGGATTTTGATGAACTATCCCCCACATGGATCTCATCAATTGTCTTTTTTCTTGTTCTGGTAGAGAAAGAAAGTCTTTTACACCACCTTGATCTAGCGATATGTTAATTTTTCCTGCAGATGGAGAAATTTCTCCTGACAAGCACTTCAACAGAGTACTTTTACCTGAACCAGATTCACCAACAATGCCTAAAATTTCACCTTTATACAAATCAAAATTTATACCCTTGCAACCAATTTGGTTTCCATAAAAATGTGTAAGGTTTTCCACATGCATTATTTTTTTAATATTCATTTATTTTTCTCAAGATTGCTTTTACAAAAATCTGTATCTGAACATATAAAATTTTTCTTTCCCTCATTATTGATAATTATTTCATCTAAGTAACTCTTCGTTGAACCACATATTGAACAACATTCATCCCATGTTTGTATTTCAAAGGGATGATCATCAAAATCAAGACTTTTAACTTTAGTGTAAGGTGGAATTGCGTAAATTCTTTTTTCTCTTCCTGCGCCAAATAATTGCAACGCTTCCATATTATTCATTTTGGGATTATCAAATTTAGGTATTGGTGTTGGATCAGTAATATATCTGTTATTTGTTTCTACTGGATAAGCCCAAGTTTTTATTACTGAGCCAAATTGAGAAATTTCTTCGTATAATTTTACATGCATTAATGCATATTCTTTATACGCATGGAGTTTTCTAGTTTCTTTTTCTTTAGGCTCTAATTTCCTTAGTGGTTCTGGTTGAGGAACTTGATAAACAATAATTTGATCTTTATTTAATGTTGTTTCAGGAATTCGATGTCTAGTTTGTATCAAGGATGCTTCTGCAGTTCTATCTGTAATCATGATATTGCATACACGTTTAAAAAAATTTTTAATAGAAACAGCATTAGTAGTATCATCAGCCCCCTGATCAATTACTTTTAGAATATCTTGCTTACCAATTATAGAAGCTGTAACCTGAATACCTCCTGTTCCCCACCCATAAGCTAATGGCATTTCTCTTCCTCCAAATGGACATTGATAGCCTGGAATACAAATAGCTTTTAGAATTTTTCTCCTTATCATTCTTTTAGTTGCTTCATCCAAATACGCAAAATTAAAACCGGTTTTCATAATTTTTTTCCCTGCAGAATTTCATTTCTAAGTTTTCGAATAAGGTTTAGCTCTCCTTGAAAGTCAACATAATGAGGAAGTTTTAGATGTGTTACAAAACCTTGTGCCTCAACATTATCAGCATGATAGAGAACAAATTCTTGATCTTGAATTGGGAATTTGATTTCTTCACCGTACCCTTCACTCTTTAATGCTCTATCCACAATAGAAATAGCCATGGATTTTCTTTCATTATAGCCAAATGTTAGACCATAACCTCTCGTAAATTGGGGTGGGGTATTTTTATTTCCTTCAAATTGATCTATCATTTGACATTCAGAGATTTCAATTTCGCCAATACAAATTTCAAAACCTAATTCATCTGGTGAAATAAAAATATCAACAATACCGTATTTAATTTCTCCAACAAAAGGATGAGTTCCTTTACTTCCAAATCCCCTAATAGCAGAATAAGATAAACCTAGAAGAAAACCCTCATCACCCCTAGCTAGTATTTGCATCCATTGATCTCTGGATGCAGGAAATTTCATAGGATCTCTCGTAACATCAAATGGATTATCATTTAAATTGTTAATTTCCTGCTCTAATAAATTCTCATTATTAAGATAATCAATAACACTAGGAAATTCTTTATTTTTAGGTTCTTGGTTATTGATGTTTTCATATGAATTTATTTCATCTTCTCTCATTAGAGAAAAATCTAATAATCTGTGAGAATAATCAAATGTTGGGCCAAGTATTTGTCCGCCCGGTATATCTTTAAAACTTGCAGATATTCTTCTTTTTATAATAATTTTGCTTGTATCTATAGCAGTTGAGTAAGCATATCTTTCTAAAGTGGTTCTATAAGCTCTCAATAAAAAAATTGCCTCGACCAAATCTCCTTGAGATTGTTTTATTGCTAAAGCAGATAAATCTTTATCATATAATGAACCTTCATTAATTACTCTATCAACTGCAAAACTTAGTTGTTCTTTAATTTGATTTATCTCAATACTTTTAGTGCCAGTTTCTTTTCTTTTCTTCTCTAAAAGTTTCAATGAGCTTTTGATTGCTTTTTCCCCTCCTTTTACTGCTACATACATTATTTTAACACCTTTGATGTTCGTGGCAGACAGAAAAAATCATCTTTACACGTAAGAATTAAGTCGACACCTCTTGGAAAAATAAAATTATTATTTTGCCATTGAGATTGAAAATTTTTAGGTAAATTAGTTGGGGATATTGATTTTGTTTTTTCAATACCAGGACCTTCAATTATTAATTCTTCACCGTTAATCAGATCTTCAACTTCAATAATTATCGTGGATGAGTTGTCAGGATATTCATCTGAGCCAAGATTAAAATTTTCAATATTAAATTCCTTATTTTGAATAATTGCAAAGTCACAATGATTAGATTTTTCTATACAATTTGCATTTGTGTTGAATGTTATAAAGTTTTGTATTTTTGATATCTTTTCAGAATCTATAAAAATTTTAGTATCAATATCAAATAACGTAAAAATAATATTAGCTGTTGAAGAATAAAGAACATTATCTGTTTCAAGATTTTCTGGAACTGTGAAAATAGATCCAGGAAAAGAGGTTGCTTTTAAAATTGTTCTAAACATATTTTGTGATGAATGTGTTTGATCTTGATATCCAATATATTCCATTATCCATCACCTCTCACTAGTGTAAAGAAATCAACTTTTGATGAGTTACTTTCATTAATAATGTGATTTTCTTTTTTATTAATTTTATCTTTTAAATCTAAAATCATACTTTGAAGTTTAGAATAATAATTATTATCTTGCATTAAAGCATCTAAAACTGCTGCATACTCAGCTCTAATTTTATCTCTACCTAGATGATACGAATAACCAGTTGTTCCTTCTTCTAATTTTATGACACATTTAGTTAATGTTGCTTCGCCTAGATTATAAGGATCTCCATTACCTCCTAATCTTGCCCTTATCATGATCGACCCAACATTTGGTCCGTAAATTATTTTATAATCTTTAGTATAATTTATATTTTCAATACAATTTTTTAAATCTATTGTTTCTGTTTTTGACAAAATAGAAATCCAATCTTTTCTTTGTATTTCAGACATTTTATTTTGCTCTTAAATCTTGATTTGAACTTGAAAATGAACCAAGAGGAGTAATAATATTTCTTTTCTTAATATCTAAAGATATTTCTATTGGTTCATCGCCATAAACTTTCCATGAAAATTTATTATCAAGGGAAATTTGTCCCCAAGATTTTGCTGGTTTTCCATAATTAGAAAAACTTTCAGTGAGGGATTGCTGAGTAAGATATGTAATTCCATCTTCTTGTGCAAAAGAATTCCAGTGCACGTGACCAGACAGAAAAAAAACAGGCATTGATGCTTTACATAAACTATTTCTTAAACGAGAAGAATTAGGATAAGACCCAAAAGAAGGATTGTTTTGAAAGTAATAGTTCCCGATCAGAGATGCAGGTGAAATTGGTACATGAGAAAAAATAATAACTGGAAACTTGGAATTTATTACTTCGGTATTTAACCATATAAAATCCATTTCATTAATTTTAAAACTTCTAAAGTTATCTGTGTGATATATTTTTGTATCTGCTCTCCATAATATTATTTTATAATTATTTAAAAGAATAACTTCATTTTCTAGAGACTGATTAAATATCTCTTCATTTTCACTAATAGAAAGATTCACTACATCGTGGTTTCCACAAATATGATAAGTTTTAATTTTATTTTCATTTAATTTCTTAAATATTTTTTTTTGCAAATTAATATCATTTTTTTTATCAACATCATTTATACGGTCACCCAAATCAACAATAAAGTCTGGTTTTTCATTATCAACAAAAAGATTAAATTCATCTAGTAAGCTAAGTGCTGTATCACCTCTTTTAGTTAAAGTGTTCTTTCCATAATGAATATCAGCAATTGTAATTATTTTTATCATTAGTTTCTTGCCTCTATTGAATAACTATCTTCAGATTTTATATAAAGTAATGAATAATATGTTGAGCCAATTATTAAAATTATACCAACTATAATATTAATTGTTAATAATTCATTGAAAAATATAAATCCAAAAATTATTGCAGCAACTAATCTAGAATATTCCCATGGAGCTATATACGACACATCAACTAATTTATAAGCAGTAAGAAAACACCATTGAGAAATAGAACCAAAAGTGATCATAATTAGAACTGGTAAAAAAATTGAAGTTGGAATTTCATTCCAACTATAAATAGCGGGTAATAAAAACAATAATGTTATAGCAATATTTGGAATTAGCATTATCCTTAAAACAGGTTCTTTTATGGAGAGCTTTTTAATAACTATAGTCAATCCAGCAGCAAAAACAGCCCCAATTATTCCAACAAAACCAGAAATTAAAATTGATGAATTTGAAAATTCTAAGCATAATAATACACCTAAAAATCCTATAAAGGTGACTAGTATTTTTTGAAAAGTAATATTTTCTGATAAAAATAAATAAGCTAACCAAAGTACAAAAAAGCTTTTAGAAAATGATATAGCAGTTGCGGTTCCCATAGGTAAGTTAACAATTGAATAAATCCAGCAAACTATAGCCCCAATTATTAGAAATATTCTTAAAAAATATAATTGATAACCATTTTCTGGTAAAAATTTTATACCTGAAAAAATAAATATTGGAAATAGCAGTAGAGTGCTGCCAATAGATTTAATAAATATAATTTGATAGAATGATAGATATTGACTCGAAATTTTAAATGCTGACATCATACTTGCAATTGTAAGAGCACTTAATAAAACTAAAAAACTTGCAAGGTATTTTTTATTGATAAAATTTTCTAATTTTTTTCTATAAGTTTTTTCGGTGTACACAATTTTAACTAGAAAGAAGCATTCTATGATTTTCTAAATTATCATCATATTGTAAGTCTTCCTCAAATTGATATCCTTTCTTTAATAATAAATCACTTTTTATTTCAGAAAACATTTTTGGTTGAGTCATCTTTATATTTGGATCAGGTGTAGGAACTGATTTAATTAAGTTTTTTGTATAATCATGTTTAGTTTTTCTTAAAACATCTTTAACTTTTCCACTTTCAACAATTCTTCCAAAATACATAACTGCAACCCAGTCACTTATTTTTTCAATTACTGATAGATCATGTGAAATAAAGATATACGTTAATTTTAATTCTTTTTGTAAATCTTCAAAAAGTTCAAGTACAGTTTCTTGAACAGAAACATCTAAAGCTGAAACAGGTTCATCAGCGATAACTAGTTTTGGCTCAAGAGCTAACGCTCTAGCTATACTTAACCTTTGCCTTTGTCCTCCTGAGAATTCATGAGGATATCTGTATAAATGTGAATTATCCAAACCCACTTTATTGATTAACCATTCAACTCTTTCTTGTATAAATTTTTTTGAACCAGCATTATGAATTTCTAATGGTTCTGAAATTTGTTGAGCAGCTGTTCTTCTTGGGCTCAAAGAAGCGAACGGATCTTGAAATATCATGCCTATATTTTTTTTAAAGTTTTGAAGATTTTTTCCTTTTAAATTTAATGTGTTAGTTCCTTCTAAAATTATTTCTCCAGATTCTGGTTTAACTAATCCTGCAACAGTTTTAGCAATTGTGGATTTTCCACAACCTGACTCTCCAACAATTCCTAATGTTTGACCTTCTTTAATTTTGAAGTTTACTCTATCTACAGCACATAATTCAGTTGTAACATTATTTAAGACACCTCTTCTCACAGGATATTTTACAGTAACATTATTAAATTCTAAAATAAATTCGTTTTCCTCTCTGTATAATTTTTGATGTTCATTCCCAAGTTTTGGCACTGACTCTATTAAATTTTTGGTATATGGATCTTCTGGATTATTAAAAATTTGATTAACGGTACCTGTTTCAATAATAGAGCCTCTTTTCATAACAACTACTCTATCTGAAATTTGAGCAACAACACCTAAATCGTGTGTAATAAACATTACTGCTGTACCATGATTTTCTTTTAATTGTTTTATCAACCATAAAATTTGTGCTTGAATTGTTACATCTAGAGCCGTTGTAGGTTCATCAGCAATTAATAATTTTGGTTCACAAACAAGTGCCATCGCAATCATTATTCTCTGTCGCATACCTCCTGATAATTCGTGAGGGTATTGGGAAAATCTTTTTTCAGCTTGAGCAATTTTAACTTCTTTCATTGCCTCTATTACCATTTGCCTTCCTTTTTCTTTTGAGATATTTTTATGAGTAATTAGGGCTTCTAAAATTTGCTCACCTACTGTAAAAACTGGATTTAAGGAAGTCATAGGTTCTTGAAAAATCATCGAAATCATGTTTCCTCGAATGCTTCTTGCCTTCTCTTCTTCGATATTCACCATATTATATTTTTCATCAAATATGATTGATCCATTTTCAATATTTCCACCTGCCTTTTGAATTAATGACATTACGCCCATTGCAGTAACAGATTTACCTGATCCTGATTCACCTACTATAGACACAGTTTCATTTGGATAAATATCAAAACTAATATTTTTTAGAGCTTTAAAATAACTATCATTATTACCGAATGATAATTCTAAATTTTTAACTTCTAATAATTTTTTTTTCATAAAATATTAATCATGGAGGGCAGATTATTCTGCCCTCCTTTATAATTTAATTTAATCTATCATCCTCAAACATGCCTGCTCTAAAATCAAGAACGTATGGTATATGTCCAGGGAAAGGATCCCAATGAAGATCTTCTCTCATTCCATAACTTTCAAATGGTTGATATAGAACTAACATGAAAGCATCTTCTTTGACGAGATCCATTATTTCACCATATTTTGCATTTCTTTTTTCAGGGTCTAATTCCCATCTAAACTCATTATACAATTCAGTATATGCTTCCATACCGATCGATGGATTCCAAAGTTCTCTTGTCATTCCTGCACCACCTGGAGCCCACATTTTTCCAAATGAGCCATGAGGATCTGCATAATACATTGGATTTGACCAATTCTGCATTTGACCATTGTACCCCCAAGAACCAGGCTCACCTTTAGAAGCCCAAGTTTCCGTTGTTCGAATAGTTACATCAATACCAATTTCTTTCCACATCTCGGCCATTGCCTGAGCAGCCAGAAGACCATTTGTATAATAATATGGATCAGTCCAAAATTCTAATTTTGTTCCTTCTAAATTATTATCTTTGATAAGTTTTTTAGCTTTTTCAATATCGTAACTAAAAGTATCAAAATCAGGAGTATAAAATTTCCCGTAGTTAGGATATGAATGCGTACTAGGAACTACAGACTTTCCAAACCATAAAGCATCATTTAAAAGATCTCTATCTACAGCTGATACCATTGCTTGACGAAGTTCTTTAGTGAAAGTTTTTGATCCACCAGAGAGAGCATCACTTTCCCTATCGTAGCCAGCACCAGCAAAATAGATTACATGAAATAATGGAGTTACTGCACCTGTGGTTTTATAACCTGGGGCATTATCAATTGTTGCCAACTGATCTGGCGCTATGTTTGTAGCTAAATCAATTTCTCCATTGATAAGAGCAGTTACTCTTGCCGCAGCTTCTGGAATTCTTACCATAGTTATTTTATCGTATGGTGCTTTTTCACCCCAATAATCATCATGTCTTTCATAAACAATTTCGACTCTTGGATTAAATGATGTAACCTTATAAGGACCAGTACCAACAGGTGCTAATCCGAAAGCACGATAATCAGATATTTCATCAATATCAGGATCACCTGTCAAGCTCATAAGATATTTCTTAGGATAAATCATTGATTGTTGTGAAGATAGAAATAATTCCGTTAGAAAATCTGGTTTTTTTGTTATAACTCGAACAGTGTTTTCATCGAGTGCTTCAGCTCTAGCTATATTTCCAAAAAATTCTTTAGATCTTTCTGTTCTTATAGGATCGGTAACATTAATCATTGATTGTAAAGAAAAAAGAACATCTTCAATGGTCATGTCATCACCATTATGAAATTTTACACCTTTTCTAATTTTAAAATCAATAATTTGTTTACTTGGATGAATTTCATACGACTCAGCCAATCCACCAAACATCGGACCAAATTCATTATCCATATTTTTAGCATTTTTACCTATCAAAGGTTCCATCATGTTTACAAAAAATTGTGAATCAACGTTTGAGTGACTTTGTGCTGGTGCAAACGTGGCTGATAGATTTAACACACCAACTTTTATTTCAACTGCATTCGCAAAAGAAGTTAAAGATAATGATGAAATAGATGTTAGAATTATAAATAAATTTCTAACAAATTTTTTTATTTTCATAGTTTACTCCATTAACTAAAAAGTTAAATTTAGTTTTATTTTTAACCATTAAAAATAAAACACCATCTCTTGAAATCATTTTCTTTGTAAACGAACATCAAGAGAATCTCGTAACCAATCACCTAGTAACAAAAATACTAAAGCAATTAATAAAATCACTATCGCTGGCAAAACACAAATATGAGGATAGGAAGATAAAAAATCTCTCCCTAAGCCTGTCATTGATCCTAAAGTAGCTGTTGGAGGTTGAATACCTAAGCCCAAGAACGATAAAGAACTTTCTAATAAAATTACATTAGAAATACCAAAAGTGTATAAAACGATAATTGGGGAAGCAATATTTGGAAGCATATGAAGAAGAATAATTCTTCTTGGTTTCGCCCCTGCTACTTGCGCAGCAGATACATAGGGTTCATTTTTTATTTGTATTACTTGACCTCTTACAACTCTAGCATAATTTTCCCAACCACTAATACCTACTACAAAAATTAGGATTGTAATACTCGAGCCAAAAACAGATATTAATAATAAAGCCATTAAAGTACCTGGAAATGCAATCTGTATATCTACCAACATCATAAAAATGTTGTCTATGATACCTCCAACATATCCAGATATGACACCTATTAAGGTTCCAATCGTCATGGAGATTAATGATCCTACTAAAGCAATAAATAAAGTAAACCTTAAACCATATATTAATCTTGAAAGCATATCTCTTCCAAGTTCATCGGTGCCTAGCAAAAAGCCAACTTTAAATTTTTCAAAACCTAAAGGAGGTCTTAATCTAGCTAACAAGCTCGTCGAATTTGGATCATAAGGTGCAAGAATAGGTGCAAAGATAGCAACAAGTATTAAAAAGAATAAAAGAAATAAACCTCCCTTAATGATTAAGTCACTTTTTTTGAATTTTTTAACTAATTCACTATTATTAAGAATTGAAAACATCAGTTTACTCTAATTCTAGGATCTAATAATGCATATGTCAGATCAACTAAGAGAGTAGCCAATACAACTATTGAACCCCATAGCATCACACCATATTGGAGTATTGGATAATTGCTAAAGATCGCAGCTTTAACAATTAAGTTCCCTATTCCATCAATGGCAAAAACTGCTTCAACTAAAACAACAGCAGCAATAAAACCTGCAATTTGTAATCCAAGAATTGAAACGATAGGCATTGATGCATTTCTAAATGCATGCTTAAAAATAACTATACGTTCTGATAAGCCTTTTGATCTTGCAGTACGAATATAATCTTCATTGAGAACATCAAGCATTGCTGAGCGTGAATAACGGATTTTACCGGCCAACATAGACATAGCTAAACAGCCTACTGGCATAATATAATGATAGGGAGTTTCTAAACCTACAGTTGGTAATAAATGAAGCGTAAAAGAAAAAAGAAGGATGGCAAATATAGCTAATATGTAATTAGGAATAGCATATCCAGTAAATGCTAAAGCCATTATGAATGTGGTTAAAATTGAATTTCGGTAAATAGCAGCGTAAATTCCAAGAGGAATGCCAATTATTAATGAAACTAAAAATGCATATCCAAATAAAGCTAAAGTATTAGGTAATTTACTAAAAAAAACTTCTGTTACAGGTTGAAAAGAAAAATAAGAAAAACCAAAATTACCTTCTATTATTCCTTTAAAATAACTAACATATTGGACAAAGTATGACTCATTGAGTCCAAAATACTCCATTAAATAGTTATACTCTTCATTACTTAAACCTTCGGGTGCAAAATTATCAATCGGATTTCCTGCTATTCTTGTAGCAATGAAAGTAAGAGTAATGACTCCCCAAATTGTTAAAAAAGCTCTTAGAGTTCTTATAATTACGAACCGCATTTTTTATAAATAAACCTTAAACGGATGACCCCAGGCCTGTTTACCGTCATTTGTTCTTAAAATTAATCTTGCCCAACTATTATGGAACTTTGCTAATGGAAGTTTTGCTTCTTTAAGGTTTTCACCTGAAATTTTTTCAAATCTTGCTCCTCGACCAACTAAACCGATATAATCAACATTAGAAGTTTCTACATGAAAATATTCACTAACTATTTCACTTCTAATTATCTCTGGCCCTGTTGATCCATAATAATTTCCAGATTTAAGCGCATCCAATATATCATTATGCGAGTTAGATGCTGCTTGAACCATAACCCAACCTGCATTGGCATCTTTTTCGTAATAATGAGCATCATCAGTTGCAATAGCTCCAATCATTCTACCCGAAGCCATAACTTGATCAATTAAATATGAGCCATTTTCTCTTCCAAAAGTTTTGCAAACACCATTAAATGCTTCAATTGCATGAATGCCTAAGGGCATAGATAATGCATCATTTAGATTTAAACCTGACCATTCAGGATGGGCGATAGCAACAAAAGCTCCAGCTTTTAGAGCTCTTGTAGCTATTTCAGGCCCAGATTCATCTTCAGTCGGGGAAGTGAAATCTTTAGGAATACCAACAGATAAGATATGCCATTCGTCTCCATTACTATTTTTACCAGCGTGAAGTTCTGCACCAGTTATTGTTGTAAATTTATCATCGGAGAAATTTGATGTATCACTAATGGTAAAATTGTATTCACTTTTAAAATGGTCAGTTAAAGAAATAAAATCATAATTTAGGTTTTTATAAAATTTACAAACCTTTTCAGGTGACAATTGACCATCACTATTAGTTGAGTGGCAGTGAATGTTACCTTTATAAATTATGTCAGAATTAACTATCACAAAAAAAGTAATAGAAAAATTATTTGTAAAAAAAATTACAAATATATTGAATTTTATTTAAATTATCTTCCAACTTTAATATTGTGTTGTAACCAACTTTATTACTGTGTGAAATAAGAAAATAAATGTAGTAAAATTGAAACAAAAAAAATGTAAAAAATAAATATGATACTTTTAAACGATGATAAAAATCAATGGGAGGTATTATATTTTAAAATTAAAGAAAAAATTTTAAATAAAGAACTACTAAGTGGACAAAAACTAGAATCTCAAAATATATTATCAAAAAAAAATAATATTTCACGATACTCAGTAAGAAAAGCAATTAAAAAATTAGAAAATGAAAACGTTATAATTTCGCATCAAGGAAAAGGTAGTTTTATCACTAAAAATATTTACAGAGTCCATCTTTCCAAAAATAGTAAATTTCATTTAAATGCTTTGTTAGAAAAAAGAGATTTCTCTGCTATTTTTTTAAGGTCAAAAATAATGAAACCTCCAATATTTGTTAAAAATTTATTAGAAGCAAAAGATTTTAAAAAAATTATTATGTGTGAACTATTGAGAAAAATTGATGGTAGCGTTGTATCCATATCAAGGCATTATTTTATTAGAGAAAAATTTCCTG
>CACNKX010000013.1 GCA_902621165.1 uncultured Alphaproteobacteria bacterium
TATTTCTAGGTTCATCTAATTCGCTTAATTCTTCGATATCATCAAGTTGTGGTAATCTAATTAAATCAAGAAAAATTGGCTTAAAAGACTCAATTTCAATTTCAAAATTTGTGATTTCTTTAGAATCATCTGTTAATTTTTTTTTCAATTGATCAAAATTTTCTATTTCTTTATTTAATTTCCCTTCTAAAGATTCTATATCATCATTTATTCTATCATATTGATCTTTTAATTCATTTAGAATAGTTTTATCTAAACTGCCATCTTCTTTAATTAGATTTCCAGTATCTTGATTTTTTTCCCATTTTTTAATTGCTTTTTTAGTACCACTACCAAGATCTCCATCAATGTTTCCAGTATAGAAGCCTAATAGTTGTAAATATGTTTGTATATTAGGTATTTGCGATTCAATTTCTTTATCTTTTGATCTCTTATCTTTATAAACATTTTCCAATTTATCAAATAGATCGAAATTAAAAATATCATTTTCATCAAAAAAACTACCTGTTGCTTCAAAACCATATTTTTTTTGAAATTGTTTAATCGATTTACTTATCTGAGCTTTACTTGTTTTATAACCAAGATATTTTAAAAAATCTTTAATTTTAGGTTCATATTCTCTCTCAGTTTTTTTTCTTTTTGTTGCAGCTTCGTAATGTTTTTTTAATAATTTATATTCATCAGAATCTTTTTCAATTTTTCCAGTTATATTTGTGTTTGCCCTTTCTTTTCTCCACTTATTAGTTGCTCTCTCTGTTGCTGGTCCATAATCTCCATCAATCTGATTAATATCTAGATATCCAAGTTCAGCTAAATATTTTTGGATTTCTTTTGTAAATTCTTCATATTCTTTAGAATTATTATCATTTTCTTCGCTTTCTTTAGCAGCTTCATCTAGTTTGATTTTAAAAAATTTTATTAATTCCGGTACTATTGGAACATTTGAATTATTTTTATCTAAGTATCCTTTGTGTATTCTTAAAAACTCAAACGCTTTTTTAAAATTATTTTCATTTGAAATCCCATCATCTGAGTTCGATCCCTTTAAAAAAGATCTGCACTTATCATTAGGATCATCACTGAATTTTGCTTCTTCGTTTAAGCCGCTTTTTACACTTGTTGGCCCGCATTTATATAATAATTTAAGATAAATATCATTTGCTTCATTTTTTCGTTCAATAAATTTTTTTAATTTATCGATTTGTTTATTAATGTCTGTCAATGATCCTGAGTAATTATCATTTTCTAAAATTTTTAAGTATCTATCTATAAATGATGAATTATCTTCTCTTGAGGGATTACTTAAAATATAAATATTATTGTTTATCTCATTATACATATTTACAATTTTAATAATTTTATTGAGATCATTCTGTATTTGAGTTTTAGCATCTGTCTCTTCTGATGAATCAGTTGTAGGAGACCTAACTATCGAGTCATTTTTATTGTCTTCATTGTTAGTAGGTTGATCATCATCGGTGAATTCAATTTCAGGATCTAGATCTAATGTAGGTTCTTGCTCAGGTTCAATATATAATGTCCCAATTGGTATTATCTCACCCGTTTTACAAAATTTTTGACCACGATCTTTTTCTATTTCAGATTTAGAAAAAACATCAATTTCATATTCAATATCTTCTATATAAATTATTTTTTTATCATCGAATAACTCTAGAAAAAGAGGTTTAATATAATCTGTATCACATACTACACAATAGATAGATGTATTTTCATCATTTACATATTCTCCTTGATCTTCACACAATTGTGGATCAGGTAGTTGTTGGGAGTATGAAGAAAAGGAAATTAATAATATTACAAAAAGTGTTGTTAGATTAAATATAAAATTTAGATTTATAAATTTCATTATTAATGTTGTAAATTTTTTACATTTATTTTTTTGTTTTTATTATCGTTTATTCTTAATATAATTTCTCTTAAACCCACAACGAATGGTGGTTCTGTTGTTGTACTCTCCCCTCTTAATTCTTGTGAATTTGGATCTATATCTAATGTTTGATAATCTTTAAATTCTGCTTGTGCATCTATTAAGTTGCCTGTTACTGAATCTGTAACATTTTTAAATTCGGTTGGATCAATATCTACTAATATATTATTTTTTGCTCTAAGTAGGTTGCAAAATTCTTTTACATTTTTTAAATCATTAACTTTCCATTTTTCTGATGGATTTAATTCATTGACTGATAACGTTGATTCTACTTCAGAAGATCCAACTAAAACATTTTCGCCAAGAGGTGTATCGAAATTAGCATGATCTACATCTAAATCTGCTACTCCTCTTGGATCAATTAATAATCCATGGGAAACTTCATGTTTTGGATTTTCTGTATATTGAAAATTGATTGAATCTCTAGGCACTAAATCACCTGCTGCTTGAGAGAATAATTCTTCTATGCCTGTTTGATCTTCTTGATCTTCAAAAATAGATTTGTACAGCAAGCTTGCTTTTCCACCTAAACACACTGTTACAGTATTTGTGTGCTCAATTTTATATAAACCTTTAGATTTTAAATTATGTAATACTCTAGAAATATAAAATAACATTCCTGATAATGCAATTTCAGCTACTATTGATAATTTTTTTCCTGCCTCTGTACCGCTTACAACCAAATATTTATCACTAAATGTTTTTGCAAATTCATCTGAATTTACAAGCATTTCGATAGCATTTCTTTCAGAGTTTGGATGATTTAGATCAAATACTTTCTCAATTCTTGTATAAGCCTTTTCAATCTCTTTATTTGTCATAGCAAGAGATTTTATTAAATCGATATTATTAATTAAGAAGTCTATAAGAATATGTCTTCCTGCTAGCTCTAAGGAGCTTCTCCATAATAATTTTTGATCTTGGAATATAGAAATGTCAGATGTGTGGCCACCTATATCAATTGTAATTACAGTTGATGTAAAAGGTACTTTTTTAGAAAAATATAAAGCACTTGCTAAACTCTCACTTCTAAAAGAAGGTGTAATTGTTTCTTCTAAATCTTCTAGAGGGTTAATTGCTTTATTTAAACTTTTTCTAAATAAACTTTTATATTTTCTTAATTTAGCAGGCTTGAATGCTTCAGGATAAGAGTATGACCATTTAATATTTTTTGGATCTATACTTCTGCCATAAGATTCCGCTAAAGCTTGTAGAGCAATTTGAGCCATATAAACTTCTACATTTAAAATATCTTGTGGAGAGTCTGACCATTTTAAATCACCTTTAATCGGTCTATCACCAGGATTTAAGATTGAATCTAAACCAAGTAATATATTATTGGCATAATAAATAAATTTAGACCAAATTGGTAAATTATCGCCTTGTCTTGGATCATTTTCTGATAATCTGTCTCTTGATAGAGATAAGAAAGGAACATCTACATTTGTTTTAGGAATAAATTCTGTAAGAGTATAATCAATTATATCTTTAGTATCTTTGGTAACTTCAAACGGGCTATAAATTCTATCACTAAATGATATTGGTCTTGGTTCATCATTGTTCTCTCTATAGTACACACAACTATTAGTTGTTCCAAAATCAATTCCAACTCTAAATTCATTGTTAGATAATATTTTTTTCTGTACTTTTGGAACAAGCGCTAAACCTAAAGGTGTTCTTTGAGAAGGTGGTTGATAATTTCTCGCATCTTCTGATAGAGCATCATAAAAAATTGCTTCAGGAGGTTTTTTCATTAAGTAAATCTCCTGAATTACCGAACTCTCAAGTATACCTAATCGTTCAGAAAACTCTACAACTTCGCCTTTAAGTTTATCACAATAATTAAATTGATCACGTGGATCGTCAAAACTATCAATTTTTTCTTTTGCTGTATTTATATCAAAAGTATTTCTGATAAATAAACTGGTTGATGCAGATGCGTTATATAAAAAGTATGTATTCCAATTTGGATGAGAAAAATTTGGCCAAATAGCATTTGTAGTTGGCTCATCTTTTCTTATAACATCATTTTTTCCATACTCTTTTTGAATAATATAATCTTTTTTAGTACCGTTATGATTTTGTATTTTTATTTTAAGAGAAACTACATAAGATTCACCACTTTTAACTATGTTAATGTTTTGTGATAAAAGATCTGGATCAAAAAGTGTTAAAGCAATTGGATTGAAAGGATATAAATATTGGTCATCTAGGAGATCAGGATGTTCAGTGATTACATTTGATTCCATTAAAGTTGAAAATTTAGGAGTAAATAAATCTTTGGTATTAATAAATAAGTAACCATTTTCATTTATTTCTTTTGTAGCTTCTTTTAATCTAGCCTTATTGGTTAAAGCTCCTTCTAAAGTAAGTGAGTCCCAAATTCTTATTTTAGAGGCTTGTATACCTAAAATATTAGGCATATCTTCATCTACTAAGATACATCCCTTAAAGTTATCTGATAATTCTTGTCTTATTGGAATACAACTATCAAAGGAGTGGCTTCCTGCCGTATCATATTTAAATATTTGCGCAATGAGTGGATATACTGATTGCTGAGGTAGACTTAGATTAACATTTGCTAGAGTAAAACCTTGTATATCAACCTGCTCTTGATCTAAATCATTTAATTTTTGTTTACAGTCTGCAATATACGAATCAATTGCACCCATAATTCCAGCAGCTTCCTCATCATCTGTAACTTTTGTTTTAGTTAGACCTTCTTTTATTTTTTCTAAATAATGAATCATTGTATTCATATGATCAGAAGTAATATCTCTTGCTTTACAAGGATCTATTAATTTTCCAGCTTGAAACCAAGAAATACTTTTATCAATATTATTTGCATAGTACCTAGATGGACATACAATCGTATTTGGTGTCAGCAGCCCTATTGGTTTGGAATTCATTTTTATTAATGCAATTTCATGCCATGATTGATCAGAAGCAATTTTACTTTCTGGCATAATTGTTGAAAGAACATTAGCAAAATTTGATTTTATATCTCTTCCTGCAGCTTGGAATGGATTTACTTTTAGGTTATCTAAATTAACAATTTTTGTTTCAATAGTTTGACCATGATATGGCATTAATCCAAATAAAGCTAACAACCCTCTCCACTCACTTTTAATTGTTAAATGGTTTGCTAAATTAGAATTATATAATGCATCTGCTACAACAGATGGTCTTGCCCACATATCAGGAATAGAGATAAATTCTTCTGATTGTTGATCAAGATCGCTAACATTTATACTTTCCGCTAATAATCCATAAATTAAATTATTAGTTTTACTCCATTCGCCATTTTTAGCAATTTGAGGTACTGTTGAATCATCTTTTAAGGGGGGAAGGATTAATTTTGCCATTAGTTACCTTCTTTTGTTATACATGCATCGTATAAAGCATTAATAAAAACACCGATGCCACTAAGCTCTTTTGGTTTTTTATATTCAGACATAATTTCAAAAATCTTATCAGCACTATTACTATTGCTATTAGCAATAAGTTGTTGAATATTTTTTGAACCAGAACGTTTTGCTATGAGTTCTACTCCAGTTTTTAAAGTTTCTTCATTAAAACTAGAAAATTGATTTGTTTCAATGAGATCTAATTTATCATTAACACTTGATTTACTATGATTGATAACAGAAGAAATCCATAAAAGATAATTTTCAAAATAATTATTAATCTCCACTATTAAATCCTGAGTATTGCTATTATTTAAATCTGTGTAAGATTTTATTAATGAAGAGTACCAAGATGTACCTTTTTCTGATTTCCACAATTTTGTTAGAGTATCGAACCAATCATACTTAAACGATACAGCTGTTCTCGTAAACTGACCTATCAAATTTTTAACTTCATTTTTATTATTATTTAAACTTGGTATATCGGCCCAATTAAATTCGCTTTCACTATTTCTAGAAGTATAATAAACAGAATTTTCATCATCAGTATCAATCTTCTCTTTTGTAAAAAACTCAGAAGCAGATAGACAGCTATATAATTCTGGCATTAACGGTGGGTTATTCTGCCCTGTTCCACCACTATCAAAATAATTTAATTGAATTAATGGATCCCATCCTGTTAAATATAATTCATCAAATACTTTTTCTTTTTTAAATAACCGGTAATAATAATTTAGTGCTCCTCTTGATTGTTGAAGGAATGCATCTGATAAAGCTGACTCGTCTCTATCTGTTTCATCTTCTGGTTTAGGAAAACTAAAATAAGGAAGTAATAATGAGCCTCCGATGTATACATTTTCTGTAATACCCTTGTTTTTTAAAATAGATCTGATTAATCTTGCAATTGATGGAAAACCTGAAGCACCAGTCCCACCAAATACTGAACTAATTAAAAAAATTCTAATTTCTTTACCTTGAGAAACGCTATCTAAAGCATCAAAAATATTTAACCAAAATGGAGCATCTTCTTGCATTCTAGCAATCATAGCTGCTGTTCCTATACTTGGCCTACCGCGAAAACCTTCTTTTAATGAAAGATTTAAATCTTTTTCAGAATGGTACAAACATTCCATCAAATGTTTCAAATCATCATTTAGAATGTTGTATTCAAAGAGTTCTTTTAGATTGGGTATAGTTGTTTCATCAATTGGAGCCCAATCCATATCATTTTTCTTTGATCTTATATTTGTTTTAAATAGATTAGAATTTGATAAAATATTATTTTGCCCCTCACTTCTAAATTTTTTATATAAGTTTTGATAATTTGTTATATTTTTCTTTGCTTTAGCAACATTTCCGTTTGGTTGATCTTGATCAACAATACCCATCCATAAATCGTCTGGTCCGAGTCCAGATGCACACATGTAAGTATAATTATCTATACACTTACTTCCAGAGCCGCCAATTCCAATTAAATAACAATCAGCAGACATAAAATTTAGTCTTCATCCTTATTTCTTCTAAAGGATATCCCTTTAAAAAGTCCAACAAAAGGAATTGCAATCATCATTACTTTAGAAGTAAAAAAGAGAGATTGAAAATAAAATAAAACAAAAGATAATATTGCAACACCAATTAAAAATGGCCATAGGATATCTTGCTGCATATAGAAAAATCCATCATATTCATCCATATAAAAATACATTGCACCAGATAAACCAGCAAAACAAATAATAGATATCAAATACCAATATAATTTATATCTCCGTGCTACGCCAGGTCTGTTAACTTTTAGAAATCTACCTAAAATTAACCAAAATAATAAAATTAAATTATGCCATCCGTATGAAAATATTATCATAGGATTAATGTATCCCTCTATAAAATCTAGAGCATCATCTACATTGGTAGATGGATCATCAACACTTGCTACATTTTGAATCAAAAATTCTACACCATTTTCTCGCCCATCACCTGTAGCTAGATACGTTAATATTCCATTAAAGTACCAAAAAATAAAAACGAATAATGGTGATAAAATTATTAGTGATAATAAGAATGGAATAATAACTCTTCTAAACATTATTTGTCTAAACCTATAGCTAAATTGAATTCAATTGGAAGAGATTTAGGACGATTTGGTCGTTTAAATTCATCAGTTTGAATGTCATCTAATTTTCTCATGATTTTTAATAAGTTTAAAACTGGAAAATCTTGTTCTCCTGATGTTGTCACTTTATTTATATCTGAGTCATCTAAATTCCAATCGGACATCCAAAAATCCTGTTCCGTTACCCCAAGATCATTGGCAAAAATTTTGAAATTAATTAAATATATTTCTTTAGGTTTGATTTTTTTTAATTTTGATTTTCCGAAGATAGATAAACTAATTGTTTCGTTATTTTGTGATATATCGACTAAATCATTATTTTTAATTTCTATCCAACATACATTATTACTTTTTTCTTTATACTTCCAAATTGTAGGTTCAATTGTCAAGTTTTGAAGTAAAATAGTATTTGGTAGTTGAATTTCAGATAAATTAAAATTAACGTTTATTGGATCACTGTCTCTTCGAGAGAGTGTATATTTAATAAATTCATCATTAGAACTCCAATCATCAATACCTTCTCTAACTGAATTATTAAAATCAAATAAATCTTTATTTATATTTAAAGTATTTACTGGTGATAATATCAAGTCAGAAGTAAAAATGGTAAAATGCTTGTCCTTAGATTTTACATCTTTTAATGCATCTCGATCAATTAATTCTTTAAACTTTAATACGCTCGTTTTTGATCCAATTGTAATTATAAAAAATGGTCTTGTTGTTGCTTTATCGTAAACTTGGGTTCCTGGAATATTATACATGTTTCCATTAAATTTACTTTTTATACCGTATACGCCAATAGATTTATTTTCTTTAAAAGTGCTCTCAAATAATTTTTGTATTGATGAATTATTTGCACCAATTTCTTGTTCATCAATAAAAAGATCAGTAACAATAACATTAAAATTATCACCTTTAGTGAATTTTTGATTTGTAATATCAAAAGCTAAGTCTGATAGTCCAGTTTTGTATTTTTGACACTCGATATTTCCTTTACAAGAATACCAATCAGGATTGTTAACATAATTTTTAAATTCAGCATATGTATGAGAAGATAACTGATAATCAAAATCACTACCTCTAAAAAAAGAATACTCTATTTCTTGACTAAACATTTCTGATAGAATTGTATCTATCCAAGTTGATACTTTTTTATAATTGTAGTCAACATTAGAAGTGTTTTCTAGTTTTTCATTTACAAAACCAAGGTTGGATTCAGGATAATTATAATAAACTCTAGGTTTTGAATTTGGTATATCTAAAATAGTAGAATTTGACTGTGAGGAAATAAGACTCTCATCAATAATATCAGGGAATT
>CACNKX010000014.1 GCA_902621165.1 uncultured Alphaproteobacteria bacterium
TTTGGTTTAAAAAAAATTAAATCTTCAATTAAGAAAAATTTTCAAATAATTAATATTAATTAAGTGAAAAATATAGCAATAATTGGAGCTGGGATGACTGGTTTGTCTCTTGCTTATAATCTTCAAGAACATAATATTACAATTTTTGATAAATCATGGAGACCAGGAGGAAGGGTCTCTACTAGAAAGCATAATAATTATCTTTTTGATCATGGTGCACATTATCTATCAGCAAATCATTCTGTAGTTCAATTAAATGAAGTAATAAGCAGATATAACTTGGGAGAAGTAATAGAAATAGATTTTGCAACAGATTATTTAAAAAATATAAAGACTAGAAAAAAAATTATTATTGGTCAAAATGGAATGAATTCTATTCCAAAGTCTATTTTTGATAATATTAAAGTAAAAAGTTATTTAAATTCAAAAATAATTAAAATTTCAAAAAATAGTAATGATCTATTCTCACTATTTTCTGAAAAGGAAGAATTTAAAGATTTTGATTATATTTTAATTTGTATACCTTATTTACAATCAAAAGAACTTTCAAAAGATTTGATTGATTTTAGTCAGATTGTTAGCGAACCATGTTATGATCCCATACATACTGTAATGTTATGCTATAAAGATAATAATAACATTAATATTAAAGCTGGATTAAATCTTCATAAAGATATTAGTTTCTTTATGAATCAAAATATAAAATTTAATAAATTATCCCATGATTGTTGGGTATTAAATATGAGTTCTGAATATACAAAAAATAATATTGATATAGAAAAGACTGAACTAGAAAAATATGCTCAATCAATATTTGAAGAAACATTTAATATAAAAAATAAAATAAGTTTTATTAAATCACACAGGTGGTTATATGCGCAAACAAATTTGAGTTATAATACTATATCAAAAAAAAATTGGATTAATTCTAAGGATAATAAAATATTTTTAAGTGGAGACTGGGTTCAAGGAAAAAGTCTAAGCGATGCCTGGGATGCAGGTGAAAAATTATCACATTATATTAAGATTTTATCAATTTAATATTAATTATTAAAATATCTTTTAATATTTTTAGCTGCCTGTCTTATTCTTTGAGTATTTTCTACTAGACCAATACGAACAAATCCCTCTCCTCCTTTTCCAAAAGCTAAACCAGGAGCAACTGCAACGTCGGCATTTATCATTAAATTTTTAGCAAATTTCATAGAACCCATTTTTTTATATTTTTTTGGTAAAGGAGCCCATACAAACATTGATGCTTCAGGCTCTGGAATTTTATCCCAACCAGCTCTTTCAAAAGATTCTATTAAAACATCTCTTCTTTTTTTATAAGTCTCTCTTATTTCTTCTACACATCTTTGAGATCCATTTAAAGCAGCAGTAGCTGCTACTTGCACAGGAGTAAAAGCACCATAATCTACATAAGATTTAATTTTTGTTAATGCTTCAATTAATGTTTTGTTTCCAACAGCAAAACCTATTCTCCATCCTGCCATTGCATAAGTTTTAGATAAAGTCGTAAATTCAACAGCTATATTCTTAGCCCCATTAACTTCTAATATTGATGGAGGTGGATATTTACCAAAATAAATTTCAGAATAAGCTAAATCAGATAAAATATAAACTTGATATTTTTTTGCAATTTTTACTAATTCTTTATAAAAATCTAAATCAACTATCTGAGCTGTTGGATTAGAAGGAAAAGAAACAATAATAACTTTTATTGAAGAGTATTTTTTTAAATTATTAACAATATTTGATAAAAATTTGTTTCTATCGAACTGTCCATTATAAAATGTTCTTAAAGGTGTTAATTTTGCTCCGGCAATCATAAAACCATATGGATGAACAGGGTATGATGGATCAGGGCATAATATCCTGTCTCCTCTTGAAGTTATAGCTTGTGCTAAATTTGCTAAACCTTCCTTTGAACCAATTGTTACTATAATTTCACTTGATGTATTTAAATCAACATTAAATCGTTTTTTATAATATTTAGCTTGAGCTTTTCTTAATCCATTAATGCCTTTTGAAACTGAATAACGTCCAACACCTGGTTTATCTACAACTTCTTTTAATTTCTGTCTTATGTGAAGAGGTGTTGGCATATCAGGATTACCCATGCCAAAATCAATAATATCCCTACCCTCTGATCTTAGTTTCATTTTTAATGAATTTATCTCTCCAAATATATATGGGGGGAGTCTATTAATTCTTTCAAATTTAGATTTCACTTTTTAAGCAATAATTAATTATTGATAATAATACCAGTTTAAATAAAATTGATTTTTAATAATATTATTCCTATTTTTATATTGTGATTAAATTATTTTACTATTTTTTGCCATTTATTGTAATATTTCTACCAAGTTTATGGGTAAATTATATTTTAAAAAAATATAATAAAACTTTACCTGATATGCCTTTCACTGGTAGAGAACTTGGAAAAAAAATCCTTGAAGAAGAAAAAATTACCAATGTATCAATTAATCCTATTCAGCAATTAGATCATTACAATCCTAAAGAAAAAAAAATACATATCGCTACAGATAAACTTGATAAAAAAAGTATTACAAGCATTGCGGTTGTTGCACACGAAATTGGTCATGCAATTCAAGATAAAGAAAAATACAAACCACTTATTCTTAGACAATCATTAATTGAAAAAACAATGATCTTTCAAAGAATTGGCTCGTTTTTATTAATTATAGGACTACCATCAATATTTGCCTTCACTAAAAGTCCATTTATCACTCTTATTGCTGCGATAATAATAATGGGATGTTTATCTACAAATGTGCTAATCCATTTGATTACTCTTCCTGTAGAATTTGATGCAAGTTTTAAGAGAGCCTTACCAATACTCAAAAGATTTGTTCCTAGAGAGAATATGTACCAATGCAAATCCGTTTTAAGAGCTGCTGCATTGACATATTTAGCTCAATCCATTGTAAGTATATTTAGATTAAAAATAATACTGTTATCTTTTATCAATATTTTTAAGTCAATTATAAGAAGATAATATTTTTCTCTTTAAATAAAATGGGAAATTTATTAAGTTAGATAATTAATGAATTTAAGTGAAAAAATATCTCTAATACTAGTAGATAAAGGTTTTTCTTTGTCTCCAAAAAAAAATACTGAAGATTTAATCAATTCTGGCGCAGAATTTCACAAAAGTAATGAAGACATCAAAATTGCAGAACAGCATGGTATTGCAGATCAAATTTTTATTCTTTTAAAAGGTGAGGCTGAATATGTAAAATATCATAATAATGTTTTTTATAAGTTAGCAACATTAAAGAATGCAGGATCACCTCTTGGTATTTCAGGCTTAAATGCGCCAGGTAGATATATGTCAGATATATTTATTAAAGGCAATTCAGAATATATTTCTATCAAAATAGAAAAGTTAAAAGAATTGGAAGAAGTAGATCCGGACTATGCAAGTTTTTTTTATTCTTTTTTATTATTTGAATCAATTAATTTAATATGGTCATCTCGCAATTTAGAAAAACCCATTGAACACAAAAAAATTAATTTAGCAGATGGTGTTAAAACTGGTGGAGATATTGTAAATACAAAAAGAATTAAAAATTCAGCATTTTTAGCTTTTCTTGATGATAACGATTTAGATGAATTAATACATTACGCAAACGTTAGATTATTTTCATCTGGTGAATTTATAACATTAGAAGGTAAAAATTCTGATGGAATAAATATTTTGTTAAAAGGTAAGGTTGAAGCTTCTTTTACAAATTTAAAAGATGACCAATTAGAAAACAATTCAAGATCAATAGCTAGACCAGGAGTAGCATTGTCCTTATCTTCAGGATTGCATGAAATTGAATCACCCTACTCCTTAAAAGCAACAAGAGATACAACGATATTAAAATTCTCAAATGAATTTATTGATAATTTAATCAAAACCAATCCAGAATTGGCAATCAAATTTTTTAAAAGACAATTATGGCAATTGGGACGATATATTCAAAGTTCAACAGGCTTAACAACCTATCCAGCTAAAAACGAAAAAGAGTTTTTTCAATATTTATTAAATGATAATTCTGCAACAATACCAAGTAATTCCAAACTTTATACAATACCTCATTTATTAGAAAATCATTTAACTCATTCTTTAGCATTCGATACAATTTATGATTTAATTATCACAGGAAATGATGATGAAAAATCTATAGCTAGTTTAATGATTGATGCATTGAGTGGTATAGAAAGAAAAAATAGATTTTTCAAACAACTAAACAAAATATACAACAGAGTAGCAAATTCATATGATTCAATAAATAAACAAGCATTACAAAAATTAACAAATTCAGATTTTATAAAAGCTTTTGATCAAGTACCTTATGTTATTAAAGGTATGGAGAATTTACCTGATGAAGCCACAAACATATTTTTTTATAATCATTTAGCAAGCATTGAAGAAAATGGTTTAGCTAATGGACATCAATTTAGTATAGATAGTCACTTTATAAGTGCAAAAATTCTATTTCCAAAATATGGCGATGGTGGCCAAAGAATTGCTCGATATTCTAGAAATACAGAATTCTGGAGATATAATTATTATGAGAATTTAGATTATATTTTTGTCCATACACCAGAATCAGATTATTTAAATGAAACTCAAGAACAAAAAAAGAAAAGAAAAAGTAAATTATTTATCGAAACTCAAAATATTTTTGATCAAAACAGACCTTTAGTTATAGCACCAGAAGGCACATCTGAAACTGAAGATAATTTAACTCCAAATTCACCGGGTCCATTAAAACCAGGTGCATTTTTATTAGCAGACCAATTAAAACCAGAGCCCCTTCTTGTTCCAATTGCATTAGCAAATTTTGATTATTCAATTTCTGATACTATTTATTCAGCAGTTATTAAAGAACCAATAAAAATAAAAGATTTTGTAAATGATATGAAAAATAAAAAAGAGTTAGAAAATTTTTTATCTAAATATAGAAAAACTTTTAGAACATATGTTGAGGAAGCAATTGAATTAGCAAAATCTGCTTCAAAAAATAAAATTAATTATGAAGATGTGGTTAGTAACTTAAATTTAGTAAGCCCTATTGAAGAAGAATTTGAAGCAGACGTGAGAGAATTAGAAATTAAATTACATTCAGATCAATATAAAAATAACAAAATAGTCTTATTTGGAAGTTCAACATTTAGAGATTGGGAAAATGCAAAAACTGATTTGTCATTTGATAGTTTATTAAATTTAGGATTTGGTGGTTCCACATTAGTATCATGCCGAACCTATTTTAATAGAATAGTAGTCCCAAATAATCCCGACAAAATGATTTTTTATGCAGGTGATAATGATATAGGCAGCGGAATGAGTGCTGAAGATTTAGAAAATGAATTTTTATTATTTGCTTCTGAAGTTAATGAAAAGTTACCTCATACCTTATGTTTTTTTGTTTCTATTAAGCCAAGTGTATTTAGGAATAATCATTTAAATACAATATTAGATGCAAATGAACGAATTAAAAACAAAATTGAGAATTTTAGTCAATGGCGCTATATTGATCTTTGTTCTCCTATGCTTGATGCTGGATTTGAAAAATTTTATTCAGAAGATCCATTACACATGAATGTACTTGGTTACAGCCTCTTAAGTAAATTAATTAGAGATGAAATCTCGAAATTTACAATTTAAACTTAAATAAAAAATTAAATTTTAATTTCTTTTCTTAGTTTATCAGATTTATATGAATTGAAGACTAATGATAAACTCTTTATGTTATCTTCACCACTGGTGTCGTGTTCAATATTATTTATTAGTGAATCAATGAAATGTTTGTGTGTATTGATTACACTTTCTTGAATTTGATCCCAAGGTTTTGAAATCCATTTATATTTCTTTGGTTTTCCATCATAAATCTTCTTCTTATTATTTTTGTGAAGAGTAATTTTGTAATTGTAGTCCAAATCAATTGAACCGTTAGAGAATTCTAAATTAACTAGTGTTTGAGCAAATCTGTCTGGTTTTTTTATTGAAGAAATAGATGCATCAACAATAGTAATACTGTTATTTCTATTTCTTATTAGGGATATAAAATCGGTTTCACCTTTAAATTTATTATTTGTATTTTGATTTACTGTATAAATACTTTTTGCTTCTCCCATAAAAAATCTACTTAAATCAAACAAATGGATTCCTACGTCTAAGGTTAAATACTCTTTTAAATCGTATAAATATGTTTGATTAGTATATCCAACAGGATTTGCGTGTCTAAAAGATATCTTGGCATAATGTGGTTTCGTTAACTGCTCTTTATTTATAATTTCTTTTAATTTTAATAAAGGGCTTTGCCATCTAAAATTCTCATGAACCATAAGTGGTGTTTTATTTTTTTTATATAAAGAAACAATTTTTTTTGCATTAGATAAATTTTCAGCAAATGGCTTTTGTATAGAAGTTGGAATTTTATACTTAGATAAAATTTTACCAATATTTAAGTGTGTCTCCATTGTTGTTACAACATCAACAAAGTCAATTTTATGTTTTTTTAACATTAATTCTA
>CACNKX010000015.1 GCA_902621165.1 uncultured Alphaproteobacteria bacterium
TGTTAGAAAAAAATGAAAGCTATGAAAAAAAATTAGCAAAAATGGCAAGAGCTGGTTTTAGTTATGATATAAGTAAAAAAATATTAAGTTAACTTTCTTTGATATGAATTTTACCTTCAAGTAATCTTGCAATTTGCTTTGTGGTAGTAAATCTTTCAAAAGTAATTCTTATAATTGCAGTCAAAGGTGCTGCAAGAAGAACTCCAATAAAACCCCAAATCATTCCCCAAAAAATTAAAGATAAAATAATTGTAATTGGATGTAATCCAAAACTCTCACCAAAGATTTTAGGTTCTACAAAATTTCCAACAATTTGATGAATGATTGTAGGTAATATTATAATAAGTACAACAAATGTTGGATCATTATATTGTAGAAATGCTATTGGCAATGGAAGTAAAACTGCAATTACTGAACCAATTACTGGAATAAAATTTAAAATAAATGTTAGACTTCCAAAAATAAAAGCTAATTCTAAACCCAAAAACCAATAGATTAAACCTGCTGCAATTCCAGTAAAAGAAGATGTCAAAAATTTCGTGAATATATATTTTTTTACCAATCTTATAATATCATTCCATTCATCTGAAGTGTTTTTTGGAGGAGTTCCTAGTAATAAAAAAAGTGTAATTACCACTACAAGGAGAAATTTTGAAATAAAGTTTGCGCTATTACTTAATATAGTTGCAGCCCAGTTAGTAATTGGTAATTCAGAAATTGTGGTTCTGATTGTATCTCTATCTATATTTATTTCAAATTGTTGAAGGTTAATTATTATTGCTTCTATTAAAATAATTACTTTTTGATTATAGTCGTCAGCTGACTCCAGAAATGTTGCCACTGAGGAAACTATAAAAGGAACAATTATTGAAAATAAAAGTACTATTAAACATATACTTATAAAAACTGCTATAAATCTGTGTACACGAAGATTTATAGTCTGAAAATCAATTATTGGATCAATTAAAATCCGTAAAAGAAGTGCCAAAACAAATGGAACCATTATAGGTTGAGAAAAATTTAGAATAAATGCAACAGCGATACTGGCTAATATAAAAAGAGAACCAGAAATTACGCGATTATTTTCATTCATTATTTTTTAGCAGATTGAGGATTAAAAATTTCTGTTTTTTCATCTGATAATTTTTCAACATAAAGTGATTGACTTGGAAACGCGAAACCAGCTTCATTATTTTCAACTATTTCTATTATTTTGACAGCAAGATTTTCTTTTATTTTTAAAAATTCTGCCCATTCATTCGTAACAGTAAATGTTTGTACCAGCATATCGATAGAACTATCAGAAAAACTATCTATTCTCACATAAAAACTTGCGTTTTGATTTTTTGCGAAGTTATCATCTTTTTCAATCAAATTATTTATATCGTCTCTGATATTTTTTAATTGATCAATACTAGTTCTATATTCTAGTCCAATTAACCATCTTATTCGTCTATGATGTCTTCTTGTGTAATTAGTTACAGACTGCTCTGCAAATTTATAATTTGGAACCATTACTGGAGTTGAATCAAATCTTCTAACAAGGGTTGATCTAAATCCAATTTGTTCAACAACTCCCTCTACTTCACCTGAAACTAATATAACATCACCAACAGTAAACCTCTTTTCCATTAGTATCATGATGCCGCTAATTAAATTTTTAAATAAATCTTGAGCACCCAGTGCAACTGCTACACCAAATAAACCTAATCCCGCAATTACTGGCCCCACTCTGATGCCCCACAATTCTAAAATTGCTACAGCTCCGAGAACAATAACAAGAATTTTCAAACCTTTAAGAGTCCAATCAACTAAAGGTTTTGAAATTTTTGACTCAAAGTTTTTTATTACGAATGAAAATGGTATAATCAATTGATGCAGTAACCAGAATATAAAAATTGTAATTAAAGATCTGTTTAGTAAATCTAAAAAATCTTGATTATTATCAGAAACATCCAAGTACGAAGAAGCAATAAAGAAACCTAAAACAACAGGAAGAAATTTTAATGGTCCATCAAGTACTTCAATTACAGCATCGTCAATTTGATTAGAAGTTTTTGAAACAATTCTTGATAATCGATTAAGAATAAATCTAGCTATAAGTCTTCTAAGTAAATAAAAAAGTAGGAAAATTACAAGGCTTACTATGATATCTGTAGCATTTACGCCAAATACACCATTATTCCAAACATCTAAAAAAAGGTCGGTAAAGCTATTGAATGTTTCCATAAGCGATATATTTATTACTCACTAACATGAAATTTAAATTTTTACTTGTTTTTTTGATTATGCTTAACTTAAAGAATACATTATTAGCTAATGAGACAGTGAATTTATACGACTTTTCATTTGAAGATATAGACGGTAATCAAGTAAATTTAGAGAAGTTTGATGGTAAGCCAATTTTAATAGTGAACACGGCTTCTAGGTGTGGTTTCACTCCTCAGTATGCTGACCTCCAAAATTTATTTTTGAACTATAAAAACAGCGATTTAACAATAATTGCTACAACAAGCAATTCCTTCAATCAAGAGTACTCAGATACCGAAGACATTAAACAGATTTGTTTAGTTAATTACGGGGTAGGTTTTGTTACTTCTTCACCAATGGATGTGAAAGGAAGTGATGCTCATCCAATTTATGCATGGATTGATGAGGAATATAACGAAAAACCAAAGTGGAATTTTTACAAATATTTATTTGATAGAAATGGACAGCTTATTAAATCTTGGTCTTCTATGACAAAGCCAGACAGCTCGAAAATTACTAATCAAATTGATCTTTTAATCTAAAAAAAAAGGGCAAATAAATTTGCCCCTTTCCTTATATATCTATTTTATATTTACATCATGCCGCCCATGCCGCCCATGCCGCCCATGCCGCCCATGCCGCCGCCCATGTCAGGCATTGCAGGTGCTGCAGATTTATCTTCAGGAGCATCAGCTACCATAGCTTCAGTAGTGATCAGCAAACCGGCTACAGATGCTGCATCTTGTAGTGCAGTTCTAACAACTTTAGTTGGATCAATTATACCAGCATTTACCATGTTAGTGTATTTATCCATTTGAGCATCATAGCCAATGTTATGATCCTTACTTTCACGAATTTTACCCGCTACTACTGCACCATCAACACCAGCATTTTCTGCAATTTGTCTCATTGGATTAAAGAGCGCTCTTCTTACTATATCAACGCCAATCTTTTGATCATCATTAGCAGTTTTAACTGATTTCAATGAATTTGTAGCATATGCAAGAGCTGAACCACCGCCAGGTACTATACCTTCTTCAACGGCCGCTCTTGTTGCGTGCATTGCATCTTCGACTCTGTCTTTTTTCTCTTTAACTTCAACTTCTGTAGCTCCACCAACTCTGATAACAGCTACGCCACCTGCTAATTTTGCAAGCCTTTCTTGAAGTTTTTCTCTATCATAGTCAGAAGTTGTTTCTTCGATTTGTGCTCTAATTTGATTACATCTACCTTCAATGTCTTTCTTTTTACCAGCTCCTTGAACGATAGTAGTATTTTCTTTATCAACAACTACTCTTTTAGCAGTACCTAGCATTTCTAGATTAACATTTTCTAACTTTATACCAAGATCTTCACTTATGACTTGGCCACCAGTTAAAATTGCAATGTCCTCTAACATAGCTTTTCTTCTATCTCCAAAACCTGGAGCTTTAACTGCAGCTATTTTTAAACCACCTCTCAGTTTATTTACAACTAAAGTAGCTAAAGCTTCACCTTCAATATCTTCAGCTATAATTAATAGTGGCTTAGTAGATTGAACAATAGATTCAAGTAAAGGTAACATTGGTTGTAAACTTGATAATTTTTTCTCATGAAGTAATACATAGCAGTCACCAAGTTCGGTGATCATTTTTTCTGCGTTAGTTACAAAATATGGTGAAAGATAACCTCTATCGAACATCATACCTTCAACAACATCAAGTTCGGTATCTAAGCTCTTTGCTTCCTCTACGGTAATAACACCTTCTTTACCAACTTTTTGCATTGCACTTGAAATCATTTTACCTACTTCAGCATCACCATTGGAAGCGATAGTGCCTACTTGTGCAACTTCCTTATCAGTTTTAATTACTTTAGATTTTTTTCTAATTTCATTAACTACAGCATCTACAGCTAAATCAACTCCTCTTTTTAAATCCATAGGATTCATTCCAGCTGCAACAGCTTTCATTCCCTCAGTTGCAATTGCTTGTGTTAATACAGTAGCAGTAGTTGTTCCATCACCAGCAATATCATTAGTTTTACTAGCAACGTCTCTAACCATTTGAGCGCCCATATTTTCAAATTTATCTTTTAATTCTATTTCTTTAGCAACACTTACACCATCCTTGGTAATTCTTGGTGCTCCAAAAGATTTATCCATAACTACATTTCTACCTTTAGGTCCTAATGTAACCTTTACTGCATCAGCTAGCTTGTTAACACCAGTTAACATTTTTGATCTAGCATCTGATCCAAAAAATATATTTTTTGCAGACATTTTTTTATCCTCTCTTAATTACTATTTCTTTTTCTTACCTGAAGTTATAATTCCCATGATGTCAGACTCTTTCATTATCAGAAAGTCGTCACCATTCATTTTTACTTCAGTACCAGACCATTTTCCAAAAAGTATTTTATCTCCTTTTTTGACATCCAAAGGTACTAGTTTTCCTGTTTCATCTCTTGCTCCAGAACCAATTTCTAATACTTCACCTTCCATTGGTTTTTCTTGGGCAGTATCAGGGATAATTATTCCCCCTGCTGTTTTTTGATCAGAGTCTACTCTTTTTACTAAGACTCTATCATGTAAAGGTCTAAATTTCATATTTCCTCTTTTGTTAACTAATTGAAATTAAATAATTTTTTATTAG
>CACNKX010000016.1 GCA_902621165.1 uncultured Alphaproteobacteria bacterium
AGGAAGCTAGTAGGTAAAGTTTTATCAATTAGTGATATAAAATTTAAAGTTATTAAAGAAATTCCCAGATGTTCAGCAACTAATATTAAGCCCAAAACTTCTGAAATAAATCTTAATATTCCTTTAAGCCTAAAAAAAATATACAACCATATAAATTTAGGAATATATTTAGATCCTCTAAATGATGGTAAAATAAATAAAGGCGATCTTATAAAAATTAATGAATAAATTCTTATTAAATCATTCAGAAAAACTTACAGGATATATATTAATTCTTCCTGCTGTTTTAATAATCAGTCTATTTGGAATTTTTCCTGTTTTTTTTGGAATGTACATGAGTGTACACAAGTGGAAAGTTTTTAAGGGGAGATTTTTAGGATTTGAGAATTACCAAAGAATACTTGGAGACATACCAGCTTTTTGGTTATTTGTTTTAGGATTATTATTATTGATATTGAGTTATGGACTGTGGAGTGAATTTAAAAATAAAGTAAAAAATAAAATCTATTTAGCATTTCTATCTATAGCAATATTAATTATTGGAATAATATTAATTAATATCAACTGGGAAAAAATGCTTTTAACCGGTGATGAAGACTATCTTTATTCTCTTATTTATACTTTCTATTATTCATTTTTTACTATAATTTTTGAGGTTGGATTAGGATTAGTAATAGCATTTGCTTTGTATCAAAAATTAGCTGGTAAACAATTCTTTCAAATGATTTTATTATTTCCTTACATTACTCCAGCAGTAATGGGTGCTGCAGTATTTTTTTTAATATTTGGTAAAGCTGAAAATTCTTTTTTAAATCAACTAATAGGAATATTTGGTTTTGAACCGCAAATGTGGTTATTTGATAAAAGACCTATTACCGAAGTTTTATTTGGTATCAAAATAGAAGGTCTACTAGCTGGACCAAGTTTAGCTCTAATGTCATCAATCATATATGGAATATGGTCTTATACTGGCTACTATGCAATAATTTTACTCGCGGGTTTATCAATTATACCCTCTGATTTATATGAGGCTGCGAAAGCAGAGGGAGCTAGTAGATGGCAAACATTTATTAAGATTACCATACCACTATTAATGCCTATTATATTTTTTCTAATGTTGACTGGTTTTATAAATACCTTTCAAGCTTTCAATAGTATTTTTGTTATGCAAACGTCTTCTGCTGGAGATACAATGGATGTAGTTACAATAGAAATTTTTGATCATTTTTGGGGTAGGGTGAAATATGGTTATGCTGCAGCTGAAGGAGTAATTTTATTTATACTGCTAAATATTTTAGCAATATCTCAATATGTAATTTTTAGAAAAAGGTTAAGTTATGACTAGAATTATTAATGCTGAAACAAGGATACCTTATTTAATTTTATTAATAGTTTTTATTATTTCAATTTACCCATTTTTTTATATGATATCAACATCATTGATGACAGCTGGAGAAGCGTCAAATCAATATTTATTTCCAAAAAAATTGATGTTTGAAAATTATTATGAAGTTTGGACATCTAATAGATTCCAACGTTATACATTTAATAGTTTAATAATAAGTTCAATAATTGTCATTGGTGTTTTGTTAACTAGTATTCCAGCAGCATACTCTTTTGCCAAAATAGAATTCCCATTTAAAAATATCATATTCTACATGTTGTTACTTTCATTGATGATTCCAGAAATTATTACATTATTACCTCATTTATTAATTATAAGAGGTGAAATTATTCCATTGCCATTTGGACCTTCTTGGATGAATAGTCTTCAAGGTTTAACAGTTCCATTTATGGGAAATATTTTTGTAATTTTCTTATTAAGACAATATTTTAAAAAGATACCAAATGAATTATGGGATGCTGCAAGACTAGATGGATCTTCTCATTTAAATTTTTTACTCAAGGTAGTAATCCCAATGAGTAAACCTATTATTGTGACAGTCTCTTTATTTACTTTTATTATAGCGTGGAATAGTTTTGCTTGGCCTTTACTTATATTAACTAGAGATGATTGGTATCCTGTAACAGTTTCCATCTATAGTTTTGTTAGAGAAGTGGGACCTAATTTTAATTTATTGATGGCTGCTTGCTTAATTGCAATTTTCCCGATTTTAGTATTATACTTTTTTACTCAGAAGTTATTCATAGAAAGTATATCAAACTTTGGATTAAAAGAATAAATCAGTAAATTTTTTGTAACAAAACTTTAAATTTACCTCTATATTAATTAATATTTTTACGGGGTGATTATGAAATTTTATAAATATATTTTAAATTTCTTCTTAGCTTCCTTATTTTTTATCTCCTCGCAATCATTCGCAATTACTGCACAAGATATTGAAAATGCAGATCCATCAGGTCAAACTGTTGAATTCTGGGTTCAATATTCAGATGAAAGATTAGATGCAATGATGGCAAGAGCTGAAAGATTTGAAGCTGAAACAGGAATAAAAGTTAATGTTGTTCACAAAGGGCATTACGGAAAAGTTCAATCTGCTATGATGTCTGCTGCTGGAACAAAAGATATAGCAGACGTTGCAAGAGGTTATGGTAACGCTGCTGCAGACATGTACTTAATTGGCGCTTCAATTGATCAAAATATTTTAGCAAATAGTAAAAAATGGGGTGTTTCTCAAGATGATATAGCAGATTGGGGTGCAAACTGGACTGTTGGCTTTTCACCATATTTTGATGGAAATCCAAAACTATTACATGAAGTTGGAAAATCAATAGAGATCCTTTATTACAATGCAGATTGGTTAAAGGAACTAGGTTTAGATGCTCCTAAAACTCCTGCTGATTTTGAGGAAGCAGCATGTGCTGCAACAAATCAAGATTATAGCGGTAAGATGGGTGAAGATGTTCCAAGTTATGGATATGAAATAGATACAGATGCAAGTAACTTTGCAGCATGGGTATTTGCGCATGGAGGTGATGTATTTGACTATGATAATGGTCAGTATATTTACAATGGCCCAAAAGCCATTGAAGCTATGGAATTCATTCAAGGAATGGCTAATAAAGGATGCGCAATAGTTGCTAGAGGTAAATACACTGACCAGCAATACTTAGGACAAGGCTCTGTTTTATTTGCTGCAGGATCTACTTCTGGTATCACTTATTTCCAGAAAGCCATTGAAGAGGGTTACAATGGTAATTGGGATGTAGCTCCATTATCATACACCACTAGTGAACCAGTGCTTAACTTATATGGCGGTGGTTTAATTATGGGAAATTCAGGTGATGCTAATAGAATGGTAGCAGCATATCAGTGGATGAAATATATTTCTAATACTGAGAACTCAGCAGTTTGGTCAACTGAAAGTGGATATGGTTTTGTTAGAACCTCTTCTGCAGATCATCCATTAATTGCTGAAAAAAGAGCTGAATTACCTCAATATGATAAATCTTTAACAATGGTTCAATACGGAAAAGGTGAGCCTTCTGTTCCTGGTTATTATTCAGTTAGAGGTGAGGTTGAAAAAGCTTATGCAGCAATCATTAATGGTGATGATATCATTTCAACATTAAATCAATTAAATGAAGATGCTAATGCAATATTAGCAGATGCAACTGCAGAGTAGTTTAATTATTTTACTTTTATTAAGGGTGGTTTATACCACCCTTTTTTTATGATAATTGTTTGTTCTCTTAATGATTTACCTAATGTGTGTGAAAGCATACAGCCCAAATATCTTTTATCAGTAATTGATCCAGGATATGCACCAGAAACACCCAAGGGTGTAAAAAATCATTTAAAGTTAGGATTTGACGATATTATTGAAATTAGTAGCAATAATAAAATATTTCGATTGAATACTGATGAAATACCACAAATTCTACCAGCGGAAGAGCATGTAAATTCAATAGCTAATTTTACTTCTACATATGCATATGATGAAGATATTGTTATTCATTGTTGGTGTGGTGTCTCAAGATCAATGGCAACAGCTACTTATTTACTATGTAGAGAAAACAAAACTAATATTGAAAATACAATTAAATATATTCGTAATCTTGCACCACATGCAAACCCAAATAAATTATTGATAAATCACTTTGAAAAGAAATTAGGTGTTAGCAATCAAATCTCAAGATCATTTTTAAAATTCCCTTATACTAAAACATATGATTGTTCTTCAAATTTTGCACCTGTTACTTTATTTGATATAAAAGACATTGAAAAAAACTAATGAAAGAATACGTTCGAACAATTGCTGATTATCCTGTTAAAGGAATTCAATTCAGAGATATTAC
>CACNKX010000017.1 GCA_902621165.1 uncultured Alphaproteobacteria bacterium
GTTTTCATCATTTGTAGCGAAAAATTACAATTGTTCAGTTGATGCTATAACTATTTCTAAGGAACAATACGAATATGCTTCTGAAAAAATTCAAAATGAAGGTTTGTCTGAAAAAGTATCAGTTATATTCAGAGATTATAGGGACATCAAAAAAAAATATTCAAATATTGTTTCAATTGAAATGTTTGAAGCAGTTGGCAAGAAATACTGGCGTAATTACTTTGATACAATTCGTAATTCTCTCAACGATGGCGGTATGGCTGCACTACAAGTCATAACAATTGATGAACAAAAGGCTAAAGATTATCAAAACAGACCAGATTTTATTCAACAATATATTTTTCCTGGGGGCATGCTTCCAACCAAAAAACAATTTGAATATTCAGCAAGACACGTTGGGTTAAAATGTATTGAAAAATTAAGTTTTGGCGGTTCTTACGCAAAAACACTAAAAATGTGGAACAAACAATTTCAAAAATCTTGGACTGATTTATCAAGATTTGGCTTCGATATTAAATTTAAAAGAATGTGGGAATTTTATTTTTCATATTGTGAAACAGGTTTTTCAAATAACTCTACTGATGTTTCTCATTTTTTAATTCAAAAATAGAAATGCAAAAACTAAAAGTATTTTTAGTCTTAACTGGCTATCAACTAACTTGGTTAGCCTGTGTATTTGGTGAAACTAAATTTTCTAATCCTATGTTGGGCATATGGGTTGGAATTATTTTCTTACTAACTTATTTTTATTTTAATCATAATAAACAAAAATTTATTAAGATTTCACTTTTGATTTCAGTTCCAGGATATTTTTTTGATACTTTATTAGTTTATTTCCAAATTTACGATTTTGAAACTATTGCTAAACTTGGCACTCTGCCATTATGGATGATTGTTTTATGGTTTAGTTTTAGTACTCTTTTTGATGAAATTCTTACTTTTTTTAAAAGTTATAAAATTTTAGGAATTATTTTAAGTGGAGTTCTAGGACCTTTAACCTATTATCTTGGCGAGCCTATCGGAGTTATAAAAATATATAACTTTCAGATTTTTATTACTTCAATGGTATTATTTTGGATGATCTTGATGTTCTATTATCTAAATTACATTATAAAAAATAATTAATTTTCTTGATCTACTTTTTTTGTTCTAGTTCTATTTAAAGTTCTTTCGAGATCCTTATAAGTACATAAACCAACATCCATTGGACTCTTTGCTTCAAGAACTGCTTCTCTGTATGTACCATTTCTTATAGCCTCTACTGTATTTTTTGTTGAGCCGGTAAGTTTTGCAATTTGAGAACTACTTAATTCAGTCGGATATCTTTTTATAAGCCACAAAATAGCGTATGGCTTTTCTTGTCTTAAAGAAAGAGGTGTATATTTAGAGTCTTTTTTTCTTGGTGGTAAATCTTCAATTACATCAGACTTGATAAGATTCAAACGAGCTGCATTATCTTTTTCACATCTTTCAATTTCTTTTTTTGTCAATTGATTATTATCAATCGGATCATAACCTCTCATACCGACAGCAACTTCTCCATCAGCTATTCCTTGAACCTCTAATTCATGTAATCCACAGAATTCAGCTATTTGATCAAACGTTAAAGCTGTATTTTCAACTAACCATATCGCTGTTGCTTTGGGCATTAAAGGATATTTCATAATTGGCTCATATAATATAATCAAAAAATAATATATAACAAAATATGACTATGACAGATTTTTTTGAAGTTGATGAAAAACAAAAGACGGTTAAAATATTAAATTTGGATGATTTCAGTGTTGAGGATTTGCAAAATTATATTTCTGAACTTCAAACTGAAATACTAAGAGTTCAAGATGAGATAAAAAAGAAGGAAAATTTAAAACTTAATGCTGAAAAGTTTTTTAAATAATTATTTATTAATTTTAAGACCTTTAAATCTTTTTTGGAATCTAGCTACCTGTCCCTCAGATTCATTAAGACCAGCCTTACCACCGGTCCATGCTGGGTGAGATTTAGAATCAATTTCTAATTTAAGAGTATCACCTTCTTTACCCCAGGTAGATCTAGTTTTAAAAGTAGATCCATCAGTCATAACAACGTTTATTTCATGATATTTAGGATGTATATCTTTTTTCATACCTGTCTTATATTTATATAGATTTCAAAGTAAAGTAAGTTTTTTAACTAATTCATTATGAATTTTATTATTTGAAGCAACTAAATCACGAGAATTTATTTCCCATGCATTTCCATCTATTTTAGAAATTTTCCCCCCAGCTTCTTTAACTAAAAGAATGCCCGTTGAAACATCCCATAAATTTAGATCTTTTTCCCAAAAACCATCTAATTTACCAGAGGCAACATAAGCAAGATCAAGACCTGCAGAACCGAGTCTTCTTATTCCTGCAGATGATTTTAGGATTTCATCAATCTCACTTAAATAGTTTTTATAAATTCTCTCTCCAAACGGAAGCCCAGTGCCGATCAAGCAATCTGAAAAAATTTGCCTGTTTGACACTCTAAGTCTACTATTATTACACCACGAACCTTTACCTTTAGAACTCCAAAAAAATTCGTTTAAAATTGGATTATAAATCACACCGTCTGTGATTTCATCATTTGTCATTTTGGCAACGATTATTCCAACATGAGGTATTCCATGAATAAAATTAGATGTTCCATCAATGGGATCAATAATAATGGTGTTTTCATCACCCTTTATTTCACCAGTTTCTTCAGTTATGTAAGTATAATCTGGATAATAATATTTTAGAGTTTCTAAAAGTGTTTTTTCTACTTTAATATCTGCATTTGTTACAAAGTCTCCAACTGATTTAGATTGTATTTGTAAATTTTCTAATTCTCCAAAATCTCTTAATAAAATTTTACCAGCTTTTTTTACTGCCTTTTCAAAAATATTAATTACAGCAGGCTGCATTAATTTTTTGATTTTTCGATATAACTACCGTCAATTGTACTTATTACTATTTTATCATTAACTGCAATAAATTGCGGTACAGATGTTTTAATATTCTTTTCTAAAGTAGCTGGTTTATATGATGAAGCAGCTGTTTGACCTTTTACAACACCTTCAGTTTCTATAACAGTTAATTCTACAGTATCAGGCAAGTCAATGCCGACCGGTTTTTCATTATAAAAATTAATAATAACATTACTATTCTCAACTAAAAATTTTGATTGATCCTCAGTTAATATGTCTGAGCCAAGTTCTATTTGTTCATAAGTTTGTTTATCCATGAATATAAAATTATTATTATCATCATAAAGATATTGAAATTCTTTTTCATCAAGGATAGCTCTTTCCACTGTTTCTGATGATCTAAACCTACTATTCATTTTAGTACCTTCCCTTATTTCTTTAAGTTCAGCTTGCAAGTAGGCACCACCCTTTCCTGGTTGAGTATGCTGGGTTTTCAAAACTTTCCAAAGTTTGTTATTAATTTCTAAAATATTTCCGACTTTAATTTCATTTCCATCTATTTTCATAGTTTTATCTTAAGTTTTTTTTGTATATTTTTAATTTTCGTAAGATCTACTACATCAAAAGTTGGATTTAATAAAACCTTATTTTTTTTAGCAATTTGATTAATTTTATTTAAGATGATTTTATTATTTTTTAATTTTAAATAATCAATATTTTCATG
>CACNKX010000018.1 GCA_902621165.1 uncultured Alphaproteobacteria bacterium
ATAAGCAATTGCAGTGCTAATTATTGAAACTATTAGAGAGAAAACAAAGTTTTGTTTAAATTTTAAAAGTATTGGTAAAACAATAAAAAATACTATTGAAGGTACAGTCATAACAATTGTGCTATAAGAGAGATCTATAACTTTTTGATAGTCTTTTGTATCCCAATACAACCAAACAAATGCCAATAGTGAAGTCAATGGTAAAGAAACAATAATTGCGGCAGTCCAAGTATATTTTTTAGCTATTTCTGAAACAGCAACAATTATAATTGCACTGATTAGTGTTTTAAGAATTATATACATTTTTACTCACATTGGTTCGAGTTGCTATATAAACACCAAAAGTACAAATTAACAACCCTATAATATCTATTAATAATAATTTTTCACCTAATACAAACCAAGCCATTACAGCTGTAGTTGGAGGTACTAGAAAGAAGAGACTCGATGTTTTAGAAGCTGTTCCATTTTTTATCAAGTACATTAAAATTGCATAAGCTCCAAAGGATACCATAATGATCTGCCAAGAAATTGATAAAATAAAACGTGTATCAAAATTAATAAATGATATTTCAAAAAAAAGTGAAATTATAAATAAAAATATTCCAGCACTTAATGCTTGGTAAAAATTATTAACTGAAAGACTTATTTCATGAGTAAATTTTTTTTGCCAAATAGTAGCTGAAGTTGCTCCTAAAAGTGCAACAATAGAAGCAATAACACCTATTGTTGGGATTTCTGTTCCAATATCATAACCTATAACTAATATAGTGCCTAAAAAACCAAAAAATATTCCTATCCATTGCGTAACAGTAACTTTTTCTTTTAAAATAGGTCCACTTAGAATATTTGTTAAAATAGGTTGGAGGCATACAATTAACGCAGATAATGTTGCAGTAAGTCCCATAGAATAGGAAAAAAATACTCCACCTAAATAAAATCCATGAAAAAGAATTCCAGTAATCATAGCTTGAAAGATTAAATTTCGATTTATTCTTATTCTTTCCCTAAAAATAATAGAAAAAATTAAAAAAAATGCACTTACAATACAAAACCTAAAACACAGTGCTGCAAAAGGGCTTGCTGATTGCACAATAAATTGACCACTTATAAAAGCACTACTCCAAAAAAAGATAAATAGATATGAAAGATTTAGGTTCATTATAAATAATAATTCTATTCTTTATTTATAAATGTTATGAAAATTTATTCATAGAATAAAATGCTTAACAATAAAATCAATTTTTTTTGTCCAAATTGTAGTTCAGATAAATATATTGGTAAAACTACTATAGGAAAAAACTATAAAGATGAACCATATAAAAATGTAACATCTGAAATACAATGCGCTAAGTGTTTTATGGATATTCCATCAATTATTTCAGAAAATATTTCTCCTGATAAGCAAAATGAAATGTCCAAACTTTGGAATGAAGTATATAAACCATCACATAAAGAAAATGCTGCACAATGTTCAAAATGTTTTAGGTATTATTGGGAAATAGAAAAATATTTATCTGAAAATAATATTTCTGCAAAAGACATTTTCTATCAAACTTATAATCCTAAAAAAATCAATTGGAGATTTAATTTGTAAGATTTGTGATCCATCATCTTTTAAATAAAATTAATGTTAGCATATATTCTTAATATATCAGGTTGGCTGTTACTACCTTTCATGGATGGTATTGCAAAATATCTATCTTCAGAAATACATTTCATACAAGTTGTTTGGGGTAGATATTTTTTTATGCTTTTAATTAGTTTTCCACTAGCATTTATATTTTTTAGAAAAGAAATTAGTTTTCCTAAAACAATTTCAGTACAGCTATTTAGAAGTTTTTTTTTATTTTTATCTACCGTTTTTTTCTTTTATGCAATTTCAGTTATAACTTTAGCAGAAGCTTTGACCCTTGCATTTATCTCTCCAATAATAGTGACAATATTATCAATTTTTTATTTAAAAGAAAAAGTTGGAATTCATCGATGGACTGCAGTTTTGATTGGGTTTTTTGGTGTTATGATCATTATAAGACCAGGTTTTATAGAAATTAATTTCGCATCTTTCTCAGCTATTGCAGCAGGAATTTCATATGCTTTTTACATAATTTATACTCGAAAATTATCTTTTACAGATAGTGCTGTTGTTACTTTGCTTTTTACGGGTATCGTAGGTTGTATTTTTATATCTCTTGTTGTTCCTTTTTACTGGATAAATTTAGATTTAAGACAATTATTATTACTTATCTCATTAGCTTCAATTGGAACTTTAGGACATTTTTTAATAATTCTTTCTTTAAGACTTGGAGAAGCTTCTAAACTAGCTCCTTTGGGTTATTTTGAGATCTCCACAAATATACTTGTTGGCTATGCCCTCTTCGGTGATTTGCCTGATATTTGGATTTATTTAGGATTATCTTTGATTGTTTTTAGCGGTATTTATATTTTTATTAGAGAAAGAAGAGAGATTAAAAAAACTAATTAGTTTTTCTAGTTGTTTGATAAATAAATATTGTAACAGATCCAAGCAGTAAGGCTCCTCCTATAATTGTATTTAGAGGAGGTATTTCATTTATAACAAACCAAACCCAAGCAGTACCTAAAACACTTTCTAATAAAAATATTAGAGCTACTTCGTGTGCTGGAGCAAATTTAGGAGAAATTGTTAAAATCATAAATGGAATAGGTAGTATTAATAAGCACATTATGAAAAGAAATAAAATTTGATCATTATTTAAATCAAAGTTAATTCCAAATGGTAGAGCGTAAAGAGCTGATATTAAACATCCTAATAAACATGCAGGTACCAAATCTTTATTTTTAAATAATCTAACAAGAACCATACTAAAACCCATTCCAATTGCTACAATGAGAGCCATAATATCTCCATATAATCCCGTAGTTGTAAAGCTTCCTATTCCAATTATTATCATTGCAAGCATAGCAATTAAAATCACTATCCATGTAAAAAGACTAGGTATTTCTTTAAGTATAAAAACTGAAAATAATGCAGCAAAAATAGGAGCTGATGCAATTAGAACTAATGTATTAGCTACAGCAGTATTTTGAATTGAATATACAAAACAAATATGAGTTATAGCATAGAGAATAGCATAGATTATCCCTGGCACACCAATTAGATAAAATGATTTAAGAAAAGATTTTTTGTAAGTATAAATTAGAAAAATTAATATCGT
>CACNKX010000019.1 GCA_902621165.1 uncultured Alphaproteobacteria bacterium
TCTTTTTTTCAAAGAATAGTTCCTGAAGATGCTTCATTATATAAACACGGTTATGAAGGAGATGATGATATGCCTGCTCACATAAAATCTATGCTTACTCAAACCTCATTAACAATTCCTATAAACAATAAAGAAATGAAATTAGGGATGTGGCAGGGAATATATCTAATTGAACACAGGTACAGTAAATACAAAAGAAAAATAATTCTTAGTTATATAGGTGAGTAAATTATACTCTTACTTTTTTTAAATTACTTTCATCTAAAATAATCTTTGATAAATTATTAGGTAAAAAAAATGAAGCGATTAAAGATAGTAGAGCAAACAAAGATCCAATTAAAAAAACTATTGAATGAGAATTAATCCAAACAAATCCTAAAATTACTGGGATAAATACTGCAGCTATATGATTAATAGTAAATGAAACACCTGCAGTGCTTGCAATATCTTTTGGATCAGCAATTTTTTGAAAATATGTATTAATTGCAATAGCTAATGCAAAAAACATATGATCAATAATATATAAACCTGCTGCAACATAAGCATTGGTCACAAATGCATAAGATGTAAAAACTACAACGAGTCCAATATATTCAAATATAAGACATTTTTTCTCACCAAATATATTTATTAATTTGCCAATACGTTCTGCAAAAAACCAATTAAAAATATAATTAACCAAAAATAGTAAAGTAACTTGCGATGCTGAATATCCAAATTTTTCTACCATTAAAAAAGCTGCAAAAACAACAAAAATTTGTCTTCTAGCACCTGATAAAAAAATTAAAATATAGTAAAGAGAATATTCTTTTTTTAGAATTATTTTTTTATGTTGTTTATTTTTGATTTCAAAAAAAGGAAAGGATATAAAAAGGTGTATGGAAATAAGAATACAAATTAATCCTGCAATTAAAAATATATACTTATAATCTAAATTAAAGATTTCTAATAAACTCCAAATTATACAATACAAAAATAAAGACGTAATTGAGCTAATAGCTATTAATTTTCCCAGAACTGGTGGAGCTTCATCTTTTGAAAGCCATTGTAAACTCAAAGAATTTTTGGCCGTTTCACAATAATGAAAGCCAGTACTCATAATAATTGTTGTAAAATACAAACCATAAACAGTTGGTAAGAAACCTGTAATTGCAACACCAAAACCAGTTAAGGCTAAAGAAAAAATAGCAAAATATTGCTCTTTAAAATAGAACAATAAAAAAATAATAGTAAATGCTAGGAAGCCAGGTATCTCTCTGATACTTTGAAGTATTCCAATTTCAACTCCAGTAAAACTTGCTCTTTCAACTGAGAAATTATTTAATAAAACCATCCAAGTACTAAAAGCGATAGGCATGGCTATTGATGATAAAATTAGTAAAGTTATTGGATTTTTATTGTTTAATAAATTTTTCATAATAATTTTATGCTATTAAAATATTATCACAAAGTTTTGATTAATAATTATTAATTTAGTGACCTCTATTAAATTGGTCACGAAATCTTGAATCTTCTTTAATATATGGCCTAACCCCTATTTTTGTTTCTCTAATTATTATATAAATTCCACTACCAACAATAATTAATGATCCTATAATTTCATAAATATCTGGAATATCAGCAAAAAATAAATAACCTAAAATTGCTCCAGAAATTAATTGTGTATATTGAATAGGAGCAAAAACACTAGACTCTAAAAATTTTGAGGCGATTGTTAAACAATTACCCCCTATTCCACAAATAATACCACAAAAAACAAGTATCATTAGATCATTAAAAGATAATGCGATGTGGCTATTAAAACTAAGTAATCCATTTAAAATAGTTGCAGATAAAAAAGCATAAAAAGTAAATGCTATTGATGATTGATTATTTGAATACTTTCTTACTAAAGTAATATTTATCGCCATTAGTAATGCGGAAAAAAATAAACCAAATAGACTTAATGAAAAATGAATAGTGCCAGGTCTACTAACTATTAATACACCAATAAATCCAACTGTTACCGCTGACCATCTTCTAATACCAACTTTTTCATCTAAAAAAAAATGGGATAACATTGTTATCATTAATGGAGCACTAAATAATATTGGGTAAATTTCACTAAATGCATGTTCTATAAATGAATAAACTACTAAAGCCCCTGAAATTAATCCAAATAATCCTCTAAGAAGCTGTATATGAATAATATCATTTTTTAGTGAGCTCCATTTATTTAGAATATAAAGAGTTAATAGTGTTGGTATAAAGCTAAAAAGACAAATATAAAAATTTATTTGAAAAACAGAATATTCATTAACTAGGTATTTTTTAATTATTGTATCTAAAATGACAAATATCGTGTAACCAATAAATCCGATACTAATTCCAGATAAAACATTCATATGATTTGATTAAATAGAAGTTAATTTTTAGATCTCTTATTTCAGATTCTAATAAATAAATATTAATTTTTTCTTATTGTTTCATTATAATGATTATTTAATACTAAAAGATGTTGATAAGCCTCATGATCAAAGTCATCTTTAGCTACTTGATCTGTCTTAAAATTTTTATACTTATCTTCTCCTCTTACACAAATAGCACTATCATTTTTGCTTTTTAGTTGTTTCATATCAGTAGAAATAAATTGAAAATTTAATCCTATTCTTCTGTCATTACTAGAATTAGGTTGAGATGCGTGTAATGTTAGACCATGATGAAAAGAAACTTCACCGGGTTCTAACGGACATGATACTGCTTTATTTGTATCAATATCTTTTACAGTTTGACCTCTAGATAAAACATTATTTTTATCTTCAGTTGAATGATGTTCAAAAAATCCTTTTTTATGGGAACCTGGAATCATTTGCATGCAACCACTTTGATCATTAGCTTTGGATAAAGCTAACCATGCGCTTACTTGTTTTTCATTATTATCAAAACCCCAATATGTTAGATCTTGATGCCAACTTACGTGTGTTTTTGTATTTGGTTCTTTTATTATAAAAGTTGCATTATATAATAATATAT
>CACNKX010000020.1 GCA_902621165.1 uncultured Alphaproteobacteria bacterium
TTTCTTCCAACAATTTAGAGTTATACATATAATTTTGATACTGATTTATAATCATTATATTCAGATATTAAATCTGATTTATTTTTTTCATATTTTGTATTTTGGATTAAACTTAAAAAAATAAGTTCTCGTTGAGCAAAACTACCTCCAAGGTATTTAAATTGTGATTTAATTATATTTTCGTTTAATAATTCATTTGTTTTCATACTGTGAATGATTGGCTTTAAGTAATTAATATAATTTTCTTTAAAAGAATTTTCTAAATAATTTTCTTCCATTCTCTCTTCAAGTTGCTGAAAATAACCTTGGTCATTATAGTATAAGTAATAAAAAATGAGATGATAATCAATGAATGGAAGTATGTGTTGATTTTTAAAATATTCAGCATAATCTTTTAATTTATCCATTCTTTTTTTAACATCCACTCCTTTGTAATGAAGTCTTAATAAAAAAGAACAAGCATTACAAAAATCTAAATAAAAAATTTCTGAAGAAGAGAAATAATTATCAAATAGTTTTAAACTTTTCTCATATTCTTGATTGTAGAATAATATTAATGATTGGTGCCACCATATATGTCTTTTTATTGGCCCGTAAATTGACCAATTAATTTTATTGAAATTATCATTGTTGTTAATTGAGTTATTATTCTCATTATCGTGTACATGCAAAAGAGCATGCCAACTCCATAAATCATTTGATGATTGTTTTAGTGAATTTAAAGCTAAAAGCTTAGCTTTATCAATTAAATTATTTTCTTCAAAAGCATAGCTAGTCATCCCTAATAGTAAATTATAATGCTTATCATTTTCAGACCACTTACTTAGTATTTCTTCATGTTTATTTAAAAATTTACTATCAATACCCAAGAAAATATTATTAAAATGAAATAATCTGATTGCAAAAATATCTTTGGGATTATCTTTTATAATTAATTCCAACTTATTTAATAAATTTTTTAAATCATTTTTAATCCAGAGATTTACTATCTCTAAATATTGATGAAAATATTCATTTACTTCATCAGTGGAAATTGATTTGAATGTTTCTCTAGCTAATGAAATTTTTTGTACATCTCTAGAAAAAAGTAATAAAACTATTTTTAATAATTTTGGAGCATTAAATTCTGGTTTTTTTTTAATTAATTTGTTAGTTTTATAAAAAGCATCTTTCTTAAAATAAATATATGAATTGATACATTCTTTGAAACTATTTATTTCATCATCTTTGTTACTATCTATCCATTTATAAAAATAATTATTTTGCATTTACTAATAATACACTTAATCTAACGATGTTAAATATTAATATTATGAATTAATATTTAATCTCTTTCTTGTAATTTCTTTATTTAATTGAAGTTCTCTGTAAGAAATTAGAAGCACACCACAAAAAATTACAGAGGCACCTAACCAGGTATAAAAATCAGGTTTATCACTAAAGACAAAATATCCAATTATTGATGAAACTACTAATCCTAAAAATGAATAAGGTTGAGTCATAGTTACATCAACTAATTTATATGCATGATTTAATGCAATATGTAATATAGTTCCTGACATTGCAGCACATAATATAAAAATAATTGTTTTTAAGCTTGGCTGATCCCAAAAATATATAACTAATGGAAATGAAAAAAGACTCATATAAACATACTGGTGTGATAATATTGTTATAGCGCTATCATCCTTAGATACTTTTTTAGTTAAAATTATAACTACTGACCAAATTAGCGATGAAATAAGCGCCATATATATTCCAATAGAAATGTCTATAATACCGGGTCGCAATATTATTAACATTCCTAGAAAACCCATCACTAATGCAATTGACCTATATAAATAGATTTTTTCTTTTAAAAATATCACAGCTAAAATTGTAACAATGATAGGAACTATAAAATGAATGGCTGTCATTTTCTCTAATGGAAGCATAGCTAAAGCTGCAAAACCAAGTAGCATTGCAGGTAAGTTTAGTGCTGACCGTAAAATATGAATTTTTAAATTTTTTGTACTAAATACTTCAAATTTTGTTTTTAGAATGTAAGGGGTGATGATTAAAAATCCAAAGAAAAAACGTAAAAAACCAGTAGTAAATACATTTAATTCTTCTTGAGCTAATTTTATAAATGTACCCATAAGAGTACCAAAAATAATTGATATAATAATTAAAA